>NZ_FCOP01000012.1 GCF_900021175.1 Pseudenterobacter timonensis
CCCGCGCGGCGCGGGCCGCCTTCCCGGCCTGGGCGAAACAGCCCTTCAGCGCCCGCCAGGCCATCGCCGAACGGTTTGCTGCCCTGCTGGAGGCGCATAAAGCGGATCTGACCGCCACCATCGCCCGGGAAACGGGCAAGCCGCGCTGGGAGGCGGCGACGGAGATCGCCGCAATGATCAATAAAATCGCCATTTCGGTGAAGGCTTACCACGTGCGCACGGGAGAACAACATACCGAAATGGCGGACGGCGCCGCCACGCTGCGCCACCGTCCCCACGGCGTGCTGGCGGTCTTTGGCCCCTATAACTTTCCCGGCCACCTGCCTAACGGCCACATTGTGCCCGCCCTGCTGGCGGGCAATACGGTGATTTTCAAACCGAGCGAGCTGACCCCGCAAAGCGGTGAGGCGATGATCAGGCTCTGGGAGGAAGCGGGCCTGCCGCCGGGTGTGCTCAACCTGGTTCAGGGCGGGCGCGAAACCGGTCAGGCGCTGAGCGCGCTGAGCGATATCGACGGGCTGCTCTTTACCGGCAGCGCCGGGACGGGCTATCAGCTTCATCGTCAGCTGGCGGGGCAGCCGGAGAAGATCCTGGCGCTGGAGATGGGCGGTAACAATCCGCTGATTGTCGACGATCCGGCGGACATTGACGCGGCGGTCCATCTCACCATCCAGTCGGCTTTTATTACCGCCGGGCAGCGCTGCACCTGCGCCCGCCGCCTGCTGGTGAAGCGCGGCGCGCCGGGGGATGCGTTTCTCGCCCGGCTGGTGGAGGTGAGCGCCCGCCTGCAACCCGCCGCCTGGGATGTTGCAGAGCAGCCCTTTATGGGGGGGCTTATCAGCGAACAGGCTGCCGAAAATGTTATGCGCGCCTGGCGCGACCATGTGGCGCGCGGGGCGAGAACGCTGCTGGAGCCGAGGTGGGTGCAGCCCGGCACGTCGCTCCTGACGCCGGGCATTATCGAGATGAGCGACGCGGTGAATGTGCCTGATGAAGAGACCTTCGGGCCGCTGCTCGGCGTCTGGCGTTATGACGACTTTGACGAGGCGATCGCGATGGCCAATCAGACGCGCTATGGCCTGTCGTGCGGGCTAATCTCCCCGGATCGGGCCAGATTCGACCAGCTACTGACGGAGGCCCGGGCGGGGATCGTTAACTGGAACAAGCCGCTGACCGGCGCGGCAAGCACCGCCCCGTTTGGCGGGGTGGGCGCCTCGGGCAACCATCGCGCCAGCGCCTGGTACGCGGCGGACTACTGCGCCTGGCCGATGGCGAGCCTGGAGACACCCTCCCTGAGCCTGCCGGAGACGCTCAGTCCGGGGCTCGACTTTTCACCGGGGGTAACCCATGAAAGCGCGTGAAGTGAATTTTGACGGTCTGGTGGGGCTGACTCACCACTACGCTGGACTGTCGTTTGGCAACGAGGCCTCCACAAAGCATCGCTTTCAGGTCTCTAACCCGCGGCTGGCGGCGAAGCAGGGGCTTTTGAAGATGAAGGCGCTGGCGGATGCCGGTTTTCCCCAGGCGGTGATCCCCCCGCAGGAGCGTCCGAACGTCGCGGTGCTGCGTCAGCTGGGCTTTAGCGGCAGCGACGAGCAGGTGGTGGAAAAGGCGGGCAGCCAGGCGCCGCAGCTGCTCTCCGCCGCCAGCTCCGCCTCCTCCATGTGGGTGGCAAACGCGGCTACCGTCGCTCCCTCGGCAGATACGCTCGACGGCAAAGTGCACCTGACGGTTGCCAACCTCAACAACAAATTCCACCGGGCGACGGAGGCTGTCACCACCGAACGTCTGCTGCGCGCTATCTTTCCCGGCGAGACACATTTTTGCGTGCACGAGGCGCTGCCGCAGGTGGGAATGTTCGGCGACGAGGGGGCGGCAAACCATAACCGGCTCGGCGGCGATTATGGCGAGCCGGGTACCCAGCTCTTTATCTACGGGCGCGATGAGTTCGCCCGTCATGCTCCTTCCCACTATCCGGCCCGCCAGACGCTGGCGGCAAGCCAGGCGGTCGCTCGCCTTAATCAGGTCAATCCCGGCCAGCTGCTTTTTGCGCGGCAAAATCCGGCGGTGATCGACCAGGGGGTGTTTCACAATGACGTTATCGCCGTCTCTAACCGTCAGGTGCTCTTTTGCCATGAGCACGCCTTTGTTGAACAGGCGAGCCTGCTGGCCTGTCTGCACGAGCGGGTGGCGGGCTTTATGCCCCTTGAGGTCCCGGAGAGCGCGGTGACGGTAAAAGAGGCGGTGGAGAGCTACCTGTTTAACAGCCAGCTGTTGAGCCGCGACGACGGCAGCATGATGCTGGTACTGCCTCAGGAGTGTCGGGAAAATGAGAGAGTGTGGCGTTATCTGAATCAGCTGGTGCAGGAGGATAACCCGATAAGCGAGCTGCGGGTGTTCGATCTGCGCGAAAGTATGGCCAACGGCGGCGGCCCTGCCTGCCTGCGGCTGCGCGTGGTGCTGACCCCGGAAGAGATGCGCGCGGTCAACCCGGCGGTGATGATGAATGACACTCTTTTTAACCGGCTGAACGACTGGGTGGATCGCTACTATCGCGATCGCCTCACCCAGGCGGACCTGGTCGATCCGCAGCTGCTGCGCGAGGGACGCGAGGCGCTGGATGCGCTGTCGGCCATTCTGCAGCTCGGACCGGTTTACCCTTTTCAGCGCTAAGGAGCAAATATGGAACAGTTTCTGGCTCACACCCTGGCAGATGAGACGCCTGCGCAACGGGAGGGCGAAGGGGCCTCCTTTCGCTGGCGCTGGCTGGCGAAGGGGATAGTGGAGCTGACGCCGCGCGAGCTCTGCACGCGCTCGCTGCTCCTCTCCTGCGGACTTCACGGTAATGAGACCGCGCCGGTGGAGATTGTCGACCGGCTGATGACGCAGCTGCATGGCGGCGAGATAACGCTCCGCTGCCGTCTGCTGGTGGTACTCGGCAACCCTGACGCGCTGGCGCAAAACAGACGTTATCTGACCAGCGACATCAACCGCATGTTTGGCGGGCGCTGGCGACAGTTTCCCGCGAGCGGTGAAACCGCCCGCGCGCGTCAGCTGGAAGAGGCGGCGGCGCGCTTTTTTACCGACGCAGGGGAGGGGGATCGCTGGCACCTGGATCTGCATACCGCCATCCGCGCTTCCTACCATCTGCGCTTCGGGGTGTTGCCCCAGCGCAGCCAGCCCTGGGACGAAACCTTCCTGACCTGGCTTGGCGATGCGGGGCTGGAGGCGCTGGTTTTTCATCAGGCGCCCGGCGGCACCTTTACCCATTTTACCGGCGAGCAGACCGGGGCGTTATCCTGCACGCTGGAGTTAGGGAAAGCGTTACCGTTCGGCCAGAACGATCTGACGCGCTTCGAAACCACCTTTCAGGCGCTGCGGGCGCTGTTGGGGGGCGAAACCGCGCCCTCCCGCTCGCTGCCCGTGGAGCGCTATCGGGTGGTGCAGCAGATCACCCGCCACAGCGAGGCTTTTATATTGCATATGGCGGGGCATACCCTGAACTTTACGCCGTTTCGACAGGGGGTGCTGCTGGCGGAAGATGGCGAAACGCGTTACGTCGTGCAAAAACCAACCGAGTATGTGCTCTTTCCCAACCCCACCGTCGCGTTTGGCCTGCGGGCGGGGCTGATGCTGGAGAAGTTAACCTGAACGCGCCCCTCCATCTGGAGGGGATGTGCTTTCGGGAGTAATTTAACTCACCCCCGGCCTATTTTTTTGCGCCGGTTTACGACGCGTCGTAATTTTGCGGAATATTCCTGGTGTATTGCTTTCATATTAAGCATTCATCGGGTATACTTCTGCTAAATTTCTTCAAAATCATTGCGTTGAATATTTTAGTTTTATTTCTCCATCCTTTTTTCATTATTTCTCCATAATTGCACAAAAAGTGTTTTTCACCCTTTCACAGCTTTACGGTTGTTCTGACTAATTGACGATAAACCTCGTAGAGTTAATATCGTCAACACGGCATAGCGCCGAAGAATAACTGAAAGAAAGGAACGATTATCATGCGTAAATTAACTGCCCTGTTTGTTGCTTCTACTCTGGCTCTGGGTGCTGCGGGCACCGCGTTTGCAGCAGACACCGCGACTACTACCGCAGGCTCTGCCGACAGCAATATGATGATGCACCACCACCAGGGTAAGCCGGGTCCACGTCATGAAATGATGATGTTTAAAGATCTCAACCTGACCGATGCGCAGAAAACGCAGATTCGCGACATCATGAAAAGCCAGCGTGAGAAGATGAAACGTCCGCCGGTCGAAGAGCGCCGCGCGATGCATGATATTATCGCCAGCGACAGCTTCGATAAGGCGAAGGCCGAAGCGCAGATCGACAAGATGGCCGCGCAGCATAAAGCTCAGATGCTCGCCCACATGGAAACCCAGAATAAGATCTACAATATTCTGACCCCTGAGCAGAAAAAGCAGTTCAACGCCAATTTTGAGAAGCGTCTGACAGAACGTCAGGGCCAGCCAGGTAAAATGGCAACATCTGCTGAATAATCGCAACCTCCTTTAAGACCGCCGGAGCCTGTTCACAAAAGCGTAATCGCTGTGGACAGGCCCGGCGGTTTTTCTTTTCTCACCCTCTTGCCAACGGCGATTGTCACGGTATGCTCCTGATGGAACGGCACAATTGCCTGATGCGTCAGAGGGTTAACTTTTTTTCTTTCCCCTCCTAATGTCCGGGCTGCCGCCTGCCGATAAAGATCAGCACATGAGAATAACAATAGCGCGCTGCCGGTTTCAGGTGGTGCGGGCGCATGCTGCGCCTTTCAGGAGGGGTAATGGAATATTTCGATATCCGCAAAATGCCGGTTAACCTCTGGCGCAACGGCGCGGGCGAGACGCGAGAAATTTGCTGTTTTCCGCCCGCGACGCGCGATTTTTACTGGCGCGCCAGTATCGCTTCCCTCGCCAGCAATGGCGAATTTTCCCCTTTCCCCGGCGTGGAGCGGGTAATCACCCTTCTTGAAGGAGGAGAGGTGACCCTCGATGCCGGTACGCAGTTCTGCCACACCCTGAAGCGCCATCAGCCTTTCGCCTTCGCCGGTGACCAGCCGGTTAAAGCGCGGCTTTCGTCGGGGATGATGTCGATGGATCTGAATATCATGACCCGCCAGGATCGTTGCCGGGCGCAGGTTAGGGTCGCCGAGCGCACCTTTACCACTATGGGTACGCGCGGCGGGCTGGTCTATGTGCTGAGCGGGGCATGGCAGCTGGGGGAGAAGCTCCTCACCGCCGATCAGGGGGCCTGCTGGCAGGAGGGGCGGCATACGTTGCGCCTGCTGAAACCCACAGGCGCGCTGCTGTTCACTGAAATTAGCTGGCTGCCTGGGCACTGAGATCGATGATCTCATAGCGACCGGCAAGCAGGGGCTTACAGAGAATTTTGTAGCCATCCTGGTCAAACCCGGCGGGAGCACGTAACAGCGCGCCCGCGTCGCTCAGGGAATCCACCGCCCCCAGCCATAGCCAGTTATGGATGATGTGGTAGTGGGTCATCGTCTCGCTGCTCTCTTTAAGCGCGATGGCGCCCGCCCACGGCCAGCAGACGACGCGAAGCGCCGCCAGCCCGTCGGTGAGGCGCTGCTGGTGCGCTTCCACGCTCTCTTTACCGCAGCAGGCCCCCGCGCAGCGCCTGAGCGCCGAGCGGAAACAGGCGCGTCCACGGCTGAGCGGCTCCAGCCCCAGCAGGCCGTAACAGAGCTTTTGTTCGTCAGCGAGGGTTTGCAGCGTCTGCAGCGCCGCGCGGCGGTTGGCGAAGAGGCCGTACAGATCGGGCGCGTGGGAGAAATCCACCTCGCGGGCGTAAACTACCTGCGGCTTGCCGTCGGTCAGCTGTAACGAGCAGAGCTGCCGGTTGCGGCGCAGGCGTTTGTTGAACAGCGGCTGCTGCTCCTTTATCAGCCGCGCCTCCAGCAGCAAGGCGCCCAGCTCCCCGGCGGTTTGCGTCCAGGTGATACGCCGCGACTGGCGCAGCATCGCCGCCTCATCCGGGGTGCGTAAATGGGATAGCACCCGGCTGCGAATATTGACGCTTTTGCCGATATAGAGCGGCATGGCGTCGCTTTCGCCATGAAAAAAGTAGACGCCGGGCTGTTTCGGCAGCGCCTCAAGCCAGGGGCGCAGATGTTCGGGGTATTCATAAATGGCCGCCGCTTCAAACTCAAGACGCGGGGCGGATTGACGCCTGCTCACAAAAGACTCCCTATACTGTTCAGGCATACAGTGTAGCAGGAGCGGTGTGGTTAAAAAAGAGGCGGATGCGGGAGAAAAATCGGGCGGCGTACCGCCCGTCGAAGGATCGCGTTAGCCGCGCTTCCAGAAATCGTCGAAAATTGTCACTGGCGGACGGCGTTTATGCTCAGTTTTCAGATACCAGCCCTCGATGATACGGGCGGTTTCCGGTGCCACCGTTTTTCCTTCCAGATAGTCGTCGATATTCTCATAGGTGACCCCCAACGCCGCTTCATCCGGCAGAGAAGGGCGATCGTCCTCCAGATCGGCGGTAGGCGCTTTTTTGTATAAATGCTCCGGGCAGCCCAGCGCCGCCAGCAGCTGTTTGCCCTGGCGCTTGTTCAGACGAAAGAGCGGGTTAATGTCGGTACCGCCATCGCCGTACTTGGTATAGAAGCCGGTGACCGCTTCCGCCGCATGGTCGGTGCCGACCACGACCCCTTTGGTCATGCCCGCGATACTGTACTGAGCCTTCATCCGCTCGCGCGCTTTTTCGTTGCCGCGCACAAAATCGCTCAGCTCAATGCCCGCCTCGCGCAGCGCCTGCTCGCTGGCCAGCACCGAAGCCTTGATATTGACCGTGAGCACGCGATCCGGCTGGATAAAGGCGAGGGCGTCCTGACAATCTTTTTCATCAGCCTGTACGCCATAGGGGAGGCGAACCGCAATAAACTGCAGCGCATCGTCTCCGCTTTCCTGGCGCAGCTCAGTTATCGCCAGCTGGCAGAGTTTACCCGCCAGCGTGGAGTCCTGACCACCGCTGATGCCCAGCACCAGCGTTTTCAGGAAGGGGTTGGCCTTCAGGTAAGATTTCAAAAACTCCACGCTGCGGCGGATCTCGCTGTCTGCGTCAATTTGCGGCTGAACGCCCAGTGCCTGAATAATTTCTTGTTGCAGAGCCATAATGCCCTCCATTAGCTAAGCCAAGCTGAAAAGATGATCTGTTAAAGCTAACCCTTCGTGACAAAAACGACAAGGTTCACAGTTTTGAGTGTCGTAAATTCGGGCGATTTAGCGAGTTATCATTGTTTTATTAGATTTTTCCGAAAAAGATTTCGTCTTTTATCTGAGGTTGAAGAATCGTTTTTTTTATTCCATGCTTACTTAACACGCTGATAAACAAGAGGACGGAATATGAACAAGAACGTAGCAGGAATTTTGAGCGCAGCGGCGGTACTGACGATGCTGGCAGGTTGTACAGCCTACGATCGTACTGCAGACCAGTTCACACAGCCGGTCGTAAAAGATGTTAAGAAAGGGATGTCCCGCGCACAGGTTGCGCAAATCGCCGGTAAACCTTCTTCTGAAGTGACCATGATCCACGCTCGCGGCACTTGCCAGACCTACATCCTGGGTCAACGCAATGGTAAAGCTGATACCTATTTCGTCGCGCTGGATGATACTGGCCACGTCATCAACTCCGGCTACCAGACCTGTGCCGAGTATGATACCGACCCGCAGGCGCCGAAAGCGCAGTAATCTCTCGTCTGATAATCCATTAAACCGGCCCCAGAGGCCGGTTTTTTCATCCCCATAATCTTATTTATTCGCGCGAAATATTTGGTTAAAATGTGAAGAGAGTCAATACCACAGGTCAAGGAGAGACAATTGTGGCTTCCTGCGAATTATCGTCTCCCCTCGCCGTACCGTATACTGCATTCAACGACAAACGATATAAGCACCCATAAGCGATCGGGCAGTGCGAGCCTGACGGTAGCGAGAGGGTACTTCAAGAGGGAAGTTGTTATGGAAAAGAAACATATCTATCTGTTTTGCTCTGCGGGCATGTCAACCTCATTACTGGTTTCCAAAATGCGAGCGCAGGCTGAAAAGTATGAAGTGCCGGTGGTGATCGACGCGTTTCCTGAGACCCTGGCCGGAGAGAAAGGTCCTGCTGCGGATGTCGTGCTGTTAGGCCCGCAGATTGCCTATATGTTACCCGAAATTCAGCGTTTATTACCTGATAAGCCAGTCGAAGTCATCGACTCCGTTCTTTACGGCAAAATCGATGGACTGGGCGTACTGAAAGCTGCAGTCGCAGCCATTAAAAAAGCTGCAGCAAATTAATTATTTTATTTTTCCCGTCAAAGAGTAATTTCACACACTTTCGCCGCAATATTTCGTTGCGGCATTTAAGGGTAATTTCCTATGAGCAAACTCATCGGTACACTTGAAAAGGCTCTACTTCCATTTGCTGTCAGAATCGGAAAGCAGCCGCATGTAAATGCCATCAAAAACGGTTTTATTAAATTAATGCCGTTGACGCTGGCTGGTGCAATGTTTGTCTTAATTAATAACGTTTTTCTCAGCTTCGGCGAAGGTTCCTTTTTTTATTCCCTTGGCATTCGTTTAGACGCTTCGACCATTGAGACACTCAATGGATTTAAGGCCATCGGCGGCAATGTATACAACGGTACATTAGGTATCATGTCGCTGATGGCGCCTTTCTTTATTGGGATGGCGCTGGCGGAAGAACGAAAAGTAGATCCTCTGGCGGCGGGTTTATTATCTGTCGCAGCCTTTATGACCGTTACGCCGTACAGCGTGGGCGATGCCTATGCGGTCGGGGCCAACTGGCTGGGCGGTGCCAATATTATTTCCGGCATTGTGATCGGTCTGGTCGTGGCGGAGCTCTTTACCTTTATTATTCGCCGCAACTGGGTGATTCGCCTGCCTGACAGCGTGCCGGCCTCCGTTTCCCGCTCGTTTTCGGCGCTGATTCCCGGCTTTATTATCCTCTCGATTATGGGGATCATCTCCTGGGCGCTCTCCCACTGGGGCACCAACTTCCACCAGATCATCATGGACACCATCTCCACGCCGCTGGCGGCGATGGGCGGCGTCGTGGGCTGGGCCTATGTGATTTTCACCTCTCTGCTCTGGTTCTTCGGCGTACACGGTTCGCTGGCGCTGGCGGCCCTGGACAGCGGTATTATGACCCCCTGGGCGCTGGAAAACGTGTCGCTTTATCAGCAGTATGGCTCCGTTGACGCGGCGCTGGCGGCAGGTAAAACCTTCCACGTCTGGGCGAAGCCGATGCTCGACTCCTATATCTTCCTGGGCGGCACTGGGGCGACGCTGGGCCTGATTATCGCCATCTTTATCGTCTCCCGTCGCGCGGACCATCGTCAGGTTGCCAAGCTGGCGCTGCCGTCAGGCATCTTCCAGATTAACGAGCCGATCCTGTTTGGCCTGCCGATCATCATGAACCCGGTGCTCTTTATCCCGTTTGTGCTGGTGCAGCCGCTGCTGGCCGCGATCACCCTGGTGGCCTACTACCTGGGGATTATCCCGCCCATCACCAACATTGCGCCATGGACCATGCCGACCGGGCTGGGTGCCTTCTTCAACACCAACGGCAGCGTAGCGGCCTTCCTGGTGGCGATATTTAACCTGGGCGTGGCGACCCTGCTCTATATGCCGTTCGTGGCGATTGCCAATAAGGCGCAGGCCACCATCGACGAAGAAGAGAGCGAAGAAGATATCGCTAACGCACTGAAATTCTAAGATTGTCCGGCGCGGGGATACCCGCGCCCATAAGGAGAGTTAGATGTTTGATCTGGATAATATCGTAGCGGATGAGATGGTTGAGAACGATCTGGAAGAGGTGGTGATGGGGCTTATCATCAATTCCGGGCAGGCAAGAAGCCTGGCTTACGCGGCGCTGAAGCAGGCGAAGCAGGGCGATTTTGCCGCCGCCAAAAAGATGATGGAGCAGTCCCGTACGGCGCTGAACGAAGCGCACCTGGTCCAGACGAAGCTTATCGAAAGCGACATGGGCGAAGGCAAAATGAAGGTCAGCCTGGTGCTGGTCCATGCTCAGGATCACCTCATGACCTCCATGCTGGCGCGTGAACTGGTGGCGGAGCTTATCGAGCTTCACGAAAAAATGCAGTAGGATGGGTCAGGTCAATGGAGGTCGCCATGATGGAAATTAAAACTGCCCGGGAGCAACAGCTGTTTAACGGCAAGAATTTTCATGTGGTGATCTACAACAAGACCGAGAGCGTAAGCGGCCTGCACCAGCACGATTACTATGAGTTCACCATTGTGTTGACCGGCCGCTACTACCAGCAGATCAACTGTAAGCGGGTGTTGCTGGAGCGCGGTGATTTCGTCTTTATCCCGATGGGATCGCATCACCAGAGCTTTTATGAATTTGGCGCCACCCGCATCCTTAACGTCGGCGTAAGCAGGGCCTTTTTTGAGAAGCATTACCTGTCGCTGGTGCCGTTCTGCTTTGTGGCATCGCAGGTCTATCGCGTTCGCAACGAGTTTCTCACCTGGATCGAGACGGTTATCGCCTCGCTGAACTTCCGGGACAGCGAGTTTGATGAGTTTATCGAAACGGTCACTTTCTATGTGATGAACCGCCTGCGTCATTATCGCGACGATCAGCGTCAGGGTGAAGATATCCCTCAGTGGCTGCGCACCGTTGTCGAACTGATGCATGATAAGAATCAGTTTGGCGAAAATGCGCTGGATAATATGATTGCTTTATCCGGAAAGTCTCAGGAATATCTCACCCGCGCGACCCAGCGTTATTATCAAAAAACGCCCGTGCAAATTATTAATGACATTCGCATTAATTTCGCCAAAAAACAGCTTGAAATTACCAACTACTCAATTACGGATATCGCTTACGAGGCGGGTTACAGCAGCCCCAGCTTATTTATTAAGACCTTTAAAAGGCTGACATCCTTTACGCCAAGCAGCTATCGGAAAAATTTGACGGTAATGAATTAAACGTCCGGCGGCAATAGCCGCCATCAACAACAGATTCAACGCTTGCCCATATTAGCGGGAGTGGAATGCTATACCTCGCAGCCGGGTAAACCTGATACGCTAAGGGAGATATTATGCAAAAGAAATTAAAAGTCGTCACGATTGGCGGCGGCAGCAGCTACACCCCGGAATTACTGGAAGGGTTTATTAAACGTTATCATGAACTGCCGGTTAGCGAACTCTGGCTGGTGGATGTGAAAGAGGGTGAAGAGAAGCTCAATATTATTTTTGAGCTCTGTCAGCGGATGGTGCAAAAAGCGGGCGTACCGTTAACGGTCCATAAGACGCTGGATCGCCGCCTCGCGCTGCAGGATGCCGATTTTGTGACCACCCAGCTGCGCGTGGGCCAGTTGAAGGCCCGTGAGCTGGATGAGCGCATCCCGCTGAGCCACGGCTATCTGGGACAGGAGACCAACGGTGCAGGCGGCCTTTTCAAAGGGCTGCGCACCATTCCGGTGATCTTTGACATCATTAAGGATGTGCAGGAGATTTGTCCCAACGCATGGGTGATTAACTTTACTAACCCGGCCGGGATGGTCACCGAGGCGGTCTACCGCCACACCGGCTTCAAACGCTTTATTGGCGTCTGCAATATCCCCATCGGCATGAAGATGTTTATCCGCGACGTGCTGAAATTATCCGACAGCGACGAGCTCTCCATCGACCTGTTCGGCCTGAACCATATGGTCTTTATCAGGGATGTGCTGGTTAACGGCGAGTCGCGCTTCGCCGGGCTGCTGGACGGCGTCGCCTCCGGTCGTCTCACCGCCGCGTCGGTAAAAAATATCTTCGATCTGCCGTTCAGCGAAGGGCTCATCCGTTCCCTGAATCTGCTGCCGTGTTCTTATCTGCTTTACTACTTCAAGCAGAAAGAGATGCTGGCCATCGAGATGGGGGAATTTTACAAGGGCGGCGCGCGGGCGCAGGTGGTGCAGAAAGTTGAAAAGCAGCTCTTCGATTTGTATAAAGATCCCAACCTTAACGTGAAGCCTAAAGAGCTGGAGCAGCGTGGCGGGGCCTACTATTCCGACGCCGCCTGTGAGGTGATTAACGCCATCTACAACGACAAGCAGGCCGAGCATTACGTCAACGTGCCGCACCATGGCCATATTGATAATATTCCGGCGGACTGGGCGGTGGAGATGACCTGTATTCTGGGCCGCGACGGCGCGACGCCGCATCCACGCCTGACCCATTTTGATGACAAGGTGATGGGGCTTATCCATACCATTAAAGGGTTTGAGATTGCCGCCAGCCAGGCGGCGCTGAGCGGCGAGCTGAACGACGTCCTGCTGGCCCTTAACCTCAGCCCGCTGGTGCACTCCGATCGTGACGCCGAACAGCTGGCGCGGGAGATGATCCTGGCCCACGAGAAGTGGCTGCCTAATTTTGCGGCGACCATTGAGAAACTCAAAAGCGAACAGCGCTAAAAGGAGCGGCGATGGAAAATCTGCTGATCGTGAATGCCGATGACTTTGGCCTCTCTAAAGGGCAAAACTACGGCATTGTCGAAGCCTGCCGTCATGGCGTCGTGACCTCTGCCACGGCGCTGGTGAATGGCGAGGCGGTAGAGCATGCCGCTGCCCTGAGCCGCGATCTTCCCGAACTGGGCGTGGGGATGCACTTTGTGCTGACCCTTGGCGCGCCGCTAACCGCTATGCCGGGGCTGACGCGTGACGGCCAGCTGGGGAAATGGATCTGGGGGCTGGCGGAGCAGGATGCGCTGCCTCTGGAGGAGATTGCCCGTGAGCTGGACTGTCAGTTTAACCGCTTCGTCGATCTCTTCGGCTGTTTGCCGACCCATATCGACAGCCATCACCATGTGCATATGATCCCCGCCATTTTCCCGCTGGTGGCAGACTATGCCTCCCGCAAAGGGGTGGCGATGCGCCTGGATCGCCAGGTGGAAGGGATTACCGCTGACGGGGTGGTGACGACGCAGGGATTCAGCAGCGAATTTTATGGCGAGGAGATAAGCGAAGCGCTTTTTCTACAGGTGCTGGATGCCTCCGCCGCCCGCAAGGAGCGGTCGCTTGAGGTGATGGCTCATCCGGCGTTCATTGATAATACGGTGCGCCAGAGCGCTTACTGCTGGCCACGCCTGACGGAGCTTGCGGTGCTGACGTCGCCTTCGCTTAAGAATGCGATTGCCGCGCGGGGCTATCGAACAGGCACGTTTCGGGATTTGTAATGCGAATAAAACCCGGGGCAATCGGCCCCGGTTTTTTTACTCAGGCAGGAATAGCGGCAATCTTGCTGCTGCGCGACCAGACCCGGTGCGCTGCCATCAGATCAAAGAGATTACCCATAAAGGCGTCATCGGCGCTGTCGCCCTCCACGATACCCACTTCACCCTGATCGGCTACCCGCAGAATCGACTTCAGCTGGCGCGCGTCGCCGGAGAAGGCAATCGGCTTAAGGTGCTTATAGGCTTCCAGCAGGTAGTAGGCCGCATCGCCGTTCTGCGCGAGGCTTGCGATATCGCCGCACGGCACAATGACCGCGTCGACGGTCAGCGAAGGCGAGCCCTCGAAGGTGGCGGCTATTGGCAGCGTTGAGCCATCGTCCGCCGTGACGGTGCCCATGCGTGAATAGAGCAGTTTTGCATGCACCCCTTTGGCCTTCAGCGCCTGCAGGATCGCCAGCACGTGCGCCGATTTCACCTTATCGCTGAGCAGTACCGCCACCACGCGACCCTTGATGCTTCCACCTGGCACCGCATAGAGGCTGAGGGAGGGATCTTTCTTCAGGCCATTGACCTCTTTCGGCGGCGCGGTATTGCACTGCTCGTCGGTCAGGGTGATGCCCAGATTATTCGCCACACCCTGCGCAAGGTGGATATCGATATGGGCCAGGTGATCCACCACACGCTCGCGAATATAGGCACGTACCACTTTGCTTAATTCGAAGCTAAAGGCGCCGATAATATGCTGCTGTTCCACCGGCGTCTGGCTCAGCCAGAACAGGCGAGGATGGGAATAATACTCCCCGAAAGAAGGGCTGCGTTCGCGGATCTTATTTCCGTCAACCCGCTCCTGGTAGGACTCGAAGCCGCCGCGTTTCGGCGCCGGCGGGGTCTCCCGCGGCCAGTTATCGTTGATCGAGTTGGGCTCGTAGTTAGCCGGATTGGTATCAATATCCTGGCGGTGCATCCCGTCACGCTGGAAGTTATGGTAGGGGCAGGTCGGGCGGTTGATCGGAATTTCGTGGAAGTTCGGCCCCCCGAGACGGCTGATCTGCGTATCGGTATAGGAGAAGAGACGCCCCTGCAGCAGCGGATCGTTGGTGAAATCGATCCCCGGAACGATATGCCCCGGATGGAAGGCCGCCTGTTCGTTCTCGGCAAAGAAGTTGTCCGGGTTGCGGTTGAGCACCATTTTGCCGACGCGCTGCACCGGCACCAACTCTTCCGGGATCAGTTTGGTCGGATCGAGCAGATCGAAGTCAAACTTAAACTCATCCTCTTCCGGGATAAGCTGTAGCCCCAGCTCATATTCAGGGAAATCGCCCGCCTCGATCGCTTCCCACAGCTCGCGGCGGTGGAAATCGGGATCGCGCCCGGTCAGTTTTTGCGCCTCATCCCAGACCAGGGAGGCTTTACCGGCCACCGGTTTCCAGTGGAAACGAACAAAGGTCGCTTTACCTTCGGCATTAATCAGACGGAAGGTGTGAATACCAAAGCCTTCCATGGTGCGGTAGCTGCGCGGAATGCCGCGATCGGACATCGCCCACATCACGTTGTGCAGGGTTTCCGGCTGCAGGGAAACATAGTCCCAGAAGGTGTCATGTGCGCTCTGGCCCTGGGGGATCGCCCAGTGCGGCTCCGGTTTCACCGCATGGACAAAGTCCGGAAATTTATGCGCGTCCTGAATAAAAAAGATCGGCGTGTTGTTGCCCACGAGGTCAAAAATCCCCTCGTCGGTATAGAATTTGGTGGCAAAGCCGCGGATATCTCGCACCGTATCGGCGGAGCCTGCGCCGCCTTGTACCGTGGAGAAGCGGACAAAGACCGGGGTGATCTTATCCGGGTCGCAGAGAAACGCGGCTTTGGTGACGTCGCTCAGGCTTTTATAAGGCTGAAAGTAGCCGTGGGCGGCAGATCCGCGCGCGTGAACGATGCGCTCCGGAATACGCTCATGGTCAAAGTGGGTGATCTTCTCCCGCAGAATAAAATCTTCCAGCAGGGTCGGGCCGCGGGTGCCGGCGCGAAGGGAGTTCTGATCGTCGGCAATGCGCACCCCCTGATTGGTGGTGAGCGGGAAATTTTCGCCCCCCTTGCGGTGTGCTTCGAGTGACTTCAGCTTTTCATTATTGGTATCGGGTGCCTTCATGCTGCCCGGTGCGGTAGGCTGTTCGCCCGGCGCGCTCGGTTCAGGCGCAGGTCGGTGGGAGCCGTCAGCGGGCGCCAGCGAATCCATTCCGGGTTTTGCTTCGGCGTCGTCATGGATCGGCGCTTTGTGAGGCTGAGGGTTATTATCATTTGGCGACATTGCACTCATCTCCATTCACATGGCTGATATTTGATTACAGGATAAAAAATCCTATTAATTGTAGAACATTATCCAAAACTGGCTGGCGGAGGCGGCAATCGCAGGCCGGGTTTTAGCCTGTTGTGTCATGAGGCATACGTCGGGCGCGACGGAGAGGGGAGGGATCGGCTATCATAAACGTTTACTGAGCCCGATATTTGTTTAGTGAACCAGTTGCTTATGAAACCACTTCGTCAACAAAACCGTCCCGTCATTAGCTATGTGCCCCGCGTCGAGCCTGCGCCGCCCGAGCATGCCCTGAAGGTAGATGGTTTTCGCGATGTCTGGCTGTTACGTGGAAAATATGTAGCCTTTGTGCTGATGGGGGAAAATTTTCGCCGTTCACCCGCCTTTAGCCTGCCGGAATCAGCGCAGCGCTGGGCGGTGCAGATCCGCCAGGATGAAGATATTCAGGACTAACAGCCATAAAAAAACCGCCATAAAGGCGGTTTTTTATTTGTAGTACGGTTAGCGATGTGCCAGTTCAGCCTGTTCGTCGCTTTCCAGAACTGCTTTATCGGTCTGCTTCAGCCACTGGCTGGTCAGGGTGCCTGCGGTCATCGAGCCGCTGACGTTGAGGGCGGTGCGCCCCATGTCGATAAGCGGCTCCACGGAGATCAGCAGGGCCACCAGCGTCACCGGCAGGCCCATCGCCGGCAGGACAATCAGCGCCGCGAAGGTTGCGCCGCCGCCCACGCCCGCCACGCCCGCCGAGCTGACGGTAACGATGCCCACCAGCGTCGCGATCCAGAGCGGATCGAGCGGGTTAATGCCGACCGTCGGGGCGACCATTACTGCCAGCATTGCCGGGTAGAGACCGGCACAGCCGTTCTGTCCGATGGTTGCGCCAAAGGAGGCGGAGAAGCTGGCGATCGATTCCGGCACGCCCAGACGACGGGTCTGCGCCTCGACGTTAAGCGGAATAGAAGCGGCGCTGGAGCGGCTGGTGAAGGCAAAAGTCAGCACCGGCCAGACCTTACGGAAATACTTCAGCGGGCTGACGCCGTTGAGCGTCAGCAGCAGGCCGTGAACCACAAACATAATCGCCAGGCCGAGATAGGAGGCGACCACGAAGCTGCCGAGCTTGATAATATCCTGCAGGTTAGAGCCTGCCACTACCTTGGTCATCAGCGCAAGCACGCCGTAGGGCGTGAGCTGCATCACCAGACGCACCAGCTTCATCACCCAGCTTTGCAGGGTGTCGATAGCTACCAGCACGCGCTGGCCTTTCGGCGCGTCATCTTTCAGCAGCTTCAGCGCCGCGACGCCCAGGAACGCGGCGAAGATCACCACGCTGATAATGGATGTCGGGTTCGCGCCGGTCAGATCGGCAAACGGATTTTTCGGCACGAAGGAGAGCAGCAGCTGCGGTACCGACAGGTCAGCCACTTTACCGGCGTAATTCGACTGGATGGCGTTCAGGCGAGCGGTTTCCGCCGTACCCTGCACCAGCCCTTCGGCGGTGAGTCCAAAGAGATTGGTTACCAGCACCCCGACCAGCGCCGCGATCAGCGTGGTGAACAGCAGGGTGCCGATGGTCAGAACGCTGATTTTTCCAAGCTGGGAGGCGTTATGCAGGCGGGCCACCGCGCTCAGAATGGAGGCAAAGACCAGCGGCATGACGATCATCTGCAGCAGCTGGACGTAGCCGTTGCCCACCACGTTAAACCACTGGATCGACTCTTTCAGCACCGGATGGTCTGCGCCGTAAATAGCCTGTAACGCCAGGCCAAAGACCACCCCCATGACCAGGCCGACCAGTACCTTTTTCGCCAGGCTCCACTGCTTATGGCGCGAGCGGGCCAGCAGCAAGAGCAAGACAACGAACACCACGATGTTCGCGATTAATGGAAAGTTCATCCCCGTTCTCCTGATTTATTATGCGATCGGTATGGTCCGAACGTCTGGCGCAAGGTTAGCAGAAGAGCGAAGAGGCGCTTATATCCAAATGGAATGGGTTATGCCAAACAGGTCTGATTTGTGGTTTTAATGCTCAATCCGGTGATTAATAAAGCGATTAAACTGCAGCTGCAGCGTATTGATCGCCTGCGAGGACCAGCGCACTGCACCATTTTCGGGCAGCGACTGGGGCATCCAGATGGCATAAGCAAAAAGCGCCATACAGAGCACCCGCTCCAGCTGGTTCCCTTTTTGCGGCATCAGGATCGGCAGACGAAAACGCCAGCGGCAGGGCCAGAGCAGCGGCACGCCAGCGGGCGTCAGCATATCGGCGAGGATGTGGCTCAGGTAGCCAAGCACCATCCCCTGTATCGCATCGCCCGGGACGATCCAGCTCTCCGGAACTTTCCAGTAGAAGATGGTAAGCAGCAAAAACACGGCAAGCAGGCTGTGGGTAAAGCCCCTGTGGCCGAATGCGCGGGCGATCGGTTTAGAGATCCACCGTAGCCGCTGTCCGAGAAACGATTTGGGGTGATCGATGTCAGGAAGCAGACAGGTCAGCACGGCAGAAGGGATGATATGCCACCA
The DNA here is from genome assembly GCF_900021175.1 of Pseudenterobacter timonensis. Classification (GTDB taxonomy): domain Bacteria; phylum Pseudomonadota; class Gammaproteobacteria; order Enterobacterales; family Enterobacteriaceae; genus Enterobacter; species Enterobacter timonensis. Next base: position 18,047 of record NZ_FCOP01000012.1, read on the forward strand.
GTCGCCGTGCGCCAGCACAGGAGTAAGCTCAGCGTTCTTTGCAAACACCGCGCAGGCTATAGAGAAAAGAAGGTGGCCTTCCGCCGTCATGATAAAATCCACGAAACTGTCAATCTATACAGTATAGGGTTTTTATACAGTGGGCGGAAGAGGTGACGGTGTAACCCTTTGTCACAAAGCAGCGTCAGCGCGCCAGCCAGCCACCATCCACGGCGAGAGTATAGCCATTCACATAATCGGAGGCGGAGGAGGCGAGAAAGACCACCGGCCCCTGCAGATCGTCCGGCACTCCCCAGCGGCCCGCCGGTATACGATCCAGAATCTCCTTACTGCGCTGCTCGTCGTCCCGCAGCTGCTGCGTGTTGTTGGTTGCCATGTACCCCGGCGCGATAGCGTTAACGTTGATGCCAAGCCCAGCCCACTCGTTTGCCAGCAGGCGGGTTAGCCCCAGCACGCCGCTTTTGGAGGCAGTATAGGAGGGGACGCGGATGCCTCCCTGGAACGAGAGCATAGAGGCAATGTTGATAATTTTGCCGCCGCTGCCCTGGGCGACAAACTGGCGCGCCACCGCCTGGGAGAGAAAAAAGACCGTTTTCAGGTTCAGGTTGACTACCTCGTCCCAGTCCTTTTCGCTAAAGGAGAGCGCATCCTGGCGGCGGATTGTGCCGGCATTGTTAACCAGAATATCCACGCGCCCCATCTCCGCCACCGTTCTGGCAACAATCTCCTCCAGCTCCTCCTGGCGGCTAAGGTCGGCCTGGATCGCCAGGAAGCGGCGTCCCAGTGATTTGACGCCTGCCGCCGTCTGCTCGGGGGCTTTTCGGTTCACGCTGACGATATCGCAGCCCGCCTGCGCCAGCCCAAGCGCCATGCCCTGGCCGAGCCCGGTATCGCAACCGGTAACGATGGCCACTTTGCCAGAGAGTTTAAAGGCATCCAGTATCATATAGACCTCAACGTAGGGTTATTGTCTTTCTGCGCTAAGGATAGGAGCGGCATGGGGGAAATACAAACGGAATTGAAATGATGTTTTAAATTTATTATGGCGGTCAACTTTTTGGGCGGCGCGATGCCGCCCTGGGGGGGTCAGGCGCCTTTCAGATGCGTCGCCAGCAGATCTTGCAGCGAATCAAGCTTCACGTCAGCCAGAACAAAACGCGGGTCGTGGCGGTTCTCGGCGGCAGGTACCACAATCGAGCGCATCCGCGCCGCTTTACTGGCGATCATGCCGTTCACGGAATCCTCCAGCGACACGCAGCAGAGCGGATCGACCCCCAGTTTTGCGGCGCAGTCCAGATAGACCTGCGGATGGGGCTTGCTGTAGGGGAGTTTTTCCGCCGAGGCGAGCGCGTCGAAGCTATCGCGCAGATCGAACATGGTCAACACGCGCTCCAGCATGGCGAGCGGCGAAGCGGAGGCCAGCCCCACCTGCAGTCCCTGCGCCTTGCAGAGCGCCACGGCGTCGTGTACGCCGGGCAGAAGAGGGCGTTCCTCTTCCACCAGCGAGAGGGCGCGCTGAATGATACGCGCCGTAACCTCTTCCCGACCCGGGCCGACCCAGGGCTGCTGGGCATACCAGAGCTCCACCACCATATCGATGCGTAACCCCAGCGTATCAGGCAGTTCATGGCGGCGGGTGATATCCACGCCGAGGCTTGCCATCACCTCCAGTTCAGCCCGATCCCAGAGGGGCTCGGAGTCGATCAGTAATCCATCCATATCAAAAATAGCAGCCAGTATCTGGCGTGAGCTCGACATGACAACATCTCCTTATCTCAGGCGAAACGCCGCAGGGAGGCGGCACAGGCAGGACAATTTACCATATCGCATGCAAAGAACGGGCGAAAACCTGTTTCAGCAGGTAGACTTAGCAAAAATAAAGCGTCTTTACGAAGAGGAAATGATGACGTATCAACAAGCTGGACGCATCGCGGTACTGAAACGTGTTGCCGGCTGGGTGATTTTTATCCCCGCCGTAGTCTCAACTTTAATCTCCGTGCTCAATTTTATGTATCAGCACAGCGAGAAGCAGCCTGGCATCAATGCCGTTATGCTTGATTTTGCCCACGTGATGATTGAAATGATGCGCTTTAACACGCCGTTTCTTAATTTCTTCTGGTACAACTCGCCCACTCCCGACTTTCATAATCAGCTCAATGTGACCTTCTGGATTATCTTTGCGCTGATTTTTGTCGGGCTGGCGCTACAGGCTTCCGGCGCACGGATGAGCCGCCAGGCACGGTTTTTACGCGAAGGGGTAGAGGATCAGCTGATCCTGGAGCAAGCGAAGGGGCCGGACGGTTTAACCCGCGCGCAGATTGAATCCCGTATCGTGGTGCCGCACCACACCATTTTCCTGCAGATTTTTCCGCTCTACGTGCTGCCTGTCATTGTGATTGTCTGCGGCTACTTTTTCTTTTCCCTGTTGGGTTTTCTCTAAGCAGAGGGTGGCCAGGCCACCCTTTATTGTTAAGCCGCCAGTACACGTTCCAGCGCCCGCTGGGCATTCACCAGATGCGTCCCGCCAAACAGAATCGCGCGATTTAACAGGGTGTAGAGCTGATAGAGCGGCTGGCGCTCGAGGAAGCCAGGCGGTAACGGAGAGACCGACTGGTAGCCATCATAGATTTGCGGCGGTTGTTCCGGGTGGAGTGGCAGCATGGCGAGATCGCACTCCCTGTCTCCCCAGTAGCAGGCGGGGTCGAAAATATAGGGACCATCCGGGCCGAGCGCGCAGTTATTGGACCATAAATCGCCATGCAACAGCGAAGGCTGCGGCTGATGCGAGGCCAGCCGTTGCTGGACATGTTCGACAATGGCGTCGATATTGCCAAACTCCAGCCCTCTCTCCGCCGCCAGCTCAAGCTGCCAGCCGATACGCTGCTCCGCAAAGAAGGTGGACCACCTGCGCTGCCAGGCGTTGGGCTGCGGTGTGGTGGAAAGATCGTTATCAAAGTCGAGGCCGAACTGGGGCTGATCGCTCCACTGGTGCAGACGGGCAATCTGCTGACCAAGCGTAAAGGCGCTGTGCGCGTCCAGCGGACGGGCAGGGAGGTATTCCATCACCAGAAAGCTGTAGTCGCGGTCGCTACCCACGGCCCAGACGTGCGGCACGCGCACCGTTTTACTGCGCGCCAGCAGTCCCAGCTGGTCAGCTTCGGCAGTAAAAATCGGCAGCATCTCCCGTTCATCGCACTTTACAAAGAGATCGCGTCCCGCATAGCGCAGATGCCACGCGGCGTGAATCTCTCCGCCCGGCAGTTCGTTACGCAGTTCGATCTCACCTTCACCTAGCTGTTCACCTAAAAGATGACTGATAGCCTGCCACATGATCGCTCTCCCATGTTGTCTGCCAGATCATAAGGTTAGCGCATAACTGCCGTTTAAAACCCGAACTACCGCACACCTGCGCCGTTTGCTTTCATATAAGGCACTTATTGTTCTTTTTTCTGCCACTCATCCCAGGTTGTGACCGAGATCTCTGCCGGTTTCCCGGTGGCGCTCTCCGCCAGACCGCTGGCCAGCGCTTTCACCTCGTCAGTACTTAAGGCGCTGATCAGGGCGTAAGTATTGGTCCCCAGATCGTGGACGTTGCCCTCCTCGTCCGTGAGCGTCAATAAAAAGCCGCTCAGGGTAAAGTGGTTGGTTAACTCGTTAAGATCGGTCAACGACTCACCCGGGATTGTCACGGTTACGACATAACGGGCAATATCTCCACTACTCATGTTTCACCTCGTTGTTACTACGGGAATTTTCTTAGCATAGACCAAAGCACCAGTCTGGCGACCTGCTGGCGCTTCCCCTCAGGGAAAAGGGGAAGCGTGCATTAATTTTTGTTGAGGTAATCAACAATTTTCTGCGTGTCGCTCAGCGAACAGAGCCGGGTGCCCTGGTTGATGGTCGCCGCACTACCTGCCGCCACGCCGTAGCGGGCCATCTCCAGCAGCGAGGCTCCTTCTGCCAGCTTCAGGGTCATGGCGCCAACCATGCTGTCCCCTGCGCCGACGGTGCTCTGGCTTTTCATTGGCGGCGGCACAACCTGCACAAAGCCGGTTTTATCTACCGCCAGCGCACCCTGCGGCCCGAGAGAGACCACCACGCGATGGGCTTTCCCGCTGGTAACCAGCTCCTCGGCGGCCGTGCGCACATCGTCTGGCTGGGTCAGTTCGCGCTTCACCAGCGCGCTCAGCTCTTTCTGGTTAGGCTTCACCAGTTCAAGGTTACCCGGTTCAAGGGCCGCCATCAGCGCGTCTCCGGAGCTGTCGACAATGAGGCGTAGCCCCTTCGCCTGCGCGGCGCGAATAAGCTGGGTGAATTTATCGGTATTTACTCCCGGCGGCAGGCTGCCGCTAATCACCAGCAGCGAACCGCTTTCAATCGTCAGCACCTTCTCCTCCAGCTGGCGAAACTCATCTTCCGTCAGGGCGGCGCCCGGCATGACAAAGCGATACTGCTCGCCGCTGGTTTCGACATGCACGTGCAGGTTCTGGCGCGTCCAGTCTTTTGCCGGGACGCTTTGTACCGGCACGCGCTCATCGTCCAGCAGCGACACCAGATGTTCACCCGTGGCGCCGCCTGCCGGGAAGATGGCGGTAGCTTTGCCGCCCAGATGGGTAATGGCGCGGGCCACGTTGATCCCGCCGCCGCCCGGTTCAAAGACCGGCGCGCTGCAGCGCAGCTTACCTTCAGGATAGATTTGCGGGGTGATAGTGGCGCTGTCGAGGGAAGGGGAGAGCGTCAGGGTATAGATTTGTACCATTGTGAACTCCTTTTGAGAGGCAATCGTTTAAGCCTGGCATCAATCGTCCGGAAGGGAAAGTAAATAACAGTATGATTTTCAAAATGAATATTTACATTCGCCGCTGCCTTTGAATATGAAATAAAACATCTTTTGGGAGCGTTCTTATTCAAAAAACGAAATAAGAAATCATTGCTATGTTATTTGAGCCTTTTTATAATTTGTTACCTTTCGCTGGATGCCCTTTCATTGATCCTCAGGAAAGTTTCCGAGACCGTGTGGTCTCTTTTTTTGTTGTACGGACTCCTTTATAAATGAAGCTTTTGAAGACTTTACCTGCTGCAGTCATGCTGGCAGGCGGCGTGTTTGCCTCTCTGAATGCAGTCGCCGATGATTCCGTTTTTACCGTTATGGATGACCCCTCCACCGCAAAAAAACCGTTTGAAGGTAATCTCAACGCAGGCTACCTGGCGCAATCGGGCAATACCAAAAGTTCATCCCTGACGGCAGATACCACGCTGACCTGGTATGGCACCAAAACTGCCTGGTCACTGTGGGGCAACGCAAGCAATACCTCTTCCAACGATGAGCGATCTTCTGAAAAGTATGCGGTGGGTGGGCGCAGCCGTTACAACACCACCGATTATGATTACCTGTTCGGCCAGGCAAGCTGGCTGACTGACCGCTATAACGGCTACCGCCAGCGTGACGTGGTAACGGCGGGTTATGGTCGCCAGTTCCTTAACGGGCCGGTCCATAGCCTGCGCGTTGAATTTGGTCCGGGTGTCCGTTATGACGAGTACACCGACGGCGATAATGAAACGCAGCCGCTGGGCTACGCCTCCGGCACTTACGCCTGGCAGCTCACCGACAACGCCAAATTCTCCCAGGGCGTCTCGGTCTTCGGCGCAGAAGACACGACCCTGAACTCCGAAACGGCGCTGAACGTGGCGATTAACGAGCACTTTGGACTGAAGGTGGCCTATAACGTCACCTGGAACTCCTCGCCGCCAGATTCTGCTCCAGAGCATACCGATCGTCGCACCACGGTTTCGCTCGGCTATAAAATGTAATATTCTCCGGGCCGGCTTGTTTCCGGCCCTTTTATTTCTGCTGATTTACGATATCGAACAGCGGTTCAATAAATATTTTCTCATTCAATTTCATTATTTCTCCATAATTAATTCATTCGCTTTTTCAGTTTATTTGACACGATCTGATAAATAAATTGACTAGGAAAAAGTGTGATCCAGATCTACACTCTTATGACAGACAAATAATGTCTGAAGCAGTCCTGCATTAATTTCGTAAGAGATGAATGATTATGAATAAAATGAAAACCGCTGCGACAGCAATGGTGCTTTCCGCACTCTCGTTTGGCGCATTTGCTGCCGATAATGTCGCTCCTGCCAGTCAAGAGAACCTCCAGACCGGAATTACCCGCGCCTCTGACGTGGAAGCCGGCTCTAACATCGCCCCGGGCGCGCCTTCTACCGGCCAGTCCATGGACGACGCCTTTAATGTGCATACGCTGGTGGCGGGTGAATGGTCCTGATCCCGTCCGAGTTGATATAAGTAAAACCGGAGTATGTTGTACCGGTTTTCTCTTTGAAGCATTAGCTTAACTGGCGGAGAGGCTATTTATAATTACGCGTTAACTTTCCTGTTATTTTTTTGACATCTTTTCTTGAACTGCCCGGCAAGGTCATTGAAACCACAGCGCTAATATCACGCCTGACCCCATATCATTGCCGCCCAGCGTAACAGCAGCATGGCGCCGCAGATGGCAATAAGCACCACCACCATTTTCCAGTGTTTTTTTGCAAAGCGTTTTGACGGCATAGCCCAATCTCTGTCTAATCAATAACAAAGCGGGTTATGTTACAATATTAGTCGCAGGGTCAAAACCACTGAAATTTGTCAGACAACAGCACGACCAGTGCGGTAGCAAACAGGATATTCAGTACGACCACGGTTTTACTGGATACGTTCATAAGAACCCCCTCCTATTACAGACTGCTACAAGGATAGTTAAACTTCACAGAAATGCGAGCGCAAGAAAGCGCTGCGCATCAGATTCACCCAAATTTCGTAGGGTAAGAATCCGATCGCCGCAGAGGGTGCATTCACCCTTTTGTTAGTGTTACCATGTTGCGGCTTTGCGTAAATCAGCATTTTTCTGATTTAGCAAGCCGCCCGATGGGGAGCCAATTTGACGATTGTTGGTCAGATGGCGTCGTCATCCGCTGTTAACTTCGATTATTTTCTTTGTATGTGCTCTTACGTGTGGGGCACCACTGCAAATAAGGACATAAAATGCCTGTTATTACTCTTCCTGATGGCAGCCAACGCCATTACGATCGCGCCGTCAGCCCAATGGATGTGGCGCTCGATATCGGTCCAGGGCTTGCGAAAGCAACCATTGCTGGCCGCGTGGATGGCAATCTGGTTGATGCTTCCGATCTGATTGAGAACGATGCGAAGCTCTCCATTATCACCGCGAAGGATGAAGAAGGTCTGGAGATCATTCGTCACTCCTGCGCGCACCTGCTTGGTCATGCCATCAAACAGCTCTGGCCACACACCAAAATGGCCATCGGCCCGGTTATCGATAACGGCTTCTATTATGATGTCGATCTTGACCATACGCTGACTCAGGAAGATATCGAAGCGCTCGAAAAACGTATGCACGAGCTCGCCGAAACGAACTACGACGTTGTGAAAAACACCGTCAGCTGGCACGAAGCGCGTGAGACCTTCGTGAAGCGCGGCGAAACCTATAAGGTTGCTATCCTCGACGAGAACATCGCTCATGATGATAAGCCTGGTCTCTATCATCACGAAGAATACATCGACATGTGCCGCGGGCCGCACGTGCCGAACATGCGTTTTTGTCATCACTTTAAGCTGATGAAAACCGCAGGCGCATACTGGCGCGGCGACAGCAACAATAAAATGCTGCAACGCATCTACGGTACCGCCTGGGCCGATAAAAAAGCCCTGAACGCTTATCTGCAGCGTCTGGAAGAGGCCGCAAAGCGCGACCACCGTAAAATCGGCAAACAGCTCGACCTCTACCATATGCAGGAAGAGGCGCCGGGCATGGTCTTCTGGCATAACGACGGCTGGACTATCTTCCGCGAACTGGAAACCTTTGTGCGCTCCAAGCTCAAAGAGTATCAGTATCAGGAAGTGAAAGGTCCGTTTATGATGGACCGCGTGCTGTGGGAAAAAACCGGCCACTGGGACAACTACAAAGATGCGATGTTCACCACCTCCTCGGAGAACCGTGAATACTGCATCAAGCCGATGAACTGCCCGGGCCACGTTCAGATCTTCAACCAGGGTCTGAAATCCTACCGCGATCTGCCGCTGCGTATGGCGGAATTTGGTAGCTGCCATCGCAACGAGCCGTCAGGCGCGCTGCACGGTCTCATGCGCGTTCGCGGCTTTACTCAGGATGATGCGCATATCTTCTGTACGGAAGATCAGGTACGTGATGAAGTTAACGCCTGTATTCGTATGGTCTACGATATGTACAGCACCTTTGGCTTCGAGAAGATCGTGGTCAAACTCTCAACGCGTCCGGAAAAACGTATCGGCAGCGATGAGACATGGGATCGCGCAGAAGCGGATCTCGCCGTAGCGCTGGAGGAGAACGGGATTCCGTTCGAGTACCAGCTGGGCGAGGGCGCATTCTACGGTCCGAAAATTGAATTTACCCTGTATGACTGCCTCGATCGCGCATGGCAGTGCGGAACGGTACAGCTGGACTTCTCTCTGCCTGCACGTTTAAGCGCCTCTTATGTTGGCGAAGACAACGAACGTCAGGTACCGGTGATGATTCACCGTGCAATTCTCGGTTCACTGGAGCGCTTCATCGGCATCCTGACCGAAGAGTTCGCGGGCTTCTTCCCAACCTGGCTTGCGCCAGTGCAGGTCGTGGTGATGAACATTACCGATTCTCAGGCCGATTACGTTAAAGAATTGACGCAGAAACTACAAAATGCTGGCATTCGCGTAAAAGCAGACTTGAGAAATGAGAAGATTGGCTTTAAAATCCGCGAGCACACTTTACGTCGTGTCCCGTATATGTTGGTCTGTGGTGATAAAGAGGTGGAAGCAGGCAAAGTTGCCGTTCGCACCCGCCGTGGTAAAGACCTGGGAAGTCTGGACGTAAGTGAAGTGATTGAGAAGCTGCAACAAGAGATTCGCAGCCGCAGTCTTCAACAACTGGAGGAATAAGGTATTAAAGGCGGAAAACGAGTTCAAACGGCACGTCCGAATCGTATCAATGGCGAGATTCGCGCCCAGGAAGTTCGCTTAACAGGTCTGGAAGGCGAGCAGCTGGGGATTGTGAGTCTGAGAGAAGCGATCGAAAAGGCTGAAGAAGCTGGAGTAGATTTAGTTGAAATCAGCCCTAACGCCGAACCGCCAGTTTGTCGTATTATGGACTACGGCAAGTTCCTTTATGAAAAGAGTAAGTCTTCTAAGGAACAGAAGAAAAAGCAGAAAGTTATCCAGGTGAAGGAAATCAAATTCCGCCCTGGTACTGATGAAGGTGACTATCAGGTAAAACTCCGCAGCCTGATTCGCTTTCTCGAAGAAGGCGATAAGGCCAAAATCACACTGCGTTTCCGCGGTCGTGAGATGGCCCACCAGCAAATCGGTATGGAAGTGCTTAACCGCGTGAAAGACGATTTGCAAGAACTGGCAGTAGTCGAATCCTTCCCAACGAAGATCGAAGGCCGCCAGATGATTATGGTGCTCGCTCCTAAGAAGAAACAGTAGGCCTTCAAGTAGCAACCTCTGTGGAGCTTTCGGGCTTCACAGATTTTGTTCGCCTGTGTTTCGTTTATTTAACAATGCGAAGTGGAAGTTATTAAAATGCCAAAAATTAAGACCGTACGCGGTGCTGCTAAGCGCTTCAAAAAAACCGGTAAAGGTGGTTTTAAGCACAAGCACGCTAACCTGCGTCACATTCTGACTAAGAAAGCTACCAAGCGTAAACGTCACCTGCGTCCGAAAGCCATGGTTTCCAAAGGCGATCTGGGCCTGGTTATCGCGTGCCTGCCGTACGCATAAGTCGTTAACGTTTAACTTTTTTAATTAGAATAGAGACAGGAGAGCAACATGGCTCGCGTAAAACGTGGTGTAATTGCACGTGCACGTCACAAGAAAATTTTGAAACAAGCTAAAGGCTACTACGGTGCGCGTTCTCGCGTATACCGCGTTGCCTTCCAGGCTGTTATCAAAGCAGGTCAGTACGCTTACCGTGACCGTCGTCAGCGTAAGCGTCAGTTCCGTCAACTGTGGATTGCGCGTATCAACGCAGCAGCACGTCAGAACGGTATCTCTTACAGCAAATTCATCAACGGCCTGAAAAAAGCCTCTGTTGAAATCGACCGTAAGATCCTGGCTGACATCGCCGTATTCGACAAAGTAGCGTTCACCGCTCTGGTTGAAAAAGCGAAAGCAGCTCTGGCTTAATAAGTCAGTTGAAAGAGGGGGCTTTGCTCCCTCTTTTCGTATTAACGTCATCAGAACATTGACTTTTTTTCGATAACCCTTTTCAATAAGGTGTTTACGGCTCCTGTCCACAAGGTAACGCAAGCATGAATGCTGCTATTTTCCGCTTCTTCTTTTACTTTAGCACCTGACATCAGGAGGCTAGCGCGTGAAAGACGAAACGGAAAACAGCGCCATAAAGCCTCCATCAGGAGGCTTTTTTTGTATCCGGTGTTTGCCAAAATCGCCACATAATGAGGAAAACCATGTCACATCTCGCAGAATTGGTTGCCAGCGCAACGGCTGCCATAAACCAGGCGTCAGATGTAGCCGCGTTAGATAATGTCCGCGTCGAATATCTGGGCAAAAAAGGGCACCTGACCCTGCAAATGACCACCCTGCGTGACCTGCCGCCGGAAGAGCGTCCGGCGGCGGGCGCGGTTATTAACGAAGCGAAAGAGCAGGTGCAGCAGGCATTAAACGCCCGTAAAGCGGAGCTGGAGAGCGCTGCGCTGAATGCGCGTCTGGCGGCGGAAACGATCGACGTCTCCCTGCCGGGCCGCCGTATTGAAAATGGCGGTCTGCACCCGGTGACCCGTACCATTGACCGTATTGAAAGTTTCTTCGGTGAGCTCGGCTTTACCGTGGCGACCGGCCCGGAAATCGAGGACGATTACCATAACTTCGACGCCCTGAACATTCCGGGCCATCACCCGGCGCGTGCTGACCACGACACTTTCTGGTTTGACGCCACCCGTCTGCTGCGCACGCAGACCTCCGGGGTGCAGATCCGTACCATGAAGGAGCAGGAGCCGCCGATCCGTATTATCGCGCCGGGCCGCGTCTATCGTAACGACTACGACCAGACCCATACGCCGATGTTCCATCAGATGGAAGGGCTGATCGTCGACAAAAACATCAGCTTTACCAACCTGAAAGGGACGCTGCACGATTTTCTGCGCAACTTCTTTGAGGAAGATCTGCAGATCCGCTTCCGTCCTTCCTATTTCCCGTTCACCGAACCCTCTGCGGAAGTGGACGTGATGGGTAAGAACGGCAAATGGCTGGAAGTGCTGGGCTGCGGCATGGTGCACCCGAACGTGCTGCGTAACGTCGGCATCGATCCGGAAATCTATTCCGGTTTTGCGTTCGGTATGGGTATGGAGCGTCTGACCATGCTGCGCTACGGCGTGACCGATTTACGCGCGTTCTTCGAAAACGATCTGCGTTTCCTCAAACAGTTTAAATAAGGGCAGGACAGAACAATGAAATTTAGTGAACTGTGGTTACGCGAATGGGTCGAGACCGCGCTGGACAGCGAGGCGCTCTCTAACCAGATCACCATGGCGGGCCTGGAAGTGGACGGCGTTGAGCCGGTCGCCGGCGCGTTTCACGGCGTGGTCGTGGGTGAGGTGGTAGAGTGCGGTCAGCACCCGAACGCCGACAAGCTGCGCGTGACAAAAGTTAACGTCGGCGGCGAACGCCTGCTGGATATCGTCTGCGGCGCGCCGAACTGCCGCCAGGGGCTGAAGGTGGCGGTGGCGACCATCGGCGCCGTTCTGCCGGGCGATTTTAAAATCAAAGCGGCGAAGCTGCGCGGCGAGCCGTCTGAAGGCATGCTCTGCTCCTTCTCCGAGCTGGGGATTTCTGACGATCACAGCGGCATTATTGAACTGCCCGCGGATGCCCCTCTCGGCACCGATATTCGCGAATATCTGAAGCTCGATGACAACACCATTGAAATCAGCGTCACGCCAAACCGCGCTGACTGTTTAGGCATTATCGGTGTCGCCCGCGACGTGGCGGTACTGAACCAGGCCGATCTGAATATGCCGGAAATCACCCCGGTAGACGCGACCATCAGCGACACGCTGCCGATTCAGGTGGAAGCCGCTGACGCCTGCCCGCGCTATCTGGGCCGCGTGGTGAAAGGCATCAACGTGAAAGCGCCAACTCCGCTGTGGATGAAAGAGAAGCTGCGTCGCTGCGGCATTCGTTCCATCGACGCCGTGGTTGACGTGACTAACTATGTTCTGCTGGAGCTGGGCCAGCCGATGCATGCGTTCGATAAAGATCGTATCGAAGGCGGCATTATCGTGCGCATGGCGAAAGAGGGGGAAACCCTGGTGCTGCTGGACGGCAGCGAAGCGAAACTGAGCACCGACACGCTGGTGATTGCTGACCACAACAAAGCGCTGGCGATGGGCGGTATCTTTGGCGGCGAACACTCCGGCGTTAACGACGAGACGCAGAACGTCCTGCTGGAATGCGCATTCTTCAGCCCGCTTTCCATCACCGGCCGCGCGCGCCGTCACGGCCTGCACACTGACGCTTCTCACCGCTATGAGCGCGGCGTTGACCCGGCGCTGCAGTATAAAGCGATGGAGCGCGCGACTCGCCTGCTGATCGACATCTGCGGCGGCGAAGCCGGTCCGGTTATCGATGTGACCAATGAAGCGACGCTGCCGAAGCGTGCAACTATCACCCTGCGTCGCAGCAAGCTGGATCGCCTGATTGGTCATCACATTGCGGATGCGCAGGTGAGCGATATTCTGCGTCGCCTGGGCTGCGAAGTGACCGAAGGCCAGGATGAGTGGCAGGCGGTAGCGCCGAGCTGGCGTTTCGATATGGAGATCGAAGAAGATCTGGTGGAAGAGGTGGCCCGCGTTTACGGCTACAACAACATTCCGGACGAGCCGATTCAGGCCGGTCTGGTGATGGGCACCCACCGTGAGGCGGATCTCTCCCTTAAGCGTGTGAAAACCCTGCTTAACGACAAGGGCTATCAGGAAGTGATCACCTACAGCTTTGTCGATCCGAAGCTGCAGCAGCTGATTCATCCGGGCCAGGAAGCGCTGATTCTGCCAAGCCCGATCTCCAGCGAAATGTCTGCCATGCGCCTCTCCCTGTGGACCGGGCTGCTGGGTACGATCGTTTATAACCAGAACCGTCAGCAGAACCGGGCGCGCATCTTCGAAACGGGTCTGCGCTTTGTCCCTGATACGCAGGCAAACCTGGGTATTCGTCAGGATCTCATGCTGGCGGGCGCCATCTGCGGTAACCGTTATGAAGAGCACTGGGATCTGGCGAAAAACAGCGTCGATTTCTACGATGTGAAGGGCGACCTGGAATCAGTACTCGATCTGACCGGTAAATTGTCCGAAATTGAGTTTCGCGCCGAAGCGATTCCGGCCCTCCATCCGGGGCAAAGCGCCGGGATTTATCTGAAAGGCGAACGTATTGGTTTCGTTGGGGTTGTTCATCCTGAGCTGGAGCGTAAGCTCGATCTGAACGGCCGCACCATGGTGTTTGAACTGGAGTGGAACAAGGTCGCAGACCGCGTGGTGCCTCAGGCGCAGGAGATTTCCCGCTTCCCAGCGAACCGTCGTGATATCGCCGTTGTCGTGGCTGAAAATGTGCCCGCAGCAGATATTTTGGCCGAATGTAAGAAAGTTGGCGCAAATCAGGTAGTTGGCGTAAACTTATTTGACGTGTACCGCGGTAAGGGCGTAGCCGAAGGTTTTAAGAGCCTCGCTATCAGCCTGATCCTTCAGGATACCGGTCGTACACTCGAAGAAGAGGAGATTGCCGCTACCGTTGCCAGATGTGTAGAGGCATTAAAAGAGCGATTCCAGGCATCATTGAGGGATTGAACCTATGGCGCTTACAAAAGCTGAAATGTCAGAATATCTGTTTGATAAGCTTGGGCTTAGCAAACGGGATGCTAAAGAGCTGGTAGAGCTGTTTTTCGAAGAGATCCGTCGTGCTCTGGAAAACGGTGAGCAGGTCAAACTCTCCGGCTTTGGCAATTTTGATTTGCGAGACAAAAACCAACGTCCGGGCCGTAACCCTAAGACGGGGGAAGATATTCCCATTACAGCTCGCCGCGTGGTGACCTTCAGACCCGGCCAGAAGTTAAAAAGCCGCGTCGAGAACGCAACGCCTAAAACTGAGTAAGATGAACTAACCAAAAAGGCCGCAGTCGCGGCCTTTTTTCTTTGCGTGCCCGGTTAACCGCCGTAAAATCAATCCCATCGCCCATACGACCACAACGCTCATGCCCGATTTCGCCCGTCAACAATACCGCTATGACCTGCGCTGGCTCCTTCTGCTGCTGCTGATGCTTGCCCTGACCCTGATAGTTAGTCTCTGCGTCGGGGAGCAGTGGATTGGGCCGGAACGCTGGCTCAGCGCCGAAGGGAAGCTCTTTGTCTGGCAGATCCGCCTGCCGCGCACGCTGGCGGTGGTGCTGGTGGGGGCGGCGCTCGCCCTGTGCGGCACCATTATGCAGGCGCTGTTTGAAAATCCGCTGGCGGAGCCTGGGCTGCTGGGGGTATCGAATGGTGCCGGCGTGGGGCTTGTCGCGGCGGTGATGCTGAGCGGCGGGACGCTCTCTTCTCCCGCCATCAGCGCCAGCGCGATAGTCGGCGCGCTGGCGATCACGGTTATCCTGCTGCGTTTTGCCCGCCACCACCTCTCCACCAGCCGTCTGCTGCTGGCAGGGGTAGCACTGGGGATTATCTGTAGCGCGCTGATGACCTGGGCCGTCTATTTCTCCACCTCTTTCGACCTGCGCCAGCTGATGTACTGGATGATGGGGGGCTTCGGCGGCGTCGACTGGCACCAGGGCTGGCTGATGGCGCTGCTGTTACCGGCGGTAGTGTGGGCAGTTTTCCAGTCCGCTCCACTCAATATGCTGGCGCTGGGGGAGACCTCCGCCCGGCAGCTTGGCTTAGCGATCGGCGTCTGGCGTAACGTGCTGGTCATCGCCGTGGGCTGGATGGTGGGCACCAGCGTGGCGCTGGCCGGGGCGATCGGTTTTATCGGCCTGGTGATCCCCCATATGCTGCGCCTGTGCGGGATCACCGATCACCGTCGGCTGCTGCCCGCCGCGGCGCTGGCTGGCGCCGCCACGCTGTTGATGGCGGATATTATCGCGCGGCTGGCGCTTAACGCCGCCGAACTGCCTATTGGCGTGGTCACCGCCACCCTGGGGGCGCCGGTCTTTATCTGGCTGCTGTTGAAAGCCAGCCGCTGAGCGCGCTCTTACATCTTCAGCGTATCGATCACCGCCCGCAGCGCGGGGGAGACTTTACGGTGTGGATAGTAGAGAAACGAGCCCTCAAGACGCAGGCTGTAGCGTTGCAGGACCCGGATCAGGGTGCCTTGCGCAAGGTCATCCGCGATCAGCTCCTGCGGAACATACGCCAGCCCCAGGCCGAGCCTGGCGGCTTTGGCCTCCATATAGCTATCCGCAAATACCCACTGGCCCTGCGGCCGGTGGGTAATGTTCTGCCCGTCCTGATTCAGTTCCCAGGCATAGAGGCTGCCGTCACCAAACTGGTAGGCGATGCAGGGGTGCGCCACCAGATCGGCAGGGGTGTGCGGAAAACCGTAGCGGCGAAAATGATCGGGCGTGCCGACCACCGCCATCTCCATATCAGGGGAAATGCGTACTGCCACCATACCGCTGCCCACTTCCGGGCCCAGGCGTACCCCCGCATCAAATCGCTCGGTGATAATATCGACAAACCGGCTTTCGCTGATGAGTTCCAGCCTGATATCGGGGTAGCGTTGTTTAAAGACCGCCAGCTTCGGCAGCAGCACTTTATCAATGGCGTGCTGGCTGGCATTGATACGTACCGTGCCGGAAGGGGTATTCCGGTAATAGGCAAGGGTCGCCAGCCCCGTGTCTAACGCATCGAACCCCGACACCAGCGTCTGATAGAGCTGCTCGCCCGCCTGCGTAAGCGATAATTTACGGGTGGTGCGCACCAGAAGCTGGACCCCCAGCCGCTCTTCCAGTTCGCGAACGGCACGGCTAATGCCGGATTGCGCCAGCCCAAGCCGGTGTGCGGCGGCGGTAAAGCTGCCTTCCCGCACCACCAGCATGAAAAGATAGAGATCGTTGTAGTTTTCCCGCTTCGCCATCCGTTCACCTTCAGATTATTTATCACAAATTGATATTAATCTTAGCAATTTTACCCCTCTAATCAGAACTATTACTGCTAACTATAATGAGCCCGTTACAACAGATACTGCAGCGTTTTCCGTATGAAACCTGCGTTAATTACCTGTTTTAAGGGGGTTTTATGAATGGATTTACCCGAAAACTAACAGCCGCCATACCTTCCCTTCTACTGTGCGCATCGCTAAGTGGAGTGCCGACAATGAGTTATGCAGAGACGACGAATCCGAATGACCCGGTATCGATGGTTAAAGAGTGGGATAAAACGTTCCCCAGAAGCGATAAGGTCGAACACCGTAAGGTTTCATTCCACAACCGCTACGGCATTACGCTGGTGGGCGATCTCTATCTTCCTGTAGATCGGGGCGACCGTAAGCTGGCAGCCATCGCTGTCAGCGGACCCTTCGGCGCGGTAAAAGAGCAGTCCAGCGGTCTTTATGCCCAGACGCTGGCGGAGCAGGGCTTCGTGACGCTGGCCTTCGATCCCTCTTACACCGGCGAAAGCGGCGGTTATCCGCGTAACGTCGCCTCCCCGGATATCAATACCGAGGATTTCAGCGCGGCGGTAGATTTTCTCGGCTTACAGAAAGAGGTCGATCGCAACCGTATAGGCATACTCGGCATCTGCGGCTGGGGCGGTATGGCCTTGAATGACGCCGCCATGGATACCCGCGTGAAAGCGGTCGCCACCAGCGTGATGTATGACATGAGCCGCGCGATGGGCCACGGCGTGGGCAATGGCAAAGATCGCTATACCACGGCGGATCGCCGCGCCGTATTGCAGTACCTGAACGAACAGCGCTGGAAAGATGCGGAAAACGGGCGCTATGCCCCTGGCGGTCATGATATCTATGTGGACGAGAAGGGCAATGTCACCGCTTCTGAGCGTGTTCTGCCAGAAACCTTACCCGCGAACCCTGACCCGGTTCTGAAAGAGTTCTTTGACTATTACCGGATGCCGCGCGGCTACCATGCCCGCTCCGTAAACTCTACCGGCGCATGGAATGCGACCATGCCATTGTCCTTTATGAACACGCCGCTGCTGAGCTACGCCAGTGAGATAACCATCCCGACGCTGATTGTTACCGGTGAAAAAGCACACTCGCGTTACTTTGCTGAAGACGCCTATAAGGCGGTCGGGAGTAAAGAGAAAGAGCTGGTGATCGTCCCGGGGGCAAACCATGTGGATTTATATGACAATGCCGCAGGTAAGATCCCTTTCGCGAAATTTGAGCAGTTCTTCAAAACCCACTTAAGGTAACTGCCTGCTTCTGATGTGACGCGCACCGCGTCACATCACTTTTCGCGCTCGCCCCGTTTTACCCTTATTCCATGAACAGCGTCGCCGGGACGCTATTCAGAGAAGCAACTATGACCACATTAAGTACCAACACCTTACAAAATAAATCCGACGCGCACTGGAGCGGCGTGTTTGCCATGACGCTCTGCGTATTTGTCCTGATCGCATCGGAATTTATGCCGGTCAGCCTGCTGACCCCCATTGCCGCAGATTTACGCGTCACAGAGGGGATGGCCGGGCAGGGAATAGCCATATCCGGCGCGCTGGCGGTGCTGACCAGCCTGATCCTCTCCAGCCTTGCCGGAGGAGTTAATCGCAAAACGCTTCTGCTCGGCCTGACCCTGCTGATGGCCCTCTCCGGGGCGATGGTTGGCCTGGCGTCAGGGTATCTGATTTACCTGACCGGGCGGGCGCTGATCGGTATCACCATCGGTGGATTCTGGTCAATGTCGGCAGCCACCGCTATCCGCCTGGTGCCAGCACATCGGGTTCCCCGGGCGCTGGCCATTTTTAACGGCGGAAACGCGCTGGCGACCGTGGTGGCGGCCCCGCTCGGCAGCTATCTGGGCGCAACGGTCGGCTGGCGTGGCGCCTTTTTATCTCTGGTGCCGCTGGCGATAGCCGCCTTTATCTGGCAGTACCTCAGCCTGCCGTCCATGGAAAGCAAAAAACAGCCGCCGCCGCGTGGCTCCGTGTTCCGCCTGTTCCGGCGTCCTGCTGTCGCCGCCGGTCTGCTGGCCTGCGGATTATTCTTTATGGGGCAGTTTGCCCTCTTTACCTATGTGCGGCCTTTTCTGGAGACGGTGACGCGCGTTAACGCCACTGGCCTTTCGTTGATTCTGCTCGCCACCGGCGGCGCCGGTCTTGTCGGTACGCTGATGGTTTCGCCACTCCTCAACGCCCGATTTTATCTCACCTTAATGACCATCCCGCTGCTGATGGCAGTCATTGCCGGCGCGTTACTGCTGACCGGAGAGCACGTCTGGGCCGTTGGCGTGCTGTTAGGCCTGTGGGGAATGCTGGCGACCGCGGCGCCGGTGGGCTGGTGGACCTGGATTGCGCGCACGCTGCCGGAGGATGCGGAGGCGGGCGGCGGGCTTATGGTTGCCGTTATCCAGTTCTCGATTGCGCTGGGTTCAACGCTGGGAGGTCTGGTGTTTGACCAT
This sequence comes from Pseudenterobacter timonensis, assembly GCF_900021175.1. GTDB lineage: Bacteria > Pseudomonadota > Gammaproteobacteria > Enterobacterales > Enterobacteriaceae > Enterobacter > Enterobacter timonensis. Next base: position 36,727 of record NZ_FCOP01000012.1, read on the forward strand.
CTGGGATGGCAAAGCGCGTTTGGCCTGAGCGCCCTGATGTTGCTCGGCGCAGCCGCTCTGACCGCGCGTACATCCCGCCAGGGCAGGTGATAAGGGGCGCCGGTCTGGAGGTAAATGATGCCGCTCCCCGACCGATCTGCTGGTAAAGTATGGCGGTACAAAAGATTTAGCCATTTGCCGCGCGGTCTGGCTACTATTAAAAGTCGGACATGAAGATCCGCTAAACCGTAAGACCAACTAAGGGGAAGCTATGCTGAACGATATTCTGAATACTGAAGTGACGACCATCGATGGCGAAAAAACGACGCTGGAGAGCTATCGTGGCAAGGTGCTGCTCATCGTTAACGTCGCCTCGAAATGCGGGCTGACGCCGCAGTACGAACAGCTGGAGAATATTCATAAGGCGTGGGAGAAGGATGGCTTTTGCGTGCTGGGCTTCCCGTGCAATCAGTTCCTTGGACAGGAGCCGGGCAGCGAAGAGGAGATCAAAACCTTCTGCAGCACCACTTACGGGGTGACTTTCCCGATGTTCAGCAAGATCGACGTGAATGGCGAACAGCGCCATCCGCTCTATGAGAAGCTGATCGCCGCCGCACCCACCGCCGTAGCCCCGGAGCAGAGCGGCTTCTACGAGCGTATGGCCAGCAAAGGCCGCGCGCCGCTCTATCCTGACGATATTCTGTGGAACTTCGAAAAATTCCTTATCGGCCGTGACGGAGAGGTTGTTCAGCGCTTCTCTCCTGATATGACGCCGGAAGATCCGATTGTGATGGAAGCAATTAAGCTGGCGCTGGCGAAATAATGCAGGTTATGCAGCTTGTGGAGGTGGCGCAGGGGGAGCGGCTAAAGCCGTTGTCCGGCGAGATAAACAGCGGCGAAATCATCCACCTGGTCGGCCCCAACGGGGCGGGCAAAAGCACGCTGCTGGGTAGAATGGCGGGAATGACCTTTGGTGCAGGCGAGATCCGGCTGCAAGCGCGTTCACTGCGGGAGTGGTCGCCGGGGGAACTGGCGCACCGGCGCAGCTATCTGGTCCAGCAGCAGATGCCCCCTTTCGCCATGCCGGTCTGGCACTATCTGCAGCTGCATCAGCCGAAAGGCGCCTGCGCTTCGCTGCTGGAAGCGGTGGCGGATGCGCTGGGTATCGGGGATAAGCTGACCCGCAGCGCCCGGGCGCTTTCGGGCGGAGAATGGCAGCGGGTGCGGCTTGCGGCGGCCATCCTGCAGATCCATCCGGCTGCCGCGCCGGAAGGGTGCTTGCTGCTGCTGGATGAGCCGATGAGCGGTCTCGACGTCGCCCAGCAGGCGGCGCTGGATCGCCTGCTCAGCCAGCTTGCCCGCCAGGGGATCGCGGTAGTGATGAGCAGCCACGATCTTAACCATACGCTTCGCCACGCCCACCGGGTATGGCTGCTGGCGAAGGGGGAGCTTCTGGCGAGCGGTTCGCGAGACAGCGTACTTACGCCGCACCATCTCGATCGCGCCTACGGCATCCATTTTCACCGGCTGGAGCTCGAGGGGCACAGAATGCTGATTTCTGCCGCTCCGCAGTAAGCGCTTCTTGCAACCGCGTCGGCAGACACGCTAAATTACGGAAAGAATACAAAAAGCAGAGGATTGCTCTGAAAATGCGTTTCTGGATCCTTCTTGTAGGCGTACTTGTTCTTGCCGGATGCAGCAGCCATCGTGCGCCGCCGCCTAATCCGCGGCTCTCCGACTCCATCACTGTTATCGCCAGCCTTAACGATCAACTGGCGCACTGGCGCGGCACGCCTTACCGTTACGGCGGCATGAGCCGTGGCGGCGTGGATTGCTCCGGGTTTGTGCTGATGACCTTTCGTGACCGGTTCAAACTACAGCTTCCGCGCGAAACGCGCGAGCAGGCGGAGATCGGTACGGAGATCGACAAAGACGAGTTGCTGCCGGGCGATCTGGTCTTTTTTAAAACCGGCTCAGGCGAGAGCGGGCTGCACGTGGGGATCTACGACACGGATAACCAGTTTATCCACGCCTCCACCAGTCGCGGCGTGATGCGCTCTTCCCTCGATAACGTCTACTGGCGTAAAAAATTCTGGCAGGCGCGCCGCATTTAATCTGGCGCACCCTCTTTGCAGGCGGGGTGAATAGTCTCGCCTTCGATTCTAATAATCATCATCATTCATCCCCTTGATTTATCCCCGGTTTTCACCCGGGGGCGCCTTTTTCAGAGACTGGCTATCCTCTGATATCCAGGATAAACTTATTTTTAATCAGGGAATGCCTTAATTAAAAGGAACGAATGAAATTATTTTTAGTAGAATTAACTAAGCGAAAATTTCTTGGTATTTATAGCGGAATGCCATTACAAAAATACAGAGCGGGGCGGACGCAATGATTGTCACCCTGAATACGCCTTTTCAGTCAGAGCTGTTATTCCTTCCTGCACGCAATAGTGAAGGTCAGTTACAGGGCTTAGAGATTCTGGCTAACTTTATTGAGGTGGATTCCGATGTCCGTATACCGACCGGGCTGGTTATTCCCCGCCTGAGCGCCGGAGAGGAGCTCGCGCTGTTCCATGAAAAACTGGCATTGCTGGAGACCTGTAAGCTTTTCTTTATCCAGCACCATCTGCTTGCCTGGATAAATATTACCCCCAATATTGTCAGCTACCTTTTAAGCGACGGCCATGCGGCCTGGATTCTCAGTCGTTTTCCTTTTCTCGAACTGACCATTAATGAGAATTATCCCGGCATAAATAACGGTAAGGACGATCCGCAGCTGGCGCGGATGGCGATCCACTTTCCGCTCGTGCTCGCGGATTTCGGGGCGGGGGCCGCCTCTACCCGTGCCATCTTTGACGGGCTCTTCAGGCGGATAGTGCTGGACAAAGGTTTTATCCAGCAAACGATGACCAGCCTCTCTTTCGAGCCCTTTATGCGCGCCATACTTTCCCAGATTACCCCTTACTGCCAGTCGGTAATGGTGGCCGGTATTGACGATCAGAACGCCCTGCAGCGCGTACTGCCGTTCGGCTTTAGCGCCATGCAGGGCAACCTGTGGCCTGCCGTCAGCGAAAGCCAGGTCACCTCGCTGGTACAGTAACCCTGCTCTTCGCCCGTGTTTAACGCCGGGTAAACCTTCTACACTAAAGGCAGGAGGCGCTATGACCCTGTCTTTTACTGCCAACTGGCATGATGAACTTCCCGGTTTTTACACCGAACTGAAGCCGACGCCGCTGCAGAATGCGCGGCTGATCTGGCAAAACGATGATCTGGCGCAGACGTTAGGCGTCCCCCCGTCGCTGTTTCAGCCCGAGCAGGGGCCGGGCGTCTGGGGTGGAGAGACGCTGCTGCCCGGCATGAAACCGCTCGCTCAGGTCTACAGTGGCCACCAGTTTGGCGTCTGGGCCGGTCAGCTTGGCGACGGGCGCGGGATCCTGCTGGGGGAACAGCAGCTTGCCGGGGGGAAAACCGTAGACTGGCATCTGAAAGGGGCGGGGATGACGCCCTATTCGCGGATGGGCGATGGCCGCGCGGTGCTGCGCTCTACGCTTCGTGAAAGTCTTGCCGGCGAAGCGATGCACGCGCTGGGTATTCCCACTACCCGGTCGCTGGCGATTGTCACCAGCGATACGCCGGTAGCGCGTGAAACCATGGAAACGGGGGCAATGCTGATGCGTATTGCGGAAAGCCACGTCCGTTTCGGCCATTTCGAACACTTCTACTATCGCCGCGAGCCGGAAAAAGTGCGCCAGCTGGCGGATTTTGTCATTCATCAGCACTGGCCGCAGTGGCGCGACGAGGCCGACAAATATCTGCTCTGGTTTCAGGACGTGGTGGCCCGCACGGCGACGCTGATAGCCAGCTGGCAGTGCACAGGCTTTGCGCATGGCGTCATGAATACCGACAACATGTCGATCCTCGGCCTGACGCTGGATTACGGTCCGTATGGTTTTCTGGATGACTACCAGCCGGGCTTTATCTGCAACCACTCCGATTATCAGGGGCGCTATAGCTTCGACAACCAACCCGCCGTCGGGCTCTGGAACCTCCAGCGGCTGGCGCAATCTCTGTCGCCCTTTATCACGCCGGAAGCGCTTAACCACGCCCTGGATAGCTATCAGGAGGTGCTGCTGCGCGCCTATGGCAGAGCGATGCGCCATAAGCTGGGGTTCACGACGCAGGAGCAGGGCGATAATGCGATCCTCCAGGAATTACTGGCGCTGATGGCGCGAGAAGGGAGTGACTATACCCGCACCTTCCGCATGCTGAACCAGACGGAGCAGGAGAGCGGTGCGTCGCCGCTGCGCGATGAGTTTATCGACCGGCAGGCCTTCGACGACTGGTTTGCCCGCTATCGGGAGCGTCTGCAGCGTGAGGGGGTTGATGATGCCGCCCGACGCGCGCAGATGGATGCGACCAACCCGGCGATGATATTGCGTAACTGGCTTGCCCAGCGCGCGATTACCCAGGCGGAGCAGGGCGATTACGGGGAGCTGCACAGGCTTCATCAGGCGCTTCGCACGCCCTTTACCGATCGGGAGGATGACTACGTCAGCCGCCCGCCGGACTGGGGCAAGCGGCTGGAGGTGAGCTGCTCCAGCTAAGGAGCGGGAAAGATCTGCGGTGCGCCGTCACGTCAGAGCTGCGTCAGCGTCATAAGTGACGGACGAAAAGACGCGGAAGGGCGGTATGGCATACCAACTTTCCATAAACAATCGAAAGCGCTGGCTGCCCGAGGACAATCTGGGTGGCTGGCTGTAAGCTTATTTTGTGAGGATCAATTTCCCGGCTTGGGTCTGACGCAGCAGGTAGTGCTGCCCGTCATGCTCGATGATCACTCTCCCTTCCTCACCCAGCAGGCTTTTGCTGTCGATTCGGCGATCGCCGGGGAGACGGGAAGGGGCTGTGTGTTTTTTTGCAGGCGTTGTCGCAGTGTTATCCATACGTGACATGATGTTCAAAACAGCAATCAATGTAACAATGATTATCATTATCAATAAATTAAAAATTCACAGCAAGCGTTTTGTGAAAAACTTTGACGGGATTAAGTTTGGGGGCAGTGTACAAGCTGTAAAAGTTCGGGGGCAATACAAAACGCAGGCCGGGTAAGCGAAGCGCTACCCGGCAGGATTTTAAAAGCGCGTATCAGCAGCCGCAGCCAATTTCTCCAGCAGCAGTTCGCTGTCTTCCCAGCTCAGGCAAGGGTCGGTGATCGATTGTCCATAGACCATTGACTGCCCGGCCACCACCTTCTGCGTTCCCTCTTTCAGGAAGCTTTCCGCCATGATCCCCGCGACGGCAGACGAGCCGCTGCGGATCTGCTGGCAGACCTCATCGCACACGTCGAGCTGGCGACGGTGCTGCTTCTGGCAGTTGCCGTGGCTGAAGTCGATGACCAGCTGCTCCGGCAGATCAAATTCGCTCAGCGTTTCGCAGGCAGCAGCGATATCCTCGGCGTGATAGTTCGGCTTCTTACCGCCGCGCATAATGATATGGCCGTAAGGGTTGCCGCTGGTCTGGTAAATGGTCATCTGCCCGTTTTTATCGGGCGAGAGGAACATATGGCTGGCGCGGGCGGCGCGGATAGCATCCACCGCGATGCGCGTATTGCCGTCGGTACCATTTTTAAAGCCCACCGGGCAGGAGAGGGCGGAGGCCATCTCCCGGTGGATCTGGCTTTCCGTGGTACGTGCGCCAATGGCGCCCCAGCTGATCAGGTCGGCAATAAATTGCCCGGTCACCATATCCAGAAACTCGGTTGCCGTCGGCACCCCCAGTTCGTTCACCGCCAGCAGCAGCTTACGCGCCAGCTCAATACCGTGATTAACGCGGTAGCTGCCATTAAGATCGGGATCGGAAATTAACCCTTTCCACCCCACCACGGTGCGCGGCTTTTCGAAGTAGGTTCGCATCACTATCTCGAGGCGATCCTGATATTTGTCGCGTTGATCCTTCAGACGGCTGGCGTACTCCATCGCCGCGTCCAGATCGTGAATGGAGCAGGGGCCGATAATGACCAGCAGACGGCGATCTTCGCCGTTAAGGATTTTTTCTATGCGTCGGCGTGACGCAGTGACATGTTCCGCTACCGCGGTGGAGACGGGATGGCGCTGCGCCAGTTCTGCGGGCGTCACCAGACTTTCAATGCGCGCCGTGCGCAGTTCGTCGGTTTTGTTCATGGCTTATCTCAGAAATTTGTGCTTCATCGGCAGACTACCGGGAAGTGATGCGCATCACCTTAAACCAATCCCTGCTGATTTCAAGTTTGCGGAGCGGCGCTCCGCGAATGGCGCTATCATAACGTAAAATAAACCATTGTACTAGCTTATTAGTACATGCGGCGGCTAAGACCCATAATGTCGAGGATTTTGGTGGCGATCTCTTCTACGGAGTAGTTGGTACTGTTCAGGCAGGGGATCTGGTTCTTGCGGTATAACGCTTCCACTTCCGCCACCTCCATCCGGCACTGGCGCATAGAGGCGTAGCGGCTGTTTTCCCTGCGCTCCTCGCGGATAGCGGCCAGCCGCTCCGGATTGATCGTCAGTCCGAACAGCTTATGTTGGAGCGGCTTGAGCGCGGCGGGCAGCACCAGATTATCCATATCGTCGGCGATAAACGGGTAGTTGGCCGCGCGGATGCCGAACTGCATCGCCAGATAGAGGCTGGTGGGGGTTTTGCCGCAGCGGGAGACGCCCAGCAGGATCACCTGCGCCTGATCCAGATTGCGCAACGAGATGCCGTCATCATGGGCAAGGGTGTAATCGATGGCGGCAATACGCGCATCGTATTTGGTGAGGTTACCCGGAGTCAGGCCGTGGGTACGGTGGGCGACAGGGGTCGGATCCAGCTTCAGCTCCTCCTGAAGCGGGGCGACCAGCGCCTGGACGATATCCTGACAAAATCCCTCGCTTTGCATGATGATGCGACGAATTTCGGGAAGTACGATGGAGTAAAAGACCAGCGGCCTGATGCCGGTCTGCTGGTAGATGGCGTCGATCTGATCTTTTACCGCCCTGGCGCGGCTCTCGTTCTCCACAAAGGGCAGCGTGATGCTGTTGATCGCCACCGGGAATTGCGACATCACCGCGTGGCCCAGTACCTCGGCGGTGATCGCCGTACCATCGGAAATATAAAAAACATGACGATCGACAGCGTTATCCATTATATCCGTCCAGAATTATGTCGCTAATAGACTGAAAGCATAAATTAAAAAAGCAAAGTACAACAGTAAAGAAGATTCCTGGAATAGAAATGAAACGCAGTTTTTATAATTAATGAAAAACGGCGTTCATTTTTTCAAAGCAGAGGATAGACCGATGGTTTTTAGGGGAATTTAACAGAATCATGAGGTTACATCGTGAGGCGGATCAATCTTAAAACAACAAAAAATAAGTTGCTTACACGATTCACCGTTTTTTTGCCCGCAATAAATATGCCACTATAAACCGGTAGTCAGGTGTTACTTACTCCGATCAAATATCACAAAAGGATTGTTTCGATGTCCAACAATGGCTCGTCACCGCTGGTGCTTTGGTATAACCAACTCGGCATGAATGATGTAGACAGAGTTGGAGGCAAAAATGCCTCCCTGGGTGAAATGATTACAAATCTGTCGGGCATGGGTGTCTCCGTACCGAACGGATTTGCGACAACCGCCGATGCATTTAACCTTTTTCTCGACCAAAGCGGCGTAAATCAGCGCATTTACGACCTGCTGGATAAAACGGATATTGACGATGTCACCGAGCTTGCCAAAGCCGGGGCGCAGATCCGCCAGTGGATTATCGATACACCTTTCCAGCCGGAGCTGGAAAAAGCCATTCATGACGCCTATAACCAGCTCTCCGCGGACGACGCGGAAGCCTCCTTCGCAGTGCGCTCCTCCGCCACGGCGGAAGATATGCCGGACGCCTCCTTTGCGGGCCAGCAGGAGACCTTCCTCAACGTACAGGGCTATGATGCGGTGCTGGTGGCGGTGAAGCATGTTTTCGCCTCGCTCTTTAACGATCGCGCTATCTCCTATCGTGTCCACCAGGGCTACGACCATCGCGGCGTCGCGCTCTCGGCGGGCGTGCAGCGCATGGTGCGCTCTGATGTCGGCTCCTCCGGCGTGATGTTCTCCATTGATACCGAATCGGGTTTTGATCAGGTGGTCTTTATCACCTCCGCCTGGGGCCTGGGCGAGATGGTGGTGCAGGGCGCTGTCAACCCGGACGAGTTTTATGTCCACAAGCCGACCCTGGCGGCGGAGCGCCCGGCTATCGTGCGCCGCACCATGGGGTCGAAGAAGATCCGCATGATCTACGCCCCGACTCAGGAGCATGGCAAGCAGGTCAAAATCGAAGATGTGCCGCAGGAGCAGCGCGACCGTTTCTCGCTGGAGGATGCTGAAGTCCAGGAGCTGGCGAAGCAGGCGGTGCAAATTGAGAAACACTATGGCCGCCCGATGGATATCGAGTGGGCGAAGGATGGCCATACCGGCAAGCTTTTCATCGTGCAGGCGCGACCGGAAACGGTGCGTTCACGCGGACAGGTGATGGAGCGCTACACGCTGCATTCCCAGGGGCAGATTGTCGCGGAAGGTCGCGCCATCGGCCACCGTATCGGCGCGGGCACCGTCAAGGTGATCCACGACATCAGCGAGATGAACCGCATTCAGCCAGGGGATGTGCTGGTGACCGACATGACCGACCCGGACTGGGAGCCGATCATGAAAAAGGCCTCCGCGATTGTGACCAACCGCGGCGGACGTACCTGCCACGCGGCGATCATCGCCCGTGAGCTGGGGATCCCGGCAGTGGTGGGCTGCGGCGACGCCACCGAGCGCATTAAGGATGATGAAAAAGTTACCGTTTCCTGTGCGGAAGGGGATACCGGCTACGTCTATGCCGATATTCTCGATTTCAGCGTGAAAAGCTCCAGCGTCGATACCATGCCCGATCTGCCGCTGAAGATCATGATGAACGTCGGCAACCCGGACCGCGCGTTTGATTTTGCCTGTCTGCCGAACGAAGGGGTGGGGCTGGCGCGTCTGGAATTTATCATTAACCGCATGATCGGCGTCCACCCGCGCGCGCTGCTGGAGTTTGACCAGCAGGAGGCAGGGCTACAAAACCAGATCCGCGAAATGATGAAGGGATATGATTCACCGCGCGAATTTTACGTTGGCCGTCTGACCGAAGGTATCGCCACGCTCGGCGCGGCCTTCTATCCGAAACGCGTTATTGTGCGCCTGTCAGATTTCAAATCGAACGAATATGCCAACCTGGTCGGTGGCGAGCGCTACGAGCCGGAAGAAGAGAACCCGATGCTCGGCTTCCGCGGGGCGGGGCGTTATGTCTCTGAAAGCTTCCGCGACTGTTTCGCGCTGGAGTGCGAGGCGGTAAAACGGGTGCGCAACGACATGGGGCTGACCAACGTGGAGATCATGATCCCGTTCGTTCGTACTGTGGATCAGGCGAAAGCGGTGGTGGATGAACTGGCGCGTCAGGGTCTTAAGCGCGGTGAAAACGGGCTGAAGGTGATTATGATGTGTGAAATCCCCTCTAATGCCCTGCTGGCCGAGCAGTTCCTGGAGCATTTCGATGGATTCTCGATTGGTTCCAACGATATGACGCAGCTTGCGCTGGGGCTGGATCGTGACTCCGGGGTGGTCTCCGAGCTGTTTGACGAGCGAAACGACGCGGTCAAAGCTCTGCTGTCGATGGCTATCCGCGCCGCGAAAAAAGAGGGCAAGTATGTGGGGATCTGTGGTCAGGGTCCGTCCGATCACGAAGATTTCGCTGCCTGGCTGATGGAGGAGGGTATCGACAGTCTCTCCCTCAACCCGGATACGGTCGTTCAGACCTGGCTGAGCCTGGCCGAACTGAATAAATAATCATTACCCTGCCGGGCTCTCTGTCACAGAGAGCCTGCTTAAATCCTACCTTCTGCATAATTATCCGGATAATAAAAGTAAAAAAAGCGCTTGATTAGCACGAATAACTCAAAAAAATCCCGCCCAACAGAATAATCTTGCCCCTCCGCAGCCTGGTTCAGAAAATTCTTATATTGCTGTGCGTGAGAGCGTCACGGCGACGATGGACTTGTCTCTCGTACAGAAACTCATTTGTTAAACAGATATTTCCACTAAGGGGCAGGCATACTGCGGATCCTTCAGGCAAATAAACAGCTATTACGTCATGCGTTCTGAGGAGGGCGAGTGGTTATCGATTTATCAGTTATCCTGGTACTACTGCTTGGCATCATCGGCTGGCTGCTCTATCGGCTGGCTACGGTGGAGGACAAAATGCTGGCGATGGAGATAAGGCACCTTAACGATGTGGTAACAGCGCGAAAAGAGGGCTATCTGAGCTGCATGAATTTACATGCCCAGGTCGAGGAGTCGCTAAAGGCCAAAACGCTGAAATGACCAGGTGCGAGGCACGGGTTTTTGGTTCGCTTTCCGTATGGACGGGCAGCGGCCCCGGTCTGCCAGCGAACATTGTCACGTGCGGGTGAAGAATAAATGAACGCTAAACCTGCTGGCGAATAAAAATCAGGCCGTGCCCCCCTGAAAGCGCTGTGTTTTATTTAAGAGGTATATCAAGTCATGCAACATGTCACCATGAAATCGACACATTTTACCGCATGGATAGGGCACTTCATGCTGGTAATTTGGGCAGGGGCGTTCACCGGTGGTTTAATTGGCCTGGTATTACGCCTGCTGGTCGGTGATACGGGCACTTATGATATTGGCCTCGGTGCACTCCTCGGGATCGTGCTCTATCTGGTGCTGTTTATTATTTACATCTTTGTTCGCGCCGCGCTGGGGTATGAGGAATATTAGAAATATCTTTTCAGTCGGCGAAAAGTAAAACAGTCAGTATTTAACTATTTTTCCGTACTGATTAAGTAAACCGCTAACCAGTTAATGTAATCAACCCTGCATCCGCTTTCATTTCTCTGGCGGGATATGAAAGTCCAGCATAAAGCAGGCAAGGATTTTACCTGCAAAGAGGTAAACTGATGGAACGTCTGTTCATAACTCTTTTTTGCGCCGCAGCATTAGTCGGGTGCGACGATACCAGTCCGATTGCTGATTTTAACGGAACCTATTATTGCGCCCCCCGGGCTGAAGCGCCGCTCAGCGCCTTTTATCCAGACACCTTCAGCATTCACCATCACGGTGCCTTGCTCACGGATGATACGGGAAAGACCTTCAGGCTTGATATGTCAGTAAATCGCTCGCTCGTTGGGGAACATTTAAATTACACCCGCAGCCAAAAAGATAATAGCGCGCAGCAAGATTCGATCACCGTGACGCATACGCGATGGAGCCCGCTACAACAGTTCTGGGGCTGGCTCATCAATCAGCCCCGGGACGAGTGGACGGCGCATTTTGATCTTCACATCGATCGGAACACCACCGCTGATGGTGTGTGCAGTAAGGTTTCACTGTAATGCCGGAAAAACGATCGCCATCAAGCATAAGGCTGATGTTGTTATTACACATAAAACGGTTAAGACAAGCCGTTCTTTTCGCCGCGCTTGCGGGCGCAGGCATTACCAATGTTCAGGCAAAAGCGCCCGATCCGTTTATCGCTGGCATGGGAACGATGCAGATTATTCAGCGAATGCAGCGGCAGGCGATGACCTTTTACAAATGTACTGAACGCTCCCCGAACGGGTTTGAGAACCGGGAAAATGAATATTACGTTCAGGGCAATTTAGGGAAAGGCTATAAGGCCATCTTTCTGGGGCCAGCTAATAACGCCATTCTCGATTTTGGCGATGTGTTTGTTTTTCGTACCGTAGATGAACTCAAAGATGGTGTCTCAGATCCGAGGAAGATAGCGACGCTGAACATTTCAGCCACTCGCGATCCCCATACGATAGGCATTGAGTTAACAACGGCAAAAGAGACAAACGAAGCGCAATGTACGCTGGACGCAGAACAGACGCAGCAAAGCGCGGAAAAGTATCGTTATCAGCGGGATTTATAGCGATAGAACCTGATGGCTCTATGTGGAGAATTTCTGTGGTCAGCGTATGACTTATACAGCAATGCTGGGAAAGCTTAAAACCACTGTTCATAGTGTGATGGTTCAACATAGTTTAATAAGTGGCTGGAAAGGGTGAGAGAATGTTAGTAGCTATTCTGGTGGCGATTATTGTTAGCTTCTTAGTGCTTTCTTGGGAGCATTACATACAAGGGGAAGCTAACGCAAGATTGGCAGGGCTTATCACTGATAACAAAGTTATTCTGCTCAGGAATCAAAAACTTATTTGTGATATGAGCCATGAGCTTATGCTTGCTAAGCAGCAAATAAAAACTCAGATAGAAGCTATTGAAGATACGGAGAAATTTAGAGAGGCGCTCATTAATCACTTAGCAAGCATGCGTTAAGGTCTTAATTATTAAGGATTGGCAGAGTTAATATTTAGTTCCCCGATACGGGGCATGGCTAAGAGGGTTTAAAAATGTGGTTGTTAATTGGTGTTTGTGTGGTGTTGGTTATCGTGCTTCTGCTAGCTGTTTCTATCAGAGGTGCAGTTAGTAATCTTCATGCAGAGATTTTAGAACTGAAACAAGCTAAAGCTAATGAGATTCCTAACTATTCTAAAGAACTGTGCTCTATTGCTGATGCTCTTTCAGGGTTAAAGAATGAAGTTAGAAATATTCAGGAGGAAAATTCTTTAGATTATTTTGATTTCCCTAAACGCTTTGATGATATTGACCGTGAACTAACTTCTATTTACGACACTAGCTTTAAGTCATTAATCTGGATTGGTCACATATTGGGGGAGTGTGAAAACATTAAATACTTCCAGCGAGAGACTTTTAAAGATGTTTTAATGGCTCTAACTGATATTGAGCATTTCACAAGTTATATTTTCGATGAAATGGAAATTAAAGACCACTTCTCTGATAGTTCTGAACGTGCAGCAATGCACCATAAGATTAAAGATGAAACAGCAGATTGGCATAACACTATGGCAGACGCTAAAGAGGAGGATTATAAAAGCGTATGGGATGAAGGGGTTTTAGGTATTCCAGCTAAAGAGGCTGCGAAATGAAACGTTTATTGTTAGCAGGGTTGTTAGTGGCTGGATGTGCTCAAGCTGCTTATACACCTCAACAAATGGCGGCTGGTCTGGAAATGATAAGCACCATTCAATACCTTAATAAGCTTCCACTTACCTATTATTCATGTTCACAGAAAGCGCCTAATGGTTTCATCACTCCTGATGTTCTCTATTATGTTCAGGGGTATGATAAGAAGAATGAAGTAGGCGCAATTTATATGGGTGCTGTAAATGGAATACAGCTAGGAATGGGTGATTTATTTGTTTATAAAACACTGGAAGGGCTTAAGCAAGGTCAATACGATTACACTAAAACCTCTACAATTCAGATTGCAGGTGTGGATGATACAGATATAGCTGTTACTGTTAAGAGCGCCACTGATGAAGAACACTATCAATGTTCTCTGGATAGTGATTTAACCGCTCAAAGTGCTGAATCCTATAGAATGGCTCACCCATCGGCGGCTACACTCAAGCGAAATCAAGAGCTAGCAGCTAAGGCAGAGAAAGCAGCGGAGAAAGCAGCAGCACGTAAACGAACAGAGGCGGCAAAAGCAGCCGCTGCTGATGTGGATGATTTGCTGGATGATATTAATAAGTCATCTAAGCCTAAACCTCATGCACAAGAGCAGAACGATTACAGGGGCTTAATTACTTATATTCTGTCTGTGGTTGCTCCAGAGATTAAGAACCATGTAGATAAAAGTAAATACGCTGGGAAAACCTGTGACTTCCATTTGCATCTTTCCGCTGATGGAACAGTGAAGGGCGTAGACCAGCTAACAGGCAATGATAATCTCTGCAATGATGTGATGGGGGCTATCTACGTTATTGATAAGTTTTCTACACCGCCTAGCGTAGAAATAGGTAACGAGTTAGGGGATATACATATTAGCTTTAAACCTTAATCTTTCTTTTCTATCAGCATTTTTTAAGGCTTCTCTTTTGAGGGTGTTTTATGCGTTTAGACCGAGAGCATTTAAGCAGGATGATTAACACTGCTATTCGTGAGGCTGAAAACGATATCATGAATGCAACTTTCTTCTCTGAGCAATATGTTAAAGATGAAGATATGAAAGCATTCAAGAAAGAAGTGTTAGAGCCTATCGAATATGCCAGAAACCAGCTATTGCAAGTTACGGAAATTGTTACCTTGCTATCTAGTGCTGATATGTTTGAATTGAAAGCATTTGGTAAAGAATCTTTTCTTTTCTATCAGCGTTTCTTTTAAGGTCTATCTTTTGATAGGCCTTTTTTTATTTGTTTTTATTTTATTATTTTCTTTCAGTGTCTCTTTTTATTTATTTACTCATACTGACCTGCCCCCAGTATTAGATACAACCTTCAGTTAGTAATGTCGGTTTGTTTACCTTCACATTCTCCATTTCGCCACCGTGCTGCAAACTCTGATGGCGTCTGATAATTCAGTGCTGAATGTGGACGACACTCGTTATAATCCTGCCGCCAGTCATTAATGATTTTCCTGGCGTAAACGATATCGCTGAACCAGTGTTCATTCAGACATTCATCGCGAAAGCGTCCGTTAAAACTCTCAATAAATCCGTTCTGTGTCGGCTTGCCGGGCTGGATAAGCCGCAGCTCCACGCCATGCTCAAAGGCCCATTGATCCAGTGCGCGGCAGGTGAACTCCGGTCCCTGGTCAGTTCTTATCGTCGCCGGATAGCCCCGAAACAGTGCAATGCTGTCCAGAATACGCGTGACCTGAATGCCTGAAATCCCGAATGCGATGGTAATTGTCAGACACTCCTTCGTGAAGTCGTCCACACAGGTCAGGCACTTGATCCTGCGACCGGTGGCCAGCGCGTCCATGACGAAATCCATCGACCAGGTCAGGTTGGGCGCCGCCGGGCGGAGCAGCGGCAGACGTTCTGTTGCCAGCCCTTTACGACGTCGTCTGCGTTTTACGCTCAGCCCGTTCAGATGATAAAGGCGGTACACGCGCTTGTGATTAATATGAAGGCCTTCACGGCGCAGTAACTGCCAGATGCGACGGTAGCCAAAACGCCTGCGCTCCAGTGCCAGCTCAGTGATGCGCCCTGATAAATGCGCATCAGCCGCCGGGCGCTGAGCCTCATAGCGGCAGGTCGACAGAGACAAACCTGTAAGCCTGCAGGCACGACGTTGCGACAGACCGGTCGCATCACACATAAACTCAACAGCTTCCCGCTTCTGGTCTGTCGTCAGTACTTTCGCCCCAGAGCCACCTGAAGTGCCTCCTTATCCAGCATGGCTTCGGCAAGCAGCTTCTTGAGGCGGGCGTTCTCCTCTTCAAGAGATTTAAGCCGCTTCACCTCAGGAACTTCCATGCCACCAAACTTCTTGCGCCAGGTGTATGTAGTGGTTTACTGAATTTGGCCACCTGAACAGAGGTGATATGCTCATCTCAGAACATTACAGGTGCCTCAATGAAAAAAAGAAATTTCAGCGCAGAGTTTAAACGCGAATCCGCTCAACTGGTCCTTGATCAGAACTACACCGTTACAGCTGCGGCCAGTGCTATGGATGTGGGTCTTTCTACCATGACTCGATGGGTAAAGCAGTTGCGGGATGAACGACAGGGTAAAATACCTAAAGCCTCCCCTATAACCCCGGAACAGATTGAAATACGTGAGCTGAAGAAAAAGCTACAACGTATTGAAATGGAAAATGAAATATTAAAAAAGGCTACCGCGCTCTTGATGTCAGACTCCCTGAACAGTTCTCGTTAATCGAGAAACTCAGGGCGCAGTATCCTGTGGTCACACTTTGCCACGTGTTCGGGGTTCATCGCAGCAGTTACAAATACTGGAAAAATAGCCCTGAAAAGCCAGACGGCAAGCGGGCTGTATTACGTAGTCAGGTTCTGGAGCTGCATAACATTAGCCATGGCTCTGCTGGCGCGAGAAGTATCGCCATTATGGCAACCCTGAGAGGCTTCAGAATGGGACGCTGGCTTGCCGGAAGGATCATGAAAGAACTGGGTCTGGTGAGTTGTCAGCAGCCGACCCACCGATATAAACGTAGTGGTCATGAACACATCTCTATCCCGAATCGCCTTGAGCGACAGTTCGCAGTGACAGAGCCTAATCAGGTGTGGTGCGGCGATGTGACGTATATCTGGACAGGCAGGCGATGGGCTTACCTCGCCGTTGTTCTCGATCTGTTCGCCAGGAAACCGGTAGGCTGGGCAATGTCATTCTCACCGGACAGCAAGCTAACCATCAAAGCGCTGGAAATGGCGTGGGAAACCCGAGGTAAACCAGCAGGAGTGATGTTCCACAGTGATCAGGGTAGCCACTACACAAGCAGGCAGTTCCGGCAGTTATTGTGGCGTTACCGGATCAGGCAAAGTATGAGCCGACGCGGAAACTGCTGGGATAACAGCCCGATGGAACGCTTCTTCAGAAGTCTGAAAAACGAGTGGGTGCCAGTGACAGGCTATATAAACTTTAGCGAAGCTGCTCATGCGATCACAGACTATATCGTCGGGTATTACAGCTCGCTCAGGCCGCATGACTATAACGGTGGGTTACCGCCAAACGAATCGGAAAACCGATACTGGAAAAAATCTAAAGCCGTGGCCAGTTTTAGTTGACCACTACAGTAAAAGGTGGCGTCGGAAATGGCGTGCTTGCGGCAGAGCTCACGGGCAGAAACTCCGGCTTCCGCTTCGCGAAGAATGTTGATGATCTGTTCGTCGGAAAAACGCTTCTTCATGGGGATGTCCTCATGTGGCTTATGAAGACATTACTAACATCGCGGTGTATTAATCAACGGGGAGCAGGTCAGTCCTACAACAAAGCAGGAACGGTTAACTACTCTGTGAATGGTGAAAGACACCCACGGAAACGAATATGATTCAACCCAATTAAACTGGACAATCCAGTAAGAGAGAAGCCGCCTTAAAGGGCGGTTTTCTTGTATCTGTCACACAAACAGAAACAATATGCACACAGTTTAAATGGTTGATTTATAAGGGAAGGGAAAGAACAGCATTTTTTGCACTTCACACAGTTTGCACACTATAGCCCTACAGAGCATTGTAAGTTACTGAAAAAAAAGCCCATCGTGGGAGATGGGCAAAGACTACACACAGCAATTCGTTATTTCACTCAGGGGATTTCCATGTTTATAAATCAAGGCCTTGATTTATAACCGTGTCTTAATACTATGTGCGTCGGCTTTTTGCGTCGATCAGATTCGTCTCAATAGTTTAAAAAGAGTGATGTTTTTGCGAGGCAAATGAGGCGATTACTCACGAAAGAGTGGCGAGAAGCCGTGTCTGGAAGGTAAAAAGATTAGCATGGCTAAAGTGTGGTAAGGGTTGACCGGGCAGCGCAGGGCCGCCCGGGAGCAAGCGTTACTGCTGGTTTTTCTCTTCCAGCTCTTCCAGTTCGTGAAGAAGCACGTCCGGGTCAGTGGCGGGCGGCGGAATCTCATGAACCCAGGCCGCAAAGAGTCGCCACGTCACCGCGAGCAGTACCGGGCCGATAAAGAGGCCAATCATGCCAAAGGCGATCAGTCCGCCGATAACGCCTGAAAGGATCAGGATGAGCGGCAGGTCGGCACCCATACGAATAAGCACCGGGCGAATGACGTTATCCATGGTTCCCACTACGCAACTCCATACCAGCAGCACCGTTCCCCAGGTGGTATCCCCGCTCCAGTAGAGCCAGATGATGCAGGGAACGAGTACCAGCAGCGGCCCAAGCTGAACCAGACAGGTAAGCACCATCACCACGGTAAAAATCGTTGCATAGGGCACGCCGGAGATAGCCAGCCCGATGCCGCCCAGTATCGCCTGCACCAGCGCGGTGACGACCACGCCCAGCGCCACGGCGCGAACCGCCTGCGCCGCCAGCAGTACAGCGGCATCCCCACGTTCTCCGGCAAGGCGGGTAGCGAAATGACGTATCCCCAGGGCAACATGCTCCCCGCGCCAGTAGAGCAGGGCGCTAAAGACCAGCATCAGGGCGCAGTGCATCATAAAACGGCCAATATGCGCCGCCTGGCCGACAAACCAGGTAGTCGTGGCGCCAATATAGGGACGCACCTTTGCCATAATCGCGCTACCGCCCATCTCCAGCAGGCTATGCCAGGCACCGTAGAGCCGCTCCCCCACCAGCGGAATACTGTGCAACCAGGCCAGATCAGGCACCGTCATCTCCCCGCTGGTAATGGAGCGAATAACAGGCCCGCTGCTGTCGACCAGGCTATTGACAAGCAGCGCGATGGGAATAATAAACAGCAGGAAAAGCAGCAGGGTCATGACCAGAACCGCCAGCGCGCGGCGGCCAAAGAGGATTTTTTGTAAACGCAACAGAAGCGGCCAGGTGGCGACGACCACCGTACCGGCCCAGGCGAATCCCAGAATAAAAGGCTGAACAATCCACAGGCATGCCACAATCATGACGGCTAAAAACAGTACCGACAGCAAAATCTGCGCGACATCCCTGGGCTGACGAAGAGTGACCATAAATTTACCTTTAATATTCACCAGCTGCGCTGGCGTAAATAGTTAGCCGATCCCTTAAATGATGAGTGATTTCAGCTATTTTTGACAGGCGGATTATGCCAGTAATTCTCCCGGGCGCATAAGAAAAAAATGTGATACAAAATGACGAGACAACGCAAACGATTATCTACAACTATCAGGGTCGACAGTAATGATCCCACAGATTTCTCAGGCACCGGGCGTCGTTCAGCTGGTGCTCAATTTTTTGCAGGCACTGGAGCAACAGGGTTTTACAGGTGATACCGCCACAAGTTATGCCGACAGGCTTACTATGGCGACGGACAACAGTATCTATCAGCTCCTTCCCGATGCGGTGGTTTTCCCCCGTTCGACCGCAGATGTGGCGCTTATCGCCCGGCTGGCGGCGCAGGAGCGTTTCGCTTCTTTAATCTTCACCCCCCGCGGCGGCGGTACCGGCACCAACGGCCAGTCCCTTAACCAGGGCATCATTATCGATATGTCGCGTTATATGAACCGCATTATCGAGATGAATGCTGAAGAGGGGTGGGTGCGCGTTGAGGCGGGCGTCATTAAAGATCAGCTTAATCAGTTTCTGAAGCCCTACGGCTACTTCTTCTCACCTGAGCTCTCCACCAGCAACCGCGCCACGCTGGGCGGGATGATCAATACGGACGCTTCGGGCCAGGGCTCGCTGGTCTACGGCAAAACGTCCGACCACGTGATGGGCATCCGGGCCGTCCTGCTGGGGGGCGATATACTTGATACGCAGCCGATGCCGGTTGCGCTGGCTGAAACGCTGGCTGAAGAGAATACGGCTACGGGCCGCATCTACCGCAGCGTGCTGGAGAGTTGTCGCGACAACCGTCAGCTGATCCTCGAGAGCTTTCCGAAACTTAACCGTTTTCTCACCGGTTACGACCTGCGCCACGTCTTTAACGACGAGATGAGCCAGTTTGACCTGACCCGCATTATCACCGGCTCGGAAGGAACGCTCGCTTTCGTCACCGAGGCGCGGCTCGACATTACCCGCCTGCCGAAAGTGCGTCGGCTGGTTAACGTTAAATACCGCTCCTTCGACTCCGCGCTGCGTAACGCCCCCTTTATGGTGGAAGCCCGGGCGCTGTCAGTGGAAACCGTCGACTCCAAAGTGCTAAACCTGGCGCGGGAGGATATTGTCTGGCATTCGGTAAGCGAGCTGATCACCGATGTTCCGGATAAAGAGATGCTGGGTCTGAATATCGTTGAATTTGCCGGCGATGATGCTGAACTGATTGACGGCCAGGTGGCGGCTCTCTGCCGCCGTCTCGATGAACTGATCGCGCGGGAAGAGGGCGGGGTGATTGGCTGGCAGCTCTGCAGCGATCTCGCTGGTAT
Source organism: Pseudenterobacter timonensis (assembly GCF_900021175.1). GTDB lineage: Bacteria > Pseudomonadota > Gammaproteobacteria > Enterobacterales > Enterobacteriaceae > Enterobacter > Enterobacter timonensis. The sequence goes on from NZ_FCOP01000012.1 coordinate 56,626, forward strand.
CGAGCGGATCTACGCGATGCGTAAAAAAGCGGTCGGCCTGCTCGGTAACGCGAAGGGCGCCGCCAAACCGATTCCTTTTGCCGAAGATACCTGCGTACCGCCAGAACATCTGGCCGACTATATCGCCGAGTTCCGGGCGCTGCTTGACGGTCACGGCCTGAGCTACGGTATGTTTGGTCATGTGGATGCCGGCGTGCTGCATGTACGCCCCGCCCTGGATATGTGCGATCCCCGCCAGGAGATGCTGATGAAGCAGATCTCCGATGAGGTGGTGGCGCTGACCGCGAAATATGGCGGCCTGCTGTGGGGTGAACATGGTAAAGGTTTTCGTGCCGAATACAGCCCGGCCTTTTTCGGCGAGCGGCTGTATGGGGAGCTGCGTAAGGTGAAGGCGGCATTCGATCCGCAAAACCGGCTTAATCCCGGCAAGATCTGCCCCCCGGCAGGCGTTGACGCGCCGATGATGAAAGTCGACGCCGTCAAGCGTGGCACCTTTGATCGGCAGATCCCGATTGCGGTGCGTACTGCCTGGCGCGGCGCGATGGAGTGCAACGGTAACGGTCTCTGCTTTAACTTCGATGTGAAAAGCCCCATGTGTCCGTCGATGAAAATCACCAGCAATCGTATCCACTCCCCGAAAGGGCGCGCGACGCTGGTACGCGAATGGCTGCGGCTGCTGGCCGATCGCGGCGTCGATCCCCTGACTCTCGAAAAAAATCTGCCGGAAAAGCGCGCCAGCCTGCGCACGTTGATCGAGCGCTCCCGTAACAGCTGGCACGCGCGCAAAGGGGAGTATGATTTTTCCCATGAGGTAAAAGAGGCGATGTCCGGGTGTCTCGCCTGCAAAGCCTGCTCGACCCAGTGCCCGATTAAGATCGACGTCCCGGAGTTCCGCTCACGCTTTTTACAGCTTTACCACACTCGCTATCTGCGCCCGGTCCGCGATCATCTGGTGGCGACGGTGGAGAGCTATGCGCCGCTGATGGCGCGCGCGCCGAAAACCTTCAACTTTTTTATCAGCCAGCCGCTGGTGCGCAAGCTCTCCGAGAAGCATATCGGTATGGTGGATCTGCCGCTGCTCTCCACCCCTTCGCTGCAGCGCCAGCTGGTGGGGCACGCCAGCGCCAACATGACGCTGGAGCAGCTTGAGGCGCTGAGCGACGAGCAGAAAGCAAAAACCGTGCTGGTGGTACAGGACCCGTTCACCAGCTATTACGAGGCGCAGGTGGTGGCCGATTTTGTCCGTCTGGCAGAAAAGCTCGGCTATCAGCCGGTGGTGCTGCCCTTCTCGCCAAACGGTAAGGCGCAGCATATCAAAGGCTTCCTGACCCGCTTCGCCAGAACGGCGCAAAAAACCGCAGATTTCCTCAACCGGGTAGCGGCGCTGGGGATGCCGATGGTCGGCGTCGATCCGGCGCTGGTGCTTTGTTATCGCGATGAGTATCGCCAGACGCTGGGGGAGAAGCGCGGTGATTTTCACGTCTTGCTGGTTCAGGAGTGGCTGGCTGCGCTCGGGGATAACGTTGCGCCGCAAACGGTCAGTGGCGAGCCCTGGTATCTTTTCGGCCACTGCACCGAAGTCACCGCCGTACCCGGTGCGCCGGCGCAGTGGGCCGCCATCTTCGCCCGCTTCGGGGCGAAGCTTGAGAACGTGAGCGTCGGCTGCTGCGGAATGGCGGGTACCTACGGACATGAGGTGAAAAATCACGCCAGTTCGCTCGGCATCTATGAACTTTCCTGGCACCAGGCGATGCAGCGTCTGCCGCGTAACCGCTGCCTGGCAACCGGCTATTCCTGCCGCAGCCAGGTGAAACGCTTTGAGGGCAACGGCGTGCGCCATCCGCTACAGGCCCTGCTGGAGATAGCCGGATGATCTGGAAACGCGCGGTCACCCTCCCGACGCTGAACGCCATGAGCGAGGGCAATATGGTCGGGCTGCTGGATATTCAGTTTACGCGCATCGGTGACAACGAACTGGAAGCCACCATGCCGGTCGACAGCCGGACGCAGCAGCCGTTTGGCCTGCTGCACGGCGGCGCGTCGGTGGTACTGGCGGAAACACTCGGCTCGGTCGCAGGCTATCTCTGTACCGAGGATGAGCAGAAGGTGGTGGGGCTGGAGGTGAATGCCAACCACCTCCGCGCGGTGCGCAGCGGCCGCGTGCGCGGCGTCTGCCGCGCGCTCCATACCGGCAGCCGACATCAGGTCTGGCAGATCGACATTTTTGACGAGCAGGGAAGGCTGTGCTGCACGTCGCGACTCACCACCGCCGTGGTGTGAATGCGGTTTGTTTTGCATCTGGTCAAAAAACGCGCATGAAAACGTGATATACTGGTCAGGTTTTGTACATGAACGAGGAAATTATGGATACCGAGCTAAACCCGACCCAACTGGCGATTGAGTTTTTACGCCGCGATAACAGCAATCTCTCCCCGGCGCAGTACCTTAAGCGCCTGAGACAGCTTGAGCTGGAGTTTGCCGATCTGCTGGCGCTCTCCTCCATGGAGCTGAAAGAAGAGATCTACTTCGCATGGCGGATGGGCGTCCATTAAGCGCGTGAGAGTACAGGTATAAGGTCGCCCCGGCGGCCTTTTGTCGTTCTTGCAGGCGAAAAATTGCGCGGATAGCAGTTTATGTTAAATCTGCCTCGCCGGTTTATGAGAATATTCTTACATCCCTTCAAGAGCTAAGCCAGATGAGTGCCGGAGATAAGCGCCGGGTGGGATAACGAACGGTCAGAACTGTTATGCAGCTCTGGCCGTTTGTTTTATAAAGCTTTATTACTTATCAGCATCTTTGTAGACGTCCGCCACGGCTTCAAAGTTTGGGCCATGCTGGCGCGCCGCTACGATGTGATAGTATTTCCCGCCTTTTTCATCCGCCAGATCGGATAACTTATCTTTCAGATCGCTCGGGGAGGAGATAGCTCCGCCAGACTGAGAGACGTTCACGGTGCCGATTTTCACCAGTTTAAAATGATCGACCTCTTCCTTAGAGACCGAATCGGCCGCCATAGCGCCGGAGGAAACTGCGGAGATGAGCAGAGAAGCAACCAGAGTATATTTTTTCATTGTATGCATCCTTGTTGATGGGAATTAGCGTTTGCACTACGCCCGTTAAGTGTAGACCATTCTTTATCGAGCGAAACGCCACCTCTCTTGACCATGATTTTCCCGTCCGGCTTACCCCCTATCTCAAAAATAGGTGTTTTCGATACATCTTTTCCTTTTCTTTTATTTGCGACCTGCGAATCATGAAAATCCTTTTCTATTCAATGCATTAATCAATTGGTTACAGTGCTTTCCTCTCGTCATGCAGGGTCTATGCTTAATGAAAGCCGTTAAAAAGGGCAGGGAGGAGGAAAGCCCCTGCTCTCAGGGGGTTGAAGTGATAATCGTTATCACTAACATGATGTTATGCCCTGAGGCTCAACAGATGAGGTGAACCTATGGAATTGCAATCAGAAACCTTTAACCCGGCTGATTTTACCTGGCGTGGCCTGACGCTTACGCCCGCGGCGGCGGCGCATATTCACGAGCTGATGGCGAAACAACCGGAGATGCTTGGCCTGCGTCTCGGTGTTAAGCAGACCGGCTGCGCGGGCTTTGGCTATGTGCTGGATACGGTGACCGAGCCGCAGAAAGACGATCTGCTGTTCGAAACCGACGGCGCGAAGCTCTATGTGCCGCTTCAGGCGATGCCTTTTATTGACGGCACGGAAGTCGACTTCGTTCGCGAAGGTTTAAATCAGATTTTCAAATTTCATAACCCAAAAGCCCAGAACGAATGCGGCTGCGGCGAAAGCTTTGGGGTATAGGCGGTACTATGTCTCGTAATAGTGAAGCAACTGACGATGTCAACACCTGGAGCGGCGGGCACCTCAACTATAAAGAGGGCTTCTTCACCCGTCTGCAGACCGACGAGCTGGCGAAAGGGATCAGCGAAGAGGTGGTGCGCGCCATCTCCGCGCGTCGCAATGAACCGGAGTGGATGCTGGAGTTTCGTCTCAACGCTTACCGCGCGTGGCTTGAGATGGAAGAGCCGCACTGGCTGAAGGCCCATTATGACAAGCTCAACTACCAGGATTACAGCTACTACTCCGCGCCCTCCTGCGGGAGTTGCGACGACACTTGCGCTTCCCAGCCGGGGGCGGTACAGCAGACCGGCGCCAACAGCTTCCTGAGTAAAGAGGTGGAGGAGGCCTTCGAGCAGCTCGGCGTGCCGGTCCGCGAAGGGAAAGAGGTGGCGGTAGATGCCATTTTCGACTCCGTGTCGGTTGCCACCACCTACCGCGAAAAACTCGCCGCGCAGGGGATCATCTTTTGCTCCTTCGGGGAGGCAATTCACGATCACCCTGAACTGGTCCAGAAGTATCTCGGCACCGTGGTGCCCGGCAACGATAACTTCTTTGCGGCGCTCAACGCGGCGGTCGCGTCCGACGGCACCTTTATCTATGTGCCGAAAGGGGTGCGTTGCCCGATGGAGCTCTCTACCTATTTCCGCATCAATGCTGAAAAGACCGGCCAGTTCGAGCGCACCATCCTGGTGGCGGATGAAGGCAGCTATGTGAGCTACATCGAAGGGTGCTCCGCCCCGGTACGCGACAGCTACCAGCTGCATGCGGCGGTGGTGGAAGTCATCATTCACAAAGATGCTGAAGTAAAATACTCCACCGTACAGAACTGGTTCCCGGGGGATAACAACACCGGCGGCATACTGAACTTCGTCACCAAGCGTGCATTATGCGAAGGGGAAAACAGCAAAATGTCCTGGACGCAGTCGGAGACCGGCTCGGCCATCACCTGGAAATACCCCAGCTGCATTCTGCGTGGCGACAACTCCATCGGCGAGTTCTACTCCGTGGCGCTGACCAGCGGCCATCAGCAGGCCGATACCGGCACCAAGATGATCCATATCGGCAAAAACACCCGCTCGACCATTATCTCCAAGGGGATCTCAGCCGGGCACAGCCAGAACAGCTATCGCGGACTGGTCAAAATTATGCCGACCGCCACGAACGCCCGCAACTTTACCCAGTGCGACTCGATGCTGATTGGCGCCGACTGCGGCGCGCACACCTTCCCTTATGTAGAGTGTCGTAACAACAGCGCCCAGCTGGAGCACGAAGCGACCACCTCCCGTATCGGGGAGGATCAGCTGTTCTACTGTCTGCAGCGCGGCATCAGCGAAGAAGATGCGATATCCATGATTGTTAACGGCTTTTGCAAAGACGTCTTTTCCGAGCTGCCGCTGGAATTTGCCGTTGAAGCGCAAAAATTGTTAGCCATCAGTCTTGAGCACAGCGTCGGTTAAGGAATTGACATGTTAAGCATTAAAGATTTACAGGTCAGCGTGGAAGATAAAGCGATCCTCCGTGGGCTTAATTTTGAGGTCCGTCCGGGCGAGGTGCACGCGATTATGGGGCCGAACGGCTCCGGCAAAAGTACCCTTTCCGCGACGCTGGCGGGACGGGAAGATTATGAGGTCACCGGCGGTACGGTCGACTTTAAGGGCAAAGATCTGCTGGCGCTCTCCCCGGAAGAGCGCGCCGGGGAAGGCATCTTTATGGCCTTCCAGTATCCGGTGGAAATTCCCGGCGTCAGCAATCAATTCTTTCTGCAGACCTCCCTTAACGCGGTACGCAAATACCGCGGGCAGGAGGAGCTGGATCGTTTCGATTTTCAGGATCTGATGGAAGAGAAGATTAAGCTGCTGAAGATGCCGGAAGATCTGCTCACCCGCTCGGTCAACGTTGGATTTTCCGGGGGCGAGAAAAAACGCAACGATATCCTGCAGATGGCGGTACTGGAGCCTGAACTCTGCATCCTCGATGAAACCGACTCCGGGCTGGATATCGATGCCCTGAAGATCGTTGCGGAAGGGGTGAATGCCCTGCGCGACGGCAAACGTGCCTTTATCATCGTCACCCACTACCAGCGCATTCTTGACTATATCAAGCCGGACCATGTTCACGTGCTCTATCAGGGCCGCATTGTGAAATCCGGCGACTTTACGCTGGTGAAACAGCTGGAGGAGCAGGGCTATGGCTGGCTTACCGAACAGCAGTAACGCGCTGCAGCAGTGGCATCGCCTCTTTGAAGCGCAGGGCCAGGCACGTTCCGGGCAGGCGCAGCAGCACCTTCAGCAGATGCTGCGCCTCGGCCTGCCGACCCGCAAACAGGAAAACTGGAAATATACGCCGCTGGAAGGGCTGGTTAACAGCCAGTTCGTCGCCCGTCAGACGGCGGTGACGCCGCAGCAGCGGGACGCGCTGGCGTTAACCCTTGACGCCATCCGGCTGGTCTTTGTCGATGGCGCTTTTCGGGCCGATCTGAGCGACAGCCTGGATCAGCATGACGTGATTCTGGCGGTGAATGACGAGCGTCGCGACCTGCCCGCACCGGTTCAGCCGGAAGTTTTCCTTCACCTCACCGAAAGCCTATCGCAAACCGTAACCCATATCCGCGTGAAGCGTAACCAGCGGCCCGCTAAGCCGTTGCTGCTGATGCATATCACCCAGGGGGCGGAGGGCGATGAGGTGAATACCGCGCACTATCGTCACCATCTGGAGCTGGAGGCGGGGGCCGAGGCGACCATCATAGAGCACTACGTCAGCCTGAGCGACGCGAAGCACTTTACCGGCGCGCGACTGACCATGAATGTCGCGCCGAATGCTCATCTGCGCCATTTCAAGCTGGCCTTCGAGAACCCGGTCAGCCACCACTTCGCCCATAACGATCTGCTGCTGGCGGCGGATGCGTCGGCCAGCAGCCACAGCTTCCTGCTGGGCGGCGTGGTGTTACGCCACCATACCAGCACCCAGCTTAACGGGGAAAACACCACGCTGAATATCAACAGCCTGGCGATGCCGGTGAAATCGGAGGTGTGCGACACCCGCACATGGCTTGCACACAACAAGGGCTACTGCACCAGTCGGCAGTTGCATAAGACTATCGTCAGTGACAAAGGGCGGGCGGTCTTTAACGGCCTGATTAACGTGGCGCAACACGCCATCAAAACCGACGGGCAGATGACCAATAACAACCTGCTGCTGGGCAAGCTGTCGGAGGTGGACACCAAGCCGCAGCTTGAAATCTACGCCGATGATGTGAAGTGCAGCCACGGAGCGACCGTGGGCCGGATCGATGAAGAACAGATGTTCTATCTGCGCTCGCGCGGGATCGACCAGCAGGCGGCGCAGAAGATGATTATCTATGCCTTTGCCGCAGAGCTGACGGAAGCGATCGACGACGAGGCCTTACAACAGCAGGTGCTGGCGCGTATTGGCCAGCGTCTGCCCGGAGGTGGCGCATGAATTTTCCGATAGAGAAAGTGCGGGCGGATTTCCCGATCCTTAGCCGGGAGGTGAACGGTCAGCCGCTAGCCTATCTCGACAGCGCCGCCAGCGCGCAGAAACCAAATCAGGTCATCGACGCCGAGGCCGATTTTTACCGCGGGGGCTACGCCGCGGTCCACCGGGGCATTCATACCCTCAGCGCCGAAGCCACGCAGCGTATGGAGCAGGTGCGTAATCAGGTCGCCGCGTTTATCAACGCCGGCTCGCCCGAAGAGCTGGTCTTTGTGCGTGGCACCACCGAAGGGATTAACCTTGTCGCCAACAGCTGGGGCTCGGCTGAGGTGGGGGCAGGGGATAATATCGTTATCACGCAGATGGAGCATCATGCCAACATCGTGCCGTGGCAGCTCCTCTGTGAGCGCACCGGCGCGCAGCTACGCGTGGTGGAGCTAAACCCGGACGGCACGCTGCGGCTGGAGCAACTCGATACGCTCCTGGATGCGCGCACGCGGCTGGTGGCGGTGACCCAGGTCTCCAACGTACTGGGATGCGAAAACCCCGTTGCGGAGATTATCGCCAGAGCGCATCAGGCGGGGGCGAAAGTGCTGGTGGATGGCGCCCAGGCGGTGATGCACCATACCGTCGACGTTCAGGCGCTGGACTGCGATTTTTACGTTTTCTCGGGACATAAGCTCTACGGCCCCACCGGTATTGGCGTACTCTATGTTAAAGAGGCGATTCTGCAGGCGATGCCGCCGTGGGAAGGGGGCGGTTCGATGATCGCCAGCGTCAGCCTGAGCGAGGGAACCACCTACGCCCGGGCGCCGTGGCGCTTTGAGGCGGGAACGCCTAACACCGGCGGGATCATCGCGCTGGGGGCAGCGATAGAGTATGTCAACGCTATTGGTCTGGAGGCGATTGCGGAGTATGAAGCGTCGCTGATGCGCTATGCGCTGCAGGAGCTGCGCAGCGTGCCGGAACTCACCCTTTACGGGCCCGCAGAGCGGCTGGGGGTTATCGCGTTTAACCTCGGCAAGCATCACGCCTATGACGTGGGAAGCTTCCTCGATAACTACGGCGTGGCGGTACGTACGGGACATCACTGCGCGATGCCGCTGATGGCCTTCTACAAGGTGCCCGCCATGTGCCGCGCGTCGTTTGTCATGTATAACACAACGGAAGAGGTCGACAGGCTGGTGGCGGGGCTTAAACGCATCCACCAGCTGCTGGGCTAAGAGAGAGGCAAAAGATGGCCGCGTTGCCGGATAAAGAAAAACTGCTGCGTAACTTTAGTCGTTGCGCAAACTGGGAAGAGAAGTATCTCTATATCATTGAACTGGGTCAGCGTCTGCCCGCCCTGAGCGAAGAGGCGCACAGCCCCGACAATATCATTCAGGGCTGCCAGAGCCAGGTCTGGATTGTCATGCGCCAGAACCCGGAGGGGATGATCGAGCTTGAGGGAGACAGCGATGCGGCGATTGTCAAAGGGCTGATCGCCGTGGTCTTTATTCTTTACCACCAGATGTCGGCGCAGGATATTGTCGCCTTTGACGTGCGCCCCTGGTTTGAAAAAATGGCGCTCACCCAGCACCTCACCCCCTCCCGCTCCCAGGGGCTGGAAGCGATGATTCGCGCAATCCGCTCCAAAGCCGCCACGATTAGCTAAACTCTTAAGACAGCTCTCATTCTGCTTGCGAGGCGCTTGACGCCTCGCTGTTTTTTCAGCTTTCTGGTCTCGTGCCAGTGAATAAGGAATCTCAGCATGAAGCGCGCGTCTGTTATTACACTTTTGCTTTTAGGTTCGCTCGGCGCTTTTCATTCAGCCCGGGCGATGGATTATCCCCTGCCGCCGCAAGGCAGCCGGTTGATTGGTCAGAACCAGAGCTATGTTATTCAGGAAGGGGATAAAAACCTGCAGACGATTGCCCGGCGTTTTAATACGGCGGCGCAGTTAATTCTGGAAACCAATAATACTATCGCCCCGGTCTATCCCGCGCCGGGCACGACCATCACCATTCCCTCGCAAATGCTGCTCCCCGATGCGCCACGGGAGGGGATCGTCGTTAACCTCGCAGAGCTGCGTCTCTACTATTATCCGCCGGGAGAAAATATTGTTCAGGTTTTCCCGCTGGGAATTGGCCAGCTGGGGCTGGAAACGCCGGTCAGCACCACCCGCGTGAGCCAGAAAATCCCTAATCCAACCTGGACCCCGACGCCGGGCATCCGGGCGCGCTCGCTGGCGCAGGGGATAAAATTGCCCGCCGTAGTGCCTGCAGGGCCTAATAACCCGCTGGGGCGCTATGCGCTGCGTCTGGGGATAGGCAACGGCGAATATCTGATTCACGGCACCAGCGCGCCGGACAGCGTGGGGTTGCGCGTAAGCTCCGGCTGTATGCGCATGAACGCGCCGGATATCAAAGCGCTGTTTGAACAGGTGCGGGTCGGCACCCGGGTACAGATTATCAATGAGCCGGTGAAGTACTCCGTAGAGCCGGACGGCAGGCGCTACGTTGAGGTGCATCGTCCTCTGGCGCAGGTAGAGGGGGAGAACCCGCAAACCACGCCGATTAAGCCATCCGGGGATTTTGCCGCCTTTGTGGCGCAGGGCAGCGATAAAACGCTGGTGGATAAGGCGCTCTACCGTCGGGCAGGGATACCGGTGCTGGTTTCAAATAACGGCGCTGCGGCGTCCAGCCAGAGCGTACAGTCGGTACAAAACAGCCGTAACGCTGCTGCGTTAGCGGAAAGTCAAAAGGAAGTGGCGGTACAGTAGAGGGGCGGTAAAAAGCGGGTAAAAAAAATGGCGCACAATGTGCGCCATTTTATTAACACAGGTACTATTACTTACGGTATTTAGTAGCCTGGTTGTCCAGACGCTGGTTAGCGCGAGCTGCGTCGTCTTTAGCAGCCTGAACGTCAGAACGCATTGCGTTCACGTCGTTGCTCAGCTGGTCAACTTTAGCGTTCAGAGTCTGAACGTCAGAAGACAGCTGATCGATTTTAGCATTGCTGGAGCAACCAGCCAGCAGAGTAGAACCCAGGATTACCGCGCCCAGTACCAGTTTAGTACGATTCATTATTAATACCCTCTAGATTGAGTTAATCTCCATGTAGCGTTACAAGTATTACACAAACTTTTTTGGGTTGAGAATATTTTTTTGATGGGAATGCGCCTAATTTTGATCGTTCGCTCAAAGAACAATCGAAATGACCGGAAAAATGGAAAAAAGTGTGAGAAAACAGGCTTTTTTCATCGGGTTCGCCTTAAATAAATCGTCATTAAATAGAGAAACCCGATTTGCTTTTTCATTAGAACTGGCTAACAGCGGTAATAAAAAAGCGCCCCGCAGGGCGCTTAGAAAAATTAAATAGATCAGAAATTTTACAAAACGTGTACGGATGCGGTGTTGGTAGTGCCGCTTGGAACCAGCGCGCCGGAAACCATTACAACCACGTCGCCTTTCTGCGCCAGGCCGCTGGTAACCGCCAGCTCTTTACCCAGACGGTAGAAGTCGTCAGTGGAGGAGATCTCTTTCACCAGCTGCGGCACAACGCCTTTGCTCAGCACCAGCTGACGCGCAGTCAGTTCATTGGTGGTCAGCGCCAGGATGGTGGCATCCGGGAAATATTTACGTACGGCACGCGCCGATTTACCGCCCTGAGTCGCCACGACGATCAGCGGCGCTTCCAGTTTTTCAGCTGTTTCAACCGCGCCGCGGCAAACTGCTTCGGTGATGCGCAGCTTACGGCTGTCGTTGTTGAAGTCCAGACGGCTGGTCATCACGCGGTCGGTACGTTCGCAGATGGTCGCCATGATGGAGACCGCTTCCAGCGGATATTTACCTTTTGCGGATTCACCGGACAGCATAACTGCATCGGTACCGTCGAGGATGGCGTTCGCCACGTCGCCTGCTTCCGCACGGGTCGGACGCGGGTTTTTGATCATGGAGTCCAGCATCTGGGTCGCGGTGATAACCACTTTACGCGCGCGGATGCATTTCTCAATCATCATCTTCTGCGCGAAGATAACCTCTTCAACCGGGATCTCAACGCCCAGGTCGCCACGCGCAACCATGATGCCGTCAGAGGCTTCGAGGATTTCGTCGAAGTTGTTCAGGCCTTCCTGGTTTTCGATTTTGGAGATGATCTGGATGTTTTCGCCGCCGTGCGCCTTCAGGTGCTCGCGGATCTCAACCACATCGGAACGCTTACGGATGAAGGAAGCAGCAACAAAGTCAACGCCCTGTTCGCAACCAAAGATCAGGTCCTGTTTATCTTTTTCCGCCAGCGCCGGCAGGGCGATGGAAACACCCGGCAGGTTAACGCCTTTGTTTTCGCCTAGGTCGCCGTTGTTCAGCACTTTACAGATGACCTTGTTACCTTCGATAGCGGTCACTTCCATGCCGATCAGGCCGTCATCCACCAGAACGGTGTTGCCAACGGAGAGATCGCTGGTGAAACCTTCATAGGTTACCGCCACGATTTCGTTGTTGCCCACTACGGATTTGTCCGTGGTGAAGGTAAAGGTCTGACCCGCTTTCAGCGAAACGTCGTTACCGCCTTCCAGCTTGATCGTACGGATTTCCGGACCTTTGGTATCAAGCAGAATAGCCGCTTTTTTACCGGTCTTGCTCATCACGTTGCGCAAATTCTGGATACGCTGGCCGTGTTCAGCATAGTCACCGTGGGAGAAGTTCAGACGCATAACATTCATGCCGGCGTCCAGCATTTTGCTCAGCATCTCTTCAGATTCGGTTTTTGGGCCGATGGTGCAAACAATTTTCGTCTTTTTCATGACAGTCTTAGTCTTTAAGTTGGGAAGGATATGAACATCGCGCTCCGGGGGCGCACCGCCGCGGAGTCAAACCGGTATTGCGAGATTTTGGGTGCCACGCACTAAGAATAGGTGACATCAAATGAGCGTGCAGAAGAAAGTGTGCCTGTGTGTCAGCCCAGCGGGAGAGAGGAGAGATTGTACGTTGTTTTTTGTATTCCAAACGCTGAAACCATTCACCAGGGATTTGGCGCGTATTATACGCTGAATTTCCTATAAAAGGAAAATGAAAACAGCGTTTCAAAAAGAATCTGTGCACTTTCACATAAGATTGTTATCAATGCGTTAAGTTCGACCGGCTGCTTTTATCCCGCGTTGCGCAACTTCGGCGGGCGAAGCGGGCGACCAGCGCAGAAAAGCGCACAGCGAGGTCTATAGTGCCAGAAGTTATAAGCCATTCCATTTTAGTCATTTAAAACATGATAACGCCTGTTTACTATCATTTGGACATCCATACTGCTAAACCGCTATTTGCGTGACGGACAACAGCCAGAATGATTGAACTCAGGAATATTTCGAAGGTTTTTGACAACGGTAAGGCTGCGCTGACGGCCGTTGATAACGTCAGTCTGACGGTGGAACAGGGGGAGATTTACGGCATTATCGGCTACAGCGGTGCCGGTAAAAGCACGCTGATTCGTCTGCTGAACGGTCTGGAAAAACCGACCGCCGGCAGCGTGACGATTAACGGACAGACAATTTCATCTGCGAAAGGTGAAGCGCTGCGCCAGGCGCGACTCAAAATCAGCATGGTCTTTCAGCACTTTAACCTGCTCTGGTCACGAACGGTAAGTGAAAACATCGCCTTTTCCATGCAGATTGCCGGCGTGCCGAAAGCGCAGATCAAACGCCGCGTGGCGGAGCTGATCGAACTGGTCGGTCTGAAGGGGCGTGAGAACGCCTGGCCTTCCCAGCTCAGCGGTGGGCAAAAGCAGCGCGTCGGTATCGCCCGCGCGCTGGCCAATAACCCCGATGTGCTGCTTTGCGATGAAGCCACCTCGGCGCTCGACCCGCAGACCACCGATCAAATTCTCGACCTGCTCTCAGACATTAACCGCCGTTTCCGGCTGACCATCGTACTCATTACCCATGAAATGCATGTGGTGCGCAAAATCTGCGACCGTGTGGCGGTGATGGAGAACGGTAAAGTGGTGGAAGAGGGGGATGTGCTAAGCCTCTTTACCCACCCGCAGCAGCCGATCACCCGCCAGTTTGTGCGCCAGGTGAGTCAGTATGCCGAAGAGGAGGCCTTCAACCCGGATCTGGCCCGCGAACTGCCGGGGACGGTTATCCGCCTGACCTTTACCGGGCAGAGCACCCACAGGCCGGTGGTAGGGGAGTTAACCCTGCGCTACGGCCTGCCGTTTAATATCCTGCACGGCAAAATGACCCAAACCGCCCACGGTCTCTTCGGCCAGCTCTGGGTACATGTGACGGCAACGGAGGAGCAGCTGAACAATATCCTCGCCGATTTACAGCACAGCGATATCGACGGCGAGGTGATCAAACATGGCTGAGACATTTTTTCCGCATCTGAAGTGGGAGCAGCTCTGGGCCGCCACCCAGGAGACGCTCTATATGACGGCGCTTTCCGGCATCGCCACCTTTGTGCTGGGGATTATCCTCGGGCTGGCGCTCTTTTTGACCGCGCGCGGCGGGCTGTTCCAGCACCGTCTGCTCTACAGCGCAATCTCCATCGTGGTGAACGTCTTTCGCTCCATTCCGTTCATCATTCTGATTGTGCTGTTGATCCCGTTTACCAAAACCATTGTGGGCACCATTCTTGGCGCGAACGCCGCGCTGCCCGCCCTGATCGTGGGTGCCGCGCCGTTCTATGCCCGCCTGGTGGAGATTGCCCTGCGGGAGGTGGACAAAGGGGTTATCGAGGCGACGCGTTCGATGGGGGCGCGGATGAGTACGCTGGTTTTCCGGGTTTTGCTGCCGGAATCCTCCCCCGCGCTGGTTTCCGGCATTACGGTGACGCTGATTGCGCTGGTGAGCTACAGCGCCATGGCGGGGGTCATCGGTGCGGGCGGGCTGGGCAACCTGGCCTATCTGGAGGGCTTTCAGCGCAACCATAACGATGTCACGCTGGTGGCGACGGTGACGATTTTAATCATCGTTTTCATTATCCAGTTCTGCGGCGACATCCTCACTTCACTGTTAGATAAAAGATAATCTCTGATAACACAGGAACCAACATCATGAAAAAAACGTTAACGCTGATAGCTGCCGCCACCCTTAGCGCCCTGAGCCTGACCGCCTGGGCCGACACCCTGACCGTAGGCGCTTCCAACACGCCGCACGCTGAGATCCTCGAGCAGGCGAAGCCGATTCTGGCGAAACAGGGTATCGATCTGGAGATCAAACCGTTCCAGGACTACATTCTGCCGAACACCGCGCTGGCGGGGCGTGACATTGACGCCAACTATTTCCAGCATATCCCCTATCTGAACAGCGTGCTAAAAGATCACGCCGGGGATAAAGAGTACGATTTCGTCAGCGCGGGCGCGATCCATATCGAGCCTATCGGTATCTACTCCAAAAAATATAAGACGCTGAAGGATCTGCCGGAAGGCGGCAAAATCATTATGCGCGACGCCGTGTCGGAAGAGGGACGCATCCTCTCTATTTTTGAGAAAGAAGGGGTGATTAAGCTGAAACCAGGCATCGACAAAGTGACCGCCCGCATCAGCGATATTGTCGAGAACCCGAAAAAACTCGTCTTCCAGCCGAACGTTGAAGCCTCCCTGCTGCCGCAGATGTACAACAACGACGAGGGCGACGCGGTGGTGATTAACGCTAACTACGCCATCGACGCTGGCCTCGATCCGGTTCACGATCCTGTCGCGGTGGAGAGCGGTGAAAACAACCCTTACGCCAACATCATTACCGTCCATCGCGGCGATGAGAAGAAAAAGGATATTGTGGCGCTGGTGAATGTGCTGCACTCCAAAGAGATTCAGGACTGGATCCGCACCAAATACAAAGGCGCCGTCATCCCGGTAAATAACTGATTTTACGGCTGACATGCAGGCCCGGCGAGATCTTCGCCGGGCTTCTTTTTTGTATCCCCCGGGAGGATCCAGTAAGCTGACTGTTTAAGGCGATGGAGGGACGACCATGGGCAATGTGACCAAAGACGAAGCGCTGTATCAGGAGATGTGCCGTGTGGTGGGCAAGGTGGTACTGGAGATGCGGGATTTAGGCCAGGAGCCGAAGCATATCGTGATTGCCGGGGTGTTGCGGACCGCGCTTGCGAACTCGCGTATTCAGCGCAGCGAACTGACCACCCAGGCGATGGAGACGGTGGTAAAAGCGCTCTCGGGCGTGCCTGTCAGCGCATCGCGGGAAGGGTAAAGCGCCAGCCAGGAGAAAACTGACCGCAGAAAAGGTCGGTGGATTCCTGAGATTTTGCTACCAATGTGGTCTTTCATTCATGGAGCTTACAATGAAACGGACCACGTTAACGACCGCGCTTACCGGCGCGGGTTTTCTCCTCTTTCTGCAGGCCGCCCATGCCGGGCCGCAGGCGCATGTGGTATGCGCGTATTCCCACACCCTCGGCGATGACGCCATCATGATGTTCGGCATGCCGCATCAGGCGATGTGGCACGATTTTTTTGGCAATCAACATACCGACGCTACCTCTACCGGCAAGACGCTGCGCGCGCAGGAGAGTACGACCTGCGATAATAAGGCGGACAGCTCTGCTTACTGGGTTCCCACCCTGCGCCTGCCGGACGGCAGAGAGGTGAAGCCGGCTTATCAAAAGACCTACTACCAGGCGTCGAAAGTGGATCTCTATCCGTTGCAGCCGTTCCCGCCAGGCCTCTCGCTGCTGGCGGGGGATCACCACGGTTCGGCGCCCAATCCCCATATCACCTTTCTTTGCGCCAACGGCAAAGGATATACCCACAAGCTGGGCGAAGTGTGCGGGCTGCGCAAGGCCGGGGACGCGGTACAATTTAATATTGGCATCCAGTTTCCGAACTGCTGGGATGGCGTCAACCTGAAACCGTCTCACGGCATGGCTAACGCCACCTACGATGTGAAGGGCCAGTGCCCATCTGCTTTCCCGGTAAAGATCCCGACCGTCAATATGAACGTGGCCTGGGTGCTGCCCGGCATCACCTCGCTTGATACCGCCAGAGCGCAGCTTTCACTCGATCCGCTTATGCATGGCGACGAACGCGAGGAGCGGTGGGGCAGCCTCTATACCGCCCATGCCGATTTTATAAACGGCTGGACTGAAGAGGGGGCACGCTTTATGACCGATCTGTGCATGAATCAGGGAATGGACTGCGGCACGACCATCCCTTACGGCTATTCTCAGGCGAAGGCCAACGTCTGGCTGAGCAGCCGGGAGCCCGACGCCGCAGTTCCCGCACCCGGCAGCCTGCTGGTGGAGGACAACTGGCAGAACGGCGGGCGCACGCACAACAGCGAAACGCTTTCGCTGGTGAAATTCTCCATTCCACCGCTGCCAAAAGGCCAGGATGCCTCGCACTTTAAGTACCGTATCCGCATCTATGGCGGCAAAGTGGAAACCAACGGCGCGGATCAGATCTTCTTCTATCCGGCGAGCAACGACTGGGACCCGGCAACCGTCACATGGGCGTCGCGCCCGGTATGCAACTATCGCTCCGACGCGGTACTCTATCTCAACCATACCCGGCAATATCGCATGGTGGATGTCGATAAAGCGGTGCGTAAAGCGCTGGCGCAGGGGAAAACGGAGATCTCCTGGTATATCGGCGGCGACCGTCAGGGAAATCACTATCAGTTTGAACCGGCAGGTTCAAAAGAGGGACTGGTGCTGATGCTGAGTGGTTTTACGAAAACGCCGGAAATCTGAGGCAAGCAAAACGGCAACCCGGAGGTTGCCGCTTTTGTCAGATCTTGCAGGCATCGCCGCAGTCGTCATCCGCCTCAACCGAGCGTGCTTTGTTATCCGCATTCTCCAGACGTTCAGCGTTACGCTCCTGCGCCTCTTCCAGCCCGTCAAATACCAGATTATCGAGATCGATTTCCATCATTGTCCTGCCTGTGTTCGTGTTGTCTCAGACGCCAGTATAAGCCAAAAAGGAGCGGTGCGGCATTGTTCAGCACGGAACGATAACCCCTGCCATACTCAAGGATTAAAGGCGAAGAGGGTGAATTGATGAGTAAAGTGTGCAAGGCATGTGGAACATCCTTTGAGACGGCGCGCGATAACTGCCCGATTTGCGAGGACGAGCGTCAGTATATTCCGGTCGGCGGGCAGGAGTGGGTTGATTTCGCTGCGCTTACCGCGTCGCATACCAACAAATGGGAGCAGCTTGAACCCTGCCTGCTTAGTATTAAGACGGTACCCAAATTTGCGATTAACCAGCGGGCGCTGCTTCTCAATACGCCTCACGGCAATATTCTTTGGGACTGTGTGGCAAATCTTGACCCAGCCACCGTCACGCTTATCAAAGCGCTGGGGGGCATTAAAGCAATCGCCATCTCACATCCTCACTACTACACCACGATGCAGGAGTGGGCGCAGGTTTTTGAGGCGCCGATTTTTCTGCACGCCAGCGATCGCGAGTGGGTGATGCGCGACAGCCCGGCGATCCATTTCTGGGAGGGGGATGTGCTGGAGATTATGCCCACGGTTAAACTTCTCCGGCTTGGCGGCCACTTTGCCGGCGGCACGGTGCTGCACCGGGATGATGGCCGCGGCGTTTTGCTGGCAGGCGACATTTTGCAGGTAACGCCCGGTGCAGACGCGGTTTCGTTTATGTGGAGCTACCCTAACATGCTGCCGCTGTCGGCAGAGGTGGTGCATGAGATCGTTGAACGGCTGCGTCCCGTTTTCTTCGACAGACTCTATGGCGCGTTTGAGGGGCAGAATATTCGCGCTAATGCCTGGGATGCGGTTTTGCGCTCGGGCCAGAAATATATTGCTTGTCTGAAGTGAAGGTGGCTAGTTACACTTCAGTTGCATGATCCAGATCATGTTTTAACGAAAACAGAAAAAGAGATACTGCTATGCAACATATCATTGAAGGATTTCTCAATTTCCAAAAAGAGATTTTCCCGCAACGTAAAGAGCTCTTTCGTAGTTTAGCGTCCAGCCAGAATCCCAAAGCGCTTTTCATCTCCTGTTCCGACAGCCGCCTGGTACCAGAGCTGGTAACACAGCAGGAGCCAGGACAGCTCTTTGTCATTCGTAACGCCGGGAATATCGTCCCTTCCTTCGGGCCGGAGCCGGGTGGGGTGTCCGCTACTATCGAATATGCCGTTGTGGCGCTGGGCGTGACCGATATCGTGATCTGCGGCCACTCTAACTGTGGCGCTATGAAGGCGATTGCCGATAACCAGAACCTGGAGCCGATGCCGGCTGTTTCCCACTGGTTGCGCTATGCCGACGCGGCAAAAGCGGTAGTGGAGAAGAAAAGCTGGGATAACGAGATTGATAAAGTAAACGCCATGGTGCAGGAAAACGTCATCGCGCAGCTTAACAATATCAAAACCCATCCGTCCGTGGCGGTGGGACTGCGCGATAACGCGATCCGCCTGCACGGCTGGGTGTATGACATTGAGAGCGGCGAGATCCGCGCGCTGGATAAAAACAGCAAAACCTTCGTTTCGCTCTCCGAAAATCCGCAGGTTTACTTCGAGTAAGCCTCCCGGGGCAGGGAGGCTCCGATCAATCCACTATAAACGGCAGCCGACCGCGAAGGCGTTTGGGCGGTTCCGCTATCGCTTTCGCCATCGCCGCGCCAATCTCTGCGCAGGCGGTCAGCCCCTGAACAAAGGGGTGATCGTGCATCAGATAAGGGATCGCGCCAAAGGCGATTCGCCCGCGCACGCACTCCGGCTCCTGTAACGTATAGTCGTCACCCACCGTGGGGATCTCTTCTCCCGTCGTCTGAAGCTGCTGGCGCAGGCGGGGAAAGGGCAGATCGCGCGTTTTCAGCGGCTGCTGTCCGCGCGCATCGATAAATACGTCAAACTCCAGCCTCTCTCCTTGTGCGTAGATCACCGTCCGGTCAGGCTGGATATCAAGTTCGTAATCGGGACCCAGCGGCACAATGCGGATAAGATTCGCCTCGCGAAGCGCCAGCAGACGGCGGATGGATTGTGACGGGATCGCCGCATAGTTATCAATAAAAATGCGGGCGAGGCCGTTATCAAAGCGTGCCCGATCTTCTTCATTCAGGAAAGGCACACACGGCTGGACCGCCTCGTGCAGGCGCAGAATGGTGTAGCGCCAGGGAACGGTTATACGATCACGCTTGTTACGCTCCACCTCCTGCAGATTATAGTGCGCCCAGCGGAAGGGACCGTGGCGCTCGCGATCGGCAAACCAGGCGTCACGGAAGGTGTCGGGGGTGAGGGAGCGCAGATTGATTCGCTCGCACCAGCGCGGATCGGCCTGCGCGAGCTCCTCCACCATCAGCGCGAAGATACGGTCGAGCAGACCCTCTGCGCCGGCCTCCCTCTCTTTCTCCATCGCCTCGTTCGTCACCACGGTCAGCGGTTCATAAGGAATAGGACAGTAAAAGTCAGCCTCCGGCAGGATACCTGAGCGCGACATGAGCGTCAGGGACAAGCCCTCGCTGCCAGCACGCCGTTCAAAGCGGATATGTTCATCCGGCTGTTCCGTAAAGACGCCATGCTGCGCGGCGACCGCCATCGCCGCGTCGATACCGCTGAGCGAGGTGCCCATAATGCCGACCCGGCAGGCGGGAATAGAGGCCTCCATTAACCCGGACCAGGGGCTGGGGAAGTAAGCCTGTGTCGTCGATTCTTCCTCCGGCCAGACGTGGCCGGTAGCGATCACTGCCAAATCAAAGATCTCAGGCGCCAGATCCTCTTGCGCCCAGAGCCTGACCCCATCGGGCGTCACCTCCAGATCGGTAACCTGACAGGACTCATGCACCGCCACCGTAAAGCCTTGCTGACGGGCCTTTTCAACCAGCTGTAAAAACTGATCGCGGAAATATTCTCCCAGCAGAATGCGGGGCAAAAACTGACGTACATGCAGCGAGTCGCGCGCGACACCGTAACGCGCCAGATGTGCGTCGCTCAGCTGGCGCAGCCAGTCGATATAGGTGGAAAAAAGCGGCGGGATTTCAATACTGGCGATATTGGCCAGCATCATGCGGGAGTTCTCTTCATCACTGTAGGGCATCCCCACTCCTGCTTCAGCCCCTTTTTCATATACCGTGACCGACAGCGGTTCTGCATGTTTCAGAAGGGAAAAAAAGGTATAAATCCCCGTTGGCCCGGCACCGATAATCGCGATCTTTTTCATTATTATTCACCCTAATCATCTTTATCGGATTGTTTGAGAACGTAACGCTTAAAGTTTGGTATGAAAACAGAGGAAGATCCAACCGGGTGCGGAGCGTGCAGAGGTTTGCCAGAAATATATGAGCGGCGACAGAATAGAGTGGATTGCGCAGTTTAGTTGCTATGAAAAAGAGTGACAGGAAAGAAAAAACTGAATGGTGCGTCCGAGTGGACTCGAACCACCGACCCCCACCATGTCAAGGTGGTGCTCTAACCAACTGAGCTACGGACGCACAAGAGAGATGGTGCGTTCAATTGGACTCGAACCAACGACCCCCACCATGTCAAGGTGGTGCTCTAACCAACTGAGCTATGAACGCAACGTTGTAGGTGACAACGGGGACGAATATTAGCGGCATGGCGGGAAGGTGGCAAGAGGCAAAATGCAATTTTCTGCGCAATCCCTTCCGACTGCGGAACTTTTACACAAAACGATATTATTGTACTGATGCAAAAGCATAAATTCTCGACACTTGCCGAAATTTTCTACCGCCTGGACGGTCCCCAGAGCAATTAACGCTAAACTTAGCCTGACATCACAAAAAAGGAGTCACAGATGGCTAAGCACGAATTAAGCGAGAAACAGGATGAAAATGTCCATCCGGTAAAAGACGAGCCGAAAAAACAGGGGGAGATCCCGCGTACCCGCGACGACAGCGAAGATGATAAAAAAAGCCCTTACCGGGAGAAAAAATAATAAAAAAGCCGCCTGCTAAGAGGCGGCTAAATTTTAGCGGGCGGCGCGCTGTAAAATCACGCTTGAAGGCTGGCGTTGCAGGAAGCGCATGCGCAACATCATCATAATGGCGGCCGACGTAAGGCCGATGATAAAGCCCATCCAGAACCCGGCGGGCCCCATCCGCGGTACCACCAGATCGGTGAGGGCGAGAAGATAACCGCTCGGCAGCCCCAGCACCCAGTAGGCGATAAAGGTAATAAAGAAGATCGAGCGCGTATCTTTATACCCGCGCAGCACCCCGCTGCCTATCACCTGGATAGAGTCGGAGATCTGATAGATAGCGGCCAGCAGCATCAGCTGCGACGCCAGCGTAATGACCTCGGGGTTGTCGTTGTAAAGCAGCGCGATCTGTTCGCGTAGCGAAACGGTAAAAAGGGCAGTAAAGACCGCCATGCAAACGCCAACGCCCAGCCCGGTACGCGCGGCGGTTTGCGCGTCGAGCGTGGAGCCCTGTCCGAGACGAAACCCGACACGAATGGTCACCGCCGCCGAGAGTGAGAGCGGCAGGACGAACATCAGGGAGCTGAAGTTAAGCGCAATCTGGTGACCCGCAACGTTCACGATGCCCAACGGCGAAACCAGCAGCGCCACCACGGCGAAGAGTGTGACTTCAAAGAACAGCGCCAGCGCAATGGGCAGACCAAGCTGAATAAGCCGCAGCAGCACCGCTTTGTCGGGTTTACCCACGCCCGGCTCTTCGTTGCGAATATCGCGCATGGCGCGAGCACGACGGATCCAGGAGAGCATGCTGACAAACATCACCCAGTAGACCGCCGCCGTCGCCACGCCGCAGCCGACACCGCCCAGCTCCGGCATGCCAAAATGACCATAGATAAAGATATAGTTCACCGGGATATTGACCAGCAGGCCGATAAAACCCATCACCATGCCGGGTTTGGTTTTTGCCAGCCCTTCACACTGGTTACGCGCTACCTGAAAGAAAAGATAGCCCGGCGCGCCCCAGAGCAGGGCACGCAGATAACCGACCGCTTTGTCCGCCAGGGCAGGATCGATATTGTGCATGGAACGGATGATATAGCCGGCATTCCACAGCACGATCATCACTAACACTGAGACAAAACCCGCCAGCCAGAAGCCCTGACGCACCTGATGCGCTATGCGATCGCGGCGACCAGAGCCGTTCAGTTGGGCAATGACCGGCGTCAGGGCCAACAGCAGGCCATGGCCAAAAAGAATAGCCGGTAGCCAGATAGAGGTGCCGATAGCGACGGCGGCCATATCGGTGGCGCTGTAGCCGCCCGCCATCACCGTATCGACAAAGCCCATCGCGGTTTGCGCAATCTGCGCAAGAATAACCGGTATCGCCAGGGCGAGTAATTGCCGCGCTTCAATAATGTACTTCTGCACGTGAACACCTATTCTATTGTTGTTATTTATGAGAGTAAAAAAGCCGCCGTAACAGGCAGCAAGAAGAAAATGCAGGGGGAATGTCAGCTATTGTAGCGGGGTTTAACGATTAATCTAGTGAAAAAAGCGCCAGTCGGGGGGCTTTACTGGCAACCTCTATTTACTGCTGTTAAAGTTGTGCGATTACGCGGTATCACTACCGTCAGGAAAACAGGAGCTGGATGTATGTTTACGGGTATTGTGCAGGGCACCGCCAGCGTGGTGTCCATTGATGAAAAACCTAATTTCCGCACCCATGTCGTCGAACTGCCGGACTATATGCTTGACGGGCTGGAGACGGGGGCATCAGTGGCGCACAACGGCTGTTGTCTCACCGTGACCGAAATTGACGGTAATCGCGTCAGCTTTGATTTAATGAAAGAGACGCTGAGAATTACCAATCTTGGCGAGCTGGTGCCGGGGGATGTGGTCAACGTTGAACGTGCGGCGAAATTTAGCGATGAGATTGGCGGACATTTAATGTCGGGCCATATTATGACCACCGCCGAAGTAGTCAAAATTCTGGCGTCGGAAAATAACCGTCAAATCTGGTTCAAAGTCCAGGATCCGCTGCTGATGAAATATATCCTTTATAAAGGCTTTATCGGCGTGGATGGTATCAGCCTGACGGTTGGTGAGGTGACGCCTACCCGTTTTTGCGTCCATCTGATCCCCGAAACGCTACAGCGCACCACGCTTGGTATTAAAAAGCTGGGCCAGCGGGTCAATATTGAGATCGATCCGCAAACCCAGGCAGTCGTCGATACCGTTGAACGGGTGATGGCGGCGAAAGAGGCCGCCGCGCAGCTGGCCTCCAGCGAAGAATAAAATAAACCCCGGCTCGCCGGGGTTATTATTTATCGGGCTACACGCAGGCCATTTTCAATGCCGCGGCTAAATACCACCTGCCACAACTGAATATCGCGGGCGCGGAAGGCGCCAGCGCAGGCGTTCAGATAATAGCAGAACATTCTTTTGAAACGCTCCGAGTAGTTATCTGCAATTTCCGGCCAGGCGGCCAGGAAACGGGCATGCCATGCCATCAGCGTTGTGTCATAATCTGCCCCGAAATTATGCCAGTCTTCCATAATGAAATGAGGTTCGCTGGCGTTTGCAATCTGGCGAACGGAAGGCAGGCAGCCGTTGGGGAAAATATACTTATCAATCCAGGGATCGACATTATTATCGGTTTTTTTCGAGCCGATAGTGTGCAGCAGGAAAATACCTTCCGGCTTCAGGTTACGGTCAGCCACCTCAAAATAGGTTTTGTAATTTTTCGGCCCGACATGTTCAAACATACCGACGGAAACAATACGGTCAAAATGATCGTTCAGATCGCGGTAGTCCTTGAGCAATATCGTCACGTCCAGCCCTTCACAGCGGGCCTGCGCCATTTTTTGCTGCTCGGCGGAGATAGTTACCCCCACCACGCTGACATCGTAATTTTTAGCCATATAGGCGGCAAGCCCGCCCCAGCCACATCCGATATCCAGTACGCGCATGCCCGGCTGCAGCTGCAGCTTCTCACAGATAAGCCGCAGCTTGGCCTCCTGCGCCGCTTCAAGCGTGGTGGCCTCTTTCCAGTAAGCGCAGGAGTACTGCATATAGGGATCGAGCATCCGGCTAAAGAGATCGTTGCCGAGATCGTAATGCTCTTTACCGACTATCCACGCGCGTTTTTTATTCTGTAGATTAAAAATGCGCGCAGAGGCGATACGCAGCGTATCCTTCAAATGATGGGGGAGTTGACTTTCCAGACCCGCGCGGATGACTTTGGTAAAAAAGAGATCCAACCGGTCGCATTCCCACCAGCCGTCCATATAGCTTTCGCCCAGACCGAGCGAACCTTCCTGCAACACGCGTTTAAAAAAGTCGGGATGCTTGACCTTAATGTCAGAAGGCGCAGAACCGTTAATAGTAATACCTGCGCGCCCCAGCATTTCCTTAGCGATACGGAACCAGTCATCTTCCCGAACGCTGACTTCTTCTATACACGATGAACTCATAGCTTCTCCATCACCTTTGTGATCAGAACCTTCAAACAGCGTAGACGCTTTTTTTGGTTTGTGAGAAATCTCACGGCAAGACCCGTGAGGCTGATATCCGACGTAGAACAGAGGAAGGGAGATATCCCTTGCCGAAATGCCTTCCATGGTAAAACGGGAGCACTCCGGCTCCCGTTAACTCATAATAATTATGTATTTATCCGAACCAAATTCAGTATAGGCCTCAAAATTCAGTGGTTCAACAGAAAATTGTTAGCAGGCTAACCACTGAAACGTAACATAATTTCACAAAGAGTCAGGCATGGGACGAGCGCGCTTCGCCGCAGCTCTCATGTCGCGCCGTCGCCTGCAGACGATAACCCAGCGCCGCAAGGAGAACGGTAGCCAGCATTACGCTGGTGGTCGTCAGGAGCGGCGTGGCGATAAGCGTCGAAACCACCAGGCTCGCCACAAAGCAGAGACCCAGCTGCAGCGTGTTTTGCAGCGCGGCAGCGCGGCCCGTTGCATGCGGGAAGGGACGCAGCGCCTGAGCGACCACGATGGGATAGATGGCGCCGTTGGCAATCGCCATGACGCAGAACGGCAGGAGGATCTGCGTCAGCCCCACCTGCGGGATAAAGCCTGCCGCCCAGGTGCCGATCACACTCAGCGCATAGAGAACCAGCAGCCACGGCAGCATCTGCTGACCCTGCCATTTTTGCAGGGCAGCGCGGCAGCCGTAGCCGCCCACCAGAAAGGCGATGGTCTGCGGAACATAGCTCAGGCCAATCACCGCCGGGCTGTAGCCCATATCATGCAGGATAAAGGGCGAGCCGGTAAGCCAGGCAAAAAAGCTGGCGGAACAGGCGGCGTAAATCAGCACATTCCCGTTATAGGCCCGAGAACGTAGCAGCGAGAAGAAGGTTACCCGCGCCTGCTGGCTCTCCGCCTTTTTTACCGGCGCCGGTTTGAGGGTCAGGGCGGGAAGCATCAGAGCAAGCGTAATGATAAAGAGCGTGGCGAAGATCGCCTGCCAGTCGAAATGGGCGAGGATCCAGCTGCCAAGGAGCGGCGCCAGGGCAGGGGAGAGCCCCACCAGCGGCATAATAGTGGCGAAGATACGGTTGGTGCGGTTCGCCGGGTAATAGTCCGTCACCAGCGCCTGCCAGGTAACAGCGGCGGCGCAGACGCCCACGGCCTGAATGAAGCGCAGCGCCAGCAGCCAGGTGGCATCACGTACCCAGAGCATACCGATACAGCCCAGGGCGAAAATGGTCAGCCCGGCCAGCAGGATCGGCTTGCGGCCGAAACGGTCGGAGAGAGGCCCCCAGAGAAGCTGGGCAAAGGCAAAGCCCGCCAGAAAAAGACTCAGGCTGGCGCTGATGGCCGCCGCGGGGGTCTGCAGATCCGCCTGCATGGCGGCAAATGCGGGCAAATACATGTCGGTTGCCAGAAAGCCCAGCACGCTTAAGCCGCCGAGCCAGGCTAAAAATCCTTTCCTGGGTTGCACTGTTAAATTCTCCTGATAAGGGCAGAGGGTGATCCGCGCCAGAGTGTAGGAGGTGCAAACTGCCTTGTGAAACGCTAATATTTGGCGATTGCATTCAAATTTTTTGCAGGCAGAAAATGTGGTCAGAATACTCGCTTGAAGTGGTGGATGCTGTAGCACGTAACGGCAGTTTTAGCGGCGCGGCGCAGGAGCTCCACCGCGTCCCTTCTGCAGTCAGCTATACGGTGCGTCAGCTGGAGGCGTGGCTGGCGGTGCCGCTGTTTGAGCGACGGCACCGGGACGTGGAATTAACGCCTGCCGGCGTCTGGTTTTTAAAAGAAGGCCGTTCTGTTATCAAAAAAATGATGATCACCCGCGAGCAATGTCAGCAGATTGCCAACGGCTGGCGCGGGCATCTCGCCATCGCGGTGGACAATATCGTCAGACCCGAGCGAACCCGGCAGATGATCGTCGATTTTTACCGCCATTTTTCTGATGTGGAGCTTCGCGTCTCTCAGGAGGTATTCAACGGCGTCTGGGATGCGCTGGCGGACGGCAGGGTGGCGTTAGCCATCGGCGCGACACAGGCGATTCCGGTGGGCGGGCGCTACGCTTTTCGTGATATGGGGATGCTGAGCTGGGCCTGCGTGGTTTCCCGGGATCATCCACTCGCTGCGCTGGAAGGGCCGCTGAGCGACGATACGTTGCGCAACTGGCCGTCGCTGGTGCTGGAGGATACCTCCCGTTCGCTGCCGAAGCGCATCACCTGGCTGCTGGATAACCAGCGGCGGGGAGTGGCGCCCGACTGGGACTCGTCGGCGTTTTGCCTCTCCGCCGGGCTTTGCGTCGGCATGGTGCCGGTCCATTTTGCCCGCCCGCGGATCGACAGCGGGGAGTGGGTGGCCCTAACGCTGGAAAATCCCTTCCCGGACGCCGCCTGCTGCCTGACGTGGCAGCAGAACGACCGTTCCCCGGCGCTCGCCTGGCTGCTTGATTATCTGGGCGACAGCGAGACGCTCAACCGGGAGTGGCTCAGGGAGCCGGATTAACCGGCTCAGGATTAACGGCGGTAGTCGCGGAACGGACCATCCGCCACGGAGCGGCGCTCAATCAGGCGCGGATGCACCTCGATGGACTGCGACTCTTCGCGCTTGTTGACGATGCGATCGAGCAGCATGTTAAAGGCAGTTTCGCCCAGCGAATCTTTAGGCTGGTGGATAGTGGTCAGCGCCGGGGTAAAGAAGCGGGCGTTACGCACGTTATCGTAGCCAATCACGGAGATATCCTGCGGCACGCGAAGCCCCATCTCGTCGGCGGCACAGAGCGCCCCCATCGCCATAATATCTCCGCCGCAGAATACAGCGGTAGGTCGATGCGGCTGAGAGAGGATCTGCTGCATGGCGCGATAGCCCGATTCCGGCTCGAAGTCGCCCTGCACAATCCAGTTTTCCGGAATGGTGATCAGCGCCTCTTCCATTGCCTTCATAAAGCCCGCCAGACGGCCCGCGCCGGTGTTGCGCTCCAGCGGTCCCGGGATAACGCCGATATCGCGATGGCCGCGCTCAATCAGGTAACGCCCCGCCATATAGCCGCCTTCAAAAGCGTTATCGATAACCGAGTCGGTAAAGTCTGCGCGCGCTTCGCCCCAGTCCATCACCACCATCGGGATATGACGGTACTCTTCCAGCATCGCCAGCAGCGGCTCAGGGTATTCGGAACACATCACCAGCAGGCCATCGACGCGCTTTTGCGCCATCATCGACAGATAAGCGCGCTGTTTTTCAAGGTTGTTCCAGGCGTTGCCCAGAATCAGGGTGTACCCCTTCTGAAAGCAGTTTTTTTCTACCGCTTCGATGATCTCTGCAAAGTAGGCCGCTTCGCTGCTGGTCGCCAGCAAACCGATAGACTTGGTATGGTTGACCTTCAGGCTACGTGCCACCGCGCTTGGCGAATAGTGCAATTCTTTGATCGCTGCCCAGACGGCGTTGCGGGTCTCTTCCGCTACAAAGCGGGTTTTGTTAATAACATGTGATACTGTTGTAGTGGAAACGTTTGCGCGTTTTGCTACGTCTTTGATAGTTGCCATTAAATTCGCTCCAGACCCTAAACTGATGTCCTGCTAAGTTGAGAGGTAAACGTTTGCCTTCTCTCACCCTGATTCGCAAATTGCTTTGCGGTACGCCGGGAAAACGACACAGGACGTCAGGAGGGGGTCAATGGCCGGTACGCTAATAAATTTAGCGTGGAATTTTGTCTGATCTTGAGGAAAAGGGGAAGAGCAAATACGCATATCACCTTAAATCCAGCAAGATTTTTAGGGCCACCTGTGCAAAAATGAGCAGGCTCACTTTTTGTGTGGGGACGATAAGGAGAAAAATTGATGAACACCGATCTTAAGTTTTCGCTATGCACCACCATCATTGTCCTGGCGCTGATTGTCGCCGCAGGTCTGACGGCCGCACTGCACTGATTTTTCGGGGGAGCAGCGTCTCCCCCGTCTCGCCAGATTGTTCCCCGCCGCGCAAAAAACTTTTGCAGGATTGTTAACTTCTCAATTTTTGTGATTGATGTCATGCTTTCGGCTTCATTGGTCTGTGTCGTACGGCGACACAGCGTGCGGAGCTGAATTATGAAAATCAATTTTCCCCTGCTGGCCCTGGCGATTGGCGCTTTTGGGATTGGCACCACCGAATTTTCCCCGATGGGGCTACTGCCGGTTATCGCGAAAGGCGTCGATGTCTCCATTCCGGCGGCGGGCATGCTAATCAGCGCCTATGCCATCGGCGTGATGGTCGGCGCGCCGCTGATGACGCTGCTGCTGTCGCATCGCGCGCGGCGCAACGCGCTTATCTTCCTGATGGCTATTTTTACCGTCGGCAACGTGCTGTCGGCGCTGTCGCCCGATTACACAACACTGATGCTCTCGCGTATTCTCACCAGCCTCAACCATGGCGCCTTCTTTGGACTGGGGTCAGTGGTGGCGGCGAGCGTGGTGCCGAAACATAAGCAGGCCAGCGCGGTTGCGACCATGTTTATGGGGCTGACCATCGCCAATATAGGCGGCGTACCAGCGGCCACCTGGCTTGGCGAAACCATCGGCTGGCGCATGTCATTCTTCGCCACCGCCCTGCTGGGCGTGGTGGCGATGGTGGCGCTCTTCTTCTCCCTGCCGAAGGGGAGCGCGGGAGAAAAGCCCGAGGTGCGCAAGGAGCTGGCGGTGCTGGTCCGTCCGCAGGTGCTGTCGGCGCTGCTGACCACCGTGCTGGGGGCCGGGGCGATGTTTACCCTTTATACCTATATTGCCCCGGTGCTGCATGAGATCACCCACGCGTCGCCGGTCTTTGTTACCGCCATGCTGGTGCTGATTGGCGTAGGATTTTCAATCGGAAACTACCTGGGGGGCAGGCTGGCGGATCGCTCCGTGAGCGGTACGCTGAAAGGGTTCCTGCTGCTGCTGATCGTGATTATGCTGGCGATTCCGTGGCTGGCGCGCAATGAGTATGGCGCGGCGCTGGCAATGGTGGTCTGGGGAGCGGCGACCTTTGCGGTAGTGCCACCGCTGCAGATGCGGGTGATGCGCGTCGCGAGCGAAGCGCCGGGCCTCTCATCTTCGGTCAATATTGGCGCCTTTAACCTGGGCAACGCACTTGGCGCGGCGGCAGGGGGAGCGGTGATCTCAGGCGGGCTGGGCTACAGTTTTGTACCGGTGATGGGGGCTATCATCGCCGCGCTGGGGCTGTTACTGGTGATGACGTCCGGTAAACGGCAGGCGGCGGTCTGCGTAGCGGAATAAGAGAGAAACAGGAGGGGAAAACCCCTCCTGTTTGTTTTATGCGGCAAAGTTTTTCGCCACAAACTCCCAGTTAACCAGCGCCCAGAAATGCTCCAGATAGGAGGGACGGGCGTTACGGTAGTCAATGTAATAGGCGTGTTCCCAGACATCCACCGTCAGCAGCGGCGTTGCGCGAGTGGTAAGCGGCGTACCGGCGTTGGAGGTAGAGACGATCGCTAACGTGCCATCCGCCTCTTTTACCAGCCAGGTCCAGCCGGAACCGAAGTTCTTGATGGCCGCATCGGTAAATTTCGCCTTAAATTCCGCAAAGCTGCCAAATGTCGCGTTAATCGCAGCAGCCAGCTCGCCGGTCGGTTCCCCGCCAGCATTCGGCGCCAGGCAGTGCCAGTAGAAGGTGTGGTTCCAGACCTGAGCGGCATTGTTAAACACGCCGCCGTCAGCGTTACGCACGATCTCTTCCAGCGTTTTACCTTCAAACGCGGTGCCTTTGATCAGGTTGTTGAGGTTGGTGACATAGGTCTGATGGTGTTTGCCGTAATGATACTCCAGGGTCTCCGCGGAGATATGCGGGGCAAGCGCATCTTTAGCATATGGTAATGCAGGTAATTCGAACGACATTGCTTCACTCCTTATTATTGTATCTGCTCAATAACCTTACTGAGCATAAGGGTAGGGTAACAAAATAAAAGCGTAAGCAGAAGAGGGGTTTACCCTGCCGACAGGCGGCAGGGCGGGGGATTAGCGGATGGTAGTGGGCGTCATGACCCGGCGTGCGCCGACGTAATGGCGCACCCAGTAATCTTCGCTCAGGGAGGTAATCTGGATGTCCTGGCCGCTGCGGGGAGACTGGATAAACTTGCCGTTACCCAGATAGACGCCGACATGATCGGCAGTGCCGCGCCCCCGGGTGCGGAAGAAGACCAGGTCGCCGCTTTGCAGCTCGCTTCGGTTAACCGGCGCGGCATCGCGCAGATGGTACATCTCATTGGCGGTACGCGGAATGTGGAACTTCACCAGATCCTTATAGGCGTAATAGACCAGCCCGCTGCAATCGAAACCGGTTCGCGGCGAAGTGCCGCCCCAGTGATAGGGTTTGCCGATTTGGTCCATCAGCTTATTCATGGCCGTCGTTTTCGCTTTCTGCATTCGGGCCTTATGTAAGTCGGAGAGTTTCGCGGTTTTGATCGGCCGATCGCAGCGGGATTTATAGCCTTTACGGGTCGTGCACCTTGCGCTGACGGCGCTGGCAGTTTTTACCGAGGCGCGCCGGGAGGAGCGGGTTTTCGCCGTTTTCACCGCGGTATGCGTTTTTTTGCTTGCGGCGGTTTTTCGGCTGTCAGATTTGCGGGCGGTTTTCTTTTTCCGCTCTGTCGTTTTGGCCAGATGCGTTTTATGCGTGGCCGTATGCCGCGTCTGCCCGGAGGCGTGCGCCACATGCGAAAATGAGAGTGATGTAAACAGTAAAGCACAGAGCGTGATCGAGAATTTATTTATCCGCGCCACTGGCCAGTCCCCTGAATGATGCAGGCGTTCCAGCGTGCCTGCGAAGATTTACAAACCCGACGATTCTAATCCATAAAATCCGCAGAAGTTAATACTCTTTTTAATGCGTAATGTGTGTTTCGTTAGCAAGTGCAAAAAAAGCGGACTGCTTTGTCATATTTTTGTTTATTCAGTAAGCACTCCTGGCAGGAAGGGAGAGGATAACCGTTATTAGTAATGCAACTTTACATGACAATCGTTAAACTCTGTAGACGTGACAAAAATGTTATTTTCCCAGGCCGCTCTGAGCCGCTACAATGTCAGACGATTGCCGTAACAGAAGTTTAAGGAAGCAAAACATGAGCACCACTATTGAAAAAATCCAGCGCCAGATCGCTGAAAACCCGATCCTTCTCTATATGAAAGGTTCTCCGAAGCTGCCAAGCTGCGGTTTCTCTGCACAGGCGGTTCAGGCGCTCTCTGCCTGTGGCGAACGTTTTGCTTATGTGGATATCCTGCAAAACCCGGACATCCGTGCTGAGCTGCCGAAATATGCCAACTGGCCGACCTTCCCGCAGCTGTGGGTGGATGGCGAACTGGTTGGCGGCTGCGATATCCTGATTGAAATGTATCAGCGCGGCGAGCTGCAGACGCTTATTAAAGAGACGGCAGCAAAATACAAATCAGAAGACGCAGAATAATCTTTCTGTAGCTGACAAAAAAGCGACCCTGTGGTCGCTTTTTTTATTCTGCTTGCTCACCCATCGGCAACGGCCAGCCGCCAAGGCGCTTCCAGCGATTGACGATTTCACAGAAGAGCTCCGCCGTGCGTTCAGTGTCATACAGGGCCGAGTGCGCCTGGCTGCCGTCGAAATCGATACCCGCCGTGAGGCAGGCTTTTGACAGCACCGTCTGACCGAGCGCAAGACCGCTGAGCGCGGCGGTATCAAAAGTGACGAAAGGGTGGAACGGATTACGTTTGAGCGAGGCGCGTTCCGCGGCTGCCATCATAAAGCTGTGATCAAACGTGGCGTTATGCGCCACCATAATCGCGCGGTTACAGTTGCTCTCTTTGATACCCTTACGCACCATTTTGAAAATGGCGTGCAGCGCTTCATATTCGCTGACCGCGCCGCGCAGCGGGTTATGCGGGTCGATGCCGTTAAAAGCCAGCGCCTCCGGCTGGAGATTGGCCCCCTCAAAGGGTTCAACATGAAAATGCAGCGTGGTATCCGGTACAAGCCAGCCCTCATCCATTTTCAGCGTGACGGCGGCAATCTCAAGCAGCGCATCGGTTTTTGCGTTAAATCCTGCCGTTTCAACATCAATGACCACAGGATAAAAACCACGAAAACGGTCGCACAGACCGCTAAATTGAGCGTTATCGGACATCAGGATCTCTTACAAGGGGAAAAAGCAGTGCGCATTATGGCAAATTTTGCGGGGCGATGCAGTAAAACAACGGGCGCGTGACGCGCCCGCAGGATCAGTTGCCGAGGCCGCGTCCAGCGTCTTTGGCTTCAATCAGTTCGATTTTGTAGCCGTCAGGATCTTCCACAAAAGCGATAACGGTCGTCCCGCCTTTTACCGGGCCCGCATCACGGGTCACATTCCCGCCGTTGGCGCGAATACGTTCGCAGGCTTGCGCGGCGTTATCCACTTCCAGCGCGATATGCCCATAGGCCGTGCCCAGCTCATAGCTGTCGACACCCCAGTTGTAGGTCAGCTCAATTACCGCTTCCTCACTTTCCGGGCCGTAGCCGACAAACGCCAGCGAATATTTATATTCCGGGTTTTCGCTGGTGCGCAGCAGTTTCATGCCCAGCACGTTAGTGTAAAAGTCGATGGAGCGTTGCAGGTCGCCGACGCGCAGCATGGTGTGAAGTAGGCGCATAATTTCCTCGTAACCAGTAATTGAATTATCTGTTTGAACAAAAACGAAGTTTTAGTATAGCGGCGAATCCTCGCCGCTATCAATGCAGGGATTATAAAGAGGGGTAGTCGGTATAACCTTCCGCGCCGCCGCCGTAGAAGCTCTCCGGGCGCTGCGGGTTCAGCTCGGCTTTGCGCTGCAGGCGGGCTACCAGATCCGGGTTGGCGATATAGTCGCGCCCGAATGCCACGGCGTCGATCAGACCTTGATTAATCAGATCTTCCGCTTTCTCCGGCGTATAGGCCCCGGCACCGATAATCACCCCCTGGAAACGGGCGCGAACTTTCTCCCGGAAAGCGGTGGTGTAAGGCTGACCCCCCGCCCAGTCCGGCTCGGACATATGCAGATAGGCAATGCCGCGTTTCGCCAGCTCTTCAATCAGGTAAAGCGCATCGGCTTCTTCGTTCGGGCCGTTATCCACGTTCTGGAAAGTGCCGATCGGCGAGACGCGAATACCGATACGATCCGCTCCCCACTCGGCGCAGACGGCGTCTACAACTTCCAGCACCAGACGGGCGCGGTTTTCCACGCTGCCGCCGTATTGATCGGTACGCTGGTTGGAGGCTGGAGAGAGGAACTGATGCAGCAGATAACCATGCGCGGAGTGCAGCTCAACCATATCAAAACCCGCTTCGCGCGCGTTAGCGACCGCCTGGCGGAAGTCATTCACGATGCCCGGGATCTCTTCCAGATTTAAGGCGCGCGGCATGGAGGTATCGACGCGAATGGCATGGCCTTTGTCATCACGCAGGGAGGTGCGGGTGCCTGCGCTGATTGCGGAAGGGGCTACCGGCGCCTGGCCGCCAGGCTGAAGGCTGCTGTGGGAGATGCGACCGGTGTGCCAGAGCTGTACGGCGATACGCCCCGCTTCAGCGTGTACGCCGTCAGTGATCTTTTTCCACGCGGCAATCTGTTCCGGGCTGTGCAGACCCGGCGCGCCCGCGTAGCCTTTTGCCTGAGCGGAGATCTGGGTCGCTTCGGAAATGATAAGCCCTGCGCTGGCGCGCTGGCGGTAGTATTCCCCCATCAGCGGCGTCGGGATATCGCCCGGCTCAATGCTGCGCAGACGGGTAAGCGGGGCCATAAATACGCGGTTAGGTGCTGTAACCGCGCCGACTTTCAGCGGGGTAAATAGTTTTTCTGTGGACATAAAAACTCCTGAGTAGACCAGTCGACTAGTAAACAGAGAAATAAAAAGCGCCTCTTAAGGGCGAGGCGCCGTTAAGTATTGGGTGACAAACGCCAGCGCGTTCTCAAGCGGCAGCGCGCTGCGGGACATTTTGGCCTGCAAATTGGCCCCCAGCCAGAGCGCATAAAGCACCTGCGCCTCGATGAGCGGCTCGCCGGGAAACGACAGCGTCTGCTCCGCGCGGCCACTCTCCAGCGCCCGGGCGAGGAGGGCGATAATACCCTTCGCGCCGTTATCCATCGCCGTGCGCATATCTTCAGAGAGATCGCACACTTCGGCGGAAAGTTTTACCGTCAGGCAGCCGCTGATGATGCCCTGCTGGCGAAACTGCGCCAGGGTATCCTGATAGTAGTTCAACACCCGATCGCGGTGATTGCCTTCGCCGTGACAGAAGTGGTCGGTCAGACGCTGATGGTAACGGGCAAAGTGCCGCTCAAGCATCGCCACGCCAAACGCCTCTTTGGAGCGAAAGTAATGGTAAAAGGAGCCCTTGGGCACGTCAGCGGTTTTTAACAGCTCGCTCAGACCCATGCCGGTAAAGCCGCGATGCATACAAAGCTGCTCCCCGGTTGCCAGTAGGTGTTCGCGAGTGTCGTGTTCGGTATTTTTGCTCATGGCGCTACTCTAATAGACCAGTCGGTCTAATGCAACCCCTCTGCCTGCCGACAGCGGGCAAGGAGATCCATCTTTGGTTGATAAACCGTTGATTTCACGTCCATCATCCCCAGCACCGTTGAGAATAAATTATCCTGGGAAACCGCGCTGTTCGCCGCTTCATCCCGCAGGCAGCGCTGACTGATGCCGTAGTTGTTAACGTAGTCCGGCGAAAGCCAGAACATAAACGGAATATGCGTCTGCTGCGAGGGGGCCAGCAAATAGGGCGTGCCGTGCAGATAGAGGCCATTCTCCCCTAATGATTCCCCGTGATCGGAGAGGTAGATAAGCGCCGTATTCATCGTCGCCTGACGCGCTTTGAGGGCGTCAATAGTGCGACTTACCACGCTGTCGGTATAGAGGATCGTATTATCATAGGTATTTATCAGCGCCTGACGGTCGCAATCCTGAATCTGGTTGGTGTCGCAGGTGGGTGTAAAGTGCCGGAAGGCCTGAGGGTAGCGCTGATAATAGGCGGGACCGTGACTGCCCATCAGGTGGATCACCAGCACTGAATCCTGTTTCAGCCCATCCAGCACATTATCCAGACGATACAAATTGGCCTCGTCGAGACAGGAGCCATTTTTACAGAACGCGTTAAGTTGCCACTGGGTCATATCGGTATGCGGGATGCGATTACACGCGCCTTTGCAGCCACCGTCGTTCTCGCGCCACAGCAGGTTAATTCCCGCGTGGTTAAGCACATCAAGTAACCCTTCCTGATGGTGCGCCAGGTTTGCGTCATAGCTTTTGCGCGGCATCCCGGAAAACATGCACGGTACTGATACCGCCGTTTCGGTACCGCAGGAGGAGGCGTGCGGAAAGTTAATCATATCCTGCTTTTTCAGCTCCGGGTTTGTCTCCCGGCTGTAACCATTAAGGGAATAGTTATCCGCGCGGGACGCCTCGCCCACGACCAGCACCAGTACGGTTTTTTTGTGCTGTCCAGAGATAATGGCGCCTTTATGTGCATCCTCCCCGATGCGAATCAACGCCTGACTGCCGGCAAACCAGCGCGTTTCGCTGTATTTGATTAGTGCGCTGACGTAATTTGCGGGCGTCACCATTTTGACGATGCTCTTGTTATTACGAAACAGCGAGGCGTAATCCTTATAGAAGAGAGCGGCGATAAGAATAATGACCAGCAGGGCGCCGAGAATCGAGGCCAGGCGCATCAGCAGGGTGTACCACCAGCGGCCGGAGCGGATCTTTATCATCAGCAGCACGACGGAGGGAATTAGTCCCGCCAGGGCCACCCATGCGATAAGCTGCGGCGTGATAAGGGCCGTCGCCTCCTGGGAATTGGTTTCGAAGACGTTCACCATCATGTTCTGATCGATAACCGTCCCGTAAGCGTACATAAACCAGGTGGCTGCCGCGCAGCCGACGGTCAGGATGATCAATAGCGGCTTACGGATAAAGGGAATATTCAGCAGGCTGAAGACTATCGTCCAGCCGCAAAACAGTACGACCGGCACCGTGGCGGCGAAAAGAATGCCATGAAGCGTGGCGGGCGAAATAATCGCCCAGCTGCGCTGAATAAAAAGCGCATTGATTAGCGTAAAAAAGAGGGCGCAGGCCAGCGTGAAAAGATTGTCGTTACACTGTAACTTCTTGGGGAGTCGCATTGTCATTAAACCGTTTACCGAAATAATGAGGCGAGTATAGAGAGCGAAGATTAGTGAAACCTTAGCGCCTGCTGGTCACAAAAGGCCTTGCGCACAACGCGTTTAACGTCTTGACTGTAACTGACAGCGAATAAAGGAGGTGACAGTGGCAGAGCAGCTGGAGTTTTTCCCCATCCAGAGCCCGTGCCGGGGAATTTGCCAGTCGGATGAACGCGGTTTTTGCCGGGGCTGCATGCGCAGTCGCGACGAACGTTTTAACTGGCAAAAAATGAGCGACGCGCAAAAGCAGGAGGTGATCCGCCTGTGCAGGCAGCGTTTGCTGCGTAAATTACGCGTGAATAAACCTGCTCAAACCGAAGAACCTCAGCAGCCCTCACTTTTTTAGCTGCGCAATTGCGTATACTGGTCCCATAACTACCTTGAGGAAACTGTTATGGTTCAACGTATTACCCTTGCGCCCCAGGGCCCCACTTTTTCCCGCTTTGTGATGGGCTACTGGCGGCTGATGGACTGGCAGCTCTCCCCGCGCCAGCTGGTCAGCTTCATCGAGGAACATCTCGACCTCGGTATCACCACCGTCGATCACGCCGATATCTATGGCGGCTATCTCTGCGAAGCGGCATTTGGCGAGGCGCTTAAGCTGGCACCCGCGCTGCGCGAGCGGATGGAGATAGTCACCAAATGCGGTATTGCCACCACCGCGAAGCCGGAACATGCTCTGGGACACTACATCACCGACGCCGATCACATTATTAAAAGCGCTGAACAGTCGCTGAAAAACCTGGCGACCGATCGTCTTGATCTGCTGCTTATTCACCGTCCCGATCCGCTGATGGATGCTGATGAAGTGGCGCAGGCGTTCCTCTCGCTTCACCAGAGCGGCAAGGTGCGTCATTTTGGCGTCTCCAACTTTACCCCTGCCCAGTTTGCCCTGCTGCAGTCGCGGCTGCCCTTTACCCTTGCCACTAACCAGGTGGAGATCTCCCCGGTGCACCAGCCGCTGTTGCTGGACGGAACGCTCGATCAGCTGCAGCAACTGCGCATTCATCCGATGGCCTGGTCCTGCCTTGGCGGCGGGCGGTTGTTTAACGATGAGGCGTTCGGGCCGCTGCGCGACGAGCTTGCGGCGGTGGCGCAGGAGCTTAACGCCGCCACCATCGAGCAGGTGGTTTACGCCTGGGTAATGCGTCTGCCGTCTAAGCCGTTGCCGATTATCGGCTCGGGCAAAATCGAGCGCGTGCGCGCTGCGACGGGCGCAGAAGAGCTGGAAATGACGCGCCAGCAGTGGTTCCGTATTCGTAAAGCGGCGCTGGGCTACGACGTGCCTTAACCCTCCCACGCCAGGCCTCCCGGTGAAATCGTTGCCCCTGGTATAAACTTAAGGGGCAAAAATAACCCATGGAGGTCCTATGAAGCGTTTTGCTCTGGCGTTAGTGACGCTGGCCTGTTGCGCAGGTGCGCAGGCGGCCAGCGAAGAAGTTGAAATGAATCTCGTCACCGCCCAGGGGATCGGCCAGTCTATTGGCACAGTGAAGATCACCGAAACCGATAAAGGGCTGGAATTTGCTCCCGACCTGAAAGCCATTCCTCCGGGCGAACATGGTTTTCATGTTCATGCCAAAGGCAGCTGTCAGCCCGCTATGAAAGAGGGTAAACCGTCAGCCGCTGAAGCGGCGGGGGGCCACCTCGATCCGCATAATACCGGTAAGCATGAAGGACCCGAAGGGATGGGCCACACGGGCGATTTGCCGCCGCTGGTGGTCAATAACGATGGTAAAGCGACCGACGCCGTGGTGGCGCCGCGCCTGAAAAAGCTGGATGAGGTCAAAGGCAAGGCGCTAATGATCCACGTGGGTGGCGACAACATGTCTGATTCGCCCAAGCCGCTTGGCGGCGGCGGGGAGCGCTATGCCTGCGGCGTGATTTGATCGCCGATGGTACCGGGTGCCGGGGCCTGTTCCAGCTGCGAAAGGGAGCAGTGCAGGCGCCAGATAATTCCTGCCAGATCGCGCGCTGCCGGTTGCGGGTGGCGCGCGAGCACCTCACAGATCCGCTGAAGCTCATCCAGCGTTACCGCCAGCGGCCGCTGCTGCACGCCACGTTCGCTCATTACGTCGCGCAGCAGGGCAATACAGACATCCCGTACCCGTGAAAGCGGATCGGAACGGGTCTCCCAGGCGCGCAGTTGCCACACCACATGCGAACAGTTCAGCAACACGACGCCCCAGCGCAGAAGCCAGCGGCGGGAAAGGGAATCCTTGCTGTTGTTAAGCTGGCTGACGTGGTGATAAACCAGCGACTCATATTCGCTTTCCAGAAGGTGCGGTTTGCGGCTGAGCTGGTCGACAAAACCGCGCCGTAGCTCACGGATATGCCGTCGGCTTTTACGGGCATCAGAGCCCGGGCGGAGTACGGCAAAGGCCATCCAGGCCAGCCCCACGCCGAGGATTTTTGCCAGGTTATCATTCAGGAAATCAGCAAGATCATAGACCGGCGGGTTGGTCACCGCGATAAACGATCCCATAAAGACGATCAGTTGCCCCCACAGACCCGCCATCTTCGGCATTTGCAGCTTCAGCAGCTGCATGGTGGTGATAAGCGGGAATAAAAAGAGCAGAAACTGCCACAGATCGGTCACCTGCACCATCAGCCCGAATTTCACCAGAAAGCTAAAGAGCGAAAGCAGCACCAGCGTGCGCAGCAGCAGCGTGAGCGAGTTAAAAGGCGAGGCGGCGATGGAGTAGAGTACGCAGCTGATGGCGCATAAGGAGAGGGCTGATGTACCCGCATCCCACTGGGTGGTAATGCTCCAGGCGCCAACCACCATCAGAGCGCAGAAGGTGCGAAAACCGCTCCACAGCGCCTCCATACTGTCCGTGTGTCTGGCCAGCGCCGGGGCGCGGGGGAGGCTGATCTCCGTGACGGGCGTGGCGTTTTCCACGCTACGGATCCAGCGGCTGCCGCGCAGATAGAGGCGGCAAAAATAGTTAAGCCGCTCCCAGAAAGCGCGATGCCGGTAATCCTCTTTATCAACGGGAGCCAGCGGGGCGATAACACGCGCGACGCTATAAGCATCCGCGCCGGGGCTGGCAAGCAGAGTCAGTAAATTCTCTATGGTTACACGGGTATGGGCGGGTGGATTCGGCCAGTTCAGCAGCATGCGCCGCAGGCTCGAAATGGCGCTGGTCATACGCAGCTGCTGATGCAGGAGCGCGTTAAGCAGGGCGTTCTGACGTCGAAAGCGGTAGTGACTCCAGAAGGCCTGGATACGCAGCAGGTTCATGGTCAGGATCTGAGCAATCACCTTTTCGTGGGCAAGCCGGATCTCGTCGCTGGTATCGGGCTGCCAGAGCAGGCTGGCGTGTTCCAGCAGTCGGGCGTGCATATTTTTCAGGGCGGTGATAAGCGCGATACCATCCGAGGTGCTGGGCAGAATCATCATCATGATACCGCCGCAGAGAATCCCCACAATCACCTCGCAGACGCGCGCCTGGGCGAGATCCCACAGCTCCGTGGTCTCCAGCACGTTGACCATGGGGAAAGCGATAATCGCGGCGGTATAGCCCGCCAGCTGAAAGGCGTAGGCGACGTTATTGGTAAACCAGGCGCAGGCCCAGGTGCACATTCCCAGCCAGAGGGACATACTCAGCAAAAAGAGCCACGGATCGTTAAGCGTATGTCCTGCAACAATAAGCGCCGCGGTCGCGCCGACCAGGCTGCCCGCGATACGTCCCAGACTTTTACTGATGACGCCGCCGACGGTCGGGAAGCTGACCACCGCGGCGGAGGTCATTGCCCAGTACGGTTCGTCCAGATCCAGGTAATAGGCGATGCTCAGGGCGAGACAGATGGCAATACCGTTACGCAGCGCGTAACGCCACTGAGGGCGCGTCGCTTTGATCCACGGCGCGTTACGCCAGGAGATGGCCTGCAGCCCCATCAGCGTGTTCCAATTGATACGGTACAGGTCGTGCCGGAGACCAGCGTGATATCCGTCGGCAGGCTATCGAAGGTAAACCGCACCGGCACCCGCTGGGCAAGACGCACCCAGGGGACGTTAGGCTTAATGTCAGGCACCAGCCCGGAATCGGTTTCGACACTCTGATCGTAAATCGCGCGTCCGATGCTGGATACGTGACCCTGTAACTTTTGCGAATTACTGTAAAGCGTGATCTGCGCCGGTGCGCCGACGCGAATATGACGCAGCTTGGTCTCTTCGAAATAGCCAATGACGTAGAAGGAGTGGCTGTCCACCAGCGCAAACAGCGGCTGACCGGTGCTGGCATAGTTGCCTGTGCGCGTCGATAGGTTAGTTATCCAGCCGTCGACCGGCGCTTTCACCACGGTTTGACTCAGCTCCCATTCGGCGCGTTTGAGCGTGGCCTGCGCCACCTCCAGATTCGCCTGCATCGCCTTAACGTTAAGGTTCGCGGTGTCGAGATCTTCTGCGGAGATATAGTTTCTGGAAAGGTGCCGACGGCGAGTGGCCTCATTATTTGCCTTCGCCAGATCGGACTGCGCTTTTGCAAGCTGCGCCTGGGCGTTCAGCACGGCGATGCGAAAGGGGGTATCGTCAATGCGAAAAAGGACCTCGCCTTGCTTTACCCGCT
This sequence comes from Pseudenterobacter timonensis, assembly GCF_900021175.1. Taxonomy (GTDB): domain Bacteria; phylum Pseudomonadota; class Gammaproteobacteria; order Enterobacterales; family Enterobacteriaceae; genus Enterobacter; species Enterobacter timonensis. Next base: position 97,994 of record NZ_FCOP01000012.1, read on the forward strand.
GATTATCTTTCACCAGCAGGCTGCTGATAGTCCCGGAGACTTGCGGCGTAACGCTCACCTGCTCGGCGCGGATCTTACCATCACGGGTCCAGGGCGACTGCATATAGAAATTCCACATCCACCAGCCTGCCACCACAGCCAGCGTCAGAACCAGCAGAGTCGAAAAGTATTTAAGAGTTTTCATCGACAACGTCACCACGCAGTTAACAACGCCATACCCAGGCAAACGGAGAGAACAAACAAAGAGAGATCCATCAGGGTTGGATGCCAGATTTCACCCGCGTAGAGCCAGTCGCGAACCAGGCGATGCACCAGCAGCCAGAGGGGGAATCCCAACAGTACCGCCTTGAAAACAGGGGGTAAATAGATGGATGCGCCGAAAATCAGATCCTGAAGAGGTACACCGGCGGAGCTTAGGGGGAATGTCACGAGCAGAGATCCTTCGCCATGGTAAGAGCCTTGATCAAGTCGCTAATCAGGAGAGCGATTAACGACATAAATCATACTTTTCAATCTCCATAAATGCAGCATTGCGTTTGTTTTAGCAATATAAATGCTGCACACTATTCTAAAATGAGTATAATAACTTAGCAAGCTAATTATAAGGAGATGAAATTGGAATCGCCACTAGGTTCTGATCTGGCAAGGTTAGTACGCATCTGGCGTGCTCTGATTGACCATCGCCTGAAACCTCTGGAATTGACGCAGACGCACTGGGTTACGCTGCATAACATTCATCAGTTACCGCCCGACCAGTCGCAGATTCAACTGGCAAAAGCGATAGGCATTGAGCAGCCATCTTTGGTTCGTACACTCGATCAGCTGGAAGAGAAGGGATTAATCTCCCGACAAACCTGCGCTAACGATCGCCGTGCCAAACGTATCAGACTGACTGAAAAAGCCGCGCCGATCATCACAGAGATGGAAGCGGTCATCAGTAAAACCCGCGCAGAGATCCTGTCAGGCATTTCGGCTGAAGAGCTGGAACAGCTGGCGGGGCTTATCTCGCGGCTGGAGCAGAATATTCACGAGCTCCAGACACGCGGTTAACCTGTAAAAGCCTTGCTTAGCAAGGCTTTTTTATTGCCAGACCACCACCCGGTTTCGTCCTGTCTCTTTCGCCTGATACAACGCCTTATCCGCCCGCTCTACACACTCTTCTTCTGTCACCTGCGCTGAGGTCGCCGTATAGACCCCCATACTGATGGAGATCTTCTCGGGGAGCTGATTGTTGCTGGTGGCGCGATCGTAGCCGTTTAGCTTGACGCGGATCCGTTCCGCCACCTGATGCGCGTCTGCCGACGCGGTATGGGTCAGGAGCAGGACAAACTCTTCGCCGCCAATACGGGCGGCGATATCCTGCGGGCGAACGGACTCCGTGAGTAGCGTGGCGACGAACTGCAGGACCTTGTCCCCCTGCAGATGACCGTAGGTATCATTAATGCGCTTGAAGCGATCTAAATCGCTGACAATGACCGAAACCGGACTGACGTCAGACGCGGTTTTCAGGGCCTGCTTCAGGGCATCATAGAAATAGCTGCGGTTATAAAGTCGAGTTAGCGCATCGCGAATAGCGTTTTGATAAGATTGTTGATACCTGGAATTTGAATCGCGGTAGAGACTAAATACATCGCATAACAAGACGAAAATAATTAATAACGTTGCGGTGGTTTCAAATATACGCGCCTGATACCAGCCTAACCCTTCTACCTGTCCCGAAAAAAGCAATATGGAGAGTGAGACCAGATAACTCAGACATAAAAAAGTGCCGCTTACCCAGAAAAGATTACGCAGACGGGTAATAACCATCATTGTGGTGAATGCAACAAGCCAAATCATAATCAAAATGATATTAATGACCTGATCCCATAGCATCATAAACTGGCGAGTTTCATTATCGACGAGGTCGATACCGAACAGGGTGCAGTGGCTGGAATAGCACCATGCCAGGATGATCATACAGGTGGTGAATATCGCAACGGTACCAATGACGATAAGATGTATCGTCCGGGAGAGGGGCTGATGTCGCAGGGTATAGAGGACCGTGGCCGCGATGATCAGCACCGCCATCATGAGGTGGCGGAACATGAAGAAGATCATCGCGTCGTTATAGTTATTATCCGTGAACTGATAAAGCTCAAACCACGCGGGAAAACTGCTCAGCGTGCCTACCATCAGACATGACGACCCCGCAAACGCAAAGGCAAGGGCGACCAGATAAAGCCGGCGCCGGTCGCACCAGTAGCGCATCGCCATAAAACAGGCGATAAAGAGATGAAAGACCAATAAAAATATGGTTAACGTCGGAAAAAGAAGCGGCGAAAAGGAAGAGACGAACCCTGCCATACTGGAAAGGCCAAACTGCAGCGCAGCGATTGCAGCTATACATCCGCAGATAAAGACAAAAAAACGATTTTTTATTACGTCGTCTATTGCTGGCATAGTACTTTCACGCCATCGGGAAAAAAAAGAGAACAATTGTGAAAGGATAGTTTAAAAAAATGTCCGTAACTTTGCGCAGAAACAAAATCGCGCAGAATAGTTCGGGGTGAAAAGTTATTTTAATTATTAAGAATAAGAATTTGGTTAAGTGGCGTAAAAAGAGCGTGACGATTTGTCACGCTCTTTTTAACATTAACGCGGGGAAACGGTAACCTGGCTGCCGTTGCTTGCCAGCACGACGCGCTGACCGGCTGAGAAACGGGTGTTGCCCTGTTTCTGCACCACCATAATGGTGTTGCCGTCATCTTTACGGATTTCCAGTTCGACGCCCTGCGTTTTGTTGATCGCACCCTCGACGCCCTGTCCTGCAACGCCGCCTGCCACCGCGCCTGCCGCCGTAGCCAGAGAACGGCCTGTGCCGCCGCCTATGGTATTGCCGAGGAAGCCGCCCAGGACTGCGCCACCAAGCGCGCCGATGACATTATTATCGTTGCCACCCTGAATTTGCACCGGTCGCACGTTAACAATGGTACCGTAGGTGACGTTTTGCACCTGCTTCGCTTCAGAGGCGGTATAAACATCTCCCGACAGCGAGTCGTTATTGACACAGCCTGCAAGCGTAAAACCGATCATGGATATGGCCAGTACACGTAAAATCATTTGAATCTCCTGTTCACTTAAACGCTCGACAGAGCATCCATATGCCCCAAGTATATGGCATCGGCAGCCATAGATCATATCTTCACAACTGGACAAAAAAAAATTTTAGGCGAATCAGGTTTAACCGCAGGTCAACAGCAGGCGGTAGCCGGGCCTGCTCAATATCATAAATGATAAATCCCTCATGGCATTAGCGCGCGGTTTGTGGTGGAGTGGAGAGATGAGCCCAGCGATAAAGGAAGAGGCATGATATCGGGTCGTTATATAGGCGTTATGTCGGGGACCAGCCTCGATGGCGTGGATGTGGTACTGGCTGCTATTGATGAAAATATGGTGGCGCAGCAGGCCAGCCTGAGCTGGCCTATTCCCCTGGCGATAAAAGAGGAGATCCTCAGCATTTGCCAGGGACAGCAGCTCACCTTGTCCCGGCTTGGCCGTCTCGATACCCGGCTGGGTCGTCTTTTTGGCGAGGCGGTTGTCGCGCTCATGGATCAGCAGAAGCTCAAGGCGCAGGATATCGTGGCGATTGGCTGTCACGGGCAGACGGTCTGGCATGAGCCAGGGGGCGAGGCGCCGCATACGCTGCAGATCGGCGATAACAACCAGATAGCGGCGATGACCGGCGTGACGGTGGTAGGTGATTTCCGCCGTCGCGATATGGCGCTGGGCGGGCAGGGGGCGCCGCTGGTGCCCGCCTTTCATCAGGCGCTGCTGGCCCATCCGGTTGAGCGGCGGATAGTGCTTAATATCGGCGGCATCGCAAATCTCTCCATGCTGATCCCCGGTCAGCCGGTGCGCGGTTATGACACCGGGCCTGGCAATATGCTGATGGATGCCTGGATCTGGCGCCAGTGCGGAAAACCGTACGATAAAGACGCCCGCTGGGCGACAGAGGGGAAAGTTGTTCTGCCGCTGCTGCAAAGCATGCTAAGCGATCCCTGGTTTGCCGCGCCGGCGCCCAAAAGCACGGGGCGAGAATATTTTAACTACGGCTGGCTGGAGCGACAGCTGGTCCATTTCCCCGGCATTAGTGCGAAGGACGTGCAGGCGACCCTCGCGGAACTCACCGCCGTCTCCATCGCGGAACAGGTCATGCTGAGCGGCGGATGCGAGCGGCTTTTGGTCTGCGGCGGCGGGAGCCGAAATCCGTTGCTGATGGCGCGGCTTGCCGCGCTATTGCCCGGTACCGAGGTGGCAACAACGGAGGCCGCCGGGATCAGCGGCGACGACATGGAAGCTCTGGCTTTCGCCTGGCTTGCCTGGCGCACCCTGGCGGGGCTTCCGGGAAATCTTCCCTCCGTGACCGGCGCGCGGGAAGCGACGGTCCTGGGAGCGATTTTTCCGGCCAATCCGCGACATAATCAGAGTTAACTGAATTTCATACGTGCGTATGATGGTTAAAATCGACGAAAAGAGAGGGGCAGGTTTTGCCCCTGACAATCCAAAGTCGTCGGAACAGACAGATGAAAAAAAGCCTGATTTTTGCTCTCCCTTTCTTACTTGCAGGATGTAGCTACTACAACCAGTTCGTCGAGCGCATGAGCACCGATACGCTGGAATATCGCTGTGACGAAAAACCCCTTACCGTCAAACTCAACGCCTCCCAACAGGAAGCAAGCTTTATCTATGACAATAAGCTGCTGAACCTGAAGCAGGGGCTGTCAGCCTCGGGTACGCGTTATACCGACGGCATCTGGGTTTTGTGGTCGAAAGGCGACACCGCTACCGTCTATAAACGCGACCGTATCGTGCTCAATAACTGCGTGCTGCAGAATCCGAAGCGTTGAGATTTTTCAGGGGGCGGCGCACAATAGCGCCACCCACTGTTAACGTCAGCTAACGCCATGTCAGACAACGATGATTTGCAGCAAATCGCGCATCTGCGCCGTGAATACACCAAAGGCGGCCTGCGTCGCCAGGATCTGCCTGCCGAACCGCTACCCCTTTTTGAACGCTGGCTGAAACAGGCCTGCGACGCCAGGCTTGCCGACCCGACCGCGATGGTGGTTGCCACCGTCGATGAAAACGGTCAACCCTATCAGCGTATCGTCCTGCTTAAACACTATGATGAGCGCGGGCTGGTCTTTTACACCAACCTCGGCAGCCGTAAGGCTCATCAGATTGAAAACAATCCCCGCATCAGTCTCCTCTTCCCCTGGCATATGCTGGAGCGGCAGGTAATGGTCATCGGCCAGGCCCAGCGCCTGTCGACCCTGGAGGTGGTGAAATATTTCCACAGCCGTCCGCGCGACAGCCAGATCGGCGCCTGGGTCTCAAAGCAGTCGAGCCGCATTTCGGCGCGCGGCGTGCTGGAGAGTAAGTTCCTTGAGCTGAAGCAGAAATTCCAGCAGGGCGAAGTCCCGTTACCGAGCTTCTGGGGCGGCTTCCGCGTCTCCATTGAGCAGATGGAGTTCTGGCAGGGGGGAGAACATCGCCTGCATGACCGCTTTTTGTACCAGCGCGAGAGCGATGCGTGGAAAATCGACCGCCTGGCTCCCTGAACCCCTAAATTTGTTCTCTTAAGCGCTAGCGCGCGCAGCGCTGGCGCTTTATTCTATGTACCTTTCGCGTCTGGCGAAAAGTCGTGTACCGACAGAGGTGCAGTCGTTTATACATGGAGAATTTGATGGCAAGCGGTAACTTGATTAAACAATTGCAAGAGCGGGGCCTTGTAGCCCAGGTGACGGATGAGGAAGCGTTAGCTGCGCTGCTGGCGCAAGGCCCGATCGCGCTCTATTGCGGCTTCGATCCCACCGCTGACAGCTTGCATTTGGGGCATCTTGTTCCATTGTTATGCCTGAAACGCTTCCAGCAGGCGGGCCACAAGCCGGTTGCGCTGGTTGGCGGCGCGACCGGTCTGATTGGCGATCCAAGCTTTAAAGCCGCCGAGCGTAAGCTTAATACCGAAGAGACCGTACAGCAGTGGGTGGATAAAATCCGCAAGCAGGTCGCTCCGTTCCTCGATTTTGACTGCGGAGAAAACTCCGCCGTTGCCGCTAATAACTACGACTGGTTTGGCGGTATGAACGTCCTGACTTTCCTGCGGGATATCGGTAAACACTTTTCCGTAAACCAGATGATCAATAAAGAAGCGGTGAAGCAGCGTCTGAACCGTGACGATCAGGGTATCTCCTTTACCGAGTTCTCCTATAACCTGCTGCAGGGTTACGACTTCGCCTGCCTGAACAAACTGCACAATGTTTCGCTGCAGATTGGCGGCTCCGACCAGTGGGGTAATATCACCTCGGGTATCGACCTGACCCGTCGTCTGCATCAGAAGCAGGTATTCGGCCTGACCGTTCCGCTGATCACCAAAGCGGATGGCACCAAATTCGGTAAAACTGAAGGCGGCGCGGTCTGGCTCGATCCAAAGAAAACCAGCCCGTACAAATTCTACCAGTTCTGGATCAACACCGCCGATGCGGATGTTTACCGCTTCCTGAAGTTCTTTACCTTCATGGAGCTCGAAGAGATCAATGCGCTGGAAGAAGAGGATAAAAACAGCGGTAAAGCGCCACGCGCGCAGTATGTGCTGGCCGAGCAGGTCACCCGTCTGGTGCACGGCGAAGCGGGGCTGGCGGCGGCGAAACGCATCACCGAAAGTCTCTTCAACGGCACGCTGAGCGATCTGAGCGAAGAGGATTTCGAGCAGCTGGCGCAGGATGGTGTGCCGATGGTTGAGATGGAAAAAGGGGCGGATCTGATGCAGGCGCTGGTCGATTCCGAGCTGCAGCCTTCCCGTGGCCAGGCGCGCAAAACCATCGCCTCCAACGCCATCACCATTAACGGCGAAAAGCAGTCCGATCCGGAATATACCTTTACCGACAGCGATCGTCTTTTTGGCCGCTATACGCTGCTGCGTCGCGGTAAGAAAAACTACTGCCTGGTTTGCTGGAAATAACCAAAAGAAGCATGCAGGGGCGCGGGAGACCGCGCCCCTTTACTATTCAGGGTTTTGTGTAAAATGAAGAATATCCTCGCCATCCAGTCCCATGTCGTCTTTGGACACGCTGGCAATAGCGCCGCAGAATTTCCCATGCGTCGCCTGGGCGCCAACGTCTGGCCCCTCAACACCGTACAGTTCTCAAACCATACGCAATACGGCAAATGGACCGGGTGCGTTATGCCGCCGTCGCATTTAACCGAGATAGTCCAGGGCATCGCTGATATCGACCAGCTGAAGCGCTGCGACGCGGTGCTGAGCGGCTATCTGGGTTCGGCCGAGCAGGGTGAGCATATTCTCGCCATCGTTCGCCAGGTAAAAGCGGCCAATCCGGCAGCGAAGTTTTTCTGCGATCCGGTGATGGGACACCCTGAGAAGGGCTGTTTCGTCGCGCCTGGCGTGGCGGAGTTCCATCAGCGCCACGCGCTGCCCGCGAGCGACATTATCGCGCCAAACCTGGTCGAGCTTGAAATTCTCTGCGAACACCCGGTGAACTCCGTTGAGGAGGCGGTTCTCGCCGCCCGGGAGCTAATCGCCCAAGGGCCGAAGATTGTGCTGGTTAAACATCTTGCGCGCGCCGGGCTCAGCCGCGATCGCTTTGAGATGCTGCTGGTGACGGGTGATGAAGCCTGGCATATCAGCCGTCCGCTGGTCGATTTTGGCGCGCGTCATCCGGTAGGCGTGGGGGATGTGACCAGCGGGCTGCTGCTGGTGAAGCTGTTGCAGGGCGCGAGCCTGCGTGATGCGCTGGAGCACGTGACGGCAGCGGTCTATGAAATCATGGTGACCACCAAAGCGATGCAGGAGTATGAGCTACAGGTCGTCGCGGCGCAGGACCGCATCGCGAAGCCGGAGCACTATTTCAGCGCCACTCTGCTGTAAAAAAACGGGTAGCGTACGCTACCCGGTCTGCATTAATTCAGTCCTTCCGCTTTAAGCGCCGCCGCCACGGACGGGCGCGCCGCGACACGGTCCATATAAGAGGCGATATGGTCTAATCCGTCCATATTAAGCTTCACGGCGCGCGCCCAGCGCAGAACCGTAAAGAGATAGGCATCGGCTACGGTAAAGCGGGAGCCGCCAATCCAGTGATCTTCCTTCAGCGCATCGTTAACATAGCTCAACTTCTTCTCCAGCTGACTGCGAACGGCAGGCTTGTACTCTTCCGGGGTATCCGGACGGAAGAGCGGGGTGAAGCCTTTATGGAGCTCGGTCGCGATGTAGTTCAACCACTCCAGCGTCTTATAACGGGCGATAGTGCCGGTGGGCGCCAGCAGCTGGCGATCCGGTACGTTATCTGCCAGGAACTGCATGATGGCGACCCCTTCGGTAAGCAGGGTGCCGTCGTCAAGCAGCAACGCCGGAACCTGTCCCTTGGGATTAACTGCAAAATAGTCATCGCCGTTTTCAAGGCGTTTCTGGCTCAGATCCACGCTGTCGAGGGTGAAATCCTTTCCACTCTCACGCAGGGTGATGTGTGAAGCAAGAGAGCAGGCACCCGGCTTGTAGAACAGTTTCATCGGTAACTCCTTTTTGCTGAGGTTTCAGCTATGTTAGTGCGGACCAGGGCAAAAAAAAAGCCGCTAATTACTTAGCGGCTTTTAACGAGGTTTCCCGGCGACGGTTACGCGTTGGCGGCGTTCGCCTTCACGGTTTTATCATCATCCAGCGTCATGCGGTTCAGCTTAGGCGCGGTGAGAAGCATCAGCACGGCGATAACGGCGGTGGCGATACCAATCTGCATAAAGACGCGGCCGTAGACTTCGAGAGAGATCAGCGGGTCGGTTACGTTTTCCGGTACCGCCATCAGGTTTGCAATGCGGCCAGCGATGATCGCGGCACCCGCGGTGGTCAGGAACCAGCTACCCATGATGAAGCCCATCAGACGCTGCGGCACCAGCTGTGCAACCATTGCCAGACCCAGGCCGGAGATCATCAGCTCGCCGATAGACTGCAGCGCATAGCTCAGGATCAGCCAGTTAACGGAGACGATACCCGCGTCGCTGGCGAATTTCGCGCCCAGCGGCAGTACGAGGAACGCACCAGAGCAGAGCACCATACCGATAGCGAACTTGTGCGGCATCGGCAGACGGTCGCCCATCTTGTTGTAGATAGCGGCCAGAATCGGGCTACCCACCATGATCCAGAACGGGTTCAGCGCCTGATACTGTTCTGGTTCGAAGGCGAGACCCAGAATCGAGTGCTCAACGTTACGAATCGCGAAGAAGTTCAGGGAGGTCGGCATCTGGCTGTAGAGCACGAAGAACACGATCGCCTCAAGCATCAGAATAAAGGCTACGATCATCTTGCGACGCGCTGCGCCCTGCATGGCAAACGCTTCTTTACCGAAGATGATAATAATACCCAGCGCCACGACGCCCAGCACAGCACGCGCAATCGACTGGTTATGCAGCAGCCAGGTGGCAATCGCAACCAGCACCACAACGCCGACGATGGTCGCAAGCAGCTTGCCCATATGGACCGGCATAAAGTCAGGTTTAGAGCCGTACTGTTTCACCCATCTCTGGCAGAAGGCGAAGTTGATGACGGTGATCACCATACCCACTACGGAAAGCGCAAAAGCGACGCTCCAGCCAAATTTCGCCGCGAGCCACGGCGTCGCCAGCATGGAGAAGAAGGAGCCGATGTTCACGGACATGTAGTACATGGTAAATGCACCGTCCAGACGCGGGTCGTTTTTCTCATAGCAGGTTGAGAGCAGGGAGGAGGGGTTCGCCTTGAAGAGGCCATTGCCGACCGCGATGGTCGCCATACCCAGATAAACAATAGCTGCATCGTGACCAGACCAGGCGACCAGGGCATAACCGATAGCCAGCACAATAGCGCCCAGCATGATTACACGTTTGGTGCCAAGAACCTTATCCCCTAACCAGCCGCCGACGGCAACCAGGCCGTATACAAGCGCGCTAAAGGAAGAGAAGAGCGTAATAGAATCCGCTTCTGACATACCCAGTTGTTTCACGAGGTAAACGGCCATAATCCCTTGCAGGCCGTAGAAGCCGAAACGCTCCCATAATTCGATCGAGAAAATGAGATAGAACGCTTTCGGCTGTTTGAAAGCGTTAAGACTTACGCTTTCATCCGCTGGTTTTTTGTTTGCAGTTGACACATATACCTCTTTTTTTACATCCCATATTAACGGGGGTGTTCATAGCGTGATGGCGCATGTCCATCCGCATTATTTTTATAGTGGGAGGGGAAACGGCGGGTAATGTTCACTATCCTGAGGCATCTGGCAATAGATTTGCAATACTCTGTTACATTTAACTCTACCGGGATAATGCTCGGATTAACCAAATGTTATTCAGCGTTAAATTTCACGCCAGTAAAATTCATGGTTTTTTTCACTGCCTGATCCGGGGGAGAGAGGGGTTTAGGCGATATCTTCTGCTAAATGGCGTTTATGGCAGTGGTATTCCCCTTTATCTGAAAAATGTCTGGACGATTCTTTTGCTAAAAAGCGTATCAAGCTTGTGCTACGCGGTACGCGCTCGCATATTTTCAACAGAATTATAACAAGTCGTTTTCTATGTGATCATCATCACATATATATAGAAAATTCTGTTGGAAAAAAAAGGATTGACCTGTTTGGGTGTTAATTGGCCAGATGATAGTCCGCGAGTGTAGCCACAGTCGGGCAAAGAAAAGGGGACTATCTGTCCCCAAAAAAAGCACTATCAGAATCTGAACCGGTTCTCAGGAATAAACTTTCTCTTTATATTCACACAGATCCTCGATAATACATGAGCCGCAGCGGGGCTTACGGGCAATGCAGGTATAACGGCCATGAAGGATCAGCCAGTGGTGGCAGTCTACCTTGAATGCAGGGGGGACCACCTTGAGAAGCTTCTCTTCCACCTGCTCTACGTTTTTCCCCGGGGCGAACTGGGTGCGGTTACAGACGCGGAAAATATGCGTATCGACGGCAATGGTCGGCCAGCCAAAGGCGGTATTGAGCACCACATTGGCAGTTTTACGGCCCACGCCGGGCAGCGCCTCCAGCGCGGCGCGATCTTCCGGCACCTCTCCGCCATGCTTTTCCAGCAGGATGCGGCAGGTTTTAATCACGTTTTCCGCTTTACTGTTAAAAAGGCCGATGGTTTTAATGTAGGACTTCACCCCCTCCACGCCCAGGTCAACCATTGCCTGCGGGGTATTGGCCACAGGATAGAGCTTCGCCGTCGCTTTATTGACGCTGACGTCGGTTGCCTGCGCCGAGAGCAGCACCGCGATCAGAAGCTCAAACGGGGAGGAGAAGTTTAGCTCCGTCGTCGGGTGCGGGTTGTTTTCGCGCAGGCGCGTGAGGATCTCCAGGCGCTTCTCTTTATTCATACCGCTTTCTCCGGCACCGCCTCTTGCGACTGACGTTCTGCGGCGCGGCGCTTACGTTTCTCGTCAATCAGGTATTTGACCGCCAGCATCATGCCAAGACCGATAAACGCCCCCGGCGGCAGCATCGCCAGCAGGAAAGGGGTATCGGTATGAAAGACTTCAATGCGTAACGCTTTTGCCCAGCCACCCAGCAGAGCATCCGCGCCGTCAAAGAGCGTGCCGTTGCCGAGGATTTCACGCATTGAGCCCAGCACGAACATCGCGCCGGTGGCCCCCATGCCGATAGAAAATCCGTCCAGCGCCGAGATAAGCGGATCGTTTTTTACCGCAAAGGCCTCGGCGCGACCCACCACGATGCAGTTGGTCACGATAAGGGGGATAAAAATCCCGAGCGACTGATAGAGGCCAAAGGCGTAAGCGTTGATCAGCATCTGCACCACGCTTACCACCGAGGCGATGATCATGACATAAATGGGAATACGAATTTCAGAAGGGGTCCAGCGACGCAGCGCCGAAATCGAAAAATTGGTCAGCGTCAACACCAGCGTAGTGGCCAGCCCCAGACCCAGCGCGTTGGTGGCGGTGGAGGTGACCGCCAGCAAGGGACACATCCCCAGAAGCTGGACCAGTGCGGAGTTGTTCTTCCACAGCCCCTGAACGATAACCTCTTTAACCTGGCTCATGATTACTCCTCACAGGCAGGAAGATTGTTGATTTGCGCGGGCAGCGTCCCGGCAAAGATCCCGGCGCGCTTCACGGCGTTGACCACGGCGCGCGGGGTAATGGTTGCCCCGGTGAACTGATCAAATTCGCCGCCATCCTTTTTGACCGCGAAAGCGGGGTCGTTTTCGCCATGAATCACCTTACCGGCGAAACTCAAAATCCAGTCGCTGAGGCGGAGCTCGATTTTATCCCCCAGCCCCGGCGTTTCATGGTGCGCCGTAACGCGGGTGCCCAGTATAGTGCCAGAGAAATCTGCGCCAACCAGCAGTTGAATCGCGCCCGAATAACCGTCTGGCGCAGTGGCTTCCAGAACGGCACCCACCGCCTTGTCGCCCTTGCGGGCGATATAGACACGGTGCTCCCCTTTGCCGAGCTGGGGATCCTGAACGATAAAACAGCTTTTTTGCAGCTCATTATCATAGAAGCTGGCGGGGATCACCTGATCGAAAAGCGCCTTCTGCTGGCTGGCGGCCTGCTCATCGATGGTTGATTTGGTCAGGGAATTGACCAGCGCGGTAAGTCCCGTCAGCGCCGCGGCGAAAAGTGCCAGCGTTACGCCATGTTTTTGCATCGTTTTTAGCATGGCGACTCCTTAACGGTGACCGTACGCGCGCGGGCGAGTGTAGTAATCAATTAACGGAACGGTAATATTGGCGAGCAGGACGGCAAAAGCGACGCCGTCGGGATAGCCGCCAAAGCTACGGATAAGCCAGACGAGCAGGCCTGCCAGCGCGCCGAAGATCAATCGCCCGCGATTAGTGGTCGAAGCGGTCACCGGATCGGTCAGAATAAAAAACGCCCCCAGCATGGTTGCGCCGGAGAGGAGGTGCATCTGCGGGCTGGCCAGCGGCTGGGAGGAAAACGCCCAGCCCAGCGCAGAGCAGAGGGCGAGGGTGACCAGGAAGCTGACCGGGATATGCCAGCGAATGGCCTTTTTCCAGAGCAGCAGCATGCCGCCCAACATATAGGCAAGGTTGACCCACTGCCAGCCCGCGCCCGCGAGCATGCCGTGATAAATGGCGGACTGCATAATCTCATCCACACTTTTTCCGGCGTGCAGGGACGTTTTAAAGGTATCCAGCGGCGTGGCCTGACTGATGCCGTCCACGCCCATACGCAGGGTAGTCATATCCCCCCCGGCAGCGGTATGGCCGGTAAAGATCATCTGCAGCGCATCCATAAAGCCTGGCACCGTCGCGGCAATTTGCTGAGGCGGCAGCCAGCTCGTCATCTGCACCGGGAAAGAGATCAGCAGTACCACGTAGCCAATCATGGCGGGGTTGAAGGGGTTATGGCCCAGGCCGCCATAAAGCTGTTTGGCGATAATAACCGCGAAAACGGTCCCCAGCACCACCATCCACCACGGCGCAAAAGGGGGAATACTAATAGCCAGCAGCAGGCCGGTCAGCAGCGCGGAGTTATCCGCCAGCGTGCGGGAGACCGCCTTTTTGCGAAGCTTCAGCACCAGCGCTTCCGCAGCCAGGGCGCTCGCGCAGCCCAGCAGGATCTGAAAAAGCGTCCCCCAGCCAAAAAACCAGAGCTGAACGCCAATGCCCGGCAGCGCGGCCAGGCAAACCAGCATCATAATGCGTGACGTCTGGCGCTGGTTGTGGGTGTAAGGGGAACTTGCGATTCTGAAAACCATTTAATCCTCGTTAACTGCCTTCTGTTCGGCTTTCCTGGCTTGTACCCGCGCAATCGCAGCGGCGACTGCGGCTTTGCGCGGATCGTCATTGGCGGCAGGCTCGGCTTCCTGATGAGACGCCTTACGCGCCTTCGCCCGGGCGATGGCGGCTTCTACTGCCGCTTTACGCGGGTCGACCGCTTCGGCTGGCGTCTCTTCCTGCGCGGCCGCCTTGCGGGCTTTAGCGCGGGCGATAGCGGCTTCTACCGCCGCTTTCCGTGGGTCTAACGCTTCGGCTGGCGTCTCATCCTGTGTAGCCGCCTTGCGGGCTTTAGCGCGGGCGATAGCGGCTTCCACAGCAGCTTTACGCGGGTCGACCGCTTCGGCTGGCGTCTCTTCCTGCGCGGCTGCCTTGCGGGCTTTAGCGCGGGCAATGGCGGCTTCCACCGCCGCTTTCCGTGGGTCGACCGCTTCGGCTGGCGTCTCTTCCTGCGTAGCCGCCTTGCGGGCTTTGGCGCGGGCGATAGCGGCTTCTACCGCGGCTTTGCGCGGGTCGTTCTCCTGCTGCGCTTTTTCCGCCTGACGGGCGCGGGCCTGGGCCTTACGCGCTTCGCGGGCGGCAATCGCCTCGCTGTTGTCAGGTTTTGCACCGGCTGGAATCACGACGGTTTCGGTCGCGCTGGCCTTCTTCTCACGTACGCGGGCCAGGGCAGCCTGAATCGCATCCTGATCTTTCCCGCCCGGCTGGACGGCAGCCTGCTGATGACGAGCCTGACGGGCGATTTTTTCGCGTTCAAGTCGCGCCTGACGCGCCTCAAAACGGGCTTTCGCTTCGGCGGCGCGCTTCTCTTCCAGGGAGATAGCGTAAATTTCCGCTTTCTCCTGGCGGAAGTACTGCACCAGCGGGATGTTGCTCGGGCAGACCCACGCGCAGGCGCCACACTCTATACAGTCGGCCAGGTTATGCGCGGTGGCCTTATCATGCTGCTGGCCTTTGCTGTACCAGTACAGCTGCTGCGGGAGAAGATCGGCAGGGCAGGCGTCGGCGCAGGCGCTACAGCGAATGCACCCTTTCTCCTCCTGCTGTTCTCCCATTTCGCTGGCGGAAGGGGCCAGCAGGCAGTTGGTGATTTTGACCACCGGCACATCGAGCCAGGGCAGGGTAAAGCCCATCAGCGGACCGCCCATGATCACCAGCTGCTCGCTGCCCGGGCAAAAGCCCGCCTGCTCCAGCAGATGGCTGACAGGGGTTCCCAGCCGCGCCCAGACGTTTCCCGGGCGGGAGACCGATTCGCCGGTGAGTGTGACAACGCGCTCGGTCAGCGGCTCGCCGTCAATAACGGCCCGTTTCACGGCAAAAGCGGTGCCGACGTTTTGCATCAGCACCCCGATATCAGAGGAGCGCCCGCCGTGCGGCACCTGTTTGCCGGTTAAAATCTGGGTAAGCTGTTTCGCTCCGCCGGAGGGATATTTGGTCGGGATAACGCGCAGGCTGATATCGTGGCTCCCTGCCAGCACCGCCCGCAGCATGGAAATCGCCTGCGGCTTGTTATCCTCAATGCCGATCAAGACTTCGCGCGGCTGAAGAATATGGGCAAGGATGCGGATCCCTTCCACAACCTGCGCCGCGCAGTCCTGCATCAGACGATCGTCGGCGGTGATATAGGGTTCGCACTCGGCGGCGTTAATGATTAGCGTCTCAATTTTATCGCCGCCGCCGCGCAGCTTCGCGCCGGTGGGGAAGCCCGCGCCGCCCAGACCCGCCACGCCAAACTGGTGAATACGCTCAATCAGCGCTTCGCGGCTGTGGGCGCGGTAGTCACTCCAGCCATCGCGATCGATCCATTGGTCCTCGCCGTCGGGCTCGATCAGGACGCTAAGCTCCGCCAGCGCGGAAGGGTGGGCTACGGTATGAGGCGCAATCGCCGTCACGGTACCGGAGGTGGGGGCATGGACCGGGAGCATCCGTCCGCGACCCAGGGTCAGAGGCTGACCGCGCAGCACGCGATCTCCTGCCTGCACGCACAGCTCGCCCTCAGCGCCGATGTGCTGTTTGAGCGGGATGACAAAGCGACTCGCCAGAGGGATCTGACGCAACGGCGTGCCGCTGGACTGGGTTTTCATCTCCGGCGGATGGATACCGCCGTCGAAATCCCAGATTTTCTCTTTTCTGAAAGCAGAAAATAACTTAAGCATGTTGTTCCACAGGAATGATGCGAACCGGAATGGTCTGAAGATCCCATTTCCAGTTATCGGGAGTCGTTGCGACCGGACGCAGCGTGATGCACTGGGTCGGGCAGGGCGCGACGCAGAGGTTGCAGCCCGTGCAGAGATCCGCCATTACCGTGTGCATGGCGCGCGTCGCGCCAACGATGGCGTCTACCGGGCAGGCCTGGATGCATTTTGTGCAGCCGATACAGTTGGCTTCATCAATCACCGCCAGCGCGCGGACCGGCTCACGGGCGCTTTCGTCACCATCTACCGGCTGCGGATCGACGTTAAGCAGCTCGGCGATTTTTAACATCACCGCCTCGCCGCCGGGCGCACAGCGGTTGATGCTTTCACCCTGTAACCCGACCGCTTCAGCGTAAGGGCGGCAGCCGGGAAAACCGCACTGCCCGCACTGACTCTGCGGCAGCAGCGCGTCGATTTTTTCAACAACCGGATCCTCCTCTACCGCAAAGCGGCGCGAGGCATAGCCGAGAATGATGCCAAATACCAGCCCAAGCACGGCGAGCACGGCGATGGCAATCCAGATAGCATTCATTACAACTTCACCAGACCACTAAAGCCCATAAAGGCCAGAGACATTAAGCCCGCGGTCACCAGCGCGATGGCGTTGCCGCGAAACGGGGCAGGGACATCGGCCACAGCCATACGCTCACGAATGGAGGCGAATAACACCATGACCAGCGAAAAGCCGACCGCAGCGGAAAAACCGTACAGTGCGGATTGCAGGAAATTATGCCCAAGGTTGATATTGAGCAGCGCCACGCCGAGCACGGCGCAGTTGGTGGTGATCAGCGGCAGGAATATGCCGAGCAGACGGTAGAGCGCGGGGCTGGTTTTACGCACCACCATCTCGGTAAATTGCACCACCACGGCGATAACCAGAATAAAGGCCAGCGTGCGCAGATAGGTTAAACCCAGCGGAATCAGGATCCAGTTGTCGATCCACCAGGCGCAAACAGAGGCAAGCGTCATAACGAACGTTGTCGCCAGCCCCATGCCCATTGCGGTTTCCAGCTTTTTGGAGACCCCCATGAACGGGCACAGGCCGAGGAACTTCACCAGCACGAAGTTGTTAACCAGCACGGTTCCGACAAAGAGCAGAAGATAATCAGTCATTATTGAGCATTAAGCCTGAAATGAAAAAAGCCGCCTATTATCGGATAAACCACAACGGGCGACAACAGGTTAACTGTAAGGTTATTACGGATTCACAAAGGTCTTTTTTACACGCTCAGCGCGGCGAAAATAGGGGGCGAAAAGCGCAGCCGCCAACAGCGGAAACAGCAGCTGGCGCACGGCCAGGCCGTCAGAAACCGGTGAAAATGCAAAGGCTTTCAGCGCCAGGAGCACCGAGATAAGCAGCCAGATAATATAGTGTTTCGGCACGCTTTTACGACGCTTGAAAAAAGCGATGGTCAGCCAGAGCGTATAGTACCACATCGCGATAGCGCAGGCGAAGGAGATAAACCACAGGGCAATATTCAGGGTATTCTGAGCCGTCAGGTTTTTTAAGGCCTGCGGCGTGATAAGGGCCGTGGAATAGAGCAGCAGCGCCAGCGAGGCGCTTAATAATGCCACCAGCAGCCAGGCCAGCGGGGCAATTAACCAGCCTCCGATTCTTTCTCCAGATGTTGGCGTCATTTTGTCTCCCGTAAATCAGCGCGAAAAGGGGTCAGGCCGTGAAGCCGGGCGTGAGTATATAACATTTCGCGCCGATGGCGACCCTTCAGAGCACATAGCGCCAGACCGATTTCGGCACCTCGCCGATATTGTACAAACGGCCGCCGGAAACCAGCTCCGCGCGACGATGATCCGCAGCCCGATACATCTTGATAATCTCCTGGCTATCGGTCAGGGTGTAGTTAAGGTGATCAAAGAGTTTTTCAAGATTCTCAAGGGAACTAATTTTGCGAAACTTTAATAAATAGTCCTGAACGGTCATTAATACGCTTCCATATAAAAGTAAGTCATACCCGCAGGGTAATTCGATTGAATAATAATCGGATAAATGAATAACAAACGGAGTGCCGAAAGGCACATTTTTTGTTGGATTAAACCGGCGCCTTGTGGCGCCTGGCATGAAGGTTATCGCTGTTCAGACAGGCTGGCAATAACGAGCAGGCCTGCGGCAGAGCAGCTTACTTCGGATGGGCTACCTGGACAGGCTCAGGGGGATGATAGTTGTCGATATGGCTGGCGACGCCCAGCAAAATGACGGAGATCCCTAATACAATCCAGCCCGCTAATTCAATGATCCGATTGATGATTGCAGTCATAATTCTGTTGTCATTTGTCCATAAATACAGAAGATAAATGTTACAGTGGGGTCGCGCTGTCGACAAGGGCTTTGCACAGGGATTTAGTCTGATAATTTAGTAAGTTATGAAGATGTAATAAAACCATGAGACAACCCCTGTGGGTGAATGAGATGCCACGCGGTTGCGTCAACCACCCTCCTGGCGTAAAAATCGGCTCAGGAGACGACGAGAGGCGAAGAGATGAGTGAAAATATCCGAGTAGGATTAATAGGTTATGGGTATGCCAGTAAAACGTTTCACGCCCCGCTGATTGCAGGCACGGCGGGAATGACGCTGGCGGCGGTCTCCAGTAGCGATGCGGCAAAGGTACAGGCGGACTGGCCGGGCGTGCCCGTTGTTTCTGAACCAAAGCATCTGTTTAACGATCCTAATATCGATTTAATCGTCATACCGACTCCGAATGATACCCATTTCCCGCTGGCGAAAGCGGCGCTGGAGGCGGGAAAACATGTGGTGGTCGATAAGCCATTTACCGTGACGTTGTCACAGGCGCGTGAACTGGACGCGCTGGCGAAAAGCCTGGGACGTCTGCTGTCGGTATTCCATAACCGCCGACGTCTGCTGTCGGTATTCCATAACCGCCGCTGGGACAGCGATTTCCTGACGGTGAAAGCGCTGCTTGAGGAGGGCATTCTGGGCGAAGTGGCTTTCTTTGAATCGCACTTTGACCGTTTCCGTCCGCAGGTGCGCGACCGCTGGCGCGAACAGGCGGGGCCGGGCAGCGGCATCTGGTACGATCTGGCGCCGCACCTCCTCGACCAGGCCGTCAATCTTTTTGGCCTGCCGGTGAGCGTGACGGTGGACCTGGCGCAACTTCGCCCGGGTGCACAGGCAACAGATTATTTTCACGCCATTCTCAGCTACCCGCAGCGTCGCGTGGTGCTACACGGCACGCTACTGGCGGCGGCTGAATCGGCCCGCTATATCATCCATGGCACCCGCGGCAGCTACGTCAAGTATGGCCTCGATCCGCAGGAGGAGAGGCTGAAAAGCGGCGAGCGGCCGCCCCAGCAGGAGTGGGGTTATGACATGCGCGACGGCATTCTGACGCGTATGGAAGGGGACGAGCAGATCGAGGAGAGCTGGCTCACGCGGCCGGGCAACTACCCGGCCTATTATGCGGCGATCCGCGATGCCCTTAACGGGGTGGGAGAAAACCCGGTACCAGCAAGCCAGGCGATACAGATTATGGAGCTGATCGAGCTGGGCATTGAGTCGGCAAAACAGCGGGCAACGCTCTCCCTGGCCTGAGATGAAGCGGGTGGCGCGCTGCGCCACCCGGCCCCTTAGCTGCGGGCGACCTTATCACGCAACGCCTGCTTCTCAGCGGGCGTTAAGAACGCCATCTCCAGACCGTTAATCTGCGCCTGACGGATCTGCTCCCGGCTCAGTCCTGCCTGCGGTGCGGCGATATTATATTCATGAATAATGTCGACCCCCTGTACCGCTGGATCGTCGGTATTCAGGGAGGCCAGCACTCCATGCTCGAGGAACGTTTTAAGCGGATGCGCCGCCAGCGACGAAACGGTGCTGGTCTGAATATTGGAGGTGAGGCAGGATTCAATACCGATACGCTGCTGTGCCAGGAAATCCATCAGCGCGGGATCTTCCACCGCCTTCACACCGTGGCCGATGCGTTCGGCGCCCAGCTCACGAATTGCCTGCCAGATGCTCTCCGGGCCCGCCGCTTCCCCCGCGTGAACCGTGATATGCCAGCCAGCGTCGCGGGCACGATTAAAGTGCGACAGGAAGAGGCTGCCGGGGAAGCCCAGCTCGTCGCCCGCGAGGTCGATGGCGGCGATCCTGTCGCGATGGGCGAGAAGCGCTTCCAGCTCCTGCAGGCAGGCTGATTCACCAAAGGTGCGGCTCATAATACCGATCAGGCGGGCCTGAACGTCGAACGCGGCGCACCCCTGGCGAACCCCTTCGATAACGGCTTCCACCACACCGGCAACCGGCAGACCGTGGTTCATCGCCATATAGCCCGGCGAAAAGCGCAGCTCAACGTAGTGCAGGCCGTTGCGTGCCGCGTCTTCAATATTTTCAAACGCCACGCGGCGGCAGGCATCCAGCGTTGCCAGTACCTTTACGCCCCAGTCGAGTTTACTCAAAAAATGCACCAGATCCGGCTCGCTGGCGGTGACCTGCACGTGAGGGATAAGCGATTCAAGGCTCTCTGCCGGGAGGGGTAAATTATACTGGCGGCCAAGATCGAGGATGGTTTGGGCGCGGATGTTGCCGTCAAGATGACGATGGATATCGGTCAGGGGAAGGCTTAAGTCAATCATGGTCGCACTCTTTTTTGGTTACAGTGCGCCATATTATAAAAACATTTCACGGTAAAAATCTATTTGCGCAATAGAATAATCCATTGCGCAAACGGATCAGCGCAACGCGTTAATAGCCGCAATCAGCCGCTGCACCCCCTGTTCAAGTTTGCTGCGCGGACAGCCCGCGTTCAGGCGAACAAATCCTTTTCCTTCAACGCCATAGGTCGTTCCCGGCATGATGGCCACTTTTTGCCGCTCAATCAGCTCTTTTTGCAGCGCTTCGTCGTTAATCTTCAGCGGGCGAAGATCGATCCACGCCAGATAGGTCGCCTCTGGCGGCTGCCAGTTAAGCTCAGGGAAAGCGGCGTTAAGCTGCTCTGCCACGTAACGCAGATTCGCCTCCAGGTAGTGACGCAGCGCGTCAAGCCAGGCTTCGCCCTGCTGATAGGCGGCAATATGGGCCACCAGAGCGAGCACCGAGGGAGAGGAGAGCCCGTCGCGACCCTTCAGCGCCTGCAGATAAGCGGCGCGGCTCGCGTCATCGCCTATCAGCCCGTACGCGCCGGTGAGCGCGGGAATATTAAAGCTCTTGGAGCCGGAGGTGAGCAGCGCCCATCTTCCCTTCGCCACCTCGCACCAGGGAATATGACGATGGTCGCCCCACGTCATATCCATATGAATTTCATCGCTGATCACCGCCACATTATGGCGGGAACAGAGATCCGCCATTGTTTGCAGCTCCTCGCGCGTCCAGACTTTACCGGTGGGATTTTGCGGGCTGCACAGCAGGAGCACCTTATTTTCCGGCCTGGCGAGGGCGGCTTCCAGCTTGCTCATGTCGCTAAACCAGCCGTTGTCGTTTTTTTCCATCGGCACAGGCACGAGGCGACACTGGTTGCCCTCCACTGCTTTATAAAAGGCGTCATAGGCGGGGGTATGGATGACGATGCCATCCCCCGGTTTGGTCCAGATACGGACCAGTTCAGAAACCATATAGATAACCGACGGGCCATAAACGAGGCTCTCTTTATCAATATGGCTGTCGAAACGCTGTACAAACCAGCGCGCGACGGCCTGCAGAAATTCGTCATTCTTCCAGCGGCTGTAGCCAAAGACGCCATGACGGATACGTTCATGCAGCGCCTCAATGATGCAGGGCGCGGTGGCGAAATCCATATCTGAAATGGTAAAGGGCAGCAGATCGGCTGCGCCAAAGCGGTCCGCAACGTAGTCCCATTGCGTGCACCAGGTACCGTGGCGATCTACCGTGCGCGAAAAATCAAACATACTCGTTCCTTTAAAGAGAGGCCCCCTTACGCAAAAGGGGGCGAATCATCAGGCTTCCACCGTGCGCATCAGGGTGGCCATTTCATCTTTCACCGACTGGACCTGCGGGCCAATGACCACCTGCAGGTTGTGCTGGTTAAGCTGTACCACGCCAATGGCGCGGTTGGCCTTAAGGGCGTTGGTGTCCACCCGCGACATATCTTTCACCGACAGACGCAGGCGGGTGATGCAGTTATCCAGCGTGGTAATGTTCTCCGCGCCGCCCAGCGCCGCCAGAATCGCCGGTACATTGTAGCCGGACTTGCCGGTCGGGCCGGCAACCACCTGCTCAATGTTGCTGGCGACATCGAGGTCACGTCCCGGCGTTTTGAGGTTAAAGCGGGTAATGGCAAAGCGGAAGATGCCATAGTAAGCCGCAAACCAGACGGCGGCGACCACCGGGACCATATACCACCTGGTCGACAGGCCATGCAGGATGCCGAACACCACAAAGTCGATCACGTTGCCGTCGGTGTTGCCGATGGTAACGCCCAGCACGGCCATGATGGTAAAGCCCAGACCGGTGAGCAGCGCATGGATAACATAGAGGACCGGCGCCACGAAAAGGAAGAGGAACTCCAGCGGTTCGGTGGTGCCGCCCACCACGCAGGCGATAACGCCGGAAATCAGCAGTCCTTTAATTTTATGACGGTTTTCTGGGCGCGCGCAGTGATACATCGCCAGTGCCGCGCCCGGCAGGCCGCCCAGGAAGGCGGGCATTTTACCCTGCGACAGGAAGCGGGTGGCGCTTTCCGCAAAACCGTGGGTGGTCGGGCAGCTGAGCTGCGCCTGGAAGATAGTCAGCGCCCCGCTGACGGTATTACCGCAGACATCCATAGTGCCGCCCGCTTCGGTAAAGCGGATCAGCGCCACCAGGATATGGTGCAGGCCGAACGGCAGCAGCAGACGTTCGCCGGTGCCGAATACCATTGGCCCAAATTCACCCGCGCTGTTAATGGCATGCCCCAGCCCGTTAATGCCCATGGCAAATACCGGCCAGATCAGCGGGATGGCCAGACCGACCAGCCCCATCACCACGGTAGTGATAATCGGCACAAAACGGGTGCCGCCGAAAAAGGCCAGCGCATCGGGCAGGCGGATAGTGTGGAACCGTTCATGCAGCAGCCAGACGATCACGCCGGCAATCACCGCCCCGAGAATACCGGTATCAATCGACTGGATACCGAGAATACTCTGGATGTTGTTGGCCTTCAGGATAGCCGCATCGGTGGTGGGCAGAATACCTTTGGCGGTCAGCCAGAAGTTTACCGCCAGGTTCATCACCGCGTAGCCGACAAAGCCGGCAAAGGCCGCGACGCCCTTGTTTTCACGCGCCAGCCCCAGCGGAATGGCGATACAGAACATCACCGGCAGGAAGCTAAAGGCGAATGAACCGACCTTGCTCATCCAGATAAAGATCGCCTGTAAAAAAGGGGTATTGAGCGCCGGGATCAGGGTGGTGACATCGTGGCTGCTGAGTGAGCTGCCGATGCCGAGCATAATGCCGCAAAAAGAGAGCAGAGCGACCGGCAGCATAAAGGTCTTGCCAAGCTGCTGGAAAAACTCCCATAACGTGATTTTTGGTGTAGTTTTGGCCGTCATAAAACGACTCCTTATAGGGTTAAGGCTGTGTCATACTAACGGAACGAGAAGATAAAACGTTTTATCAAACTTTAGTGCGCACCCGGTCACATTATCGAACAAAGCCAGACGGTATAACTGTAACCGCCAGATAAAACGTTTTATCAAAAGTGTGAAAGCAGGAGCCTGCCAGTTCTATGGCAAATGAAAAAAAGATAACGATCAACGATGTAGCACTGGCGGCAGGGGTGTCGGCCAGTACCGTGTCGCTGGTGCTGAGCGGAAAAGGGCGCATCTCGTCGGCTACCGGTCAGCGCGTCAACGAGGCGATCGAGCAGCTGGGGTTTGTGCGCAACCGGCAGGCCGCCGCGCTGCGCGGCGGGCAGAGCGGGGTTATCGGGCTTATCGTGCGCGATCTCGCCGCCCCCTTTTATGCCGAACTCACCGCCGGATTGACCGAGGCGCTGGAGGCGCAGGGGAGAATGGTCTTTCTGCTCCACGGCGGCCGTCAGGGAGAGCATCTCCTGCACCGGCTGGAGACGCTGCTGAACCAGGGCGTCGACGGGATAATTATCGCGGGTGCCTCTGGCGTTGATGTTGGCCTGTGCGAACGTGCGGCGCAGAAAGGTGTTCCGCTGCTCTTTGCTTCGCGCGCGAGTTATCTCGACGAGGCTGATACCCTGCGTCCCGACAATATGCAGGCGGCACAGATGTTAACCGAACACCTGATTCGCCGGGGTCATCAGCGCATCGCCTGGCTGGGGGGGAAAAGCTCGTCGTTAACGCGTGCCGAGCGCGTTGGCGGCTACTGCGCCACGCTGCTGAAATATGGCCTGCCGTTTCACAGCGACTGGGTGGTGGAGTGCGATAACAGCCAGAAGCTCGCCGCCGAAGCGATCGGTGCGCTGCTGCGCCGTAACCCCACCATCAGCGCGGTGATCTGTTATAACGAGACCATCGCCATGGGGGCCTGGTTCGGGTTATTACGTGCCGGTCGCCAGAGCGGCGAAGGGAGCGTGGAGACCTTTTTTGAACAGCAGGTGGCGCTCGCGGCCTTTGCGGATCTTCCCGAAAACACGCTGGACGACCTGCCTATCGTCTGGGCCGTCACCCCGGCCCGTGAGATGGGCTATATGCTGGCGGACCGGATACTGCAGCGTATCGAAAAAACAGAGACGCCGCTGGGGCAGCAAATCATGTCAGCGCGGCTGGTCAGGCAGAAATAGCAGGGGGCGTTGTCAGGTTCAGCGCGGCGATAAGGCGCGCGCGAAAGCGTTTATCGCGCTGGTAAAAGAGGACGACCGGGTTGCGGCGGCGCATCGGCCGTTTCCGGGATGGGGCATATCATGCAGCGCGAGAGTGGCTATGGCTGGGTACCCGCGCTCTACGGGCCTAAGCCGCAATTGACAAGCCTTACATGCGTTACACCGTAACGCAGAACGGTTAAACTCGTATTGAGCACAAGCCTCTGGGGCTAAAACAAAAAGGTCAAAAAAAAGCCCCTCAAAGAGGGGCTTCGTTGCTTACTGTTGCGGTACAACCGGCGCGGCCGGCTCGGTCGGTTCAGGCAGACCTAACGTCGGCATGCCGAACATACCGACAAACTCTTCCAGCGGCATTTTCTGGCCGTTGAGCGTCACTTGGCCGTTGCCATACTGCAGGCTGGTGCCAATGACGTTATCCTCAAGGGTGGTGATGCGGAACATCTGGCCCATTGCCGCCAGCCCTTTCACCTGCTGTGAAGCCAGCTTTTCCGCGTCGTCTTCGTTATAACCTTCCAGCTTCGCGATCTGGGTCATCAGCTCAGTCGCCATATCCACCGGAACGGCCAGTTTGCCGTCGAGGGATTTGACGTTACGATCAAGCTGCTGCGCCAGCGTCTGCGGCGCTTCGGTGGTCGCGGCAGGATCTTTCAGGAAAAGGGAGAGGTTAAAGGTGGATTCGCCTTTGCTGTTTTTCCAGCTCAGCGGCGCCACGGTGATCACCGGCTCGCCCTTAAGCAGGACAGGCAGATTGCCAAAAAAGGCCTCCATCGCTTTTTGCTGGTAGAGCTCCGGGTTTTCCATCAGCGTCTTATCGGCGAGCAGCGCCTGGCTTTGGGCGCGATACTGCTGGCTGAACTGATGCCAGGCCTGACCGTCAATATTGCCAATCTTCAGGGAGAGCTTACCGCTGCCCAGATCCTGGCTCTGCACCTTCAGGCTTTTAAGGCTATAGTCGAGCTGGCTGTTGATGGTTTTGCCATCTTTTGCGATGTCAGACTTACCGTCCAGATCCATCCCCTCCAGCACCGCCATCTCTTTGCCTTCAATGGCGATAGCCACTTTATCGAGGGATATTTTCTGATCGCCGATGCGCTCGTCAAAGCTGGTCAGGCGGCTGTTGCCGTCAGCCTTCAGGTTATTGAAGGTTAGCTGCACTTTCTGGTTATATTCGTTAACCGCGTTCACCAGGCCGCTCTGCGCCTCGCCGGTCAGTTTAAAGACGTTGCCATCTTTGTCTGCATCCAGCTGGAAATTACCGCCGCTGAACGCCACTTTCTCGTCACCGTTTTCATAGTTCAGCGCTTTCAGATCGATATCCGAGCGGGTATCGCCGCCATAGGTGATACGGGTATTGGCCTCAAAGGGGGATTGGCCTTTGGCTAAATCAAAGAGCGGTTTTGACGCCTCGGTATTTACCAGGGTGGTATTCACCGATGCCATAGAGGGGATCAGGTTGAATTTTTTCAGCTGCGCCAGCGGGAAGGGACCATGATCGACCACTTCGTTCAATACCACGCTCTGCCCCGGCTTCAGCCAGCCCTCCTGGCTGCCGGCGACCGATTTCACCACCAACTGCAGGTGGCTGCGGAACACGCCGCGCTGATAGTTCTGATAGCTCAGCTCCAGGCCCGCCTCTGGCGCGGTGCGTTTCATCTCGCTATTCGCCTGGGCCACCATTTCCGCCATGCGGGTTTCCAGTTGTTTACCGGTAAACCAGGCCGCACCTGTCCATACCACGCCTAAGGCGACAATTACGCTAACCGCTACGACAGACTTTTTCATCATGTTTATCCATAAAATGAAACAGGCGGTCAGACCGCCTGGAGGAGTAAAAAGGCTATGAATAGCTTAGCAAAAGTTGCTGTAAAATTCAGTAGATGACTAAATCTTGTTAAAAACTCTGGCCAGGCGGCCCGTACCGCTTACAGTCACCGGCGACTCGTCCGCGCCAATAAATGCCGATTCACCCGCTTTCAGCTGCAGCCGGGTGTCATTCTTGCTGA
Organism: Pseudenterobacter timonensis; assembly: GCF_900021175.1. Classification (GTDB taxonomy): domain Bacteria; phylum Pseudomonadota; class Gammaproteobacteria; order Enterobacterales; family Enterobacteriaceae; genus Enterobacter; species Enterobacter timonensis. Next base: position 124,734 of record NZ_FCOP01000012.1, read on the forward strand.
GCGTGGCTTCGCCTTCCACACAAAAGAGAATAGCCGCGCTCGTCTGCGCCAGAGATTCTTCTTTATCGGAGAGCTGATGCAGGGAGAAGGCAAAATCGGCCACCGGAATCGGAAAGTCGAGTTCTGCACCGTTCTGCACCGGCTGGGTGAGCAGCTCGCTGGCGGGTTTCGCTTCAAATTTCACGTTAGCGACCAGCTCCGGAATATCGATATATTTCGGCGTCAGGCCGGCGCGCAGTACGTTGTCGGAGTTGGCCATTACCTCCAGCGCCACCCCCTGCAGATAGGCGTGCGGCGTTTCGGCAAAGAGGAACATCGCCTCGCCGGGATTGAGCTTCACCACGTTCAGCAGCAGCGGCGAGAAGAGACCGCTGTCGTCCGGGTAGAACTTCGCGATCAGGCGAATGGTCTCCCACGGCTCGCCCGTCTCTTTATCCAGCGCCGCCTGGAGGATCGCCAGCGCGCGGGATTTCTCTTCCCCCTGCATGTTGAGCAGGCTGGCAAAGAGCTGGCTTAAACGTTCCGCATTCGGATTTTCGAGGAAATGGGCGATCGCCTGATGCGCTCCGGCCACCGGCTGCAGCAGGGAGACAATCTGCGAAAACTCGCGGAAAGCGTTCATCGCCAGGAAGGGAGTCAGCGCAAAGACCAGCTCCGGCTTATGGTTGGGATCTTTATAGTTACGCTCTGCGGCATCCAGCGGGATACCCGCCGCGTTCTCTTTGGCAAAGCCGATTTCGGAGGCTTTTTTATTCGGATGGACCTGGATAGAGAGCGGCTGATCGGCGCAAAGCACCTTGAACAGAAACGGCAGTTCCCCGAAACGCTCCGCGACCTGCGCGCCAAGCAGACGGGTTTTATCTGCCTCGATCGCTTCGCGCAAAGAGCGCTCGCCGCTGGCATCGGTAATCTTTGAGCTGCTCTTCGGGTGAGCGCCCATCCACAGCTCCGCCATCGGCAGCTGGTCCGGATTGGCGATCCCGTAGAGTTCCGTTAACGCAGTTTGACTTCCCCAGGCGTAGTTCTGCACTGAGTTAATGAGTTTTTGCATTATCAAGCCCTGTTTTCAATGTGGAATAAACTGCGGGTATTAAAGCAATAAACCGGGCGGAAGTAACCTGCGCATGCAAAAAGTCGTACTTGTCTCAGTTTTTGTTAAAAAATTGTGTAGGATATGCTGACTCGCTTTTAAGCAGGGCAACGGAACATCTGCCTGAACAGAAATCAGCAATGTCGTAAGTGAGAGAACAATGTCAAATAAACCCTTTCATTATCAGGATCCTTTTCCGCTGGCGAAGGATCGCACCGAATACTATCTGCTAACCCGTGACCACGTCTCTGTCTCTGAATTTGAAGGTCAGCCGATCCTCAAGGTTGAGCCGCAGGCGCTTACCTTACTGGCGCAGCACGCCTTCCACGACGCCTCCTTCATGCTGCGCCCGGCGCACCAGCAGCAGGTAGCGGATATCCTCAGCGACCCGCAGGCGAGCGAAAACGACAAATATGTGGCGCTGCAGTTCCTGCGTAACTCCGATATCGCCGCGAAAGGCATTCTGCCTACCTGCCAGGATACCGGCACCGCCATCATTATGGGTAAAAAAGGCCAGCGCGTCTGGACCGGCGGCGGCGATGAAGCGGCGCTGGCGCAGGGGGTCTATAACACCTACACCCAGGATAACCTGCGCTATTCGCAGAATGCGCCGCTGGATATGTACAAAGAGGTGAATACCGGCACCAACCTGCCGGCGCAGATCGATCTCTACAGCGTTGACGGTGAGGAGTACAAATTCCTCTGTATCGCCAAGGGGGGCGGCTCGGCAAACAAAACCTACCTCTGGCAGGAGACGAAGGCGCTGCTCACCCCGGGTAAGCTGAAAAACTACCTGGTAGAGAAGATGCGCACCCTCGGTACCGCAGCCTGCCCGCCATACCATATCGCTTTTGTCATCGGCGGCACCTCGGCGGAAAGCACCCTTAAGACCGTCAAGCTCGCCTCGACCAAATACTATGACGAACTGCCGACCGAAGGGAATGAGCACGGCCAGGCCTTCCGCGATCTGCAGCTTGAGCAGGAATTGCTGGTGGAGGCGCAAAACCTCGGTCTTGGCGCGCAGTTTGGCGGGAAATATTTCGCTCACGATATCCGCGTGATCCGCCTGCCGCGTCACGGCGCCTCCTGTCCGGTGGGGATGGGGGTCTCCTGTTCTGCGGATCGTAACATCAAGGCGAAGATCAACCGCGACGGCATCTGGATCGAAAAGCTGGAGGATAATCCCGGCAAATATATCCCGGAAGCGCTGCGCAAGGCGGGCGAGGGCGAGGCGGTACGCGTTGACCTGAACCGGCCGATGAGCGAGATCCTGGCACAACTTTCGCAATATCCGGTCTCTACCCGCCTGTCGCTGAACGGCACCATTATCGTCGGGCGCGATATCGCCCACGCGAAGCTGAAAGAGCGGCTGGATAATGGCGAAGGGCTGCCGCAGTACATCAAGGATCACCCGATCTATTACGCCGGTCCGGCTAAAACACCGGAAGGCTATGCCTCCGGCTCGTTAGGCCCCACCACCGCCGGGCGCATGGACTCCTACGTCGATCAGCTGCAGGCTAACGGCGGCAGCATGATTATGCTGGCAAAAGGCAACCGCAGCCAGCAGGTGACGGATGCCTGCCATAAGCATGGCGGCTTCTATCTGGGCAGCATCGGCGGCCCGGCGGCGGTACTGGCGCAGGGCAGCATTAAGAGCCTGGAGTGTGTGGAGTACCCGGAGCTGGGTATGGAAGCTATCTGGAAAATCGAAGTGGAAGATTTCCCGGCCTTTATCCTGGTGGATGACAAGGGGAACGACTTCTTCAAACAGATCCAGTCCTCTCAGTGCTCGGCATGTGTGAAGTAAGATAAAAAGCCGGGTGGCGCAGCCGCCACCCGACATAGCAAGAGCGCACAAAGCGCCATGCAGTAATGTATAAGCCATCAATACTTATCTCTTTAACGTGTGAGCAACCCCCTTCATTGTTATCAAGGAGAAAGTAATGACCACGGTACGCCAGGAAAAAGATTCTATGGGCGCCATCGACGTCCCGGCCGATAAGCTCTGGGGAGCGCAAACCCAGCGCTCGCTGGAACATTTTCGTATTTCTACCGAGAAAATGCCCGTCGCGCTGATCCACGCGCTGGCCCTGACCAAACGCGCCGCCGCGCAGGTGAACCTCGATTTGGGGCTGCTCGAGGCGGATAAAGCCCGCGCCATCATTAACGCCGCCGATGAGGTGCTGGCGGGAAAACATCCTGAGGAATTTCCTCTCGCCATCTGGCAGACCGGTTCCGGCACCCAGAGCAATATGAACATGAACGAGGTGCTGGCCAACCGCGCCAGCGAACTGCTGGGCGGCGAGCGGGGAATGGGGCGCAAGGTGCACCCCAACGACGATGTGAACAAGAGCCAGAGCTCCAACGACGTCTTTCCAACCGCCATGCACGTTGCGGCGGTGATTGCCCTGCGCGAAGCGCTTATTCCTGAGCTAAAGGTATTGCAGCAGACCCTGCAGGAGAAAGCGGAGGCCTTCCGCGATATCGTGAAAATTGGCCGCACCCATCTGCAGGACGCCACGCCGCTCACCCTCGGCCAGGAGATTTCCGGCTGGGTGGCGATGCTGGAGCACAATCTGAAGCATATCGACCAGAGCCTGCCGCACCTGACGGAACTGGCGCTCGGCGGTACGGCGGTGGGGACCGGGTTAAACACCCATCCGGAGTATGCGGTCCGTGTGGCAGAGGCGCTGGCAAACATCACCGGGCAGCCGTTTGTGACCGCGCCAAACAAATTCGAGGCGCTGGCGACCTGCGATGCGCTGGTACATGCTCACGGGGCGCTGAAGGGGCTGGCAGCGTCGCTGATGAAAATCGCCAACGACGTGCGCTGGCTGGCATCCGGTCCGCGCTGCGGCATCGGGGAGATCGCTATCCCGGAAAATGAGCCGGGCAGCTCTATTATGCCGGGCAAGGTTAACCCTACCCAGTGCGAAGCGATGACCATGCTCTGCTGTCAGGTCATGGGCAACGACGTGGCGGTCAATATGGGCGGCGCCTCCGGTAACTTTGAACTCAACGTCTATCGCCCGATGGTGATCCACAACTTCTTACAGTCGGTGCGCCTGCTGGCGGACGGGATGGCGAGTTTTAACGAACACTGCGCGGTCGGTATCGAACCGAATCGTGAGCGCATCAGCCAGCTGCTGAACGAGTCGCTGATGCTGGTCACCGCCCTGAATACCCATATCGGCTATGACAGGGCGGCGGAAATTGCCAAAAAAGCCCACAAGGAGGGGCTGACGCTGAAGGCCTCGGCGCTGGCGCTGGGCTATCTCACCGAAGCGGAATTTGACAGCTGGGTGAGGCCGGAAGCGATGGTCGGCACGCTGAAATAGTCACTCTGCCACGTAGAGGTGCAGCCGCGGAATAATCGGCCGCAGCGGCTGCGCCTGTGGCTTATAGCGGTGCTGAATATTTTCCGCATCGTAATTGAGCAGTTCGCCGATATCGGGAATAACCGCGCCCTGATCCGCCTCGTAGAGCGCAATAAGCGGCGTGGGACAGGCGTACTGCACCTGCTTTTGCTGCCCCGAATACCAGACGCGGGCCACTGGCTGCACCTTCACGGGCCGCTTGATCTTGAGCCGGGTTCCCTCCGGCAGGGCGGCAATCTGCTGATATTCCGCCTCCAGCCGCTCGATCCACTGTTCACGCGACCAGGGCGCGACGGCGCGCGGCGCCTTCAGGCTTTTTTCCAGCATCGCCAGCACCTCGTCGCGGGTCAGATTCTTGATGATGTGCTTATTGGCCCAGCCAAAGCGCAGCGTGGCGGGATGGCGCAGCACCGTCAGCGTGCGGTAGGCGTTAAGCGTGATAAGCCCCGGCAGCTGGCGGTGTACCCACTCAAAACGGGCCGCGGGGGGCAGGCCGGACTCTTCGGTAACGATCTTCTCAAATTCCGCCTTAAGCGTGTTGATCCGCGCGATCTGCGCCTCCAGCTGCTCGCGCGTGGCGACGTCACACTGCAGGCAGATGACCCCCGGCAGACGCACGGCGGCTTTGCTGCTGCGGTTTTCCGACTGCTGCTGGATAAAGAGGTGGCGGTAATGTTGCAGGGTTAAAGCCAGCGCTTCGCGGCTCAGATGCTGTTTAACCTCGATGGTGTTCAGCGGATCGTGCTCCGCCCCCTTAACCACCTCCGGCAGCGTGAAGACGCGCGCGGCCAGCAGACGACAGCGCTGAAGCGCGTCGGACAGACCAGCCAGCTCCTGTTCCATCTCCCTGAAGGTGGAGTTTAAGCGTTCAATAAGATCGTAAGCGGCCATAGCACACCTTTTAGTTACAACATACTTAATTTATAGCACGCTTTTGCGAACCAGACCATCCTGCCACCACAAAAAGGTCAGGCAGGGGAAGGGAGGGCGATCTGATGATAAACCGGCCAGCTAAAGCAAAATCGCGCCCCGCCGGAGGCGCTCTCTTCACAGCTCACCCTGCCGCCCATCGCCTGGGCGATGGAATGGACAATAGCCAGCCCCAGCCCGCATCCGCCGGTGGCGCGGTCGCGGCTGGGATCGAGACGCACGAATGGCTCAAACACTCGCTGACGCTCTGACGGGGCGATACCGGGGCCGTCATCTTCCACCCAAAGCGTTGCCTGCGCCCCTTCAAGACCCAGGCCGATATGCAGGGTTTGTTCGCTGTAGCGCAGGGCGTTATTCACCAGATTATCCAGCACACGCTCCATCAGCCGCATATCCAGCGCACCGTAGTCGCCGGGCTGCGTCTGCAGCCGCAGCGTGCGCTGTGGATTGACGCTCTGGACGTCATCAATGTAGCTCTGCAGCCAGGCGGGTAAATGGGGGGTGCTGAGCTTCAGTTCGTTTTGCGGGCGGTCGAGTCGGGCGTAGGTCAGCAGCTCCTCAATCAGCGCTTCCAGCTGGCCAATATCGCGATTCAGCGCCTGGGATTCTGCTTCGCTCAGATTCTCGCTCATCTCCAGCCGGTAGCGCAGGCGTACCAGTGGGGTGCGCAGTTCGTGGGCGATGCCGTCTATTAGCTGCTTCTTGCTGGCGATTAGCGCATTGATATTATCCGCCATCTGGTTAAACGCCACGCCGAGTCGTTTGAAGCTGGAGCCGCTGTCAAAATGTATGCGTTCGTTGAGATTGCCCTCGCCAAAGCGCTGGGCGGCGGCCTCGAGCCGTAGCATCTCCTGCCAGTGCGGTCGCATCCAGATAAATACCGGCAGCGCCAGTGAGATAGCGATAAAACCGAGGAGTGCCATATCCAGCAGCCGCATCTGGTGCAAAAAATAGAGATAGGGGACCGGGCCGACGGCCAGGACGTAATGGCTGCGCGGAATACGCTGGATAAAGGTGTATTTCTCATCCAGCGCCACGATCTCCCCGGCGCGCAGGCGCTGCATGGTCGGCGCGTCGAGAGCAAACTTCTTCAGCGGCTCGATACGCAGGTCAAACGACAGGTTCAAATCAAGCTCTTTTAAGGTCCGCGCCCAATCGTGGGGCGGGATCTCCCGCAGCTCGCTGCGCATCAGGTAGAGCGAGCTTTTCATCAAATCGTCAAGAGACTGCCGTCCGGCACGTTCGGCGGTAAATTTGTAGACCAGCCCGACCAGCATGGTCATCACCAGGAAGCAGGCGAACAGCAGCAGATAAAACTGCACGAACAGCTTTTTCATAAAGGTATCCGTTAGCGATTAGCTTTCCCAGGCGTGGGGGGCGAAAAGGTAGCCTTTATTGCGCACCGTCTTAATGCGAAACGGCTCCGTGGCGTTATCGAGCAGCTTTTTACGCAGGCGTGAAATCGCCACGTCCACGCTGCGATCGAGACCGTCATAGCTCACGCCGCGCAGGTTTTTCAGCAGGGCGTCGCGATCCATGATCTGTCCGGCGTGGGTGGCAAGCTCCCAGAGAAGATCGAAATCGGCGGTGGAGAGCGACACTTCCGCACCGCCCAGCATCACCTGCCGGTTGACAGGATCGATAGACAAGGTACCGAAGGTCATCACCTTATGCGGCGTCAGTGCCGGAGCGAACGCTTCGCCGCTGGCGGCGGCGTGCTGGCGCAGGTGCAGACGCAGGCGCGCAAGCAGCACGGCGGGGGGCGTAGTTTTAAGAATGTAGTCGTTCGCGCCCATCTCAAGCGAGAGGATGTGGTTCATATCGCTGTCGAGGGAGGTCAGGAGCACTATCGGGCCATTCCACTGGGCACGGAGGTCGCGACAGAGGGTCATGCCATCCTTGCCGGGCAGCATGATGTCCAGTAGCACCAGATCCGGCTGTTCGCACATAATCACCGCTTGCGCGCGGTCGCCGCGCGGCTCCACGATGACCTCCATATCATGCCTGCCCAGATAGGCGGCAATCAGCTGGCCAACTTCAGGTTCATCCTCAACAAAAACGATCTTGTTCATAGTGCTACTGTATTTGTAAAAAACGCCAACATACACCCTCTGACCTAAACCTTACATTAATCTTTTTTAAATCGGGCCGGGTTCCGTTATGCTGTGCGGAATTGTTATTTAGTTGTTACAGGGAAAAGCATGGGGCTGCTGCTCAAAGCTGCGCTGGGTGCGCTGGTTGTCTTGTTGATTGGCATACTGGCAAAGACAAAAAATTACTATATCGCCGGGCTGATCCCGCTTTTTCCGACGTTTGCTCTTATCGCCCACTATATCGTCGCCTCTGAACGCGGCATTGAGGCGCTGCGCGCCACGATTGTCTTCGGAATGTGGTCAATTATTCCCTATTTCCTCTATCTGCTGTCGCTCTGGTATTTTACCGGCTTTCTGCGGCTGCCGGTGGCGCTGGGCGGAGCGGTGGTCTGCTGGAGCCTCAGCGCCTGGGTGCTCATCTTTTTCTGGAGCCGCTTTCACTAGCAGAGTGCGCGGCCGCCGTCGACGCCAAAGGTTCTGCCGGTGACGTAACAGCTGGTCAACAGATAGTCGGTAAGATCGATGATCTCCTTCTCGCCAGGGGCGATTTTCATCAGCGATTTATTCAGCGCCTTCTGACGATAGTCGGCATCGTCCTCGTCGTTAAACAAAATAAGCGAGGGGGCAATGGCGTTCACTTTCACTTCCGGTGCGAGCTTGCGGGCAAAGGAGCGCGTCATATTATCCAGCGCCGCCTTGCTGGCCGCATAGGCGATATGTTTCTCGCTGCCGCGCTCCACTACGTAGTCGGTAAAGTGGATGATGTCGCTGGCGGCGTGGCCGTGCCCGCGCAGCAAATCGCAGAGGGCGTGGTTGAGCAGATAGGGGGCATGGACGTGGATTTGCAGCATGCAGGAGAGCGTATCGCCGGGCGGTGTGCCCGGTTTTTCCGCCATCCAGGCGCTGGCGTTATGGATAATCGCTCTCAGCCCGCCGGTGATGGATTTAACCTGCTCCGCAAAGGTCAGAATCCCCTCATCGTCAGAAAAATCGGCCTGAATGCAGGTCGCCCCTGCCTCTCTTAGCCCCTCAATGGAGGGATACTCGCAGCGATAGCTCGCTATCACAGGCTGCTGTAGCGAGAGAAAGTGGTGGGCGAGGGCGAGGCCGATACGTCGGCCTGCCCCGGTAATCAGAATCGGGCGTTGCGGCGAATTTCCCATTGCGTTCTCCTTTTTACAGTAACAATGGGAAAGCGGGCGCTTATCCCATTAACATCCACGTTGCCGGCACGGCAGCAACCAGTAACAGGCCAATCACGATCCTTTCGCGATGCGTTAAGCCGGTTTTAAGCTGGTGCGAACGGCGAGCGTAGATAAAGACCAGCAGCCCGGGCGCGTAAAGCACAACCGAAAGCAGCAGATGCATCGGGCCGGAAGCATACAATAACCATAAGCCATAAATACAGGCTCCGATACCCACCCCATAATGAAGCGGGCGGGTGGCGATTTTTACCAGATAAGCGCCAACAAGGAAGTAGGGCACCAGAATCATCTCGGAGGCGATGGTTAACAGCGTGTTATAGTCCGAACCGGTCAGCCAGATAAGGATCAGGCAGATCTGCACGCTGGCATTGGTCAGCCACAGCGACGCCGAGGGCGCGTTATTCTTGTTCTGACGGGCGAACAGCCGCGGGAAGGCTTTATGAGTCGCCGCCAGAAAGGGGACTTCAGCGGCCATAATGGTCCAGCTCAGATAGGCGCCGCAGACGGAGACGATAAGCCCGGCGGCAATCACCACGTCGCCCCATGGCCCCATCATTTTCACCATCAATCCCGCCATTGACGGGTTGCGCATTTCCGCCAGCTCCGGCCTGGCTACAACGCCCAGCGAAAGCAGGGTAACCAGCAGATAAACGCCCAGCGCCGCCAGCACCGCCAGCAGCGTGGCGCGGCCGACGTCGCGTTTGTTACGGGCGCGGGCGGAGACCACCACCGCGCCCTCGACGCCGATAAAGACCCACAGGGTGATGAGCATGGTATTTTTTACCTGCTCCCAGACCGGTACGCCCAGTGCGACGCCGCTAAAGTCGAGGCTGAAGATGTCCAGACGAAACGCCATAATCGCCAGCACGATAAAGAGTCCCAGCGGCAGAAGCTTCGCCAGCGTTGCCACCAGGTTAATGCTGGCAGCGGTCTGCACGCCGCGCAGCACCAGCCAGTGGACGAGCCACAGCAGTAGAGAAGCGCCCACGATCGACTGCCAGGTGTTGCCATCGCCGAAGATACGCAGCGTCGGCGTGTCGGTAAAAAAACTCAGCGCCGAAAAGACGATAACCAGATAGGAGACGTTCGCGATCACCGCGCACAGCCAGTAGCCCCAGGCGGAACAAAAGCCAATCAGCTCGCCAAAACCTGCGCGGGCATAGGTAAAAATGCCACCATCCAGATCGGGGCGAATGCGCGTCAGCAGCAGCATGGCAAACGCCAGCAGCAGGATGCCGACGCCGGTAATCCCCCAGCCGATCAGCAGCGCGGCGGGACTGGCCACTTCTGCCATATTCTGCGGCAGGCTAAAGACGCCTGCCCCCAGCATGGAGCTTAAAACAAGCGCGGTTAAAGCGCTCAGGCCAAGTTTCTTTTCCATTGGCTTCCTGTTGTGAAAGGGGGTAAATCCCGAATAATTATTTTGCGTAAGCGCATAAAAATGGTGGGTTACGCTAAGGCGCGGAATTTTACGGAGTGTCAGGAACGCATGCAATGATATGTAGCAGAAATTCGAATAAATCGTTTAAAAAAGGCGGCCAGCGCCGCCTTTTTCGGAGTGATTACTTGTAAAGATCGGCACTAATGGTGATGTTGTTGCCCCGTTCCTGCCACTGACGGGTAATGTGATAGTATTTCGCCCCTTTCTTCGCGGCGCGCTTGGCGACCTGATAGGAGATCTCGGTCATGTTGCCATAGTTACCAGTGAAGGTGACGCTATCGAACGGTACCATCTGCGCCGCGGTGACTTTGTTCACCTCTTCAATTTTGGTGCCATCCGGTAAGGTGACAGTGTAACGTCCACCTTTCGATGCCTGGGTTTCAAAGAAACGACCTACTTCCATGCTCGGCGCTGCGCTGGTGGCGACCCCAGGGATCTCCACTTTCTTCGCCTCTTCCCCGCCTTTGGCTAACGCTGCACGTCCGGCTTCAGAATCAGCCGGAATGGCATCCGGGCTCTGCAGCACACGTTTTTTGGCGTCGGCTTTATAGATAAACGCGGTGATACGCTGGTTGCCGCCCTGGTTGGCATCAACCTGGCGCACAATATAGAAGGCGTAGGCCCCTTTCTCTTTCGCGGCTTTGGTGATGGCGTCGTTCACTTCCGGCTGGCTGCGGTAGAAGCCCTGCACGGTCACCGTGTCGAAGGGTTCAAGCTCAATGGCCTGATCCTTGGGCAGCTCCATCACGCCGTTGATGATACGGTTTTTAGGCGCATCCGCTTTTGGCGCATCTTCTTTATAGAGATCGGTGACCACACGTAAGTTGCCACCGCTGCCATAATCAGAGGTATCAACCACGTAAAAAGAGGCGGCGCCCTCTTTATCCGCACGACGTGAGGCCGCGTCCACGGCATCGCCAATGGAGTTGAAGCGACCGGTTATCACCACGCGGTCATAAGGTTTCAACGCTGCCGCTTGCTCCGGCGTTAACTCTGTCGCGGCGTTAGCAGACAGAGCGGTCGCAGAAAGGAGTGCGGACGCCAGGAGAGTGTTCTTAAGCTTCATAAAAATAATCCTTCGCCTTGCGCAAACCAGGTACTGGTGTTGTTGTTAATTTGAAAAGAAGCCGATTATGGCATTTAAACCTTACCGCTGTCTGCGCGATTTTTCACACAGGTGGCGAGAAGGGAGCTCCATCTCATCACAATTGCTAAAATGTTGAAGAAATGCGCATTTGAACAATAAAAGTGATAATCCTTACCGCTTTCACAAGTTAATTTAATGTTAAATAGTTGTTTTGTTATGGCGCTATATCATGTTTTTCCCGCTCCGCCTGAGCGATATCTCGGCCCCCGGGCTAAATTTAAGGGAATTATCCCTGTCAGAGTGGGCAAAGGCTGAATTTTACGGGATAAAGCCATAAATAGTTTTTACTGGCGGTAGATCACAGGCGCTATTTTCAGTAGGTTATAGAAAGTTTGTTACCGATTATTTTTTTCCGCGATCAATATTGCCGCCGGTCAGAGGTCGGGCCAGGCAGCGCGCGGATCCATGTCGACAGACCATCATCAAGAACCGATGGAAGGGAAAGAGTATGCGTATTGGAATACCTCAAGAACGGTTAGCCAATGAAACCCGCATCGCCGCCACGCCGAAAACGGTGGAGCAGCTGCTGAAGCTGGGTTTTACCGTCGCGGTTGAGCGCGGCGCGGGCAAACTGGCAAGCTTCGATGACGAGGCCTTTATAGCTGCAGGCGCGCAGGTGGTGGATAGCGCGGAGGTCTGGCAGTCACCGATCATTCTGAAAGTGAACGCGCCGGATGAGCAGGAGATTGAGAAGCTGAACCCGGGCACGACGCTGGTGAGCTTTATCTGGCCGGCACAGAATCCGGCGCTGCTGGAAAAACTGGCGGCGCGTAACGTGACAGTAATGGCGATGGACTCCGTGCCGCGTATCTCCCGCGCTCAGTCGCTGGATGCGCTCAGCTCCATGGCGAACATTGCCGGCTACCGCGCCATTGTGGAAGCCGCTCACGAGTTTGGTCGCTTCTTTACCGGGCAGATCACCGCCGCGGGCAAAGTGCCGCCGGCGAAAGTGATGGTCATAGGCGCGGGCGTGGCGGGCCTGGCGGCTATCGGGGCGGCCAATAGCCTGGGGGCGATCGTGCGGGCGTTTGATACCCGCCCGGAGGTGAAAGAGCAGGTGCAGAGCATGGGCGCCGAGTTCCTGGAGCTCGACTTCAAAGAAGAGGCGGGCAGCGGGGATGGCTATGCGAAGGTAATGTCAGAAGCCTTTATTAAGGCGGAGATGGCTCTGTTTGCCGCACAGGCGAAAGAGGTGGACATTATCGTCACCACTGCGCTGATCCCGGGTAAACCGGCACCGACGCTCATCACGCGTGAAATGGTGGACAGCATGCAGCCCGGCAGCGTCATTGTCGACCTGGCGGCGCAGAACGGCGGCAACTGTGAATACACCGTGGCCAATGAAGTGGTCACCACCGCCAACGGCGTGAAGGTGATTGGTTATACCGATCTGCCGGGGCGTCTGCCGACTCAGTCCTCCCAGCTCTACGGTACTAACCTTGTTAACCTGATGAAGCTGCTCTGCAAAGAGAAAGATGGCAACGTCACTATTGATTTTGAAGATGTAGTGGTGCGTGGCGTTACGGTCATTCGTGATGGTGAGATCACCTGGCCTGCGCCACCGATTCAGGTTTCTGCCCAGCCGCAACAGGCAGCGCCGAAGGCAGCAGAACCCCCGCCGGTGGCCGAGCCCGCCTCGCCGTGGCGCAAATATGCGCTGATGGCGCTGGCGATTATCCTCTTTGGCTGGCTGGCGGATGTGGCGCCCAAAGAGTTCCTTGGCCACTTCACCGTCTTTGCGCTCTCCTGCGTGGTGGGTTACTACGTGGTGTGGAACGTCTCGCACGCCCTGCATACGCCGCTGATGTCGGTAACTAACGCCATCTCCGGGATCATTGTGGTGGGGGCGTTGTTGCAGATTGGTCATGGCGGCTGGATAAGCTTCCTGAGCTTTATCGCCGTGCTGATCGCCAGCATCAATATTTTTGGTGGTTTCACCGTCACTCAGCGCATGCTGAAAATGTTTCGTAAGGGATAAGGGGTAACAACATGTCTGGAGGATTAGTTACAGCTGCATACATTGTTGCCGCGATCCTGTTTATTTTCAGCCTGGCGGGGCTCTCAAAACATGAAACCTCCCAGAAGGGGAATAACTTCGGTATCGCCGGGATGGCGATTGCGCTGATTGCGACCATCTTCGGGCCGGATACCGGCAACGTGGCGTGGATCCTGGTGGCGATGATCATCGGCGGGGCGATTGGTATTCGCCTGGCGAAGCGCGTGGAAATGACCGAGATGCCGGAGCTGGTGGCGATTCTGCACAGCTTTGTCGGCCTGGCGGCGGTGCTGGTTGGTTTTAACAGCTATCTCTACCACGAACCGGGGATGGAGCCGATTCTGGTTAACATCCATCTGACCGAAGTGTTCCTCGGTATCTTTATCGGGGCGGTCACCTTTACCGGTTCAATTGTGGCCTTTGGCAAACTGCGCGGCAAAATCTCCTCGAAGCCGCTGATGCTGCCCAACCGCCACAAGATGAACCTTGCGGCGCTGGTGGTCTCCTTCCTGCTGCTGCTGGTCTTTGTGCGTACCGAGAGCGTCGGTCTGCAGGTCTTTGCGCTGCTGATTATGACCCTTATCGCGCTGGCGTTTGGCTGGCACCTGGTGGCCTCTATCGGCGGGGCGGATATGCCGGTGGTGGTCTCGATGCTCAACTCCTATTCCGGCTGGGCGGCGGCGGCGGCGGGCTTTATGCTCAGCAACGACCTGCTGATCGTTACCGGTGCGCTGGTGGGCTCGTCGGGGGCAATTCTCTCCTACATCATGTGTAAGGCGATGAACAGGTCCTTTATCAGCGTCATCGCGGGTGGCTTCGGTACCGACGGCTCGTCCTCTGGCGGCGACGAAGAGGTGGGCGAGCACCGCGAAATTACCGCAGAAGAGACGGCAGAGATGCTGAAAAACTCCCATTCGGTGATCATTACCCCGGGCTACGGCATGGCGGTCGCCCAGGCGCAGTATCCGGTAGCGGAGATCACCGAGAAGCTGCGCGCGCGCGGTATCAAGGTACGCTTTGGCATCCATCCGGTTGCCGGACGTCTGCCGGGCCATATGAATGTGCTGTTAGCCGAGGCGAAAGTGCCTTATGACATCGTGCTGGAGATGGATGAGATCAACGATGATTTCGCCGATACCGATACCGTGCTGGTTATCGGCGCCAACGACACCGTCAACCCGGCGGCGCAGGACGATCCGAAGAGCCCTATTGCCGGTATGCCGGTGCTGGAAGTCTGGAAGGCGCAGAACGTTATCGTCTTTAAGCGCTCCATGAATACCGGCTACGCCGGAGTGCAAAACCCGCTCTTCTTTAAGGAGAACACCCAGATGCTGTTTGGCGACGCCAAAGCCAGCGTGGATGCGATCCTGAAGGCGCTGTAAACCGCGCTGCCGCTTATCTAACCGCCCGACAGGGCGGTTTTTCTTAATTCCGCCGTCTGCTCATTCCTTCTGTCTATACTTTTAATTTTGCGTAGCGCGAGGAGGAATAATGCAATTTTTGTCACGTTTCAACATCATAGAACTGGCCATGACGCCACAGTTCTGGGTGGGGGTCGCCACCGTCATTATCTTGACGTTTCTGGTTTATTGGCTGCTCAACCGTCTGGTGGGGTTTGCCAAGAAAGGGATCGCTACCTGGGGGGATAAACATCCCACTACTAACAGGATGCGGTTTATCCTGACCGATATCCTCAACCGTACCAGCCGGTTCCTCCTTTTTGTGGTCGCTTTTCTCTTCAGCCTGCGTTTCGTCGATCTGCCGGACAGGCTTTACGGCACGCTGAGCCACGCGTGGTTCCTGGTGCTGGCGATACAGGTGGCCCTGTGGTTCGATCAGGGTGTCGTCTCGTGGCTTCGCCATGTAATGCGTGCGCCGGGCAGCCATAAAAATCCCGTTACGCTGGTCATTACCGGCCTGATCCTGCGCGCTATCGTCTGGTCGGTGATGTTGCTTTCGATTCTCGCCAACGCCGGGGTAAATATCACCGCGCTGGTGGCGAGTCTGGGGGTAGGGGGTATCGCCATCGCGCTGGCGGTGCAGACTATCCTCAGCGACGTTTTCGCCTCGTTGTCCATCGGCTTTGACAAGCCTTTTGAAATTGGCGACTTCGTGGTCTTTAACGATGTGGCGGGTACGGTGGAACACATTGGCCTGAAAACCACCCGTATTCGCAGCCTGAGCGGGGAGCAGATCGTCTGCGGTAACGCCATCCTCCTGCAGCAGACGCTGCATAACTACAAGCGGATGCAGACGCGACGTATCGTCTTTACCTTTGGCGTCGCCACCAATACCCCCGCAGAGAAGCTGCGCCTCATCGGCGGGATGGTGAAGCAGATTATCACCGATGTCGGTGAGACGAACTTCGATCGCGCCCACTTCCTCGGCTTTGACACCGACCGCCTGACCTTTGAAGTGGTGCATATTGTCAATACCGCCGACTACAACAAATACATGGATATTCAGCAGGAGATCAATATTCGCATTCTGGAAGGGCTACGTGAACAGGATGTGGAACTGGCGCTGCCGAGCATGGTGCTCCATGCGCCGTGGATGAAAAAAGGAGAACGTCCGCAGCCGCAGCCACAGCCGGTAACGGAAAGCTAAAAAAAAGCCCGCCATCAGGCGGGCTTTAGCTTGCGTACGGTTAGTCGTCCTCGTCGTCATCCAGCTCGACTGGCGTCTGGTACTCATCGGGCTTGATGACCAGCAGGTCGCAGCGCAGGTGATCGATCACCTGTTCGGCGGTATTGCCGAGGAAGGCGGCAGAGATACCGGTGCGGCCAATGGTGCCCAGCACCACAATCCCCGCCTGAAGATGCTCGGAGAGATCCGGGATAACCTCTTCTGGCAACCCTTTCTCGACGTGTGTCATTTTCTCGTCAATGCCGAATTTCTGGCGCAGCGCCTTCATCGCCAGCAGATGCTGACCGCGAATAGCGTCGTTATAGACGCTTGGATCAAATTCAGGCAGTTCGATAGCGATGTTGATAGGGGTAACCGGGTAGGCGCCCACCAGATGAACTTCGGTATGGTTGACCTGATCGGCCAGATGCAGGGTCTCCTTCACCAGTTTTTCGTTCAGAGAATTATGATAATCCTCTTCGCTGGCCAGGTTTACGGCCACCAGCGCCTTGCCTCCCTCCGGCCACGGCTGATCTTTCACCATCCAGACCGGGCAAGGGCATTTACGCAGCAGGTGCCAGTCGGTAGGGGTGAAAATTACCGCTTCCAGCTTGTCATGCTGGTGCGCCATCTTCAGCAGCAGATCGTGACCCCCGCTGACCACTTCCTGAATAATGGCTTCAAAAGGACGGTTATGCCACACCACTTTAATATCAATGGGGACACCGGCTTCGAGATAATATTTTGCCTGCTCGCGGATCCACGCGGTACGCTGGCTGATCACTCCCTGACGCATTGCGGTGCGTTCGTCAGGCGACAGAAGGGTGGTCATTTCGTATGAGAAGTCATAAATCGGCAAAAATGCTTTGATTTTGCCACCAATCCGTTGATGTAAATATACAGCTCGCCGCAAGGCCGGTTGATCGTCCTGGTTAGGATCGATGGCGACCAGCATATTGTGATAATTTGCCATACAGTTCTCCTTACAACTGCACCTCAGTCTGTAATAAAGAGAGTAACCTATATATGGTGAATGAAACAGGGGAGAAGTTTTTGCCAGATCAATAAATCAAAAAATTTATCGATCCGGCAGGGGGAGAGAAATCAGGCGACGTTACGGGTATGTCCGGCGAGGATTGCCAGCGCATCGCTATTTTCGATAGTGATGTACTTCCCTTTAACCGCCAGCATGCCGCTTTTCTGGAAACGGCCCAGCAGACGGCTGATGGTTTCCACGGTCAGGCCCAGATAGTTGCCAATATCGCCGCGCGTCATGGTGAGGCGGAACTCACGCGGCGAGAAGCCGCGCTGGGCAAAACGGCGGGAGAGGTTATAGATAAAGGCCGCCAGGCGCTCTTCCGCATTCTTTTTGGAGAGCAGCAGGATCATATCCTGATCGCCTTTGATTTCGCCGCTCATCAGGCGCATCATCTGCTGGCGCAGGTTGGGCATTTTCCCTGACAGATCGTCGAGCGTTTCGAAAGGAATTTCGCACACCATCGAGGTTTCCAGCGCCTGCGCAAAGCTCGGGTGATGGCCGGTACCGATGGCGTCAAAGCCCACCAGATCGCCTGCCAGGTGGAAACCGGTGATCTGCTCGTCGCCCTGTTCGGTAATGGTGTAGCTCTTGATCGTGCCAGAGCGGATAGCATAGAGCGATTTCAGTTCGTCTCCCGCTTTGAACAGCGTCTGCCCTTTCTGAATAGGCTTCTTGCGCTCGATAATATTATCAAGCTGATCGAGTTCATGCTCATTCAGGGTAAACGGGATACAGAGCTGGCTGATGCTGCAATCCTGGCAATGGATAGCACAACCGCCAGACTGAATGCGTCGTATAATTCGCTTTTCCGGGATCATAAGTCTGCTCAAGCCTTAATTGATATTGGTCAATTTTAACATCTTTTTAGTGCGGGCGTAAGCCTGGCAGACTATCAATGCAAGCGCTGTGGAATAGTATGCGCCCATCTTCTTGAAATTCCACAGGTTCACTGGGGGATTGCCCTCCCGGATGCGAAAAATTCCGCACTAAATGCCTGGTTTTTTACAGCAATAAATAGCCTTCATGGCGCAACAGCCACTCTTTGCGCTGGACGCCGCCGGCGTAGCCGGTCATGGTGCCGTTACGTCCGATCACGCGATGGCAAGGCACCACTATGCTGACCGGGTTAGAGCCGTTAGCGGCGCCTACGGCTCTGGCGGCACCGGCCCGGCCAAGCTGCTCTGCAAGCTGGCCGTAATGCATCACCTGGCCGCAGGGAATGGTGCGAAGGGTTTTCCACACCTCACGCTGGAAAGGGGTACCGCCGGTTTCGGTGGGAAGATCGTCGATAATGCTCAGCTCCCCTTCAAAATAGGCGGTGAGTTTATCGCACAGGCCGCCGGGGTTGACGGCGTTCACCCGCTCATAGCCTTCGGCGCGATAGTGGATATGGAGTAACTCCTCCATGCGGGCGCTGTGCTCCTGCCACTCTACCGCCCGCAGGCGATAGCGCTCATCGCAAATTACCCACAGCGGTCCAAGCGGAGTGGGGATGAGTTCCTGTAATAACGTTAACATGCGATCTTCCCTCGGTATGTTGAGGGTAAATCATCGCTATATTGAATAGCGGAAGCAAGTCTCGCGGCGCAAATTCCGGAGTACGCCTTTTGGATGATATAAAATAATGAAAATCGCGGCGCAATATTTATCCGGTCACAAAGGGATGGGCGATTAAATTTTCGGCGAGAATCATCATTATCTATTTTGCATTACAGAAAGGTTAAATCAGGCGCGTAAGAGAGAGGTTAAATAAAAAATTAGAGCCTGCCGACATCGGACAGGCTCTACAGTCCACACAGCAGTGCATCCCTTCGCATTCCCACGTCTTTTCTCCGGGTCGCAGGTTTATCCATTTATAACAGCTTTTAATTAAAAATAAAGCGCAAGGGGTGATTGATTTCACGATTTTTTAACTTACATTTCCTTTTCCGCTCTGTTCATATTTAGTTTAATAAGCCCAACGATTTTTTATTAGCCCTGTCATTCTTTTCATAATGTAATTATTACGCCCCTGACCGGTACGTTTTCTACATCCGACACCGTGCCATTGAGGCGGTCGTCGCGCGCAGGTATAGTACTGCTTCAGTTGCAGACGGAGGATTGCCATGAACCCTGACGACAAATCGCTCTTTCTTGACGCCATGGAAGATGTCCAGCCCCTGAAACGTTGCACGGATATACACTGGCAGCCAAACCGCAATCAGCGCGCCAGACGGACGATCGATATCGCGCAGCTCGACAACTTTTTAACGACCGGCTTTCTGGATGTGCTGCCGCTTGCTGAGCCGCTCTTTTTCCAGCGCACGGGCGTGCAGCGGGGAGTGATTGAGAAGCTTCGCAGCGGTAAGTACCCCCGGCAGGCCAGCCTCAACCTGCTGCGCCAGCCTGTAGAACAGTGCCGACAAATGCTGTTTTCTTTTATTAAGCAGGCGCAGAAAGAGGGCATGCGAAACCTGATTATTATTCATGGCAAAGGACGTGAGGCACAGTCGCACCCTAACATCGTGCGCAGTTATCTGGCGCGCTGGTTAACCGAGTTTGAAGAAGTGCAGGCGTTTTGCGCCGCTCTCCCGCACCACGGCGGCAGCGGGGCGTGTTACGTTGCGCTGCGTAAATCAAACGAGGCCCGTCTGGAGAACTGGGAGCGGCACGCCAGGCGCAGCCGTTAATCCTTTCACTTTTCACCTGGCGGGCCATACGCGCCCGCGCTAAACAAATGCTTGTCGGGTGTAGCAACTAGATAACCCATTTGGTCTAAAATTCGTGTAGTATGTGCGCCCACGGATCGTCATGGGCGCCATACGCGTTGCCCTGCTGTGTATCATGAAAGAGATATCTGTCAGTGAGGGAGTCTTTTAAAGGCTCGCTCGCTGTTTTTGCAAGTCTATAAGACGCCTGTGAAGGCGACACCTGAAGGAAGCTCAATGAGCGAGAAATTACAGAAAGTGCTGGCCCGTGCTGGCCACGGTTCACGCCGTGAAATCGAATCCATCATCGAAGCGGGCCGCGTCAGCGTCGACGGTAAAGTGGCGAAGCTTGGCGATCGCGTCGAGATCGTTCCGGGACTGAAAATCCGTCTCGACGGCCATCTTATCTCGGTAAAAGAGTCCGCCGAGCAGATCTGCCGCGTGCTGGCTTACTATAAACCAGAAGGCGAGCTCTGCACCCGCAACGACCCTGAAGGCCGCCCGACGGTGTTTGACCGTCTGCCTAAACTGCGCGGCGCGCGCTGGATCGCGGTAGGGCGTCTCGACGTCAATACCTGCGGCCTGCTGCTCTTTACCACCGACGGTGAACTGGCAAACCGCCTGATGCACCCCAGCCGTGAAGTGGAGCGCGAATATGCTGTGCGCGTGTTCGGCCAGGTGGATGAGAATAAGCTGCGTGAACTGTCGCGCGGCGTGCAGCTGGAAGATGGCCCGGCGGCGTTCAAGACCATCAAATTTACCGGCGGCGAGGGGATTAACCAGTGGTATAACGTCACCCTGACAGAGGGTCGTAACCGTGAGGTGCGCCGTCTGTGGGAAGCGGTGGGGGTACAGGTCAGCCGCCTGATCCGCGTTCGCTACGGCGATATTCTGCTGCCGAAAGGTCTGCCGCGTGGTGGCTATACGGAGCTGGACCTGACCCAGACTAACTACCTGCGCGAGCTGGTGGGCCTGAAGCCGGAAACCAGTTCGAAAGTGGCGGTGGAAAAAGATCGTCGCCGGATGAAGGCGAATCAGATCCGCCGGGCGGTAAAACGTCACAGCCAGGTGAACAGCGCCCGACGCTCCTCTGGCCGCAACAATAACGGCTAATATAGAACCCGGCTCAGGCCGGGTTTTTTCTTAATAGTCGATCCCCGCCTGCGCCTTGATACCGGCATCAAACGCATGCTTCACCGGACGAAGCTCGCTTACCGTATCGGCATAGTCGAGCAGTTCCCGGTGGCAGCCCCGTCCGGTAATGATCACCGTCTGGTGCACAGGGCGGTTTTTCAGGGCGTGTAATACCTCTTCAAGCGGCAGATAGTCGTAGGCCACCATATAAGTAATCTCATCGAGCAGCACCATGTTGAGCGTCGGGTCGGCGAGCATACGTTTCGCATGTTCCCAGGCCGCAAGGCAGGCGGCAGTATCACTCTCACGGTTCTGCGTATCCCAGGTGAAGCCGGTCGCCATCACCTGAAACTCGACGCCGTGCGGCTCCAGCAGGTTACGCTCGCCGTTGGGCCACTCCCCTTTGATAAACTGCACCACACCGACGCGCTGTCCATGTCCCACCGCGCGGGTTGCCGTGCCAAACGCGGCGGTGGTTTTGCCCTTGCCATTGCCGGTAAAGACGATGACGATGCCGCGCTCGTCCTGCGCGGCGGCTACCCGGGCATCCACCTGTTCCTTAAGACGCTGCTGACGCTGCTGATGGCGGTCGCTCATTGTGCAATTCCCGCTTTACGGCCCGGCTGGGCATCAAAGGTCATACCGGTTTTCCGGCGGCTGTCATCGCCCATCAGCCACAGATAGAGGGGCATAATGTCGGCGGGGGTTTTGAGCTTCTGCGGATCTTCCGTCGGGAAGGCGCTGGCGCGCATTTTGGTGCGCGTACCGCCGGGGTTGATACAGTTAACCCTCAGACGGCCCTGATACTCCTCCGCCAGGACCTGCATCATCCCTTCGGTGGCAAACTTCGAGGCGGCATAAGCGCCCCAGTTTGCCCGGCCTTGACGTCCCACGCTGGAAGAGGTGAAGATCAGCGAGCCCGAATCCGATTGCAGTAATAAAGGAAGCAATGCCTGGGTGAGGAAGAACGTACCGTTGATATTGACCTGCATTACCTGCTGCCAGATGGCCGGGTCTTGTTCCGCCATCGGGCGGACTTCGCCGAGCAGGCCGGCATTATGCAGCACTCCGTCAAGGCGGGGATAGTGCGTGGCGATACGCTGGGCCAGCTCCGTGCAGGAGGTGGGGGTGCAGGTCAGCAGATCCAGCGTGTACCAGCGGGCAGGCGCGCCGCCGCTGGCTTCAATCTCTTGCGCAACGTCGCGCAGCTTCTCTTCGTTGCGCCCCAGCAGAATGAGGTTTGCCCCATAGCGGGCATAGGTTAATGCGGCTTCGCGGCCTATACCGTCGCTGGCGCCGGTGACCAGAATAATGCGTTGCTGTAGTAAATTTTTTTGCGGTTGATAGTGCACGGTGACTCCTTCGGCGCAGAAATTAAGGTGGCGCCTGATGCTTACGCTTTTGGCTTTATGCACGAAACAGCGTCCGATTTCAATCGGCCTGCAGGAGAGAGCGCTTCGCAATTAACAATTTGCAACGATTTCAACCGAAAAAGAGAGCCTGGACGCGGCTCGCAACGGGATCCGCCCGGAGGAGACGCCTGAGAGCCGCTGTTGTACACTGGGCAGGAAATGTTGGGACCAGTTAAGGTGAAATGCGTGGAATTACTTTCTGAATATGGTTTGTTTTTGGCCAAGATCGCGACGGTGGTAATCGCCATCGCGGCGGTTGCTGTCCTGATTGTTAACCTGAGCCAGCGCAAGCGTCAGCGCGGGGAACTACGGCTTACGCGCCTGAGCGAGCAGTATCAGGAGATGCAGGAGACGATGGCGGTCTCTTTGCTCGACGCGCATCAACAGAAGCTCTGGCACAAAGCGGAGAAGAAAAAGCGTAAGCAGGAGGCCAAAGCGGCTAAAGCGAAGGCCCGGGAATCGCATCAGGGAGCCGGTAAGCCCCGCGCCTGGGTGCTCGATTTTAAAGGCAGTATGGATGCCCATGAGGTGGCCTCCCTGCGCGAAGAGGTTACGGCTGTCCTGGCGGTGGCGAAACCGCAGGATCAGGTTGTGGTGCGTCTTGAGAGCCCCGGCGGGGTGGTGCACGGCTACGGTCTGGCCGCCTCTCAGCTACAACGCCTGCGGGAGAAGCAGATCCCCCTGACGGTGGCGGTCGACAAGGTCGCGGCGAGCGGCGGCTATATGATGGCCTGCGTGGCGGATAAGATTGTCGCCGCGCCGTTCTCCATTATCGGCTCCATCGGCGTGGTTGCTCAGATCCCCAACTTTAACCGCTTCCTGAAGAACCGGGAGATCGATATTGAGCTGCATACCGCCGGCCAGTACAAACGAACCCTGACGTTGCTGGGGGAAAATACCGACGAAGGGCGGCAAAAATTCCGCGAAGATCTTAATGAGACTCACCATCTCTTTAAGGATTTTGTTAAACGCATGCGTCCCGGCCTGAACGTGGAAGAGGTCGCCACAGGCGAGCACTGGTACGGCGCCCAGGCGCTGGAGAAAGGGCTGGTGGATAAGATCGGCACCAGCGACGATCTGCTGCTGGAGCTGATGAAAGAGTATGAGCTGGTAGGGGTGCGGTTCGCGCAGCGTAAAAAGCTGCTCGATCGTTTCACCGGCAGCGCCGCAGAGAGCGCCGATCGGCTACTGATGCGCTGGCTGCAGCGTGGACAGAAACCGCTGCTCTGACAGACAAAAACGCGAGGCGTTTGCCTCGCGTCCGACCGCCGCGCCACAAGGACGCGGCTCTGCATCATGGATTCATTAATCCACCAGGTGATACTTCTCAGAAAGCGTATGGGCCAGGTATTTAAACATATTAAATACCGCTGTGCTTTTGGGCGTCGGCAGGCCCTGCTCATCTAAAAAGTACTCCCCGCTAAATACCAGCACGCCGTTGCGCTGTTCCACACCGGTCGCTTCGATTCCCGCCAGCGTATCTTCATGTTCACGAATGAGCTTGTTCGCTTCAATGAGTAATGTTTCGCGGTCGATTGGTTGAGTATTTTGCTGCATATTTCCACTCCTTTACTGGTGATATTAGTCTACGCCTGAAGGGATTACCGGGCAAATTTTCCCGAACTTTTGAGGGGATAGCGGATCGGGGCGGGGCTGGCGTGAATGGCTTTTGCATGCTAATAAAGTTGCTTAACGAATTTTATCAGGTAGAGTGTGCGCTTTCGTCATTCTGGTAACAGAATTGCTTGACATTCGACCGAAAACACGGCGCATTGTGGTTCTGAAGTCACAAAATGCCCTAAAATTCAACCAACTGGGTGAATTGTTCTGACCCCGGAGCAGTAAAGAGGGTTGATATCCCCTGGCGGCGTCGCAATATAGTGGGCACATCGCCGGTGGAACGGAAATCAACGTGCGGCGTATTCCTGGAAGAATCAAATTAGGTAAAGGTGAACATGGGTAAAGCTCTCGTTATCGTTGAGTCCCCGGCAAAAGCCAAAACGATCAATAAGTATCTGGGTAGTGACTACGTGGTTAAGTCCAGCGTCGGTCATATCCGCGATTTGCCGACCAGTGGCTCAGCCAGTAAAAAGAGCGCAGACTCTACCTCCACCAAAGGGGCTAAAAAGCCTAAAAAGGATGAACGTAGTGCGCTCGTTAACCGCATGGGTGTTGACCCGTGGCATAACTGGCAGGCCCAGTACGAAGTGCTGCCTGGCAAAGAGAAAGTCGTTAACGAACTGAAACAGCTTGCTGAAAAAGCCGATCATATCTATCTCGCAACCGACCTTGACCGCGAAGGGGAGGCCATTGCATGGCACCTGCGGGAGATCATCGGCGGCGACGATAAACGCTATAGCCGCGTTGTGTTTAACGAAATCACCAAAAATGCGATTCGTCAGGCTTTTGAAAAGCCGGGCGAACTGAATATCGACCGTGTTAACGCCCAGCAGGCGCGCCGTTTTATGGACCGCGTGGTGGGATACATGGTTTCGCCGTTGCTGTGGAAAAAAATCGCCCGCGGCCTCTCGGCGGGGCGCGTGCAGTCCGTCGCCGTACGCCTGGTGGTAGAGCGCGAGCGCGAAATCAAAGCCTTCGTGCCGGAAGAGTTCTGGGAAATTAATGCCAGCGTCACCACGCCGGGCGGCGATGCCCTGCCGTTACAGGTAACTCACCAGCACGATAAACCGTTCCGCCCGGAAAACCGCGATCTCACCATGGCTGCCGTTGCGCTGCTGGAGAAAGCGCGCTACGAGGTTGTTGAGCGCGAGGACAAACCCACCAGCAGCAAGCCGGGCGCGCCGTTTATTACCTCGACGCTCCAGCAGGCCGCCAGCACCCGTCTGGGCTTTGGCGTGAAGAAAACCATGATGATGGCGCAGCGTCTTTATGAGGCGGGCTACATTACCTACATGCGTACCGACTCCACCAACCTGAGTCAGGACGCCATCAATATGGTGCGGGAGTACATCGGCGGCAACTACGGTAAGAAATATCTCCCGGAGAGCGCCAATCAGTACGCCAGCAAAGAAAACTCCCAGGAAGCGCACGAGGCTATTCGTCCTTCCGATGTCTCGGTGCTGGCGGAAACGCTGAAAGATATGGAAGCGGATGCGCAAAAGCTTTATCAGCTGATCTGGCGTCAGTTCGTCGCCTGTCAGATGACGCCGGCGCAGTACGACTCCACGACACTGACCGTAGCCGCGGGTGACTTCCGCCTGAAGGCGCGCGGACGTATCCTGCGCTTCGACGGCTGGACCAAAGTTATGCCGGCGCTGCGCAAAGGGGATGAAGATCGGACCCTGCCTGCGGTCAACAAAGGCGACATGCTGTCGCTGACGGAACTGACCCCGGCCCAGCACTTTACCAAGCCGCCCGCGCGCTTTAGCGAAGCCTCGCTGGTTAAAGAGCTGGAAAAACGCGGCATTGGCCGCCCGTCCACCTATGCCTCAATCATCTCGACCATTCAGGATCGTGGCTACGTGCGGGTGGAAAACCGCCGTTTTTACGCGGAAAAAATGGGTGAAATCGTCACCGATCGTCTGGAAGAGAACTTCCGCGAACTGATGAACTACGATTTTACCGCGCAGATGGAGGACAGCCTCGATCAGGTGGCTAACCATCAGGCCGAATGGAAAAACGTGCTCGACAGCTTCTTTAGCGACTTTACCCACCAGCTGGAAAAAGCGGAAAAAGATCCTGAAGAGGGCGGGATGTTGCCTAACCAGATGGTACTGACCAGCATCGACTGCCCAACCTGTGGCCGTAAGATGGGGATCCGTACCGCGACCACGGGCGTATTCCTCGGTTGCTCTGGTTATGCGCTGTCGCCGAAAGAGCGTTGCAAAACCACCATCAACCTCGTGCCGGAGAACGAAGTTCTCAACGTGCTGGAAGGTGATGATGCGGAAACCAACGCACTGCGCGCCAAACGCCGCTGTAAGAAATGCGGCACGGCGATGGACAGCTATCTGATCGATCCAAAACGCAAACTGCACGTTTGCGGCAATAACCCGACCTGTGACGGCTATGAGATCGAAGAAGGTGAGTTCCGCATTAAGGGCTATGACGGTCCAATCGTTGAGTGTGAGAAATGTGGTTCCGAAATGCACCTGAAAATGGGACGCTTCGGTAAGTACATGGCCTGCACCAACGAAGAGTGTAAGAACACCCGTAAGATCCTGCGTAACGGTGAAGTTGCGCCGCCGAAGGAAGATCCGGTTCCGCTTCCTGAGCTGCCGTGCGAGAAGTCAGACGCGTATTTCGTGCTGCGTGACGGCGCTGCCGGAGTATTCCTGGCGGCCAACACCTTCCCGAAATCGCGCGAAACGCGTGCGCCGCGAGTTGAAGAGCTACATCGCTTTCGCGACCGGCTGCCGGAAAAGCTCCGCTATCTGGCCGATGCGCCGCAGCAGGATCCTGAAGGCAACAAAACCGTGGTTCGCTTTAGCCGCAAAACAAAGCAGCAGTATGTGGCTGCTGAGAAAGAGGGTAAAGCGACCGGCTGGTCAGCTTTCTTTGTCGACGGCAAATGGGTCGAAGGCAAAAAATAGTCCAGTTTATCGCAACTTAACGCTTAAGGGCCGACATGTCGGCCCTTTTTTTTGGGTATTATTATTTTCTCTTCCGTACTATACACCCCGGCTATAAATGATATAGTGGTTATAGTTAACCCCTTTCTTATTATGAAATCGTATTAAGCGATTGCCCCAGTGCGCTAAATCGGATGGAGTGGCATGAAACTACAGCAGCTTCGCTATATCGTTGAGGTGGTGAACCACAACCTCAACGTCTCTTCCACTGCAGAAGGTCTTTATACCTCTCAGCCCGGCATCAGTAAGCAGGTTCGTATGCTGGAAGATGAGCTGGGCATTCAGATTTTTGCCCGCAGCGGTAAACATCTCACCCAGGTGACACCAGCAGGCCAGGAGATCATCCGCATTGCCCGGGAAGTACTCTCCAAAGTCGATGCGATTAAATCGGTAGCGGGGGAGCATACCTGGCCGGATAAAGGCTCGCTCTATATCGCCACCACCCATACCCAGGCACGTTATGCGCTGCCGGGGGTAATTAAAGGCTTTATTGAGCGCTACCCGCGCGTATCCCTGCACATGCATCAGGGATCGCCTACTCAGATCGCCGAGGCGGTCTCAAAAGGCAATGCCGATTTCGCCATCGCCACTGAGGCGCTGCACCTTTATGACGATCTGGTAATGCTGCCGTGCTATCACTGGAACCGTTCCATCGTGGTGACGCCTGACCATCCGCTGGCGGGCAAGGGGAATGTCTCTATCGAAGAGCTGGCCCAATATCCGCTGGTCACCTACACCTTCGGCTTTACCGGCCGCTCTGAGCTAGATACTGCCTTTAATCGCGCCGGGCTTACTCCGCGCATCGTCTTTACCGCCACCGACGCCGACGTCATTAAGACTTACGTTCGCCTGGGTCTGGGGGTGGGGGTGATTGCCAGCATGGCAGTAGATCCGGTCTCCGATCCGGATCTTGTGCGTCTTGACGCGCACGATATTTTCAGCCACAGCACGACTAAGATAGGCTTTCGCCGCAGCACCTTCCTGCGAAGCTATATGTATGATTTTATTCAACGCTTTGCGCCGCATTTAACCCGTGACGTCGTGGATACTGCGGTCGCGCTGCGCTCTAATGAAGATATCGAGGCGATGTTTAAAGATATTAAGCTCCCCGAAAAATAATTCCTGCCGGTATCTTTCCCCGCGGAAAGATACCGATATATCTCCCTTTAGCGAAATTAGAATTATCATCATCTGCGCCGGTTCATCACCCCGATACATTTTGCCGCGTTTCTCTTTTACCGTCGTCAGGCTGCGACAAAAGTAGAAACGAATTTCCCGCTTCGCAAATTCTGCGTTTCAATAATTTATTTCTGGTCAAAAGATTGAATATTTCACTGGACGGATTGGTAAATTCGCTGGCTTTTTAGCTAAAGTTTCTTTAGGATTTATCTCAAGACATGATTGCTTGTACCGATTGTTTGGTTGAAAATGATAAGCAGAATCGATTGTATGAGGTTAGTAATGCCAGCAGGAAGTGAAGAACCGCAAAGGGACCCGGAGCTCAAACGTAAAGCCTGGCTGGCGGTATTCCTTGGCTCTGCCCTGTTTTGGGTGGTTGTGGCACTGTTAATCTGGAAATTTTGGGGATGACAATGACCGTTCAGGTGCGTTTTGCGTCGGTTAAAAAAATGTGTCACTCCGGTGATGCCAGCCGTAAGGTGCGCATAGCGCCCTCCACGCAACTGCCGTCCACCTGGAAATTGTCGCCGCAGCAGCAGGCCTTTATCGATCTGTTCGCTGACGACGAACCTAAAAAACAATAATCACAGCCAACGCCTTATTTGCAGTTTATTCTCGCTGCGCTTTTGTACTCGTTAATTAATACATATCAGCAATAAAGAATCGGGGATGACCCCGGCGGTTTATTTAACTTCTGGTGTAACGATATGAATACCCTACAGAGCGTAAAATACTGGTCCTGGCTCGGCGCTTTCAGCGTGTCGATCCTCTTCTGGTGCCAGCTTCTCTGGCTGGCGACACACTAACCCGCAAAACCTCGCTCCGGCGAGGTTTTTTGTTTGTGGTGATTCAGAGATTTCCCCAATTTTATCAATATGGGTTGTTATCAAAACGTTACGACATCTTTGTGTTATCTTTAATTACAGCCTCGACGTTTGTCGGGGTATCCCTGTAATAAAGGAGGAGCTTATGTCGTTAACCCTACGCGAAGCCAGTAAGGACACGCTGCAGGCCGGGAACAAAACCTATCACTATTACAGCCTGCCGCTGGCCGCCAGGACGCTTGGGGATATCGCGCGTTTACCCAAGTCTCTGAAAGTCTTACTCGAAAATCTGCTGCGCTGGCAGGATGGTGAATCCGTTACGGAAGAGGATATCCGGGCCCTGGCGGGATGGCTTGAAAAGGCGCACGCTGACCGGGAGATCGCCTACCGCCCGGCGAGGGTGCTGATGCAGGATTTTACCGGCGTACCTGCCGTGGTCGATCTCGCGGCCATGCGTGAAGCCGTGAAACGCCTCGGCGGCGATACCGCCAAAGTGAACCCGCTTTCCCCCGTCGATCTGGTGATCGACCACTCTGTTACCGTTGACCACTTCGGCGATGACGATGCCTTTGAAGAGAACGTCCGCCTGGAGATGGAACGTAACCACGAACGTTACATGTTCCTGAAATGGGGGCAGCAGGCGTTCAGCCGTTTCAGCGTCGTACCGCCAGGTACCGGCATCTGCCACCAGGTGAATCTGGAATATCTCGGCAGGGCGGTCTGGAGCGAACTCCAGGATAAAGAGTGGGTCGCCTATCCGGACACCCTCGTCGGCACCGACTCCCATACCACCATGATTAACGGCCTTGGCGTACTGGGCTGGGGGGTAGGGGGAATCGAAGCGGAAGCGGCGATGCTGGGGCAACCGGTCTCCATGCTTATCCCGGATGTCGTTGGCTTTAAGCTGATGGGCAAGCTGCGAGAGGGCATTACCGCCACTGACCTGGTGCTGACCGTGACCCAGATGCTGCGTAAACATGGCGTGGTGGGTAAATTTGTCGAATTTTACGGTGACGGTCTCGACTCCCTGCCGCTGGCGGATCGCGCGACCATCGCCAACATGGCGCCGGAGTATGGCGCAACCTGCGGATTCTTCCCCATCGATGCCGTCACGCTGGACTACATGCGTCTGAGCGGGCGCAGCGAAGAGCAGGTCGCGCTGGTGGAGGCCTATGCGCAGGCGCAGGGCATGTGGCGTGAGACGGGCGACGAGCCGGTCTTTAGCAGCACGCTTGAGCTGGATATGGGCGACGTTGAGGCGAGCCTGGCCGGGCCGAAGCGTCCTCAGGATCGCGTGGCGCTTGGCGATGTACCGCGCGCTTTCACCGCCAGTACCGAGCTGGAGGTCAACGCCTCGCCGAAAGATCACCATCCTGTTGACTATACAATGAACGGTCATCCTTATCAGCTGCCCGATGGCGCGGTGGTCATTGCGGCTATCACCTCCTGTACAAACACCTCCAACCCCAGCGTGTTGATGGCAGCGGGACTGCTGGCGAAAAAAGCGGTTACGCTGGGCCTGAAACGCCAGCCGTGGGTAAAAGCGTCTCTGGCGCCCGGCTCGAAGGTGGTATCCGATTATCTCGCCCAGGCGCGGCTGACGCCTTATCTGGATGAGCTGGGCTTTAATCTGGTGGGCTATGGCTGCACCACCTGTATCGGGAACTCCGGACCGCTGCCGGAACCGATCGAACAGGCGATCCGTCAGGGCGATCTGACGGTCGGCGCGGTACTCTCGGGGAACCGAAACTTTGAAGGACGTATTCATCCGCTGGTGAAAACCAACTGGCTCGCCTCGCCGCCGCTGGTGGTCGCCTATGCGCTGGCCGGGAATATGAATATCAATCTGACAAGCGATCCGATCGGCCACGACCGTAAAGGCGATCCCGTTTATCTGAAGGATATCTGGCCTTCGGCGGAAGAGATTGCCCGGGCGGTGGAGCAGGTTTCTACCGATATGTTCCGCAAAGAGTACGCCGAAGTCTTCGAAGGCACCGAGGAGTGGAAGTCCATCGAGGTGGCGCGCTCCGATACCTACGACTGGCAGGACGATTCCACCTATATCCGCCTCTCGCCTTTCTTTGACGATATGCTGGCGGAGCCGAAACCGCTGGTGGATATCCACGGCGCACGGGTGCTGGCCATGCTTGGCGACTCGGTGACCACCGACCATATCTCGCCTGCGGGCAGCATCAAGGCGGAAAGCCCGGCGGGACGCTATCTGCAAAGCCGTGGCGTCGAACGTGGGGATTTCAACTCCTACGGTTCACGACGCGGTAATCATGAAGTCATGATGCGCGGTACCTTTGCCAACATCCGTATCCGCAACGAGATGGTGCCGGGAGTGGAAGGGGGCATGACGCGACACCTCCCGGAGAGTGAGGTCATTTCCATCTATGACGCCGCCATGAAATATCAGCAGGAGGGGACGCCGCTGGCGGTCATTGCCGGTAAAGAGTATGGCTCTGGCTCAAGCCGTGACTGGGCGGCGAAAGGGCCGCGTCTGCTGGGCGTTCGCGTGGTGATTGCCGAATCGTTTGAACGTATTCACCGCTCTAACCTGATCGGGATGGGGATCCTGCCGCTGGAGTTTCCGCAGGGTGTGACGCGCAAGACGCTGGGGTTAACCGGGGAGGAGCAGATTGATATCAGCGACCTGCAGGCGCTTGAGCCGGGCTGTACCGTGCCGGTGCAACTGACCCGCGCCGACGGCACTCGCGAAACGCTGCCGTGCCGCTGCCGTATCGATACCGCAACGGAACTGACCTACTACCGCAACGACGGTATTCTGCATTATGTGATCCGCAGTATGCTGAACTAAGGCGGGTAATGCGCAGGAGCGGGGCCGGGGGAGACTTCTCCCGGCCCTGTTTTTTTATTTATCGAGCAGATGGCCCATCTTGGCGGCTTTGGTATCAAGGTAGTGCGCGTTATTGGGGTTACGCCCCACAATCAGCGATACGCGTTCAACAATGTTGATGCCGGCTTCGGTGAGAATCTCCACCTTGCGGGGATTATTGGTCAGTAACCGCACCTCATCCACGCCAAGCAGCTTGAACATGTCGGCGCAGAGGGTAAAGTCGCGCTCGTCTGCGGCAAAGCCGAGCTGGTGGTTTGCTTCCACGGTATCGTAGCCCTGATCCTGGAGCGCATAGGCGCGGATTTTATTCAGCAGCCCGATGTTACGTCCTTCCTGACGATGGTAGAGCAGTACGCCGCGCCCCTCTTCAGCGATGCGGGAGAGTGCCGCCTCCAGCTGGAAACCGCAATCACAGCGCAGGCTAAAGAGGGCATCGCCGGTCAGACATTCTGAATGGACGCGCGCCAGCACCGGCGTCTGCCCCGAAATGTCGCCAAATACTAACGCGACGTGATCCTGCCCGGTTGCCAGTTCTTCAAATCCCACCATCAGGAAGTCGCCCCAGGGGGTTGGCAGGTTGGCTTCTGCCACACGTTTAAGCTGCATGTGATTCTCCAGAGTATGCTGACACGTTTCGTGTCTGTTGCCCTTTGGCTTTTCCGCTATTTTGCCACAAGCGACAGTTGTCACCTAGTCACCGTCATGCTACCCGATGGTTAAACGCACAATCCGACATATCAACGCGACTAAACAATTTCAGTTATGATTGTTGGATTAGGTGAAAAAGGAGAAGTCATGCTTGCAATTGTCCGTCGCACCGCGGCAGGAGCCGCCATTTTACTGATTATGCCTCTCATCGTATGGCTGTCGGGCTGGGCGTGGGAGCCCGGACATGATACCGGCTGGCTCAAACTGCTCTACGCCATCACCGAGACGGTGACCCAGCCCTGGGGCATCATCACCCATGGGGTGCTCTGCGCCTGGTTCCTCTGGTGCCTGCGTTTTCGACTGCGGCCCGCGATTGTGCTTTTTGCGATCCTTGCCTGCGCGATCCTTGCCGGGCAAGGGGTGAAATCATGGATGAAAGGATGGGTTCAGGAGCCGCGGCCTTTTGTCGTCTGGCTTGAAAAAACGCATCATATTCCGGTAGATACCTTCTACACTTTAAAACGTAAAGCGCGCGGCGAACTGGTCAAAGAGCAGCTTGCGCAGGAACAAACCATCCCCGCGTTTCTTCGCAAACACTGGCAAAAAGAGACGGGATTCGCTTTTCCTTCCGGCCACACGATGTTTGCCGCAAGCTGGGCGATGCTGGCGATAGGGCTACTTTGGCCCCGGCGTCGCACCCTTACCATCGCTATTGTGCTGGTATGGGCGATAAGCGTGATGGGTAGCCGACTGCTGCTGGGGATGCACTGGCCGCGCGATCTGGTTGTGGCCACGCTGCTCTCCTGGCTGCTTGTCACCTGTGCCACATGGCTCGCGCAACGGCTATGCGGCCCACTCACGCCGCCGCCGCAGGAAGACAAAGAAATAGCCCAACGGGAGGAAGAGGGCGTCTGACGGTTGATATTCGTCGCATAGCCCATAGATCCTCTACGAACGCGTCACTTTTTCCGTTTCGCGTTCGTCACTAAAATGGTAGTTTATAGGGCTGATTGCGGTAAGTTGGACAGACTTTATTCGCTTGAACCACATAACGGGAAGTAATGTGAAATATTTACTCATTTTCTTACTGGTATTGGCGATTTTCGTCATTTCCGTCACGCTGGGTGCGCAGAACGATCAGCAGGTTACCTTCAACTATCTGCTGGCGCAGGGTGACTATCGGATCTCCAGTCTGCTTGCCGTGTTGTTTGGCGCAGGATTCGTAATCGGCTGGCTTATCTGTGGTCTGTTCTGGCTGAAAGTCCGTGTTTCTCTTGCCCGCGCGGAGCGTAAAATCAAACGTCTTGAACAAAATATTGCGCCTTCGAACGATGTACCGGCGACTGTACCGGTAACGAAGGAATAATCGACCATGCTGGAGTTGTTGTTTCTGCTTTTGCCTGTAGCGGCAGCCTATGGCTGGTATATGGGCCGCAGAAGTGCGCAACAAACAAAGCAGGACGAGGCTAACCGACTCTCCCGTGACTATGTCGCAGGGGTCAACTTCCTCCTGAGTAACCAACAGGATAAAGCGGTCGATCTCTTCCTGGATATGCTCAAGGAGGATACCGGCACGGTGGAGGCCCACCTGACGCTGGGCAACCTGTTCCGTTCGCGTGGTGAAGTCGATCGCGCGATCCGTATTCACCAGACGCTGATGGAAAGCGCCTCCCTGACCTACGATCAGCGTCTGCTGGCCGTTCAGCAGCTGGGCCGCGACTATATGGCGGCAGGCCTTTACGATCGCGCCGAAGATATGTTCAACCAGCTCACCGACGAAACCGACTTTCGTATCAGCGCGCTGCAGCAGCTGCTGCAAATTTACCAGGCCACCAGCGACTGGCAGAAGGCCATCGATACCGCTGAGCGTCTGGTTAAATTAGGTAAAGACAAACAGCGCGTGGAAATTGCCCACTTCTACTGCGAGCTGGCGTTGCAGCAGATGGGCAATGACGATATGGAAAAGGCGATGGCGCTGCTGAGAAAAGGGGCGGCCGCCGATCGCAACAGCGCGCGTATCTCCATCATGATGGGGCGCGTCTATATGGCGAAAGGGGAGTACGCCAGAGCGGTGGAGTGTCTGCTGCGCGTCATTGAGCAGGATAAAGAGCTGGTAAGCGAAATCCTGGAGATGCTTCAGGCATGCTATCAGCACCTCGGAAAAGAAGAGGAGTGGGTCGCCTTTTTACGCCGCGCCGTGGAGGAAAATACCGGCGCGACGGCGGAGCTGATGCTGGCTGACGTTGTCGAACGTCATGAAGGGAGCGAAACGGCGCAGGTATACATCAACCGCCAGCTTCAGCGGCACCCAACCATGCGCGTCTTTCACAAGCTGATGGACTATCACCTGAACGACGCGGAAGAAGGGCGCGCCAAAGAGAGCCTGATGGTGTTGCGCGATATGGTGGGCGAGCAGGTCCGCAGCAAGCCGCGCTATCGCTGCCAGAAATGCGGCTTCACCGCCTACTCGCTCTACTGGCACTGTCCCTCCTGTCGGGCGTGGTCCACCATCAAGCCTATTCGCGGCCTGGATGGGCAGTAATTTTTTAAAAGCGCCCATTTTAGTTACAACATACTATTGTCAAAGCGGATATCACCGCAGCATCGTGCCACCACGCGTCTGGCAGGAGAGAAATCGCGCCTGTCATTTTTGGCGGCTGACAGGTAGAATGCTCGCCGTTTATCTGTCCCGCGCCGCCCGGCGCCCATAGACGAAAAGGGCTGGTCATGACCTCAGTAAATTCCTCCTCTTCCCGCGTAGTAACCGCATCTCCGGTCGTTGTCGCGCTCGACTATAACAATCGCGACAGCGCGCTGGCGTTCGTCGATCGTATTGACCCGAGCGACTGCCGCCTCAAGGTCGGTAAAGAGATGTTTACCCTGTTCGGCCCGCAAATCGTGCGCGACTTGCAGCAGCGTGGTTTTGACGTTTTCCTTGATCTGAAATTCCATGATATCCCGAACACCACGGCCCATGCGGTTGCGGCTGCGGCGGAGCTTGGCGTCTGGATGGTGAATGTCCACGCTTCCGGCGGCGCCCGCATGATGGCTGCCGCCCGCGAAGCGCTGCTGCCATTTGGTAAAGAGGCGCCGCTGCTGATCGCGGTCACCGTCTTAACCAGCATGGAGGCGAGCGATCTGGCGGACCTGGGGATAACACTCTCTCCGGCGGACCATGCGGAACGACTGGCTCGACTGACCCAAAACTGTGGCCTCGATGGGGTAGTCTGCTCAGCTCAGGAGGCGGTGCGCTTCAAACGCGAGCTCGGGCATGGCTTCAGGCTTGTCACCCCGGGTATTCGCCCACAGGGGAGCGAGGCGGGCGATCAGCGCCGCATTATGACGCCGCAGGAGGCGCTTTCCGCCGGAGTGGATTATATGGTGATTGGCCGACCGGTTACACAGTCCGCCGATCCAGCGCAGACGCTGAAAGCCATTAACGCATCACTGAGCAAGGGGGCATAATGAGCGATTCAAACAGCCGTCTGGTCTATTCGACTGAGACCGGACGTATTGACGAGCCGAAAGCCGCTACAGAGCGCCCTAAAGGTGACGGCATTGTCCGGATTCAGCGTCAGACCAGTGGGCGTAAGGGTAAAGGGGTCTGCCTGATTACCGGCATTGATGCCGATGATGCCACCCTGGCCAAAATCGCGGCGGAGCTAAAAAAGAAATGCGGCTGCGGTGGGGCAGTTAAAGAGGGCGTTATTGAAATTCAGGGCGACAAACGCGATCTGATAAAGACTTTGCTTGAAGCGAAAGGGATGAAGGTCAAACTGGCGGGGGGATAATCGTTCGGTTGTGGCCTGAAAAGATAAAGCCACGGCATCAGGCCGTGGCTTTAGTATTCACTGCCAGCGCGTTATTTACCGACCTGATGACCGATAATACCACCCACTGCTGCACCACCTAAGGTACCCAGGGTGCTACCATCTGTTAACACTGCACCACCCAGCGCACCAGCACCCGCGCCGATAGCGGTGTTACGGTCACGTTTGGACCAGTTAGAACATGCGCTCAAAGACATTGCCAGAGTGACGGCCAGTACAGCTGCGGTTAATTTTTTGCTGGTTAAAATCATAATACTTTCTCCTGAATAAACGATCCATGGAAATAAGTTCATTTTAAGTATAGACAATTTAAATACTTAAAGCCTTTTTTCCATGTAACCTGGTCGCGCAGGCGATTAAAATCACGCAGGTGATAATGACTTCCTGTTATATCGCTGAAAATAATTTTAATTTTTTCGCTTTGAAACAACAGGTAAATAGTCTTAAAGAAATGCCAGGAAAAATCTCAGAAAGCGTCAAAAGAGCCTGCACCCGCGGCGGGTGCAGGCGCAGCGGAAAAGAAGCGTATTAATGTGGGCTGGCGACGATATCCACCTGTAGGCCATCGTGCTGCAGCCGGGCGCGATGCTCCTCTTTAAGACGATCGTCGGTGATCACCCGGCTGAAGCGGGCAAGCGGCCCCAGGGTGTAAGGGTGTACCGCGCCGAATTTCGAGCTATCGGTAAGCACAATGGTTTCGCAGCCTTTCTCCAGCACCGCATTGACCACATCGGCACGCATCATATCGCGGCCCGTAAAACCCGTTTCGGGCTGCCAGCCATCGATGCCGATAAACGCCTTGCTGAAATGCACCTGCTGGACATACTGGCGGGTCAGCGGACCGACCATGCTTTCGCTCTTTTTCTGGTAGATCCCGCCAAGCAGAATAACCTCGCAGCGCGTCTCTTTCAGCAGATGGGCAATATAGCTGCTGACCGTAACAATGGTCACCTCTTTCTGCTCCGCCAGCGTTCGTGCCAGAAGAGCGTTACTGCTGCCGTTCTCAATAAAGACCGTCTCGCCGTTACTCACCAGCGAGGCGGCAAACTCCGCCAGCTCGCGCTTGAGGGCAAAGTTATTCATCATGCGCGTCTCCACATCTTCGCTGTCCAGAGGGACAGCGTAGCCGTGGGCGCGGCGCAAATAACTCTGTTTTTCCAGCACGTTCAGATCCTGGCGAATGGTCACCTCTGACACGCCGGTCGCTTTCGCCAGATCGACCACGCTCACGCGCCCCTGGTCGATCACCATCTGCAAAATAATTTGTTGTCGGGAATTCATAGCATCCATATTGGCGCGGCTGATGCCGCGTGTTGAAAAATCAAGAGAAGGTTTACACTTCCCACGGCGCTTTCGGTGGCGTGGAATCGGAAGGGTTACCTCTATTCACCTGCGCCAGCAGTTCAGATTTGAGGATCTCAAGATTACGTATGGCCGAGTGATAATCGCCCGCAACCAGAATATCCAGCACCGTATCAATACGTTGTGCTACCTGTCGTGCGTCAATGTCAGACATCCGTTACTCCTCAAAGCAAAAAGTTAATGATTTCAATGATGCTAAAATTGCCGACAAAAGAGAAGGGAAAAATGCCCCCAGGTAATTACATAAATGGAAGTGATAAATTTCATCCAATTTCGCGAGGCTTCTGAGCGGTGGATTAGTCTAAAACTGCGCGCAAGGCGCTTTTTTATATGAGGAAAAAGGCTATGACACTGACTAATCAGACCACCTGCAGACTGTTTACCGATTCTGAACGATTCACCCAGCTTGCGGGTTATTATGAAGAGGAGCGGCGTACCGTCTGGATGATGTTACGCGCGCAGCCGCGCCCCAGCTTCAATCACGCGCTCATCGAGGAGATCATGAACCTTTCGTGGCTGGTGCGCCAGTCCGGTTTTAAGGTGGATTTCTGGGTCACCGGCTCGCTGGTACCCGGTATGTATAACGCGGGCGGCGATCTGCGTTTTTTCGTGGAATGTATTCAGAACGGCCGCCGCGAAGCGCTCCGCGCCTATGCCCGCGCCTGCGTTGACTGCGTCCATGCCGCGTCACGCGGATTTGATACCGGCGCCGTAACGCTGGCGATGGTGGATGGCAGCGCGCTGGGGGGCGGTTTTGAGGCAGCGCTGGCCCATCATTTCGTGCTGGCGCAACGCGATGCGCGGCTGGGCTTCCCCGAGATCGCTTTTAACCTCTTTCCGGGGATGGGCGGCTATTCTCTGGTGGCGCGCCGGGCGGGCATGAAGCTGGCGGAGGAGTTGATCTACAAAGGAGAGTCCCATACGGCGGAGTGGCATGAGCAGCGCGGGCTGGTGGATCAGCTTTTCGAACCCGGCCAGAGCTATGTGGCGCTGCGTACCTTCATCGATACGCTTCAGCCGAAGCTTAACGGCGTCAGGGCGATGCTTCGCGCCCGTCAGCGCGTATTGCAGCTTCCCCGCAGCGAGCTGATGGATATTACCGAGGATTGGGTGGATGCCGCTTTCTGTCTGGATCCTAAAGATATCGCCTACATGGAGCGGCTGGTGGCGCTACAGACTCGCCATCACGCTGTGGGTATGCGCAAGGCGAGCTAGCGCATTTGTTTAGCCTGATACCGTTTCAACCAACGCTCGAAGGCGGCAGCGGGCATCGGTTTAGCAAATAAAAAACCCTGCCGTTCATTGACGCCATTCTTGGTCAGAAAGGCGTCTTCTTTCGCGCTCTCCACCCCTTCGGCAATCACCTGTAAATTGAGCGCCTGTGCGACGGCAACAATGGCGCGCACCAGCGACTGGGAAACCGACTGCTTATGGATATCCCTGACAAAAGCCTGGTCAAGCTTAATGGCGTCGATAGGAAAACGGGCAAGCTGGGAGAGGGAAGAGTAACCCGTCCCAAAGTCATCGAGGTGGATCTGCGCCCCGAGGCTACTGAACTGCTGGATCACCGACAGAGCCTGCTCTTCATTCTCGATAAGACAGCTCTCCGTCAGTTCCACGTCGATGGGGCAGTATTCAAAATTAAGATCGCTCAGCGCCTGCTTTAAGTCGCTGAAGATGGTCTGATCCGCCAGCTGACGGGCAGAAACGTTCACCGCCACCCGCAGCTGAATGCCCTTATCGCGCCACTTCGCGACCTGGCGCACCACGTCCAGCATTACCCAGCGTCCAAGCGGGACAATCAGGCCCGACTCCTCCGCGTAGGAGATAAACTCCATAGGCGGAATCAGCCCGCGCTCCGGCGACTGCCAGCGCACCAGCGCCTCCAGGCTTCTTATCTCCCCGCGCCAGGTGATCTTCGGCTGATAGTGGATTAACAGCTGATCCTTCTCCAGGGCCTTACGCAGGTTGGTATCCAGCCAGAGATACTCAAAAACCCGCTGGTTCATCTCCGGCGAAAATACGCAAAACTTGCCGCGCCCGCTCTCTTTGGCCGTATACATTGCCGTATCGGCATTACGGATGACGCTCTCCCGGTCGGTGCCGTGCTGGGGAGCCAGCGAAATCCCCAGCGAGCAGCCGGTGTAAACCTCTATAAGACCGATGCGGAAGGGCTGGCGCAGGCGCGTCAGGATGCGCGACGCCATCGCCTCCAGCGAACTTTGCGAGGTGCGGGTGGCGAGCACGATAAATTCGTCCCCGCCCAGGCGAGCAAGCACCTGACCCTCCTCCAGACAGCTGAGAATGGCCAGCGCAACGGCCTGCAGCAGCTGATCGCCAAACATATGTCCGTAGGCGTCGTTGACCTTTTTAAAATTATCCAGATCCAGGTAAACGATTCCCACCTGGCTCTCGTCCCGGGTGGCGATGGCGTCGCTGATCAGTTCATGAATGGCGTTGCGATTGGGCAAGCCGGTAATGGTGTCGGTATTGGCCAGCACGCGCAGGCGCTCCTGCGCGCGCCGCTCTTCGGTGATATCGGTGCCTGAACAAATCAGAAAAATTTCGTTTTTACCGCTACCGCTGTGGACAAATTTATTCCTGAAGAGGAACAGCCGCTGGCCTTTGCGCGTTTTGATCCAGCGTTCCACCTCGTAGGAGCTGCCGTTGCGAAAAAAACCGGTAATATTGCGTCGGGATGCCGCCGCCTCGCTGCGGCTCATAAATAACTTAAAGACGTTTTGCCCGATCACCTCCTGCTCCTTGAGGCCGGTATACTCTTCGCTGAGCCGGTTGAAGCGCTGGATATTGCCCTGCTGATCGAGGATCACGATAACCGAGTTGGCCTCGGAGACGACCTGCTCCGCAAAGGAGAGCCCCTGAACCAGATCGCGCGCGACGGAGGGCGTATCGTTCCAGGCGGAGGCGGTGCCCGCCCATTCGGTTTTAGTGATTTTCCGGCCCACCAGATGGACCGGAATTTCCGCGCCGTAAAGGGAGATCGTCATGGTAATGCTGGAGGTAATAACGGTCAGCTGCCGAATCTGATCGGCCTGCTCGTCGCGCAGCGCCACCACCTGAGAGCTGTCGGCGCTTTCGCTGGCGGAAAGATGCAGCGCGTTGCTGTCAGTGGTCAGACGCCACCAGGGGCTATGGGTGCCCATATAGCGGAACAGTAAATTATGCTCCAGATCGTCAATCATGCTCTCTCCCGGACGACTAACAGCGCAATGGCAAAGTTATTCGATTCTGCCGAAGCCTACCGGCACGCAGCCGATAGCAACCCGATGTTCTGGCGTGGATTATTTTAAAAGCGAGAAACGGCGACGCTACACCCACTGCATAAACATGCCGGACTTTGCTGAAAAACTTTTATCTCACTGTAGATAATTGTGAGCGGTTTTGCGGCGTTGCGAGGGAAATATTAAGAAAAAGTGATGAATACGAAATTTATGCGCCGGAGAAAGGCTGGCCATTCCGGACGGAATGGCCAGGGAGAGGGCGTTTAGAGAGCAGGGCGCGCAATGATGCTGCGCGTCTCCATACGCACTTCAGCGATGGTGACATCGATGACGTCGGTCACCTTAAAGACGGTTTCGCCTTTGATCTGAACGGAGCCGTTTTCCTGACTGCAGACCAGCTCGTCGCGAACCGCATGCAGGAACGGGGCAGGGATAAAGGCGACCGCGCCGTTATCCACCAGGCGAACGCGCATACCGCCGCGGCTGATATCAATGATTTCAGCGGCAAAGCGGGTATCGCTTCCGGCCTTGTCCTTCAGGAAGCGGGCATAGAGCCAGTCGCCCACGTCGCGCTCCGCCATGCGGTTGAGCCGACGGCGCTCCGCCATCTGCAGGGTGGTTTCATCCTGCGGACGGGGGATGGACTCGCCTTTAATAATCGCTTTCAGCAGACGATGGTTCACCATATCGCCATACTTACGAATCGGTGAGGTCCAGGTGGCGTACGCTTCCAGCCCCAGACCAAAGTGCGGCCCCGGCTCGGTGCTGATTTCGGCAAAAGACTGGAAACGGCGAATGCGGCTGTCGAGGAAACCAGAAGGCTGAGCATCCAGTTCACGGCGCAGCTTGCAGAAGCCCTGCAGCGTCAGCACCTCTTGCGGATCAACGTGAACGTCGTGGGTTTTCAGCAGAGCGGCCAGCGCTTCGCTGTTAGCCGGGTCGAAGCCGGTATGAACGTTATAGATACCAAAGCCGAGCTTGTCGCGCAGCACGCGTGCGGCGCAGATATTGGCTGCAATCATCGACTCTTCAACGATGCGGTTGGCAATGCGGCGCGGCTCAGCGACGATATCCAGCACTTCACCTTTTTCGCCCAGCACAAAGCGGTAGTCTGGACGGTCTTTAAAGACCAGCGCGTGGGTTTGACGCCACTCGCTGCGGCTCAGGCAGACGCGGTGCAGCAGGCGGATCTGCCCGGCAATGACGTCGTTCTCCGGCGCCCAGCTGCCGCTGTTCTCCAGCCAGTCAGAAACTTCGTCATAAACCAGCTTGGCTTTCGATTCGATGGTTGCGGCGAAAAATTCCACATCCTCCTCGATCGTGCCATCCGTGGCGATGGTCATGCGGCAGGCCAGCACCGGACGTACTTCACGGGGGCGCAGCGAGCAGAGATCGTCAGAAAGCTCGCGCGGCAGCATCGGGATGTTAAAGCCCGGCAGGTAGTTGGTGAAGGCGCGCACTTTCGCGCTCTCATCCAGCTTGCTTCCTTCGGCAATCCACGCGGTAGGATCGGCAATCGCAACGGTAAGGTGCAGTTTGCCGTCGCTCCCTTCTTCAACGTAGAGCGCATCATCCATATCTTCGGTGCTGGCGCTGTCGATGGTGACAAACGCCAGAGCGGTCAGGTCGCGACGCTCCAGCCCTTCGTCGAGCATTTCGGTGGCCACGCCGTCCGGGGCCTCTTTTTCGAGATTGTGACGGGCAAGGGTCACCCACCACGGCACGAAGTGATCGTCTCCGAAGGTGATGAACTGGGTCAGCTCGGCATAAAAGCCGCGATCGCCTTTTAAAGGATGACGGCGCATTTCCGCAACCGCCCAGTCGCCCTCTTTGAAATCATGTTCAACGCCACGCGCAGCGCGGCAGGGGATGGAATCTTTCAGCAGCGGATGGTCTGGCACGATAGAGAGTCGATCGTCTTTTTTATGTACCTTCCCCACAAAGCGGGTGAGGAACGGTTCGATCAGCGCTTCAGGTTCAGCGGATTCACGCTCTTTTTCAGTGTGGATCACTGCCGTGATGCGATCGCCAT
The DNA here is from genome assembly GCF_900021175.1 of Pseudenterobacter timonensis. Classification (GTDB taxonomy): domain Bacteria; phylum Pseudomonadota; class Gammaproteobacteria; order Enterobacterales; family Enterobacteriaceae; genus Enterobacter; species Enterobacter timonensis. Next base: position 167,479 of record NZ_FCOP01000012.1, read on the forward strand.
GCATCACTTTCTTCATCTGCGGAGGCGGGATGAAGTAGCTTTTCTGCGCGTCAACCTCAAGGAAGCCAAAACCCTTTTCCGTGGCTTTTACGACCCCTTCTGCACGCGGCGTCTGGGAATGCAGTTGCTGTTTTAGCTGCGCTAGCAGCGGGTTGTCCTGAAACATAGTGTTCTTTTTCGTAGCCATTGAGCGGCTGACAGTTTTACGCGAATCTCGCTGCTTCAGCAAGCGCTGTTTAGGTAAATAGTATGGTTATTCGCCGCCGCGCAGGCCAACGCGCAGGCGGGCGAGCCAGCCGCGATAGCCAATTCCCGCCAGCAGGCCGAATGCCTCTCCGTCACTCATTCCCTCCTGTCGCAAAAGCGCAAAATGCGCGGCGCTAAAGCGATCGGGGGAGATGAGCAGAAGCTCCAGCGGTTCGCTAAGAGGCTGCGTGAGCGCCGGGCGAAGACCGCTCTGCAGGAGGGCGCCGGTGAGGTCGAGGCTCCCGACGTCGTGGCAGAGCACCGGCGTTAGCGCACGCAGTTCTGGCTCTGCCTGCCAGCGCACCAGCGCCTCATTTTGCGCCGCCGTGGCGTAGCGAAGCTCCACCGGGGGAAGCGCGGAGGCGACCATCTCGTCGTTAAAGGGATGCGTATGGGGCTGGATAGTGTGGCCGGGCAGCCAGCGTACCGGGTAGCCCAGCAGCGCCTGGCCCGCGGCCACCGTCCGCGCCTGAAAGCCGGTAAAGCCGATAATCTGGTTGAGAAGAATGATGTCATTTGTCGTCAGCCCCACCTCATCCAGCTGCTGCTGCGCCCGGGCGTCGATAACGTCGGGAGAAGAGGCAAGCTGACGGGCGTACTGGGTCATCTGGGCGAGGCGTCGGTTACTTTCGCGGGAGGAGTCCGGGCCGGGAAGCGGGGCGAGAAGGGCGGCATAGTAATTACAGAGCCGCTGTACGCCGCAGGCCTGGGCAACGGTCAGCGCGGCGCTGACTCTGTCATAGGCGCTGAGGGTACAGAGTCGGGTAACCGGCAGATCGAGCGGAAAAAGGTGGATGCACAGCGCTCTGGCGGGAGCGAGCCAGTCGCCACTGGCGACGAAAATTCCGTCAGGGATGGCTAAATCCAGCAGGAAGCGGTCATTAACGCGCGCCGCTTCGGGCACCAGGGGGAGCACATCCGCAGGACTCCTGCTCGACTGGGTTTCATGATACCAGTGGCCTTTGCCGGCAAAACGGCGTTGTTCCATGGGCTTTCCTTGATCTCAACATAGCGATCGTTATCCTGGCGTAACACACAGGTACGGAAAAAGATTGTTAGGTGATAACAAATAGCGGAACGGAATAACGCGGGGGCAGGAGAAAAACGCCCTTCCGAAGAGGAAGGGCGATGGAGATTATTTCAGTTCAAGCTCGTTCATGGCCGCGATGCTAAAGCCGCCGTCAACGTGAACCACTTCGCCGGAGATACCCGCGGAGAGATCGGAGCAGAGGAATGCAGCGGAGTTACCCACATCTTCGATGGTAACGGTACGACGAATCGGGGTTACCGCTTCGCAGTGCGCCAGCATTTTACGGAAATCTTTGATGCCGGATGCCGCCAGGGTGCGGATCGGGCCAGCAGAGATCGCGTTAACGCGCACGCCTTCCGGCCCCATCGCGTTCGCCATATAGCGCACGTTCGCTTCCAGAGATGCTTTCGCCAGACCCATTACGTTATAGTTAGGGATAGCACGCTCGGCGCCCAGGTATGAGAGGGTCAGCAGCGCAGCGCCCGGATTCAGCAGGCTGCGGCAAGATTTTGCCATCGCGACAAAGCTGTAGGAGCTGATATCGTGCGCGATTTTAAAGCCTTCGCGGGTTACCGCATTAACATAGTCACCATCCAGCTGATCGCCCGGGGCGAAACCGATGGAGTGAACGAAACCGTCAAATTTCGGCCATGTTTTTGCCAGTTCAGCAAACATGCCGTCGATGCTTTCGTCTTTGGCTACGTCGCATTCCAGCACGATGCTGGAGCCCAGCTGCGCGGCGAACTCTTCCACACGGCCTTTCAGCTTGTCGTTCTGGTAGGTGAACGCCAGCTCAGCGCCTTCGCGGTGCATAGCCTGTGCGATACCGTAGGCGATGGAGAGCTTGCTGGCAACGCCAGTCACCAGAATGCGCTTACCGGAAAGAAAACCCATAGCTTTAATCCTTATATTCATTGCTTGTTTTTGCCTTGTAAATCATAGCATTACAGGCAGTATTTCAAAATCATTCGAAATTAGCCCGAAATTATATCCCACTCTCTGCCCTTTGTGTCACGCTATTTCTCATTCATTACCGTGACTTGCCTTCTGACAGGCCATTTCATCGGGCGGTTTCGCAGGATTGTTCGGGGTACGGACAGGGAAGCTATCCGCTTCGCCGCAGGAAGGGGACTGGCCTGTCGATATCGTCTGGCATTCGATGAGTATATCACCGGGCTTCAGGTTAGCCTCCTCCAACCAGCGCGGAGAATGCGGTTTTTCTTTTCACAAAAGGGTTCAGGGACCGCTTTTTTCTGAAATTAACGCGCTGTAACTATTACATACAAGGAATTTAAATCATGTGGCAATTTTAAAATAACCTTTATTTATCGTGAGTCACAATAAGCGGTAAGACATTTAATTTTATGTTTTTGCGCAAAATATTTTTTAGTTCTTTTGGGGTGATTATATTTTTCTGGACCCTGCTGCGGATAATTTTCTCCTGCCGCTTGGCTCTGTTCAAATTCCCGATCATAATTAATTGCTCCTGTAGTCCAATAATGGAGAATTATATGAACAAGAATTATCAGAACTGTATTGAGCTTTGCTATAAATGTGCTGCTGCCTGCGACAACTGCGCGACCTCCTGCCTGGGTGAAGAAAACGTAGCGATGATGGCTAACTGCATCCGCACCGATATGGAGTGCGCCGCCCTGTGTCGCCTCTCCGCCCAGCTAATGGCGATGGACAGCCAGTACAGTGCAGAGCTCTGCAAGCTCTGCGCAACCGCCTGTGAAGCCTGCGCGCAGGAGTGCGCCCGCCACGAACATGAGCATTGCCAGTATTGCGCGAAGATGTGCCGCGAATGTGCTGAAGCCTGCCATCAGATGGCTGCGTAATGAAAAACCGCCATTAGCTTAACGGGGTAGAGCAAGGAGATTCTTCCTCTCTGGGTCGAGGTTCGAATCCTCGATGGCGGACCAATTTTCTGATGCCTGCATTATTATTTTCGCGCCGCAACGTCTGGCGCATTGAAATAGGCCAGGCCGACAGGAACGCGATTATTAACACGATCCTGGCATACGCGTAAATAAAAGCCTGAGTTACCTCAGGCTTTTATTTATCGGCGTTTTACCGATCCTTACGCCAGGCATCGGCGGTCAGCGCTTCACCAAAATGACCGGCAATCAGCCGTTTTGTCAGATCGTGCAGAGGTGAGGCGAGGACATCCGCCGTGCTGCCGCGCTCCACCACTTCTCCCTGATGCATCACCAGTACCTGGTCGCTGATATGTTTCATCATTCCGAGATGCTGGGTGACATAGATATAGGAAATACCCTGTTTCTCCTGCAACTCCAGCATCAGGTTAATCAGCTGCGAGCGCATCGACATATCCAGCGAGGCCAGCGCTTCGTCAGCGATAATCACCTTCGGGCGCAGAATCAGCGCCCGTGCCAGCCCCAGACGCTGTTTCTGACCCGGCGCCAGCATGTGCGGGTAATAGCTGACGTGATCCGGCAGGAGGCCAACCATGCGTAGCGTCTCCACTATCCGCTTGCGGCGGGCTTCTGGCGCCAGATCGGTGTTCAGCCGCAGCGGGAAGTCGAGGATCTGCGAGATGCGCTGACGCGGATTAAGGGAGGTGGAAGGATCCTGAAAAATCATGCGGATGCGCTGGCTTCTGAAGGAGTAGTCGCCAAACGACAGCAGGTGGTCATCAATCACCACCTCGCCAGCGCTTGGCTCCACCATGCCAGCAAGCATCTTGGCCAGCGTCGATTTTCCTGAACCGTTTTCACCGATAATCGCCAGCGTCTGTTTTTCCCGCAGGGTGAAGCTGAGCGGCTTCACCGCCTCCACCAACTGACGATGGAACAGGCCGGTGCGATAGCGGAACGTTTTCGCCAGGTTACGCACTTCCAGCAGCGTTTCTACCATCTCACTCTTTCTCCATGTTCAGCGGGAAATGACAGGCGAAAAGGTGATTCTTTGCGCCAGCAAGCCGGGGCGTTTCGATGCATTTGCGCTGGGCGTAAGGGCAGCGTGGCCCCAGACGGCAGCCTATGGGCAGCGATTCCAGCAGCGGAATCGCCCCCGGCAGCGTGTTCAGGCGGCTTTTATGCGGCATGGGGCTGCCAAAATCGGGGATAGCGCGGATCAGCGCCTGCGTGTAAGGGTGGTGCGGAATCGCAATCAGCTCCTCGCTGCCGGCGGTCTCGACCGTCTGCCCGCAATACATTACATCGATCTTATCCGCCCATTTGCTCAGCATCTGCAGGTCATGGCTAATCAGCAAAATGGTGGTGTTGTTGTTCTGGTTAAGACGCGTCAGCAGACGGAAAATCTGCGCCTGGGTGGTCGGCTCCATGGCGTTGGTCGGTTCATCCGCAATCAGCAGACGCGGCTGGTTCGCCAGCGCAATGGCGATCATCACCTTCTGACACTCGCCATCGGTCAGCTCATAGGGAAAGCTGCGCATCGCATCCTTATGATCTTTTATGCCGACGCGGTGCAAAAGTTCGATGGCGCGACGCTTGCGCCAGCCAAAGCGCTGCCACCAGCGCCCCTTGTAGGTCCAGCCGGGGATATTCTGCATCAGCTGTTTACCCACGCGCTCGGAGGGGTCGAGACAGGATTGCGGCTCCTGGAAGATCATGGAGACGTTATGGCCCACCAGACGACGGCGTTCACGCTGCGACAACCGCAGCAGATCGATATCATCGAAGCGCATCCTGTCCGCCGTCACGCGCCAGTTATCTTTGGCAACGCCACATATCGCCTTGGCGATCAGGCTTTTACCGGAGCCCGATTCGCCCACCAGCCCGCGTATTTCCCCTTCGCTAAGGGTTATGCTGACGCGGTCGACCGCTTTAACCCAGCCTTCAGAGGTCTTAAATTCGATGGTCAGGTTGCGGATATCAAGTAACGGCATTATTCCACCCCCGCGTTGATGGCCCGGCGGATACCATCGCCCAGCAGATTTATCAGCAGTACGCTGACCATAATGGCCGCGCCCGGCAGCATGACCGTCCAGGGGGCGACGTAGATAAGTTCCAGCGCGTCGCCCAGCATGGCGCCCCATTCCGGTGACGGAAGCTGGGCACCCAGGTCGAGAAAGCCGAGCGCGGCGATATCGAGAATCGCCATCGACAGCGCGCGGGTGATCTCCGTGACCAGACCCGCCGCAATGTTCGGCAGAATGGCAAACCAGAGAATATTGAGCGTGGTGGCGCCGTCGAGTCGCGCGGCGACGACATACTCTTTTTCCAGCTCGTCATGAACCATGCTGTAGACCGAACGAACCATGCGCGGCAGCAGCGCCAGCCAGACGGCGAACATAGCGTGCGACAGATGCGGCCCGGCAAAGGCGACCACGATAATCGCCAGCAGCAGGGAAGGGATGGAGAGCAGGGTATCGAGAATATGGTTCAGCACCGCCGAGCGCAGGCCGCGCGTGGCCCCCGCGACGATACCCAGCGCCAGCCCGCAGAGCGTGGCGGCCAGCGTCACCATAAATGCGCCCCCGACGGTGGGCGCCGCGCCGCTGAGCAGGCGGCTCAGCACATCACGCCCCAGATCGTCGGTGCCTAAAAAGAACGACACTTCCCCGTAGCGCGACCAGGAGGGCGGCAGCAGCTGATAGCCGAGAAACTGCTGATCGATACCGTAAGGCGCAAACCATCTGCCAAAGAGGCAGAGCAGCGCCAGCCCGCCGCAGCCGTAGAGGCCAATCATCGCCGGGGCGTCACTATAAAACTTGCGCCAGACGGTGCGTAGCGCGCCGGGGGTACGCTTTTCTCTGTAGACGCTATCGTAGGGCATACCATTCCTTATGTTTCAACGGGTTGGCCATAGCACCCAAAATATCGGAAATCACGTTAACAATAATGACCAGCGAACCAATCACCATCACACCGGCTGAGATAGCGGCGTAGTCCTGCTGACGAATGGCGTTGATCAGCCAGCGGCCCAGCCCGGGCCAGCTAAAGACCATCTCGGTGATCATCGCCAGCGTCAGCATGGTGGAAAATTGCAGGCCCAGGCGGGGGATGACCGGCGGCAGCGCATTATGCAGCACGTGGCGGCGCAAAATGGTGAGGCGCGACAGCCCGCGCGTGGCGGCGGCTTTGACGTAGTTTTGATCAAACACCTCGATGGTGCTGATGCGCATCAGGCGGATCACCTCGGTGGTGGGGGCGACGGCAAGCGTCAGAACCGGCAGCACCATATGGCTAACGGCGCTGACAATCATCTCGTGACGCCAGGGAGAGTCGGAGAGCCAGGCATCGATGATGGCGAATCCGGTCACGCTTTTAACCGTGTACAACAGATCAAAACGCCCGGAGACCGGCAGCCAGCCAAGCGTCAGGGAGAAAAAGAGCGTCAGCAGCAGCGCCAGCCAGAACACCGGGATGGAAAAGCCAATCAGCGCCAGCGCGCTGATGAGCTTGTCCTGCCATTTATTACGCGTGATACCCGCCAGCATACCCACCGGGATACCCACCAGCAGGGCAAAGCTGAACGCCAGGATGCAGAGCTCCATGGTCGCCGGAAAGACCTCTTTCAGCTGCTCGGAGATAAGCTGGCCGTTAATGCTTGAGACGCCAAAATCAAAATGCAGAACCCCTTCAAACCAGAAGAGCCACGCATCTCCCAGGGAGGAGCCCTGTAGCGGCGCGTGCGGAGTAAAATAGCTCAGGCTAAAGCCGACAAAGGTCAACAGAAAGAGGGTGACCAGCAACAGCAGCAGACGACGCAGGGTAAAAATGATCATGGTTTTTTCGCCTCTTCTACTTCTTTTACTTCTTTCTCGCGCGACACCCCGGCAAACGAGGCGTTACCGAACGGGCTCAGTACCAGTCCCTTAATATCGTAACGGTAGGCCTGCAGACGCAGCGAGGAGGCCAGCGGCAGAATGGGGAGCTCGGTCGCCAGAATATCCTGCGCTTCATCGTAGGCCTCAATGCGGGAGGCGAGCTGCTGGGAGGAGAGCGCTTTCTGCAGCACGCTATCGAACTGGCGGTGACACCAGTGCGCGTAGTTGGTCTGCGAGTCGATGGCGGCGCAGCTCAGCAGCGGCCGTAAAAAGCTGTCAGGATCGTTACTGTCGGTCGACCAGCCTGAAAGGGTCAGGTCGTGATTCATATCCATCAGACGCGCTTCCTGAAAGCGGCCCTCCACGGGGACGATGACTACGTTCACGCCCACCTGAGCCATATCCGCCTGGATAAGCTCGGCTGTCTTTAACGGGCTCGGGTTCCACGCCTGGGAGCTGGTAGGCACCCACAGCTGGAGCGTCAGATTGTCGGCGCCCAGGGCATGAAGCTGTTCCCGCGCTTTCGCCGGATTATATTCCGTGATTGTCGCTTCGCTGTCGTAGGCCCACGAGGCGCGGGGCAGGATCGAGGCGGCCGTTTCGGCGGTACCGTAGTAGATCGACTGCATCAGCCGCTGATTATTAATCGCCAGCGCCAGCGCGTGGCGCACCGCCGGATTGTTGAGCGGCGGCTTATTGGTATTGAAGGCCAGGTAGGCGATGTTCATGCCGGGGCGCAGCGTCAGGCGCAGACGCGGATCGTCGCGCAGGATGGTGAGCTGGCTGGCCGCAGGCCAGGCGAGGACGTCGCATTCGCCGGTTAACAGTTTTGAAATCCTGCCGGTGCCGCCGGAGCCGAGATCGACCACCACCTGCGGCATCAGCGGTTTGCCGCGCCAGAAATGGTCGTGGCGTTGCAGGCGAATATACTGGCCCGCACGATACTCCTCCAGCTGGAACGGGCCGGTTCCCACCGGCTGACGATCAAGCTGTTCCTGGCGGTCCTGCTTCGCCAACTGCGTTGCATATTCTGCGGACATCACCGACGCGTAGTGGGTGGCAAGATGCCAGAGGAAGGAGGCATCCGGGCGCGCGAGGGTAAATTCCACGGTATGGCTGTCGATTTTACGCACGCTTTTTACCGTATCGGCAAATTGCAGGCTGTCAAAATAGGGGAAGGCGTCGCCGTTGACGTTATGCCAGGGATGGTTGCGATCAAAGATACGCTGGAAGGTAAAGACTACGTCGTCGGCGTTGAGCCTGCGGCTCGGTTTAAACCAGGGGGTGGTCTGGAACTGCACATCTTTTCGCAGATGAAAGCGGTAGCTGGCGCCGTTATCCAGCACCTCCCAGCTCTCCGCCAGTTCAGGCACCAGTCGATAGGTATAGGGATCAACATCCAGCAGACGATCGTAAAGCTGGGCGGCAAGGGTGTCGACGATCAATCCGCTTCCTGCCTTTTGCGGATTGAAGGTATTCACCTGTCCGTTGACACAATAGACGAAGCCGCTGTCGCGGATATCAGGCAGCGCTTCCTGCTGCGGGGCAGCAAAAGCCTGGCCGCTGAACAGGCAGAGCGCAATCAGAGACGATAAAACCAGACGCATATTTTTTAAGGTTTTTAGGTTCAATCTGCAAAGTGTATCGCACTTACGCCTGCTTCGTAAAAATGTCTGCGATAACTGTTGATATTGTCAGCGGATCTGATGTTTTTTCAGCAATGCACGCAGCTGATGGTAGGTGAGCCCGAGCAGTTCCGCCGCCCGCTTCTGGTTAAAGCGGGCCGTCTCCAGACTCGCCTCAAGCAGCGTTTTTTCCTGCTCATGCTGAAACTGGCGCAGATTCAGCGGCAGGGTGGGACCGTCGGGGGAGCGCTCCGGCGCGGCCGGACGCCTGAACGGATCGATAATTATCTCATCCAGCGGTGAATCGCTGCTGCCGTGGCGATAGACAGAGCGCTCGACCACGTTCTTCAGCTCGCGGATATTTCCGGGCCAGCGATAGTGCTGCAGCGTGTCACGCGCCCGCTCGCTGAAGCCCGCGAACAGCGGCAGGCCCAGCTCGCGGCACATCTGAATGGCAAATTGCTCCGCCAGCAGCATGATATCCCCCTGGCGTTCGCGAAGGGGCGGCAGCAGCACCACGTCAAAGGCCAGCCGATCAAGCAGGTCGGCGCGGAACATTCCTTCTGCCACCTTTTGCGGCAGATCTTCATTGGTGGCGCACACCAGCCTGACGTTGACCTGCAACGGCTGGCTGCCGCCCACGCGTTCCAGTTCGCCATACTCGATCACCCGCAGCAGCTTTTCCTGTACCAGCATCGGGGCGGTGGCCAGCTCATCCAGAAACAGCGTGCCGCCATCGGCCCGTTCAAAGCGGCCAGGATGGCGCTTTTGCGCCCCGGTAAAGGCCCCCGCTTCATGGCCAAACAGTTCACTGTCGAGAAGGTTTTCATTCAGCGCGGCGCAGTTGAGGGAGATAAACGGCCCATCCCAGCGCCGGGACAGGTAGTGCAGCCGGTTGGCGATAAGCTCCTTGCCGGTGCCGCGCTCTCCGATGATGAGCACCGGCTTATTAAGCGGCGCCAGGCGGGAGACCTGCTCCAGCATCTCCAGAAAAACGTTATCTTCTCCCAGCAGCGTATCTTTAAACTCAGCCATGATGAAATTCGCCATCCGTTAGTGATATTGACCAGGTAAGCTTAGGTTCGGGCTGGCGTAAAATCAACCAGATTCTTTAAAATCAATAAGATAAAAAGTTGGCACGCAGTTTGTATTAACGTAACAGCAGGGCATCGCCCAATTACAGAACCAAGAGGAATTGATTATGGGTATTTTTTCTCGTTTCGCCGATATCGTGAACGCCAATATCAACTCGCTGCTGGAGAAGGCGGAAGATCCGCAAAAACTGGTGCGACTGATGATCCAGGAGATGGAAGACACGCTGGTTGAAGTTCGCTCCACCTCCGCCCGCGCCCTGGCGGAAAAGAAACAGCTGACGCGCCGCATTGAGCAGGCGACCGCCCAGCAGGCCGAATGGCAGGAGAAAGCGGAGCTGGCGCTGCGCAAGGATAAAGACGATCTGGCGCGTTCCGCGCTGATTGAAAAGCAGAAGCTGACCGACATTGTCGCCACGCTGGAGCATGAAGTGACGCTGGTGGATGAAACCCTGGTGCGCATGAAAAAAGAGATTGCCGAGCTTGAGAACAAGCTGAGCGAAACGCGGGCCCGCCAGCAGGCGCTGACCCTGCGTCATCAGGCGGCCAACTCCTCTCGCGACGTGCGACGTCAGCTCGACAGCGGCAAGCTGGATGAGGCGATGGCCCGTTTTGAATCGTTCGAACGCCGCATCGATCAGATGGAAGCGGAGGCTGAAAGCCACAGCTTTGGCAAACAAAAATCGCTGGATCAGCAGTTTGCCGAGCTGAAAGCGGATGATGCCATTAGCGAGCAGCTCGCCCAGCTCAAGGCCAAAATGCAGCAAGATAAGCAATAATAATTGAGGCGGCACCTCGCGTGCCGCAACGCATCGTAAGACAAGGAGTACCTATGAGCGCCCTTTTTCTGGCCATACCCCTGACCCTCTTCGTGCTGTTTGTGCTGCCGATCTGGTTATGGCTGCACTATAACAATCGATCTTCCGGCCGTGACCTGACGCAAAACGAAAAGCAGCGCCTGGCGCAGCTGACGGAAGAGGCGGGCAGAATGCGCGAGCGTATCCAGGCGCTGGAGGCGATTCTGGACGCGGAACATCCGAACTGGAGGGAACGTTAATGGCTGGACTAAACTTGAAAAAGAAACTGTGGCGTATCCCCCAGCAGGGAATGGTGCGCGGTGTCTGTGCCGGGATCGCGCATTATCTGGATGTGCCGGTGAAGCTGGTCCGGGTGGTGACGGTGCTCTCCATCTTCTTTGGACTGGCCTTCTTTACCCTGGTGGCCTATGTCGCGCTGGCGTTTGTGCTGGATCCCATGCCCGAAGGGGCCGAGAACGGCGAAGCGGAACCCACCAGCAGCGAGCTGCTGGACGCGGTTGACGCCGAACTGACAGCGGGAGAGCGGCGGTTGCGCGATATGGAACGTTACGTGACATCCGATACCTTTACGCTGCGCAGCCGTTTTCGCCAGCTTTAGAGGAGTGAAAAGATGAGTCAAAAGTGGCAACAGGCCGGTCGGAAAGTGAAACCGGGCCTCAAAATCGCCGGCAAATTGGTCTTACTGACCGCCCTGCGTTACGGCCCGGCAGGCGTGGCAGGGTGGGCGGTCAAATCGGTTGCCCGCAAGCCAGTCAGAATGCTTCTGGCCGTTGCGCTGGAGCCGCTGCTGACACGCGCTGCGCGCCGGGTTTCTAAGCGCTTTTCGCGCTAACTTCTCGCCCGAACCGCTCCTCCCTGCGGAGGAGCTGGGCTATTTCCTGCCTGTTGTATTAACTCCCTCCATTATTTGCGTTAGCTCACATAACTGATTAGCGCCGCTTTTTCAGCTCTTTTTCCAGACTTTCTCGCGTTGACAGATTATTTTGTCGAGAGTAGATTGCCATTCCGTGGGACCGCTACCATGGAAATCTAATGTGAACAGGAAAATTACCGATATCGTTAAGCGTGTGTACGGGGAGACATTTTCCTCCGCTGCATTACATATGCTTTCAGAAAAAATAGAAAAGGCTAAAAGTACAATTAGCCATCAGCGTAAGAAACAGTGGGACGAAAAAGATGTTGTCCTTATCACCTACGCTGATCAATTCTTCTCCCCGGGTGAAAAGGGGTTGCCTCTCTTTACCCGCTTTTATAATCGCTGGCTCGCCTCTTCATTTTCACATGTCCATCTTCTGCCTTTTTATCCGTGGTCCTCTGATGATGGATTTTCCGTTATTGATTACCATAAGGTCGCGCCGGAAACAGGTGAGTGGAGTGACGTTGCCGAATTAAAAAAGACGGCCAGCCTGATGTTCGATTTTGTCTGCAACCATATGTCGGCCAAAAGCGAATGGTTTTCCCGTTATTTGCAGCAACAACCAGGTTATGAAAATTTCTTTATTGCTGTCGATCCGGCTACGGATTTATCCGACGTCACGCGCCCTCGCGCACTGCCGTTATTGACGCCTTTTACCCTGGCGGATGGCTCGGTGCGCCACCTCTGGACCACCTTCAGCGAAGACCAGATCGATCTTAATTTCGCCAGCCCGGAAGTCCTGCTGGCGATGGTGGATGTTCTGCTTCACTATCTGACCCAGGGGGCGGACTACGTGCGTCTCGATGCGGTAGGCTTTATGTGGAAAGTACCCGGCACGCCCTGCATTCACCTTGAGCAGACGCACCTGCTGATTCAGTTATTCCGCGCGATTACTGATGAAGTGGCGCCGGGAACGGTGCTGATTACTGAAACCAACGTGCCGCACAAAGACAACATTGGCTATTTTGGCGACGGCCATAACGAAGCTCAGATGGTCTATCAGTTCTCTTTACCGCCGCTGGTGCTTCACGCCGTCCACACGGGAAGCGTGCGGGTGCTGTGCGACTGGGCGCGTGGGCTATCGTTGCCTTCAGACAAGACCACCTGGTTTAACTTCCTGGCTTCCCATGACGGCATCGGACTGAACCCGTTGCGCGGCATATTGCCCGAGCCAGAGATCCTCTCGCTGCTGGAAAAAGTCCAGCAGGAGGGGGCGCTGGTTAACTGGAAAAATAACCCCGACGGTACGCGTAGCCCTTATGAAATTAATGTCACCTATCTGGATGCATTAAACAAGAAAGAGAGCAGTGACCAGCAAAGAGCAGCGCGTTTTATTCTGGCGCACGCGGTCTTATTAAGTTTCCCGGGCGTTCCGGCGATTTATATTCAGAGTATTCTTGGTTCGCGTAACGATTACGCGGGAGTGGAGCGCCTGGGATATAACCGCGCCATTAACCGACGGAAATACCGTGACGGAGAAATTGATGGTGAACTCGAAAATACGCAAAGCCTGCGGCATCTCATTTATCAGGCATTAACGCGATTAATTGCGATTCGTCGGGGTGAATCGTCTTTTCATCCTGCCAGCGACGCTTGTTTTGATATGGCTAATGAGCATGTGCTGCGCATTATTCGCGTGTCGTCATCGGGCGAGCGTATTACGGCACTCTTTAACTTTACCGATACAACACAAAATATCGCTTCAACGACTAAAAACGGAAGAGAGTTAATTACCGAAACCCCTGTTTGCGGCTCCTCTCTGACCCTCAATCCATGGCAGGTCATGTGGATTAAAGAAAACTAAAAGGACGGAAAAAATGAAAATGCCCAAGATTGTGCTGATATCAGCACTGGTTTCGTGCGCCCTGATGTCGGGTTGTAAGGATGACAAAGCCTCCGTTGTCACCATCGAATTTATGCACTCCTCGGTTGAACAGGAGCGTCAGGCGGTTATTACCCAGCTGATTGACCGTTTCGAGAAAGAGAACCCCGGCATCCACATCAAGCAGGTGCCGGTCGAAGAGGATGCCTATAACACCAAAGTGATTACGCTTGCTCGCACCGGCGCGCTGCCGGAAGTGATAGAGGTGAGTCACGACTACGCCAAGGTGATGGATAAAGAGCAACTGCTGGACAGGGATGCGATCCGTGACGCCATCAATGCCGTGGGGCAGGATCGCTTTTATGACGGCATTTTGCGGGTAGTGCGTACCGAAGATGGCGCCGCCTGGACTGGCGTACCGGTCAGCGCCTGGCTCTCGGGTATCTGGTATCACAAATCGGTTCTCGCCGCAGCGGGTATCGACGAGCCGCATAACTGGGCGCAACTGCTGGAGGCCAGCCAGACGCTGACTGACCCGGCGAAGAAACACTATGGCATCGCGCTGCCGACCGCGGAGAGCGTGATGACCGAGCAGGCCTTCTCGCAGTTTGCCCTGTCGGGCGGCGCCAACGTCTTTGACGCGAAGGGCGACATCGTTATCGACACCCCTGAAATGACACGCGCGCTGGCGTTCTACCGCGAGCTGGCAAAAACCACCATGCCCGGCTCCAACGACGTCATGGAGATCAAAGACGCCTTTATGAACGGCACCGCGCCGATGGCGATCTACTCCACCTACATTCTTCCGGCGGTCTTTAAAGAGGGTAATCCAGCCGATCTCGGGTTTGTGGTGCCGACCGAAACCTCTTCCGCCGTCTACGGCATGGTGACCTCCCTGACCATTACCAGCGGCCAGACGGAAGAGGAGACGCAGGCGGCGGAGAAATTTGTCACCTGGATGGAGCAGGCTCAGAACGCGGCCGACTGGGTGATGATGTCGCCGGGAGCCGCGCTGCCGGTTAATAAGCTGGTGGTGGAAACCGCATCCTGGAAAGAGAACGACGTGATCAACGCGTTCGGCCAGCTGCCCTACGAACTTATCGCGCAGTTCCCGAACGTGCAGGTCTTTGGCGCGGTGGGGGATAAAAACTTTACGCGCATGGGGGATGTGACCGGCTCCGGCATCATCAGCTCAATGGTGCATGAAGTCACCGTCGGTAAAAAAGATCTCGGCAGCACGTTAAGTGACAGCCAGACGCGTCTGGCCGAACTGGTCTCTCAACGATAGGAGCGCACCGCGAAGGGAATTATGAAAACGTTGTTTTCTGGTCGTTCAGATATGCCTTTCGCCATGCTGCTGTTGGCCCCCAGCCTGATACTGCTGGGGGGCCTGGTGGCCTGGCCGATGATCTCCAACATCGAAATCAGCTTTTTACGTCTGCCTTTGAATCCGCGGATCCAGGCCACATTCGTCGGCATTGAGAACTATGTGCGTATTCTGAGCGATGCGGCATTCTGGCATTCGCTGTGGATGACCTTCTGGTATACGGCGCTGGTGGTGCTGGGCAGTACCGTACTCGGCCTGGCGGTGGCGATTTTCTTTAATCGTGAGTTCCGGCTGCGTAAAACGGCGCGGTCGCTGGTGATCCTCTCCTACGTAACGCCCTCCATCTCGCTGGTGTTTGCGTGGAAATATATGTTCAACAACGGCTATGGGATCGTGAACTACCTGGGTGTCGATCTGCTGCATCTCTATGAGCAGGCGCCGCTGTGGTTCGATAACCCGGGCAGCAGCTTTGTACTGGTGGTGCTCTTCGCCATCTGGCGCTACTTCCCGTATGCCTTTATCTCTTTTCTGGCCATTTTACAGACCATCGATAAATCCCTCTATGAAGCGGCGGAGATGGATGGGGCCAATGGCTGGCAACGTTTTCGCATCGTCACGCTGCCCGCCATTATGCCGGTGCTGGCGACGGTGGTAACGCTGCGCACCATCTGGATGTTCTATATGTTCGCCGACGTCTGGCTGCTGACCACCAAAGTCGACATCCTGGGCGTCTATCTCTACAAAACCGCCTTTGCCTTCAATGACCTGGGGAAAGCGGCTGCCATTTCTGTGGTGCTGTTTGTCATTATCTTCGCCGTCATTCTGCTGACCAGAAAAAGGGTAAACCTCAATGGCAACAAATAAACGCATTCTGAGCCGCATTGGCTTTTATATCGGGCTGGCGCTGTTTCTGATCGTCACGCTGTTTCCGTTTTTCGTGATGCTGATGACCTCATTTAAGAGCGCGAAAGAGGCGATCTCGCTGCATCCGACCATTCTGCCGCAGGCCTGGACGCTGCAGCACTATGTCGACATCTTTAATCCGCTGATCTTCCCATTCGTTGATTACTTCCGTAACAGCATGGTGGTGTCGCTCAGCGCCTCGGTTATCGCCGTCTTTCTGGGGACGCTCGGCGCCTATGCGCTGTCGAAGCTGCGCTTTAAGGGGCGAATGACCATTAACGCCAGTTTCTACACCGTCTATATGTTCTCCGGCATTTTGCTGGTGGTGCCGCTGTTCAAAATCATCACCGCGCTCGGGATCTATGACACGGAGCTGGCGCTCATTATCACCATGGTGACCCAGACGCTGCCGACCGCCATTTTTATGCTGCGCAGCTATTTCGACACCATTCCGGATGAGATCGAAGAGGCGGCGATGATGGATGGGCTGAATCGCCTGCAAATTATCTTTCGCATCACCGTGCCGCTGGCGATTTCCGGGCTGGTATCGGTCTTTGTCTACTGCTTTATGGTGGCGTGGAACGACTATCTGTTCGCCTCCATTTTTCTCTCCAGCGCCAGCAATTTCACGCTGCCGGTCGGACTCAACACGTTGTTCAGCACACCAGATTATATCTGGGGCCGCATGATGGCGGCATCGCTGGTGACGGCGCTGCCGGTTGTGGTCATGTATGCGCTCTCGGAGCGTTTTATTAAGAGTGGTTTGACCGCCGGCGGCGTGAAGGGCTGAGGCGGCCAGTATTTAACAAGGAGTCAGTCATGAAAAAATTAGTAGCAAGCGCCCCGCGTGTGGCGGCGCTGGTGGAGTATGAAGATCGTCCCGTTGCGGCCAATGAGGTCAAAATTCGCGTGAAGTTTGGCGCGCCGAAACACGGTACCGAAGTGGTGGACTTCCGTGCGGCCAGCCCCTTTATTGATGAAGAGTTTAACGCGGAATGGCAGCTTTTCTCCCCGCGCCCGGAAGGGAGCGCGCGCGGCATTGAGTTCGGTAAATTCCAGCTCGGCAACATGGTGGTTGGCGAGGTGATTGAGCGCGGCGCAGAGGTCACCGACTATCAGCCGGGCGATAACGTTTGCACCTATGGTCCGCTGCAGGAGAGCGTCATTGTTAACGCGGTCAATAACTATAAGCTGCGCAAAATGCCACAGGGCGCCTCCTGGAAAAACGCCGTCTGCTACGATCCCGCGCAGTTTGCCATGAGCGGCGTGCGCGATGCGAACGTTCGGGTGGGGGATTTCGTTGTGGTCGTTGGCCTGGGCGCGATTGGCCAGATCGCTATTCAGCTGGCGAAGCGCGCGGGCGCGTCGGTGGTGATTGGCGTCGATCCGATTGCCCATCGCTGCGATATTGCCCGCCGCCACGGGGCTGACCACTGTCTTAACCCGATCGGCACGGACGTGGGTCTTGAGATCAAAAAGCTCACCGGCAAGCAGGGAGCGGATGTGATTATCGAAACCAGCGGCTTTGCCGATGCGCTGCAATCGGCCCTGCGCGGGCTGGCTTACGGCGGCACCATCTCCTACGTGGCCTTTGCTAAACCCTTTGCCGCAGGCTTTAACCTCGGTCGCGAAGCGCATTTCAACAACGCCAGAATCGTCTTTTCCCGCGCCTGTAGCGAACCAAACCCGGATTACCCGCGCTGGAGCCGTAAGCGCATTGAGGAGACCTGCTGGGAGCTGCTGATGAACGGCTACCTCAACTGCGACGATCTGATCGACCCGGTCGTCACCTTCCACAACAGTGCGGAGAGCTACATGAAGTATGTCGATCAGCACCCGGAACTGAGCATCAAAATGGGCGTCACCTTTTAAGCTACGGAGAGCAGAGATGAAAATTGCAACGCAGAACCAGGCCTTTTTCCCGACAGATATTCTGGAAAAGTTTAAATACATCAAAGCAATGGGTTTTGATGGCTATGAAATTGACGGCAGGCTGCTGGTGGAGAATCTGCCGGCGGTAAAAGCGGCAATCCAGGAGACGGGTCTGCCGGTCACTACCGCCTGCGGCGGTTACGACGGCTGGATCGGCGACTTTATCGAAGAACGCCGCCTCAACGGGCTTAAGCAAATTGAACGCATTCTGGAAGCACTGAGCGAAGTGGGGGGTAAAGGCATAATTGTGCCTGCGGCGTGGGGGATGTTTACCTTCCGTCTGCCGCCGATGACCTCCCCGCGCAGCCTGGAAGGCGATCGCCACGCGGTCAGCGACTCCTTACGCCAGCTGGACAAAGCTGCTGCCCGGACGGGAACGACCATTTACCTGGAGCCGCTCAACCGCTACCAGGATCATATGATCAACACCCTGGCGGATGCCCGGCGCTATATCGAAGAGAACGATCTGCAACATGTGCAGATCATCGGCGATTTTTATCACATGAACATCGAAGAGGATTCTCTTACCGGGGCGCTGCACGCTAACCGCGATCTGCTGGGTCATGTGCATATCGCCGATAACCATCGTTATCAGCCGGGCAGCGGCAGCCTGGATTTCGCCTCGCTGTTCGATCAGCTGCGCAAGGATGGTTACGAGGGGTATGTGGTGTATGAATGCCGCGTTCGCGCGGACGACCCGGCGCGCGCCTATCAGGATTCACTGACCTGGTTACGTGAGTGTTAAGGATGACGAGCGTGATGAGTGCTTTAACCTCTTCGCCGCTGCGCGTCGCCATTATTGGCGCCGGCCAGGTGGCGGATAAAGTACATGCCTCGTATTACGCCACGCGCAACGATCTGCAGATGGTGGCTGTCATGGACAGCCGCCTTGAGCAGGCGCAGGCCTTCGCTGAACGCCACGGTATCCCCGCGGCGTATCAGGATACCCGGCAACTGTTACAGGAGGCGAAACCTGACATTGTCAGTGTCTGTTCGCCTAACCGCTTTCACTTTGAACATGTGATGGCCGCGCTGGAAGCGGGTTGCCACGTGATGTGCGAGAACCCGCCCGCCATGACCCCGCAGCAGGCGGACCGGATGCGGCTGGCGGCCCGCAAAGCCAACCGGGTGCTGGCCTACGATTTCCACCATCGTTTCGCCAGCGATGCGCAGCTGCTGCGTAATGCGGTTGTCAACGGCACCTTTGGCGAGATCTATGTCACCACCGCCCAGGCGCTGCGCCGCTGCGGCGTGCCGGGCTGGGGCGTTTTTACCAACAAAGCATTGCAGGGCGGCGGGCCGCTGATTGATATCGGCATCCATATGCTGGATGTCGCCATGTATGTGCTCGGCTTTCCGACGGTGAAACGGGTTACGGCGCACAGCTTCCAGAAGATCGGCACCCGCAAAAACAGCGGGCAGTTTGGCGAGTGGGACCCGGCAAACTACACCGTGGAGGATGCCCTGTTCGGCACGGTTGAGTTCTGTAACGGGGGCATTTTGCGTCTCGACACCTCTTTCGCCCTGAATATTCGCGAGCAATCCATCATGAATGTCGCTTTCTGTGGCGAAAAGGCGGGAGCGACCCTTTTCCCGGCACACATTTATAACGATACCGACGGTGAACTGCACACGCTTATCCAGCGGGAGGTGGCGGACGATCAGCGTCATTTGCGCAGCATGGAGGCGTTTGTACGCCATGTGATGGGTGAGCCGGTGATGATCGCCGATGGTGAGCAGGGCTGGGTTATCCAGCAGCTGGTGGCGGCCCTTTATGAGTCGGCGGAAAAAGGGGAGAGCGTAACGTTATGCTGAATCTTTCCGTATTGACCGATCCTGGTTTTAATCCGCACAGCCTGAATAAATATGCCTCGATTATGGCCTGCGGCAACGGCTATATGGGGATCCGCGCCACGCATGAGGAGGACTACACCCGGCAGACGCGCGGGATGTACCTGGCGGGGCTCTATCACCGCGCCGGACGCAACGAAACCAACGAACTGGTAAATCTCCCGGACGTGACGGGTATAGCGCTGGAGCTTGATGGGGAGATCTTTACGCTGTTGGCCGGCGAGACGCTCAGCTGGCAGCGGGAGCTGGCCTTCGAAAACGGCGAGCTGCGCCGCAGCGTCATCTGGCGCTCGCCGAAGGGCGCGCGTTTTCGTCTCGACAGCCGCCGTTTTGTCTCCCTGGCGCAACTGCCGTTAATGGCAATGCAGTACAGCATTACCCCGCTCGACGGGCAGGCGCAGGTCAGCCTGAATACGGGGATTGACGCAACCCAGACCAACAGCGGCCGACAGCATCTGGATGAAATCTCGGTGCGGGTGATCGGCGAAACCGGCCTGCAGGGGATTTACGAAACGCAGGATCGCGCCAGCGAAGTAGTGATCTCCGCGTCGTGTCGGCTCTCCGCTCCCGCCGGGAGTTGCTTTAGCGCGAAAAACCGCCGTCTTGGTTGTCATCATCTCCTGACGGTACAGCAGGGCGAAACCGTGACGCTGGAGAAAATAGTCTGGGTTGCCTGGCGCAACGAAAGAGCGCTCTCCCGGGAGACGTTTGCCCGCCGCTGTATGCAGCAGCTGGAGAGATGCGTGCAGCAGGGCTATGACGCGTTGCTGGCGGAGTCTGCCCGGGCGTGGCAGACAGTCTGGTTAAACAGTCGGGTCACGGTAAAGGCTGACAACCCCTATGATCAGATGGCGCTCGATTATGCCGTATGGCATCTCACCGCCATGACCCCCGCCCATGACGAACGTTGCAGCATCGCGGCGAAAGGGTTAACAGGCGAGGGATATAAAGGCCATATTTTCTGGGATACGGAAATTTTCCTGCTGCCGTTCCATCTCTTTACCCGCCCGGCTACGGCACGCAACCTGCTGCGCTACCGCTGGCTCAACCTCTCCGGCGCGCGGGAAAAGGCGCGGCGCAACGGCTGGCCAGGCGCCTTATTCCCCTGGGAGAGCGCCGCGAGCGGACAGGAGGAGACCCCGGAGTTTGCCGCCATCAATATCCGCACCGGCGTCAGGCAGAAGGTCGCTTCCGCCCTGGCGGAGCACCATATCGTCGCGGATATCGCCTGGGCGGTGGTGGCTTACTGGCAGGCGACCCACGATGACGCCTTTATGCGCCACGAAGGACTTACGCTGCTGATGGAAACCGCCACGTTCTGGATGGGACGTGCCGTGGAGGTCAACGGACGCCTGGAGATTCATGACGTTATCGGGCCGGACGAATATACCGAGCATGTGAATAACAACGCGTATACCAACTATATGGCCTGGTATAACGTCGCGAGCGCGCTGACCTTTATGCGCCAGTTTGGCTGCGAAGAGAGCCGCTTTAGCGAATCCGCCGCGCGTTTTCTGACGCAGCTGTGGCTGCCTGAAGCGAATGACGAGGGGGTGATCCCGCAGGATGACACCTTCATGAGCAAGCCCGCCATCGATCTGACCTCTTACCGCGCGAAGGCCGGAAAACAGACCATCTTGCTGGACTACTCCCGCGCGGAAGTGAATGAGATGCAGATCCTTAAGCAGGCCGATGTGGTGATGCTGAACTATCTGCTGCCCGAGAAATTCGACCGGCGCGAATGTGCGGCGAACCTTGCCTTTTATGAACCGCGTACCATCCATGACTCCTCTCTGAGCAAGGCGATACATGGCATCGTCGCGGCGCGCTGCGGCGACCTGGCAATGGCCTGGCGCTACTGGCGTGACGGAACTGCCATTGATCTCGGGGACGACCCCCATAGCAGCGACGAGGGGATCCACGCGGCGGCTACCGGCGCCATCTGGTCTGGCGCCATTCAGGGATTCGCCGGAGTGCAGATCAAAGACGGGGAGTTGCATCTCTCTCCCGCGCTGCCGCAGGCATGGCAGCAGCTTCATTTCCCGCTGAAGTGGCGTAACGCGTCGCTGGAAATAACGGTGGATAGCGAGGCGCTGACTATCGTCACGACGGAACCGGTACAGGTTACGGTTTGGGGCGTCACATTTACGCTTGCGGGTCAGCAGACCTTTCTACGCAAGGATTTTCATTTATCTGTTAATGGGACCGCTACCAGG
This sequence comes from Pseudenterobacter timonensis, assembly GCF_900021175.1. GTDB lineage: Bacteria > Pseudomonadota > Gammaproteobacteria > Enterobacterales > Enterobacteriaceae > Enterobacter > Enterobacter timonensis. Next base: position 189,011 of record NZ_FCOP01000012.1, read on the forward strand.
AAGGAGGGCGACGATGCTTAAGGCGGTGATTTTCGATCTGGATGGCGTTGTTACCGACACAGCGCATCTGCACTTTCAGGCGTGGCGAAGCGTCGCCGCCGCCATCGGCATTGAAATTGATGAAGCCTTTAACGCCAGCCTGAAGGGAATAAGCCGCATGGACTCCCTGATGCGCATTTTGCGTCACGGCGGGAAAGAGGCGGTATTCAGCGCCGATGAACGCGAGACGCTGGCGCAGGCGAAGAACGCGCTCTACGTCGATTCGCTCCGCACCATCACCGCTCAGGCGCTGCTGCCGGGCATCGCGCGCACGCTCGCGGAGTTACGCCAGGCAAAGGTACGCATCGGGCTGGCGTCGGTATCCCTTAACGCACCGACGATATTGCGCGCGCTGGGGATGAGCGAGGCGTTCGATTTTTGCGCTGACGCCTCGCGTATTGCGCGCTCCAAGCCTGACCCGGAGATTTTCCTTGCCGCCTGTCAGGGGCTGGGGGTTAAGCCGCAAGAGGCCATCGGTATAGAGGATGCGCAGGCGGGCATCGACGCCATTAACGCGGCGGGAATGATGTCGGTAGGCATTGGCGAGGGGCTGCAACGCGCCGGGCTGCGGCTTACCTCCACCGACCAACTCTCATGGCACTGTTTAGCTGATTTCTGGGCCGCCGGTCGCCGCCCAAAAGCGCATCGATAAGGAAACCACTATGGCTCAACTCTCTCTTAAACATATTCAAAAAATTTACGACAACCAGGTCCACGTGGTGAAGGACTTTAACCTGGAGATCGAAGATAAGGAGTTCATCGTCTTCGTCGGGCCATCGGGCTGCGGCAAGTCCACCACGCTGCGGATGATCGCCGGACTGGAAGAGATCAGCGCAGGCGATCTGATGATTGACGGCGTACGAATGAATGATGTGCCGGCCAAAGCGCGTAACATCGCGATGGTGTTCCAGAACTATGCGCTTTATCCGCATATGTCGGTCTACGACAACATGGCGTTCGGGCTGAAAATGCAGAAAATCCCCGCGTCGGTCATCGAGGAGCGGGTCAACTGGGCGGCGCAGATCCTCGGCCTGCGCGACTATCTGCAGCGCAAGCCGGGCGCGCTGTCGGGCGGGCAGCGCCAGCGCGTAGCGCTCGGCAGGGCCATTGTGCGGGAAGCGGGCGTATTTCTTATGGATGAACCCCTCTCAAACCTTGACGCCAGGCTGCGCGTACAGATGCGCGCGGAGATCGGTAAGCTGCATCAGAAGCTGAACACCACCATGATCTACGTTACGCACGATCAAACCGAGGCGATGACGATGGCAACGCGCATCGTCGTTATGAAGGACGGGATTGTGCAGCAGGTGGGTGCGCCAAAGCAGGTTTATCACCACCCCGCCAATATGTTTGTTGCCGGATTTATTGGTTCGCCGGCCATGAATTTTATTCGCGGCGCTATCGATGGTCACTATTTTGTCACCGAAACGCTGCGTCTTGAAATTCCGCAGGAAAAGCGGGCAGCCCTGACGGCGAAAGGGTATCAGCGCAAGGCGGTAATATTCGGCATCAGACCGGAAAATATTTTAACCACGCCAGATAACGTTAGCGATGCCACAGCGAAAATTAGCGTAGCCGAACTCACCGGCGCCGAATTTATGCTTTATGCCACCGTGGGTGGACATGAATTAGTGGTTCGCGCCAGTGCCGATAATGACTATCAGGCCGGAGATAATCTCGCCATTCAGTTTGAGATGGATAAATGCCATTTCTTTGATGCAGATAGCGAAGTCGCTATTTAAAAAAGCAGGTCCGCCGGGAGTTTCCCGGCATTTTGGTTTTTTATTATAAAGGAATATATTAATGAGTACTCTATTACGAAGTGCTGCGCTGCTGTTATGCGCAGGTGTCTCCTGTGCCCAGGCGGCAGACGAAGAGAAAAAATGGGCTTTTAATATTGGCGCAATGTATGAAATAGAAAACGTTGAAGGGCAGGGTGAAGATAAAGACGGATTATATGAACCCTCCGTCTGGTTTAACGCCAGCTGGGATGCCTGGACTATCTCCGTCGCGATGTATCAGGAGGGGCCGGTGGATTACAGCAGCATGACGCGCGGCACCTATTTCGATCGCCCGGAACTGGAATTACGCTATCGTTTTATTGACAGCGATGACTTTACTTTCGGCCTGACCGGCGGCTTTCGCAATTACAGCTACCATTTTAAGGACGAGACCGGCGCCAGGGTCGGCAGCGCGAATATGCAGCGTTATAAAGTCCAGCCAGACTGGGATATCAGGCTGAGCGATGACTGGCGCTTCAGCGGCTGGTTAGCCATGTATCAGTTCGCTAACGATCTGTCGAAAACGGGTTATTCCGACAGCCGTGTTGAAACGGAGATCGGTTTTACCTGGACCATCAATGAGACGTTCTCTTTAAAAACCAATTACTATCTGGAGCGCGGCTTTAATATGGACAGTTCGCGTGATAACGGCGAATTTTCCACGCAGGAGATCCGTGCCTATCTCCCCATCTCTTTAGGTAGCACCACGCTGACACCCTATACCCGCATCGGGCTGGACCGCTGGTCGAACTGGAACTGGCAGGATGACCCGGAGCGGGAAGGGCACGACTTTAACCGCCTCGGCTTACAGTATGCCTATGACTTTGGTAACGGTTTCTCCACCACGCTTGAGTATGCCTACGAGTGGCAGAATCATGACGAAGGGAAAAACGACCGTTTCCACTATGCGGGCGTAGGGTTCAATTACGCTTTCTGAGCAGAGAAAAAGGGGCTTCGGCCCCTTTGTCATTTCAGCGATGCGGTAAGCGACAGATGCGTTTCCACCATCACATGCTGCGGCACATCCTTGCCCGCCATCCGCTGAAAAAGCAGGTTGCAGCTCTCTTCTCCCAGACGGCGGGTCGGGATGTCAAAGCCGCCCGGCGCCGGGGCGAGGATCAGAGAGAGCATCGGGTCGCTGTAGCCCGCGACCGCCAACTGACCGGGTATGTTTATCCCCAGCGCTTCGGCTGCGCGGTAGAGCGCAAGCAGTTTCATACTGTCGGTCGCAAAGACGGCCTCAGGGGGCGTGGCGGAGGAGAGAAGCGCCCGGGCCGCCGCCAGCGCGCTTTCGTGGGTATAGCCGCCGTCGACAATCCACGCGGGATTCACGGAAATGTTATGACGTTGCAGACTTGCCTTATAGCCCGCCAGACGATCGATGGAGACATGGTAATCAAGCGGCGCGTGCAGGCAGGCTATTTTTTGATGGCCGTTACGGATAAACGTATCGGTTAAGGTGATGCTGTCACGGAAATTATCGGTATCGACCGAATAAATATTATTGTAATGACCTTCGACTTTGCCGATGACGACCACAGGAATAGCGTAAGCATCCAGCCTGGCGAAAAAAGTTTCATCTGCCGGGGAACTTAACATAATAATTCCTTTGATCATCTTTTGTTTTATTTTATTTTCACATTTCTGTAAATCATCCTCACTGTTTCGTGAGGTTTGTAATATGACGTCAAAATTCTCTTCTTCGGCTTTAGCGGTGATGGCATGTAACACATCGGAGAAAAATGGGTTGCCCGCAGTGGTTTTGGTTGAACGCGTCGAAATAACCATAATGGCATCGAAACCGGAGGAGGTCAGCGCCCGCGCGAGTTTATTTGGCTGATAGTTGAGTTCTTCAATCGCTTTTAGCACTTTGTCACGCGCTTGCGGAGAAATATTGGTTTGTTTATTCAGAACCCGGGATACGGTTGATTTCGATACACCGGCAACGCGTGCAATATCATAAATGGTGGGTGACATACACCTTACGACTCCATCATAGCGGTAGTGGGGTTATCTTACTGGAGAAAAAAAGGGAATAACAGAACAATGAATTGAAAAACAACGAACTGCCCCAATTTCATGTATTCTCTCCGGGAACCAGGGCGTAAAAGGGCGAAACAGGATGGCGATAAAACGGCTTAGGAACGAACTTAATTCACTGGTTAATCGTGGGGTTGATCGCCATCTGCGGCTGGCTGTCACAGGACTCAGCCGCAGCGGTAAAACAGCCTTTATCACCTCTATGGTCAACCAGCTGCTCAATATCCACGCCGGTGCCCGCCTGCCGCTCCTCAGCGCGGCGCGCGAGGAGCGCTTGCTGGGAGTAAAACGTGTTCCCCAACGCGATTTCGGCATCCCGCGTTTTACCTATGATGAGGGACTGGCCCAGCTTTACGGAGACCCTCCGGCCTGGCCGACCCCCACCCGCGGGGTGAGCGAGATGCGCCTGGCGCTGCGCTTTCGTTCTCAGGATTCCCTGCTGCGTCATTTCAAAGAGACCTCCACGCTCTATCTGGAGATTGTGGACTACCCCGGCGAATGGTTGCTCGACCTGCCGATGCTGGCGCAGGATTACCTCAGCTGGTCGCGTCAGATGACCGGCCTGCTGCAGGGCGATCGCGCGAACTGGTCTGAACAATGGCGTAACCTCTGCGCCGGGCTGGACCCTCTGGCTCCTGCCGATGAAAACCGGCTCGCCGCCATTGCCGACGCCTGGACCGCCTATCTTCACCGCTGCAAGCAGGAAGGGCTGCACTTTATTCAGCCGGGTCGTTTTGTCCTGCCGGGCGAGCTGGCTGGCGCCCCCGCGCTGCAGTTTTTTCCCTGGCCGGAGGTGGATGCGATCGGGGAGGCGAAACTGGCGCAGGCGGAGAAAAACACCAACGCCGGGATGCTGCGCGAACGCTACCGCTACTATTGCGAGAAGGTGGTGAAGGGATTCTATAAAAACCACTTCCTGCGCTTCGATCGCCAGATTGTGCTGGTGGATTGCCTGCAGCCTCTCAACAGCGGGCCACAGGCTTTCAACGATATGCGTCTTGCGCTGACCCAGCTGATGCAAAGCTTTCACTATGGACAGCGCACGCTGTTTCGCCGTCTCTTTTCGCCGGTCATCGACAAGCTGCTCTTTGCGGCGACCAAAGCGGATCACGTCACGGTCGACCAGCACGCCAGCCTGGTTTCGCTGCTCCAGCAGCTGGTACAGGATGCCTGGCAAAACGCTGCCTTTGAAGGGATCGATATGGACTGTCTGGGGCTGGCCTCTGTACAGGCAACCGAGAGCGGGCTTATCGACGTTAATGGCGATAAAATTCCGGCGCTGCGCGGCCACCGGCTAAGCGACGGAGAGTCGTTAACCCTCTTTCCCGGCGAAGTGCCAGCCCGTCTGCCGGGAAACGCTTTCTGGCAAAACCAGGGCTTCCATTTTGAGTCGTTTCGCCCGCTGAGTATGAGCGTCGATCGGCCTTTGCCCCATATCCGGCTGGATGCGGCGCTGGAATTTTTGATTGGAGATAAATTGCGATGACGGAACCTCTCAAACCGCGTATCGATTTTACGGACGCCCTGACGCAGGCGCAGGAAGAGAAATATCGCCCCGCGCAGGCTTTCAGCGGTGAACCGGCAGAACATTTCGCCCCGGTCGCCGAACCGGTTCTCACCGAAGAAGAGGGTACGGCGGAGGCGGTAGTCGAATCCGCCCTGCGCCCCAAACGCAGCCTGTGGCGAAAAATGGTGATGGCAGGCCTGACGCTCTTTGGCGCGAGCGTGGTCGGGCAGGGCGTACAGTGGACCATGAATGCCTGGCAGACTCAGGACTGGGTGGCGCTGGGAGGCTGTGCTGCCGGCGCGTTGATTATTGGCGCAGGCGTCGGCTCGCTCACGACGGAGTGGCGTCGCCTCTGGCGGCTGCGCCAGCGCGCGCACGAGCGTGATGAGGCGCGCCATCTGTTGCAGAGCCACGCGGCGGGAAAAGGGCGCAGTTTCTGCGAAAAGCTGGCGGCTCAGGCAGGTATCGATCAGTCACATCCGGCACTGCAGCGCTGGTACGCGGCGATCCACGAGACGCAGAACGATCGGGAGGTGATCACGCTCTATGCCCATATTGTGCAGCCGGTGCTGGATGCCCAGGCGCGGCGGGAAATCAGCCGCTCCGCGGCGGAATCAACGCTGATGATAGCCGTCAGCCCGCTGGCGCTGGTGGATATGGCCTTTATCGCATGGCGTAACATACGGCTGATAAATCGTATTGCGGCGATTTATGGTATCGAGCTGGGCTACTACAGTCGGCTGCGTCTCTTTCGGCTGGTGCTGTTAAATATGGCCTTTGCGGGGGTGAGCGAACTGGTACGTGAAGTGGGGATGGACTGGATGTCGCAGGATCTTGCCGCGCGCCTCTCCGCCCGCGCCGCGCAGGGGATTGGCGCCGGCCTGCTTACCGCGCGACTTGGTATTAAGGCGATGGCGCTCTGCCGTCCGTTACCCTGGATTGACGGCGATAAGCCGAGGCTGAATGATTTTCGTCGGGAACTGATTGGCCAGCTTAAGGAGACGCTCCATAAAAAGCCGCAGTAACCGATACATCGTCTGCTAATTGTGCTGGCTGTCAATTTTTGTTGACAGCCATCTTCCAGAGCGACCCCGTCTGACATATTATTTTAATGTTATTGGCTTAAAGGGTGAATTTCCCATGCGTCTGGAAGTCTTTTGTCAGGACCGTCTCGGCCTGACCCGCGAACTACTCGATCTGCTTGTTTTACGTAGCATTGATCTGCGTGGCATTGAGATCGACCCTATCGGGCGAATTTACCTCAATTTTGCCGAAATTGAATTTGATACCTTCAGTAGCCTGATGGCGGAAATCCGCCGTATCGCTGGCGTTACGGATGTACGCACCATCCCCTGGATGCCCTCCGAACGCGAACACCTGGCCCTCAGCGCCCTGCTGGAGGCGATGCCGGAGCCCTTTCTCTCTCTGGATCTGAAGAGCAAAGTGGAGCGGGTAAACTCCGCCAGCTGCCAGCTTTTCGCCCAGAGCCAGGATAAACTGCGCAATCATCATGCGGCTGCGCTGATCCCCGGTTTTAATTTTCAGCGCTGGCTCGACGCGAATCCCCAGACGACCCACAGCGAACATGTGGTGATTAACGGGCAGAATTTCCTGATGGAGATCACGCCGGTACAGCTGAAAGGGGAAAATGATACCAGCGTACTGACCGGTGCGGTCATCATGCTGCGCTCCACTCTGCGCATGGGGCGCCAGCTGCAGAACCTCTCCAGCCAGGATGTGGGCGCCTTTAGCCAGATTGTCGCCGTCAGCCCGAAAATGCGCCACGTCGTGGATCAGGCCCGCAAGCTGGCCAATCTTACCGCGCCGTTGCTGATAACCGGCGATACCGGAACCGGCAAGGATCTGCTGGCGCACGCCGTTCACGCCGCAGGGCCGCGTGCAGCGAAGCCCTATCTGGCGTTGAACTGCGCCTCTATCCCGGAAGATGCTGTTGAAAGCGAGCTGTTTGGCCACGCGCCGGAAGGCAAGAAAGGCTTCTTTGAACAGGCGAACGGCGGATCGGTCCTGCTGGATGAGATAGGCGAAATGTCGCCGCGCATGCAGGCCAAGCTGCTGCGTTTTCTCAACGACGGCACGTTCCGGCGCGTGGGGGAAGATCATGAGGTGCATGTCGACGTACGGGTGATCTGCGCGACCCAAAAAAATCTGATGGATCTGGTCCAGAAGGGGCTCTTTCGGGAGGATCTCTACTATCGGCTCAACGTGCTGACGCTGAATATTCCACCGCTGCGCGATTGTCCGCAGGATATCATGCCGCTGACCGAACTCTTTGTGGCGCGTTTTGCCGACGAACAGGGTGTGCCGCGTCCGAAGCTCTCTGCCGATCTCGGCGCCGTGCTGACCCGCTACGCCTGGCCGGGTAACATCCGCCAGCTGAAAAATGCCATTTACCGTGCGCTGACGCAGCTTGAGGGATATGAGCTACGTCCTCAGGATGTGCTGCTGCCGGATCATGATGCGGGTACGGTTTCGGTGGGCGAGGAGGCGATGGAAGGTTCGCTGGATGATATTACCAGCCGGTTCGAGCGCTCGGTGCTGACCCAGCTCTATCGCAGCTACCCCAGCACGCGTAAGCTGGCAAAACGCCTGGGCGTTTCCCATACTGCAATAGCGAATAAATTGCGCGAGTATGGCCTGAGCCAGAAGAAAGGGGATGAATAAAGAAAATAAAGCCTCGGTTAAGAGGCTTTATTTTTTTACCGCTTAGGCCTTCAGCGCGTCGAGCGCCGCAGCGTAATCCGGTTCGGTGGTGATTTCGTTGACCAGCTGGCTGAATACGATGTTGTCATTTTCATCCAGCACCAGCACGGCACGCGCCGCCAGGCCCTTCAGCGCACCTTCTTCAATGCCGACGCCGTAGTTTGCGAGGAAATCCGCGCTACGCAGCGTGGAGAGTGTAATGACGTTGCTCAGCCCTTCCGCGCCGCAGAAGCGGGACTGGGCGAACGGCAGGTCGGCGGAAATGCACAGCACAACGGTGTTGTCCATTTCGGTTGCCAGCTGGTTGAACTTACGCACGGAGGCGGCGCAAACGCCGGTATCAATGCTCGGGAAAATGTTCAGAACTTTGCGTTTTCCGGCGAACTGACCCAGCGTTACGTCAGACAGATCTTTTGCCACAAGGGTAAAAGGCTGCGCTTTGCTGCCCGCCTGCGGAAGGTTGCCTGCTACAGAAACGGGGTTGCCCTGGAAATGAACGAGTTGTGACATGGATATCTTCCTGTTTACATATAGTTAACGTCGCAGCTAGTGTATGACATCAGCAGATAACACGGCAAACCAAATTTTGACCGTAAAGGAGCGAGTAATGAGAACCGTTAAGGTCTATGAAGAAGCATGGCCGCTGCATACGCCTTTTGTTATCTCGCGCGGCAGCCGCAGCGAAGCCACCGTGGTGGTCGTTGAAATAGAGGAAGAGGGGATAAAAGGGACAGGAGAATGTACCCCCTATCCCCGCTATGGCGAAAGCGTCGCCTCCGTAATGGCGCAAATCATGACGGTGGTAAACGATCTCGAAGCCGGAATGAGCCGCGAAACGCTCCAGCAGGCGCTGCCGGCGGGCGCCGCGCGCAACGCCATCGACTGCGCGCTTTGGTCGCTGGAAAAACAGCAGAATGCAGTTGCGCAGGAAGCCCTCCCTGCAAGCGTCATCACCGCGCAAACGGTGGTTATCGGCGAGCCGGAACAGATGGCCGCCAGTGCGAAAGCCCTCTGTGAGGCAGGCGCGCAGCTTCTGAAGGTGAAGCTCGACGACCGGCTGATAAGCGAGCGGATGGTGGCGATCCGTGCCGCCGCGCCGCAGGCGACCCTCATTGTCGATGCCAACGAGTCCTGGAAAAGCGAAGGACTGGCCGCGCGCTGCCAGCTGCTGGCGGACCTCGGGGTGGCCATGCTGGAACAGCCCTTGCCCGCGGGGGATGACGCGGCGCTGTCGCTTTTTATCCATCCGCTGCCGATTTGCGCGGATGAGAGCTGTCATACCCGGGAGAGCCTGCCGGCGCTCAAGGGACGCTATGAGATGGTCAACATCAAGCTGGATAAGACCGGTGGCTTAACGGAGGCGCTGGCGCTGGCCAGAGAGGCTCGCGAGCAGGGATTCGCCCTGATGCTGGGCTGCATGCTCTGCACTTCCCGGGCTATCAGCGCCGCGCTGCCGCTGGTCAATCAGGTCAGCTACGCCGATCTGGATGGTCCCACCTGGCTGGCGGTGGATGTCACGCCAGCCCTGCGTTTTACCACCGGCACGCTTTATCTCTGAGGCGTCCAGCACAGCAGGTCAGTCATGGCCTGCAAATACTTCTCGCTCGCCTCGTCAGAGGAGATCGCCGGAAACTCGGCGGTGATGCAGTTAAGACCCAGATCGGCGCACCAGCTGCCGAACGAGCCGGGCGTTTCGTAACCGACGCTTTTCACCAGCGGAAGGGAAAACGCATCGGCAAGCCAGACGCCGAGCCGCGTCTCGTGCGGATCTTCGATACAGGCCAGCGGATCGTGAAAGGAGACCACCCATGCGGGCTTGAGCTGGTGGATAAGCTTGCAAAGCCCCTGCGTTTCGGGCTCTGAACCGGGTTTCTCCCCGGTCAGCAATACCACATCCCGTTCCGGCGCCGCGCTGTTCCAGCGGTAGACCGTTTCCCCCGCCCGCCAGTTTGCCGCCGGGAAGTTACGATTAAGATCGACCCCGCGGGCGTTGGCGCGCAGCCCAAGCTGGCAGCCGTCCGGGTTAACGGTCAGGATCACATGATGGCGGCGACGCTCCGGTGCCAGGGTTCGCAGGGCGCAGGAGAGAGTAACAATCGAGGAATTTTCATCTCCGTGCGTGCCGGCGATGATCAGTCCGCTGTTGCGATCGGCCTGCGGCGCGGGAAACCAGATAAGCGGCGCGCCCAACAGGGAGCGTCCGTAATGTTCTGTTCCCGGCGGGAAAGCTCCTCGTTCGGTGCGTGGGCGAGTCAATGACATAAGAAATCCTGTTGGCGAGAAGGATACTGGCAGTGTTGTGCAAAACCCGGGCTTAATCAAATAGTTTGAGTCAATGTTAAGAATTGCCTGATATCAACTTTCCGGAGCGTGGCATTTGCATTTCTCCGTGTCGAAACAAATAATTACGCATCTGCTTGCTGTTATCAATTTTAAGGGGATCTCATGAAGCATCCTGTTTCACTGCTTTGTACCGCGCTGTGGTTGTGTGGACTCTCATCTTTCTCTCAGGCGGCGGATGTCCCGCCGGGAACCGCCCTGGCGCCCAAACAGGAGCTGGTCCGCCATATCAAAGATGAGCCAGCTTCGCTTGATCCCGCCAAAGCGGTGGGTTTGCCGGAAATTCAGGTGATCCGCGATCTCTTCGAAGGGCTGGTTAATCAGGATGAAAAGGGCGGTCTGGTGCCTGGCGTGGCGACGAAGTGGCAGACCAACGACAACCGGATCTGGACCTTTACCCTGCGGGATGACGCCCGCTGGTCAGACGGCTCGCCGGTAACAGCTCAGGATTTTGTCTACAGCTGGCAGCGTCTGGTCGATCCAAAAACGCTTTCGCCGTTTGCCTGGTTTGCGGCGCTGGCGGGAATTAATAACGCGCAGCAGATTATCGACGGCAAAGCGCAGCCCGCTACTCTTGGCGTTACCGCCGTGGATGCTCATACGCTTCGCGTACAGCTCGACAAACCGTTGCCCTGGTTTGCCAATCTGACCGCCAGTTTCGCCTTTTATCCGGTACAGAAAGCGAACGTGGAGAGCGGAAAAGAGTGGACCCGTGCGGGAGCGCTGGTGGGCAATGGCGCCTGGGTCTTACAGGATCGGGTAGTGAATGAGAAGCTGGTGCTGGTTCCTAACACCAATTACTGGGATAACGCCAAAACGGTGCTGAAAAAGGTCACCTTTATTCCGATTAATCAGGAATCTTCCGCCACCAAACGTTATCTGGCAGGGGATATCGATATCACGGAATCTTTCCCCAAAAATATGTATCAAAAGCTGTTAAAAGAGATCCCCGGCCAGGTTTATACCCCGCCGCAACTGGGGACCTACTATTACGCCTTTAACACGCAGAAGGGCCCCACCGCGGATGCCCGCGTCCGTCTGGCTCTGAGCATGACCATCGACCGCCGCATTATGGCTGAGAAAGTGCTGGGCACCGGGGAAAAACCGGCCTGGCACTTCACCCCCGACGTGACCGCCGGCTTCACGCCAGAGGCTTCGCCCTTTGAGCAGCAGTCGCAGGCGGAGCTTAACGCGCAGGCGAAAACGTTACTTCAGGCCGCAGGCTATGGCCCGCAGCGCCCGCTTAAGCTGACGCTTTTATATAACACCTCTGAAAACCATCAAAAAATTGCCATCGCCATCGCCTCAATGTGGAAGAAAAATCTCGGCGTTGACGTGAAGCTGCAGAATCAGGAGTGGAAAACCTACATTGATAGCCGGAACACCGGTAATTTTGACGTGATCCGCGCCTCCTGGGTGGGCGATTACAACGAGCCGTCCACCTTCCTCTCGCTGCTGACCTCCACCCATACCGGCAACATTTCACGCTTCAGCGATCCCGCCTATGACAAAATTATGAAGCAGGCCGCAATGGAGCCGACGGCGGAGGCGCGTAACGCAGATTACAACGCCGCCGAGAAGATCATCACAGAAAAAGCGCCGATAGCACCGATCTACCAGTATACCAACGGCCGCCTGATTAAACCCTGGGTAAAAGGCTATCCTATTAATAATGCTGAGGATGTGGCTTACAGCCGCACAATGTATATCATTAAGCATTGATCGGTACCGGTTGCCTGATGATGTCAGGCAACCATTGCTAAACCCGGAGCTGGCGCGGCTTGCAGCGCCAGTTTCTCCTTCTGACCATCTTCTGAACAGAATCATGCGTGCAGCAATCAGAAAAGAAGAATGGATAAAGTTATTTTCCCAGGTCTGGCGAGGCCGTAAAGGTTTGTTTGTGATTAACAGTCATGGAAACGGGGTAAAACAGCCGGGGTAGTTAATAGTGCGGGAAGCACAGCAATGAAACAACCGGTATAGTCTGGATAGCGGGTCATAGAACCGATTGAATATTGCGTTTTTAATGCAAAATTTTCTCAGAGAGTAATTGATTGATAATGGATAAAAAGAAAATTTAATGTCCAGATCTGGATTTATTTCTCAGCTTAGGCCTGTAACAAACAAATTTAATTGTTAATTCTGATATACGTCATCCTGCCAGATTCAATCATAATCATCACCTCCTTGTTGCATTGATCTGTATCAACAAAAAAGGTCTACTTAAATATAAGTCTGACATTTCTCTATGCAGCAGACTTTCACTCTGCATTTTTGTAAACAAATAGTCAGTATTTCGTACGTGTAGTGCCTGTTCAGTAATCTTTGTAGTTTGTTTGCAGAGTAAAATTCTTAAGGAAAGTCTCATCCCAGGCTATAGATCTATATAGTTGATCTACTATGGTGTTTTGTTCTAATATTGCTCTGTAAAGAAAGCCGTTCATTTAACAAACATTTCTCAAGGAAAGGGACTGCTATGGCTGATACATTCCAGAACGAGGTGCCTAAGGCACGCATTAATTTAAAATTAAGCCTGCATACTGGGGGAGCGCAGAAGAAAGTCGAGCTGCCGCTTAAACTCCTCACCGTGGGTGATTTCAGTAATGGCAAAGAGAGTCGTCCATTATCTGAAAGAGAAAAAATCAACGTCAATAAAAATAACTTTAACAGCGTACTTTCGGAATTTAGCCCGGAAGTAAATCTGACTGTACAGAACACGCTGGCAGGCGATGGCACGGAAGAAAGTCTGAAGCTGCGTTTTTCCGATATTAAGGATTTCGAGCCTGAACAGGTGGCCCGCCAGATCCCCCAGCTTCGCGCCATGCTGGCGATGCGTAATTTATTGCGCGACCTCAAGTCTAACCTGCTGGACAACGCCACTTTCAGAAAAGAGCTCGAGAAAATTCTTAAGGACCCGGCGCTCTCTCAGGAATTACGCGACGAAATGAGTGCGCTGGCCCCGAAATAAGCGGCGTGCGTTTTTAATGGATTAACCGGGAATATGCTGATGTCTGTAAATAGTGAAACCGCCTCCGCGCAGGGGCAGACCACCTTCCTTACCAGAGAGGGCGTTTACGCCTCCCTGTTTGAAAAAATTAACCTGACCCCGGCCTCCCGCCTGGGCGATATCAATGACTTTCTGGATGATGCGGCGCTCTCCGACGCCCCGGCAGGGGAACGGCTGACGGCGGCGATGCAGGTCTTTATGGAGTGCATCCGTAAATCGGGCCGGCAGGTGGAGAAGCTCGACAAGACGCTGATTGACCACCATATCGCGGAGCTGGATTATCAAATCAGCCGTCAGCTGGACGCGGTCATGCACCATCCGGAATTTCAGAAAGTCGAATCCCTGTGGCGCGGCCTGAAGCATCTGGTGGACAACACTGACTACCGCCAGAATGTGAAAACCGAAATTCTGGATGTGGCGAAAGACGACCTGCGCCAGGACTTCGAGGATGCGCCGGAGCTCATCCAGAGCGGCCTCTACTGGCACACCTACACCGCCGAATATGACACCCCGGGGGGCGAGCCGATTGGCTCGGTGATTTCCGCTTACGAATTTGATGCCAGCCCGCAGGACGTGGCGCTGCTGCGCAATATCTCGAAAGTCTCCGCCGCGGCGCACATGCCGTTTATCGGCGCGGTTGGTCCGGCCTTCTTCCTGAAGGACGCCATGGAAGAGGTGGCGGCCATCAAGGATATCGGCAACTACTTTGACCGCGCCGAGTACATCAAGTGGAAAGCCTTCCGCGACACCGACGACGCCCGCTATATCGGCCTGGTGATGCCGCGTGTGCTCGGCCGCCTGCCGTACGGTCCGGACACCGTGCCGGTACGCAGCTTCAACTACGTTGAGCAGGTGAAAGGCCCGGACCACGAGAAATACCTCTGGACCAGCGCGTCGTTTGCCTTTGCGGCCAACATGGTGAAGAGCTTTATCAGTAACGGCTGGTGCGTGCAAATCCGCGGCCCGCAGGCGGGTGGTGCAGTGAAAGATCTGCCGATCCACCTGTATGACCTTGGCACCGGCAACCAGGTGAAAATCCCCTCTGAGGTGATGATCCCGGAAACCCGCGAGTTTGAGTTTGCCAGCCTCGGCTTTATTCCGCTTTCCTACTACAAAAACCGCGACTACGCCTGCTTCTTCTCGGCCAACTCCGCCCAGAAACCGGCGCTGTACGACACCGCTGACGCCACCGCCAACAGCCGCATCAACGCGCGCCTGCCGTACATCTTCCTGCTGTCGCGCATCGCCCACTACCTGAAGCTGATTCAGCGCGAGAACATCGGTACCACCAAGGACCGCCGCCTGCTGGAGCTGGAGCTGAACACCTGGGTGCGCACGCTGGTGACCGAGATGACCGATCCGGGCGACGAGCTGCAGGCCTCCCATCCGCTGCGCGACGCGAAGGTGGTGGTGGAAGACATCGAGGACAACCCGGGTTTCTTCCGCATGAAGCTCTTTGCGGTGCCGCACTTCCAGGTGGAAGGCATGGACGTGAACCTGTCGCTGGTTTCTCAGATGCCGAAGGCGAAAGCGTAAGGCGGCGCAGGGATGAAAATTTATCGTCCACTGTGGAACGAGGGGGCTTTACTGTCCCCTCAGCAGTTCCAGCAACAGGCTGAATGGGAGTCTTTTCGCAGTGCCGGTGCATCAGCACTGGCATGCCCGTTTCCCTGGGGTGTAGAAAAGATTGAGTTTAATGACAGCCTTCTTTCATCCGGTCTGATCCAGATTACGCAGTTACGCCTCTGGCTGGAAGATGGTTCGCTGATTGATGCGCAAAGGAGCGATCTGCCTCCGGCGCCGCGTGAGTTAGACGCCAGCCAACTGGCAGGTCGTGATGCGGTAACTGTCGTCATCGCACTGCCTCACATGCAGCCAGGTGTGATCAACGTTGAACAAGAAGGCGTCAGCCCAGACCGGCCGCTCCGCTATCGTGAAGAATGGGTGACGTTGCAGGATGCTTTTGGGTCTGAAGAAGAATCCATGGCGGTTGCCCGGTTTAATTTCACCATCCGGTTTGCCCATGAAAGCAATGATTCCTGGAAAGTTTGCCCGGTAGCAAGATTGATCCGGGATGGGCAAAATGCGTGGCGACAGGATCCGTCTTTTATTCCTCCAGTGGCATCATTTGGCGCAAGCCCGGTCCTGCGCGAACGTCTGACGCTGCTCAATCGTCAGTTACGCTCCCGACGCCAGCGTCTGATGACAATGCGCCGTGAAAGTAACGAAAGACTTGCCGATTTTGCGGTTGCCGATGTCTCTCTCTTCTGGTTGCTGAATGCGCTGAATTCGCACGCCAGAGTTCTGACGGAATACGAGCGCTTCCCGGCACGGCCACCTGAACAGGTATGGGCTGAACTCGCCCGTCTGGCAGGTAGCATGCTGACTTTCTCACTTGAACATGACCTTGATGCTATCCCGGGCTATGACCATGCGGAACCGGTTAACGCTTTTCCTCCACTCTTTGACCTGGTCACAGAGCTTCTGGAAGCCAGTCTGCCCTCACGTGTTATTGCCCTGGAAATGTCCCGACCAGACGGACAGACCTGGAAAGCAAACCTTCACGATATCCGTCTGCGCGAAGAGGCCGACCTTTATCTCTCTGTGCGCTCAAGTGTCCCTGCCTGGCAGGTCGCCGAGCAATTCCCTGCTCTCTGTCAGGCCGGGTCCCCTGATGAGGTCAATACCATTTACGGCGCGGCGCTCAGGGGTATTCCATTGATCCCGGTAAGCAGGGTCCCTGCGGCATTGCCGGTACGTATGGAAAACCAGTATTTCGCGCTTGATATGGAAAGCGCTGCTGCGCGTGAAATGCAGGAACAAGGGGTGTGTATGTTCTATGTGCCCGAATTACTTGGTGCCCTGGAGCTTGAACTGTTTGCGGTGCTGCGCTCATGAGACAGGAAATCGATATTGACCAGCTGATGGCAGAAACCTGGCTTACTGTCACCATGCTGAAGAAAGGGGCCGTCTCCCACAATGGCAGCGCACTCTACGACAAATGCGTTAAACAGGTTGAAACTGTGCGGGAAGCGCTGGAGCGTGCCGGTTATGACGACGCCAGTGTTGAACATATTTCCTACGCACAATGTGCCTTGCTGGACGAAACGGTGATGAGCCGTAAGCCTGAAAAAAGCGAGGAAGGAGAGGAGTGTAAAAGTGATGAAGGCCAGGTAGCCTGGCGTAAAGCGCCGCTTCAGGCCCGTTTTTTTGGCTCACTTCGTGCAGGTGAAGCGCTATGGGATCGGATAGCAGAGGTTCTGCGTCAGCCTTCACCGAATCCGGCCGTTTTAACCTGCTATCACCGGGTGATAGCGCTGGGTTTTCAGGGATTATACAGCCTGAAAGCGGTCAGCCAGGCGCAGCGTGATGAGGTAGTGAAAGCCCTTTATGAGCGGGTTTCTCCACCTGATGCAGGTCTGTCACTGGTTGTTCACCGGATGGGAAAACATCGCTGGAGTCTGATGCGCTCAGTCTGGTTCTGGATAGTGCTCGCCGTCATTCTTACCGGCGTTATCTGGTGGGGTGGTCACCTCTGGCTCCAGTCTCTTTTGTCAGCACAAATACCGGAGTTGCATGGCTAATGCGTAGATCAGTCATCATTCCGGTAGTCCTGCACGCCCTGGTAGCCGTTGCCACGTTGCTGTGGTTGCTGTGGTATTTCATCCCGACGGGCAACGTTTTTAACGGCCTGACCACCCTGCTGATCCTCCTTCTGGCAGGCTGGTATGTTTTTAAAAACTGTCGGAGCGAAGAGCCCACATCCGACGTTACCCTCCCGGCTGCGGAACTGCCACTACCCGACACCCAGGGCCCCGTCGTACTGGTGTGTGGTGACATGCTGGAAGCGTTGTTTCATGGAGGCCCGCTTCGCAAAACAGCCCAGGGGTGGTGGCTGCGGGCCGGTGACGTCAACCGGTTAACTGACGTTGTCCGCAGTATCCAGACGCAGTTCCCGCGCCAGGTCGGTCAGCTCTCGGTAATGTACCGCTGCCTGCCAGACCATCATCAGGATGAAGCCGTTCTGCGCTCGACGCTGAAAACGCTCCGCCAGCAGTGTAAGCAGATTAAATCCCTGACGGGTTTCCCACTGCCGGTTGTGTTGAGTGCAGAATTTTCCGGGCCAGAAACGCCCTGGATAATCGTTCGGGGTGATAAGCCGATTGTCTGTCCGGTAAATGATTCGCCGCAGGCTTTCATCGACTGGCAGCAGGCGGAAGACAATATCCTGGCATTGCCAGCCGTCAGCGAGGCATTTTCCTTTATCCGTAATACGCTGGCTGATGAGCTGGAAAAGCCTGATCGGTTAACGCCTCCTGAACGAGCATTCTCCGTGGCAATGCGCCTCGGTACCGTCCTTCCCGGTACAGAGTCAGTCTGGGCCGACTGGCTATATACCCGCACCTGTTTGCAGTTTTCCCGAAAACCAGGGCAGATAGCACCGGCAAGTTTGTTTCCGGATGCTGTTCTGCCGCTGCTGGCACCTTTTGCATCAACTGTGCAGGGGGGCCAGCGTACCCGTCGCCTGATCCTGCTGATGTGGCTGTGTGCCCTGACCGCATTGGGTATTTCTGCGCTCAATAACCGTGACCTGATCCGTCAGGTGAGTACCGATTTACAGCGCTGGAATGCAATCCCGATGAACCATTATCGCCCTAAGGCAGAATCACTGGCCGCCCTGAAGCAGGATGCGCTCCTGCTTGAACGCTGGCAGCGCCAGGGTGAGCCTTTGCGTTACAGCCTGGGCTATTACCCAGGGCAACGCCTGTGGCTGGCCTTGCAACAGGCTATCGATACCTGGACACCTCCACCTGCCCCTGAACCAAAACCGTTACCAAAAATTGTACGACTCGACAGCATGTCGCTGTTTGATTCCGGTAAGTCCGTGCTGAAACCGGGCTCCACCAAAATGCTGGTCAACTCGCTGGTCGGAATCAAAGCCAGGCCAGGCTGGCTCATCGTGGTCAGCGGCCACACAGACAATACCGGCAGCGTTGAGCTCAACCAGACCCTGTCTTTACAACGAGCTGAGGCCGTCCGTAACTGGATGCGTGATACCGGGGACGTACCGGAAAGTTGCTTTGCCGTGCAGGGTTACGGTGACAGCCGACCAATTGCATCAAACGACACGCCTGATGGCCGTGCGCATAACCGGCGTGTCGAGATCAGTCTGGTACCACAGGCTGACGCCTGTCGTTTGCCAGGCGCAAAACACGCGTCACAGGATGTACGTGACGTTTCAACTAAAGAAATGGAGAAGTAAACATGGCAATCCCAGTTTATCTGTGGCTGAAAGACGATGGCGGCGCTGATATTAAAGGTTCCGTAGATGTGAAAGATCGCGAAGGAAGCATCGAAGTTGTTGCTCAGGAACACAACCTGTACATCCCGACCGATAATAACACCGGCAAACTGACCGGTACGCGTATCCACACGCCGTTCCTGTTTACCAAAGAAATCGACTCTTCCAGCCCGTACCTCTACAAAGCAGTGACCACCGGGCAGACCCTGAAGTCGGCTGAATTTAAGTGGTACAGAATCAACGACGCGGGCCAGGAAGTGGAGTACTTCAACACGAAGCTTGAGAACGTGAAGCTGGTGAAAGTGAACCCGAAGATGCATGACATCAAGGACCCGGCGTTCGAGAAGCACAACCATCTCGAGCAGATCGAGCTGCGTTACGAAAAAATCACCTGGACCTACAAAGACGGCAACATCATTCATTCCGATTCCTGGAACGAACGTACCACTGCGTAAGACCCTGGCGGACAGATCCCCTCTGTCCGCCATCTTGCTCTGCTCTGCACAGCGCCTGTCAGACGGACGCTTTGCAGAGCAGTTTTACAACTTATCGGCATGAACCTTATGGGCATCGGTTGACGGCCAGGGGCGGTAGCGTGCCTGAACTAGAGGGAACGACATGGAACATCATTCAGCAGTCCTGCTACGACGACTAAATCCTTATTGCGCCAGAGCACTGGAAGGTGCGGCTTCTTTATGTCAGACCCGTGCACATGCAGTAATTACGCCGGAGCACTGGTTATTAAAGTTGCTGGAGCAGGGCGAAGGTGATCTGACGGTTCTCGCTCGCCGCTATGATTGGGATATGGATGCCATCTGGCAGTCACTCCTGAGCTGGCTGGATGCACAGCCTCGTTCATTGTGCACCCGACCAGAGCTTTCTACGTCACTTCAGACATTGCTGAAACAGGCCTGGCTTGCCGCCACGCTCGCCGGAGATGAGCGGATCCGCAGCATTCATTTGCTTACGGCCATGATTGATACGTCAGGGCTGACGCGCTGTGATGGTCTCTGGCCTTTAATGACGCTGACCACCAGCCAACTGGAAAGGTTACGTCCCTTACTGGAAGCGCAGTCGGACGAGCGATATGACATTACGCTCAACGAGCAGGCTGGCAATGCCACCATTATTGGTCGGGCGGCGCCATTACAAGATGAAGCACAAAACCAGGCTGAAGGAGGAAGTGCGCAGCCTGCCGTTTCACAGGAAGAGTCCATTCTCAATCGTTTTACGGTCGATGTGACCGCCCGTGCCCGGGAAGGAAAGATTGACCCGGTCTTTGGACGGGATAACGAAATCCGTCAGATGGTGGATATTCTCTCCAGACGCAGGAAGAACAACCCGATCCTTGTGGGTGACCCCGGCGTTGGCAAGACCGCGCTCGTGGAAGGACTGGCGCTGCGTATTGCGGAGGGCAACGTCCCGGACGCACTGAAAGCTGTCTCCGTACGCAGCCTTGACCTCGGTCTGCTGCAGGCCGGAGCCGGGGTGAAGGGGGAGTTTGAACAGCGCCTGAAAAACATCATTGAGGCCGTACAGCAGTCGCCGTTGGCGGTGCTGCTGTTCATAGACGAGGCCCACACCATTATCGGCGCGGGCAACCAGGCGGGGGGCGCGGATGCGGCCAACCTGCTGAAGCCCGCGCTCGCCCGCGGTGAGCTCAGAACCATCGCCGCCACCACCTGGAGCGAGTACAAGCAGTACTTCGAGCGCGACGCCGCGCTGGAGCGGCGCTTCCAGATGGTGAAGGTGGACGAGCCGGACGACGACACCGCCTGTCTGATGCTGCGCGGCCTGAAATCCCGCTACGCGCAGCACCACGGGGTGCATATCACCGATGAGGCGGTCAGGGCGGCGGTCACCCTGTCCAGACGTTACCTGACCGGTCGCCAGCTGCCGGACAAGGCGGTGGACCTGCTGGACACGGCTTCCGCCCGTATCCGCATGAGCCTCGACACCGTGCCGGAGCCGCTGACCCGGATGAAGGCGCAGCTGACGGCCCTTGCCATGGAGAAGCAGGCGCTGCTGGAGGATATCTCAGCGGGTAGCGCCACCCACGGTGAGCGTCTGGCGTCGATAGAAGAGGAAGAAGTCCGGATTATTTTACAGCTCGACGAACTGGAAACGCAGTACGGCCAGGAGCTGAAACTTACGCAAGCACTGCTCGCCTGCCGCGCGGATATCTCCCGCCAGGCAGAAACTGCAGACCTGCAACAGCAACTGAGTGACGTTCAGCAGGGTAACCCTTTGCTGGGTCTGGACGTGGACGCACGTACCGTCGCCACGGTGATTGCCGACTGGACCGGGGTCCCGCTCTCTACCCTGATGAAGGATGAACAGACGGAACTGCTGACTCTGGAAGCGAGCCTCGGTAAACGTGTGGTGGGCCAGGAGGCGGCGCTGCACGCCATCGCGCAGCGCCTGCGCGCCAGTAAAACCGGTCTGGCGCCGGAGAACGGCCCGCAGGGCGTGTTCCTGCTGACCGGTCCGAGCGGTACCGGCAAAACCGAAACCGCGCTGGCGCTGGCGGACGCGCTCTTCGGCGGTGAAAAATCCCTGATTACCATCAACCTCTCCGAATACCAGGAGCCGCATACCGTCTCCCAGCTCAAGGGGTCGCCGCCGGGCTATGTCGGCTACGGCCAGGGCGGCATTCTCACCGAGGCTGTCCGTAAGCGGCCATACAGCGTGGTGCTGCTGGATGAGGTGGAGAAGGCGCACCGGGATGTGATGAACCTCTTCTACCAGGTTTTTGACCGCGGCTTTATGCGCGACGGCGAGGGGCGGGAAATTGATTTTCGCAACACCGTCATTCTGATGACCTCGAATCTCGGCAGCGACCACATCATGCAGATGCTGGACGAACAGCCGGAGGCGACAGAACCGGAACTGCACGAACTGCTGCGCCCGCTGCTGCGCGATCATTTCCAGCCCGCGCTGCTGGCTCGCTTCCAGACGGTGATATACCGCCCGCTGGCAATGGATGCCATGCGCACCATTGTCGGTATGAAACTGGCGCAGGTGAGCACGCGTCTGCAACGCCACTACGGCATTTCCACTCACATTGGCGAAAGTTTTATCGACACGTTGACGACGGCGTGTTTGCTGCCGGATACCGGTGCCCGCAACGTGGACAGTCTGCTTAACCAGCAGATCCTGCCGGTGCTGAGTCAGCAGTTATTAAGCCATATGGCGGCAAAACAAAAACCGTCCTCGTTACATCTGACCTGGGATGATGAAGAGGGCATTGTGCTGGCGTTTGATGCACAGGCAGAAGGAGAGCCGTCATGAACAATTCCCTCTCCAACAAGGTTACCAGCCTGGTACATCAGCTTTTAGGACAATCACGGTACCGGGTTGATGTGCATGAATGCGACCATTTCCTGGATGTGTTGCGTTACAGCGCCGTTGAATCACTCAGCCAGCCCTGGCGCTATGATGTGGCGGTCACCTGCTCTTCTGCGGATATTGTCTGCGACGCGTTACTGCTGAAGCCCGCGTCATTCACTTTCCAGACACCAGTGTTTGACGGAACACCGGCGCTGCCGGTCAGGACAGTATTCGGCGTGGTCGAGTCGTTCCGCCGCGTGTCCACCTCGAATGATGAGACCCATTACGCACTGACGATCGTTCCCCGTATCGCCCTTCTGGGCTATACGAAAGGGAGCGAGATCTACCTCAACCAGTCGGTCACTGAAGTGGTTGAACAGGTACTGCGTAAACATGGCCTGGAAGGGCATGATTTTGAGTTCCGCCTCTCACGGGAATATCCCTCCCGGGAGCTCATCACCCAGTGGCGGGAAACTGACCTTGAGTTTATCCAGCGCCTGCTGGCGGAGGTGGGCATTTACTGGCGCTATGAAATGGACAGCCATCTTGAGCAGGATGTGGTGATTTTTCAGGACAGCCAGCAGCAGTATGAATTTGGCGTCACGCTACCGTTACGCAACCAGGCCGGGATGAATGACAGCGGGCAGGAGAGCATCTGGAATATTCAGACCGCATATAACGTGGTGAGCGGGAGTGTGGCCACCCGTGACTACAACTACCGTGAGGCGCTGTCGCCGCAGGACAGTTCCGAAAGCATTTTCAGCAAGGAAGGGATCATCACCGGGGAAACGTACCATTATGCGGAACCCTTCCTGACAGCAGGTGACGCTGAAAGTACAGAGTCCGGCGCATACTTCGCCCGCCTGCGTCACGAACGCATTCTGAACACGCAGTATCATGTCACCGGGCATTCCTCAAGCCCTCATCTGGTTCCGGGGCAGGTACTGGAAACGGACGGAACGCTTCCCGATGCCGTCAGGGAAGGCATCGTCATCACCACGGTGCGCTCTGGTGGTTCACGCAAACGTAGCTTTACGCTGACGTTTGAGGGGATCCCCTACAGCGAAACCGTCTGCTGGCGTCCGGCACTGCTCAGTCGCCCGGTGATATCCGGCTCGCTGCCTGCCCGGGTGGAAAGCATACAGAAAGGCGACACCTATTCCTGGCTGGATACGGAAGGGCGCTACCGTGTGAAACTTGACTTCGACCGCAGCAGTTCTGAACAGGGTTATGCCTGTATGTGGCTGCGGCTGGCGAAACCCTATGCCGGTGATACTTACGGATTCCACTCACCGCTTATCGACGGAACTGAAGTTGCCGTCGTATTTGACGGCGGAGACCCGGATCGTCCCTACATTGCCTATGCCCTGCATGATTCAGAGCATCCGGATCATGTCACCAGTGATAATCATACGCGGAACGTGTGGCGCACTCCGGCGAACAATAAGCTGCGGATGGAGGATAAGCGGCAGGAAGAGCATATCAAGCTCGCGACGGAATACGGCAAAACGCAGCTGAACATGGGGCATCTGGTCAACAGCCAGCGTGAAAAGCGCGGGGCCGGTTTCGAACTGCGAACGGATGAGCATGGCGCTGTCCGTGCGGCAAAGGGACTGTTTCTGACGGCGGATGCCCAGGCCAAAGCGCAGGGCCCGGTGCTGGAAATGGCGCCTGCGATAAGTCAGATTAACCAGGCCAACAGCCAGATGCAGGCCCTGAACAGCGCCGCTGAAGCCGCCGGAGCCCTGGTCTGTGACATCAGTACCCAGATAAATTTTGTGACCGACAAAATCAAAGATCTCCAGTCTGCGGTCCTGCTGGGTAGTGCGCCGCAGGGGGTGGCACTGACTTCAGGGGAACACCTTCAGCTCAGCAGTACCCGCAATACCATGATCAATGCCGGTCAGCATCTTGATATCGGGGCGATGAAAAATCTGTCCGTGAGCGTTGAAAAAGCGCTGGGGTTGTTTGTGAATAAAGAAGGGGCGAAGCTGGTCGCGAATCAGGGAGACATCGAAATTCAGGCTCAGCACAACACGATGGCGCTGTTTTCTGAAAAACAGCTGACGGTGACCAGTAGTGAAGACGAAATTATTATCAGCACCCCGGAAACGCTGACGCTGAACGGCGGCGGATCGTATATGAAGCTGAGTAAGAACGGGATAGAGCATGGCTCGGAAGGGATGATGATAATGAAAGTGGCGACGTATCTGGTTCCAGGTACTCCTGCGAGTCTTCCTTACGATACTCCCGATTTTCCCTTAACCTCCTTAAGCTATGACATAAATAGCGAGCCAGGAACGGATAATTCGAACTCATCGAAAAATGATGGTCAACATCGACAGAATCAGCCTGAAAAGGATTCAGCCAAAGGTTCTGCAAAACGGGCATGTGATTAACACGGAGGTTTTTTATGGCAGTAGTTATACCTAAACAGAGTTTTCCCGTCCCTGCAGATGCTAAAGGCCAGGAGTTCACTTCTGCTGAAGAGCTATTATCGAAGCTTGAACGTGAAAGCTCGGGACTGTATTTAGTGGGAAGTCAGGGAATGTGGCATGGCGGTATTCATATTACTGATGCCACCATCCCCTGGTGTGCCCTTAGCACAGATAGTGAGGCCGAAAGAGAACATTGTCGTGAACTTTATAAAGGAGAACAATCTATTCGCTGTATGGCGGATGGTGAGATTGTTGCCTGGCGCGTATGTAAGGATTATGAGAGTGCCGCGATTGAATGGCGAGGTGAAAAGCTGTTCCTTTCGAACTCCTTTGTGCTGGTGAAACATTATATTCAGCCGGGTGATGCGGCAGAAAGTGGGCTGACATTTTTCACGCTGTATATGAATCTGGCGCCCTATGCTGCTTATAAACAACAAGGCTGTCTGTCGGACAGAATAGTGGCGGGAGTCCAGCGTTATTACACCTGCGTGGAAGATTTGCAGGCGGGGCGCGAAGCCGGAAAACTGGCTAAAGACACGCCCGTCACGCTGAGTGACACCATCGTGACCCGCAGCAGTGACCGGCGACAATTTACCGAAGTGGCCATTACCAGTGAGACGAAAAATACCGCAGGAGAAACGCTGGCAGCAGGGACGAAAATCTGGACGGTGTCTGACCGGGACTCACTGAAAGCGGCGGCGTCAGCGCCCGTTCCCTCCTGGTGGTCAAAATGCGCTCCGGCTTATAGCCCTCAGTCAGAAGGTATCGTGAACTGCACCTCGCGTACTGACTGGTCATACTATCTGAGTCGTGAAGATGTGCTGCAGTATAAAAATGCAGGCAGACTGGCGGCTGATTTCCCGCTTTCTTACGAGCCCGGTAATACCGCGCAGCAGGTCATTCGGCCCGGCAAGAACGCCGGCGATGCAGCAAGAACATTCAGTCTGGTCACCCTGGGCCGGGATAAGGATAAGCTGAAAAAGGGTGACCGGGTGTGGGTGGTGTCAGACGGTGACAGCCTGACGGTTGCACCGGCAGCATCCGGCAGTGAGCCTGTTTTCAATGATGTGCATGTCCCCTCCACGCCAGTACCTGTCAGTGCCGGAGACAGTCTCGGACATATGGGTTTTTATCAGCTGCCGGAAGAAAACGGTAGCCGTTCGCGCTACCAGGTGCACATCGAGTGCCTGAGTATGGATGATATGGAAACGTTTATTACTAACCCCGGAAAGGCGGGGGACGATGCCCCGGCATACCTGACCTGGCAGAAGGATGCGCCGTTATCTGATAAGAGCGATACGGGAATAACACCAGGCAGCCGTAAAACAAAGGCCCCGGGTATTCTGACGCTTGCAAATGTGCCCGGTGCTGATGCGGCAGGAAATGCACTGACCGGTAATCAGGACGCGGACTGGTATCAGATACGCCCTGAAGGAGGCTGGTTACCTGCAGCCAGTGTTAAGAAAGTGTCTCGGTATGCGTTAGGCGCGCTCGGGTTTGTCGCGCTGAACAGGGCACCTGCAAGCTTTGAACTGATTGATGGTATACAACAACCGGATAACGTGGTGAAGGGTATCCTGGAGCAGCTGCATAAAGCGGCGCAGGATGAAACCCGTACGACTCACGCACTGAACAAGTATAACTACCAGCGATTGCTGGAGTTGATTGACAGCAACCATGACGGCTCTTACTCGGAGCAGGAGTATCTTCAGGCGGTGCATAATGTCTCCTATCGCGACCGCTTATACCGTGTAATTGCGAAGCACGGGAGTGAATGGTACTGCGGCAAGGATGACCCGCTGTGGAAGGCATACCTGGATACATTAACCACAGATGCACCGTTATGGAAGACGTATCTGGAAACGTTTCTGGATAAAATGACGTGGATGAAGAAAGTATCTGAAAAGGGCGTTGCGCTGGGACCGGAGCCGTGGCATATGCATCCGATTGTTTTTCTTACGGCTATAGGTATTAGTGATGGTGTAACTTATACTCAGCTAAAAACTATTTTTCCACAAGCTTCTGATGCTAATTTAAATATAGTAGTTGCTGAACTGCAAGGGAGACTGGAGGCGTTTAAGTTAGATACTCCAACAAGGCTACGACATTTCTTCTCCCAAATTAAAGGTGAGGTTGGACCTCAAATGAAAGGGAAAACGGAAGGATTTCAATTTTCACCAGCAACTTTAAGGTCATTTAGCCGGTATTATCGAGAGCATCCAACAGAATCAGAAACTGATGGCTATGAGAAAAATTCTGCGGGAAGAATAATCCGTCGTGCGGATGAAGAGGCTATAGGTCGAAAACATTATTTAAGGTTGAATGGGAATAGGCAGAGCAATCCAGATGATGGCTATAATTTTAGAGGGCGAGGGCTAATTCAAATTACAGGATATGAAAAATATAATGGTTTTATGGAGGGGTATCGTGAACATTGGAATGATGAAGTGCCAGACACTGTTTCGGAACCTGAAAAAATAAATATAATGCCTTATGCAATTCGAAGCGCTTTATGGTTTTGGTTGCATTACGAAGTCTATTCATTAGATCAAGGCAACGGTTTTAGTGATGTTGTTGCTGTTACAAAAAGGGTAAACGGTGGAAACATGGGATTGGCAGAGCGACAAGAGGCTTACTCATTATGCGAACAAGTATTTCAATGAAAACATATAAAGTATTTTTGGAAGGGGCTCTTTGCTTTTTTTTGTCGGCAGGTGCCGTGACAGCAGAACAGAAGATGACTAACATTATCACCTGCTTATTACCTGGTGAGGGAAGCAAAGAAGTTTCATTCTTCATAGATAACGTTACAAAAGAAATTAATTATAATTTTAAAAGGAATGGAAAAGCAGAGTTAAGTGTTGTTTTTAACGAAGGAAATAAACTGAGACGTTTCAAAGATAGCAAAATGAGTGTTACTTATTATGGATTCAAACGCGGTAAATATAGTTACATTATTGATGTAATCGAGGGGGTTGAAAAAAACGAATATACCATGTCGTTTGATATTAAAAAAAATGAAAAAATTATTCAATCCAGTGATTGCTTACCAAGTTCGTTCAGAAGCGATAATATTATAAGTGAGTATATAATCAATGTTCCTTACATGAATGAGAAAAAATTTGTTTTCCCGTAACCATCTTTTTATAATCAACGTGAATTCTCTCTGTTTTTATCGAAACCTTTGAGTTAACGTTAATGATTTTTTCATTATCAAAACGGTGAATGATATAGCCTAGTGTAAGTTTAGTTTCCAAACCCCGGGGTGTGGAAGTGCGTCATATGAAAGCATTTGGTTGGAATGCTGAGTTAAGGCTGACTCTGTAATTAAATAAACATTTACCTCAAAGTCCGATGAGAAAATTAATGTGAATTTTGATGTGTAAATAAAAATATTACACATCACATTTTATTTTTTAAATAAATTAAAATCTCGTATGATTAATAAGAGAATAGTAAATCATCTGTAAATGAACAATGAGGCTTTAAATAATGCTCAAGATTATTCGAAAAGGCGACAAAACCACTCACGGCGGTTCAGTCATGACCTGTTCTGGCACCATGATATTTGGCGGGATTGGCGTGGCGCGTAAAGGTGATATGGTTTCCTGCCCGATACCTGGACATGGCCCAACAACGATCATCGAAGGTAACCCGAATTATCTTGATAACGGGATCCCGGTTGCCTTTCATGGACACAGATGTGGGTGTGGCTGCACATTGATCAGTTCTTTTGCACCTGCAAAGGTCGCCTGATTATGCCCGTCTGGCTGGATGCCGTTCCTGAAAAGGCGGCGAAAGTTCCGCGTCCTGATACCCGTCGCTGGCTGCTGTTTCTGGTATTTATCATGCTGAGCGGTATTGCCCTGACGCTGTGGGGATGGGCCGCTGAGCGTACGGGGTTCGTATTCTGGTTTACTGCACTGGGTCTGCCGTTCTGCTCATGGGGGCTCATTTTCGGGCTTCGCCGGTTCGCCTATAAGGCGGAACAGACTGGAGCGGATTCCCGCAATACAGAGCGTGAGCTTTTGATTGAGCGTGAAATTCAGCGGGGTCAGCGCTGTGCGTGGATACTGGGTACCAGCGTTCAGCATATTACAGGAAATAAAACGGGTGTACTGATTAAAGCGGTAGAGAACTCTTCGCTGGCGGCAAAGGTTTCAACCCCTCGCGGTAGTTTGTCTGCTGTCAGGTATGCAGCCCTGAATGCCTTCCAGACCGATTTAGATGCAGAAATTATCTCCACGACGTCAACACTCGTCGCCCGGGTGCAGAAGATAACGGAATTGCTCCCGAAAGATATTCCCTGCTGTCTCATGCTGGACTGCGATGATGATATGCGCTCCAGGGTAGAGGCAAATTTCAGAAATGAACTCTCAGCCAAAACCGGGCGGCTTTTCACGCTTCTGGCTGGCAAAGGCCTGGCGGCGTTTGATGCCTGGCTCGACCAGCGCTGGGAGCAACCGGGCATTCTTGTAGCAGTGACATTTTCGTTGCCAGCGCAGCCAAGTGAAGGTGATGCCGACGCCATCACGCTTCTGGTACTCAGCAACCGTAAGGCTGTCGCCTGGCCTGAGGCTGTGTGTCTCCACCGGCCTGAAAAGGGCCAGGAAGCCGGGCTTGAAAAAACGCTAAACAGAGCGCTGTTATGGGCCGCAACAGACTCTGTAGCACTGAAAGCTGGTTGGCATACAGGCCCGGCGATAGCCAGCGGAAGTGGATGGAATTTGGCCTGTGAGAATAACGGGGTTGCATTTAGTTTGTCGAAAGATAACCGCAGTATTGATCCCGCGCTGGGATATGCCGGTCGTGCCGCGCCCTGGCTTGCCATTATTCTCGCTTCTGCTGCCTGTATCGACAATGGCCCTCAGGTTATCGCGGCGCAGCCTGCCTCAAATGAAGATGATGTCTGGGTCACCGTAATCACCAAAGAAGAAGTTCGCAAGGGATCGTCAGGGAATGTCTAAGGTCAAAATCAAAACACTTATCGGCTCTGTTGTTACTGTCATTTTTTTCCTGACAGTCATCGTTGCATTTCTGTTATACGCCTTTCCGGAAAATGTGGCTTCGTCCACCGGGTTAGGCCCGTATGACGGACAACGAATACTCACATTTTGTGCAGTGCTGGTGGCTGCGTTGTTACTCCTGGGATGGCTGGTGGAAAGGGCATTCGATTTTGCGGGTAAATCAGGTCTGTACATCCACTGGAATCAGAATAAAAAGCAGATTATCGCCCCGATAGCACAGGTTATTGCAGGGGCAGAGGATGACAGTGAGCCTGTTTTCCTGCATGAACCGGTAGCAGAGCATCTGCGCCTGCGGTACGGGCGTCGCTGGCAGCGTCAGGTCAGGATCCTGCTCGTTATGGGCAATAAAGATGAGATTCAGAAGGTGGTGCCGGGGCTCTGCTGCGATCTCTGGCAGGAAGGTGACGGCAATGTGCTTATCTATGGTGGCGATGCGCAGTCAAAGCCGGATGAAATTTTCCTGTCCCGGTTAAAACATCTGCGTTCGGGTAAACCTGTGGACGGCATCATCCAGGTAATAAATACCTCAGCGCTGCCAACCGACGCTGAGCGTGACGCCTTCTTACGTTGTCGCCAAAAGGCCGATTATCTCCTTGGCTGGCAGGCTCCCGTCTGGATATGGCTGATCGACAAAGAAACGGCTACCGATGATAAGAGTGAACCGGTGGCTACCGGCGCGCTGTTCGGCCCTGGAGCCACCCCGCAGAATGCGTTCAGCACGCTGGATAGGCTGATCCCGCGTTTACGTCAGGCCGGAATGTCTCAGGTGCTGAACAACCCGCAGCACAACTGGCTACTGCAGCTCTCCTCCCGCCTGCAGGGCGACCTGAAAGCAGGCCTGAACATCCTGCTGAGCGAACTGATGCAGGGAACGGCAGCATACCGTCTGCGGGGAATGATGTTCAGTCCTGAGCTGACCGTTGCCGGCTCAGTGCCCAATACCCGGCTCGATACCCCTGGCTGGACAGCTGTTATTGATGACTGTGTCACGGTACGTGCCAGAAAACTGACCTTCGACTGGCTTAAAGGGCTGCGTTTACTGCTGCTTGGCCTGATTGTCCTTTGGGGGGCCGGTACAGTCGTGTCTCTTACTGTCAACCGGGCGCAGATTTACCAGGCGCAGAGCACCGCCCGCCTTGCCGCCGATACCCGACAACCGCTGACCGAACGTTTGCACAACCAGCTCGTACTCCAGCAAGCGATTGCCCGTCTGCAACATCGTGAGGCGACCGGCGCTCCATGGTACACCCGTTTTGGTCTTAATCAGGACAGCGACACGCTGGCCGCCCTCTGGCCCCTGTATGCGAAAAATAACGCACAGCTGATGAGGGATGCCACAGCAGATAGTCTCAGGCAGCAGCTGAATGCGTTTGTGCAACTTCCTCCTGCCAGTGATGCCCGAGCGCAGGGCACACAGCATACCTACGACGTGCTCAAAAGTTATCTGATGCTGGCCCGTCCTGATAAAGCGGACGCAGGCTGGCTGGCAAAAAACGTGCTGAAAGTCTTACCTAAACGCCAGAATGTGCCGGATGGCACATGGCAAGATATAGCACCGAAACTGCTGGGCTTTTATGCGCAAAACCTCCCGGCTCATCCTGAATGGAAAATTAAGCCTGATGCTGAATTAATCAGCACGGTCCGTCAGATCCTGCTCAAACAGATTGGCCAGCGGAACGCTGAGTCCGGGTTATATCAGGAGATGCTTAAGCGCGTTGCCAGCAACTGGCCTGACTTAACGCTTGCCGATATGACCGGCGACACCGATTCCTCAACGGTATTCAGCACAGACGAAGTCGTCCCGGGTATGTTTACGCGTCAGGCCTGGGAAGAGCAGGTTCAGGAAGCGATTAACGAGGTCGTCAAGACACGCCGCGATGAAATTGACTGGGTACTGACGGATAAGACGCACCAGACAGGGAGCGATATCTCCCCGGAGGCGCTGAGGGCCCGCCTGACAGAACGCTATTTTACCGATTTTGGTAACGCCTGGCTGAACATGGTCAACAGCATTCAGTGGCAGGAAGCCACTTCTCTTTCTGAGGCGATTGCCCAGCTCACGCTGATCGGTGATGTCCGCCAGTCCCCGCTGGTTGCCCTGATGAACACGCTGGCCTGGCAGGGGAAAACAGGGCAGAAGGGCGAGGCTCTGGCCGACTCGATAGTGGATTCAGCGAAAAAGCTGATCGGTCAGAAAAAAAATGCCAGACAGTTTATAGAGCAGGCACAGGGCCCTAAAGGTCCGCTCGATGGGGTGTTTGGGCCTCTAATGGGGCTGATGGAAGGTAAAGAGGGCACCGGTACCAACGGTAACCTCAGTTTCCAGTCCTGGCTCGCCCGCGTTACTCAGGTAAGGCTGAAGCTTCAGCAGGTCACCAGCGCCCCGGATCCACAGGCTATGTCTCAGATGCTGGCCCAGACCGTATTCCAGGGCAAAGCCATCGACCTGACCGACACGCGCGACTACGGCAGTCTGGTTGCGGCGAGTCTTGGACAGGAGTGGAATGGATTTGGTCAGTCGTTGTTTGTACAACCGCTGGATCTGGCCTGGCGGCAGGTACTTGCCCCGGCTGCGGGTAGCCTCAATGCTCGCTGGCAGACAACAATTGTCGATCAGTGGAATAAGGCCTTTGCCGGTCGCTATCCGTTTAAAGCCACCGGCAGCGATGCCTCCCTGCCGTTGCTGGCACAGTTCCTGCGTAGCGACTCGGGGCGAATCACTACCTTCCTGAAAACCAACCTTGGCGGGATCCTTCACCAGGAAGGAAATCGCTGGATCGTTGACCTTTCTGCAAGTCAGGGAATGGTGGTGAGCCCGGATTTCCTCCGGGCGATTAACCAGCTGGCAGAACTGTCAGATATTGTCTTCTCTCAGGGTGATGCGGGTGTCCATTTTGAACTGATGGCGCGTCCTTCAAAGGATGTTGCCAGAGTGCAACTTACTCTTGATGAGCAAAATCTGGACTACTTCAATCAGATGGAAAGCTGGCAGAGTTTCGCCTGGCCGGGGAATACTTATTATCCAGGCGTATCGCTCAGCTGGCGTAGCGTAAACAGCGGTATGCAACTCTACGCCAGTAACCAGGGTAACTGGGGTTTCATTCGCCTGCTGGGCAAAGCCCTGATCACTCCACTCGATGCCAGCCGCACGCAACTGGTGTGGATCACGCCGGACGGGAACCCGCTGAAGTTTGTAATGCGTAGTGAACTGGGGGACGGCCCTCTCGCATTACTGAAGCTTCAGGGATTCACGCTGCCCGACGCTATCTTCAGCGTCGCTTCAGGCGGCACAGAAGAGATTCAGTAACAACGAGGGGAAACTTCACCCGGCACTGGCTTTTGCAAAACAGGTGGAAGGCTGGTCCCCGGGTATTTTCAGCAAAGTAGATCGATGATGCGAAACTGAATCCTCATCCCCGTGGCAGTTTATGACCTTTCGGCAGTGTCGGGCGTGGCTCAGTTACTGGTTGAAGCATAATTCAGCGCCAGATGAAGGATTCCTTTGTCCCGTAATTATGAAACGTTTCCCGCCGCATATCGTTTATCGCTCTTGAAAACCGTCTGGCACGCTCAGGCGGCATGGAAGTACTGGCCCCCCAGAGCAGCGCTCAGGGGCACGGGCGTGATCCAGCCCATTCGGATGCACCGCAACTGTCAGCAGTGAAATCGGGCCGCGATTTACCCGACCGGGCAAAGTTACTTTCCCGCTGGCTGAGCGAACAACCTCAGGGCTGGCTTACTTCTCACAGGCTGATAAAGACCGTGCGGAGGGATACGGTCGATCAGAACCCCACACTCGACAGTAGCGGGCGCCCCCGCCTGGTACCGCCGAAGCCCGAGTATCGCACTCAACTTAAGCGGCTCTGGCTTCAGAAAAATGGACCGAATTGATTGAGCAGGCCAGCCAGATGTATTGCGAAGGGGTTAACCATTTCTGGCTCGATCTTCAGGGGGGCTCAGCCATGCCGATCAACCATGGGATGCCTGGGCTGACTCCGTCCTGTTCGATCTGCGGCTGCTGCTTAAACGCCTACCAGGTCTTGAAGGCCTGGCATGGAATGACGGTACCCCCTTTGCAGACGAAGTCACCACCGCCTGGATTGCTGAAAAAGTGAATGAAGAAGGCCTGATGTACAGCGATGAATCCGCGACCGTCGTTAATGGTCAGGCTGACGATGTGCTGCTCCGCTGGTTGATACGCCAGCTGATGGCCCGGATGGCAGAGCAGTATGGCCGAAACGATATGGCGCTTTATCTGCCTGGCGAACTGACCACCCGTGCGTCATTGCTGACGCTCGAAGACTGGGAGCCGACTCTGTTGTTTGAAGTTCAGGCCCGCCGACTGAAGCTGCTACGTATGAAAGCCGGTCGCAACGAGTCCGATAAAGCCCGTCTGATACCTGAGATGGAGTTATTACTTGCCGGACTTATTGCCATCGATCCGGCCCGTGCCATGGTTCTCTATGGCTAATTTTCTTATTAACAATTTCCAGGAATGCCGTGCATGGATGATTTAACCCTTCGCTATTACGAAGCTGAGATGCGCTACCTGCGTGAAGCGGGTAAAGAGTTTGCCCGTGCCCACCCGGATCGTGCAGCGATGCTTAATCTGGATAAACCCGGTGCCCGCGACCCTTATGTGGAACGCCTTTTCGAAGGCTTTGCCTTCCTGATGGGCCGTTTGCGAGAAAAACTGGATGATGATCTGCCGGAGCTCACCGAAGGGCTGGTGAGTCTGTTGTGGCCACACTATATGCGGACCATCCCGTCGCTGGCCATCGTCGAGTTCTCGCCTGACTGGCGCAGCCTGCGTCAGGCCGAAATGCTGGCTGAAGGCTTCTCAGTACTATCGCGACCTGTCGGGCCGCAAAAAACCGCCTGTCAGTATCGGACGACCCGCGATGTGCCGCTACAACCGCTGCATCTTGCGGACGCCCGCCTGCACACCGAAACCGATGGCCGCTCTGCGCTTCGCCTGCGCTTCGAATGCCCTGAAAAAGTGGACTGGCACAAAGCCGGGATCGACAAGGTCGCCATATTCCTTAACGCAGAGAGTCCGGTTAGCTCTGCGCTGCATCTGGCAATGACCCGGCGTGTCCACGCCATGTATGCCCGTCATGCCGGAACCCACACCGAACGTCATAAATTTGATGGCTGGTGTAAACCCATGGGTTTTGATGACAATGACGGCCTGTGGAAGAAAGCCGATACTGCCTTCAGTGGTTACCAGCTGCTGCTGGAGTATTTCAGCTTCCGTCCGAAGTTTATGTTTGTTGAACTGCGCGGCCTCGACGCCATTGGGCTCACTGCGGCCAGTACCTGGTTTGAAATCGACATTGTGCTCAGTGAAGCCTGGTCATCCGACCTGCCTTTTGAGACAGAAAACTTCCGGCTGCACTGTGCGCCGGTCATCAATCTTTTTACCCTCGAAGCCGATCCGCTGACGCTTAATCCGCTGGATAACGAATACCTGCTCAGACCACTGCGTCTTCAGGATGGCCACACAGAGATCTACAGCGTCGATAATATCCATGGCGCAATGAAGAATGGCAAACACCCCTGGGTGCCGTTCACCAGCTTCCGGCACCGGGGCGGTATGATGCGTCACGATGCCCCTGAACGTTATTACCACACCCGCGTGAAACGCGGCCCCTCTGGCCTGTATGACACCTGGTTAATCCTCGGCGGGCGCTCGTTCGAGCTGGAGCAGCTGTCCGATAAACCGGAGTCACTCTCGATGCGAATAACCGGCACCAACGGCCAGCTTCCGCGTAAGGCACTGGAAAGTACCCTGCTGGACAGGGTGGTGAAAACCGGCAAGGTGCCCGTAAGGGTCCTGAACGTCACAGCACCGACGATGCCGCTGTATCCCCCGGCAAACGACCGTTTTCACTGGCGAGTG
Source organism: Pseudenterobacter timonensis (assembly GCF_900021175.1). GTDB lineage: Bacteria > Pseudomonadota > Gammaproteobacteria > Enterobacterales > Enterobacteriaceae > Enterobacter > Enterobacter timonensis. Next base: position 224,445 of record NZ_FCOP01000012.1, read on the forward strand.
ATGAGTCACCTCGGTTCAAACTTCCTCAGCATGATGGACAATCCGGAGGTCCTGCGCGGCACGCTGGCGCTCTATGACTGGACTGACGATGAAATGAACCGCCGTCGGCTTGAAGCAATCGTCGCCGTGAAGCACACCCTAATCCGCCGTTTCGAGAAGGGTTTTATGCTCCGGGGCGTGGACATTGAGGTCACGCTGAATATGGATAATTTTGCAGGCGAGGGCGATGTGAATCTCTTCGGTGAAATGCTGCACCGGTTCTTCGCGCTCTATGCCGATATTCACCTCTTTAACCAGCTCACGCTGGTACTGCAACCGACAGGGAAACGACTGAGATGGCGCGAGAATCACAGCCAGCACGTACCGGGCTGACACTGGCCCTTAACAAAGATATCTGGCGGGCCAATTTCTACCGTTTCTGCCAGCTGCTGGAGCAGGAAAATCCGGACGCGCCGAAACTGGGCACCACCAGCCATCCGGGCGATGAGCCGGTTCGATTCAGACCCTGGCAGGGAATGGGGTTTCCGGTCACTGAACTGCGGACGGTTGAGACCGATGAGGAAAGTCCGGAGTTACCTCCGACCGTGCGCACCACCTTTTTGGGAATGTACGGCGTGGATTCACCGCTGCCGGGTGCGTATCTGGATGACATTGCACGGCACCGGGAAGGCCATGAGGCGGTCACCTCGTTTCTGGACATTTTCAGCCACCGCATCACCACACAGTATTACCGGATCTGGCGAAAATACGCGTATCCGGCGACTTTCGAGGCCGGTGGCCGCGATGCCACATCGCAGTGTCTGCTGGGACTGATCGGACTCGGTATACCGGGCACGGCAGAGCATGTGGCGACGCCGGTTTCCCGCTTCCTGGCCCTGCTGGGCACCATGCGATTACCCACCCGTAATGCCGAAGGCATTCGGGCTCTGGTGAGCCTGCTGGCACCGAATACCCGGGCATTTATCACCGAACCCGATCCGGTGAAGGTCCATATCGATAACCGTAGCGGGCTGGGTGCCGGAAACCGCATCCGTCTTTCGCAGCGGGCCACGCTGGGTAAAACGGCAAAGGAAGCATGCAGCCGGATACTGGTGACGCTGAAGACTGAGGATCCGGACGAAGCCGAAGGCTGGTTACCCGGTGGAGTCCTTCATACCGATTTGCTGGTCCTGTTGCGCGTCTATCTCGGCTACCGTAGCGACGCCCGACTGCGCCTCACTGTACCGGTACGGTTGTTGCCTGAGCCCCACCTTGGCAAAGGCAGGCGTATTCAGCTGGGCCGTACTGGTTTGCTGGGGCTGAACGCAGGCAAACTCAGCCATAACCGGGAGAGCCTGACCGTCAACCTGGGCCGCTATGAAGGGTTGCAATGCTCTGTTTTACCCCCCGCTGAAGACGGGCATTACCGTTTCGGCTAATCACGTATTCCCTCTCTCAATAAAGGAACTTTTGAATGGCAACAGTAACCCGCTGGTGGGCGCTGACGCTTATTGCCTGTGGTCTGCTCGCAGGCTGCGGTCTGACGCAGACCGTGACGGACGGCACCATCAGCATCACGAAATCCATCTTCTACAAGAAAATTAAAACGCTGCATCTGGATTTTACTCCGCGCATGGCCATTAACGCCGATGGTGCACAGACTCCGCTGGCGACCATGGTGAGAGTCTATCAGCTCAGGGATCGTAAAGCGGTTGATGCCGCTGATTACCAGACACTGCTGCGCAAGGCCGATACGGTACTTAAGGATGGCGTGCTGGCGTCAAAATCGCTGCTAGTGATGCCCGGCGGCAGCGTGACGCTCAATATGCCCATGGATGAAGACGCTCAGTTCGTGGCTGTGGTGGGGCTGTTTAACCGCCCGGATCAGAAGGACAATCGCTGGCGCCTGGTGCTGACCCGTGATGACCTTGACCCGGACACACCCCGCACGATTGAACTGGGTGATGGCTGGCTAAGCCTCGTGCCGGTGAAGGAGTGACGTGATGGATAACTGGTCAGCGCTTTTTGACGGACAGACCCGTTACTTTCTGGATATCAATGACAGTTCGGTGAAGCCGGATGTTCTGCGCTTTCGCGGCAGGGAAGCACTGAGCGAGCCGTTCAGATGGGACATCGAGTTCACCACCCCGCAGGGCAACATCGTCCCGGAAGAGGTACTGATGAAATATGCCTCTTTCCGGATGCGGAGCGGTAAAAATGTTCACGGCATGGTGACCCGCCTGGAATGGCTTTCCATCTCCGCAGACCAGTCCCGTTACCGGCTTACGCTCAGTTCGCGCCTGGCGCTGCTGGGTCACACCCGACAGTGCGCGGTATATCAGAACCAGTCCGTTCCTGTTGTGGTGGGGCAGGTGCTGCGTAAACACGGTCTGGAAGGACCAGATTTTGACTTCCGGCTGGAGCGCACCTACCCGCCGCGGGAAATTATCACCCAGTGGCGGGAAACGGATTTACAGTTTATCCAGCGCATTCTGTCAGAGGTGGGGATTTACTGGCGTACGGAGATGGATGATGTGCGCGGTCTGGATACGTACATTTTTGCCGACAGCCAGCTTAACTACCGGTTTGACGTGCGCCTGCCGTACCGCGAACCATCGGGTCTGTTTGACGGCGCGGTGGAATCGGTCTGGGATGTGCGGACCTGGCACAGGATTGTCACCGGCACCGTCGCCACGCGGGATTACAACTACCGGACAGCCACCACGCCGATGGATGCGACGGTCAGCGTACGCAGTGATGCGGTGACGACGGGTGAACACTACCGCTACAAAGCGCCGTACCGGGAAGCAGGCGACGACAGTGACCCGGAGCCGGAAACCGAATCCGGCGCGTTTTACGCCCGGCTTCATCACGAGCGGGAACTCAATAAATCAGCCCGTATCCACCTGTTCAGCAATGCCTCACACCTCTCACCCGGGCAGGTGCTGGAGCCGCAGGGCGATATCATTACGGCCCTGAAAGAGGGCGTTATCCTCACCCTGGTGACCTTCCGGGGCGCCCGTGATTCCCGTCTGCATGTATCGGTATGGGGAATGCCTTATACCGAACGTTACTGTTTCCGCCCGGCGGAAGTGCCGCGTCCGGAAATTCACGGCACACTTCCGGCCCGGGTGGAGAGTCGTGAGAAGAACGATATCTACGCTCACCTGGACGCGCAGGGGCGCTACCGGGTGAAGCTCGACTTCGACCGGGAGGGGACGGAACCCGGTTACGGCTACCTGTGGCTGCGGATGGCAAAGCCTTATGCCGGTGAAACGCTGGGCTGGCATACGCCGCTCACCGACGGGACCGAAGTGGCGATAGCGTACAGCAACGGTGATATTGACCTGCCGTATATCTCCCATGCCCTGCACGATTCTGAACACCCGGACCATGTCACCCGCGACAACCACACCCGCAATGTCCTGCGCACGCCCGCAAACAACAAGCTGCGGATGGAGGATAAGCGCGGTGAGGAGCACATCAAGCTCGCCACGGAGTACGGGAAAACCCAGCTCAATACCGGGCATCTGGTGGACGGCAAGGGGCAACGTCGCGGTCAGGGAACTGAGCTGCGCACCGATGAGTGGGGAACCCTGAGGGCCGGGAAGGGACTGTTTGTCAGTGCGGATGCGCAGCCGAAGGCGCAGGGTGACGCACTGGACATGGATGCCGCGCTGAAGGAAATCGACAGGCTTAATCAGCAACTGCAGCAGCTGGAAATAGCGGCAGAGCAGGCTCAGGCGCTGAAGGCGGATGTCGACAGCCAGATACAGATGTTTGAGGAGCGGCTGAAACCGCTCAGTGAAGCCGTGCTGTTCTCGGCCCCGGCAGGGATGGCGCTGACCAGCGGTGAGCATCTGCAAATGGCCGCCAGCAAAAACGTCGCCATCAGTGCGGGCGGGGACATCAGCACTGGCGTCATGGGTAACATGACCGCCCTCGCCGGAGAAAAGCTCGGTCTGTTTTCCCGCACCGGGCAACTGAGCCTGAAATCCGGGGAGGGTCCCGTGGAGGCGCAGGCGCAGAACGGCAATATGCGGCTCTTTGCAGAGAAGAAACTGACGATGAGCTCAGAAAGTGACATCTCGTTTGCCGGGAAAAAACGTATCACGCTGATTGGCGGCGGAAGCTATCTGCGGCTTGAGGCGGGGAAGGTCGAATATGGTACGACGGCGACGTATATGCGTAAAGTGAAGCGGACGATGTTTGCTGGTGCAAATTCAACACCAACGTCATCAATATCAATGCCATTAGTTGAAGATTTAATCAGGATTGGATTCTTCGATGAACAATTCCGGATCTTAAATGATAGTGGTAAGCCTATGGCCAATGTTCCGTATTTTATCTCTAGTGAAAGTGGTGAAACATTTAAAGGTATCACAGACAATCAAGGTCTATGCAAACGTGTTTTTTCAAAGGAATCGTCCAAACTTACCGTTTGGCTAGGTGTCCAGGCTCTGGAGAAATGGTAGATGACTGAGCATTCAACTTTAACTAATGATACTCCACATTCAACGTACGATGTAACTGGTATGTTAATGCCAGCTCGTGCGTTTTTCTTTATCGTTGTCGATGAGCCAGGGAAAGACGGTTTTCTTGTTAGGAAAATATATGCCTCGACATCGAATCCTTATCTATCCCAAATGAATCTATCGCCACTAAGATTACTTTCTGAGACAGATCCTGAACGGTATGGCTTACTTCCAAAAAGTTATGACTCAACAGTTAATATTGCTGAACATGTCATGGGTAAAAATAAATCACCTTACATCTCTACAAGTTCTATTTTTCCTGAGGGCTCCCCTAGGTTTGACGGTAAGTCAATATATATTGATGTCGAAAAAGCATTAAAATCAGGAGCGGAGTTAGTCACGACTGATGAAATTTTGAAAGCACTTGATGAATACAAAGTTAAAAATCCACATTTGGCTAAACGTGTCGATAAAATTGCAGCATATGTAAGAGATGTTGATAAGGAAATCTTGATTAAAGGTGAAAAAATACCTGCGAAAGCCATTTTTACCCCAGAATCTCTTAGATTAGTAAAAGGTATGGCGAAAGCTGGTCGCGTAGTTCAGGTCATAGGTATAGTGTTAACAGCGTATGATCTTGAACAAGCAACTGAAAAATCGATAAAGATCGGCAGTGTAAAACCTATCAGCGCGGAAGTTATACGACAAGCAGGTGGCTGGGGCGGATTTGTCGCTGGAGCTAAAATAGGAACCGTTGCTGGTGCGGCAGTGGGAGTGGAAACAGGTCCAGGTGCAGTTATTACAGGACTTGTTGGTGGAATAATATTCGGCGCTGCTGGGTGTTATGGTGCAGATTGGATTGCGGATTACATAGATGAAAATTAATTTGTTTGTTTTTTTCAGGAAAGGGAATGACCTTCAGAAAATTTACCCATACTCTGGCTTTGAAGTCTTGTCAAAATCTAAAAATGTATATCCATTGTTTTTGTGTCTTGAAGGCAACAATGTATATGCATATTCATCAAGGTTTATGGTTAAGCCTGGTGATGTAGAAATAATAGAAAATATAGTAGAGTCTTCTTTCCGAAAAAAAATAACCAAAGAAAAGGAATGCTTGCATTATAAAGAGAAGGCCTTGCATTATTTTAAATTCAATGAACTTGGTCAAGCAGTGATTGATATAATCACCAATGATAACTATTTTATTAAAAGCTTGTGCAATGAGCACATTGAACCACCCGCCCCCGATACTGTTTTCCCATATTGTGATTTTGAGTCAGTTGGCAGTTTGCAAGGGCAGATGGAAATGTGGTGGAATGTTTATTGGTCTCCTTTTTGGATATCTCTATCGGAAGAAGAGAAAGCTAATTACTTAGATCGTAATAACATATCTAGTGAATTGAGAGAATTTTTGATACGTCATGGTTAATTTTTATTAACCGAACTGTCTCCCCGTGCTGGAAATTTGAGTTTGAAAATTGGTTAGAGTATAACCTGGTACAACATAGCCACCGGCACCGTCACCACGCGGGATTACAACTACCGGACCGCCACCACGCCGATGGATGCGACGGTCAGCGTGCGCAGTGATGCTGTCACCACCGGGAAGCATTACCGCTACGCAGCGCCTTACCGTGACGCGGGGGATGACACCAGCCCTGAGCCGGAAACCGAATCCGGCGCGTTTTACGCCCGCCTTCATCACGAGCGGGAACTTAACAAAACGGCCCGCATTCATCTGTTCAGCAATGCTTCGCACCTCTCACCCGGGCAGGTACTGGAGCCGCAGGGCGATGTCATTACTGCCCTGAAAGAGGGCGTTATCCTCACCCTGGTGACCTTCCGGGGCGCCCGTGATTCCCGTCTGCATGTATCGGTATGGGGAATGCCTTATACCGAACGTTACTGTTTACGCCCGGCGGAAGTGCCGCGTCCGGAACTTCACGGCACACTTCCGGCCCGGGTGGAGAGTCGTGAGAAGAACGATATCTACGCTCACCTGGACGGGCAGGGGCGCTACCGGGTGAAGCTCGACTTCAACCGGGAGGGGACGGAACCCGGTTACGGCTACCTGTGGCTGCGGATGGCGAAACCTTATGCCGGTGAAACGCTGGGCTGGCATACGCCGCTCACGGACGGCACCGAAGTGGCGATTGCCTACAGCAACGGTGATGATTGGCGAAAGCGCGTTTTCGGTTCCGGGTATCACTCTGCGCTACGCGCAGCGGAGTATCCGGTTTACCCCCATTTTTCTGTACGGGCAGGGTGTGACCGGGTGTATTGAGGTCTGTCTGTATGCTTCGGATGATATCCGGCCCCTGTACCGTCTGTTTATGCGCAGTGGCGGGCAGAATGACTGGACCTGGTGTCCGGTCGGTGTGCAGGGCGGTAATCCCGCCCGGTTTGATGAAGGGGCATTCTTTACGATGATTACCCCTTTGCTTCCCGAGTAAACCCTGAACCAGACTCTGGCTCGCTTTCCGCCCGGAAAATTAAACATGCATGACGAACAACTATGCCAGGAGAGAACCGGCGGCGATCGGCTTTCACTGCCACAGTTTATGGCGCTACGCGATGAAATGAGTAAGCCGACGCATCCGGTACGCGACTGAAGTGACCTTTGACGATATGTGGCCAACGTGATTTCACATGCAACTGAGCAGGATAATGAGCCTGATCGCGTATTGCCCATCTGGTTGAGCTGTTTCCGACAGGCATCGGCGTCCACTGAGGTCATTTTTCATCTGTAGCGTTGGCTGTTTTAGTCACCAGAATAGCATCTGTAATCACGCTGAAAATCCGTTCGGCGCGAGGTGCGTGCGAGGGGTGTCCACGCAACCAGGCGAGCGCGGCGATAAGGTCAAACAACTCAGCGCCATCAAGATCGGCTCGTGCTTTGCCATCGGCCTGAGCGCGGGCCAGAAGCGAGGCTCCGGCAGCACGTAGCGTGACGCACGATGTATGGAGTGCGGAATTGGGATCTTCGATGGCGCTCATCATCGGCGCAATAACGCCACGATGTTCATAAGTGAAGGCAATAATCTCTTGCAACCACAACATCAAGGCTTCGGCTGAATCGGCCCTGGTCCGCAGGGTTTCGGCTCTGGTCGCCAGTGCATCAAAGCTTGAACGCAACAGCACTTCAAGCAACGCTTCGCGGCTCGGGAAGTGGCGGTAGAGTGTACCCAGGCCGACTTCGGCTCTGCGGGCAATGTCGCGCAATGACGCATCGGCGCCTTGCTCAATGAAGACGTCGCGCGCGACGGTAATAAGGTGGTCGTAGTTTTTTCTCGCATCGGCTCGCATGGTGTCTCCTTGACAAGCGGAGCAGTGCTCCATATATTCGGAGCAGTGCTCCGTTAAATATACCGTATTCCCGTCCCAGGAGGAAGCCATGTCGATTAAAGTGATGAAGGCAGTTCAGCAGTATGCGTTCGGTGGGCCGGAGGTACTTCGCTATGAAGAGGTTTCCGTGCCAGATCTTCAGCCTAACGAAGTGCTTGTCCGCGTGCATGCGGTCGGCCTCAATCCTCCTGACTGGTATCTTCGCGATGGCTATCGAATGTTGCCGCCGGAATGGCAACCCAAAATCGCTTTCCCTGTGATCCTGGGAACGGATATTTCGGGGGTGATCGTTGCGTTGGGTGACAACGTCACGTCGTTCTCTGTCGGGGATGAAGTCTTTTCGATGGTGCGTTTCCCCGACGGGGCGGCTGGCGGTAGCCGGGCCTATGCCGAATACGTCAGCGTAGCGGCAACGGAGGTGGCACGTAAACCTCGTCACCTTGACCATATTCACGCCGCCGCCACACCCATGTCGCTGCTGACCGCATGGCAATTTATGATTGAACAAGGGCATGATGTGCAAAATCCGCTTCAGGCAACCGCGCATAAGCCGGTGCCGCTGGCGGGACAAACCGTTCTGATTAACGGCGCGGCAGGTGGTGTCGGCCATTTCGCCGTACAGTTGGCGAAATGGCAGGGGGCGTATGTTATCGCGGTCGCCTCCGGCGAACATGAAGTGTTCCTGCTTAACCTTGGCGCTGATGAATTTATTGATTACACGAAACAGGCTGCCGAGGATGTAGTACGCAATGCAGATCTCGTCATCGATGCGGTTGGCGGCCCTTCAGCAGGCCGTTTCTTGCGCACTCTCAGGCGCGGCGGCGCGCTGTTTCCGATTTACCCTCTGGGGTTTGCAGGCGCTGAAGAGGCCCAGCAGTTGGGCGTTATCGTCTCGGCTACGCAGGTGCGTTCCAACGGCGCACAGCTCGCCCAGCTTGCCGAGTTGTTGGATAAGGGGGTCATTCAGGTCGCTGTCGACAGTACGTTCCCCCTTGCGCACGCGCAACAAGCGCATGAGCGGGCGGCTCGGGGACATATTCAGGGGAAAATCGTGCTTTCGGTCATTAACCCGGAATGATGTGACGGGAGCGATACGGCTATAGTCTGTTTAATTAATCACCATGCCTGTTCGCGCCGGGGCCTGATGCCCGGCGCTTTGCGGTTTGGCAATTCCTGCTCAATGATGTAGCTGTCGCTGGTGCCGGTATTCAATCGCCATGTGGCGGCACAGTTTGTGTTTAGCGCCGCGCTGAACTGCGTTGTGATGGTGTTGATCAACGGCTATCTGTCGCAGTGGCCGCTGATAATGACGCTGGCTGTGTTTGTCCTGTACGTGCTGTTTTTCCGTTTGATGAGCCAAGGGCCGCTATTTTTGTTCGGCTCAATAGGCGTCGTGTGTCAGTGCATGATGCTCAATTTTATGAGTTACCCGACCACCGACTGGCACACGCTACTGTTCTCCATTATTGAGGCCTGCGTGATGGCATTAGGCTTAAGCGCGTTGATGTATTTTCTGTTTCCGGATGTTGAACCTCGTTTGCGCCCGCCGCGGGTAGTGAAAGATGCCGCCCCGGTGCGTCATGAATCGCTGCTTGCGGGCACGATAGCGACGCTTATTTTTGTGGTTTTCCAGCTTTGCGAGCTCAGCGACTCTCTGGCGGCGCTGATGGCGGGTGTGCTGATCCTGTTTCCCATGAACTATCGCGGCGCGGTGCTGAGTGCCATCTGGCGCGTGGTTGGTGCGACGCTGGGCGGCCTGTACATCCTGCTGATACAACTGCTTCTCTACGACAACAGTAGCCATATGCTGCTGACCATGCCGCTGGTGGGTATCGGGCTGGCATTCGGCGTGCGGCTACATGTGATGGAAAAGGTGGGGACGGGCGTTGGTTTTCCTGTTTCACCACCATTAGCATTTTGTTCAGGCAGAGCTTGCGGTCTGACAGCGATCTGATGTTTGGCGACCTCTATCGTATGATCTTGGTGGTCGTTGGCCTGCTCGCGACGCTGGCAATGGTGTTTGTGCTGGATCTGGTGCTCAACTGCTTTGCGGCGACGCGCTATATGAATGCACCGCCAGGAGAATAAACATCAGAAGATCTCATCTGCTGGATTTTTGCTTTGATGCTCAACGTATTCGGCAATCATGCCGTCCGGATGGCGAACCAGCATGTTCCAGCCAGTGGGGACGCGCTTCACCGGATTGATAATCGTCGCGCCGGTAGAGGGCAGGTGTTTCTCCCAGGCGGCAATGTCGTTGACCAGAAAAGTGGCCTGGGTGGCGCGAAAAGGCGCCAGGCTCTTATCGGTTCCTCCGATTAAAAGCACCGAACCCACCTGGGCCAGTTTGAGATCGTATTCGGGATAGTCGAAGCGCAGTCTTGCCTCCTGCGCAATCAAGGTTTCATAAAAGGCAACCGTTTCGTCAAAACGACTAATCATGATGCATTGACGGGTCAGTATATTCAGAACTTTCATCATGCCTCCTTCGTGATTTCCACAGAAATAGCGTAGCAGCACAGGGGGAAAGGGATTCCTGTATCACCGTTGTTTTAACCCAAAAACACTGGAGATAATTATGAGCAATAACGCAACAATTACACTTGTTACCGGTGGGAGTCGTGGTTTGGGCCGTTCTACGGTAGAAGCGCTGGCTCGCCGGGGCGTCAACACTCTCTTTACCTATAAAGCGAATCACGCCGAAGCCAATAAGGTTGTCGAACGGGTTAAATCTCTCGGCGCAACGGCGATCCCGCTGCAACTCAGTACGGGAAAGGGTCACTTTTGACGCTTTCATCGAGCAATTTAAGGTTGCACTCAGGGAGTTGGGAGCCGATAAATTTCATTATCTTGTCAATAACGCAGGTAACTCCAGCGGGATGGGGTTTCTAAATGCTACTGAGGCAGAATTTGATGCGCTGTACGACATCCATGTGAAAGGCGTCTTTTTCCTTACGCAAAAACTGGTGCCGCTGATGGTCGATAGGGGGCGGATCGTCAATATTTCATCCGGCCTTACCCGTATCGTTATGGCGAATCGCGCACCTTACGCGATCATGAAATCTGCCGTCGAAACCATGACGAAATACATGGCATTCGAGCTGGGCAGCCGCGGTATTGCGGTGAACTGCGTTGCGCCGGGCGCGATTGCCACCGATTTCAGCGGTGGGGTAGCACGCGATAATCCTGAGGTTCCTAAAGCCATCTCCGCCATGACGGCGCTCGGACGTCCCGGGCTGCCTGACGACATTGGCCCGATGATTGCCTCATTGCTTTCGGAAGACAATCGTTGGGTCAACGCACAGCGTATTGAAGTCTCGGGCGGTATGCGCATATGAGCATATTCTTAATAAAATTAGATAAAGTGAAGTAGATATCTCATTCTCAGGATTGGCTTATCCGCTATCTTTGATGGGGAAGTAATGAACCAGATCACAAAACAGAAAACTTTTTTGCCTGCGGTAAAAATGTCGGTATCAGTTTATGCAGATAAGAAAAAACCATTATCAGGTATGGTGTTACAGCACGGGTACATAACCAGGTACATAACCAGGCACTGATGTCAGCCGCTGCTGGGCTGGCGCAGCATGAGGCGCCAGCCCAGCAAAGCAATCAGATATTCTGACCGCCCGACACCTCTATCCGCTGGGCAGTTACCCACCGGTTGTCGTCACGCAGCAGGCTTGCCACCATCAGCCCGATATCATCCGGCACGCCCACGCGGCCAAGCGCGGTCATGGCGGCAAACTGCGCGTTTACATCCGCGTTGTCGCGAACCAGACCGCCGCCAAAATCGGTTTCAATGGCGCCTGGTGCGATGGTATTGACGGTAATGCCGCGCGCGCCCAGCTCGCGTGCCAGATAAACGCTGAGCATTTCCACAGCTGCTTTTGCCGCAGCGTAAGCGGAGAATCCAGGGTACGATACCCGGGTTAGGCCGGACGAGAAGTTGATGATGCGCCCGCTGTCCGCCAGCAGTGGTAAAAGGGTCTGGATCAGGAAAAATACCCCTTTGACATGGACATTGAACAGCCCGTCGAACTGCGCTTCGGTGGTCTCGGCTACCCCGGCAAACTCGCCATGACCTGCGTTATTTATCAGGTGGTCGAAGGTGTCGCGTTGCCAGACCTCGGCGAGTTGTTGACGCAGCGTTTTAGCAAATGCTGGAAAACTCGTAGTCTCGGCCATATCCAGTTGAAGCGCGATCGCCTTCCGACCAAGGGTACGGATTTCCGCGACAACCGCTTCAGCCTGGGTGGTATTTCCTCTGTAAGCGACGATAACATCGCTGCCCTGGCGGGCGATGGCGAGTGCAGTGTTGCGTCCGAGGCCACGATTGGCGCCGGTAATCAGTGCGATTTTAGACATGTTAACTCTCCTTTGTTGTGTGTGTTCCTACTCTAGGCGGAAGCTTTTCGTCTGCTTTGCCTGATTCTTTTTATTTTTTGCTCATTCCTCCTGAAGGGGGTCGCAAACCAGCAAAACAGTGCATACTGAAGCATCGAAACTTGCCTGAAAGGATTTTATGGACGCCACGCTATTTGAACTTTGCCGTCGTTATGCCGATGCCCACGTCAGCCAGTGTGGTGTTGCCGCCACGCCGGTTGCCGGGCTGACCATTGTGCGTGCTATGCATCCCGGCGAGCTGCAGGTGGCTATCGCCAGGCCTCTTATCGCCATGCTGCTGCAGGGGCGAAAACGCGTGACCACGGGTGCCAGTGGGTTCGAATATGGTCCCGGTGAGGCGATGGTTATCGCAGCGGATATTCCGACCACCAGCCAGATCGTGCAGGCCAGCCAGCGTCATCCCTATTACGCGCTGGTGCTGGAGTTTGATCCCGTTATCCTGCGTGAACTGCAGGACGTCGTGCCTGCCTTGCCGACAAAAACTCCTGCTATAGGCATTCAGCCCTTCGATCGTGACGTGACGGATGCAGCCCGTCGTCTGGCAGGGCTTTTTGACCAGCCGCAGGCGCTGGCGCTTCTCGGGGAAGGATTACGACGTGAGTTGCATTATTGGTTATTGCAGAGCGTACATGGCCCGGCTATTCGCGCTCTTGGCGCAGTGGATAGCCACGCTGCCAGAATTGGCCGGGCGGTGGCGATTTTACGTAAAGAGTATATGCGCGCCGTGCGCGTGGAGGAGCTGGCTGGCGCGGCAGGAATGAGCGTATCGGTTTTTCATCACCATTTTCGGGCGATCACCACGCTTTCTCCAGTACAGTTTCAAAAGCAGCTACGCCTGATCGAGGCTCGTCGTGAATTGCTGGCGGAAGGGGCGGGGATTGCCCGAACCGCCAGCCTGGTAGGGTATGCCAGCGTTTCACAATTTACCCGTGACTACGCCCGGATGTTTGGTACGCCTCCCGGGCGCGACAGGCGAATAGCGAAAGCGGAAGCATAAAGCAAAAGAAAGGGGGGTGAGTCACGGGAATATTTCCGCAGTGACATGCACTTTATTTCCCATGCGCGCCTCTATGATTTTATAAGTCTTGCCCCCGTCTTTGTGCGCCTGCTGGCGAATCTGGCTTTCCGCATGCTCAAGCGTGTCGCCCGTGGCGGTGATGGTTTGGGCGAACAGGCAAAACGGCATAACAGAACTGATAAATACAATAATATTCAATATTTTCATGAAATTAACACCCCAATACATTAATGAAAATATGCCCTAAGCCAGGAGGCGATATCCTGAGTCGGAATATTATTTTGTGCATTCCATGTGTCGCTTATTGGCCACCACATGCCGTCGCCCCGGGCAAAAGCCGCGCGATAGCGCAGCATCTGATCGTCAGGTTGCAGACGCAGTTGATCCAGCAGCACCGACAGAGGGAACGCTTTTTTCGTGAAGGTCTGCTTTGTGACCTGCTCGACCGTTTCCGCCAGCTCCCCGTAGGAGGTCGTTTCACCCGCTACAAATACCACCTCATTGCGGATTTTTGGCTGATGTAAATAAATCGCGGTTGTCAGGCGGCCAATATCCTGCGGCGAGGTAACGGTTACCCGGGTGTCCCATCCACCTGGCGCGTGAATCGTTTTTTCCGACAAATTCACCACATCAAACGCGGGTTCGAAAAGAAAACTGGTGAACATACCGGTTGAGATAATTACCCATTCCGTCTGGTTTTGCGCCCGCAGCATCGTTCTGACGTCATATTGTTCATCCCATACGGGCTGACCGCTTCCTTTACCCACCACATCGTAATTAACGCCAAACTGCCACGGGAAATAGCGGTTTACACCCGCCTCCAGCACCGCGCTGGTGATCTTTAGCTGCGTTCCCGGCCCGGCGACGAAACCCATACAGTTGATAACGGTGTCAAAGCCGGCAAAGTGGGGTTTTAACGCGGCGATGGAGCTGTCTGCGACGTCGACAGCGATAAATTTAGCGCCTGCGTCGGCGAGCTTTTGATGCGTTTCGGAAATTAAATTCCCATCTTCATCAAAAGAGCCAGGAGAAACTATGACGCAGACGCTGCCGTTCTGCGCGGTGACCGCGGGAACCAGCGACTCAAGGACCGCAGCACCCAGTTGTCCTGCTCCCAGCACCAATACGTTTTGATCGGTTGTGACGTTATCTTTTTTCATCATACATCCTCACTCTGTTAAGCCTTTATTTCTGGCGTGTAAAGCGAGTTTATGAGAAGGGCGGCAGGTCGATAAGATCACCGTTACGGGTTAGACTGTTCGCATGAGTGGGATAATATGAGGCTGAGATGGACAAACTCGAATCAATGCAGCTTTTTGTCGCCGTGGTGGATGCGCATGGTTTCTCCCGGGCGGCGGAGGTACTAGGAGTGCCGCGCTCAACGGTTTCCAGAGTGGTTAAGGAGCTGGAGGCGTGGCTTGGAAGCCAGCTTTTGCAGCGCACCACCCGCAAGCTCAGCGTGACCGCAGAAGGGCGGCGTTACTATGAGGAGTGCAAAAGGGTACTGGCGGATATCGCAACTCTGGAATCATCCTTTCCCGGTCGGTCAGCAGAACCCGCCGGGCGTTTTAAAGTGGGTATGCCGCACTCGTTTGCCCGGCACTGCATTCTTCCCCGGCTGCCTGAATTTTTGCAGCGCTACCCCGCACTGAATCTGATTCTTTGTTCGAGCGATTATGTGGAGGATATTATTCAGGAAGGGTATGACTGTGTGATCCGCAGCGGCAGAATTGAAGATTCTACAACGCTGGTTGCCCGTCCGCTGGCCACATTTTCGTGGAAGGTGCTCGCTTCTCCTGCCTACATCAAAACTTACGGCAAGCCAGAACGGCTAGACGATCTGGAGCGTCACCACGCCGTTGGCTATCTCAATCACGCCACGGGGCGTACCACCGGGTGGCTTTTTAAGCTGGATCAGGGGGATTACGCGCTCCGTATGCGGGAAACGCTGGTGGTGGATGATACCGACGCCTACATCCAGGCTGGTGTTCAGGGACTTGGGTTAATTCGCATAGCCAGCTACCTGGCCAGGCCCTGGCTGCAAAGCGGAGCTCTAATCTCCTGTCTGGATAACCTCTCTTATGAATTACCGCTTTCGCTGGTTTATCCGCAGAACCGATATTTACCCATGACGGTGCGCGCGTTTTATGACTGGAGCCGGACGGTGTTACAGCAGCCCGACAGCTTATAGTCAAAAGCGCTGCATCGCTTGTACCAGCCGCGCCATCATCCAGTTTAGCGCCGGATCCTGCGCCCGGCGTTTGTGACGCATAATGCACAGCGTAAACGCGGGATAGGCCACAGGCGTCACGCTGGATCGTAAATCGAAATGCTGCTGCCAGCGCCGGGCGAGCCCTTGTGGAACCGTGGCAAATACCGGCATCGCTTTTAGCATCAGGGGAAAGGTTGAAAAATTGGGCGTAACGTAACGTACCCGCCGTTGCAATCCCTGGCTCAGAAGCTGTCGATCAATTTCACTATGATTTGATTCGCGATACGACACCATAAGGTGTTCATAAGCAATAAAATCGTTTATGGATAACGGGCCTTTATGAGGGATCTGCTGTGGTGACCAGAGCGTCGTCATTTCCATCTTCATCACCGGCTGGCTGACGATTTCACCCGTACTCGGTTTATTTAGCGAAACGGCAATATCTACGGCATCTTCTTCCAGCAACCGACGGACCTGAAAGGGATCGGCGGCGATGACATGTAGACCGACGCCCGGCGCCTCCTCTGCGATATCAGGTAATAACCCCGGCATCAGCCAGTGTTCACTCCAGTCGCTCATGCCGATCCGAAACGTATGTTTAGCCGTAGCGGGAGAAAACTCCTGAGCACCAAACATTACTCCATGCAGGTTTTCCATCAGCGGCTGCACATGGGTCATCAGCGCGTCGGCGCGTGGCGTCGGCAGCATTCCTCTGGCGCTGCGTACGAACAGCGGATCGTTGAACATCTTCCGCAGCCGTTTTAGCGCCCCACTGACGGCAGGCTGCCCCAGATGGAGAACTTCTGCGGCAGAGGTAACGCTGCCCTCCCGGTATAACACCAGAAAGACCGTCAGCAGATTTAAATCAATCCGACTGAAATCATTTTCAATGATTTTCTTCATCATAATAATCGATTTGAATGTTATCTCTGTCAGCAGGATAGTGAACATCATCCTGATAAATCAACCGGGCGCCTGGTGCGCGGAGGGCATGATGCAACAATATCGAACAGGTGACAGCCTTATTTTTAAAGTGCAGGAGCGTGTTATTCACATGCCTGCTGCGGATTTATATCCTGATAATGCCGGTGTAGCAGATTCAGTTGAAGCCTGCCAGCCGATCCCTCTTTCCATCCACAGTTGGGTTGTACGCACTCCCGACGATGTTATTGTGATCGATACGGGGACCGGTAACGATCGGGAACGGGGGAATAACCCTTTATTTCATCAGTTAAAAACGCCTTTTCTGGAAAATTTTCTGGCGTCAGGTATTCAGCCAGAAGAGGTTACGCTGGTATTAATGACGCACCTTCATACCGACCATGTCGGCTGGAATACCGTCTGGCGTGACGATCGCTGGGTACCTCTTTTTCCCAACGCGCGCTATATCTGCTCTGAAAAAGAGTTGATACGGGTTAAAAACAGCGACCGCTACCGGAATTTATGGCTCGACAGCCTGTTGCCGGTTATCGATGCGGGCCAGCTGGAAACAATTGATGTCGCCACGCAACCGGTGTTTGGCGGCAGATTACGCTATATGCCAACGCCGGGACACAGTCCCGATCATGCGGCGTTGATTCTCTCCTCCGGCGGGGAATATGGCTTTTTTGCCGGCGATATCGCGCATTCACCGTTGCAGTTTAGCCACCCGGAATGGCATTCGGTGTTCTGCGGCGATCCCCGGCTAGCGGAAGAGTCACGTCGCCGGGCGATGGCCTGGTGTGAGGAACATCAGGCTCTGTGGTTTAGCGCCCATTTCGCCGGGAGCTCCTGCGGCTGGCTGAACAGAGAGCACGGGCGCTATAGCTGGAGTGAGGCAGAGGGTATCGATGATAAATAATCGGCCTCTTATACTGGTTCTCGGCGCCCCGGCTCAGCAGGGCGGCTCGGTGGCGAGAGCATTGCTCAATCAGGGCTGACGGGAACGCGGCGTGAGCCTTTCCCGTAAGCGTTCAACCTCTGCCGACTGGGCGTTTAACCGTTAACCTTTATTCCCGGGCCGCAAACGGGCCCGGGACAAGGGACTATCGGGATAATAACAGCGGCGCATAATCCATATTTTCTAAATCCTCGAGCAGACCGGGGCCGACTGGCCGCCATCCCAGCTGCTGACGAGTCCAGGCAGATGAGGCATGCAAATTCATAGCGACAAAATGCGCAAATCCGCCAAAGTGGGATTCAGCTTCTGCTGGCGAGAGCGAAATTAACGGCAGACTGAGTTTTCGCGCCACTACACCGGCGATATACCGGAAAGGAACGCCTTCTTCTGCCACCGCATGGTAGCGTTTTCCTTGCTCACCTTTCTCCAGCACCAGCCGGTAAAGGGTTGCGACATCAGTGACATGCGCTGCCGACCAGCGGTTACCGCCAGCACCAAGGTACGCCACCGTGCCTTTCGCAACAGCATGCTCAATATAGAAGGTGATGAGACCCTGGCGGTGAGTATCGTGAACCTGGGGCAGGCGGACGACACGGACGTTCACCCCTTCGTTGAGGAGAGCATTGCCTGCTATTTCAGAGGCGACGCGGGGATTAACATTATCGGCTTTGAACTGATCCTCCCGGGAAAAAGCAGTGGGGCTGTCATCTCCGATACCGGTACCGGAAGTGATAATCAGCGGCCGGCTGCTTCCCTTCAGCGCCTGGCCGAGCGTGTAAATAACGCGCCTGTCCTTCTCGCAGCTCTGTGCAAAATGGTGAAAATCGTGATCAAACGCGGTATGAATAACTGCGTCAGCGCGCTGAAGTGCCGGGGCGAGAGAGTCGGGCGCCTCCAGTGTACCGCGATAAACGTCAGCGCCCGCATTTATGATCGTTTGCGCGCTGGTTTCCGAGCGGGCGAGGCCGGTAACATGATGCCCGGCTGCCAGTAGTTCCGTCAGGATCCGGGAGCCAATGAAGCCACTGGCGCCGGTGAGAAAAATACGCATAGCACACCTCGAGATTAGGATTCATGCTCAGGGTAGCGCTATAGTCATACGATAAAAGTAGAAACATTATCAGGGTATAAACCTTAACAGGATAACGATGATGCAAACGACTGTGCAGTCGCTTGGCGACTTTTTGCGGGCGCGGCGCCTGCGTCTCGATCCCGCTGACTTTGGTTTTATCGCTGGCAGACGGCGCACGCCAGGGTTACGCCGCGAAGAGGTAGCCCAGCTCGCCTGTATCAGCCCTGTCTGGTATACCTGGCTTGAGCAGGGGCGGGGAGGCGCACCTTCGCAGGAGGTTTTAAACCGCATCGCCAGCGGACTGCGCCTGACCCCAACAGAGCGGGACCATCTGTTTATTCTGGCATTTGGCCACCGCCCTGAAGCACAGGTTATCCTTTCCACCGATATCACCCCAAGACTGCAACGCCTGCTGGATGCGTTCACTATCCCGGCCATTATCAAAACCATCTCCTGGGATGTGGTTGCCTGGAACCGCGCGGCGACCTGCATATTAACCGATTATGGAGCACGTCCTGTGGAGGAGCGTAACGTGCTGCGCCTGCTCTTTACCGATCCGGCGGTTCGCCACGCCCAGGAAGACTGGCAAACCGTGGCGCGGCTGGTGGTCAATACGTTTCGTGCCGATATGGCCCGGACGGAAAAATCGGCGCAAACCGACAGCCTGATTGTCGAACTTTCCCGTATTAGTCCCGAATTTGAGGCGTGGTGGCGCAGCAATGATGTCGCCAGCCACGGCGAAGGGGTCAAGCGCATCTGGCATCCTCAGGCAGGCGCAATCGATCTGGAGTTCTCCACCCTTGCGATAGAGGGGCGGAGCGATTTGCAGATGCTGGTTTTTAACCCGGCGAATGAAGAAAGCCGCAGCAAAATGGAACAGCAGATCCATCAGTTCTCGCATTTGGCAATTCCTGCTTTTAAACCATCCGTTCTTTGATACTTACCCTGATAACTATTATCTTACTGGTGAGCGAGAAGAGGAGATCCTATGGATGAAGAAGCGCTGTTTGCCCGCAGGCCGATGGGGATGCGGATGGCAATGGTGGTGCGGCAGTTTCGCGCGGTCATTGACGAGACCATTTCCGACACGGGGTTAACCCAGTCGAGCTGGACGGTCATGATGCAGCTTAGTCAACTAGGGGATAACGTCTCGGTCAGCGAACTGGCGGAGGTGCAGGGTATTGAGCTGCCGCCGCTGATGCGCACGCTCGCACAGCTGGAAAAGCAGGGCTATCTGCTGCGCGTCATCTCCCCATATGACAAACGCATCCGGCTGCTCACGCTAACACCAGAGGGAAATGCGGTACTGCAACGAGTAAGGACGGTGATTGAAAATTGCCAGACTCGCGTAACGCAGGATATTCCTGCAGATAACCTTGCGGTATTTAGCACGACGTTAAACCACATCGCCCGCAATTTACGGAAAATGCGCGAAGACGATCGCCAGGGGTAATTAACCATGACCGCCGAACAAAAATTTGCCCATTGGGTAAGGGCCACTATTGCCTTTTTTCTGCTGCTTTTTCTCTATTTTATTTTTGCCGATCTCTGGATCCCGCTGACGCCTGATTCCACCGTAATGCGCGTGGTTACACCGGTCTCGGCGCGCGTCTCCGGCTACGTGTCGTCAGTGTATGTCCATAACAACAGCCAGGTTAAAAAAGGCGATTTGCTGTTTGAACTGGACCCGACCCCCTTTATTAATAAGGTTCAGGCGGCGCAGATCGCACTTGAGCAGGCGCGGCTGGCTAATCAACAGCTCGACGCGCAGATCGCCGCCGCGCGGGCCAATCTGAAAACAGCGCAAATCACCACCCGCAACGACAGGGTAACGTTCGACCGTTATCAACGGCTCAGCGCTATGCAGAACGTCTCGCAGCAGGAACTCGATCAGGTCCGCACCGCCTGGCAGAGCAGCGAGCAGACGGTCAGTTCACTGAATGCGACAATCGATAATTTGCTGATTCAGCGCGGCGAACGCGACGAGAAACGCAACGTTACGTTGCAAAAATACCGCAATGCGCTGGAAGAGGCGCAGCTTAACCTGGCATGGACAAAGGTCTACGCGCAGACGGACGGCACGGTCAGTAACCTGCAGCTCAGCTCGGGCTTTTATGCGCTCTCCGGCTCGGCAGCGCTGGCGCTGGTCAATAATCAGACCGATATCGTCGCCGATTTCCGGGAAAAAAGCCTGCGCCATACCCGTGAGGGCACCGATGCCTCGGTGGTCTTCGATGCTTTACCGGGCAAGGTTTTTCACGCCCATGTTGTCAGCAGCGATGCGGGTATCCTCGCGGGGCAGCAGGCGGTTAATGGTCAGTTATCCCAGCCGGAAAGCTCCAGCCGCTGGGTAAGAGACGCGCAGCGGATGCGGATTCACGTAACGCTGGATGATCCGTTGCCACAGCATCTGCCAACCGGCGCACGCGCCACGGTCCAGCTTTACAACAGCGAAGGGATGCTGGCGCGTTTCTTCTCCGGAGTGCAAATCCACCTGGTGAGCTGGTTACATTATGTTTATTGATACCCTGAGGCAGGCGCTGACTCTCCATGGTCAGCGCCTCTATACGGCGAATGATTTTCGCCAGACGCTGCGGATCGTGCTGGCAGGAATGATCGCCCTTGGCATCTCCTGTTTTTATAACACCACCTATACCGTTTTTTATGTCATCTATCCGATGATGCTGCTCTCCCTGGTGCCGGTGTTTAACCGCTTTGTGGTAAAACAGTTTCTTTGTGGCGCTATGCTGAGCTGCATGATGACCATGCTGTTTGTCGGCTGTCTGTCTCAGTGGCCGCTAATCATGACGCTGGCGGTGTTCAGCCTGTACGTTCTCTTTTTCCGCCTGATGAGCCAGGGCACGCTGTTTCTGTTAGGCTCTATCGGGGTGGTGTGCCAGAGCGCGCTGCTCAATTTTATGAGTTACCCCACAACCGACTGGCACACGCTGATCTTTTCCATTATCGAAGCGAGCGTGATGGCGCTTGGCCTGAGCGCGGTGATGTATACCGTGCTGCCGGATGTTGAGCCGCGGGGGCGTCCGCCGCTCATCGTGAAAGATCCCGCGCGCGTGCGCCACGAATCGCTGCTGGCCGCGACGGTGGCCACGCTTATCTTTATTGTTTTTCAGATATGCGATCTTAGCGATTCCCTGGCTGCGCTGATGGCCGGCGTATTGGTTCTCTTTCCAATGCACTATCGCGGGGCGGTGCTGAGTTCACTCTGGCGGGTCGTGGGCGCGACGCTTGGCGGCATGTATGTTCTGCTGGCGCAACTGCTACTCTACAGTAACGACGGTCATCTCTTATTGATGATGCCGCTGGTGGCTATCGGGCTGGCGTTTAGCGTGCGATTGCATGTTATTGAAAAAGTGGGGGCAGGAGTGGGCTTCTCCTGCTTTACCACCATCGCCATTATGTTTGGTCAAAGCCTGCATCCGGGGAACGACCTGGTATTCAGCGACCTCTGGCGAATAATTTCGGTTGTGGGAAGTATTTTGATCACGCTGACGCTGGTATTTATAATTCATCTGCTGCTTAATCGCTTTGCGGCGACGCGCTATATTCCGTCACCGCCGGGGCAATAATCTGCCGATCTGACTTATCCTGTAATACCCGCCACGGCACCTGACTTGCGGGAATGGGGCGGGAAAAAAGATAGCCCTGCAGGTAGTCGCAATCCATCTCAATCAGCATCGCTTTTTGATCTTCGTTCTCAATGCCTTCGGCCACCACTTTCATCTCCAGCGAACGGGCAACGTTAATAATGGTCAGCACAATTTTGCGGCTTTTATCATTCTCGGGCATGCTGGCGATAAAGCTTTTATCAATTTTTAGCTCGCGGGCGGGCAATACGCTGAGCATCAGCAGGTTCGAATAGCCGGTACCAAAATCATCAAGCGAGATGGTAAATCCGGCGTGGCTAAATGCGTTAAGCAGTTCGATGCTGCGTTCAAGATTTTTCAGCGCTGTGCTTTCGGTCACTTCAAGAATAAGGCGGGAGGGGGCAAGATCATATTTCGCCAGCGTACGGGTAATAACCTCGAAAATATCGGGCTGCTCAAACTGAACGGCGGATAAATTATACGAGAGCGTCCAGTGGTGAAAACCCTGATCGGTCCAGAAGCGAAGCTGGCGGCAGGCCTGCTCAATCGCCCATACGCCAACCGGTATAATCAGCCCGGTTTTTTCCAGCGTCGGCAAAAAGGCGTCCGGCGCCAGCACGCCTTTTTCCGGATGGTTCCAGCGCAACAGGGCTTCAAAACCGTGTATTTCATGCCGCTCAGCCAGATAGAGAGGCTGATACCAGAGTTCGAACTGCTGGCGCTCAAGCGCCAGATTTAAATCTTTATGAAAGCCAGGGTCGGTGGTGAAAATGCCTGACATCTCAGGGCGCCATACCGCCCAGCCGTTGCGCCCCTCCTGCTTGACATGGCTCATCGCCGCGTCGGCTTTAAATGTCAGTTCGTGCAGAGTCTCTCCATGCTCCGGCCAGACGCTGATGCCCATGCTCAGGGTGACGTTAATCTGATGATTCCCGATCGTAAGAGAAGGGCGCATCGCCTCCAGCAGGGCGGCGGCCAGCGCAGTTGCTTTTTCGGCGTCGCTGTCGGGCAGCAGGAGAATAAACGCATCGCCACCAAGCCTTGCAAGGGTCATTTCAGGGGTGAGTCTGGCGGCGATCCGCTGCGCGATGCCCAGCAGCAGCGCGTCTCCTACATAATGGCCCCACACATCGTTCACCTCTTTGAAACGGTCGACGTTGATAAAGAGCACCGCAAACGAGGTGCGCTTTTGCAGCGCGTCACGCAGACAGGCCTGCATGGAGAGATCCATTTGATAACGGTTAGCCAGCCCGGTCAGCGGATCAAAACGTGCCTGCTGCTCCAACTGTTTATTTAACTGCCGCAGATTTTCCATTAAGCGTAGCGCCCGAAAATGAGAGTCGACCATCGATACCACGAGCATTATTCCGAGCAGCGTCAGGGTGGTGACGCTAACCCACATCGCGAGGCCGGTTTCACCGATACCGCCCGGCAGGGGCTGGCTCTCATGAGGAAAATGGGCGGCATGCATGCCGGTGTAGTGCATCGCGCAAATCGCCAGCCCCATCACCGCGGCAGCGCCGATGCGGTTTATCACGACCCCTCTATGCTGGTTACGTAAATGAAAGGCGAGCCAGAGCGCCACCCCTGCGGCCAGCATGGCGATGACGATCGAGAGCGCCACGAGAGTACTATTCCAGCGGACAGGCTCGCTAAGCATAAGGGCGGCCATGCCGGTGTAGTGCATCGCCACCACGCCCGATCCCAGAATCAGCGTCGCAATCGCCAGCCGAAGCGGAGAGCGCCGGTTCCCGGAGACCGCAATATTCAGCCCCAGCGTCGCCGCGAAAATAGCGATCAGCAATGAAGCGATGGTCAGCGTCAGATGGTAGCTCATCGGTATCGGCATGTTCATCGACAGCATCCCGATAAAATGCATGGACCAGATCCCAATCCCCAGCGTCACCCCTCCGGCGAGACGCCAGAACAGCGCTGCCCTGCGGGTCACCATCGTCATCTTAGCTGCACTCTCTAATGCGACAAAAGAGGCAATAAAAGCAACCAGGTACGAGGTCGCAATAAGTAAAGGGTGCCAGGTGACAGTCAGCATACTGTGATCCAACGCATATTGCGTAGTTGAGTAGAACGGCAGAATCTGTTTAACAATAATGAGCCATACAGAGTTAAGCAATAATTATGTCAAAAGGCTATGTTTAGCATTATAGAAAGCGCTTACCTCAGCAATAGTGCCAAAGGTTTAAGCCATGCTAAATCGATGCCAGCGACTGACTTAAAGCTGCTTTACTATTAACCACTATAAAGCATCAGTAAACTCATTGTTTCTGTTGCTTAACAGCGAAAAATTCGGAGGTTCTGGGGTTTTATACTGCAAATGTTGTATTGCAGCGTATCTGTTTTCCCTTAATGTAAATTATTGGCCGCTGCGAGCGAAGAAAGTTACACGCGTAAATTGTGATGGAAAAAGAGATGGCGGGTGATATAAATAGAGTGTCCCCTGCACAATATCGTCTGGAATAAATTATGTTCAGAAATATCAGCGTAAGAAGCTTTATTATTGGTTTTCTTCT
Organism: Pseudenterobacter timonensis; assembly: GCF_900021175.1. Taxonomy (GTDB): domain Bacteria; phylum Pseudomonadota; class Gammaproteobacteria; order Enterobacterales; family Enterobacteriaceae; genus Enterobacter; species Enterobacter timonensis. Next base: position 248,965 of record NZ_FCOP01000012.1, read on the forward strand.
TGTTGTACTTGTTTTAAATGCCGGGGTGATGATTGCGATATCGAAAAATATTCCGCTTTTTATCGCGGTAAATAGTATTAACGCGCTGGCGCTTATCATTCTGTGGTTATATATGACCAAATATCTTGTGACGCCGATCAATACGGTGAAAAACAGTATTGAAGAGGTCACGGCGGGTAATCTTGCGCTCACTATTTCGGAATTTGGCAATAATTGCGCAGGACGACTCATTCCGGGTATCAACAGCTTATCGGCGAATATCGCGTCACTGGTACGGGAAATTCGCGCTTCCGCCCATACGGCAATGTCGCTCTCGGAAAAGCTCTCTAACCGCAGCGCAGAGCTGACGGTAAAGACGGAGCAACAGTCCGCTTCGCTGATTCAAACGGCGGCCAGCATGGAGCAGATGGCTGTCAGCACGAAAAATAATGCCGACAACACGCGCCTCGCCAGCGAGCGCGCCGCCATCGCGACGCGACATGCGCGCAAGGGCGGCGAACTGATGGGAGAGGTCGCAAACAATATGCAGTCCATTACCGACTGCGCACAGAAGATGACGGAAATCATCACCCTTATCGACGGTATCGCCTTCCAGACCAATATCCTGGCGCTCAACGCGGCGGTAGAAGCGGCGAGGGCGGGGGATCACGGCAAAGGGTTCTCTGTGGTGGCAGGAGAGGTGCGCAACCTGGCGCATCGCAGCGCGGAAGCGGCGAAAAGCATCAAGTCGCTCATCGACGTCACCAGCAATAATGTCACCCAGGGGGTGAATATTGTGGCGGAAGCGGAAAACAACATGCAGGAGATCGTTAACGGCTCCGGCCAGGTGAGCAAGCTGATGGATGAGATCACGGTCTCCACCGCCGAACAGGAGAAGGGCATCTACCAGATCACTCAGGCGCTTTCCGAATTAGAGCGCCTCACTCAAAGTAACGTGGCGATGGTGGACGAGCTATCGGGGTCGTCCGACGTACTGAAAAACCAGGTCACCGAACTTCAGGCGCGCACCCGCAACTTCCGGCTCGAGGGCGGAGCGACCCTTACCGGTGAGCGGCAGGCGTTGACGGCTCATCCTCTCTGAAAGAGGCGTCGGGAGTGACTGGCGCCGTTTCTGAAATTCACCTTTATCCCGCTGATAACTATTGATTCCCCTTTAAGGCCCGCTAGACTGACAACGTCTAAGCGAAACAAAGGGAGACGCTGTGGAAGCCATTAACGGGGCCGATATTAACGTACCGGATGCGGTTTTTGCATGGGTGCTGGACGGTAAAGGCAGGGCGCGGTCGCTGCAGGACAGCGACGTTATCGACGCGACGAATCCCTGCTGGCTGCATCTTAACTATACCCATCCTGACAGCGCGCAATGGCTGGCGACCACACCGCTTTTGCCCAACAGCGTGCGGGATGCGCTGGCGGGCGATAGCGTGCGCCCGCGCGTCAGCAGGCTTGGGGAGGGGACGCTGATAACGCTGCGCTGCATAAACGGCAGCACCGATGAGCGTCCCGATCAGCTGGTGGCGATGCGCCTTTTTATGAACGAGGAGCTTATCATCTCGACGCGCCAGCGAAAGGTACTGGCGCTGGACGATGTGGTCAACGATCTGAAAGAGGGGACCGGGCCCACCGACTGTGGCTCCTGGCTGGTGGATGTCTGCGATGCGTTAACCGATCATGCCAGCGAATTTATCGAAGAGCTGCACGATAAAATTATCGACCTGGAAGATAATCTGCTCGATCAGCAGATCCCGCCGCGCGGCTTTCTGGCGCTGCTGCGCAAACAGCTTATCGTAATGCGCCGTTATATGACGCCTCAGCGGGATGTCTACGCCCGGCTGGCCAGCGAACGGCTGAACTGGATGAATGACGATCAGCGCCGCCGTATGCAGGATATCGCCGACCGTATGGGCCGCGGGCTGGATGAGATCGACTCCTGTATAGCCCGTACGGCGGTGATGGCGGACGAAATCGCGCAGGTCACCCAGGAGTCGCTGGCGCGGCGCAGTTATACCATGTCGCTGATGGCGATGGTTTTTCTGCCCAGCACTTTTCTGACCGGGCTTTTCGGCGTCAATCTGGGGGGGATCCCGGGCGGCGAATATCGCTTCGGTTTCTCCCTCTTTTGCATCATGTTAGTGGTTGTCATTGGCGGTGTTACATGGTGGTTGCATCGGAGTAAATGGCTGTAAATTTACGCTTTTTACGTTTTTTAAGTTTTTAAAACGCGTTTTTATTTGAGCGAAGTCAATAAACGTCTACCCCGTTAGGTGCATGATTACTCCCGCAGGTGAATGCAACGTCAAGCGATGGGCGTTGCGCTCCATATTGTCTTACTTCCTTTTTTGAATTACTGCATAGCACAATTGATTCGTACGACGCCGACTGAATAAGTCGGCTTTTTTTTTGCCTGCAGAGCCTCAGCGTCTACCCTAAAAAGTGTACACCCAGAAAATGGAGGGCAATATGCGCAATTTTTCTACATTAACGGCGCTTTCCACGCGCTTTTCCGATCCGGTCCCAACCGATCCCAACCCGATTCCTGACCCGATCCCACGTCCGCAGCCTATGCCCGACCCGCCGCCGGATGAGGAGCCGATTAAGTTGTCGCATCGGCAGGCGAGATCTGCGAGGATACGCGCCTGACTGTGACTTTTGACCCCGAGAATAGACTGTGACCGCTTTTTCAACTCTGAACGCACTGCCCGATGCTCAGCTCGCCAACCTTAACGAGCTGGGCTATCTGGCGATGACCCCGGTACAAGCTGCGGCGCTACCGGCCATCCTGGAAGGGCGCGATCTTCGCGTCCAGGCCAAAACCGGCAGCGGAAAAACCGCCGCGTTCGGAATCGGGCTGTTGCAGCATCTTGATGCTTCTCGCTTCCAGACGCAGTCCCTGGTTCTCTGCCCGACGCGAGAGCTGGCGGACCAGGTCGCGGGGGAGTTAAGACGTCTGGCGCGCTTTCTGCCGAACACCAAAATTCTGACCCTCTGTGGCGGCCAGCCTTTTGGCGCGCAGCGTGACTCTTTGCAGCATGCGCCGCATATCATCGTCGCCACGCCGGGGCGCCTCGTCGACCATCTGCAGAAAGGGACGGTATCGCTGGAGGCGCTGCAAACCCTGGTGATGGACGAAGCGGACCGTATGCTCGATATGGGCTTTAGCGACGCCATCGATGAAATTATCCGTTTTGCCCCTGCCAGCCGCCAGACGCTGCTCTTTTCCGCCACCTGGCCGGAGGCGATCGCCGCCATGAGCGGGCGGGTGCAAAAAAATCCGCAGACGGTGGAGACAGACACGGTCGACGAGCTGCCAGCTATCGAACAGCAGTTTTATGAGGTCAGCCAGCAGGGGAAAATTCCGCTGCTGCAAAAACTGCTCAGCAAATATCAGCCCGCCTCCTGCGTCATCTTTTGCAATACCAAAAAGGATTGCCAGGCGGTATGCGACGCGCTCAATGCCGCCGGACAGAGCGCTCTGGCGCTGCATGGCGATCTGGAACAGCGCGATCGCGATCAGACGCTGGTACGCTTTGCTAACGGCAGCGCGCGAGTGCTGGTGGCAACAGACGTGGCCGCCCGTGGTCTGGATATCAAATCGCTGGAGATGGTGGTCAACTTTGAGCTGGCCTGGGACCCGGAGGTCCATGTTCACCGCATCGGGCGTACCGCGCGGGCGGGCAACAGCGGGCTGGCGTTAAGCCTCTGTGCGCCGGAAGAGGCGCAGCGCGCCAACATTCTTTCACAGATGCTGCAGCTTACGCTTAACTGGGTGAGCGCGCCGGGGGCGGTCAGCCTGGTCCCGCTTGACGCGGAGATGGCGACGCTCTGCATCGACGGCGGCAAAAAAGCCAAAATGCGCCCCGGCGACGTGCTGGGAGCCTTGACCGGTGATATCGGTCTGGATGGCGCAGAGATCGGCAAAATCACCGTCCATCCAGCGCACGTTTACGTTGCCGTTCGTCAGTCGGTGGCGCAAAAAGCCTGGAAGGGGTTGCAAAACGGTAAGATCAAAGGCAAAACCTGCCGCGTAAGGCTGCTGAAATAAAAAAGCGTCTCAGTTTTTGCTGAGACGCCAGATTTTATTTTACTTCCACCACGTCGAGGCGCATCTCATTTAGCTGCGCCTCTTCTTCTTCTGGCTGCCAGCCTGCGGGCTGCATCGGAATTGCTTCGCGGTCGAACGCCAGGTCGCCGCCATCTACCACTTCTGACCCGTGGGTAATCCCCTTGAAATCGAACAGTTCAGTATCGCAGAGGTGGGAAGGGACCACGTTCTCCATCGCGCTGAACATGGTTTCGATACGCCCGGGGTAGCGTTTATCCCAGTCGCGCAGCATATCGGCAATCACCTGACGCTGCAGGTTTGGCTGCGAGCCGCAGAGGTTGCACGGAATGATTGGGAACTGGCGGGCTTCGGCGAAGCGCTCAATGTCCTTCTCACGGCAGTAGGCCAGCGGGCGAATAACGATATGCTTGCCGTCATCGCTCATCAGCTTCGGTGGCATACCTTTCATTTTGCCGCCATAAAACATATTTAAAAACAGCGTCTGCAGGATATCGTCGCGGTGGTGACCCAGCGCGATTTTGGTCGCGCCAAGCTCGGTGGCCGTACGATAGAGAATGCCACGGCGCAGGCGAGAGCAGAGCGAGCAGGTGGTTTTACCTTCCGGGATCTTCTCTTTAACGATGCCGTAGGTATTCTCTTCCACGATTTTATACTCGACGCCCTGTTGCTCCAGATATTCCGGCAGGATGTGCTCCGGGAAGCCAGGCTGTTTCTGGTCAAGGTTGACCGCCACCAGAGAGAAGTTGACCGGCGCGCTTTGCTGCAGGTTGCGCAGGATCTCCAGCATGGTGTAGCTGTCTTTGCCCCCTGAGAGGCAAACCATAATGCGGTCGCCTTCTTCAATCATGTTGAAGTCCGCAATCGCCTCGCCAACGTTACGGCGCAGGCGTTTCTGCAGCTTGTTCAGGTTGTACTGTTCTTTCTTTGTAATTTCTTGATTAGTAGACATTTATTCTTACTCAAATCTCAAATGGGGCACCGGGAGGGCAACCTTTACAACGCGTCAGTACGGAGTGCGCGTTACCCCTGCTCACCGTTAATCATAGATTTATACACCCTCGGCGCGTTCATGTGCCCCATCTGATTAGACAGGTTTGCGCCTGCGGAAGTCATCAGCATGCGAAAGTGTGCGTGTATGGTACGGATTGCGGCGACGAATGCCAGCATGATTTGCAACTCTGGCCCGACATATGCGATGCAGACTGTCAAAGTTAGTAGGATTAATCTTAACCTGTTGCGTGTTTTGTCTGGCTCAACATAATGGAGGAAACGAAACGGTAAAAAATAAAACCTATGAATATTCAGGCTATTGTATCCATAACGCTGACCTTATTTTCTGCAGCCAGTTGGGGAGCGTTGCAGCAAAGAGAGTACAATACCTGGTACATCAAAAACGCCGTTCTCTATGATATGACCCAAACAGCAGCAGGTCTGCCGGTGATGTTTAGCCTCTCCCAGCCGGGACGCAATACAGCCAATATGCTGGTTTCCTATCTGTCCGAGGGAGCTTGTCTGCCGCAGAAGCAGAAGCTGCGCGTGAATGGCAGGGAAGTGCCGGCAGCCTACCGCTGTAGTCAGTACGAACGATTTAAAATTGAGCATTTCGCAGTAAAAGACGCAAAAGAGGTCAACGCTATCTACCGGCACCTTGAGTCAGATTTTACGCTGCTCTTACAGCATGATATCAAGGTCTGGGCGGCGAATATTAAAGCGCCGAAATTTGGCATCGCTCCCCGATTTTAAAAGTTGCTGCAGCCATCCATGCGCGGGTAAAAAAACAAAAACTAAATTCATTGTCTTTTGAGTCGATTGCGATAAAAGCGACACCGTCCCGCTCGAGTAAATCAACCCCTCTGCGTATAATTTTAAAGCAGCAGCAAGCTGCCTGTCCTGGCGGAGCGTTTTATGAAATCCTTAATACTGAGCGTCAATAAGGAGCAGCCTAAACAGCCGCAAAAAATGCCCAGGGATGAAAGTAAACAAAAACCGAAAAAATAGACCCGTTTGCCGGAGGTTTTATGGTTGATCGTCCTGATGTCGTTGATCCTCTTCCTGAAAATGACCCTCTTCCGGGCGATGACGTGCCGGATATTCCTGATGAAAACGATCCACTCTCCCCCGAGGATCCTGACGGAATAAATAAACCGTTGTAGCACAGTCACAATAAACCGCCGCTGGCGGTTTATTGTTTTGTGGATATATTACCAGCCACAGACGTCGTGCTCATTTTCAGTATCATAAGCACGCACGGTATTGACCAGATCTTTAACAACGTCCGTCGCCACATCGGGAATTAATAATTCACCGGGCGTCTCCGTTTCATAATCAACCGACACGCCGTTGCTGTTATTGGTGACGGAGAGGGTCCAGGTCGGCTTGCCCATTTTTTACTCCTTGTGTGTGTTGACCACTTTTCCAAGACCGGCACCCTGCAGTTCCGCCTCAGGATCGGCAAAGAAATCAATATTGAAATAAGTGTCGTCGGTCAGAAGCTCGATACGATGCCATTTTTGCGGCGGGGAAATGCCAAACGATCCGGCTTCAATCACGCATTCCATATCCGGCTCGGTGGCGTCGCCGTCCGGGAAGCCAAAATAGCGCACCGCGCCCTGCATTACGCTCAGGCGGCCATAAACATGTGCTTTAGTGTTGTGATGGGTAAAGAGCGCTTTGGGCGCGGTTTCTTTATTCCAGAAGGGGGTAGAGCGGGTATGAACAAAATTATCAGGAATACGTAGCATAGTTGAGTTCTCCTAAGCGTCCGGGCGCTTAACGTGATCTAAGAACCTCGGGTTCAACAAAAAAATCGATGCTGAACACGGTATCCTCACTCATGACCTCTATGTGATGCCATTTTTCCGGGGGGAATACGCCGAAGCGGCCCGCCTCAATGAGCATCTCGCTGTCTGGCTCCGGCGTAGATGCATCGGCGTAGCCCAGGTAACGAACCGCACCGTGACTCACGCTGAGCCGGGGATAGACGCCCTGACGCGTGCCTTTATCCAGATGGCGCTGGAAAATGGCGGCAGGGGCGGTGCTTTTGTTCCAGAAAGGGGTGGACCGGGTATGAATACAGCCTGGTGGAATGCGTAACATCGTTTCTCCTCTCGCCATACAACCGCGTTTGGGCAGAACCATTATGCATAAGTTGCATTTAATATGCAACTTATAAGGCCAGCTTCAGGATGGTCTATACTTATTAATTCCTGAGGCAATATGGAGGCAAATATGAATTTTATTGATAAAGACGATCCTCGAGAAGCACCTGAATCGGGTGATAAAAAGCCCCAGCCGGACAAAAAATAGAGCCGGAACACAAGGTCGCTGCGGCGGCCTTTTTCAAACGCTAAATTCAGCAACAGATTCTACTTAAGGATTAGCCTCGGAGATTGAGTGGTTATTTTGTAACAAAAAACTTGATCTGCATCAAATATTGCCGCATATTGCGCGCGATTATGCCAGGCCGTCAGGGAACGAGAAATGACACTCTACCAAAAAATGTTGGTTTTTTACGCCGTTATGGCGCTGCTGTGCGCGCTTATTACCTGGTTTTTGACCCGGGATCGTAAGCGCATCCGTTTTCTGAGCGCCTTTTTGATCGGCTCAACCTGGCCGATGAGCTTCCCTGTCGCGCTGTTAATCTCGCTTTTCTGATCTGGCCCGCTGATGCGGGCGCAGTGCGTTACGTCAGTAGCCCCTGTAGCGTTTGCCGGGCTGCGGGCGGTATCTCTCCCGTTACCGGCGCATCGCCATTTTCCGTCGCCCGGGTATAGAGCGCCACCAGCCAGTCGTAGACATAGGTCGTTGCGGCGTGGAGCGGCTGCTCTCCCAGGCGCGTTAGCCTTGGGGCGGTACAGCTGACGACCGGAGTGGCAAAGATAGCCTCGCCTTTACGCACCCGGCTGGCGGGGCGCTCCCCGGCTGGCGTCTGCCCGTAGCCCAGCCAGCCGATAAAATTACCCATTGCGGCGTGCAGTCGGGCGGCGCTGTTATCCTCCTCCACGATAGCCTGAAGCTGCCCCGGCAGCCTGAGACGATAGCTGGTGGTAATCAGCACATCCGCGAGCTGTTGCGTGAGCATGGTATCCAGCCCGAGCCGGGCTGCGGCGGCCTCGCTGCGGCTCCACTGGCGCAGGTGATTAACCCAGATCCGATGCGCCAGCCGTCCCTTATCTTTAGTCGGTGTGGCCTTCGCACCCTGTGTGCAGGCATCGGCAAAGAGATCGATGGTTTCGCTAAAAAGGGTGGTGACCTGCTCCTCGCGACCCGGCTGCACCGCCAGCAGCGTCTCGAACGCCGTCAGCGGCGGGAGCAGGGCGCACAGCAGTTCCCCGTGTCGGGCGGCGTTCTGCTGCAGGGTGCGCACCAGCGTCTGCGCGTCCTCGACCGTGAGCCCTTTCGCCGCGCCATATCCCTTCATCAGCGAACGGCGCGTCTCCCGCAGCCGCTCCTCCACCTCCTGCAGGCGCGCCAGCCGCCGGGCAGGGAGAGTTGCCTGCGAAAGCCACTCCACCACCTGACGAATGCTGTGGCCGTCCAGCGCCTGCAGCGTTCCCCAGCGTTGGCCGACCTGGCTGAGGAGCTGCTGCACCGCTTCATCCAGATTGACGCCCGTCACCAGCCTCGCGTCGTGTGGCGTGATCGCCCAGACCAGCCCGGGAAGGGCGGACGGCGCGGCGGGCTGCGTCTCTTTGGCCCAGCGCATCAGCGCCGTTGCCGCGTCGGCGGTTTGCTCGTGGCGAGTGGTGGCGTTACAGATCGCCAGCACGTCAGGCTCCAGCGCCTGACGATAGTGTTCCAGCAGCCACTGGTATTTTATTCCGGCGAGGGTCATGGACTGGCCCTCGCCGGGGGCGGGAATATCGATAATATCAACGTCGCCGATAAGGGCATTCTCCACCGGCAACACCACTTCGCAGGTCAACAGCGCCAGCGTATCCAGCGGGATACTGACCGCGCTCAGCATGCCGTCAGCGGTAAGAGGATGCAGCGCTGCCTCCTGGCTCTCTGCGCCGGTCAGCTCCCCGCGCGTAAGAAATTCCCCCGGCAGGCCAAAATTATCCACCAGCAGGCTAAGCGGCGCGGCCAGCTCGCGGGCGTGACTGGTCTGATGCAGCACCTGCGCCAGCCGGAGCCACTGCTGCGTAAGTTCATGCTGTTCTCCCCAGAGCAAACCCCAGAGCGAGGCGCGGGTACTCAGATCGAGACAGGGAGCAAGCGTGGCGAACTGATGCCAGAGGGCGTCATCAACAGCTTGAACGCCGCCGGGCATCTGCGCCTGCCAGAAGCGGGCAATCGCCGCTGTTTCGCTGGCGGTGATCCCTGCGACCGGTTGCGCCTGACAGAGCCCGCGCCACTTTTCCAGCCGCGCGTCGATAATCGCACGCTCCACCGGGCGAATCGCCGGATTGCGGGCAGCGAAGGCGATAAAAAGTTGCACCAGCTCGGCCTCGGAGAGTATCCGCAGACGCAGAGGAAAGGGGTCGTCGGCGTACTGCGCACGCGCCGGGGTGAAGCGCAGCGCCATGCGGGCAGGCGCGTGGCCCGGATTGATATGGGTGAAGTAGTCAAATGTTCGTGGCCCGAGGGTCACCTCCAGACGGGCGTCATCCCCGCACAGCACGGTCAGCAGCCAGGCTTTGGCCGCCTGCGAATGACCATACAGACCGACGGTGCGACGGGCGGCCCGGGCGTGATGGAGGGCGGTTTCGCGCGCCTGGACACTATTGAGTCTCGCCAGCAGCGCGTCGGCATCATCATCCAGCATCGGCGACAGCGCGCGCGTCTCGTTGATCCACTCCATACAGGCCCGGGAGGGGGATGTCATCGCTCTCATTTCAGGTATACGCTCCCGCTGTCGATCCAGTAATGGCTGCCGCTGTGACGGCGGTCGGCCAGGGTATTAAGTTTGAAGGTCAAGGCATCCGTCGGTACCGGCGTACCGTCCTGCAGCCAGGCGTCGCTGAGCTCGAACGCGTCAGGCCCCTCCTGACGGCTCCCCCCGCAGAGCTGTAAACGCACATTCAGCACGCCGTCGCCCGCGATCGCTTTTGCCAGCCAGGCGGAGTTAATGCTCAGGGTGTAAAGCGGCGTGGCGGGCCAGCGGGCGTTCTCCAGCTGGCGAAAACCGAGAGTGACGTTACCGCGCAGAGGAAAGTGCAGCCGGGCGTCGAGCGTCGCGCCAGGCTTATCGAGGTCGATTCCGGCATACCAGACATTCTCCTCGCGCAGGGTATTCACCGTACTGTCGAGCACGCCCAGATAGCGCACCGTTGACCAGGCGCCGATATCGGCCGCCTTAAAGTTAAAGCGCGGCAGGCGAAGATCGAGCGCCAGGCTGCAGAGCATGGCGCCCACGGCGGCGGTCGATTTTGGATTGCCGATGCACCCCTGCTGGCTGAAGGGATACCACGCGTGCACGTTGTACTTATCCAGCCAGACCATGCGGCTGACCGGTACTGGCTGCAGATGACGGATCAGCGCCTGTACACCGGGCAGGCTGCCGGGACGGCCGGTAACCAGCAGTACATCGCAGGCGTAGTGCGAAATCGCCTCGCAGACCGCGTGAAGCGGTGCCGCCAGCGTAAACTCGCCCGCCAGCATCGCCTCCTGCATCTCATGGAAGGTGAGGTGCAGCGGGACGGCAAAGAGATCGAACGGGGGCGACCCTGCAGGCAGCGCATGATCGATGGCCTGTTGCAGGTAATTCATCACGTTGCGGGTCGGCCTTTGCGGCAGCAGATCGCCGAAAGTGGCGTATACGCCAGCCAACGGATCGTCGACATCGCTACTTTCCCATGCCGAGAGAATAGCGTGACCGATCGGCATAAAGAGCTGCAGAGTGGCCTGCTGGCGCAGCACCGCCTGGGTATCGATACGCCCGGAGTCGCCAAAGAGCGAGGCTAACAGCCGCGAGGCGTCAGGGATGCCTGCTTTCTCAAGCCGGGTCTCCAGGGCGGGCAGCACGTAGCGCTGGATCACATCCAGCAGGGTGTCATCTCCCGCCACTTTAAAGCCTTCGCGGAACAGCAGCTGCGGCGTGATTTTTACGTTATTGCCCACGCCGTCGTCGAGCTGATAGTGGACAATTGCCATATCGGTCGTTCCGCCGCCGATGTCGACCGAGGCGACGCGCAGGGCGCGCTCCGGGCTGGCCGCGCGGTCGGGACGGGCGAGGGAGGCGAAAAAGGCGTCGGTCTGACCGCCAAAACGGGCGATGGCTTCGTTGTAGAGCCAGACAAGCTGGCCGCAGCTTGCCTCATCCCAATCCATCTGGATAGCGGGCACCGGCACCACGCTCTTTTCCTGCTGTTTGCGACCGGTGAAATCCTCGTCCTGCGGATGCCAGCCCATCGCCTTCCAGACGATGGCGATCGCCTCGAACATGCGGCGACGGAAAATTTCGCGCTCCTGCTTCGGCATCGCCGACGGCAGGGTCAGGATCAGGGTGCGGAGCTGGCGCGGGGAGGCGGGAAAGCCAAGCCGCAAACGGGTGGCGACGCTGTTGATTTGCCCCAGCGCCTGCGCTAACAGCTCGCAGAGCATATGCGTCATCAGCGTGCTGCGGCTGTACTGGGGGGAGAAGACCGGCAGCCGCTCATCCTGCGGCAGGGTAAAGAGCGGCTGGCCGTCATCATTCATCAGATTCATCAGCGGGAAAGCGGTCGCCAGCGGTTCGCGCTGGGTTTTGGCGTTGATCTGGCTGAAACGCCAGTCCTGTACCACCGGGGTCTCATCCCACAGATAGCGGCGCGGGCTGGAGATGCCGCTGTTGCCTTCGGTTCCCATCCGCCGCATGGCCAGCTTACGCGCCTCATCGCCCACCCGCACGATGGAGGGCCAGACAAACGCATCCTCGCGCCCGCTCTCCACCGAAAAATGCTGCCTGCCGAAGCGGGCCTCGGAAAACTCAAGACGGCTGGTAAAGAGCGGCTCATTAAGATATTGCGGCTCGCTTAACGAGCGCACCTGTAGCTCCGCCGTCTGGCGCAGGCCGTCATTGGCGTCGCCATGATCTTCGATAATTACGCCGCAGGTGTGGGTATTGCCTACATCCAGAACGAGATCCACCTCAATCGGCGGGGTGCTCAGGGTATGGGTAACGAATTTCACCTCCGGGACGGCGAGCTGCTCGCCCAGCAGCGTAAGTAAATTCAGCCAGTGGGCCTGATACTCAAAGCTGCGCATCGCCTGTTGCAGGTCGCGCCCGGCAAGATTCTCCTCGGTGGCCCAGGTGGTAAACGCCTCGCGCAGCCAGCCGTCAACCCAGGTTTGATCGAGAAAATCCTGCACCTCGTCATCCCGCCACGCCAGCGCAAAACGGGTGCCGTTGAGAATATCGTTTTCCACCGGCGAAAGGCCCGGCGTAGCGTGCGGGGCGATCTGGCTATCGAGCGCCAGGGTAATGCGGTGGCTGTTGCCCGCGCTGTCTGGCCTCTGAAGCCTGCGTATCTGCACCCGTGCCCAGTTATCCGGCCCTTCGACAAAGGTGCGGGGTGGATTAAAGCGCAGAAAAGGAACGGGCAGCCAGACGCCGTCCAGCACCGCCAGGGAGTGGAGGAGCGACACGGTGCTTTCAGGTTTCACCACCTCCGGCTGGCCGCCACGTCCTGCGGGCAGGGTATAACGGCCATTCACCAGATCGTAGTCGAGCCGCAGCAGGGGGCCGTTAGCGGTTTTCCGCACAAAGCGGCCCTGGCTTGCCGACTCCTGGGGCGTGAGACCAAAGTCCAGAAACTGGACGCCGCTGTTGGCGATAAGCGTCACGCTCTGTTTGTAGTCGCAAAGAGTTACCAGCATAGGATCAGACACCTGCTTTTTTGAACGTCAACGGAACGACGGTATGGGCATCGTAACGGGCGGTACACTCCGCCACGTCGTTGCTACCGGCTTTACAGGCGATCTCCGGCATGGGGTAGCGCGAGCCATCCGTACAGCGCGCGTTGCCGCGGGTTTTAATCAGCAGTTCGCCGTTGCTGTGCAGCCCGGAGAAGATCTCCGTGCGGCAGATGATATTGTCGCCATGAACCACCCGGGCGGTACCTTTGTTGTTCTGGATCTGATAGCGAAGCGACGGCGGCTTGCCGGTAATCGGATCTTTCACATCCAGCATGACGCGCCAGCTGCCGTTGAGAAAACGGGTGGACCCCGCTTTGACCTGGCTGGCCGCCATCACCAGCAGATCCTTCGCTACCGGCGCAACGGCTTCCGCTTCCGGGGCCGGGGCAGGCGTCGCGGTCTCAACCGGCACCACCTCCGCGTGGCGCAGTGGCAGCGTGCGGGTCAGTTCGGGCAGGGGCTTACCGACGCGGGGAAGGGCGACGGGCTCAACGGCGGCGACCGGAGTGGCTTTTGGCCACAGCAGCGGCACGGCGATAGCGATAATTATCGCGGCTGCCCCCAGCAGCGCCCGGCGCGGCAGGCGGCGCTTTTTAAGGGGTTCAGGAGCAGGCGCTGTCATGGCTGGCTGCGGCTCGGGTTGCGGCTCAGGGCGGTAGCGCTCTTCCACCCGGGCGCGTAGCGCGGGAGAGGGCTCTGGCAACGCGTCGAGTGGCTCAACGGTGATGACCGGCGCAGGGGGTTCCGGCTCGGTTTCCACACGCGGGGGTGGCTCCGGCAGCAGCGACTCGCGCAGGCAGTCGAGGATATCGTCGCGCGCGTTCTCATTGAGGTTAACAAAGCCCCAGAATGTGATAACCGGTTTGCCATCCACCAGGTAAAGAAAGTTCTCCCCGGGAAACTGGAAAGCTTTAGCCAGTAAAGAGCCAAAAAGCTGCTGGGCGGTTTTGGGCGACTGGCGCGCTTTTTTGCTCAGGGAACTCACGCTGGCGAGGCTATTTTCCAGATAGCGCAGGGCGCGCAGTCGTGCCTCTTTATCGGCGGCTTTCCAGCTTACAACTTCCCCTTCCAGGGGGGAGTACCAGTCCACGCGGTCGCCGCTGTCGTTAATCTGGGGGATCGCCAGGCAGTCGACGAGAGGCTGCTGCCTGCGCAGACGCAGCGCTTCACGGATCTGCAGCGCAGAGTCAAAAACGGCCTGACCGCCGCCGCCCACGGCCTGATAATCATCAAGATTGCCGCTGCGTAAAAGAGTTTTTGCCACGTTTTGGTCCTGTAGACTTTTTCACGCCTCTATTCTAATGAACCCGGAAAAGGCCAAACGGCGAAAGAGAGGTAAAAAGCGGCGAGTCCTTGCACTATTGAGAAGAACGGTTGTGCTTGACGCAAACGGAACTTAAGGCAAATCTGCGTTTTCAGGCGGGTGTGAAAACCTTGCGATAAAGACTATGATGCGGGGGGAGAGAAGGCGATTTCTCTGAAGCGAAGCTCAACATTATCCCGGCCTGCGCCGGAGATTGACAGGAGGAGTGACAGTGTCACATTTAGATGAGGTTATTAAACGCGTAGACGCCACGCTGGAAGAGAGCGTGATTGCCCATATGAATGAGCTATTGATTGAACTGAGCGACGATGCGGAGTTAAGCCGGGAGGAGCGCTATACCCAACAGCAGCGCCTGCGCACCGCCATCTCCCATCATGGTAAACACCATAAAGAGGAGCTGGAGGCACGCCAGGAGCATCTGACCAGAGGCGGCGTGATCCTTTAATTCAGAACTGACGCCGGGCTACCAGCCAGGCGCCAACCACCAGCAGCACCGCGCCGCAGACCGGGCCAATCAGCGCCCGCAGCGGTATTCCCTGGCTTTTCAGCACATCCATCACCAGCCCGCCGATGAGCTGGCTGGCGACCAGCACCGCGATGGTGGTCGCCGCGCCCACATACTGATAGCCGCTGATACTGGCAAAGACGAAAAACGAGCCCAGCAGCCCGGGGATCAGGGTCCACCAGCGGACGGTCGTCGCCAGCTCGTTAAACCCGGCCATTCCGTGTTTAATCAGAAGAATAGTGACAAACAGCACGATGCCCACCAGCGAGTTGAGCAGCATGGCGATAAGGATCGTGGAGGCGCTCTGGGTGATGCGGACCATCAATGTGTTCTGCACCACCAGGCCAATGCCGGCGGCGACAAGGAAGGCGAGCGTCAGCGCCTGGTTCATCCGATGGCGTCCGGGTCGGTGCGCTGATCGAGCTGCAGCTGCATAAAGGTGAGATCCAGCCAGCGGCCAAACTTGGTGCCCACCTGCGGCATCTGGCCGGTTAGGGTAAAGCCCAGCGTCTCATGCAGGTGAATGGACGCGTGGTTCTGCGCCTCAATGCCCGCCACCATCACATGCTTCCCGATGGCGCGCGCCTCTTCGATCAACTGCTTCATCAGCTGGCGGCCAAGCCCCTTTCCCTGATGGTCCGGGTGAATGTAGACGGAGTGTTCCACCGTATGGCGAAACCCCTCGAACGCCCGCCAGTCGCCAAAGGAGGCGTAGCCTGTCACCACGCCGTTCTCATCGCTCACCAGCACCGGATAGCCCATCAGGGTGCGGGCTTCAAACCAGGCGATGCGGTTTTGCGTATCGACGGTGGTATCGTTCCAGATAGCGGCGGTATGAACAACCGCGTGGTTGTAAATTTCACCGATGGCGGCGCAATCCTCTTTACAGGCGTGACGGATAAGCATGCTTTTACCTTGTTGTGTTGGTTCACGGCAGTGGGTCTGATCTTTTCCGATATTACACAAGCGTGAGGCCAAACCGCTACGGCTAAACACGTTTCGTCTCAGAATTGTATAGAGCGCGTAATGTTAAGGCGCAGATGCGCATAAACGACTAGTCTCTAATGACATTCTTGTTATAAGGAGCTCTCTATGAACCAATCGACTACGCGAAACCGTCGCTGGGTGCTGGCCTCCCGCCCGAAGGGCGCGCCGGTTGCCGACAACTTCCGCCTGGAGGAGCAGCCGCTGCCTCAACCCGGGCAGAATGAGATCCTGCTGCGTACCATCTGGCTCTCGCTCGATCCCTATATGCGCGGGCGGATGAGCGATGAGCCCTCCTATTCGCCGCCGGTGGAGATTGGCGCGGTGATGGTGGGCGGAACGGTCAGCCGCGTGGCGCAATCGAATCACCCTGATTATAAAGAGGGTGACTGGGTTTTAAGCTATAACGGCTGGCAGGAGTATGCGCTCTCGGACGGCAAGGATCTTGTGAAGCTCGGCGAGACGGAGCACCCCTCCTGGTCGCTCGGTATTCTTGGCATGCCCGGCTTCACCGCCTATATGGGGCTTCTGGATATCGGCCAGCCGAAAGCGGGCGAAACGCTGGTGGTTGCCGCCGCAACTGGCCCGGTCGGGGCGACGGTGGGGCAGATCGGCAAAATCAAAGGTTGCCGGGTCGTTGGTGTGGCGGGCGGCGCGGAGAAGTGCCGCCACGCGGTCGAGGTGCTGGGGTTTGACGCCTGCATCGATCACCGCGCGGACGATTTCGCCAGCCAGCTGAAAAACGCCTGTCCGGACGGGATCGATATCTATTATGAAAACGTGGGCGGGGCGGTTTTCGACGCGGTGCTGCCGCTGCTGAACACCTCCGCGCGCGTGCCGGTTTGCGGCCTGGTGAGCGGCTATAACGCCACAGACCTGCCGGCGGGGCCGGATCGCCTGCCGCTGCTGATGGGGACGATCCTGAAGAAACGCATTCGCATGCAGGGTTTCATCATCAATCAGGATTATGGCCATCGTATCGAAGAGTTTCAGCGCGAGATGGGAGAGTGGGTTAAAGAGGGTAAAATCCACTACCGGGAGCAGGTCACCGAGGGGCTGGAAAATGCGCCTGACACCTTTAAAGGGATGCTGGAGGGGAAAAACTTCGGTAAAGTCGTGATACGCGTCGCGAACGATGAATCCTGATAATAATGGCGGGTTTCCCGCCATAATTATTTCTGTTACTTTATCTATAATATCTTTAATTTTTTTTTCTTTTGGTTTCCCGCCATAATTATTTCTGTAACTTTAGCTATAATATCTTAAATTTTGCGTTACGCGCTTAAGCTTCCGCGTCGGGGTGAGGAACGACGCAAAAAGAAGCGATGGATCGATCATTTAACTCTCGATACCAGGCATGCAATACAGGATATATCATGAAAACGTCAGCTCATATTTTGCTGATGAGGTGAACAGCATTTTGTTTTAGCTACAGGATTAAAACATGCTTGATTTGGAACATCTGGAAAAGGCGCAACGATTGAGCCTGACCATGCAGGTTGAGATGAGTCTTAAGAGCGCACTGATCGTCGGCGCATTAAAACCTGGCGCCAGGCTGATTACAAAAGAAATTGCAAATAAACTGGGCACGAGTATCACTCCCGTTCGCGAGGCGCTTCTGCGTCTGGTCTCCGCTGGCGCGCTTCATGCCACCCCTGCGCAGGCCTTTCTGGTACCGGAAATCAGCCTTGAGCGCTACCACGAAGTGACCCTTCTGCGCAAGCGGCTGGAGACAATGGCGGTGGCCGTCGCCTGCCAGCATATGTCGCCGGGCAGGCTCGAGGAACTGCATAAGCTGGCGGATCGTTTTCACGAGGCGATGCGCGAGGGCGATGTCCCCCGGGCGTTACATGCCAACCGCCAGTTTCGTTTTACCCTGTACGGCTATGCGCAGATGCCCACCTTGCTGGCATTAATCGAACAGCTTTGGGTACGTATTGGCCCGTGCTTTAACTGTTTATATGAACTGATCGATAATATTCCCGATGGAAGTTATCACTATGAGGCATTACTTGTGGCGCTGGCAAAACGGGATGCAACGGCAAGCGAAAAAGAAATAGATAAACTGATAGATGAGGCGACCTCGCTAATATTATCGCGATATCGGGAGTAAATATCAGGAGATATATTTATAATTTGCGGTAAATAACGTTTAAAGTAAACCCGGCAGTAAATTACTGCCGGGTTTACGCTTATTGAAAGCGATATGAGACCGAGAGGCCTACGCCGTAGTTACGACCGGGGGCCGGCTCATAATAACGACCGTTCGATTCGTTAACGATGACCGATCCGGCATACTCTTTGTCAAAGAGGTTATCCACGCGGCCAAAGATATCCATGCCCCAGTTGCCGTGGTTGAGCTTATAGCCAGTATTGAGGCCAACCACGGTATAGGAGGGCGCTTTCGCCGTGTTTTCATCATCGGCCATGATATCGCTCATGTAACGCACATCGCTTCCGGCGTACCAGCCCTCTTCCGGCTCCCAGCCGAAGGAGGCGAAGCCCATATTGCGCGCGATGCCCGGCATGCGATTGCCTTTACAGTCGCCGTCTGAACAGACGTCGGTACGGTAGGTCGCATCCAGCCAGGTCCAGGCCATTTTCAGCTTCCAGTTCTCGGCAAATTGCTGATCCAGCGCCAGTTCAAAACCTTCCCGGCGGGTTTTCCCGGCATTTTTATAGCTGGTGCGTCCACCCGAGCTGGCATCTACAACGATTTCGTTATCCGTGTCGGTACGGAACAGGGCGGCGGTCAGCAGGCCATTGCCGATGCGCGTCTTGCTGCCCACCTCATAGGTGTTGTTGGTGGAGGGCTTCAGGCCGTAGTTGAGACCGCTCTGATCGCCGGAGCGATAGGAGAGTTCGTTGATGGTAGGCGTCTCAAAGCCGCGACCTGCGGCGGCGTAAAGGTTCCAGCCGTCGGTAACGGCATACTTCAGCGACCCTGCAGGCAGCCATTTATGGTAGTTCGCCTCACCGCTGTCGTCGCCGTTGGCACCCTGCACGTAGTGGTCATTTGAGTCAAACCAGACGGAGCTGTAGCGCACGCCCGCATCCAGAGCGAGCTTCTGCGTCAGCTGCCAGCTGCTTTGCAGATAGGGATCGACGTTCCACATCAGGTTACGTTCGTCGCGGCGCTTGTCGCCCTTCACGCCATACTCCGGAGCACCGTTGTTCATCACGAAGTTCTCATAACCGCGACGATTTTCGCTCATGTTCTCGTAGTTCAGACCGGTGGTCACGGTGACCGGCACCAGCAGCTCTCCCCGGTGGGTCCAGCGGGTATCCACCCCCTGGTAGTGACGCTGCATGTCGATCACGCCCCCGGCATGGGTTTCGCGCAGCTGCGGCTGGTAAGGGATCGACTGGTACTGGGTCATTTCCCGTTCGCCCGCATACATCATCACACTAAGATCGTCCTGCTCGCTGAGCTGACGCTCATAGCGCAGGCCCGCCTGGGTCTGTTTGATGGTCTTACGGGTATTGTACTGATCGCCGCGGGGCGACTGACGCGGATTGTTCTGCCACTCCTGATAGTCAAGCCCGCCCGGATCGTTCGCTTTCATATCCACGCTGTTGAAAATCAGAGTCAGCTTGCTGACGTCATCGATACGTACGCCGAGCTTCGCGTTGGCGAGATTTTTGCGCGCGCCGCTGTGGTCGCGATAGCCGTGGGTGGTGAAGCGGGTGGTAGAGACGGTGTAATCCACATCCCCGGCGTGGGTGCCGTCGCCCATGGCGCCGGTGGCCTTCAGGCCGTAGCGCCAGGTGCCGTAACTGCCGTAATAGCTGCTTGCCTCAAGAGTGGGCGGCTGCTGGCCGGTCTCAGTGGCAATGTTGATAACTCCGCCGGAGGCGTTGCCATAAAGCGCCGAGAAGGGGCCACGCAGCACTTCCACGCTGTCAATACTGGTGAGATCGATGTTGGAGGTCTGGCCCTGACCATCCGGCATGGTGGCCGGGATACCATCCACATACATGCGGATCCCGCGCACGCCAAAGGTGGAGCGGGCGCCAAAGCCGCGTATCGACAGCTGTAAATCCTGGGCGTAGTTCTGGCGGTTCTGGATCTGCAGGCCTGGCACGCTGCCGAGGGATTCCGAGAGGTTAATGCGCGGCGTCGCCTGGCGCATATCTTCGCCATTCACCACGCTGACGGCGGCAGGCGTATCGAGTTCAGAGATGGTCTGTGGCGATGCGCTGACAATCATTGTCTGCTCTTGTTCAGCAAGCACGGCGGGAGACAAGACAAAAGGAACCACAAACAAAGGAAGCGTCAACGGGCTTCCGGAAATAATTTTCATGAATGTATGCCAATCAAATATAAATGAACCAAATGATACGGAGGGCTATGTTAAAGCTTTTGTAAATTTATTGAAAACTTTAACAGCACGTTGCGTTAACAAAAGTGTAGATAAAACTGGCGGATAGGGTTAACGCAAAAAAGAAAAACTCCACATTCTCATGAATAATGATTACTATTCTCATCCATAAAGGCGATGCCAGGACCTCGCCATCCGGAAGCAATGTCCGCACCACACCATATAGTTGAAAGGGAGTTGTTATGTCTTTACGTCATCTGTGCTCGCCGCGCCTGCGCGGTTCGCTCCTGTTAGGTTCCCTGCTGTTTGCGGGCGCATTTCACGCTCAGGCCGCAGAAGAGATGCTGCGCAAGGCGGTCGGCAAAGGCGCGTATGAGATGGCCGTGAGCCAGCAGGAGAATGCCCTGTGGGTGGCGACCTCGCAAAGCCGTAAGCTGGATAAGGGCGGGGTGGTTTATCGTCTCGATCCGGTCACGCTGGAGGTGACTCAGGCGATTCATAACGATCTGAAGCCGTTTGGCGCAACAATCAATAACGCAACGCAGACCCTCTGGTTCGGTAATACCGTTAATAGCGCGGTCACGGCGATTGACGCGAAAACCGGCGAGGTGAAAGGACGGCTGGTGCTGGACGATCGCAAGCGTAGCGACACCGTGAAGCCGTTGCAGCCGCGTGAACTGGTTGCTGACGAGACCACGAATACGGTTTACATCACCGGCATTGGCAAAGAGAGCGTGATTTGGGTGGTGGACGGTAATACGATGAAGCTCAAAGAGACCATCACCGGTACGGGTAAATTCAGCACCGGTCTGGCGCTGGACGCGCAGGCTAAACGCCTTTACACCACCAACGGTGATGGAGAGCTCATCACCATCGACACCGCCACCAACAAGGTGCTGAGCCGTAAAAAGCTGCAGGAGGAGGGGGAGCACTTTTACCTTAACCTGAGCCTCGACACCGCCGGTCAGCGCGCCTTTATCACCGACTCGAAACAGCCGTTTGTGCTGGTGGTCAGCCTGAAGGATGGCAAGGTGCTGGAAAAAGTGGCCGCGCCGGAATCGCTGGCGGTGCTCTTTAACCCCACCCGTAACGAAGCTTACGTGACCCATCGCGAAGCGGGCAAGGTGAGCGTGATTGACGCCAAAACCTATAAGGTGACCAAAACCTTTGACACGCCGACCTTCCCGAACAGCCTGGCGCTCTCCGCCGACGGTAAAACGCTTTACGTCACCGTAAAACAGAAGTCGACCCGTCAGCAGGAAGCCACCCAGCCGGATGACGTGATCCGTATCGCCCTGTAACGCAGGTCTTGCCTGGTAGCGACCCGCGAACCGTAGGCCGGGTAAGGCGAAGCCGCCACCCGGCAAAAAGCAAAGGAAAGGCTAACGGTGGCGATCCAAGGACCGTAGGCCGGGTAAGGCGAAGCCGCCACCCGGCAAAAGAAAAAGGGAAGGCTAAATGCCTTCCCTTTTTTTGACGGCGTATTAGCGCGACGTCTCTTCCACCAGCGGCGCGTCCAGCTTTCCATCATCAGGATGCACCGGCGCGGTACTGTGAATTTCGTGAACCCGTTTACGAACCCCGTACCAGCCTGCAATCAGCAATACCGCCAGCAGCGGAATGGTGGCAACGGTGTAGGTGCCGTTCGGGTAATCAAACGCCATCAGCACCAGCACGCTGAACAGGAACAGCAGCGTCAGCCAGGAGGTCACCGGCGCACCTGGCAGCTTAAAGCTCACCTCAGCCGCTTTACCCTCTTTGATCGCCTTGCGCAGGCGCATCTGGCAGACCATGATAAAGGCCCAGGAGGCGATAATCCCCAGCGCGGCGACGTTCAGCACAATCTCAAACACCCGCGACGGCACCAGATAGTTGAGGAAAACGCCGAAGATATAGACCACCAGCGTCGCCAGAATACCCGCATAGGGCACCTGCTGCTTGCTCATTTTCGACATAAACTTCGGCGCGGAGCCGCCCATCGACATCGAGCGCAGAATACGTCCGGTGGAGTAGAGGCCCGAGTTAAGACTGGAGAGCGCGGCGGTCAGCACCACGATATTCATGATGCTGCCCACGTACGGCACGCCGAGCTTCGAGAAGAAGGTAACGAACGGGCTCTGACCCGCCTGGTAGGCGTTCCACGGCAGCAGCAGCACCAGCAGTACCACCGAGCCGACATAGAACAGGCCGATACGCCAGATAACGCTGTTGATCGCTTTCGGCACCATGGTCTGCGGATCTTTACATTCCCCCGCCGCGGTACCGACCAGTTCGATAGAGGCGAAGGCAAACACCACCCCCTGAATCAGCACCAGCGCCGGCAGCAGGCCGTGCGGGAAGAAACCGCCGTTATCGGTGATCAGATGGAAGCCGGTGGCATTGCCATCCAGCGGTTTACCGGTACCCAAAAAGACGGTGCCGACTACCAGAAAGATCACGATCGCCAGCACTTTGATCAGCGCAAACCAGAACTCCATCTCGGCGAACCATTTCACGCCAATCATGTTCATGGTGCCGACAATCGCCAGCGCGCCGAGGGCAAACACCCACTGCGGCACATCGCCAAACGCGCCCCAGTAGTGCATATAGAGCGCGACGGCGGTGATATCCACGATGCCGGTCATCGCCCAGTTAACGAAGTACATCCAGCCTGCAACGTAGGCGGCTTTTTCGCCAAGAAATTCACGGGCGTAGGAGACGAAGCTGCCGCTGGAGGGGCGGTGCAGCACCAGCTCCCCGAGGGCGCGCAAAATAAAGAATGAAAAGATGCCGCATACCAGATAGACCAGCGCCAGGGCCGGGCCGGCCATCTGCAGGCGGGCACCTGCACCTAAAAAGAGCCCGGTACCGATAGCACCGCCGATAGCGATCATCTGAACCTGACGGTTGCCCATCGCCTTGTGATAGCCCTCTTCATGGGCATTCAGCCAGCGACGTTTCGCAGCATGGTGCTCCGCTGCGCTTTTATTGCTTGTTTTCATGAATGTACCTGTTTACCTGTCTGAATCATCTTAACCCGGCAGGCAGCCAACCAAACGATTGCCTCTGCGCGAATACATGCTGCTTTTCCAGTCATTCTGCGTATGGATAAAGCAAAACATGGCGAGGCATCCTACCTGCAATTGATAAGCGACGCAAAATATAACCGTGGCGAAAGTGATGCGTTTTGAACTATTTATTGTTGTTATTGCATCGGGTCGCGATAACGCGCTGAAGCTTGATGATTTTTTGGCCAGAATAACTGTAGTTGTCGGAGGGGATTTCCCCCGTTATGGGCAGGTTTCAGCCACCGGCCCGTGGCGCAGAAGAGGGTAACCGGAAGGGCACTGTTAAGCGCCTCTTACTAAAAGCAGGGATGTCAGGGGAAAATTAAGTGGATACCGGCCCGATCCGCAGCGCCTCAATCAGCAGGGCGAACGCCGTAGTATGCTGGCGGCGACTCGGGTAGTAGAGATGGTAGCCATCAAACGGGGGGCACCAGGACTCCAGCACCCGCACCAGCTTCCCGCTTGCCAGGGCGTGTTCCACGGAATCCTCCGGCACGTAGGCCAGACCGAGACCCGCTTCTGCGGCGTCGATGCGCTGAGGCAGGCTGTTCAGAGTAAGCTGTCCCTCCACCCTGACACGCAGTTCGCGTCCCGCTTTTTCAAACTCCCAGGCGTAAAGCCCGCCCCGGGTAGGCAAGCGCATATTGATGCAGCGATGGTGCGCCAGCTGTTCCGGCGTTCCGGGCACACCGTAGCGAGCCAGATAGTCCGGCGAGCCCACCACCGCCATGCGCATATCCGGCGCGATGCGGACCGCGATCATATCCCGGGCGATCTGCTCCCCCAGACGCACCCCGGCGTCAAAGCGCCCGTCCACGATATCCGTCAGGCCATTATCGACCGTCACCTCAATGTTGATATCGGGATAGCGCGCCATGAACGGCTTCAGCACCGGCCACAGTACCGCGTTGACCGCATGTTCCCCGGCGGTGAGGCGGATATTGCCCGCCGGTTTGTCACGCATATCGCGCAGGGCGGTAAGTTCCTGCTCCATCTCCAGCAGGTGCGGGCCGAGCCGCGAAAGGAGCTGTTCTCCCGCCTCGGTCGGGGCCACGCTGCGGGTGGTTCGTGTCAGCAGCCGTACCCCCAGGCGCGCTTCCAGATTACGCATGGCGTGGCTGAGTGCCGACTGAGAGACGCCAAGCTGCGCGGCGGCGCGGGTAAAGCTGCGCTCGCGGGCGACCACCATAAACGACAGCAGGTCGTTAAAATTATCTTTCAGCATGCGATTTCCGATTAATGAATCTGGCTCATAGTAAAGCGGCGTTTGCAGTCTAATCGGCTCGCGCCGTCCGCGCTACTGTTCCGGCTGCGCACCAGGGAGAATAAGCGGCTAATGACGTTGGCCGATATAAAACGTTATGATGCAGCCGGAATAATAAGGCGAAACCGGACTATGAAAATTAACCTCGTCGGCACGAGCGGTAGCGGGAAATCGACGCTTGCCCGACGGCTTGCGGCAGAACTCCATCTGCCTTATATCGAGATGGATACGCTCTTCTGGCGCCCCCGCTGGCAGGGCACCCCTGACGATCTGTTTTTGGCGAAGGTTGACGCCGCGCTCAACGCTTCGCCCGGCTGGGTGCTGGACGGTAACTACAACCGTACCCGCCCGGTGAAATGGCGCGATGTGGATCTGGTGGTCTGGGTGGATTACGGGTTTTGGCGCACCTTCCGTCAGGCGGTGGGAAGGGCGATCAAACGCGCCTGGACGCAGCAGGAACTATGGCCGGGAACCGGCAACCGGGAGAGCTTTCGCCAGTCGTTTTTCAGCCGCGACTCCATTCTGCTCTGGACAATAAAAACCTGGCGCAGCAACCGGGCCCGCTACGAGGCGGATATGCGCGATCCGCGGTATGCGCATATCCGCTTTATCCGTATTACCCGCCGCGCGCAGGCCGAGGCGCTGATTGCCGAGCTGAAATCCGCCCTCTGAACCGCGCCACTATATCTGAAATCCGGCAATGGAAATGTAAATTAATTGTTTCTCAGTGGTGAAATCGCCCTTTAATAATACCGACATGTTTAGTCAAGCGAGAAAAAAACATGTCCTGGCGAATCAGCATTCTGGATAAAAGCCCCGTGGCGGAGCACGATACCGCCACCGATGCGCTGGCGCGCACCCTGAGCCTGGCAAAAGAGGCAGACGCGCTGGGCTACCACCGCTTCTGGATTGCCGAGCATCACAATACCCCCCATCTGGCAAGCCCGTCGCCGGAACTGCTCATCGCCTGGATTCTGGGACAAACCTCCCGCATCCGCGTCGGCTCCGGCGGCGTGATGCTTCAGCATTACAGCCCCTACAAGGTTGCGGAAAACTTTAACGTGCTGGCCGCCATTGCGCCGGGCCGCGTTGATTTAGGCGTCGGCAAGGCGCCAGGCGGCCTGCCGCTTGCGACCCGCGCCCTCCAGCAGGGATTGCATCAGGAGGCGAAGGGCAACTTCGCGGAACAGCTAGCGCAGCTTGACCGCTGGCTTCATGCCGCTGACGAAGAACTTCGCGCCACGCCGCAGCCGTCCACGCCTGCGCAGGGTTTTCTGCTGGGCGCGAGCGAGGAGAGCGCGCTGCTGGCGGCGAGGCTTAACTGGAATTTTGTCTTTGCCGCCCATTTAAACGGCGATACGGATCTGTTGCGCGACGTGGCGACCGCATGGCGGGCCAATAGCGCGCGCGATCTGATCGTGGCGGTGCAGGCGATTGTCGCGCCGGTCCAGGCGCAGGCCGAGGCGCTGGCGCAAAAGGTGGAAGTCTGGGGCGTGGAACTGGTCAACGGGCAGCGCGTCTCGGTCGCCAGCGAAGAGCAGGCCTACGCCTTCGCGCGTCAGGCAGGAAGCGAACCGCTGCGGATCGCTCGCCGCGCCCAGTCGCTGCTGGCGGGCACGCCGGAATTGGTAACGGCGCAGCTTGAGGCGCTGCATCAGCGCTGGGGAATCGATGAATTTATCATTGATACGCCAGTGGCGGAGGGCAACCTGCGAAGCCAGTCCCTGCGCCTGCTGGCCGGAGCCAGACAGCCACGGGAGGTGACGGCATGAGCCTTAATACACAGCTGATCGCCTGGCGGCGCGAACTGCATCAGTATCCCGAACTTTCCGGCCAGGAAGTGGCTACCACCGCCCGCCTGCGCCGCTGGCTGACGGAGGCGGGTATCGCCTTACTGCCCTACGATCTGGAGACCGGCGTGGTGGCAGAAATCGGTCAGGGGGCGCCGCAGATCGCACTGCGAGCCGATATTGACGCGCTGCCCATTGAGGAGCGCAGCGGCGTGGCGTTTAGTTCGCAAACGCCTGGGGTTATGCACGCCTGCGGTCACGATATTCATACCAGCGTCATCCTCGGCGCCGCGCTACAGCTTAAGGCGCGCGAGGCCTCGCTGCCCGGACGGGTACGTATACTGTTCCAGCCTGCGGAAGAGAACTTCGGCGGCGCGAAACGGCTAATTCGGGCGGGCGTGCTGGAAAATGTCAGCGCCATTTTTGGCATGCACAATGAGCCTGGTTTACCGGTGGGCGCTTTCGCTACGCGCGGCGGCCCCTTCTACGCCAACGTCGATCGCTTTGTGATCCGGGTGACCGGCAAAGGAGCGCACGCGGCGCGTCCTCATGAAGGCACCGACGCCATCCTTCTTTCAAGCCAGCTGGTCACTGCCCTTCATGGCGTCGCCAGCCGCAACGTGAACACCCTGGATTCCGTGGTGCTTAGCGTCACGCGCATTGATGGCGGCAATACCTGGAACGTACTGCCGGAACAGGTAGAGCTGGAAGGGACGCTGCGTACCCATCGAGGTGAAGTCCAGCAGACCGTCAAGGCGCGGGTGGGGGAAATTGCCGCCGGATTTGCCAGCGCGTTTAACGCACAGATCGATATCACCTGGTATGCGGGGCCAACCGCCCTGGTGAACGACGAGCGCTGGGCGACGTTTGCCACCTCGGTCGCCCGTGAAACTGGCTATGAAACGCAACATGCCGAACTGCATATGGGCGGAGAAGATTTTGCCGTCTACCTGCAACACATTCCCGGCGCGTTCGTCAGTATCGGCAGCGCCAGCCCGTTTGGTCTGCACCATCCGGCCTTTAATCCTGACGAAGCCTTGATTGAGCCAGCGGCACGCTATTTTGCCCGGCTCGCCGAGGAAGCGTTACAACACATTTAAGTAAGGGGTGAATATGTCTGCGTTACGACAATTGAGGCTGGGAACCATGTTGCACGGAGCATCCGGCAATATGTCCGCGTGGCGCCATCCGGCGGCGCGGGCGGATGCCAGTATTAATTTTGACTTCGTCAGGGATACGGCGCTGAAGGCAGAGGCGGGCAAGCTTGATTTTTTGTTTGTCGCCGACGGTCTCTATATTAACGAGAAATCGATTCCCCATTTCCTTAACCGGTTTGAGCCGTTGACGGTACTCTCTGCGCTTTCTGGCATCACCTCGCGCCTCGGCCTGGTGGGTACGTTATCGACCTCTTACAGCGAGCCTTTTACCGTGGCGCGCCAGTTCGCCAGCCTCGATCACCTGAGTAACGGACGGGCAGGCTGGAACGTGGTCACCTCGCCGCTGGAAGGGTCGGCAAAAAACTTCTCCCGCGATAAGCACCCCGAGCATTCGCTGCGCTACCGCATTGCGGATGAATATCTCGACGTAGTGAAAGGGCTGTGGGATTCGTGGGAAGAGGACGCTTTTATTCGCAACAAAGAAACCGGGCAGTTTTTCGATCCTGCCAGGCTGCATACCCTCAACCATCAGGGTGAATTTTTCCAGGTCGCCGGGCCGCTAAACATTGGCCGCACGCCACAGGGACGACCAATTGTCTTTCAGGCGGGGGCGTCTGAGGATGGCAAAAAACTGGCGGCCAAACATGCCGACGCCATCTTTACCCACCATGAGACGCAGGATGAGGCCCGGGCCTTCTATCGCGACGTAAAAAACGAGATGGAGCGCTACGGCCGCCAGCCCGACCAGCTGCATATTTTCCAGGGGGTGAGCGTCATCGTGGGTGACGACGCCGATGATGTAGAGCGTCAGTACCAGACCACCGCCGCGCTGGTCTCCATTGAGGACGCGCTCAACTATCTGGGGCGCTATTTCGAGCATCATGACTTTGGTCAGTATCCGCTCGACGAACCTTTCCCGGAGCTGGGCGACCTCGGGCGCAACAGCTTCCGCAGTACCACGGATGAGATCAAGCGCAACGCCCGCGAGCGTGGCTTAACCCTGCGTCAGGCGGCGCTGGAAGCCGCTTCGCCACGGCCGCGCTTTTCTGGTACGCCGGACGAGGTCGCGGATGGTCTGCAGGCGTGGTTTGAGACTCGCGCTGCCGACGGTTTTATCATCCAGGGCGGCACGCCGGATACCTTCCCGCGCTTTGTCGACCACGTGGTGCCCATTCTTCAGGCGCGTGGCCTGTTCCGGACCGAATATCCGGGCACCACGTTGCGTGAAAGTCTCGGTTTAGAGACTCCTGCTAATCAGTTCACACAACCCTAAAAGAGAACGCGCTATGCAAAAACGATCGTTATTTCTCGCCCTTGCTGTGGCGTTCACCCCGGCTGTCTGGGCGGAGAGCGTCACCATTAATGGCACCGGCGTCAGCATTGAGGCGAACAAAGCGCCCATCAATACCCCTAAAAACCCGGCAGCGGTTGCCCAGTTGCCAAAAAATTACGCCTTTGCGGTGCCGGGTAAATTTACCGTGGCGGTGGCCGCGCTTAACTCGCCGCCGCTGACGCTCTTTTCAGATGACAACAAAACCCTGCTCGGCAGCGAGGTTGACGTGGCGCGCCTGGTGGCCGACAGCCTGGGTCTGGAGCTGAACGTGGTACCTACCTCGTGGGAGGACTGGCCGCTCGGCGTCACCTCCGGCAAATATGATGCGGCGATCAGCAATATTACCGTCACCAAAGCGCGCAAAGAGAAGTTTGACTTCGCCACCTACCGGAAGGATTCGCTGGGCTTTTACGTGAAATCGACCAGTCCGATCAAGAATATCTCCAGCGCGGCGGATATCGCCGGGCTGCGGATTATTGTCGGTTCCGGCACCAATCAGGAGGCGATCCTGCTGGCCTGGAACGAGCAAAACGTGAAGCAAGGGCTGAAGTCGTTTACCCCGATCTACACCAAGGACGATGCGGCGCAGACCCTGGCTATTCAGTCAGGACGCGCAGATGCCTTTTTTGGCCCGAACGTCATCGGCGCGTGGAAAGCGGCGCTGACCGGCAAAACTCGCCTGGTGGGAAGCGTGGATGGAGGCTGGCCGAAAGCGGCGCATATTGCCGTCACGCTGAAGAAGGGAAGCGGGCTGGTTGAGCCGGTCCAGACCGCGCTGAACGGTGCGATCAAAAGCGGTGCATACGACAAGGTTCTCAACCGCTGGGGCGAGAGCGTAGAGCGTATTCCTGGTTCAGAAATCAACCCGGCCGGGCTTGGCGATTAAGGAGGTCATATGGATCTGTTTCGTGACGTTTCGCCAGAAGATGACGATCTTCAGCCCATTATAAACGGGTTGTTTGGCGAATATGCTGCCCGCTACGGGGACTATTTCTCCCGGGACGCCGAAGTGGAGCTGACCGAGTGGTACTTACCCCCGCAGGGGCTGTTTATAGTCCTGGAGCGCAACGGCGTCATTATCGCGACCGGAGCCTATAAACCCTTTGATGCCGAAACCGCCGAAATTAAGCGCATCTGGACCGATAAATCGCTGCGCCAGCAGGGGCTGGCGGGAAGGGTGGTCCACGAGCTTGAGCGACGGGCGGTGCTGGCGGGCTACAGCAAAATCTATCTGACCACCGGTTTTCGCCAGCCGGAGGCGGTCAGGCTCTACCTGAGCCAGGGCTATGACGCGCAGTTCGATCTCGCGCGTGACCCGGAAGAGTACAGCCAGCCGCCGTTTGACGGACGGCTGCGCTTTATTAAAACGCTGGTGCGCGAAGCGTTCAGCAAAACGGCATAAGGAGCGACGATGAAAACGGTGGAAACCATTAAGGTAGTCCCGGCCCGTTATCCGCTGCGGGCGGCAGGCGGCGTCGTGGCGTTGTTTGTGCTGGCGGTCGTGCTGCAATCGGTCGCCTTCAATCCCCGCTGGGAGTGGGCGGTCTTTGCCCGCTGGTTCTTTGATCCGGTGATTCTGGAGGGGCTGGGGCAGACCCTGCTGCTGACGCTTATCGCCACGCTGCTGAGCGTGCTTTTCGGCGGCGTGCTGGCGCTGGCTCGCCTCTCGTCTTCATGGCTGTTGCGCAGTATGGCGTTTGGCTACATCTGGCTTTTCCGCTCCCTGCCGCTGATTGTCGTGCTGATCGTACTCTATAACTTCTCTTATCTTTACGACACGCTCTCCCTTGGCGTGCCGTTCAGCACTATCACTTGGGGCCGCTTTGAGACGATCAACGTACTGGGGCAGTTCTCCACCGCGGTGGTGGGGTTGACGCTGGTACAGAGCGCTTACACAGCGGAGATTATTCGCGGCGGTTTTTTAGGGGTGGATCACGGCCAGTATGAAGCGGCCGCCGCGCTCGGCCTGCCAGCCTGGCGGCGTACCGTGCGCATCATTCTGCCGCAGGCACTGCGCACGATCCTGCCGGCGGGCTTCAATGAAATCATTAGCCTCGCCAAGGGCACCGCGATGGTCTACGTACTGGCGATGCCGGAGCTGTTCTACACCATCCAGATGATCTACAACCGCACGCAGGAGGTGATCCCTCTGCTGATGGTGGGTGCCGTCTGGTATCTGGTGATCACCACCGTGCTCTCCGTGATTCAGCATCTGGTTGAGCGTCTGCTTGCCCGCAGCGAGCGCCGCTCGGCGGTTAACCAGCGCCGCGCGACGCTGCGAACCCGTTCTGTCACCACACAGGAGCCTGCCCATGCCAGCCTCTGAAGGACATATTTCGATCACCAACGTCAGCAAATTTTTTGGTCGCCATAAGGCGCTCGACAACGTGTCGCTGGAGATCCCGCCGGGCACGGTGACGGTGATCCTCGGGCCGTCCGGCTCCGGTAAGTCAACGCTGTTGCGCACCATTAACCATCTTGAACGAGTGGATGAAGGGTTTATCCAGATCGATGGCGACTACATCGGCTACCGCCGAAAGGGGGACAAACTCTACGAACTGAAGGAGCGGGAGATCCTCCGCCAGCGGGTTAACGTGGGCTACGTCTTTCAGAACTTTAACCTCTTCCCGCACCTTACGGTGCTGGAAAATCTGATCGAAGCGCCGGTGGCGCACAGAAAGCTGAGCCGTAAGGCGGCCATCGAGCGCGCCTGGGAGCTTCTTGATGTGGTAGGGCTGCGTGATAAAGCGAATGCCTGGTCCCGCCACCTTTCCGGCGGGCAGCAGCAGCGTATCGCCATCGCCCGCGCGCTGGCCCTGCGCCCAAGGGTAATGCTTTTCGATGAGCCCACCTCAGCACTGGACCCTGAACTGGTGGGCGAAGTACTGGACGTTATCAAAAAACTGGCCCGCTCCGGCACTACGCTGGTGGTGGTCACTCACGAGATCGGTTTTGCCCGGGAGGTGGCCGATCAGGTGGTGTTTATGGTGGATGGCAAAATCGTTGAGCAGGGGAGCAGTGACGCGGTGTTAAATCGCCCAGCCCATGCGCGAACGCGTCAATTTCTGTCAAAAGTGCTGTAAGGAGCAAGCATGAGAATGGCTTTTCTGGCGCTACTGGGCGTCGTGTCGGCAGCTCACGCCGGTCTGGATTTAAAAGCGAATGAAAAACCCCTGCCTGTGACGGTTGATCCGCAGGCGGTGGCGAAGATCCCGACGGATTATCGGTTTGTTGAGCCAGGTACGCTGACGGTGGCGATCTCCGCCCTGAACTCGCCGCCGCTGGCGCTGGTCGCCAGCGATAACCGCACCCGCATCGGCAGCGACCCCGATATCGCCCGTCTGCTGGCGGGCAGCCTGGGCCTGAAGCTGAAGCTGGTGCCGACGGCGTGGGAAGACTGGCCGCTTGGCATCACCTCCGGGCGTTACGACGTGGCGCTGGTGAATATCGCGGTCACGGAGCAGCGCAAGGAGAAGTTTGATTTTGCCACTTACCGCGTCGATTCCCTGGCGTTCTCGGTGAAATCCACCAGCCCGGTCAGGGCGATAGCCGGACCGCAGGATCTGGCGGGCAAAAAAGTGATCGTCGGCTCCGGCACGAACCAGGAGCGCATCCTGCTGGGCTGGAACGAAGAGAACAAAAAAGCAGGGCGGGAAACCGCGCTGCCCGTCTATCTGACCGACGATGCCTCCGGCAATCTCTATATTCAGTCCGGCAGGGCGGATGTCTTCTTTGGGCCGCAGGCGGTCTCCTCCTACAAAGCGGCGCTAACCGGTAAAACCCGGGTGGTAGGCTTAGGGCCGAAAAAAGCCTGGGTCGCCACGACCACCAAAAAGGGCAATGGGCTGGTCTATGCGCTCCAGGCGGCGCTCGACGGCGCCATCGCGCGGGGCGAGTATCAGCAGGTGCTGGCCCGCTGGGGCGAGCTGGGGGAGGCGGTTACCCATTCGGAGATTAATCCAGCGGGGATCACCTACTAAGGCAGCGGCGGGTGAAAGAGGCTAAAAGCCGGGGCGATAATCTGCTAGTGTAAAACGCTCACTTATCACAGGAGTCCTGCACATGCCGCACATTGATATCAAATGTTTTCCCCGCGATCTGAACGATGAACAAAAATCCGCCCTCGCGGCGGATATCGCGGAAGTGATTACCCGTCATCTGAACAGTAAAGATCGCTCTATTTCCGTGGCGCTGAACGAGGTTGCGGAAGCGGAGTGGAAAGCGCAGGTCTGGGACCGGGAGATCTCGCCGAAGATGGATGAACTGATTAAGAAGCCAGGCTATTCGATGTAATTTTTGCCGGGTAACGCGGAAGCTTACCCGGCCTGAGTCGCTTATTCCGGTGCTTTCACTATCTTCCCGCTGGTCACAAAAGTTCCCGCGCCCAGATGGTGCAGGGTATTTAGCCTGTCGTCGTCAAACTGCCACCGCCCGGCGATGAACGCGCGTTCATCCGCTGCTGCGGAAACCACCTCTCCAAACAGCGTGTCATATTTTTCTGCGGCTTCGGTCACGGGTAGCAGACGGCACTCCATCCATGCCAGACATTTTTCTTCGATCACCGGGAGTCCCAGCGTCGGGCCATTTACTACCGGGATACCGTAGCAGTTGAATTTATCCTCCTCGCGCCCGCTGACGCTGCCGACCGCCCAGGTCCAGTTCGCGGCGGCGACGCCCGGGATAACAATGCCAAACTGGCCGCTGCGTTCAATCAGTTCCCGTGACCAGGCGCTTTTATCCACCACGATGGCGATGCGCGGCGGTTCAAACTCAACGGGCATTGACCAGGCGGCGGCCATCACGTTGCGCCGGTCGATACGCGCGTCGTGGCTGGTGATAAGAATGGTGGGGCCATGATTCAACAGGCGGCTGGCGTGCTTTAACTCAACGGGGCGAAACCTGCTCATAAAGAGTCCTCTTTGGGTAATTCAGGGCATTAAACGTCTGACGGGCGGGTGAAAGCAAGACGCAACGCGCCGATCGCATTAACTCGCGCTTTTAAGCGCACTTTTAGAAACGTGGAGGCAGAAATATGGGGTATAAACAGGAAAACCCTCTAAGGAAATCGCTATGTCCTCTCTGTTAAGCGCCTGGTTTGCCCGCACCGGCGGGCCGCTGCCCCTGTCGGTTGATATCGCTACGCTCAGGGCGCTGCATCTGCAGCATAACTGCGCTATCCCTTTTGAAAATATCGATGTGGTTCTGCCGCGTGAGATTCAGCTTGATGACCAGAGCGTGGCCGACAAGCTGATAGATGCCCGCCGGGGCGGCTACTGCTTTGAGCAGAACGGGCTGTTTGAGCGCGTGCTACGCGAGGTGGGATTTAAGGTGCGTAGCCTGCTTGGCCGGGTGATCCTCGCTAATCCGCCGCAGATGCCGCCGCGCACCCACCGGCTGCTGCTGGTGGAGCTTAATGACGAGCACTGGATCGCTGACGTAGGATTTGGCGGGCAGACGCTCACCGCGCCGATCCGGCTGGTTGCCCGAGAGGAGCAGGCGACGCCGCACGGTCTTTATTGCCTGCTGAACGAGGGGGATGACTGGATCCTGCAGTTCCGCCATCACGAACAGTGGCAATCCATGTACCGTTTCGACCTCGCCACCGTCTGGTTTACGGACTTTGTAATGGGCAACTTCTGGTCGGCCCACTGGCCGCAGTCTCATTTTCGCCACCATCTGCTGATGTGTCGCCATTTGCCGGACGGCGGCAAGCTGACCTTAACCAATTTCCATTTTACCCACTGGCAGGGGACGCAGGTGGTCGAACAGAGCAATTTGCCGGACGCGGCGGCGCTGTATGCACTGATGCAGGAGCGGTTTGGTACAGGCGTGGAGGATGCGAAACACGGCTTTACGCTGGCGGAACTGACGGCGGTAATGGCAGGATTCGAAACCCATCCGCAGGCGGGGAAATAGGACGGGAAGGGGCGGGCGCCCCTTTCGTTAACCGAGCAGAACTTTTGCGCGCGCTCTCACGGCGTTCAGCTCGTCGGCTGTGGCGTTTCCCTTTTTCACGGCGTTGCGCGCCCGCCAGTCCAGGCTTTTAATCTGGTCGGCGAGGGCCACGCTGCGCCTTGCGTCACTGATGTTGACTTCGAAAGGATAGCCTTTGCTTTGCGTGGTAAGCGGGCAGCAGAGCATCAGGCCGGTGCGCCCGTTGTAGGCAGCGGGCGAGAGCACCAGTGCGGGCCGGTGCCCGGCCTGTTCATGCCCCGACTGCGGATCAAAATCCAGCCAGACAATATCTCCGGATTCCGGTATGTAATCCATTAAAGTTGCTCCTTGCCCTGCGGCTCGCCAAAGGTGATTTCGTGGTGCAGATTGTCGTCGGTGATCGCTGAGAGCAGCGTCTCCAGCGACGGTTCCTCTTTCCTGACAGGTGACAAAATAATACGTCCTTCTTCGTCCACGTTGACATTGACCACATCGTCAACGTGTAGCCCGGCGTCTCGCATTACAGCAACGGGAAGCCTGACGGATGGGCTATTGCCCCATTTTTTAACGGTGACCTGCGGCATAAAACAGCTCCGGGTGTTGATACAATGTTTATCCATGATGGCGGAGAAGAGAGAAGGTGTCAACATTGTTGATACGGGAGAAGAGAACGGCAGCCGGACGCTGCCGTTCTGCTTTTATTCAGCGGCGCGAGCGTACCAGCTGATAGCGGCGGGTGAAGTACTCGAACGGTGCGCTCCAGACATGCACCAGACGGGTAAAGGGGAAGATGAGGAAGATGGTCATCCCCAGCACCAGATGGAGGCGGAAAATCGGATCCACGCCGCGCAGCATCTCTGACGAGCCGCCGCGGAAGGTGACGATACCCTGCGCCCAGCCGACCAGCTTCATCATTTCGCTACCGTCCGGGTAGCGGGCCGAGAAGGGAATGGTCGACAGCCCAAGAATGCACTGGATCAGCAGTATGCTCATGATAATGATGTCAGGCGTGGTGGAGGTGGCCCGTACACGCTGGTTGAAGAGGCGGCGGTAGAGCAGCATGGCGCCGCCGATCAGGGTCAGTATGCCGCAAACGCCTCCCAGTACCATCGCCAGCTGCTGCTTCACGGCGATGGGCAGGAACCAGGCGTAGACCCAGTGCGGCGTCAGCATCCCGAAAAGATGTCCGAAGAAGATCCCCAGAATCCCGATGTGGAAGAGGTTGGAGGCCCAGTTCATGCCGCGTTTGCTCAGCATCTGACTGGAGGAGGCACGCCAGGTGTACTGGCCATAGTCGTAGCGCAGCCAGCTGCCGATAAAAAAGACCGTGGCGCAGATGTAGGGATAGATGTCGAAAAAGATCACGCTCAGATAATGTGTCATTTAGGGCCTCCCGCGCCGACGTCGACATACTGCGGGGCGACGTCCTGGCTAAAGCGTCGTTGATATTGCTGCATCGGTGAGCTGTCGCACGCCGTTGCGTTATCTTCAATAAACTTCACCTGCTCCTCTTCCCACACCGCGTCAAGCGCCTGGCGGGTGTCGTCGCGCTTCTCCTTTGAAACCTGCATCGTGACACTGTCACTTGTCAGGCGACTCCCCGCCAGGGTGAGCAGGGCGTCAAAGAGCTGATAGTGGGCGACATCGCGCTGTTTGAGCCGCCCGCCAATCAGCGCCAGGATTGGCGCGACGTTCTGTAATCCCTCTCGCGCCTCCTCAGCAGAGAGGATGCTCAGATACTCCAGATAGAGCGGCAGATAGTCCGGCAGCTCTCGGCAGTCGAGCTGCAACCCCGCCTTTTCATACTGGCTCATCAAATCGACCATCGCCTGACCGCGATCGCGCGACTCGGCGTGGACATGTTCAAAGAGCAGCAGGGAGGTGGCGCGCCCGCGCTCGAACACCTCGCACCACTCCGCCTGCCTCTCCAGCAGCGGGGCGCCGAGATGCTGGCGGGCGAAGGGGAGCAGCATCGGCGCGTCCCGCTCAACCAGGGAGAGCGCCTCCTCGCTGCTCTCCCACAGCGTCTCGTCAGGGTATTCGATCAGCAGCGCGATGATTTTCAGGATCTGCATTACTCTCCCTCCCCGTGATCGCGCACCTCGGTGATGTTAATGGCGTCGATGCGGCTGCTGTTGAAGAGGTTGAATTTGGTGTCGGAGCCGTGGCAGCCGTCACCAAAGGTAAAGCCGCAGCCGTTGCGCTCCGGGAAGGCGTCGCGGGCCATTTCACGGTGGCTGGTCGGGATGACGAAGCGATCCTCGTAGTTGGCGATAGCGAGATAGCGATACATCTCCTCCACCTGCTCTACGGTGAGCCCTACCTCTTCAATCGCGCGGGTGTCGGTCACCCCTTCAACGGTCTGAGAGCGTTTGTAGTGGCGCATCGCCATCATACGTTTGAGGGCGCGCAGCACCGGGCCGGTATCGCCCGCGCTCAGCATATTCGCCAGGTATTGCACCGGAATGCGCAGGCTCTCCACCGCAGGCAGTACGCCGTCGCTTTTCGGCAGACCGCCCGCGTCGGCATAGGACTGGATCGGCGACAGGGGCGGTACATACCAGACCATCGGCAGGGTGCGGTATTCCGGGTGCAGCGGCAGCGCCAGCTTCCAGTCCATCGCCATTTTATAGACCGGGGAGCGCTGGGCGGCGTCGATAACGTTCTGCGGAATACCCTGTTTCAGCGCCTCTTCGATGACCGCCGGATCGTGCGGGTTGAGGAAAACGTCACACTGACGCTCGTAGAGATCGGTTTCATGCTCGGTGCTGGCCGCCTCTTCAATGCGGTCCGCGTCGTAGAGCAGCACCCCGAGATAGCGGATACGGCCGACGCATGTTTCTGAGCAGACGGTGGGCTGGCCAGATTCGATGCGCGGATAGCAGAAAATGCATTTTTCCGACTTACCGCTCTTCCAGTTGAAGTAGATTTTTTTGTACGGACAACCGCTGATGCATAAGCGCCAGCCGCGGCATTTGTCCTGGTCGATGAGGACGATGCCATCCTCTTCGCGCTTGTAGATAGCGCCGCTCGGGCAGGTGGCGACGCAGCTCGGGTTGAGGCAGTGTTCGCACAGGCGCGGGAGATACATCATAAAGGTGTTCTCGAACTGGCCGTACATCTCTTTCTGCATCCGGTCAAAGTTGCGATCGCGGGCGCGCTTCTCAAACTCGCCGCCGAGTAGCTCCTCCCAGTTCGGCCCCCACTTGATCTTATCCATCCGCTTGCCGTCAATCAGGGAGCGCGGACGGGCGGTGGGGAGATGTTCCCCCTCTTTGGCGCGGTGCAGATCCTGGTAGTCGAAGGTAAACGGCTCGTAATAGTCGTCAATCTGCGGCACTACGGGGTTGGCGAAAATTTTCGACAGCACGCCGAGCTTGCCGCCGAGGCGGGGCGTTAGCTTGCCGGAGATACCGCGGATCCAGCCCCCTTGCCACTCATCCTGATCCTCCCAGTTTTTCGGGTAGCCGATACCCGGCTTGGTCTCCACGTTGTTAAACCAGGCGTACTCCATCCCTTCGCGTCCGGTCCAGACGTTCTTGCAGGTGACCGAGCAGGTATGACAGCCAATACATTTATCGAGGTTTAAAACCATCCCGACCTGTGAGCGTATTTTCATTTTTTCGCCTCCTGTACCTGGTCGGTACCTTCGCCATCCAGCCAGTTAATGTTTTTCATTTTGCGGATCATAATGAACTCGTCGCGGTTAGAGCCGACGGTGCCGTAGTAGTTGAAGCCGTAAGCGAGCTGGGCGTAGCCGCCAATCATGTGGGTTGGTTTCGGGCAGACGCGGGTAACGGAGTTATGGATACCGCCGCGCCGCCCGGTCACTTCTGAGCCGGGAATATTCAGAATGCGCTCCTGAGCGTGGTACATCATGGTCATGCCCGGCGGCACGCGCTGGCTGACTACCGCGCGGGCGGTGAGGGCGCCGTTGGCATTGAACGCCTCGATCCAGTCGTTATCCTCAATACCGAGCTCCCGGGCGTCGGTTTCGCTCATCCAGACGATTGGCCCGCCGCGCGAGAGGGTTTGCATCAGCAGGTTTTCGCTGTAGGTGGAGTGGATGCCCCATTTCTGGTGCGGCGTCAGGAAGTTGAGCGCTTTTTCCGGGAAGCCGTTGGGGGGAATCTCGCGCATATGGCTGACGCTGCGGGTATCCACCGGCGGGCGGTAGACCACCAGACTTTCGCCAAAGGCGCGCATCCAGAGATGATCCTGATAAAGCTGCTGGCGACCCGAGAGGGTGCGCCACGGGATCAGCTCGTGGACGTTGGTATACCCGGCGTTATAGGAGACATGCTCGCTCTCGATGCCGGACCAGGTGGGGCTGGAGATAATCTTGCGCGGCTGCGCCTGGATATCGCGAAAGCGGATCTTCTCATCCTCTTTATTGATCGCCAGATGGGTGTGATCGCGCCCGGTTATCTCGCCCAGCGCTTCCCAGGCTTTTACCGCCACCTGGCCGTTGGTTTCCGGGGCCAGCGCCAGGATCACCTCCGAGGCATCAATGGCGGTCTCGATACGCGGTCGACCTTTCGCCGGGCCGTCGAGCTTGACGTAGTTGAGCTTGCCGAGAAATTCGACCTCGCTTTCCGTTTTCCAGTTAATTCCCTTGCCGCCGTTACCGAGCTTATCGAGCAGCGGGCCGAGGGAGGTAAAGCGTTCGTAAGTCTCCGGGTAGCGGCGCTCCACCACGGCGATGCCGGGGGCGGTTTTGCCGGGAATAAGATCGCATTCTCCTTTGCGCCAGTCCTGGATCTCAAACGGCTGGGCCAGCTCAGAAGGGGAGTCATGCTGGAGCGGCGTCAGTACCACGTCGGTTTCGTTACCGAGGTGCCCCACGCAGACCTGAGAGAAGGCTTTGGCGATCCCTTTATAGATCTCCCAGTCGCTGCGCGACTCCCACGCCGGATCGACCGCGGCGGAAAGCGGATGAATAAACGGATGCATATCCGACGTATTCATATCGTCTTTCTCGTACCAGGTGGCCGTCGGCAGTACGATGTCTGAGAAGAGGCAGGTGCTGGACATGCGGAAATCGAGCGTCACCAGCAGGTCGAGCTTGCCCTCGATGGCGGCGGTTTGCCACTCCACCTCTTCCGGCTTCACGTCATCGGTGGAGCCGAGATCCTCCCCCTGAATGCCGCTCTCGGTGCCGAGCAGATATTTCAGCATATACTCGTGGCCCTTGCCCGAGGAGCCAAGCAGATTGGAGCGCCAGACAAAGAGGTTACGCGGATGGTTGTTACCGCTGTCCGGCTGTTCGCAGGCAAAGCGGATATCGCCCGCCTTCAGCGCCTGCGCAGTGTACTCCTGCGGTGACGCGCCGGCGGCGTCGGCCTGCGCCTTAATGTGCAGCGGGTTGAGATTAAGCTGCGGGGCGGAGGGGAGCCAGCCCATCCGCTCGGCGCGAACGTTAAAGTCGATCAGGTGGCCGCTGAACCGGGCCGGGTCGGCGAGCGGCGAGAGCAGCTCCTGCGCGGTGAGCTTTTCGTAGCGCCACTGGCTGGCGTGGTTATAGAAGAAAGAGGTGCTGTTCATCTGGCGCGGCGGGCGGTTCCAGTCCAGCGCGAAGGCCAGCGGCAGCCAGCCGGTCTGCGGGCGCAGCTTCTCCTGACCCACATAGTGCGACCAGCCGCCGCCGCTCTGGCCAACGCAGCCGCAGAAGACCAGCATGTTAATCATCCCCCGGTAGTTCATATCCATGTGATACCAGTGGTTGACCCCCGCGCCGAGGATAATCATCGAGCGGCCGTGGGTTTTATGCGCCGTGTCGGCAAACTCCCGGGCGATCTGCTCGATATGCTGGCGCGGCACGCCGGTGATCTGCTCCCCCCAGGCCGGGGTATAAGCCTTGATATCCCCATAATCTTTCGCGACGTTAACATCGTCCAGCCCGCGATCCAGCCCGTAATTCGCCAGTACCAGATCGTAGACGCTCACCACCTGTCGCTGCGTGCCGTCGGCCAGCGTCAGGGTTCTGGCGGGAAGGGTATGGATCAGCAGCGGCTCCTGCTTCACGCTGCGGAAATGGGGATTTTCGTTGCCGCCAAAGTAGGGGAAAGCCACGCTGGCAAGATCGTCATGCATCCCCAGCAGGGAGAGAGTCAATTCGGTCTCCTGGCCTGCCGCCAGCGGTTCAAGGTTCCATTTACCTTTTTCACCCCAGCGAAAGCCGATAGAGCCGTTCGGCACCACCAGATCTCCGGCGAGGTTAAAGGCGACGGTTTTCCACTCCGGGTTATTGGCCTCTCCCAGCCCGTCCGCCAGATCGGAGGCGCGCACCATTCTGCCGGGGGCGAAGCTGCCATCCTCACGCGGTTCGAGCAATACCAGCATCGGCATATCGGTATAGCGGCGACAGTAGTTGAGGAAGTAATCGCTGGGGTTATCGAGGTGAAACTCTTTCAAGATGACGTGGCCCATCGCCATGGCCAGCGCGCTGTCGGTGCCCTGTTTGGGCGCCAGCCACTGGTCGCTCAGCTTGGCGACCTCCGAGAAGTCGGGGGTGATGGCGATAGTTTTGGTTCCCTTATAGCGCACCTCGGTAAAGAAGTGGGCATCCGGGGTGCGGGTTTGCGGTACGTTAGAGCCCCAGGCGATAATATAGGCGGAGTTATACCAGTCGGCGGACTCCGGCACGTCGGTCTGCTCCCCCCAGGTCATTGGCGAGGCGGGCGGCAGGTCGCAATACCAGTCGTAAAAGCTCAGGCAGGTGCCACCTATCAGGGAGAGGTAGCGCGTCCCGGCGGCATAGGAGACCATCGACATCGCCGGAATAGGGGAAAAGCCCGCCACGCGGTCCGGGCCATACTTTTTGATGGTCCAGACGTTGGCGGCCGCAATCAGCTGATTCAGCTCCTGCCAGTTCGAGCGGATAAAGCCGCCTTTCCCGCGCACCTGCTTATAGCGTTTGCTTTTCTGCGGATCGCTCATGATGGCGTCCCAGGCCAGAACCGGATCGCTGTGGGTGGCGAGCGCTTCGCGCCAGAGTTCGATCAGCGCCTTGCGCACCAGCGGATATTTCAGGCGGTTAGCGCTGTAGAGATACCAGGAGTAGCTCGCCCCGCGCGGGCAGCCGCGCGGCTCGTGGTTTGGCAGGTCAGGGCGGGTGCGGGGATAGTCGGTCTGCTGCGTCTCCCAGGTCACCAGCCCATTTTTGACGTAAATCTTCCAGCTGCACGAGCCGGTGCAGTTTACGCCGTGGGTGGAGCGGACAATTTTGTCGAACTGCCAGCGCTGCCGGTAGCTGTCCTCCCAGTCGCGGTTGGTGTGCATGACCTGACCGTGGCCGTTGGCGAAGCTGTCGCCTTTATATTTAAAATACCGAAAGCGATCCAACAGTTTACTCATGACGTTTCTCCTGCTTCAGTAATTTTTCCGTTCGCGTGACGGCGTATAAGTTATTATTTTTGTTGTGATTTTCGGCCATAAACCAGCCAGGTGATAAAGACGCAGGCGATATAGAAGACCAGAAACACCTTCATCGCCCCGACGGGGGAGCCGGTCATCGCCAGGGAGGTACCGAAAGCTTTCGGGATAAAAAAACCGCCCACCGCGCCGATAGCGGAGATAAAGCCGAGCGCCGCCGCGGTGTCGGTCACCGCTTCCCGCTGCGCCTCTTCATCGCTGCCGCCGCGCAGCTTCACCCGCTCGAGGGTGATCTGGCGGAAGATGACGGCAATCATCTGGAACGTGGAGCCGCTGCCCAGCCCGGCGGTGAGAAAAAGCCCCATAAAGACGATATAGAAGGCGATAAAGCTGCCCGCACCCGAGCCGGGGAGGGTAAGAAAGAGCAGCGCGGTAAAGAGCGCCATAAAGACAAAGTTCAGCAACGTTACCCGTATGCCGCCCAGCCTGTCGGAGATGGCGCCGCCTGCCGAACGCGCCAGGGCGCCGATCAGCGGGCCGAAAAAGGCGAGATGGAGAATATTGACGTCAGGGAACTGGGTTTTGGAGAGCATCGCAAAGCCCGCCGAGAAGCCGATAAACGAGCCGAAAGTGGCGAGGTAAAGCAGACTTAACAGCCAGAGGTGAAAGCGCTTCAGCACCGGCAGCTGTTCAGCAATCGACGCTTTAGAGCTGGCGATATCGTTCATGCCGAAAAAGGCGGCCAGCGTCGCCAGCAGCAGCAGCGGCGCCCAGATCCAGGCGGCGTTCGCCAGATAAAGGGCAGAGCCATCCTCCTGCGGCACGCCATGGACGCCGAGGAAGGTAAACATCGGCAGAAAGATAACCACCGGGGCGGCCATCTGCATTACGCTGACGCCCAGGTTGCCTAATCCGCCGTTTATCCCCAGGGCGCTGCCCTGCCGGGATTTAGGAAAGAAGAAGCTGATATTGCCCATGCTGGAGGCGAAGTTAGCTCCGGCAAAACCGCACAGCAGGGCGATGATGATAAAGGTGGTAAAAGAGGTGGCGGGGTTTTGTACCGCGATACCGAGCCAGACGCAGGGAACGATAAGGATCACCGTGCTTAATACCGTCCAGAGGCGGCCGCCAAATATTGGCACCATAAACGAGTAGGGCACGCGTAAAATCGCACCGGAGAGCGATGGCAGGGCAGTTAATAAAAAAAGCTGGTCAGTGGTAAAATGAAAACCCACCTTATTAAGATTTACCGCAACAGCGCTAAATAACATCCAGACGCAGAAAGCCAGTAACAGACAGGCGACTGAGATCCACAAATTCCTCCGCGCAATGTGTTTTCCTTTATTTTCCCAAAAGGCCGGATTCTCCGGTTTCCAGTTATTTAAAAGATAATGATTACCCTTCTCATTTTGTTGTGACATATCGCCCTCGTATGCACCAGTAAAGAGAAATGCGTAGAAAATACAGGCTGTTAACAACTTGCCTGTGCTGGAATTTATATGAGTTTATTGGGATATATCTGAAGGATAGATAAAAAAATGAACCCCTGCGGAGAGGAGGGTAACGGGGGTTCGCTTTAAGTGTTACTAATTGTAACGGAAAGAAAAAGCGTACTCATTCAGGAGTAATCACTAAGTTCAAGGGTAATCTGATGATCCAGATGGCGATAAAAAACATCATTATCCATTCCCGGCATCGTTAACAAATACATGCCATCCAGTCCGCAGACAAGGGCAATTAACCGCCAGGCGATATTCTCTGCGCTGTCGCGCAAAATAAATTCCTGCGCCGCCGCACCGTCATTAATCATTGCGACCGTTTTCAGATGCCACATCTCCATGGTCAGTAAAAACGCCGCTTTTATGTCGTCGTCGCGCCAGGCCAGTATTTGTGCTTCGCGCCACAGACGGAGATAGGGTTCAAAGCTCCCCTCATCGCTGCCCAGCATGGCCCGCAGCCGCTCCCGCCAGCTTGCGCCTGCCGGCACCGGTTCCGCATCAAGCAGCGTGCGGATAAGGCGGATAAACGCCTGCGCCTTCAGTTCACCGGCGCTGCTGAAATGGTGGTGAACCTGCCCGGTTGCCACGCTCGCCTCGGTAGCGATGCGTCTTACCGTCATGGCGGTAAAGCCTTCGTCCAGGGCGACGCGCATGGCGGCCTGCAGGATCGCTTCCCGCCGTTCATCCCGGCTTAGATAACTCATCTTTTTTCACTCCTAAGAAAGGAGATACAGCTTAACAAAAAGTTGGACATTCGTTCAACTTTAAGTAGGATCGCAAACTGGACGTGCGTTCAAATTGAGGGAAGTTATGTTTCGTCAGTGGTTAGCCTTAGTGATTATCGTGCTGGTCTATATACCGGTCGCGATTGACGCCACGGTGCTGCACGTGGCTGCGCCGACGCTGAGTACGACGCTTGGCGCCAGCGGCAATGCGCTGCTCTGGATTATGGATATCTACTCCCTGGTGATGGCCGGGATGGTGCTGCCGATGGGAGCGCTTGGC
Organism: Pseudenterobacter timonensis; assembly: GCF_900021175.1. Lineage (GTDB taxonomy): Bacteria > Pseudomonadota > Gammaproteobacteria > Enterobacterales > Enterobacteriaceae > Enterobacter > Enterobacter timonensis. Next base: position 293,404 of record NZ_FCOP01000012.1, read on the forward strand.
GATCGCATCGGCTTTAAGCGACTGCTGCTGACGGGGAGTATGCTGTTTGGTCTCTCCTCCCTGGCGGCGGCGTTTGCCCCCACCGCAGGGTGGCTTATCGCCGCCCGGGCGTCGCTCGCCATCGGCGCGGCGATGATAATTCCGGCGACGCTCGCGGGTATCCGTACCTTGTTTACCGAAGCCCGCCAGCGGCATATCGCCCTCGGCGTCTGGGCGGCGGTGGGGTCAGGCGGCGCCGCCTGCGGCCCGCTTATCGGCGGCATGCTGCTGGAGCACTACTACTGGGGCTCGATTTTTTTGATCAACGTGCCGATTGTCATCGTGGTGGTCGCTCTGGCCGCAAAAGCGATCCCGCCCCAGCAGGGACGGACAGACCAGCCGCTGACCCTGCGTCATGCGCTGATGCTGATTGCCGCCATTCTGCTGCTGGTTTATGGCGCTAAAACCGCCCTCAAGGAGAGCCTTTCTTCCTGGATGGTGGGGGGCGCTTTTCTCACCGGTGCGCTGCTGTTACTGCTCTTTATTCGTATTCAGCTTCAGGCCAGCAGGCCGATGATCGATCTGCGCCTTTTCAGTCACCGGGTGATTTTAAGCGGGGTGATCATGGCGATGACCGCCATGATCGCGCTGGTGGGCTTCGAGCTGCTGATGGCCCAGGAGCTGCAGTTTGTGCATGGTTTTAGCCCGTTCGAGGCGGGCGTTTTTATGCTGCCGGTGATGGTCGCCAGCGGCTGTAGCGGGCCGGTTGCCGGGCTGCTGGTGAGTCGTCTGGGGTTGCGCGCAGTGGCGGCGGGCGGGATGGCGTTAAGCGGTATCAGCTTTCTGGGTCTCTCCACCCTCGATTTCAGCACCCAGCAGTGGCAGGCCTGGGGGCTTATGGCGCTGCTCGGCTTTAGCGCCGCCAGCGCGCTGCTGGCCTCTACCGCCGCGATCATGGCCGCCGCGCCGAAGAAGAAAGCTGCCGCCGCGGGGGCGATTGAAACCCTCTCCTACGAACTGGGGGCGGGTCTGGGAATTGCCATTTTCGGCCTGCTGCTGACCCGCAGTTTCTCCAGCGCCATCGTATTGCCGAAAGAGCTGAGCGCGCCGCTCGGCCAGCTGGCAGCCTCTTCGCCAGGCGAGGCGATGAAGGTCGCGGAGTCGCTGCCTCCCCGGCTGGCAGGCCAGGTGGTGGAAGCCGCGAGGGAGGCCTTTCTTACCTCCCACAGCGTCGCGCTGAGCAGCGCGGGGGTGATGTTACTGCTCCTCGCCGCAGGCATCGGGGTTAGCCTGGCGCAGGTCGACCGGCAGCGATAGCTGTTATGGCCGGGTCGCATACCAGCAGAGCAGCGATCCGGCGCAGACCATCAGCGCCCCCTGCCAGAAGGCGAAGGAGAGCGGGGCGGCCAGCAAAAACGCCGCCAGCGCCGAGGAGAGAACCGGCGTGAAGTAGGAGACGGTCGCCAGCAGGGTGACGTTGCCGTGCAGGATGCCGACGTTCCAGGCGGCATAGCCCAGCCCCAGCGCCGCGCTGCAGAGCAGCAGCTGCGTTACCACCGGCACGCTGAAATGCATCTCTGCCCGATCGCCGGTGAGATATTTCACCCACAGGCTCAGCGCCGTCAGCAGGACAAAGAGCGTAATTCCATTCTGGCCGTTGGCGTAAAGGCGGGTGACCGTACAGTAACCGGCCCAGATAAAGGCACCGGCAAAGGCCAGCCCGTAGCTGAGCGGGTTTGAAACCACATTAGCTGCGATCTCCGCCACGTGCAGGCCGCGCTCGCCGCCGAGCACCCATCCCACGCCCGTCAGCGCCAGCAGCAGCCCCGGCACCACCCAAAGGTTCGCTTTCTGGCGGGTGAAAAAAATAGCAAACAGGATAGTCAGGCTTGGCCAGAGATAGTTGACCATCCCCACCTCGATCGCCTGGTGGCGGGTATGGGCATAGCCAAGCGAAAGGGCGAGACAGATCTCATAGCTGACGAAAAGGATACTGCCGGCTATCAGATAGCGCGGCGAAAAGCGCCGTATCGCAGGGAAGCCGACGGTAACCAGGCAGAGCAGCCCGCTCAGGGTGTAGATCATCGCCGCTCCGCCAACCGGGCCTAATCCCTCGCTGACGCCGCGAATTAAGCCCACCATCGTGCTCCATAAGAGAATGGCGACAAGGCCTGTCAGGGTTGCTCTTTTTTTATCCATTATCTTTTCACTGACTTAAAAATGCCGGGGGGAGAGTTATAGCATTAAATAGCGGGGCCGGGGCAGTTACGGTCAGCTTTCCTAATCCGAAAGGATTAATTTGATCGCCAGTGATAACAATTAAGGAGGTCACCACGGGCGTTATTGATTTGACTCAAAAAGTCCCTGGGGATGAACTGTTAGTTTGCGCGCCGAAATCGCCATTGAATAATGAGGACAACGATGGACGTCAGTCGCAGACAATTTTTTAAAATCTGCGCGGGCGGTATGGCAGGAACAACAGCGGCTGTTTTAGGGTTCGCCCCGAAAATGGCGCTGGCTCAGGCGCGTAACTTCAAACTGCTGCGCGCGAAAGAGATCCGTAACACCTGCACATACTGCTCCGTGGGTTGCGGGCTATTGATGTATAGCCTGGGGGATGGTGCTAAAAACGCGAAAGAAGCGATTTACCATATTGAAGGGGACCCGGATCATCCGGTGAGCCGCGGCGCTCTCTGCCCGAAAGGGGCAGGCCTGCTGGACTACGTACACAGCGACAACCGCCTGCGCTACCCGGAATACCGGGCACCGGGTTCGGACAAATGGCAGCGCATCAGCTGGAACGAGGCGTTCACCCGTATCGCCCAGCTGATGAAAACCGACCGCGATGCCAACTTTATTGAGAAGAACGAGCAGGGTGTGACGGTCAACCGCTGGATCTCCACCGGTATGCTCTGCGCCTCGGCGGCAAGCAATGAGACCGGCATGCTGACGCAAAAATTTGCGCGCTCCCTCGGCATGCTGGCGGTAGACAACCAGGCGCGCGTCTGACACGGACCAACGGTAGCAAGTCTTGCTCCAACATTTGGTCGCGGTGCGATGACCAACCACTGGGTGGATATTAAAAACGCCAACGTCGTGATGGTGATGGGCGGCAACGCCGCAGAAGCCCACCCGGTCGGATTCCGCTGGGCGATGGAGGCGAAGAACAATAACGACGCCACGCTGATCGTGGTCGATCCGCGCTTTACGCGTACGGCATCGGTGGCGGATATCTATGCGCCGATTCGCTCCGGGACGGATATTACGTTCCTCTCCGGCGTGCTGCTTTACCTGATCGAAAACAACAAAATCAACGCGGAATATGTAAAACACTACACCAACGCCAGCCTGCTGGTGCGGGACGATTTCGCCTTTGAAGACGGGCTGTTCAGCGGCTATGACGCTGAAAAACGCCAGTACGATAAATCCTCCTGGCACTACCAGCTGGATGAGAATGGCTACGCCCGTCGTGACGAAACCCTGAGCCATCCGCGCTGCGTCTGGAACCTGCTGAAACAGCACGTCTCCCGCTATACGCCGGACGTGGTGGAAAATATCTGCGGTACGCCGAAGGCGGACTTCCTGCGGGTCTGCGACGTGCTGGCCTCTACCAGCGCCGCCGATCGGACCACCACCTTCCTCTATGCGCTCGGCTGGACCCAGCACACCGTCGGTGCCCAGAACATCCGCACCATGGCGATGATCCAGCTGCTGCTGGGCAACATGGGCATGGCGGGCGGCGGCGTCAACGCCCTGCGCGGTCACTCCAATATCCAGGGGCTGACCGATCTTGGGCTGCTCTCCACCAGCCTGCCGGGCTATCTGACGCTGCCCTCAGAGCAGCAGAGCGATCTGCAAAGCTGGCTTGCCGCTAATACGCCGAAGGCGCTGCGGGACGGGCAGGTGAACTACTGGAGTAACTATCCGAAATTTGCCGTCAGCCTGATGAAAGCGTTCTATGGCGACGCGGCGCAAAAAGAGAACAACTGGGGTTTCGACTGGCTGCCGAAATGGGACCAGGCCTACGACGTCATCAAGTATTTCAACATGATGGATAAGGGCGAGGTTACGGGCTATATCTGCCAGGGCTTTAACCCGGTCGCCTCCTTCCCGGATAAGAACAAGGTAGTGCGCAGCCTGAGCAAGCTGAAGTACATGGTGGTTATCGATCCTCTGGTGACTGAGACCTCCACCTTCTGGCAGAACCACGGCGAATCGAACGATGTCGATCCGGCATCCATTCAGACTGAAGTGTTCCGTCTGCCCTCCACCTGCTTTGCCGAAGAGGATGGCTCTATTTCCAACTCCGGCCGCTGGCTGCAGTGGCACTGGAAAGGGCAGGACGCGCCGGGCGAAGCGCTCAACGACGGCGAGATCCTGGCCGGTATCTACCACCGCCTGCGGGAGATGTACCGCAGCGAAGGCGGCAAGGGGGCCGAGCCGCTGCTGAAAATGCGCTGGAGCTACAAACAGCCCGATCGTCCGGAATCGGAAGAGGTGGCGAAAGAGAACAACGGCTACGCGCTGGCGGATCTCTATGACGCCGACGGCAACCTGGTGGCGAAGAAGGGCCAGCTGCTGAACAGCTTTGCGCTGCTGCGCGATGACGGCACCACCTCCTCCGCCTGCTGGATCTACGCTGGGAGCTGGACCGAGCAGGGCAACCAGATGGCGAACCGCGACAACGCCGATCCGTCGGGCCTTGGCAATACGCTCGGCTGGGCGTGGGCGTGGCCGCTGAACCGCCGCGTGCTCTATAACCGCGCTTCGGCGGATATCAACGGTAAGCCGTGGGATCCGAAGCGGATGTTAATCCAGTGGAACGGCGCGAAGTGGACAGGTAACGATATCCCTGACTTCAATACCGCCCCGCCGGGCAGCGAAACCGGGCCGTTTATCATGCAGCCGGAAGGGATGGGACGCCTCTTCGCCCTCGACAAGCTGGCGGAAGGGCCTTTCCCGGAACACTACGAGCCGATGGAAACGCCGCTGGGCACCAACCCGCTGCACCCGAACGTGGTCTCCAGTCCGGTGGTGCGTATCTACGAGGACGATGTGCTGCGCTTAGGCAAGAAGGACAAGTTCCCTTACGTGGGGACCACCTACCGCCTGACCGAACATTTCCACACCTGGACCAAGCACGCGCGGCTTAACGCCATCGCCCAGCCGGAACAGTTTGTGGAGATAAGCGAAACGCTGGCGAAGGCGAAAGGGATTGCTAACGGCGATCGCGTGAAGGTGAGCAGCAAGCGCGGCTTTATTCGCGCGGTGGCGGTGGTGACCCGCCGTCTGCAGACGCTGAACGTCCACGGCCAGCAGGTGGAAACCGTCGGTATCCCGCTGCACTGGGGCTTTGAAGGGGTGGCGCAGAAGGGCTATATCGCCAACACCCTGACCCCTAACGTCGGCGACTCCAACTCGCAGACGCCGGAATATAAAGCGTTTTTAGTTAACATCGAGAAAGCGTAAGGGGCGATTAAATGGCAATGGAAACACAGGACATTATTAAACGCTCCGCCACCAACCCGATTACTCCCGCGCCGCGCGCGCGGGACTACAAAGCGGAAGTGGCCAAGCTTATCGATGTCTCCTCCTGCGTGGGCTGTAAAGCCTGCCAGGTGGCCTGCTCGGAGTGGAACGATATCCGCGATGAGGTGGGGCACTGCGTGGGGGTTTACGATAACCCGGCGGATCTGAGCGCTAAATCCTGGACGGTGATGCGTTTTAGCGAAACCGAGCAGAACGGCAAGCTGGAGTGGCTGATTCGTAAAGATGGCTGTATGCACTGCGAAGATCCGGGCTGCCTGAAGGCATGCCCCTCTGCCGGGGCAATTATTCAGTACGCTAACGGTATTGTCGATTTTCAGCAGGATAACTGCATCGGCTGCGGCTACTGCATCGCAGGCTGTCCGTTTAACATCCCGCGTCTCAACAAAGAGGATAACCGGGTCTACAAATGCACGCTTTGCGTCGACCGCGTCAGCGTCGGCCAGGAGCCTGCCTGCGTTAAGACCTGCCCAACCGGGGCGATTCACTTTGGCACCAAGAAAGAGATGCTGGAGGTGGCGCAGCAGCGGGTGGACAAGCTCAAAGCGCGAGGCTATCAGAATGCGGGCATCTACAACCCGCCGGGGGTGGGCGGTACGCACGTGATGTACGTGCTGCACCACAACGACCAGCCGGAGCTGTATCACAATCTGCCGAAAGATCCGGCGATCGACACCTCCGTCAACCTGTGGAAAGGGGTGCTGAAGCCGCTCTCGGCGGCGGGCTTTATCGCCACCTTCGCCGGGCTGATTTATCACTATATCGGCATTGGTCCCAACAAAGAGGTGGATGAGGACGAGGAGGAGCATCATGAGTAAGATGATCGTGCGTACAAAGTTCATCGACCGCGCCTGTCACTGGACGGTGGTGATCTGCTTCTTCCTGGTGGCGCTGTCGGGGATTTCGTTCTTCTTCCCGACTCTGCAATGGCTCACTGAAACCTTCGGGACGCCGCAGATGGGACGCATCCTGCACCCGTTCTTCGGCGTGCTGATTTTCGTGGCGCTGATGTTTATGTTCGTGCGCTTCGTGCACCATAACATTCCGGATAAGCAAGACATTCCGTGGGTGAAAGGGATTGTCGAAGTACTGAAGGGCAACGAACACAAGGTCGCCCGGGTGGGCAAGTACAATGCCGGACAGAAGATGATGTTCTGGTCGATTATGAGCATGATCTTTGTTCTGCTGGTGACCGGCGTCATTATCTGGCGTCCTTACTTTGCGCAGTACTTCCCGATCCAGGTGATTCGCTACAGCCTGCTGATCCACGCGACGGCGGCCATTATTCTGATCCACGCCATCCTGATCCATATGTATATGGCTTTCTGGGTGAAAGGGTCGATTAAGGGCATGATCGAAGGGAAGGTGAGCCGCCGCTGGGCGAAGAAACACCACCCGCGCTGGTATCAGGATGTCGAGCGCATGGAAGCGAAGCAGGAAAACGCGCAGGGCCTGAAGTAAACGTCAACACGGGCGGCGCAATGTCGCCCGTTATTTCCTCTCATATTCACAACCCAACCTGTTTTAATGGATGAACGTGTCAGGCGCAGGCTTTGCGCTGGCTCACCCTGACAGAATCATCAATAATGCCTGCCATTCCACTTTGAAACAGGTTTGCTGTATGAAAAAAACCGTTTTCTCGCTGGCGCTGGGCACCTTCGGGCTCGGGATGGCCGAGTTTGGCATCATGGGTGTTCTGACCGAGCTGGCGCATGACACCGGCATCTCTATCCCCTCCGCCGGAAACATGATCTCGTTCTATGCCTTCGGGGTGGTGATTGGCGCGCCCATTATGGCGCTCTTCTCCGGTAGGTTTTCCCTTAAGCATATCCTGCTGTTTCTGGTCACGCTCTGTGTGACTGGCAACGCGCTTTTTACTTTCTCCTCCTCCTATCCGATGCTGGCGCTTGCCCGGCTGATATCAGGCTTTCCGCACGGCGCTTTTTTTGGCGTCGGGGCGATTATCCTCTCGAAAATCGCCCCGCCGGGTAAAGTCACCCTGGCGGTGGCGGGGATGGTCTCCGGCATGACGGTGGCGAACCTCATCGGCGTGCCGCTGGGCACCTGGTTGGGGCATACTTACAGCTGGCGCTACACCTTTTTCCTGATTGCCGCCTTTGACGCGCTGGTAATCCTCTCGGTGCTGCTCTGGGTGCCGCCCCTGTCTGACAGAAGCGAGACCCGTCTCGCCGAGCAGTTCCATTTCCTGAAAAAGCCCGAGCCGTGGCTTATCTTCGCCGCCACCATGTTTGGCAACGCCGGGGTATTTGCCTGGTTCAGCTTTGTTAAGCCGTTTATGCTGAACGTCTCCGGCTTTTCCGAAGGGTTTATGACCGCCATCATGATGCTGATGGGGCTCGGGATGGTGCTGGGCAACATCGTCAGCGGGCGGCTTTCCGGGCGCTTCAGCCCGCTGCGTATTGCGGCGACCACCGATCTGGTGATCGTCTTGTCCCTGTTATTGCTCTTTGCCTTTGGCGAGCATCAGGGAGCGTCGCTGGCGATGGGCTTTATCTGCTGTGCCGGGCTGTTTGCCCTTTCAGCGCCATTGCAGATTCTGCTGCTGCAGAATGCGAAGGGCGGGGAAATGCTGGGGGCCGCAGGCGGGCAGATGGCGTTTAATCTCGGCAGCGCCATCGGCGCGTACTTCGGCGGGATGATGATTACGCTGGGCTTTAGCTGGAGCTACGTTACGCTGCCTGCGGCGCTGCTGTCGTTCGCCGCGATGTCTTCGCTGTTGTTCTACGGGCATACCAAAGCAAAACGGGCCCAGACGGCGTTAGCCTGATACAGGAGTACGGGGCGAAAGCGCGCCCCGTAGATAACACCCTCCGGTTGAAGAGGGCGGAGAAAAAGATTTAAATCAGGAGCGCAGGTCGATCACCATACGTCCGCGAATTTGCCCCTGTTCCATCTCTTTAAAAATAGCGTTGATATCCTCGATAGGACGCAGCGCCACTTTCGGCACCACTTTGCCCTCGGCGGCAAACTGGAACGCTTCGGTCAGATCCTGACGGGTGCCCACCAGGGAGCCGACTACCTGAATGCCGTCTAGCACCAGGCGCGGAATATCGAGGCTCATCGCTTCCGGCGGCAGACCCACCGCCACCACGCGCCCGCCCGCGCGCACGGCGTCAACGGCGGAGTTGAAGGCCGCTTTCGCCACGGCTGTCACCACTGCCGTATGCGCGCCGCCGGTTTTCTCCTGAATAAACTTCGCCGCGTCATCGCTGCGGGAGTTAACCGTCAGATCGGCGCCCATGCTGGCGGCCAGCTTCAGCTGCTCGTCATTCACATCAACCGCGATGACTTTGGCGTTAAAGACGTTTTTCGCATACTGCAGCGCCAGGTTACCCAGCCCGCCAAGGCCATAGATGGCAACCCACTGGCCCGGTTTGATCTCCGAGACTTTCACCGCTTTATAGGTGGTGACCCCCGCACAGGTAATGCTGCTGGCAGCGGCGGAGTCGAGGCCGTCCGGCACTTTGACCGCGTAGTCGGCGGTGACGATGCACTCTTCCGCCATGCCGCCATCCACCGAGTAGCCGGCGTTCTTCACGTTGCGGCAGAGGGTTTCGTTGCCGCTGTTACAATATTCGCAGTGGCCGCAGCCTTCAAAGAACCACGCCACGCTGGCGCGATCGCCCGGCTTCAGGGAGGTAACGCCCGGCCCAATCTCTGTGACGACACCGATCCCTTCATGCCCCAGCGTCACCCCGGTTTTATCGCCAAAATCGCCGTTTTTAACGTGCAAATCGGTGTGGCAGACGCCACAGCACTCCATTTTCAGCAACGCTTCACCGTGACGCAGCGGGCGTAACGTTTTTTCAGTCACTTCTACCTGATGATCGTGAGTAACAACAGCAGCCTTCATGTGTTTCTCCTTTGCATGATGAGTTTCTGCGTAGCAGGAAAAAAAGTGCTCTACCCCCTAAGGATTAATGTTTTAGCCACATGGATGCAAGGGCCATGAAACATGCGGTAATACTTTGAGGGGGATATGCGCGATAAATGCGTGCGGTATCGATTAATTTCGCTTAACAAAGCGGGGCGCGGGAGAAAAGAATGGACAAGTAAAATTGCCCTCTCACAGTAAAAAGGAGAGGGCAGTTTGACATCAGATGGAGGTGCGGCGATAGCTGCGGTATTCCGGTTGCCAGAAGTTTTCGTCAATGGCCTGCTGCAGCGCATCGGCAGAGGTTTTAACCGCCACGCCCTGCTGCTGGGCCATTTTGCCGACAGCAAAGGCGATGGCACGGGAGACGGTGTGAATATCCTTCAGCTCCGGCAGCACCAGCCCCTCGCCGTTATTGACCAGCGGCGAGTGCTTGGCCAGCGTTTCGCTCGCGGACATCAGCATCTCGTCGGTGATGCGCGACGCGCCGGAGGCGATCACCCCCAGACCGATCCCCGGGAAGATATAGGAGTTATTGCACTGGGCGATGGGGTAGGTCGTATCCTTCCAGACCACCGGCGCGAACGGGCTGCCGGTGGCGACCAGCGCGTTGCCTTCGGTCCAGGCGATAATGTCCTGCGGCGTCGCCTCAACGCGGGAGGTCGGGTTAGAGAGCGGCATCACGATCGGACGCGGGCAGTGCTTGTGCATCTCCCGGATGATCTCTTCCGTGAACAGTCCCGTCTGGCCGGAGACGCCGATCAGGATATCGGGCTTGACGTTGCGCACCACGTCGAGCAGGGAGAGCACCTCGTTATCGGTATCCCAGCTGCGGAGGTTATCGCGCTTCTGTACCAGCTTCGTCTGGAACGGCAGCAGATTTGGCATCCCGTCGGTTAAGAGGCCGAAGCGATCCACCATAAAGACACGGGAGCGCGCCAGCTCTTCGCTTAACCCCTCGCGCTGGGTCTGGGCGATGATCTGCTCGGCGATACCGCAACCGGCGGAGCCCGCCCCGAGGAAAACGATTTTTTGCTCGCTGAGCTGGCTGCCCGCCGCACGGCTGGCAGCGATCAGCGTGCCGACGGTGACCGCCGCCGTACCCTGAATATCGTCATTGAAAGAACAGATCTCATCCCGGTAGCGGTTAAGCAGCGGCATGGCGTTTTTCTGGGCGAAATCTTCAAACTGCAGCAGCACGTTCGGCCAGCGCTGTTTGACCGCCTGGATAAAGTCATCCACAAACTGATAGTACTCGTCATCGGTGATACGCGAATGGCGCCAGCCCATATAGAGCGGGTCGTTAAGCAACTGCTGGTTGTTGGTGCCCACATCCAGCACCACCGGCAGGGTATAGGCCGGGCTGATACCGCCGCAGGCGGTATAGAGCGAGAGCTTACCGATCGGGATCCCCATCCCGCCGATCCCCTGATCGCCCAGCCCCAGAATACGTTCGCCGTCGGTGACCACGATTACTTTAATATTGTGGTTCGGCACGTTCTGCAGGATATCGTCCATGTTGTGCCGGTTCGGCCAGGAGATAAAGACTCCGCGGGAGCGGCGGTAAATTTCAGAGAAACGTTCGCAGGCCGCTCCCACCGTCGGGGTGTAGATCACTGGCATCATCTCATCGAGGTGGTTCTGAACCAGGCGGTAGAAAAGCGTTTCGTTGGTGTCCTGAATGTTGCGCAGGTAGATATGTTTATCGATTTCGGTTTTGAAGCCTTGATACTGGATCCAGGCGCGCTCTGCCTGCTCTTCGATGGTTTCCACGACCTCTGGCAGCAGGCCGAGGAGGTTAAAGCTGCTGCGCTCCTCCATGCTGAAGGCGCTGCCTTTGTTCAGCAGGGGAAACTCCAGCAACACCGGGCCTGCATAGGGAATGTAGAGGGAACGATGTTTTGTGGCTTTGTTGTCCATATTTCTCACTCGCTGTTTGAATATACGTCCCTGGTCGTGCCATTTCTTGTCGCGGTGTTGGTCATCAGGGCTGCGGTCGGCGGGTAGTATAAAGGAGCCGGGGCGGAATTTCCGCCCCTGAAAACAAAAACACCATCGGGGTGACCGATGGTGTCTGCTGGCTGTTAAAGGCCTGGCTTACTTCTCTGAGTGGCGTTTTCTGCCGCTACCGTTGTTAACGACGGTCTCATTGTTCTCTTCAATTACCACTTTTTTGTGGTTAGAGAGTTTGTAGTTCAGCCCAAGAATGTGGCGTGCCTGACGGTTCGATTTCATGCTTACTCCTCAATCCTGTTGATAGTTTTAAGGACAGGTTCGCTGTAGCGAACGAAATGTAACCCCTTAGGTTGCAGATCCAGCATAGCAGGTTTTCAGAGCGGGGCGTGTTGGCCGCTAACGACGTAGTTGATCGTCTGCTGGTAAATATCACTGAGGATGTCATTGTCGGACGCTTCGACCCATTTGGTCAGCTCCATTAAAATGTCATCTTCAGTGACCGCCCCCATTTCGGCGCGCAGACCCTGCGCAATGGCGTTGACCAGTTCCGGCTGTGCAGATGAAGTATTTGCTGAGTAATAAGTAAACATGGTGCCTCCGTGTCGTTATCTGTTTAATGGTACGGCTCGCAAAACTTAATTCACATTCAGAATGGCAAATATTCTTGCCGCTGTGGCTCAGATTCGTCCTGGAAACAAAATATTCACGAGGATATATCCTGTATTAATTAATTACGGCTTCCAGCGACGCGCTGAAGAATATTTTTCATAGGGCATGGGCGAGGGCCAGGATATCAATTCCACTACGCTGCCCCAGGGGGTTTTACCGTAACAAAACGCATTGCCTTCGCCGCGTTCAGCGGGAAAGGATAAAGGCTTAGGTTCAGTAAACATCTCTCCACCAGCGGCGGTGAAGCGGGAGATAGTTTCCGCGAAATCATCCACATAGACCGCGAAATGCTGTAAGCCAAAATCGCTGGCGCGGGCGGCCTGTTGCTGTTCTGGAGCGTGCATTTCAAATAATTCTATTCCCGGTCCGCGGGGTAATATCAGCATCCGAATAGCGGTTATTTCTGTCCCCGGATATAAACGTAGCGTCTCTCTCTGGGATTTATTATCGATATTTCCATCTCCCTTTTCTGCTGACCGGTAAAGCACTTTTGCCCCCAGTGCATTTTCAAAAAAATAGGTTGCCTGCTCGATATCAGGCACCGTAATGCCAATATGGTCTATTCCGCGTACCGGTGAAGTCATCTTTTTCTCCTCTGTTTTAAGGCAACTATAGCAGCCGCTCCTCGCGTCGGGTCTTTTAAGAGTTCTCCTGCTTCCCCTGCAGAATGTGTCGAACGTTCTATACTTATCCCTTTGCAAGCCAAAAGGAGAGCAACAATGACAATTCATAAACACGGTTCTGCACACTGGTCAGGTGATATCAAAAAGGGCAAAGGTACGGTTTCGACAGAAAGTGGTGTGCTGAACCAGCAACCCTACGGCTTTAATACCCGTTTTGAGGGTGAAAAGGGGACCAATCCCGAGGAGCTGATTGGCGCTGCACATGCGGCCTGCTTCTCTATGGCGCTATCCCTCATGCTCGGCGAAGCGGGGTATACCGCCGATTCCATCGACACCACTGCTGACGTGTCGCTGGATAAAAAAGAGGGAGGTTTTGCCATCACTAAAGTCGCTCTGCAGAGCAAAGTGACCGTCCCGGGCATCGATCCGCAGCAGTTTGACGGTGTTATTCAGAAAGCCAAAGCGGGCTGCCCAGTTTCGCAGCTGCTTAACGCTGAAATCACGCTGGATTATACGCTGAACTAACTCTCCCGCCGGGCAGCATAGCTGCCCGGTTTTATTTTCCCCTCTTTAAAACTTTCCTGGTATGCCTTCATACCAGCCTTGCCCTGAAGTGGAATAATGAATTTGACTACCTGAACAGAGGTGATCGACTCTCTGGCCGGTGGGTAAAAGCATGTGAACAGTGCTCACTCCGTCTTTTTTTCCGGAAACCGGTATATAAGCAGCGGCTGTCAGCGAAACCCGTATGATAGATGCCTGGCTGTGCTATCCAAAGGGGTGGTAGTGATAAAGGGCATTTTCAGAAATTAAGTGTGGTTAATGGCAGTCCTGTCTTTATCGATCTGAAAATTGAGATAAAAGTGGATGTTGCGGCAGTTATTATGTCCATATTGGGATGTGTGGCTTTTGCTATTGATCGAGATTACCCGTACTTTCAATGGTGAGATTATACCTGCTGTGTATTTCGATATCCAAACAGCCCGCTTGCGGCACAAGGGGTTTATTTGCCGTTTTATAACCATTTGGGTATAATTAAAACACCAAATGGGAGGTCAGTTATGAAAACTTTTAGCTTGTCGTCAACCCAAGCCCGGCCGCCGCGCTTATGGCAGGTTGCCGGGTTAAATAGTTCCGATGGTGTGGCGTTGCTGGGCCAGATTCACGAAGGTCTCGATGGCAACGTTGCAGATGTCATTATCGACTGGGCAAAAATAACCCAAAACGACCTGCGGAAGATGTCCGGTATCCCCTCCACGACATTCAGCCGCAGCCGGAAAGCACGTTTTACTGCCGAGCAGAGCGAACGGCTGGTGCGCGTCATTCGCGTCATCGACCGGGCGGTAGACCTCTTTGAAGGTAACAAGGACGAGGCCCAGAAATGGCTGAATGAGCCGAACAGGGCGCTCAGCTGGAAAGTGCCTGCGGAGCTCATGGCATCCGAAACCGGTGCATATGAGGTCATGAAGCTGATCACGCGTCTTGAACATGGGGTTTACTCGTGATCCTCTACCGGCTGACCAAAACCAAATACCTTTCCACAGCCTGGACAGGATTTGGCGCCCGGCAGGCCGGAGGCCGCTGGAACAGCCCGGGCGTCTCGATGGTTTATGTCTCAGAAACGGCCTCACTGACAATGCTGGAGACGCTCGTGCATCTGCATGCTGCACATATTCTGGATTCTTTCACGCTGCTGCGTATCGATGTTCCAGATGAGCAGATTCAGACCGCCAGTATGGATGAACTGCCGGATAATTGGGCTGATGAAGACGCTCCCCCGGAACTGGCTGCATATGGTGATGCCTGGTGCTTTTCAGCTGGTTCCGTTGCGTTACGCGTACCCAGCGCCCTGTCACCCGTCGAGTATAATTTCCTCCTGAACCCGGAGCACCCGGACTTCTTCAGCATCATCCAGAAAGCGCAGACCATTCCGTTCCGCTTCGACAGCAGACTTACGCCATCGCGCCACTGACCTTATCGGGAATGACATCCATTCCCGGAGCACATCCTGAAGCTGTAGTGCCGGTGTTCAGTACCGATAAACTACCAAAATTTCTTTTTTTCATTGGAGCACCTGAGTTTTTTTGAGGTGAGCATATCAACTCTGTTCAGGTGTCCAGATTCAGTTTCCACTTCACCCGCTCGCCCGCCGGGCGAACGAAGGGAGGCTACTCCGCCTCCTGCGAGCGGTGAATACCCATGGCGATTACCTGTGCCGGATCGAAGAGGGAGAGACTTTCGACCTGGGAGAGGAGAATGACCTTACGAAAATCGAGCGCCGACTGCGGCTCCGAGATCAGATCGATCCCTTTCGCGTCATACCAGGCGCTGTAGTTATGCTCGATATGCAGATCCAGCGTTTTTTTATCGCGATAGCCGCTCAGCATCGGCACGATAACGATATTGTTCGCTTCGCCGCCGTCGAAGGTGGCGGTGTGGACCATTCCAATGTAGATGCGCTGTGATTTAAGGGTGACCCAGGCGAGGTCGCCTTTCTCCATGCACTGATAAAGTAACCCCTCCACGCCGTTAGCCCGCGACAGATGCTTATAGAGCTCCCGTCGCCCGTTGATATCCAGCCGCGCGCTCCGCGCCCAGTTGGAGCGCCAAAGACAGAAGAGCACGGCGAAGGCCAGCATAATAACCACCGGAGCCTGGATGCCAAGAAAGGTCCAGTTCATAAAGCTCATCTGATAGTGGTAATGATCTGCCCCGGAAAGTTCAGGAAAGGCGTTTAACGCCGCGGATATAACAAAAAGCACAATCCAGAGCAGCGCGGTGGCCAGGATCCCCTGCAACACAAAGACGCAGCCGTAGAGCGCCACGAGAAAATAGACATCCCAGCCGAAGCTGCGTTTGAATTTAAAGCGGGTGGAAAGGTCGTGGCTGGTGTACCAGTAGCCGCAGACCATCAGGACCATAAAGATTGCCGTTCCCATCTCAGGCCCTCTTCAGCGCATCGACATGGCGACGGAAATCATCCTGTACATGTTTGCAATGGATGTTCACCGAGGGGTTGCCGTCGGCATCAATTACAATGCGCTCGCCATCGTCGATGGCATCCTGGATTTCACTGTGGCTCATAACCTGTAGCAGGGCATCGGGACTGGCGAATAACGCGCGAATCATCTTTTTCATCAATTACCTCCGGCTAACAGTATAGAAAGCACTACAGAAAGCGGGGGCAATGTCAGATATATCCGGCGGAAAGCGCGTTAATTGTTCATGCGGTAGTACCAGAAGAGCGCCACTTCATCTTTTTCCGGTTGCGGCAGGGCATCGTAGAGATAGCGATCGTAGCCGGCCAGCTCAAAGCCGTACTGACGATAGAAGAGACAGGCGGGAACGTTGACGTTTTGTGTCTCCAGACGCAGCCCGGCGGCCTTTTTCTCCTCTGCCCAGCGGTGAACGGCGCTCATGAGCTTGCGGGCGGCGCCATGCCTGCGCAGGGCGCTGTCGGTTGCAAGATAGTCAATAGAGACAATATGGCTGTTGTGCAGCGAGGCGGTGATAAACCCGGCGATGTCGCGCTCCCCGGTTTCGGCCAGCAGGAAAAGGGCGTCCGGCTTAACGCAGTGATCCTCCAGGGTCTGGAGATCGAGTTCATAGGTTTTGATAAAGGGTTCGGAGAGCGACTCGATGCGCAATTCGCTGTCGATAAACGGGCCGCGGGCGATATGGTTAACATTAAAGGAGAAATCGCATTTTTCCAGCGGGAGAAGATCTGCAGCAGTGCCTTTTCTTATCAGCATGAATCATCCTGTCAGAGAGAGGGAAAAGAAAGGGTAGCACAGGAGGAGAAAAAGGAAGGGGGGCTGGCGGCGGGTAACCGCCAGCGGCCAGAATTAAAGATCGTCCATGGTATGGTCGACAATAATCTCCAGCGCTTTGCGAATCACATCAGCTTTAACCACGTCGCGGGTGCACTCCAGCTCCTGGATCAGGCGCAGAATGATCGCTTTGTGGGTCAAATGGCCTTGCGCGGCGAGGATTTCGCCAGTCACTGCTTTAAGCAGGGCAGACTCGTCGGCCAGCAGCTCTCCGGCGTTACGAAGATAATTAGAAAGGGCCGGGTCGGGTAAATCTGCAAAGAGATCGGGTTTCGATAGCGTAGCCTGGCTCATGATGTCACACCGGTTAAAATGTAAAGTTGATGGTTAGCGTTAATGTTTTTTGCTGTCGGTACCTTGCTGGCTGACGCCAAACAACGGGTAAACGTTATCATTACTGCTGCGTCTGTTCCTTTCACGCTCGTTTCTTTCCTCTTCCTTGTTGTTTCTCAACGAACCGACGTCGCTGCTGGCGATCTCCGTAATCACGCACTGCAACGCTTCGCGCCGCTCTTCATCCTGCTCATGGGTTTTCATCACCCTCAACCGCGCGATAAGTGTCTTAATGCTGATCGGACCTTTCTCTTTTAAAAGAGATAAGACCGCTTCTCCAATCAGCTCGTCGGTCAGTTGCTCTAGTTCACTTCTCTTCATAACTGCATCTCTGATTGCCTCACTCTGCTGTGCAAAACGCGGCATACAGTCAGTTCGGGTACGGTGTCGAAACAGTTACCTCTTTGTAAGGCAACGCACCGGAACTGACTACGTAAAGGGTATTCAGTAGCTGGCCAGGATCTCAACGGTCAAACAGCAGACCAATCAACGTGTGGTAGTGGGTCTCTTCCTCTTTATCACTCACCATTTCAAGACGGGACAGCAGCTTGGTACAGAGTGACTTACGATTCAGAATTTTGCCCTCACGCAGAATTTCCACCACAATCTGGCCAAGCGTCTCCTGCTGAGTGGGTAAGGCCGCTTTATTAAAATAGCGGGTAATGGCACTCGCTGCATCCGGTAGATAACTGTTCTGGCGCATGGGGGCTCCTGTAAAAGTTAATTATGTATAAGCGAAAACGTTATACAAGCTTGAAAATACTGTACACAAAAACTGTACAATTTAACAAATAAATTTTGAAATTTTTAGTGTTATCCATTTAATTCAATAACTTAATGGTTAATCAGCTATAACAATTCGCTAACTTTGTTAAATATTTACTATGCATAGCGTAAATAGTTGCACGTTCAGACATGATTTAACCTTTTAGAAACAAGGCGACGCTTTGCCCTGTCTCTGATAGTGTGACGTTTCACTTATATCCTTTCGGACCCCATATGCTTACCACCATCATTTACCGTAGCCATATTCTTGACAACGTTCCGTCGCAGGAACTGGAAGCTATGGTCGCTAAAGCAAATGAGATCAACAGTCGCGCTGACGTAACGGGAATTTTGCTGTTTAACGGCAAACACTTTTTCCAGTTGCTTGAGGGCCCGGAGCAGAAGGTCAGGGCGATATACGAACATATTTGCGAGGATCGCCGTCACTACAACGTCGTGGAGCTGCTGCGCGATTACGCGCCCGCGCGCCGTTTTGGCAGAACCGGCATGGAGCTGTTCGATTTACGCGAACACGACAGGGAGGAGGTGCTGCAAACCGTGCTGGATAAGGGGACCACTAAATACCAGCTGCTCTACAACGACCGCGCGCTGCAATTTTTTCGCACGTTTGTGGAGGAGCGGGAGAAGGAGAACTACTTTGAAATTCCTCCTGCAGATAGCTGGAGCTTTGTTCCGGACGCCGATACGCCGTCGGAGCCTCCTTTACACCCCGATGAAACTGCCGACTGCCACTTCGCCTTCCAGCCCATTATTGACCCGCTGGCGCAGGAGATTATCTCCTGCGAGGCGCTGCTCCGCTCCCCGGGTGGCCATTCGCCGGAACATTACTTTGCCGGACTCAGCGGCGACGACATTTACCAGGCTGACCTGCAGAGTAAAAAAGTTGCCCTGGCGATGGCGGCGAAACTGGGGCTGCGCGAGCAGAGTCTGTCGATCAATCTGCTGCCGATGACGCTGGTGAAAGTTCCTGATGCGGTCGATTTTCTGTTGCAGGCTATCGCGGATAACGGCTTTGTTCCTGAGCAGGTCGTCATCGAATTTACCGAGAGTGAGGTTATCTCGCGTCTGGATGAGTTTACCGGTGCGGCCAGGCAGCTTAAGGCATCCGGGATTGGTATCGCTATCGATCACTTCGGGGCGGGGTTCGCCGGGCTGCTGCTGCTGGCACAGTTCCAGCCGGACCGAATCAAAATCAATCGGGAGCTGATCTCCGACGTGCATAAAAGCGGCCCAAGGCAGGCGATTATCCAGGCGATCATTCAATGTTGTACAACTCTGGAAATCTTGATCTCCGCGGTTGGCGTTGAAAAGCCGGAAGAGTGGATGTGGCTGGAAGCGGCGGGTATTTCGCAATTTCAGGGCTATCTCTTTGCGCCTCCAGGCTTTGGCGCCATTCCGGCGGTCGCCTGGCCGGAAAAGCGAGAGGAGCTGTAATCCGCCTGACGCAGAGGTTGTACAGCAGGGAAGGGGTTGATTTATTGTCGCTATTTTGGAAAACTGATATCAAACGTTTCACAATTGTACAACATTCAAAGGTTGTACAGGCTTTCAGGATGGGTTAGCGTAACAGTTGAGTACCCGTTGTGAGCACGAGGATATCAATGACCTTTTACAGCATCGGCGATGTGGCAGAGCGATGTGGAATTAATCCCGTCACGCTGCGCGCATGGCAGCGGCGGTATGGTTTGCTGAAACCCCAGCGTAGTGAGGGGGGGCACCGGCAGTTTGACGAGGATGATATTCTGCGCATCCAGGAAATTAAGCGCTGGATCGAAAGCGGCGTGCCGGTGGGAAAGGTCAAAGCGTTGCTGGACAAGGGTAAAATCCCCGCAGCGGGGGACTGGACAGCGCTGCAGGAAGAGATGATGTCAACCCTGCGGCAGGTCAGCCCGGCCAGACTGCGTACCCGCCTTGCCCTGCTGGGGCGGGAACATCCGGTTGATGCATTAATCGATCATGTTTATCAGCCAGTACGTGAACGCCTGAGTCTGGATCTCAATACCGCCCGCGTGATGCTTAGCCTGCTTGATGGCGCGTTGATTGAACAGGCGGTGATCCATTTAGGCGAGGTGCGCCGTAAAGCGGGTAAAGATGCGCTGCTGATTGGCTGGGGAATTGACGATCGCACCAGCCTGTGGCTGGAGGCGTGGCGTCTTTCCCATACGGGCTGGCGCGTTGACGTGCTGGCTGAACCTCTCGAAGAACTGCACCCGGAGTTTTTCCCGGGACAGCAGATTATCGTCTGGACCGGTAAACCCCTTTCACCTGACCAGGCGCAGCGGCTTGAACACTGGCGACGGCAGGGTTACGCCGTCGCCATCCATGCTCCCGCGCTTTCCGCTTAACTTCCCCAGCGGCGTTGCAGGTAGTTCACCGCCTGCTGAGCCTGCGGTTTATTGAGATAATCTTCCCTGAAGAGAATAGTGCCGTCGATATGCGGCACCGACTCGTTCAGATCCAACTGTTTCTTCAGCTCCGGCACCCCGCCGTTGACCATCCATTCCGGCTCAATACGCGACGGTTCGCCGACCTTATAGAGCGCGACCCCGATATAGAGACGGGTATGCGTCGATTTCACCACGTCGGCCCACCAGCGGGCCAGCACATCATAGCGGGCAGCCTTGCGCGTAAAGGGCCAGTAAATTTGCGGCGCAATGTAATCAAGGTAGCCTTTCTGCACCCACAGGCGGGTATCGGCAAACGATTCGTCGTAAGCGGCGGCGCCTGAGGTCTGCGAACCCGCCGGATCGTGAGAGCGGTTACGCCACACCCCGGCGGGGCTGACGCCAAACGCCACGTTCGGGTTGATCTGTTTGATGGTGCGGGAGACATTCTCGATCAGCAGCTGCGTATTGTGCCGACGCCAGTCCGCTTTGGAGGCAAAGCCCTGCCCGTAACGGCGGAAGGTCTGCTCATCCTGTAGGCGCGAGCCGGGCGTCTCGGTATAGAAATAGTCGTCAAACTGCACCCCGTCTACCGGGTAACGGGAAACCACTTCCGCCACGATGCTGGTGATCCAGTCGCGCACCTCCGGAATACCGGGGTCAAGTACATAGCGGTCCCCGGCGGTACGGACCCACTCCCGGTGCAACACAAAGACGCTGGCCGGATTGAGAGAAACCGTCCGGTTCAGCTCCGCCACGGTAGAGGGTTTGATATTGGTGGAGACCCGATAGGGGTTAAACCAGGCATGAACCTGCATGCCGCGCCGGTGGGCCTCATCCAGCATAAACTGCAGCGGATCATAGCCAGGGTCCTGGCCGATGGTGCCGGTGAGCGTATCGGACCACGGTAAAATGCGCGAAGGCCAGAGCGCCGTGCCGTCCGGTTTGACCTGGAAGAAAACCGTGTTAATCCCCAGACGGCGGAGTTTGTCGAGCTTATCGGTCAGCGCCTTTTTCTGCATGGCGATGCGGGTTGCGCTATCCACTCCGTTAACCGAGGCCAGGGGCGGCCAGTCGAGCCGGGATACGGTGGCCAGCCAGATGCCGCGCATTGGCTCCCCGGGATGCTGAGGCTGAGTGGGCTGCGGCTCTCTGGCCACCGGCGGCAGGGGGGTGACCAGCGATTTTGGCGGCTTTGAGGCGCAGCTGGCGAGTAACAGCGCGCAGGCTACCAGCGCGCCGGAGCGAGTAAAAGATCTCATCGGGCGGCTACCCCTTCTGCTGGCGGTGGGTGGACCAGGGCGACGCGGGCGCCGGCTCCGCCTGGTCTTGCAGCATCTCCAGATAAAGCGCCTCTACCTGCGCGCGCGCCCACGGGGTCCGGCGCAGAAACTTCAGGCTCGATTTGACGCTGGGATCGTTATTGAAGCAGTTGATGGTGATGCGTTTGCCCAGCTGATTCCATCCGAAGTGGGCAACCAGGGCATTGACCTGCATCTCAAGCGTTACGCCGTGCAAAGGGTCCCTGGAGGTGTGAGCTGTCATATATCGTCCATTAGTAAAAGTATCCGTGAAGAATAATAGGGCGCGAGGCGGCCAGGTGGCAAGCGACGACCACGGCAGGCTTTATTTTTGGACAAACGAGATATTCATCACATTTGTGCCATGCTTAATGTTCACTTACCCATCGCAAGGAGCCGCCATGACGCAAGAAATCACCCAACGTTCGTTTGTTTTTCCTCCCTTTTCCGAACAGCTCCAGCCTTTTCCTGGCCTTGCCAGCAAAATGAAACCGCTGCCGGATCATGGCGAAACCTCCTATCAGGGGACCGGCCGGCTGATCGGTAAAAAAGCGCTGATTACCGGCGGCGATTCCGGGATAGGACGCGCCGTCGCGATCGCCTTTGCCCGGGAAGGGGCCGACGTGGCGATCAACTACCTCCCCGAAGAGGAGGAGGACGCGGTAGAAGTCATCCGTCTGATTAAGGCGGAAGGACGTAAAGGCTGCGCCATTCCAGGCGATATTCGTGTGGAGTCGTTCTGCGATACGCTGGTGGAGCGCGCGGTGGCGGAGCTGGGCGGGCTGGATATTCTGGTCAATAACGCCGGACGTCAGCAGTACTGTAACTCCATTCTCGATCTCACCACCGCGGATTTTGACGCCACCTTCAAAACTAACGTCTACGCGATGTTCTGGATCACCCGCGCGGCGGTACCGCATCTGCCTGAAGGCGGCGCGATTATCAACACCTCGTCGGTGCAGGCGTTCGATCCTGACGCCATCGTCCTCGACTACGCCCAGACCAAAGCTGCCATTGTCGCCTTCACCAAATCGCTGGCCAAACAGCTTGGCAGCAAGGGGATCCGCGTCAACGCCGTCGCGCCGGGGCCGTACTGGACGCCGCTGCAGATCTCCGGCGGACAGCCGCAGGAGAAGATAACTTCGCTTGGCGCGCAGACGCCGCTGGGGCGCCCCGGCCAGCCGGCGGAGATCGCCTCGCTCTACGTCACGCTCGCCTCCATGCAGAGCAGCAGTTATACCACGGGTCAGGTCTGGTGTTCAGACGGCGGTAACGGCACGCTCTGACGCCCCGCAGGAAGAGAGGTTATTAACCAGCAAGGATAAATCCATGAAAAACGCCGTTGTTCATACGCCCGAACGGGTAAAAGGATTTATGGGGCTGGGAGAGTACGCCGCAATCGGAGAAGGACGCTCCGTGGCGCTGATTGCGCCGGACGGGGCGATTGACTGGTGGTGCGCCCCGAACCTTGACTCTCCGCCGCTCTTTGACCGCCTGCTCGATACCCGGACAGGCGGCTATTTCGCTTTAACCCCCACGGAGCCCTATACCGTGAGTCGCGCCTACCGGGACGCGAGTAATGTGCTGGAAACCTGTTTTGAAACCGCGCGCGGCACGGTGCGAATAACCGAGTCGATCAACAGTACGCTGGCGGGCCGGTTGCCCTGGAGCGAGCTGGCAAGACGCGTCGAATGCACAGAGGGAGAGGTCAGCGTCAGGCTGGATCTCCTTTTCGGGACGGTGGGTGAAACGCTCTCCCCCTGGCGTTCAGAAACAGAGCAGGGGGGCGTTTACCATATCGGCGATTTGATGGCGATACTGCTCCACAGTGACAACGTCACAATCAGTCATGCCTGTGATGAAAAGATCGAGGCGGAGATGGTGCTGCAGGCGGGGGAGCAGGCGGTGGTGGGACTGGTCATCACCAAAAACGAGCCGCTGGCGGTACCCGATATCACCGCGATTGACAGGCGCATCGAAACCAGTCACAAGGCCTGGACCGAATGGGCGGACGGGCTGACGTGGGAAGGCTGCTATAAAAAACATGTGGTGCGCTCCGCCCTGGCGCTGAAGTTTCTCTGGTACTCCCCGACCGGCGCCCTGGCCGCGGCGGCGACCACCTCGCTGCCGGAAGGCATTGGCGGTGCGAAAAACTATGACTACCGCTACGCCTGGGTGCGCGATGCCTGCCTTATCATCAAATCCTTTACGATCCTGGGGGTGCTGGAGGAGTGTAAAGCGGCTTTCTCATGGCTGTCGCAAACTATCATGAAGCATGGTACCGAGATGCGCACCTGTTACACCCTGGACGGAGAGCTGGTGCCGCGGGAACGCTATCCCGAACTGGAGGGCTACAAAGGGTCGCGCCCGGTACGCATCGGCAATAACGCCCGGGACCAGCGCCAGCTCAGCATGTATGGCGATATGCTGGGGGTGGCGAAGCTGTTTATCGAGGCGGGTCATATTCTTGACCTTAATACCTCCCGGCTGCTGGGCCAGCTGGCTAACCAGTGTGCCGACCGCTGGCGAATGAAGGACTCCGGCATCTGGGAGCTACCGGAAGAGCGGCACTATACCCACTCCAAAATGTGCTGCTGGCTGGCGCTGGATTGCGCCATCGTGCTGGCGGAGGACAAGCATATCGAGCCCACATGGAAAGGGCGCTGGGTACGGGAGCGGGACCGCATCCGCGACTGGATAGAGGAGCACTGCTGGTCGGAGAGCCGTCAGGCTTACCGCTTTTATGCCGGGGACGATCACTATCTGGACGCCTCTCTGGGGCTGGTCTCCCGCTATGGTAATCGCGTTAACCCCGCCAGAATGAAATCCACCTGCCACGCTATCCGTCAGGAGCTGGGGGCGGGTAGTGCCATGCTCTATCGCTACAGCGGCGTGGAGAAAGAAGAGAGCACGTTTGTCGCCTGCTCTTTCTGGCTAGTGGAAGCCTGGGCCTCGCTGGGGGAAGTCGCGCTGGCCCGCGAGAGCATGGATGAGATTCTTCATAAGCTCTGCAACCGCGGGAATGTGGAGACCTTTAACGAGATGTTTGATATCCGAACCGGCGAGTGGCGGGGAAATATGCCCCAGGGGCTAAGCCATCTGGCGCTGATCAGCGCGGCCAAAGCCATAGCCGACAACGAATAAACGTGACAGTGTCACATCATTCCTTGCAGGCTGGTCTAAGCTATTTTTCGTATCGCATTAACTTTACGACAGATGAGGGCAATGAATGGAATCCAGAATCTTTCATAAGCACTGGGGTGCGGAATACCTTTCTGATAACAGCGTCCGCTTTCGTCTCTGGGCGACCGGACAGCAGTCGGTCACGTTACGTCTCGGTGATAAAGCGCTTCCAATGGAGCAGGCGGAGGATGGCTGGTATCAGATTACGGTGCCGGATGTACCTCACGGCACCGAATATCAGTATGAGCTGGCTGACGGGATGCGTATTCCCGATCCAGGCTCCCGGGCGCAAAAGGGCGAGGTGAACGGTCCCTCCCTGACAATCGACCCTGGTCGTTATCACCATGAAAATAACGACTGGAAAGGACGCCCCTGGGAAGAGACGGTTATTTATGAACTGCATATCGGTACCTTTACCGAGGAGGGAACCTTCCGGGCGGCGATTGAAAAACTGCCCTACCTGGTGGAGCTGGGGATAACCCAGATAGAGGTTATGCCCGTCTCCCAGTTTGGCGGCTCGCGTGGCTGGGGCTATGATGGCGTACTGCTCTACGCTCCGCACTCCGCCTATGGTACGCCGGAAGATTTCCACGCCTTTATCGATGCCGCTCACGGTCTGGGGCTCTCCGTGGTGCTGGATATCGTACTGAACCACTTCGGCCCGGAAGGTAACTACCTTCCATTGCTCTCGCCAGATTTCTTCCATAAGGATCGCATGACCCCCTGGGGACACGGCATCGCCTACGAGAATGCGGCCGTCCGGCAGTATATTATCGACGCGCCGCTCTTCTGGCTGACCGAATACCGGCTCGACGGACTGCGCTTTGACGCCATCGACTGGATCGAGGACAGCGCCGAAAAGCCGCTGCTGGAGGATATCGCGGAGCGTATTCGTACCGCGATCCCCGACCGGCATATTCATCTCACCACCGAGGACAGCCGTAACGTCATCTTCCTTCATCCACGCGACGAAGCGGGTAACACGCCGCTTTTTACCGCCGAGTGGAACGACGACTTTCATAACGCCGCGCACGTGCTGGCAACCGGTGAAACCCACGCCTACTATCAGGATTTCGCTGACCAGCCGGAGAAACATTTTGCCCGGGCGCTGGCGGAAGGGTTCTCCTATCAGGGAGAGATCTCCCCTCAGACCGGTGAGCCGCGCGGGGTGAGCAGCGTCGACCAGCCGCCGCAGGCGTTTGTCGATTTTATCCAGAATCACGATCAGACCGGTAACCGCGCCCAGGGCGACAGGCTGATTACCCTCGCCGGACCGGAAAAAACGCGCGTGCTGCTCGCCGCGCTGCTCCTGTCGCCCCATATCCCGCTGCTGTTTATGGGTGAGGAGTATGGCGAGACGCATCCTTTCCTCTTTTTCACCGATTTTCATGGCGAGCTGGCGAAAGCGGTACGCGAAGGGCGCGCCCGGGAGTTTTCCGGTCATGCGGGGCATGATGAAACTGTCCCGGATCCCAACGCGTTGACCACCTTTACCCGCGCGAAGCTGGACTGGAAAAAGGTGGCAAGCGAAGAGGGAAAATCCTGGCTAAGGTTTACACGTACCCTGATTGAATTGCGTCATCGTCATATTGTGCCGCTGCTGACCCCGGTCAGCCGTGTGGAGAGTCAGGTGCTGCACACCGCCCCTGGAATGGTGGCGGTTAGCTGGCGCTTTGCCGCGGGAACGCTTTCGCTGGCGCTGAATATCGGCACCGATACGCAGGCGCTACCCGCCATGCCCGGCGAGGTGCTTTTCGCCTGGCCGGAGCAGCAGGATACGCTGACGCCGAACACGATTATCGTCCGCTTTGCTGATGGAGAAGCATTGTCATGATACCTTCCGCTACCTACCGTATTCAGTTTCGCAACGGCATGACCTTCGATCGTGCCGCGGCGCTGGTGCCCTATATGAAATCATTGGGTATCAGCCATCTGTACGCCTCGCCCATCTTTACGGCGGCCTCGGGCTCCACGCACGGCTATGACGTCGTCGACCCCGACGAAATCGATCCGGCGATAGGCGGCCGGGAAGGGTTTGACCGTATGTCCGCGGCCCTACGTCAGGCGGGAATCGGGCTGATCCTGGATATTGTTCCTAACCATATGTCCACCTCGCTGGAAAATCGCTGGTGGCGGGATGTAATCAAGAACGGGCAGAAAAGCCCTTACGCGCGTTACTTCGATATCGACTGGTCGCGTCCGCTTACGCTGCCTTTTCTGGGGGACACCTTTGAGGCGGAGCTGGAGAAGGGCGCCATCACGCTCGCCCGGGATCCTGACGACGGGCTGGTCTTTGACTACTATGAGACGCGCTATCCCCTGAACCCGGAGAGCGTTGCCGGCCAGGAAGAGGCGCTGCTGGCGAATCCCGATGTTGATACCCTGACCCGACTGCACGAGGCGCAAAGCTGGCGGCTGATGTCCTGGCGGGAGGCGCCGAAACAGCTCTCCTGGCGACGTTTCTTTGAGATCACCGGGCTGGTGGGCGTGCGGGTGGAGGATGAGGCGGTATTTGATGCCACGCACCGGCTGATCCTCTCGCTGGTGCATAGCGGCGTGGTGGACGGCCTGCGTATCGATCATGTTGATGGGCTCGCCGATCCGCTGGGCTATCTGCAACGGCTGCGCCAGGCTGCCGGGCCGGACTGCTACATTACCGTGGAGAAGATCCTCGCGAAGGGGGAACAGCTCCCGGAAGAGTGGCCCATCTCCGGCACCACGGGCTATGAATTTATCGCCTCGCTGGCCGAAGTACTGGTGGATGACGACCGGTTCGACACCCTGGAGCGCATCCATGACGAGGTGCTCGGCACCACGGCAGATAAGCAAAACGAACTGCGGGATGCCAAAGGGCTGATGGTCGATCGCAATTTCGAGGGCGAATTTACCACCCTGCTTAATCTGGCGGAGCAGCTTGCCGGGGAGAACGGCGTGGAGAGTGACAGGGAGGCGCTGCACCACGCCCTCCGGGAGCTGTTGATCGCCTTTCCTGTCTATCGCACCTACGGTACGCCGGATGGTGTGACCGCGGCGGATATCACCTTGCTGCACCGGGTTATCGGCAAAGTTAACGCCCAGGAGACGCCCCCTGAACCCGCGGCGCTGAACCTGATCATTCATATTCTGACCGGCGAACTGATCGCGGAGAGTCTTGAAAAGGCGGGGCTGTTCAGGACGCGCTTCCAGCAGCTTACCGGGCCGCTGATGGCGAAATCGGTAGAGGATACGCTCTTCTTCCGCCACAACATGGGGCTTGCCTTAAACGAGGTGGGGGGAGATCCCAATCCACGCGCTTTCTCTCTGGCACGCTTTCACCAGGAGATGCGTATTCGTCTTGCCAGCCAGCCCGATGCGCTGCTCGGCACTTCCACGCATGACACCAAACGCGGCGAGGATGCCCGGGCGCGCCTCTATACCCTTACCGAAGCGCCGGAACGTTGGGCTGAATCGCTTGCCCGCTGGCGTCAGGTGAATCAGACCCATGTCCGCTTCCTTAATGACGGTACCGCCCCGGACGCGGCCGACACCTGGATGCTCTACCAGGCGCTGGCGGGCGTCTGGCCGGCGACCTTAACCCCCGACGATCGCGACGGCCTGCTGGAGCTGGAAGAGCGTTTTCTTGGCTTTGTCGAGAAGGCGCTGCGCGAGGCCAAGCAGCGTACCGACTGGATCGACAGTAATGAAAGTTACGAGAGCGTAGTCCTGAAGTATGCCCGCCATCTGCTGTCCGCCGATAACCGGCTCTTTCTGGATGATTTCAACGAGAACCTGCAGCCTTTCGTGCGTGCGGGGCTGATGAACAGTCTTACCCAGACGGTCATTAAGCTGACGGCGCCAGGCGTACCTGATATTTACCAGGGGAGCGAAGGGCTGAACTTTAGTCTGGTCGATCCGGACAACCGACGGGAACCCGATTTTGCCACCCTTGCCCGGGATCTGCAGACCGCCGGACCGACGCTCTTTCAGGACGAGCAGCACTGGCGAAACGGCAGGGTGAAACAGTATGTCACCGCCACGCTGTTACGCCTGCGCCAGCACTATCCGACGCTGTTCCGCTATGGCGACTGGCTGCCGCTGAAGGTTAGCGGTAACCGGGAAGATAACCTTATCGTTTATGCCCGTGTGGAAGAGAACATGGCGCTGATCGTGGCCGTTCCGCGCCTGGTTTTTGACATCACGGCAGAGAGCCTGACTTCCGGCTATGACCAGCTCTGGGGAGATACGACCGTCGCGCTCCCTGAGAGCCTGGCGGGCCGAACATGGCGCGATCTGTTTAGCGCAGAAGAGACCCAACTGAATGAAACGCTTGAACTGGCAGGCGCAGCAGGATGCCTGAAGATCCTGCTCACCGTCGAATAATATGTGGAGAAAGTCTATGCCAAAGGAAAACACGTTCGAAATCAAGCCCGGAAATTACCAGGAGCTCGGCGCTAACTTTGACGGAGAGGGGGTGAATTTTGCGCTCTTTTCCGCCCATGCGGAACGGGTAGAGCTCTGCCTGTTTGACGAAACGGGACAACACGAGATTGCCCGTCTGGAACTGCCGGAATATACCCATGAAATCTGGCACGGCTATGTGCCCGGTCTGAAGCCCGGCGCGCTCTATGGCTATCGGGTGTATGGCCCTTACGATCCTGAAAATGGTCACCGTTTTAACCCTAACAAGCTGCTGATTGATCCCTATGCCCGCGAGCTGGTGGGCGACATCGAGTGGAACGACGCCCATTTTGGCTACGAGCTGCTGCATGAGGAGAAAGATTTAAGTTTTGATGAACGTGACAGCGCGCCTTTTACGCCAAAATGCAAAGTAATCGACCCGAATTACGACTGGCATGACAATCAGCGACCCGCTATTGCGTGGCCGCACACGGTTGTTTATGAGAGCCATGTCAAAGGCTTTACCCAGCTTAATCCGGCGATCCCGCCCGAGCTGCGCGGCACCTTTGAAGGGATGGGGCATCAGGCGTCGGTTGATTACATCAAAAGCCTCGGTATTACCGCCGTTGAACTGCTGCCCGTCCACTGGTTCCCGGACGATCAGCATCTTCTCGACCGGGGGCTGAAGAACTTCTGGGGATATAACTCGCTGGCCTTTTTCGCTCCCGCCTCCCGGTACTATGGTCCCGCTGGCCTGAAAGGATTCCGCGAGATGGTGCGTGCCTATCATGACGCCGGTATCGAAGTGATCCTTGATGTGGTCTATAACCATACGGCGGAAGGTAATGAACTCGGCCCGACGCTCTCCTTTAAGGGAATAGACAACTTCAGCTATTACCGCACCATGCCCGATCAGCATCGCTACTATATTAACGATACCGGGACGGGTAACACGCTCAACACCTCCCATCCGCGCGTGTTGCAGATGGTGATGGACTCCCTGCGCTACTGGGCGGAAGCGATGCATATCGACGGTTTCCGTTTTGACCTCGGCACCATTCTCGGACGTGAACCGAAAGGGTTCGATCCGCGCGGCGGCTTTTTCGACGCCGTGACCCAGGATCCTGTTCTCTCTAAGCTGAAGCTTATCGGTGAGCCGTGGGATATCGGCCCTGGTGGCTATCAGGTGGGGGGGTTCCCGCCGGGCTGGGGCGAGTGGAACGATAAATACCGCGATACGGTGCGCGAGTACTGGAAGGGCGATAACGTGACCACCGATTTTGCCGCCCGTCTGCTCGGCTCCGGCGATCTCTATGATTTACGCGGGCGTCGCCCATGGGCCAGCGTGAACTTTATCACCGCTCACGACGGCTTCACCCTCAACGATCTGGTCTCGTATAACGAGAAACATAACGAGGATAACGGCGAGGATAATAACGACGGGCATAACGATAACCGGTCATATAATTATGGCGAAGAGGGGCCGACCGAAAACCCGGATATCATCGCCATTCGCGAACAGCAGAAGCGCAACTTCCTGACGACGCTCTTTTTCTCCCACGGTACGCCGATGCTGCTGGCCGGGGATGAGTTCGGGCGCACGCAGGGGGGTAATAACAACGGTTATTGCCAGGACAGCGAAATCTCCTGGGTGGACTGGGAGGGGGAATGCCAGTCAGAGCAAGGGCAGGCGCTGCGGGAATTTACCCGCCAGCTGATTGCTCTGCGGGCGCAACAGCCGCTGCTGCGTCGCGAGAGCTGGCGCGATGGCCTGGAGATCCGCTGGTTCAATGCTGGTGGCGGGGATCAGCAGCCGGAGCAGTGGGACGAGGGTTCTACCATCGGCGTCGCGATCAGCCGCCCCGATCTGATCCACGAAGAGGGCATCTGGCACGATATGCTGATGCTGTTCAACCCGTTCGAGTGCAGCGTTCAGTTCCAGATCCCGCAGTTTGGTGAAGGCGGCTGGGCGCTGGAGCTGATCACGGCCAGCAATGTTGAAACCGGTACGGTTATCACCGAACCGGTCGATTTTGAACTGCCGGGCCGTAGCATCGCACTCTTTACCCGACCGTAAAACACATGCCCCTTTACGCACGCTCGCGTAAAGGGGCAGCAAACGGCGCGAAAGCAGGGGCAGGGAAGAGGATTAGTCGTGGATAGTTTTCCCAAGACAGCCGCGAACAAACTCAGGATTAAAATGTTTTACCGCATCGCCCACGTAGCCTAAATCAAGCGAGCCGATTTGCGCCATCTCCGCGTCCGTCAGCGCAAAATCCCAGACAGCAAAATTCTCTTCGATACGCGCCTGGTGGGTTGATTTTGGAATCACCGTGACGCCACGCTGCACGTTCCAGCGCAGGATAACCTGAGCAACGGTTTTGTTATGCGCGTCGGCAATTTTCTTAAGCATCTCATTTTCATAAGGCTTATGCCTGCCGCCGCCCAGAGGCGCCCAGGCTTCCGGCTGCACGTTATAGTGCTTCATGGTTTCCAGCGCAGCAGGCTGGGCGAACCAGGGATGCAGCTCGACCTGATTGACCATCGGCTTAATTCTGACGGTTTCGCAGAAGTTCGTCAGCACATGAGCATAGAAATTAGACACCCCGATCGCCTTCAGCTTGTCGGCCTCGTAAGCCTCCTCCAGCGCACGCCAGGCGCTGAAATAGTCACGCATCGCCTGGTGCAGTAAATAGAGGTCAAAGTATTCCAGGCCTGATTTTTCCAGCGACGCCTCTATCCCGGCTTTCGCCGTCGCGTAGCTGGTCATATCCTGCACCCACAGTTTCGAGGTAATAAACAGTTCGTCACGGGTACACAGACCTTCGGCGATCGCTTCCCGTACGGCGTCGCCCACGGCATCCTCATTACCGTAGACCGCCGCGGTATCGATAAGACGATAGCCGGTGCGGATCGCGCTCAATACAGACTGTTTGCACTCTTCTTTATCGGTGACCTGAAATACGCCAAAACCGACCATCGGCATCTTTAAGCCATTACTTAATTGTGAATATTGCACTGTCGCGTTCCTCCCGTGCGGTAAAGATCTGATTCTAGGATAAAACCCTCGCCGGGGTTAGAGGGGATAATGCGATTGCACTTATGCATACAAATCATAAATCAGCGCGTCATTACGCCTGGTTCCTTGCATGGCGCATGTCGATTTTTCTGATAACAGACAGTCAACAGAAGCCGCTTGCAGAGATGACATGCCGCAACGCAGATGGTAAATTATCTATTCATCTACCTATTCATAAAGCGATTCATAAAGATGGACAACCGCTCTGATACACTACGCCAGCTGCTACGTCAGGGGCCAGTAAATGCGAGGCAACTGGCTGATAGTATTGGTATTAGCCAGCCTACAGTCTCCCGTGCCTTAAAGGCGCTGGGGGAGGATATTGTGCGCATTGGTTCGGGACCATCTATTCACTATGCGTTACGCGATACATATCGCGGCTTTCATTCTGCGCCTGTCTATCGCATCAGCGAAGAGGGCCAGATAAAGCCACTCGGCCAGCTCATTCCGGTTCATCCGGACGGATTTGTGATGGAGCAGGCGGACAGCGTCTGCCTCCATAGCGACGGGCTGCCGTGGTGGTTATTTGATATGCGCCCGCAGGGGTACCTCGGGCGGGCGTATGCATCAACCTATTCAGCCGGGCTGGGCTTGTCCTCTAATCCAGAAGAGTGGAGTGATGCGGAAGTGATCAGGGCCTTGCTGAACCACGGGCACGATGCGGTAGGGAATTTGCTTATAGGGGAGCAGGCAAGAAATCAGTTCCTTGAGATGCCATTACCAACGCCCGTTTCACGCGACGCTGCGTTTCCGGCGCTGGCGTTGGCCGTCAGCTCCGGGGAAGTGCCGGGGTCATCAGCCGGTGGCGAACAGCCAAAATTTTGTACCTTTACAGAGCGGGGCCATGTGCTGGTTAAATTCTCGGCGCTGGATGATAACCCCATAAGTGAACGCTGGCGCGACCTGTTGCTGGCGGAACATCTGGCGTTAAAGGTGCTGGGCGTTGAAACCGAGGTGTTTGACATTGGCGGGCAGCGCTTTCTGGAGATCCCGCGGTTCGATCGCACAGGCCCGCTGGGCCGTATCGGTCTGTTTTCCCTGCGGGCGCTGGAAGCTGAGTTTGTTGGCCGGGCAAGAGAGACCTGGCCCATACTGGTTAACGAGTTGATTAAACAGGGCCATGTTCATCCTGACGCTGCCGCTGAAGCCGCCCGGCGCTGGGCTTTTGGGATGCTCATTGGCAATACCGATATGCATCACGGCAATCTCTCTTTCATCAGCAGTCATGGTCGGCCATACCAGCTTGCGCCCGCTTACGACGTTCTGCCGATGGGATTTGCGCCTAAGTCAGGAGGGGAAATCGTCAATATGCTGCGACCGGCGATACTCCCGGAAGCGATAGGCGGGGAAACCTGGCGGGAAGCGCTGGAGCTGGCGGAGCGTTTTTATTCGCTAGCCTGCGATAGCGACCGCTTTTCCGCGAGCTTTGAACCCTGTCTTGCGGCGTTGCGCAGGCACCTTGACGAGGCGAGGGGGCGGATATGTCGGCTGGGGTGATGAGAGGGTGGATATCATCTCAGCCTGTGGTCACTGTTAAGCTTTAAGTTTATCCGGGCTATTAGTCGATTATACAACCGTGCCATTCGTCTGCCCCGCCAGGAATATTTGCTGGGTGAGTTAAAGCAGCCACTTATCATCAGCACTTATGGCATATTTCTTAAAATTGATGGGTGTTATTGCTGGAGAAGAGCAAGAGTGATTAACTGCGCCTCAGGTTTGTTGTATATGCTTACATTTAGTAAAGCTAACACATGAACAGAAAAATAGCGCAAAGAAAGCTACTGAAACATCACAGTAATTCTCGAAAAAATTCTCGCTTTCAGTCGGATCTATCAGGCACTGACCTACGATTCATGGATCTCCGGAGACTTAATTTGCAAAATATCAATTTAACCGGAAGTGACCTTTCGTTTAGCGATCTGCGGGGCGCTAATTTCTCTTTAGCAAACCTCCAGGGAGCAAACCTCAGTCATTGCAGATTAGAAGGGGCTGTTTTCGATCGTGCGGTCTGTACGGGCGTGGACTTTTCGGGAAGTAATGTCGATGCCGCCAGTTTTACTGGTGCGCTTATGGAGGATAAGTACGCCGGTGTAGCTACGCAGTCTTCTCAGCCACTTGTTACTGTCTATATGCCGACATGGAACCGTGAAAAGCTGACAATACGAGCCATAGAGTCGGTCCTTAAACAAGATTATACGAACTGGGAACTGATTATCATTGATGATTTTTCGTCTTCCTTTCAACAGTTACAGACGTTTATTACTGTTCTCAATGATCCAAGGATTACGTACATTCGTAATGAATTTAATTCAGGTGCCTGTGCTGTAAGAAATCAGGCAATACAAATGGCCAGAGGTTATTTGATTACGGGCCTGGATGATGATGATGAATGGTTACCGACCCGGCTTTCTTCCTTCCTTGCATGCCGACATAAGCTTGAGCACCATGCGTTTTTGTATGCCAATGATTACCTTTGCGACAGTAGCGGTTATGACTCTTTAAGTGAATTAAAGAACTACCCAAAGCCAGCGTATAAAAAGAGTCTGTTTGATAAGAGAAATATCGTTGGCAATCAGATGTTTACATTAACGGACAGGATGCGAAAAATTTTGTTCGATGAGAAGTTGAGTGCTGCTCAGGATTATGATGCATTCTACCGACTGGCCGAAACGTATGGTGATCCTTTCAAACTGGATGACTTCACGCAAGTGCTGTATGTCAACCATGGTGAAGCCCGAATAACGTGCTCGGGACGCAAGTTTGCAGGGTATCTGGATTTCTATCGGAAGCATAAATCCAAACTGGACGCATCGAGTAGAAAATACCAGCTTTTTACCTTGTACTACATACGCAACAAAAGAATGAGTTCACGTACGCTAATCGCGCTGCTGACACTGCGTAATCTGAAAAGATATCTGATGATGTATTCCAGTTTCCGCAACAGAAAGTTTTAGCACTGTACTGATGACGATCATGATGATGTTTATCAGAAGAGAAGAGGTTAGCTTTGTTATCTCCCGGGAACCGTTATCGACTGCCAGATCACTTCTTTCAAAAAATAGCGAGCATGTCTGCAGGGTAATCACGTCGCTAACCATGAGATGAGTTCTTTTTTAGCATGTCGCGATCAACCAGAACAAGATCATCGCGGCCATTCTGCAAAACGCTGGGCGAAGAGGGGCGGGAAATGGATAAACCTGTGCTTGAAGTGAAGGCGCCAGTTCGTGGATGTGCTGCGTGAGCCATATTAGTTAATTTAACATAATATACATTATGCGTACTAACGTTGTAGGGGCTCAATGATAATGTCTATTTGTGGCTCATTAGGAATGTCCAGGCTATAGTTCTCAGACCTGTATGCCTAGTCAACAACTCACTTTTCCTGATGAGGAGTTTTCTGTGGCTATACATGACACCGGGATGTTCACCGTGAAAGAAATCAACCGCCTCAAAATCCTTCAGGATGTCATCGACCGCAACCTGCGTCCTGGTCAGGCAGCCGAAATGCTCGGTATCACGCCGCGCCATTGCAGCCGTCTGCTGAAACGTTATCGTCAGTCCGGGCCACTGGGCATGAATAACCAGAGTCGTGGTCGCACCGGAAATCGCCTGCTTCCCGCATCATTGACTGATCAGGCCCTGAATATCATCCGTGAACGCTATGCCGATTTTGGCCCCACACTGGCGCGGGAAAAGCTCGCTGAAAATCACGGTATTGTTCTTGGTAAGGAAACGCTCAGACGGCTTATGATAAAAACCGGGCTCTGGATTCCCCGCAAGCAACGTGCGCCAAAAATTCAGCAGCCACGCTATCGCCGGGCTTGCTGCGGCGAACTGATCCAGATTGATGGTTGCGACCATCACTGGTTCGAGAACCGTGCGCCTGCCTGTACTGCCCTGGTCTACGTTGATGATGCGACGAGCCGCCTGATGCAACTCCGTTTCGTGAAATCGGAATCGACTTTCACCTATTTTGAAGCCACGCGGGGCTATCTGGAGAAGCATGGCAAACCCCTGGCGCTGTACAGCGATAAAGCCAGCGTCTTCAGAATCAACAATAAAAACGCTACCGGTGGCGATGGTTATACCCAGTTTGGCCGTGCGATGCACGAACTGAACATCCAGACTATCTGCGCCAATACCAGCTCAGCCAAAGGCCGTGTGGAACGGGCCCATCTGACGCTTCAGGATCGCCTGGTAAAGGAGCTCCGGCTCAGGGGCATTTCCTCAGTGGATGCAGCCAATGATTTTGTTGATGAGTTTATGACCGATTACAACCGGCGCTTTGGCAAAGCACCCCGGCATGACTTTGGTGTTCACCGGCCACTTGAAACTGATGATGATCTGACCGCATTTTTCACATGGCGGGAACCGCGCCGTGTTTCAAAATCCCTGACGGTGCAGTATGACAAAGTGCTCTATCTGATTGAAGACAATGAGTTAAGCCGAAGGGCTATTGGCAAGTACATTGAGGTCTGGCATTACCCGGATGGCCGGAAAGAGCTCCGGCTAAACGGGGTTGT
Organism: Pseudenterobacter timonensis; assembly: GCF_900021175.1. GTDB lineage: Bacteria > Pseudomonadota > Gammaproteobacteria > Enterobacterales > Enterobacteriaceae > Enterobacter > Enterobacter timonensis. The sequence goes on from NZ_FCOP01000012.1 coordinate 329,869, forward strand.
CCTTCCCTACTCCACCTATGATCGCCTTCAGGAAATCGACCAGGGGGCTATCGTGGACAACAAGCGCCTCGGGCGTACTCTTGAATTTATCAAACTGGTACAGGACAAACGCGACAAAAACCGGTCACAGGCTCTCCCTGCCGGAGATGGCCCCTCGCGCCGACGCAGGAAACCCACAGAGAAGAAATCCCAGCGATCTCTGGACGAAGACGATATGCTCAATGCGCTGAAGACATTACAATCACGTTCTGACGAGATTTTCGGTACAAGGAAATGACATGGAGATGATGGCAGACATAATCCCATCTTCATAGAGCTGCAATGCAAGAGAGCTTAAGGTCCGCTTTGAGCGAAGAGCGGACCGCAAATAGTCATTGACATTGCCGTCGGCAAAATGGTTGTATTGCACAACTATTTTGCCGGAGACTGTTTATGAATCCAGAATCATCAGTTGTTCAAGGTATACGCGTCGCCTCTCGTGCTATGGTACGAGAACTGGGCTTTATGAACACCACACTGGCTGCAACAGATTACCCACCCTCAGCTGTCCATGCCCTCCTTGAGATTGAGGCGCAGGGTTCACTGACTGCAGCCCAACTGGTGCAGATACTGGGGCTTGAAAAGTCGAGCGTCAGCCGAATGCTTGCGAAACTTGTCGATGCTGGAGAACTGGCAGAAACCCCCTCCTCTGAAGACGCCAGGGTAAAGCGTCTTTGCCTTACAGGAAAAGGCCAAAAGACTGTAATAGCCATCAATAATTACGGTGACGAACGAGTGGTCGCCGCATTACAAAAACTGGATCACTTTCATCAACAATCTGTCTATCAAGGTATTTCTTCGTATGCCGACGCTCTGAAAGCCTGCCGCAATGATATGGAACTCAATGGGCTGAGCTGTGTAAAAATTATTTCCGGTTACCATGCGGGCATGATTGGCCGCATTACAGAAATGCATGGCAGTTATTACGCGAGAGAACATAATTTTGGAGGTTTTTTTGAAGGTAAAGTCGCTCAGGGGCTCGCTGATTTTACCAACCGTCTTGATAAGCCATGTAATCAGATTTGGCTGGCAACGGTGAATGATCGCATTGTAGGCTCAGTGGCAATAGATGGTGAGGATCTGGGGAATAATGAAGCGCATTTACGCTGGTTTATCCTAGATGATGGCTGCCGTGGCAGCGGATTAGGCAGAAAGCTTATTCAAAAGGCGATGAGCTTTTGCGAAGAGCAGAAATTCTCCGCGGTTCAGTTATGGACATTTAATAAGCTTACAGCGGCAAGATGGTTGTACGAATCATTTGGATTTGAATTAACGAAAGAGTGGCAGGGAGATCAGTGGGGCAGTACCATCACTGAGCAGCAGTTCACCCGTAACATCATTTAACTGGTCTCTATAGAGACCAATTTTAGCAGGTTCGCTTTCAGCTAACCATTGATCAGCTCTGTCCGCTTCTGGCACTAAGCGGACTTTTCAACATCAGGACATTTCTAACGAGCCAGTAATTAGACATTTTCACTGAGCTTTGACAAACGTCAGATAACGAGGATTGTAGCCAGATTGGTGCAGTAGTTAGTTCGCATAACAGTTGGATTGTCTTGCGCCCTCAGGTTCAGATTGAGGAAGTCTCCAGCTAAGCTCTCACTTTGCTGTCTTCGACAGCCCTACGTTCGAGGGATTGTGCTCGTGATTAGCTTGTACTCCACCGATGATCGCCTTCAGGAAATCGACCAGGGTGCTATCGTGGACAACAAGCGCCTTGGGCGTACACTTGAATTTATCAAACGATATATCAGACAGACCAGCCAGCCGGGCTGTCTGATACAACTCAGCTAGATCCAGACATCGCTTTCAGCGGTGCGTTCCCCACCCTCATGTCCGGTATTCAGCACACCACAGGGTTCTATCATCATCATTTTTACCGTCGTTTGGGCTGACGTTTTATGTTCTACACCTTTTGGTACAACGTAGATTTCTCCCGGATTAACGAGGACGTGGCCGTCGCGAAAATCGATACGCAATATGCCCTCCACTACTATAAAGGCCTCGTCGGTTTCAGGATGTGAGTGCCAGATGAAGTCGCCCGCTATTTTCACGATTTTGAACTGGTAATCGTTCATCTGCGCAATGACTTTTGGCTGCCAATGGGTGTCGAAAAGAGAAAATTTTTGTTCCAGATTTACCGGTGAAGACATGATGACATTCCTTAATGTTTAAGAAACGTCGAGGATAAATAAAGTGGCTGTGACGGTCTTGAACGATCGTGCAACTCAGACACGGTGGGGGTGAATGAAGGTTTGCCAACGGCCCGGAGAAATACCGTATGCTTTTATAAACTGCCGTGTCATATGGCTTTGATCTGAGAACCCTGCCTCTAAAGCAGATTCTGCAAGTGACAGACCTGTCTGAATCAGCTGTCTGCAGTATGCAAGACGGCGCATTGTTACATAGCGATAAGGACTCGTACCGAAAAGCGTCCGAAAATCCCGGCTTAGGCTCCAGCGATCTTTACCACAGACGATGGATAAGGTTTCCAGCGTAATGTTTTGGCTGAATTCAGATTGTATATATTCGCGCGCGCGCTCTGCAGACTGATAATCCACAAGGCAGCGACGAAAGCGTTGCCCTCCTACGACGGCCAAAGTCTGGGCAAGATCATAAAGTGCGTCCTCCTCTTCAAGGACATCAATAGAATCTTCTGACGCTTTTAACAGCGGTCCGGTAGCGGCAAAAAGCCGGGGATCTGCTGATAATCCACTTGGAATAAAGGGTAGTGGTTTTCCGCCCAAAATTTTCTGAATTAACGCCGGCTCGATATACAGCATCCGGTACTGAAATCCTTCTGTCGTTCCTGCCTCACCATCATGAATTTCATCCGGATGCAGGACTATTGTCCCGCCGGGTAAACTGTGTTGTTTACTATTGCGGTAACGAAAGCTTTGCACACCTGACAGTGTCCTGCCGATCGCATAAGTATCATGCCGATGAGGTTCATAACCATATCCACTGAAGTAAGCCTCCAGGCGTTCAATTTTTCCCGGCGTGTGTGCAACTCTGACCCAGTCTTTATTCGATTGTGGAGCCGACATGCGTGACACCTGTTTCCAGTTGAAGGAGAATTTCTACCATAACCTTATCGGGTTCGATTTTGAAAGAAGTTGATGAAAGCACGTTGGTCTCACGTTCAGCTTCGTTCTGCCAGATGCATCAAAAACTGCCAGTAAACTTGTTCAATTCGGGACTATAAGTAATTAAAACGCGTAACCCCTGCACATATGTCCGCTTCTGGCACTAAGCGGACTTTTCAACATCAGGACATTTTTAACGAGCCAGCGGATTTCCGACGTTCTGGTCCCTTAACGTAGATATAGGGTAAGTTTCTTTACCATCAGCGCATGACGTGAAAAAAACGCCGCAAGCAGTTTCCCGCTTACGGCTATAAAAGTAGTGACGACCGGTTCTGGCTATCAGGCAGCTTTAACGGCTCTGATTTTTTTACTACCCGCCTCACCTGCTTCGGCTTTATCTGTTGCGGCTATAGCATCAGGATCGGGAAGCTTGCTGGTACGCAGAATATGCTGCACGGCCTCTTTCTGCTCGGCAAGATAGAGCCCAAGGTTCTCTGCCTGCGTTTCATCCATCTGCATTCCGCTTTGTAACAGCCAGTCGGTGAACGCTTCTGCCAGGTCCAGCATTTTGTCGTAGCTGTCAGCCTCTTTCTTACTGGCAAATGTCATTTTCTTTTCACCTTTTCTTACAACAACATAATGTGTTTCAACAGCCATAATCTACTCCTGGTACTGTAAATATATACAGTATACCACTTCCGGAACTGTTTTGCAGCCTGAACGTGCTTACACCTATACTTTTAAAAAAGTAAAAAGGAGCATCACAATGGCCGACTGGGATCCCTCTCTCTACTTACAGTTCGAGAATGAACGTACGCGCCCTGCAGCCGATCTGCTGGCCAGGATCCGGGATAACGATCTCAACCATATCGTGGATTTAGGCTGTGGCCCGGGTAACAGTACCGCACTGCTGCGCCAGCGCTGGCCCACAGCGCAGATCACAGGCGTGGATAACTCTCCCTCCATGCTGGAGGAAGCGCGGAAAAATCTGCCGGACTGTCGGTTTATCGAGGCCGATATTCGCTGTTTTCGCCCGACGCAGCCGCTCGACCTGATATACGCCAACGCCTCGTTACAATGGATCCCCGATCACTATCAGCTGCTGCCACATCTCGTTTCACAGCTCAGAATCAACGGCATACTGGCGGCCCAGGTGCCTGATAATCTTGAAGAGCCGACGCATGTATTGATGCGCGAAGTGGCTGAGGAGCAAGGTTATCCCGCCCGCGGTCGCGATCCGCTGCCCGGGGTCTATGCCTGTTTCGATATCCTCACCGAAGCGGGCTGTGAGGTGGATATCTGGCGTACCACCTATTACCACACGATGACCTCCCACCAGGCGATTATCGACTGGGTAAGCGCGACGGGTCTGCGCCCCTGGTTAGAGGATCTTAACGAAAACGAGCGCAGGCGTTATCTGGCGCGATACCTTGAGCTGCTGACGCAGCAATATCCGCTTCAGGAGAATGGCGAGATACTGCTGGCGTTTCCTCGTTTATTTATGGTGGCCCGAAGGCTGCCTTAATGATGAAGGGCGAGGCGTAACGCACGTAATCATCCGCCTCGCCAGCCTGGTCATACGCAGGTTATCCTTACGATAATAAACTTTGACCACCCTTCCCGCCTTCCCTGCTCCGGCGCCACGCGCGACATCAGTCATATAGATATCTTGCAAACCAGTGCCGTTATCAAGGTGCCTTCCTGCAAAACAGGCTACCGGTGCAAAAAATAGCGGTTGTGACCCGCATGAAAATAGCAGAAGTTATTCAGCGAGATAACGACGACTAAAAAGGAGGCGCCATGACTGTTCCGATCCTGACCACTGAAAGATTGCTGCTTAAACCGCTCGAGCCCGCCGATGCTGAACAGATACAGAAACGTTATCCGCAGTGGGAAATTGTGCGCTATATGGTAGCGAGCGTACCGTGGCCCTATCCGCCAGATGGCGCTGAATTTTATGTTAATCAGGTGGCGCTGCCGGATATGGAAAAAGGGATCGCCTGGTTCTGGTCCATCCGTCACAAGGAAAACCCCGACGAGCTTATGGGGCTTATCTGCCTCTACGACCTCGAGGATAACAACCGTGGTTTCTGGTTATCGCCCGAGTTTCAGGGCCAGGGCTATATGCGGGAAGCGTGCAATGCTGTCACCGATTACTGGTTCAATACGCTCGATAAACCGGTGCTGCGCGCGCCTAAAGCGGCGGTGAACGCGCGCTCCCGGCAGATCTCCCTTAGCAGCGGCATGCGTCTGGTCCGAACGGAGAAAAAAGCGTACGTCAGCGGGATACTCGATTCAGAGCTGTGGGAGATCACCCGGGAGAAGTGGAACGCCCTGCGGCGTTCCTGAACTCAGGTAAGCTGGTAGTACTTATCCGGCAGGATGCGTGACGGCAGCACCTTCTCATCATTCATCTGCAGCAGATCGATCTCAATAGCGTTACAGATGGCGTCCAGCGGCAGATCGTTATTCTCCACGCCGAACGGCTCCTCCAGTTCCTCCGCCAGCGCGTCGAGGGAGATAAAGGTATAGGAGATAAGCACAGAGATAAACGGCGTCATGTAATGCAGATCCACTACCAGGGCGAACGGCAGCATAATGCAGAAGAGATAGACGGTACGGTGCAAAATCAAGGTATAGGCAAAGGGCACCGGCGTATTAGCGATGCGCTCGCAGCCGGCGAGCACGACGGACATGTCGTTAAGCCGGTTATTGAGGCTATGGAACAAAATGTCGGATAAGTGCCCTTCCCGCCTTCTCGTCGCCAGCCACTCTCCCATAATCAGCAGGATCCGGTTAGCCGGTGAGCCTGAATCCATCGTCTCGCGCAGCTGCGTCTCGGTAAGGTAACGCGCCAGCTGGTTGACCTGCGGCTGACGGCGCAACGTCATGCGCAGACAGTGGGCGAAAGCGATCTGCAGGCGGACAAACTCCCCCAGGTGCGGGTCATCAGGAAGCGTGTTTTTTACCTCGCGAAACAGCGAGCGCGACGCTATCATCAGTTGCCCCCAAAGCTGGCGAGCCTCTACATAGCGTGCATAACAGGCGTTATTCCGGAACCCCAGAAAGATGGCGATGGCGACACCGAGAATACTGAACGGCGCCACGGTAAGTTTGATTCCCAGCGAGGTGTACCACGGCAGCATGATAATGACGGCGATGGAGAGCAAAAAGTTGAGCAGCAGCCGGGTGAAGATTTTGGGTAACACCGAGCCATGCCAGACAAAAATCATGCGTAGCCAGTGCTGTTGAGGACGAACAATCATAGTCAGCTTCGTGAAAGTAAAGAGCGCGACTATTTAACGTGATCGTCGTCACGGTTGCAAGTCTGTTAACGGGACATTGCATTTTCTTCCTGATTAGCGAGTGTGGCACGATGGTTGAGATGTGTAATTTAAGAGCGTGGTATATTGTATGTTGTAACTAATGAAAAGTTAAAACAGCCATGCACGAATAACGACCCCTCTCCCGTTGCGGGAGAAGGGTTTACACCATTAGCAGAGCGGTTTCACCGCGTCACGCATGCCACGTTGCAGAATGGCGTCGAGATCCTGCGTTACCTGTTCGGCCAGGCCCGGAACCCGGGTCAGATCCTGTTCCCAGTGCTCGCTTACGCTCAACACCCCATCAACCAGCTGGCGGGTGGAGATCTGTTTATCGTGATGCAGCGCCCAGAGCTGCTGGTAGCGCTCCAGCCAGGAGGCATCATCCTGCACCGGATAAGATTCCCCGTTGCGCTCTGCGCGATAAAAGGCGATTAGCGCCGCCAGAGCAAAAGTCAGACGGGCCGGCAGTTTCCCGGTGGCACTCACCCCTGCCAGCAGCTGCGGCAAAATACGGGTGCGGTATTTGGTCATACCGTTGAGGGCAATCGACAGCAGCTGATGCCTGATGAACGGGTTACGGAAACGTCCCGTCACGGCGCTGGCGAAGGATTCCAGCTCGTCTTTCGGCAGATCGAGCACCGGGATAATCTCCTGGTGGATCGCCTTTTCAACAAAACCACAAATCGCCTCGTCGTTCATCGCCTCCCCGACCGTATCAATCCCGGCCTGATACGCCACCGGCACCAGAGCGGTATGGGCGCCGTTGAGAATGGCCACCTTACGCTCTTTATAAGGTTTGATGTCATCAACGATTAAAACGTTGAGCGGCAGTTTATCCAGACGCAGCTCCCGTGCCAGGCTTTTCGGCCCCTGAATCACAAAGAGATAGAAGTGTTCCGCGGTATCGAGGAAGGCGTCGTGGTAGCCAAGTTCAGCCTCAAGCGCGGCGGCTTCGTCACGCGGGTAGCCGGTCACGATCCGGTCAACCAGGGTTGAGCAGAAGGTATTCGCCTCTGCAAGCCACTGGCTGAACTCAGCAGGCAGCGCCCACTCCTGCGCATAGCGCAGTACCAGCTCACGCAGCGCGTCGCCGTTATAATCGATAAGCTCGCAAGGGATGATGACCCAGCCTTTATCCGCGGCGCCGTTGAAATGGCTGTAACGCTCATAGAGCAGGCGCGTCAGTTTAGCGGGATAACTAACCGCCGGGGCGTCGTCAAATTTATCTCCGGCATGATAGCTAATGCCCGCCTCGGTAGTATTGGAAAAGACAAAACGCATATCCGGATTATGCGCCAGTTTCAGGAACTCATCGTAGTGGCTGTAGACGCTGATCTCACGGTTCACGGAACGAATCAACCGGGCGTCGCTCACCTGCTCGCCCTTCTCGTTCAGGCCGCGAATAATGGTTGTGTAAAGCCCGTCCTGGGTACTTAACGAGGGGGGGAAATCGCTCTCAATCGGACGGACAATCACCACGCCCGCGTTGAGATCGGTATGCTCGTTGAGCAGATCGATTTGCCAGTCAACAAACGCACGCAGAAAGTTACCTTCCCCGAACTGAATAATACGTTCCGGATAAAGTGCGCCAGGGAAATCCTGGCGGTTAAGTTTGTTCACAGTGGGTTCCTTTTTAATTAGTCATACAGCCTGATAAGATTGGTCTAATAACTTATCAAACATTTCGACCACGAACCCCTGTTTTGATCAAATGAGGCGACAATTTCAGAGGAACTTATAGAAAAGCGAGGTACCCGTCATCGTTCCGTCCGGCATCAGGGCGTAGCGCGGGATCTCGCCCGCCTTCTGCCAGCCCGCTTGCTGATAGAAGCTCTCCGCGCCGCTGCCGGTGGCGGTATCGAGTACCAGCACCGTTTTGCCCTGCGTGCGGGCCGTCGCTTCCAGCGCCTGCATCAACTGCATAGCGATACCCTGCCGACGCGCCTTGCTATGGACCAGCAGCTTGGCGACGTCGGCCCGGTGCGGCTGGTTTTCCGGCTGGCTGGTGATCAGCTGTACGGTACCGACATAGTCGCCCTGCGCGTCGCGGCAGGCCAGAACCGTGCGCTCCTCACGACTGACGCTTTCAGCCATATCCTGCCAGAACTGGTGTGCCGTATGGCGGCTGAACGGCAGCATAAAGCTTACCGACGCGCCGCCCGTCACGCAGTCCTCAAGAATGGCGCTTAGCGCGTCAAGATGGGTAATAATCGCTTCCGGGGAGAGAGTTTCAACAGAGTTTGAGGGGGTCATGATGATTCCTTTATCAGTCAACCCCTTCACATTGCATTTAACATTTCGTTAACGCAAGCGCCACGCCATAGGCTTTTCCTATATTAATGGGCAGCGCTATTTTTTTGCTTCATGGAAAACATCTTGCGATCGGCTTCCTTCAGCCACTCTTCCAGGTCGCCATGATGATGGTCAAACTCACAAATCCCCCATGAGAAGGTCAGCGTCCAGGGATGGCTTCCGGTCTGGTTGAATTTGGCCACCTGCTCCGTCAGATATTGCATCGCAATCCAAGCGCCCTGCTCGTCGGTATCCGCAAACAGCACGGCAAACTCGTCGCCGCCATAACGCACCAGCAGATCGGTCTCACGAAAGGCGCCGCGCAGCAGATGGGCCATCGCCTTCAGCGCTTCATCCCCCTCGCTGTGACCGAAGCGATCGTTGATCTGTTTGAAACGGTCAAGATCCATCCATGCAAGCGTCAGCGGTTCCGCGCGCCGCCGCGCGCCGGAGAGGGCGAAGGCGGCAAACTGGTTAAAGCCACGGCGGTTGATCAGTCCGGTCAACTCATCGGTGGTTGCCGCACAGGAGGCGGCGAACTCATCTTCCGCCAGCGCCGCCAGATCGCTGAGCGCAGCCAGATCCTGCGCGCTGAAGTCACGCGGCGTCTGATCCACCACGCAAAGCGATCCCACTACCGCCCCGTCAGGCAGCCGCAGAGGGATGCCCGCGTAAAAGCGAACGCCGTTCTCATGGGCCACCAGCGGATTATCGGCAAAGCGGGAATCGTCCCGGGCGTCGTTAACCACCAGCGGCTCCGGCTGAAGAATGGTATGTCCACAAAAAGAGACCGACCTGGGCAACACCGCCGGCACCGCCCCGTCGACCGATTTGGCAATCTGGGTACGCTCATCGATCAGGTTAACCATCGCGACCGACACGTTAAAAAGCCGTTTCGCCAGGCGCGTGAGACGGTCATAAGGCTGGCGATTATCAAATTCCAGTAAGCCCGATTGCCTGAGTGACAGCAAACGTTCTGCTTCATTAGGGGGAGTTGCGGGAGTTTTCATAATGACTCCTGACGCCAGACATTTTAAAAGCGTAGCCTAAAAGCATGAGATGTCAGTGGCGTAGATACGGTTTTTGCCTTGCGCGTCGCCTTATACTTCTTCAGGACGGGTGTCATGTCCCTGGGGCATATCCGCGCGCTCATGACGGGCCGTGGTGCGGTTTCGCCCTGCTTTTTTCGAACGATAGAGATAGTCATCCGCCTCGGTCATCAGCCTGTTGACGATCTCGATAAGCGGCGAGGCGTCCAGCTTACTGCTACCCAGCCCAATACTCACCGTCAGGAAGAGCGACTGGTTGCGCCAGGAAAAAGGATGGAGTTCGATTGCCCGCCGGATCCGCTCGGCCAGCGCTATCCCCTGCAGCGCATTATCCGCCTGCACCACCACCGCAAACTCCTCGCCCCCCATACGCGCCACCAGCCCCTCTTCGCCTACCTCCTCCTGCACCTTACGGGCGAAGGCGGCCAGAACGGTATCCCCGCATTCGTGACCATAGTTATCATTGATGCTCTTGAAGTAATCAATATCGAGCAGCATAACCGTCAGAAAGCGATGCCGGCGAGGCGCCTTCTCGCGCTGGAGCGCTTCGTACAGACCGGAGCGGGAGTAGACGTGGGTAAGAAAATCGTAGTCGGCGCGCAACGAGAGCTGATGCATGAGCGAGTTGATCGCCACCATACTCACCGACACCATCACCGGGCAGATAGCCATAGTGGCAATCCCCAGACGGGCGGAGAACATCAGCGGCGTGGAGAGGGGCGTCGCCACGGCGATATTGATAATGGAGTTCGCCACCAGAATGATCTCCACCCCGCCGGTGATAAAGGTCAAAAGACAGGTCGCCGGCAGCGAATAGCGTACCGCACACCAGATCAGCGCCGGCAGCGGAAACGCCAGGCTCCCCGCGCCGCCAATGACCACCGAGGCAAGCACCGAAACCGCCAGCGCCGCCACCGGCATCAGATCTTCAGGACGCACGGCGCGGGTAAAGACGGGCATCGTCACCGTCAGCATACAGGGAACAATCAACACCCCTGTAGAAAACTGCTCGCCGAACCAGTCGGCAAAGAGCGGCCAGAAAGAGTGACTGTCGATACCCACCGAGCCGATCGCCCCCACCACAGCACAAAGCAAGGAGGCCACCAGACAGTAGTTAAAGAGACGAAAGGCGTTAAGCGGGTCGGGTCTTTTCCTTCCTGCGCGACGATCGCGCGCCACCAGCAGCCCCACCGTGACAATAAAGACCATATTGGAGAGATTAATCAGCAGCGAGGCCAGTCCCCAACTGGTGGTGACCGCGTCATACATCAGCATGGCGACATAGCAGACCGCGTAATAGCGCAGCCGGTTCAGCCAGGGGTAACGGGCAAAGAGTCCGGCCATTACCCCGTTGAGCGGCCAGAAGAGCGAGAGAGCTTCCACCAGCCGCAGCTCTGCCCCGATAAAATAAAAGAGCGTGGTCAGCATAAAAATTCCGCCAGCGTTTCGCAGGGGCCTGTCGGGCTGAAAGGGCTTAAAGGCGGTTAACGACGCACGCATTCATTCTCTGTCCATAATGTTGCGCAGGGAGCGCGTCAGCAGCAGCGGAATAGAAAAGCTTAGCATGGTATGAATGACCGGGGTATAACCCAAAAATTGGGGTTCAGCCCCTGCCGTTCATCTGTATCACCAGCCAGTAGTGGATCACGCTGACGATATAGAGCTGCTGTGCCTCGCTCAGCGGTTCCCCCTGCGGAATATGATGCCATTTCGCCAGACAACCTCGACAGCAAGTAGCGGTGGCATGCTGGGCGATAAAGACCGGATGGCCGCGCATGGGGGTCTGCTTGCCGTCATTCGCCGGGTGCGCGGGCGCCAGACGCCGGGCAATAAAGTCCGCGGCATGCTGATCGATGGTTTCCGCCCCCTTGTCCCAGCAGTATTGCCGCTCTTTTGGCCCCAGACGAAAGCGGGAGCGAAAGGTGGAACGGGCGAGGCGATCAAATAAGGGTTCGAGATCTTGCATTAATAGACAGATCGTCCGAGGCGTTGGGTCAGCTTTTCCAGCACCGCAACGCCCGCCAGGGAATTACCCGTCTCATCCAGCTCCGGGCTCCAGACCGCAATGGCCATCTCATGGGGCACAATCGCCACCACGCCGCCGCCTACGCCTGATTTGGCAGGCAACCCCACCCGCCAGGCAAACTCCCCCGCGTTCTGGTACATACCGCTTGTCGCCATCAGAGCGTTAACCTGTCGCGCCTGCATGGAGGAAACTACCGGGCTGGCAAGATGCGGCGCACGTCCGCTGTCGGCCAGAAAGAGAAACGTTCGGGCCAGCTCCACGCAGCTCATCTTCAGGGCGCAGTAGTGGAAATAGTTTTGTAGTACGGTCGCGACATCGTTATGAAAGTTACCGAAGGATTTCATCAGCCAGGCGATGGCCGCGTTGCGGGCGGAGTGCTCAAATTCGGAGCGGGCCACAACCTGATCGTAGCCGATATCCGCCACACCGCTCAGCTCGCGAACAATCTCCAGCATACGCTGGCGCGGTGCGCTGAGGCGGCTTTGCAACATATCGCAGATCACCAGCGCCCCGGCGTTGATAAAGGGGTTACGCGGTTTGCCCTGCTCCATCTCCAGCTGCAGCAGAGAGTTGAACGGCTGCCCCGACGGATCTTTTCCGACGCGCTGCCAGATCTCCTCATGCTCATACTGGCGCATGGCGGCTACCAGGCTTAACACCTTCGAAATAGACTGTATGGAAAAGCGCTCGCGGGCATCCCCCGCCTGGTAACAGGCGCCGCTCACGGTACAGATGGCGATACCGAGCTTATTGCCGCTGACGGAGGTCAGCGCCGGAATATAATCAGCTACTTTCCCCTGCCCCAGCAGCGGGCGAACCTGCGCCAGAATCTCTTCCAGCATCTCCTGATGAATGACCGCAGCCACATCGACTCCTTGCCTTCAGGCCAAAAACGGGCTGCGAGTATACCAGAGAGGCGACTGTTCCGTCAGGCGGGAAGACGAAAGCGCGAGACCGCCTGCATCAGCTCCCAGGATTCGTTATGCAACTGCTGCGAAGCCCGGGAGGCGTCAGTGACCAGCGCATCCGTCTGGCGGGAGACCTGGCTGAGCGCATGAAGCTGGCGGGTCACCTGATGAATACTCTCTGCCTGGCCGAGCGTCGCGGCGGAAATCTCACTGAGCAGGCCGCTGAGACTCCCCACCAGCCCCGTCACCTGTTGCAGATTCTCCTCCAGCCGGTCCACCGCTCTCGAGCCATCGTCAATTCCCTGCAGGGAGTGGTTAATCAGCTCCTGAATAGTGCGCGTCGAGTGGCTGCTCTTGCGCGCCAGCAGTCCCACTTCCCGCGCCACAACCGCAAAACCGCGTCCCTCTTCCCCCGCGTGGGCCGCCTCGATCGCCGCATTGAGAGCCAGAATGTTGGTCTGAAAAGCAACGCTGTCGATCATCGCCACGATACCGCGCATCTCTGACGAACGCGCCACAATGGTCTGCATGGAGTCATTTACGGTGGACATCATTCTGTCACCCCCCTTCGCCACCTCCCGCGCTTCGTCAGCCCGGGTGCTGGCGAGTCTGGCGTAACCGGTATTGCCCTCGACGTGGCTCTCCAGCGTGGCGATATGCGCCGTGACGTCGTTAAGTTCGCGCGCCTGCCGGGCCGACTGCTGATAGAGCGTCTGGTTCCCCTGCGCCAGGGAGCCGATATTTTCCACCATCGCGGTAGTGGCCTGGCTCACCTGGGTGACCAGCTGCTGTAACCCCTGCTGCATGGTAGTGATACTGCCGCTCAGCTGGCCGATTTCCCGGTTAACCCGAGTTACCGCCGGAGGCTGTTGTGAAAGATCCCCTGCCGCCAGCCGGTTGATGTGACCAATCAGACTGCGCAGCGGAGCGATAACCCAGCGCGACATGCCAAACCAGACGGCAATCGCGATCAGCAGCAGGATCGCCGGCGCCAGCAGAAAGAGCCACTGCAGTTCCGTCAGCTGATTCATCAGCGACTGCCGGCCTGCGCTGGCCCGCTGTTCGCTGAGCTGCTGGTAACGGGCGTAGTTGGCATTAAAATCGGTCTGAAAGGCCTGCGCCGGTACGGCAAAAAAGGCATCAATGGTGTTAGTTTTTATCAGCCCCTCGGCCTGCTCGTTAATGGCATCGAAGAAAAGCGTATAGCTGGTCGCCAGCGCCTCATCCTGCGGGGGATTGAGCGCCAGCCAGCCGTTCCAGGCCTGCCGGGAGGCGTTCAGCGCCTGCTGCGCCTCATCCATCAGGCTATGCCAGCTTCCCTCGGAGCCGGTCTCCTTGTCCTGCATAAAATAGACTCCCGCCCGGTTAAGCAGATCGCTTGCCGCCAGCAGGGAGACGCGGGCGAGATCCAGCTTGCCCTGCTGCTGTTGCGCCAGCTGATTAAGCGTCTCGTTGCGCTGGGCGTCGCGCAGCGACAGCGTAAGCATTAAGGAGGAGGAGAGCTGTAGCGCAGAGAAGAGGCCAATAATGCAAAAAATACTGGCCAGCAGCCCAAACTGGCGCGGCATTTTACGTTGCACAGTACGGCGAAAAATTTGCGTTAGGTTCATCATTTTCTTCTGTAACAATACGTTAGACGCGAGCGAGTCTACGAAACGAAAATGACAGAACCATTGCAGAAGCGTGACAGGGGGCGTTAATTGCCGGATGGCGGCGTCCTCTTACCCGGCCTGCATAATCGCAGGTCCGCGCAAGCGAAGCGCCACCCGGTAAAAAGCTTACAGGCGATCCTTCCACACCGTCTGCACATTACAGAACTCATGCAGGCCAAAATGAGAGAGCTCACGCCCGAAACCGCTCTTCTTCACGCCGCCAAACGCGACGCGCGCATCGCTTGCGCTGTAGCCATTGATAAACACCCCGCCGCACTCCAGCTCGCGGGAGAAGGTGTCAGCCAGCGCCTCGTTCGCGGTAAAGACCGTCGCCGATAAACCAAAGTCGCTGTCGTTCGCCAGCTGCAACGCATGAGTCGCATCTTTCGCCACGGTAATGGCGGCAACCGGACCAAACAGCTCCTGACGGAAGGCGGTCATCTGCGGCGTGACATCACCGAGTACGGTTGGCGCGTAATAGTTACCTCTACCGGCCACCTTCTCCCCGCCGAGCAGCAGGATCGCCCCCTCCGCCAGCGTCGCCTGCACCTGCTGATGCAGTTCATCGCGAAGATCAAATCGCGCCATCGGGCCGATGTAGTTCTCCTCCTCGTCCGGTGCGCCCATCTTCAGCGCCGCGACCGCTTCAACGAAGCGTTGGGTAAAAGCTTCCGCCACGCCCGCTTCCACAATGAAGCGTTTGGCCGCTGCGCACACCTGTCCGGTATTCTGATAACGCCCGGCCACGGCGG
Organism: Pseudenterobacter timonensis; assembly: GCF_900021175.1. GTDB lineage: Bacteria > Pseudomonadota > Gammaproteobacteria > Enterobacterales > Enterobacteriaceae > Enterobacter > Enterobacter timonensis. The sequence goes on from NZ_FCOP01000012.1 coordinate 344,999, forward strand.
CTTTAACCGCCAGATCCAGATCGGCGTCGTTCAGCACGATAAACGGATCGGAGCCGCCCAGCTCCAGCACGCATTTCTTCAGCGCCGCACCCGCCTGAGCGCCAATCGCGGCGCCTGCGCGTACGCTGCCGGTCACGGTGACCGCCGCGATACGGCGATCGTTAATCGCCTGGCTGACGCCCTCATTGGTCGCGTTCACCCAGCCAAATACCCCCTCAGGGAAACCGGCATCCGCAAACAGTTGCCCAATCAGCTCCGCCGAGCCGAGCACGTTCGGGGCATGTTTCAGCAGATAGCTGTTACCCGCCAGCAGAATCGGCACGGCACCGCGCAGCACCTGCCAGAGCGGGAAGTTCCAGGGCATCACCGCCAGAATCGGCCCCAGCGGACGGTACTCAATCACCGCGTTTTCAACCTGGGTAGATTCCGGGCGCAGCATCGCCGGGCCGTGTTCAGCGTACCAGTCGCAGAGGCTGGCTGATTTAGCCACTTCCGCACGCGCCTGCGCAATCGGCTTGCCCATCTCCCGGGAGATAGTCTGCGCCATCTCTTCCGCACGACTACGCAGCGCCGCACCCAGATCGCGAAGCTTCTGCGCCCGGTGCGCTACGCTTTCCTGTCGCCACTGGCGAAAACCGGTATCCGCCTGCGCAATGGCACGTTCTACCTCCTGGGGCGTTGCCCACGGATAGGCCGCCAGCGTTTCGCCGGTCGCAGGATTAACAGAGAGGGCATGGGTGGCAGGTGAATAAGTCATGATGTGCTCCACGTAATTACAGTTGATTTATTGTTGCTCACTCTGCTATTTCTTAAAAATGAATAATACTCACCACCTTATTCACGAATCGAGAACGGTATGAACTTAACACAGCTGGAGATGTTTAACGCCGTCGCGCTGACCGGCAGCATTACCCAGGCGGCGCAAAAGGTACACCGGGTACCGTCAAACCTCACCACCCGTATCCGTCAGCTTGAGGCGGACCTCGGCGTGGAGCTGTTTATTCGCGAGAATCAGCGCCTGCGGCTTTCCCCCGCCGGGCACAACTTTTTACGCTACAGCAAGCAGATCCTGGCGCTGGTCGACGAGGCGCGGATGGTCGTCGCCGGGGATGAGCCGCAGGGGTTGTTCTCCCTCGGCGCGCTGGAGAGTACCGCCGCCGTGCGCATTCCGGAAAGTCTGGCGCAGTTTAACCAGCGCTACCCGCGCATCCAGTTCGCGCTCTCCACCGGGCCATCCGGGACGATGATTGACGGCGTGCTTGAGGGGACGCTCAGCGCCGCCTTTGTCGACGGGCCCTTATCGCACCCGGAGCTGGAGGGGATGCCGGTTTACCGGGAAGAGATGATGCTGGTCACCCCTGCGGGGCACGCGAAGGTATCGGGCGCCACGCAGGTGAGCGGCTGCGACGTGTACGCCTTTCGCGCCAACTGTTCGTACCGGCGTCATCTGGAAAGCTGGTTTCATGCTGACCGCGTCGCGCCGGGGCGTATTCATGAGATGGAGTCCTATCACGGGATGCTCGCCTGCGTGATTGCGGGAGCCGGTATTGCGCTGATGCCCCGCTCCATGCTGGAGAGCATGCCGGGGCACCATCAGGTGGAGGCGTGGCCGCTGGCGGAAAACTGGCGCTGGCTCACCACCTGGCTGGTGTGGCGTCGCGGGGCGATGACCCGCCAGCTTGAGGCGTTTATAAAGCTGCTAAACGAACGTCAGCCACCAGCGTCTTCTCCATAAACAGGCTCAGCGGATCCTCATTGTAGGGGGCAAACGCAGAGCGCCGTTCGTATCCACACTGTTGATACAGACGAAAGCCGTTGCCCGCGATGGGCTGGGTCAATATAGACCCGTTTCATTTCCCCGGTCCCGTCCCCGTTCAAAACGACAGCGCCACACCCGACGGCGTTAAGTTGAGTGTCACGGATAATCATCAGGATCAGCGAGTCGTCCGGCAGTTCAGTTAAATCCAGCAGATGATTACTCTCCGCGGGATAGAGGGCGCTTTGATAACGGTCCAGCGCCGTAATCAGGGCGAGAATATCTGGATGATGGGCGGATTCAGCGGTAATAGAATACATGGCAGGCTCCTTGTCGTTTTCGTTCAACATACCGCCCGCCCTGTATTCCGGCATCATAGTTTTTAACGATGACCGTCATCCTGGAGTCGAAGGAATATTTTCCCTTTCATATACAGCGTGGCCTGCCCGCCAATCAGCACGCGGTCGCCGGTCAGCTCACAGCGCAGATCCCCGCCGCGCCAGGAGACCTGGCGGGCTGTCATCTGCGTTTTGCCAAGTTTTTCGCTCCAGTACGGGATCAGCATACTGTGGGCTGAACCCGTCACCGGATCTTCCGGTACCCCTTCTCCCGGGCAGAAGAAGCGGCTGACGAAATCATACTTATCCCCCGGCGCCGTAACGCAGACCATTTTCCCCAGCGGGAGCATAGCCGTGATATCCGGCGTCAGCGCCTCTACCTGCTGCTGGCTTTCGAGCACCACCATATAATCGCGCCCCACACGCACCTCTTTTGCCGCGTTAATGCCCAGCGCGCTGAACAGCGCTGCCGGTGGATTATCGACAACCCCGGTTGACCACGCCGGGAAATTAAGCGTCAGCCAGTCGCCGCTGCGTTTTACCGTCAGTTCACCGACAAAGCGCGTCGTGAAGGTAATTTCCGTATGCGGGTAATCCAGGTATTCGAAAATAACGTGAGAAGCCGCCAGGGTTGCGTGGCCGCAGAGGTTAATTTCATCCTGCGTGGTAAACCAGCGCAGTTCAAACCCGTTGTCCGTTCGCACAAAGAACGCTGTCTCTGACTGGTTATGCTGCTTCGCCATCTTCAGCAGCGTCTCATCCGGCAGCCACGCCTCAAGCGGACAGACCGCCGCCGCATTGCCACCGAACGCCCTGTCGCTGAAGGCATCTACCAGATAAAAATCAATTTCCTGCATCGTTTGTTCCTCTTAGTTTTTTTAGCGCAGAAATACTGTGCCCTTCAGATACAGCGACGCCTGCCCGCCCATCAGCACGCGGTCGCCCTTCAGTTTGCAGCGTATGTCTCCGCCACGGGCAGAAACCTGACGGGCAAACATCTCTTTTTTACCGAGCCTCTCGCTCCAGTATGGGATCAGCATGGTGTGCGCGGACCCGGTAACCGGATCTTCCGGCACGGCCACGCCCGGCGAAAAGAAACGGCTGACAAAGTCATACTTTCCCTCACCCTGGGCGGTAACAGCCACTTTATGCTCGCCTGGCGCCATGGCGGAGAAGTCCGGCGTAACCGCTTCCACCTGCTCAAGGTTCTCCAGCACCAGCACCCAGGCGCGGCCTTTGCGGGCGTCCACATAGTGGCTGATACCCAGCGCGGAGAGCATCTCCGGCGGCGGCGTCTGTGACTGTGTCGGGCAGGCCGGGAAATCCAGCGTCATCCAGTCGCCTTCACGGCTGACGGTAAGGCGACCGGAGGCGGTATCAAAATGAATGCGCGAGTCCGGATAATCCAGTTCGTTAAAGAGAACATACGCCGCGGCAAGCGTCGCGTGACCGCAGAGATTGACCTCTGTGAGCGTGGTGAACCAGCGCAGCTCAATTCCCCCTTTGGTGCAGACGAAAAAAGCGGTTTCCGACTGGTTATGCTGCTGCGCCATCTTCAGCAGCATCTCATCCGGCAGCCATGCATTGAGCGGACAGACCGCCGCTGGGTTGCCGCCAAATGAGCTCTCGCTAAACGCATCTACCAGATAAAAATCAATCACCTGCATCGCCTTACCGCCTGTTTTTGTTGTGTTGTGCTTTATCTTCGGGGAAAACGGCGTCCTTCGCTACCGCTGTTATAAGGTAAATTTTGTGATTTGAATCACATAATGATTGAGTTTTCACCGTTTAACGCTTTAAGATCGCCTTCTCATCTTTCAGGCAACGAATCCCAGATATCCTTATGACAACAAACACGGTTTCCCGCAGGGTCGCGTGGCTACGTGTGGTCACGCTCGCTATCGCTGCGTTTATTTTCAATACCACGGAATTTGTTCCGGTTGGACTGCTGTCCGACATCGCCGCCAGTTTTAATATGGAGACGGCGCAGGTGGGCATTATGCTCACCATCTATGCATGGGTGGTGGCGCTAATGTCGCTGCCGTTTATGCTGCTGACCAGCCAGATGGAACGACGCAAACTGCTGATTGGGCTGTTTGTGGTGTTCATTGCCAGCCATATCCTGTCGTTTATGGCGTGGAACTTTACGGTGCTGGTGATAAGCCGCGTGGGTATCGCCTTTGCCCACGCCATATTCTGGTCGATTACGGCGTCGCTCGCCATTCGTCTGGCCCCTGCGGGAAAACGCGCCCAGGCGCTGAGCCTGATTGCCACCGGTACCGCGCTGGCGATGGTGTTGGGCCTGCCGATCGGGCGCATTGTGGGACAATACTTCGGCTGGCGCACGACTTTCTTTGCCATCGGTATGGGAGCGTTAATCACGCTGGTGTGTCTGATCAAACTGCTGCCAGCGCTGCCAAGCGAACATTCCGGTTCCCTGAAAAGTCTGCCGCTGCTGGTTCGTCGCCCGGCGCTGATGAGCATCTACCTGCTGACCGTAATTGTGGTCACCGCGCATTACACGGCCTATAGCTATATTGAACCGTTCGTGCAGGTTGTGGCAGGCTTCAGCGCCAGCTTCGCCACCGTTCTGCTGCTGATTTTGGGCGGCGCGGGGATTATTGGCAGTATTCTGTTTGGCAAGCTGGGCAATCAGCACGCCTCTGCGCTGGTGAGCTGTGCCATTGGCCTGCTGCTGGCCTGTCTGCTGTTACTGCTGCCAGCGTCAGGCAGCGAAAGTCATCTGGCCTTTCTCAGCCTCTTCTGGGGCGTGGCAATTATGATTATCGGTCTGGGGATGCAGGTCAAAGTGCTGGCGCTGGCCCCGGATGCCACGGATGTGGCGATGTCGCTCTTCTCCGGAATTTTTAATCTGGGGATTGGTGCAGGCGCACTGGTGGGAAATCAGATCAGCCTGCATGTGTCGATGTCAGCCATTGGTTATCTGGGGGCAATTCCGGCGCTGGCGGCGCTTGTCTGGTCGGTGCTTATCTTCCGTAAATGGCCGGTAGCGCTGGAAGAACAGACCAGCCACGGTTGACCTTTGTTGTGCCGGGTGGCGGCTTCGCCTGCCCGGCACTGTTCTCAGTGATACGTCTTAACAATCTCCAGCACGCCGTTAATAATAAACTGCACGCCCATACAGACCAGCAGGAATCCCATCAGACGAGAAATCGCCTCGATCCCCCCCTTGCCCACCCAGCGCATAATCGCGCCGGAGCTGCGAAGCGACGCCCAGACGATAATCCCTATCAGCGCAAACACCAGCGGCGGCGCAACCATAATCACCCAGTCAGGAAAGCTGGAGCCGCTGCGCACCGTGGAGGCGGAGCTGATAATCATGGCGATGGTCCCCGGCCCGGCGGTGCTCGGCATCGCTAACGGCACAAAAGCGATATTGGTGCCTGAGTCGGACTCCATCTCCTCCGATTTACTTTTCGCCTCCGGCGATTCATGCGCTTTTTGCGACGGGAAGAGCATGCGGAAACCGATAAAGGCGACAATCAATCCCCCGGCAATACGCAGCCCTGGTATGGAGATCCCGAAGGTATCCATAACCAGCTGGCCCGCGTACCACGCCACCATCAGGATGGCAAAGACATAGACCGACGCCATCAGCGACTGCTGATTCCGCTCGGCGCTATTCATATTGCCGGCAAGCCCCAGAAAGAGCGCCACGGTCGTCAGCGGATTCGCCAGCGGCAGCAAAACCACCAGCCCCAGCCCAACGGCTTTCATAAGATCCAACATGTGTACACCGTCCTTAATGATATTTAACGGCCCATTATAGGTGAAAAAAGGCGCTTCCAGCCATGCCAGCGCAGCCGCCCTTACGGGCCATCGTTCTCTGGCACCTCACTATCGGGTTGATTTTTCACCTTCAAAAAAAGTTCATAAAAATAGTTAACAAAAAGTGGCATTAAACGTGACATCAGATTGACTTATACTTGCCTGAGCAATAATATCTCCCGGTACTAAATTACTTGCCAGGGCAACCATCTTGAAAAGCACCAGCGATCTCTTTAACGACATCATTCCACTGGGCCGACTGATCTATATGGTCAACCAGAAAAAAGATCGCCTGCTGAACGACTACCTCTCCCCGCTGGATATCACCGCAACACAGTTCAAAGTGCTGTGTTCCATTCGCTGCGAAGTGTGTATCACGCCGGTTGAGTTAAGAAAGGTGCTTTCTGTCGATCTGGGGGCGCTCACGCGCATGCTCGATCGGCTGGTCTGTAAAGGATGGGTGGAACGCCATCCTAATCCGAATGACAAGCGCGGCGTACTGGTCAAACTCACCTGCGAAGGGGCGGCCATGTGCGAGCAATGTCATCAACTGGTAGGTCACACACTGCATCAGGAATTAACAAAAAACTTAACGGCGGACGAAGTGGCAACGCTTGAGTATTTACTCAAGAAAATTCTGCCGTAAACAGAAAGAGGTATGACGATGTCCAGACGCAATAATGACGCCATCACTATTCATAGCATTTTGGACTGGATCGAAGATAACCTGGAATCGCCGCTCTCGCTTGAAAAAGTCTCTGAGCGTTCAGGTTACTCAAAGTGGCACCTGCAACGGATGTTTAAGAAAGAGACCGGTCATTCGCTGGGCCAGTATATCCGCAGCCGCAAGCTGACGGAGATTGCCCAGAAGCTGAAAGAGAGCAACGAGCCGATCCTCTATCTGGCTGAGCGCTACGGGTTTGAATCGCAACAGACCCTGACCCGCACGTTTAAAAACTATTTTGACGTGCCGCCGCATAAGTATCGCATCACCAGCATGCCGGGGGAGTCACGCTATCTCTATCCGCTGAAACACTGTAGTTAACATCGCCTTAAAAGACGTAATCGAGGAAAACATGAAAGTTATCGTCTCCGCCCTTGCCCTGCTGGCGCTCACCTGCGGCCAGAGCTATGCGGAGCAGACGCAAGATGTGAAAGATCACAACCAACGCAATGTGATGATTCTGCCCTCAGCCCAACAAAAATCGCCTTTCGATTTTAACCATATGGCATCAGGCAGCGATAAATCCGACGAGCTGGGCGTGCCCTATTATAACGGGCACGATCTCTGATTCGTTTTTTGCCCCGCCTCGCGCGGGGCTTTTTTTATCCTCTGACCTGCTGCGACCGCCGCAGGCGAAAGCCAAAGACGTTAATGTATAGTCCCGCCATAATCAGCACCGCCCCCAGAAACTGAAGCGCGCTAAGCGTCTCCCCGAGCAGCAGCGCCGCACTGGCCAGCCCCACCACCGGCACCAGCAGCGAAAGCGGCGCCACCCGCCAGGTTTCATAGCGTCCGAGCAGCGTTCCCCAGATGCCATAGCCCACAATGGTGGCCACAAAGGCAAGGTAGACCAGTGACAGCACGGTGATGAGGTCGATTTCCGCCAGGCTTCTGGCGACCACCGCCGGGCCATCGAACATTAGCGATGCTGCCATAAACGGCAGAACGGGGATCAGCGCGCTCCAGACCACCAGAGACATCACCGCCGGGCGAGCCTCATGCTGCATAATCAGCTTGTTGAAGATATTGCCGCAGGCCCAGCTCAACCCCGCCGCCAGCGTCAGCATAAACCCCAGCAGCGCCACATGTTCTCCCGTGAGGCTGGCTTCGGCCAGCACCAGCACGCCAAAGACCGCCAGGGTGATCCCCGCCAGCTGTTTGCCCTGGAGCCGCTCGCCAAAGACAAACGCGCCAAGAATGATGGTGAAAAAGGCCTGCGCCTGCAGCACCAGCGACGCCAGGCCTGCGGGCATGCCGAACTTGATCGCGCAAAAGAGAAAGGCGAACTGACCAAAGCTGATGGTCAGCCCGTAGCCGAGCAGCAGTTGAAAAGGCACTTTCGGACGGGCAACGAAGAAAATGGCCGGAAACGCCACCAGCAAAAAGCGCAGCCCTGCCAGCAGCATGGGCGGCATATTATGCAGGCCGACCTTGATGACCACAAAATTGAGTCCCCACACGATCACCACCAGCAACGCCAGCAGTCCATCTTTACGCGTCATACCCTGCCCCTGAATATTAAATTTTTGTAAACAGTTCAAGGTAGCGAAAAAAAGGGCGCGCGAAAAGATCATTAATTATGGCAGTAAGTCAGGGCACGACAGAACAAATCGGGCGCTATACAACGCTCTTATGCCGTGATACTCCTGTTAACACAAATGTAACCATTACCGGGCAGTTTTATGATCTCCACTCTCAGGCGCTCCACCGCAGCGCTGTTGCTGTCGTCGTTATTGCTGACCATTGGCCGCGGCGCGACATTGCCGTTTATGACCATCTACCTGACCCGCGTTTTTGGGATGAGCGTGGCGAATATTGGTTATGCCCTGACGCTGGCCCTGACAGCCGGGGTATTCGTCAGCCTGGGTTTTGGTATTCTGGCGGATAAATTTGATAAAAAGCGCTACATGCTGCTCGCCATCCTGACCTTTATCTTCGGATTTATCGCCATTCCGCTGGTGGAAAACGTCTGGCTGGTGGTGCTCTTTTTCTCCCTCATCAACTGCGCTTACTCCGTCTTTGCGACCGTGCTTAAGGCCTGGTTTGCTGACGTGATGACCCCGCGGGAGAAGGCGCGGGTCTTTTCACTTAATTATACCTTTCTCAATATCGGCTGGACCATTGGGCCGCCCGTGGGCACCTGGCTGGTGATGTACAGCCTGCAGCTCCCCTTCTGGCTGGCCGCAGTATGCGCCGCGCTGCCGCTGGGCTTTATCCATTTTTACGTGCAAAAAAGCGTGGCCCGGATGCAGGAAGAGACGCCCGTACCGTGGCAGCCGTCGGTGCTGCTGCGTGACAGGGCGCTCTTCTGGTTCACCCTCTCCAGCCTGCTCGCCTCCTGCGTGGGCGGCGCCTTCGCCAGCTGCATCTCCCAGTATGTCCTGGCGGCCGATTATGACAGCGATTTTGCGCAAAAGGTGGTTGCGGTGGTGTTGCCGGTTAACGCCGTCGTCGTGGTCACCTTTCAATACCTGATAGGCCGCCACCTGACGCCGGACAATATCCGCCCGCTGATGGCGCTGGGAACGCTCTTTTTCATACTGGGACTGGGAGGATTTATCTTCGCCGACGGCAGCCTGCTCTGGTGGGGCATCGCGACAGCGATCTTTACCATAGGTGAGATAATCTATGCGCCAGGGGAATATATGCTGATCGATACCATCGCGCCGCCAGGTATGAAGGCGAGTTACTTCTCCGCGCAGGCGCTGGGCTGGCTGGGGGCGGCGTTCAATCCTATGATCACCGGCCTTATCCTCACCGGGCTTCCTCACTGGTCGCTGTTTGTGATTATGATGGCGATGATTTTTATTGCCTGGCTGATGATTTTGCGGGGTATGCAGGTGAAAAGCTGGCGTGCCGCAACGCGAACCGCGTAACGGGATGCCGGGTAAAATACCCGGCCCCCCTCATTAGTGATGCAGCATCTCGTCCACGACCTGGGCGGTAGTCATCTCGTTCGGATAGTAGGTCGGCCAGTTATCCATCTCTTTCAGCAGCGCCTCGTGGGAGGTATTGCCCATAAAGAGGTGGAAGTGGGCGGCGTGACGCGGCGCAATGGTGTGATCGCTAAACTGCACAAACTTCGGCGCGCGGCTGGCGGAGTCGGTGCATTCAAACAGGTAGCGCACCCCTTTTTTGCCGGATGCATAGGTGAGGATCTTATAGCCGCTGTAGTCGTAGCGGCAGCTGGCGGAGCTGCTGCCGGTATGGAAGGTCATTACGTTGTCTTCGATGTCGACGGCGCTAACATCCGTTGCGTAGCCCTTACGGTAATAGGCCTTGATCTCGTCGGCGCTTTTACCGGATTCGCTCTTCGCTTTCTTCTCAAACACCGGATCCAGCGAGCCCTCCACCAGGAAGGGATAGACCGACTGCCAGGTGCCGTCCCAGTCAGAGAGCGCCCGGTCTTTGACATCCTTATCGTTAAAAATGCCTTTCGCCGCCATCTGTTCGGCTTCGCTCAACTGATGGCCATGAGAGTGGGCAGAAACCTGTGCGCTGAGCAGCAGCGCACCCAGAGTGATTGCAAATTTACCAGTGTGTCCAGCCAAAATAATATCCTCGCTCCTGATTAGTCACGAGGATGTTATATTATAACATTTCACGCCGCAAGCGTTACCAGACCTCGTCGGCGATACGCGTAACCAGGCGCACCTTCTCCCACTGCTGGGATTCTGTCAGGGTATTGCCCTCTTCCGTCGAGGCAAATCCGCACTGCGGACTCAGGCAGATCTGCGATTTCGCCACATACTTCGCCGCCTCTTCCAGACGCGCTTTCACTCCCTCAGGGTTTTCCAGCTCGCCATTTTTGGTGGTGATCAGCCCCAGCACAACCTGCTGATTTCCCGGGCGGATAAAGCGTAACGGCGCAAAATCCCCGCTGCGATCGTTGTCATACTCCAGGAAAAACGCATCCACCTTAACGGTACCGAACAAGACCTCGGCCACCGGCTCATATCCCCCCTCGGAGATCCAGGTGGAGCGGAAGTTACCGCGGCAGACATGAAGCCCGACGGTGAGATCGTCCGGTTTCCCCTCCAGCGCCTTGTTCAGCACGCGTGCGTAGGTTTTCGCCAGCTGGTCCGGGTCATCGCCGCGCTCACGGATTTGACGACGCTGATCGTCGGAGCAGAGATAGGCCCAGACGGTATCGTCCAGCTGCAGGTAACGACAGCCCGCCTCGTAGAAAGCGAGAATCGCTTTACGCCAGGTCGTCGCCAGATCGTCAAAGTAAACATCCAGGTCGGGATAAACGGTGGCGTCGATATCCTTCCGCCCGCCGCGAAAATGCAGCACGCTGGGGCTGGGAATGGTCATTTTTGGTTCAGCGTTACCGCTGATACTTTTCAGATAGCGGAAATCTGCCAGCATGGGATGATCGCCAAAGCCGAGCTTGCCGGTGACACGTACGCCGTGCGCTTTGGTCTGCACGCCGTTGAACTGTATGCCCTGGCTGGCGTCATAGCGCTCCACCCCTTCCAGACCGTCAAAGAAATCAAAATGCCACCAGGCGCGGCGGAACTCGCCGTCGGTTACCACGTGCAGACCACAGGCGCACTGCTGCTCCACTACGTGGCGAATCGCCTCATCCTCCACCGCACGCAGCTGGCGGGCATCAATATCGCCGGCGGCAAACTGCTGGCGTGCCGCTTTAATGGCATCGGGACGTAAAAAACTGCCTACCACATCGGCACGGTACGGGGCGTGTTGTCGCTGCATGGTTCTCTCCTTGCACAATCGGCAAATGATTGCCGACAGTGATAATTCATTATTTGAACTTTTAGACATCTGGATGTCTGAACGTCCAGTGACAATCGCATAACCGCCCCGTACCGGCAAACGAGAATTATTCACGTCACGTGAAGAAAATTCATGTTGCCTGGTTCCCGGTGGCAAACGTGAAATTTTCATCTTCCCAGCCGGTAATACCGCCGATCATGATTTTGACCGGCAGCCCCAGCCGCGCCAGCGTCAGCGCCGCACGATCCGCCCCGTTGCAGTGCGGCCCAGCACAGTAGACCACAAACAGCGTCCCGGCGGGCCAGCGGCTCATGGTGGCGCTATCCATTCGTGACCAGGGCAGATGAATGGCCCCCGGCAGATGGCGGCGGGCAAACTGCTCCGCGCTTCCCACCACGTGCAGCAGGACAAAATCCTGTTGCTGATGGGTCAGCGCGTGGTGAACGTCGGCGCAGTCGGTCTCCAGCGATAAACGGCGCTGAAAATGGGCGATGGTCTCCTGCGGGCCAGCAGCGGGAAATTCTGTTACGTAACTCATGATACTTCCTCCTTTCAGGCGATTGTGTTAACACTACTGTAACGAGTTATTCAGCCGATAAATGCCTGTAGCCATGCCAGAAAAGCGCAAAAAAATGACAAACTCAGGACAACCCTCCCCGCTGGTGGTCGTCCTGGCCTATAACGGGCTCTGCACCTTTGAATTTGGCGTAGCGGTGGAGGTGTTTGGTCTGCCGCGCCCGGAGATGGGCGACGACTGGTATCGCTTTGCCGTCGCCAGCATCGAAGAGGGAGAACTGCGGGCGACGGGAGGTATCCGGATGGTGGCCGATGGCGATCTGGCGTTGCTGGAAGAGGCCAGCATGGTGATTATCCCTGGCTGGCGCGGCGTGGAGGAGCCGGTACCGCAGGCGCTCTGCGCCGCGCTGCGTCAGGCCCACCAGCGAGGCTGCCGTCTGCTCTCTATCTGTTCCGGCGTCTTTGTGCTTGCCGCCGCCGGGCTTCTCGACGGACGCCGGGCGACCACCCACTGGCGCTACACCGCGCGCTTACGCGACGCCTTCCCGGCGATTACCGTGGTGGAGGATGTGCTCTATCAGGATGAAGGGGACATTTTAACCTCGGCGGGCAGCGCTGCCGGGATCGATCTCTCGCTGCACGTGGTGCGCCGGGATTATGGCACAGAGGCGGCCAACAGCGTGGCGCGGCGGCTGGTAATCCCGCCCCATCGCGACGGCTCCCAGACGCAGCAGTTCAGCCGTCCGGTTGCCCGGCTGCGTGAAAGCCAGCGGCTGGGACAGCTGTTTGACTACCTGCACCAGCATCTGGCGCAGAACCATAGCGTCAGCTCGCTGGCGAGGAGAGCTGGCATGGGCCAGCGTACCTTTTTGCGCCGCTTTCAGGAGGCGACCGGCACCACGCCTGCGCGCTGGCTGTTGAACGAACGGCTGATCCGCGCCCGGGACTATCTCGAAAACAGCCGACTCAGCGTCGACAGCATCGCCGAACAGACCGGTTTTGCCTGCTCCGCCACCCTGCGCCACCATTTTCGCCAGCACTTTGCCCTCTCTCCCGCCCAGTACCGCAAACAGCATCTCAGCAGACAAATAACATAAAAAAAACCGCCATATTATGGCGGTCAATGCTTGCATGGATAGATTAATGTTTTGTTCTCTACATGCCCGGTATTCCTTACCGGGACAGTGGGTCGGGCTAACGTTAACACTGCAAGTCTCAACGAATGCTAAACGGAAAGTTTAACATCGGTAAAGTATTCCACCGGGATAAGACGAAATGGCGCCCGGCAAAAAGGTGCGGCCGGGCGAGAATATCAGGACGTTTTGGTGTTGATTTGCAGATAACGCATCAGCCCCTGTTCGGCGCTTTTTATCGCGTCACCGCTTGTGGCTTCCAGATAAAAAGGTCGGGAGACGTTATAAGGCGCTTTTTCCGCAGGCTGGACAACATACTGGAACGCGAGCCCTTTATCGGTGTTGAGGCAGTCCAGCTGCCAGCGCTGTGGTGTCAGTGGCTTGCTTTCGCAGGTCACCCTGCCGTAATCGCTGGTGAGATAAGAGCTTACTCGCGATTCCGCAGCCTGGAGATATTCTGGTTTTTCGCTGCGGGAGGCATAGCTGACAAAGGCCGTGGCCACGACGGCAACACCCAGAATGGTAATTAAAACGGATTTTTTCATTTACTCGACCGGGTCCATTGAGAAAAATCTGATTATATCGGATTTTTCAGGAATACCCAGAAATGGCAACATACCAAATATGGCAGTTAATTACATCTTGTTACCTTAAGCAAAATCCTATAAGGGAATACCTGCCAGCAGCTTGTCCTTTCGGGAGCGTCTGGCAACTATTTAAGAAAATTAAATAAAGAAGTAATAACTCAGGGCAATTACTTTCCTGATATCAGGGAAGCGTCAATAAAAAATATTAACAGGCTGCGCGATAACCCCTTCCGGGAGATATCGCACAATTCCGACCTGTCAGGCGCCCTTGCGCTTCGGCAGGGTTTTCAGCAGATCTTCCGGGCTGACGGAGGCGACAATGCTGCCCGGTGGCGGCATTTTGAAGATGTGATTTTTCATTTTGCCGATCACATGCATCTCGCAGGGGCGGCAGTCGAATTTGAGGGTCAGCACCTCGTCGCCGTTGACCAGCTGCATCGGCGTCGCTTTCCAGCTCTTGATATTGCCTTTGGCCTGTTTCGGGCAGAGGTTAAAGGCGAAACGCAGGCAGTGCTTGGTAATCATCACCGGCACATCGCCCTTCTCTTCGTGCACCTCATAGGCGGCGTCGATCAGCTCCACGCCGTAGCGGTGATAAAAGGCGCGCGCCTTATGGTTATAGACGTTCGCCAGGAAAGAAAGATGCGTTTGCGGATAGACCGGCGGCGGCACCGATACCGGCTTGCGACTGCCACGGACATAGTGCGCCAGCCGCGCCTCGTCCAGCATCTGCGCGGTATCACGACGGAACTGGTTAAGCAGACTGTTGGGCACAAAGAGCGCGCCCGGCAGATTAACCTGCACGTCGCGAGCGTAATAGATAGTCTGGCCCAGCTTCGCGATCCCCTCTTTCAGGCCGTTAAGCGCTTTTTCAGCGTTGTTGGCCTCCTCAAACAGCCCCTCCAGAGTGTGGGTAACGCTGATCCCCTCCTCGCTGGTCATGGTGAGGATAAGCTGCTCCTCCCAGCCGCCCAGCTCAATATCCACCGCCACGCGGCGTTCGCTGGAGGTTTTCAGCAGCGCCTGCTGCCAGTTATGGTCGAGGTTACGGTTGAGCGCCTGATGCGGACGCACTTTATGCAGGTCGGCAGGCATCTCGTTCGGCCAGACGCGGTAGCGGTTTTCACCCGTTTTCTCCACCGTGTTGGCGCGAAAACCGACAACCTCGCGTTTGATCATCACATTCAGCCCGTCGCCGTTGGCCAGCGGCTCGGTCACTTCCACGTCAAGGTGATCCTTCGCCACCTTCAGCACTTCGCCCACCGGCAGACCGATAAATTTCGGCGAATCAAAGGCGCCGATATCCCCTTTACGGGCATTGACGAAGTAGTCGGTGCTGCCGCGGTGGAAGGTCTTGTCGGTGGAGGGAATAAAGAAATGTTCCGTGCGCCCGGCGGAGGCGCGCGCCAGATCGCCCCGCTCTTCGATGATGGCATCCAGCATCTGGCGGTAGTGGGCGGTGATATTTTTAACGTAGCTCATATCCTTGTAGCGCCCTTCAATCTTGAAGGAGCGAACGCCCGCGTCAATCAGCGCGCCGAGGTTGGCGCTCTGATCGTTATCTTTCATGGAGAGCAGATGCTTTTCAAACGCCACCACGCGCCCCTGATCGTCTTTCAGGGTATAGGGCAGACGGCAGGCCTGAGAGCAGTCGCCGCGGTTGGCGCTGCGTCCGGTCTGGGCATGGGAGATATTGCACTGGCCCGAATAGGCCACGCACAGCGCACCGTGGATAAAAAACTCGATGGTGGCGTCGGTGGCCTGATGGATGTCGCGGATCTGGTTCAGATTCAGTTCGCGCGCCAGCACGATCTGGCTGAAGCCCACGTCGGAGAGAAACTTCGCCTTTTCGACGGTGCGGATATCGCACTGGGTACTGGCGTGCAGCTCGATCGGCGGGATATCCATCTCCAGCACCCCCATATCCTGCACAATCAGCGCGTCAACGCCGGTCTGATAGAGATCGGTGATCAGCCGCTGCGCCGGCTCCAGCTCATCATCATGCAGAATAGTATTGAGCGTAACGAACACTTTTGCCCCGAAGCGGTGGGCGAATGGCACCAGCTCCGCGATATCACGCAGGCTGTTACTGGCGTTATGGCGGGCGCCAAAGCCAGGGCCGCCGATGTAGACGGCGTCGGCCCCATGAAGGATCGCCTCGCGGGCGATCCCGGCATCGCGGGCCGGGCTTAAGAGTTCAAGATGATGGGATTGCAGGCGCATACGTCGTCTTATCCGTTATGGTCAAAATGGCGGCTATTGTAGTCAGAACGCTGCGCCAGTGAAACAGTTTTGCGCGGTTTCAGCGGGGATAGTGAATGAGTGAATGAAAGTGCACCGTTTCCCCGCCGCTGTTGCGGTAGGCGTGCGGTTTATCGCCGGCGAAACGCACCCCGCTGTCGGGCAGCAGCGTCTGCCACTCTCCCCCGATACGCAGCTCCAGCTCGCCGGCAATCACCACCACGTGCTCCACCACGCCCGTCTCGTGCGGCGTCGATTCGCTACAGGCGCCCGGCGCCAGGGTAATTGAAAAGTGATCGTATCTAAGCTGCTCGTCCCAGGGGAAAAGCGGCTTTACCACCATCGCCTGCTGCTGCGGATCGAAGACCGGCTGGGCGCTGGAGGCGGGAGTAATAAAGGCGGAAAAAGGGACATTGAGGCCGGTGGCGATTTTCCAGAGGGTGGAGACCGTCGGACTCGATTCGTTGCGCTCGATCTGGCCGAGCATCGCTTTCGAAACCCCCGTTTCGTCGGCAAGCCTGGAGAGACTCCAGCCGCGCGACTGGCGCAGGGATTTGAGGGTAAAAGAGAGATGTTGTGCAAGATCCATAGTGCCTCCTGTGGAGGCCAGTCTATCACTTGTACGTTATAACGCACAGTGCTACAGTGCCTCGGACGTTATAACGCACAACGGAGAGACTATGCGTCCTTTCACCACGCTTTTTCCCGCCGCGCTGGCCGGTTTTGTCGCCGTACTGGTCGGTTACGCCAGCTCAGCGGCCATCGTCTGGCAGGCGGCTATTGCAGCAGGCGCTACCCCGGCGCAAAGCGCCGGGTGGATGACTGCCCTGGGGTTGGGAATGGGGATCAGCACCCTCGCCCTGTCGCTCTGGTATAAGGCTTCGGTACTTACCGCCTGGTCTACGCCCGGTGCGGCGCTGCTGGCAACCAGCCTGCATAACGTCACGCTGGCGGAGACCATCGGGATTTTTATCTTCGCCAACGCGCTAATCCTCCTCTGCGGGATCACCGGCCTCTTCGCGCGGCTGATGCGGATCATTCCCCCGACGCTGGCGGCGGCGATGCTGGCAGGCGTGCTGCTGCGCTTCGGCCTGACCGCCTTCAGCCATCTTGAAGATCGGTTTGTCTTGTGCGGGAGTATGCTGCTGGCCTGGATTGTGGCTAAAGCGCTGGCGCCGCGCTACGCCATTATCGCCACGCTGCTGGCGGGTGTGGTTGTCGCTTGGCTGAAAGGTGACGTTGTCACCTCTGCGCTTAACTTCTCCTTTGCTATGCCGCAGCCCGTCGCCCCCGTCTTTCATCTCTCCAGCCTTATTAGCATCGGTTTGCCCTTCTTTCTGGTCACCATGACCTCCCAGAACGCTCCCGGGTTTGCCACTCTGCAGGCGGCGGGTTACCGGGTGGCGGTTTCGCCGCTTATCGTGGTCACCGGCGGGCTGGCGCTACTGCTTTCGCCTTTCGGCGTCTATTCCATCTGTATCGCCGCCATCACTGCCGCTATCTGTCAAAGCCCGGACGCCCATCCCGATCGTAACAAACGCTGGCTCGCCGCAGCCGCAGCCGGGCTGTTCTATCTGCTGGCTGGGGTTGCGGGCGGTTCGATTGCCGGTCTGCTTACGGCGCTCCCTGCGGGATGGGTGGAGATTCTGGCGGGCCTGGCGCTGCTGGGCACCATCGCGGGCAGCCTGGCGCAGGCGCTTAGCCAGCCGACTGAGCGGGACGCGGCCATTATCACCTTTCTGGTGACCGCCAGCGGCGTCACGCTGGCGGGTATCGGCTCCGCCTTCTGGGGACTTATTGCGGGCGGGATTTGTACGGTGGCGTTTTCACGCTTTCGCCGCGCGTAGCTGCGAGGGGGTAACGCCCCAGGCGGCTTTAAAGCGGTTGCTGAAGTGGCTGGCCGAGCTGAAGCCGCAGGCCAGCGCGATCTCGGTAAGGGGCGTTCTGCTTCCCTCCACCTGCGCTTTCGCCTGGGCCATCCGCTGGCGCATCACATACTGGTGCGGCGCCACCTGCATTGACTGGCGGAACATGCGGGCAAAATGATATTCGCTCAGCGCCGCCTGCCCCGCCAGCTCTGCCAGCGTCAGGGGCCGGGCGAGGTTGGCGTCGATATACTCCAGCACGTTGCGCAGCACATACGGAGAGAGCCCGCCGGTGACAGCCGGCAGGGTCCACTGCACGCTGGCGTAGTGCTGGATCAGGTGGGTTAACAGCAGCGTGCTGGCGGTGCTGAGCGTCAGGTGGTTAGCCTGCTCCTGCCAGTCGCATCCGAGCAGAAACTGCCGGTAGAGGGCGGTGATCTTCCCGTCACTGGCGAAGGTCTTTTCTGCAAGCTGGATCGCCCGCGGGCTTTTGTCCCAGATTTTCTCCCCGATATCGCGCAGGTGTTCGTCGGTGCAGTAGAGATGAACGAAATGCAGATCGTCACGAATATCCCAGCTCGATTCGCTCTCCTGGGGCATCAGGCAGAAGCGGTCAGGGCCGCCGCCGTTCTTCCAGCCGAAGGGGGTTTTATGGTAGCTCTCGTAGCCATCCGCCACGTAGAGACTCAGGGTATGGTGGTTGCTTTTCACCGTTACCCTGTCGTTGTGGTTAAACCAGGCCGCCAGCTGAATACCCGAGCTGAGGGCTACCGTGTCCCGGAGGACGGCATTCTGCAGACGGAGCGTTTCAAAGGTATCGTAAGCGCGGTTCATCTTTATCAATTAACAGGCCAACAGATCCCCAGTCTAGAGGTTGCCCGCGCGTGCGACCAGAGGTGCCGCGTTAAAAAGCGCAAGAATATGCAAGTGGTGCGCAAGCCTGTGCAGGCGCGCCACCAGCCGGTTATGCACACTCTCCTCTCTGGCGGTAACCTGAGAGAGATAAGATGAACGCACTGTTATATGGTCTGGTTGTAGCGATCTGGGGCACCACCTGGATTGCGATTTTTCTTCAGCAAGGGAGCGTGGCGGCCCCTGTCTCCATCTTCTGGCGCTTCGCCGTGGCCAGCCTGACCATGATTGTCATGCTGGTGGCGCTCAAAAAATTGCGCAGAATAACGCTTCGGGATCACCTCTTCTGCCTGCTGCAGGGCTGCTGCGTCTTTTGTTTCAATTTCTGGTGCTTTTACACCGCGGCGGCGTGGATTAATACTGGCCTGGAGTCGGTTATTTTCTCCATGGCGGTGCTCTATAACGCCATTAACAGCTTCCTTTTTTTCGGGCAGCGCCCTCCCGCCCGTTTCTGGACCGCCGCGCTGCTGGGCCTGCTCGGTATTGTTACCCTATTCTGGGACGATCTGCTCCACAGCGGCTGGAGCCCGGAGCTGCTGCTGGGCATTGGCCTGTCGGCGCTGGGCACCTACGGTTTTTCGCTCGGCAATATGATAAGCCTTCGCCACCAGCGCCGCGGTCTGGAGACAATGACCACCAACGCCTGTGCAATGCTCTACGGCACGCTGGTAATGGGCGCCATCGCTCTGGCGCGCGGCGACAGCTTTGTCCCCGAATGGACGGTAAGTTATCTTGGCGCGCTGCTGTATCTGGCGCTCTTCGGCTCAGTCATCGCTTTTGGCGCCTACTTTACGCTGGTGGGGCGGATCGGCCCCGGCAAAGCCGCCTACAGCACCCTGCTCTTTCCGCTGGTGGCGCTCTCCATCTCGACGGTTTATGAGGGGTACGTCTGGCAGATGAACGGCGTGCTGGGACTGCTGCTGATCCTGACCGGGAATCTGGTGATGTTTGCTAAGCCGGAAACCTGGTTCAGCAGGTTGAAAACGGCCTGAAAAATGGCCTGCCGGGTGGCAGGCCAGAACGGTTATTTAGTGCCTTTCACGTCGAACATGGCGGTATCGGTCGCCATGTCGTCAATCACTTGCTTGAGCGTCGCAAGCGTCATCGGCGTCGACTCGTTGCTCAGATCTTTGCCTTCGCCCATGCGCACCACTTTCACTACCGGCTTGTTGGTGGCTGCGTCAATCAGCTCCCCTTCAAAGAAGAGATGGGTATCCATGGTGCGATGGCCGGTCGCCATCTCGGTTCCGGCCACGACAAGCGCGACAGGCACCACTTCATAGAACTGAAGACCCTCTTTCTTCGCGCTTACGCCGGTTATCGCTCCGCGGAAAATCAGGCTACGCGGCCCGGCCGTTTTGACCAGCGGCTTATGCTGGGCAACGGCGGTCTTGATCTTCTCGTTGGTATAGCTGCGCAGCTCATCAAGCGTACGCTGCCCAATCTTCGTAGAAGCCTTAGGCACCGGATAGTAGGTAATATCGTGATAAACGATATTGTCGTAATGCGCCGGATTGTAAGAGGGATCGACCCAACGCAGCGTCGGTTTCCCGGTTGCGGAGGTGGTTTGTTGAAGGTTCGAATAATCTTTTAAAAATCCAGAATATTGATCGGGTTCGGCCACCTTAGAGGCACATCCCGTTAATGCCAACAGACCAGAAAGCACTGCAACTTTAAATAAAGTGTGAGTACGCATGATGAAATTCCGTGTTATTCAGATATGCAGCCGAGGTTATAGCAAAAAATAACGTTCGGCGTCGTGATAAAAAATGATGTTAACCGCACATTTTGCAAAAAAGCGCGCGCGGTTCAGCAATGAACCACGCGTACTCACGGTCAGGGTTTACGCGCCAGCATAGTGGCAAAACGCAGCTTGATCCGGTTGCCGTTAGCGTCGGTGCGGTGCAGCTCCCCTGGCTCTTCGTTATATTTCACCAACTCCCAGCCCTGGTAATATCCGCTCAGCTCTCCCGTTTTGAAGGCGAAAGGAAAGCCTACCGTGCAGGGATAATCATCGGTATCCATCGCCGCAACTATCAGATTATAGCCACCCGCCCGGGTGCAGCGCTGCATATTGGCAATCAGCCCGGGGATGGTTTCCGGCTGAAGGAACATCATCACCACCGTGGAGAGGATAAAATCATATTCGCCCTCAAAAGAGAGGCTGTTGAGATCCTGAACAGCGGTGTGCAATCCGGTCAGCCCTTCTGCGGTCCGGATGCGCTCAATCGTATCGATGCTCATGGGATTTTTATCCCAGGCGGTGACATCATAGCCGTTTGCCGCCAGGTAAAGGCTGTTGCGGCCATTGCCGCAGCCGAGATCCAGCGTTTTGCCAGGCTTAACAATCCCCGCGCTATACAGCACTTCAGAATGGGTACGGGTCAGGCCATATTTATCGGTAAAGTAATTTTCATCGAAACGGGTCATTCTTTTTCCTCATCGTGAAGAAGAGTTGAGCGCGGTGAACGCACCAGCAGTTTACCCTGCATCAGCAGAATAAGCGTGCGAACCAGCAACAGCGCAATAATAGCGTTGGTAAAAATAAAGAGCGGGATCGCCAGGACGTGGAAGAACCCTGACGGGCTGGCGTGGCCCAGATGGAGCGCGGTGGTTGCCAGCGCCGACACCCCAAACGAGAAGCTCCAGAAGGAGGCGTTAAAAGGCCGGGAGAGATACCACGGCATCAGGCGCAGCATAAACAGCAGCTGCAACAGGCCATAGCCAAAGAGCATTTTTGCGAAGGTATCCGGCTCGCCACCGTTAACGCTGAGCCAGGCGCTGCACGCCACCAGGGCGGGGGCAAGCTGAATGCCCAGCGAAGTGCGAAGCGCGACGGGCAGTTCCCCTGCGCTGCGCAGCCGGTGCAGGATCGTCGGCTCCAGGCTCAGCCAGGAAAAAACCCCCGCCCCCAGGAAAACCTTCCCTGCATCGTGAAAGCCCAGCGCGCCACAGGCCATGGCGCTGATGAAATTGTTCGCCACCGTCGGAAGGTAAAGACCCGGCGTGGTCGCCTCCGGCGGATGAGCGCCGCGCCACAGCCCGCCACTCTGCCAGGCGGCATAGGCGAGCTGCATCGCTACTCCCACAGCGAATAAGAGCAGCGAAAGCGGACGATACCAGGGAACAACGGCTATCGAAACCAGCAGCGTGGTGGCTGGAAAGAGACTGACAAAGCTGCTCATCACCGGATGGCGCATCTCCGCCAGCACGCTACGCGGGAAGCGGACGGCGCGTGTAAGAAAGGCCAGAGTGAGCAGCAGCCAGACGCCCACCGCGAGGGCGACAAGCCCGTCGCCAGGCCAGCGGGAGACAGGCCAGATTGTCGCGGCGTAGCGCCAGGCGAACCCCATGCCGATCATCCCCAGCACCATGCCAAAATAGCCGGATGGCAGATTAAGTACCTGCCGTTCAGTGTAATTCTTACGCATAAATTTGAAATTATAAAATATATTTTAAATACTAGTTTAAGGGGTTTCCGCAGCGGTTGCCAGTACTTCGAAAGGCGTAAAGTTTGCTACGTTTAGTTAAACCCACAGCGGAAAAAGAACGATGAAAAAATACCGGCTTAGCGACGAAACGCGCCTCTGGCATGGAGAGTATAACGGGGAAAAGTTTGGGGTGACCCTGCGCCAGCTTATCGCCCTGCGCGATTTTAGCGATGTCCCGTCCGGCGCCCGGGGCGGCTGGGTGGAGGATGAAACGGCACTCTCCCAGGAGGGGTTATGCTGGATCTACGACGAAAACAGCGTGGTTTTTGCCGGCGCGATCGTCCGGGATAATGCCCGCCTGACGCAGCCCTGTGTGGTAAGCCACGACGCCTCCATAAGCGGCAACGCGTGGCTCGACGCCGCGCAGGTGAGTCACCATGCACAGATAAGTGACAACGTCACTGTTCAGCATTCGATGGTGCGCGGCGAGTGCCGCATTTTTGGCAATGCCCGCATCCTGCACAACAGTACGGTGATTGCCGCGCAGGGCATGACTCCTGACGCGAAAACGCTGCTGCAAATCTATGACAACGCCACCGTAATGCACTCCCGGGTGGTGCATCAGGCGCAGATTTACGGTAACGCCATGGTCAGCCACGCCTTTATCGAACACCGGGCCGAAATTTTCGATAACGCCCTGCTGGAAGGCAACGAGGTTAACGACGTCTGGGTCTGCGACTGCGCCCGGGTATACGGCGACGCCCGCCTGCTGGCAGGGATGGAAGAAGATGCTATTCCCACCCTGCGCTATGGCTCGCAGGTCTCAGGCCGCGCGGTGATTGAGGGGAACTGTGTGCTCAGGCAACATGTGCGGGTCGGCGGTGAGGCGCGGCTCTCCGGCGGACCCATCATGCTTGACGATGGCGTGGTGATAGAGGGACGCGCCCGCATCAGCGGCAATGTGCTGATCGAGCATCAGGTGGAAATTACCGACGACGCGGTTATTGAAGCCCTGGAGAAGGAGAGCATCCACCTTCGGGGGGCGAAGGTGGTCAACGGCGAGACGCGTATCACCCGCACGCCGCTGCTGGGGGCGCTATAGCCGGACGATCTTCGCCCAGGTGTTGACGTCGTGAAACTCCCCGTGGAGGTACTCCGCCTCTTTGAGGCACCCCTCGAGGGTAAAGCCGTTACGTTGCGCCACCCGGTTGCTTTGCAGATTGGCCACCCGCGCCTTGATCACAAAACGGCGCACCTCGCCCCGCTCCGCGTAGTAGCGCATAAAGGCCTGCAGCGACTGCGACAGCAGCCCCTGCCCCTGGCAGCCCTTATCGATCCAGTAGCCGATATAGCCCGTTTTATTGACGGGCTCGATGGCGTTAAACGAGAGTACGCCCCTCAGCGCCTCGTCCTGAAAAATCAGGAACATTTTGGCGTAGCCGCGCGCGTGCAGCATCTGGTTACTCTGCACGTTGCGCCGGGTATCCTCTTCGCTGCCAATATGCTGCGCCCAGTCAAAGGCGCTTTGCAGCCAACTGCTGTTTTTCACGACCAGCGCGTGCAGGTCGGCGGTGTAACGGTCGTCGACGGCGCGCAGTTCGATGCGGTCGTTGACGGGGATGATCTCAGATTCGGTCGTAGCCATAACCCCTCCCGGTAGCTTCCCCCCTGCGGGGAGAAGCGGTACAGATTAACGCATGATCCTGTCGTCGACGTAATTACGTTTGTCCGGCGCAGGCGGGAAATATTGATAGAGCCATGTTTCACTGATCGCCTCGCCCTGACAGCGCAGAAAGAGCCGCATCTCCACCGGGTCGGTGGCGTCAGAGGTGGGATACCAGTCAAACAGGATCCTGTAGCCGTCGAACGGCTCCACGTACAGAATCTCCACCTGTCTCGCTTCGCCGCTGGAGAGTGTAATGACCGGCTCGATCCCTTTCGGCGCGGCCGCCTTCAGATCGCCGCCGACAAAATCAATGGCGAAGCGGCGCGCCCAGACTGTCGGGTAGTGTTCGCCCGGCGCCCAGCCTTCCGGAAAACCGCCCATACCGGTGCGGGTGGCGTAAACATTGGCCAGCGGGGAACGTACCGGCGGCTTCGCGCTCCAGTAAAGCCGATAGTTAAAGGAGAGCGAATCCCCCGCCTTCACCGGTTTTTCCGGCTGCCAGAAGCAGACCACGTTATCGAGCGTTTCGCCCGTGGTGGGAATCTCCATCAGCGAGACGGTGCCCGCCCCCCAGGCGTTACGCGGCTCGACCCACAGGCTCGGGCGCTTGTTGTACCAGCCCATCACATCCTGATAGTGAGAAAAGTCGCGGTCGAGCTGCAGCAGACCAAAACCTTTCGGGTTTTTATCCGTAAAGGCGTTGAACTGCAGTTTCTGCGGATTATTGAGCGGACGGCAGATCCACTCCCCGTTACCACGCCACATGGCCAGACGGTCGGAGTCGTGGATCTGCGGGTGAATGGTGTCGCACATCCGGCGTTCGTTATTGCCGCAGCTGAACATGCTGGTCATCGGCGCGATGCCGAGCTGTTTGATATCCCTGCGCGCGTAGAGGTGGTTATCCACTTCCATCACCACCTGATTTTTTTCACAGTGGATGATGAATTTATAGGCGCCGGTGATGCTCGGGCTGTCGAGCAGGGTATAGACGGTAAAGGTGGTGTCGCCAGGCTTCACCGTCTCAAACCAGAAGGCGGAAAAGTCAGGAAACTCTTCCGGCGTATCGGTAAAGGTATCGACCGCCAGACCACGGGCGGAAAGGCCATACTGGTAAGTATCATCCACCGCGCGGAAGTAGCTCGCCCCGAGGAAGGAGACCACATCCCGGCGCGCCAGTTCTGGCGCCTTAAAGGCGCGGAAACCGGCAAAGCCTAAATCGCTCAACCCCTCCAGCTGACGGGTATCGACCCCCGTCCCTTCGTAGCTGAAAAGCTCCGGACGGAAATGGATTTCCCGCGCCTGCTCGGTGGCCGGATCGAGAGAGAACATTCGCACGCGACGGCGAAAGCCCATCCCCATATGGAAGAACTGCACGTCAAGCTGCCGCCCTTCGACATTATTCCATAAAGACTGGCTGGCGTCGTAACGGATGGCGTTATAGGCCTGCGGCGTCATGGTCGCCAGCGTATCGGGCAACGGACGCGGCGCGCCGCCCCAGGGCTGCTGCGCCAGGTCATGCGCCATGGACTGCAGCACGGAGAAGTCAAAACGACGGCTCTGACCGTCGGCGATATCCGATTCGGCGGCAAAGGCCGCGCGGGAAAAGAGCGTCGAAAATCCGGCGGTGCCGCCCAGCGCAGCGACAGCCAGTGAGCCCTGTAAAAAACGTCTGCGGTTCATGCCAAAAACCGTCCTTATGGTCGTGTGAATGAGTTTCGCGGCCAGCGAGAGGAGCGGCACGAAAGAACGCACAGCCTAAACAAAAACGGTTAAAAATCCAATTGTTGACCGGAGATAATCTGAGCAAAGCGAGAAATATTTTCTGTCGACCGGACTGGCCTGAAAGCGGGGTAAAGTTATGTATAAAAATCCGGGCAGAGGCGCCTGCCCGGGGTGATTTATTTCACGCGGACGTCGATGCCCGGGAAATATTTTGCAGCGAGTTTATCGATGGTGCCGTCGGCGCGCACTTTCTCAATCGCCGCGTCAAGCTGTTTACGGGTAGCCTCATCCCCCTTACGCAAGCCAAAGCCGATGCCGCTGCCCAGAATGGTGTCGTCAGAGACCGGCTTGCCGATAAAAGCAAACCCCTTACCCTGTGGCTTGCTGAGAAAGCCCGCCTGCCCGGCGGCGGACATCACCAGCGAGGCGTCGATACGCCCGTTGAGCAGATCGCCCCACGCCATGTTCTGATCTTTATAAGAGACGACGGTAACGCCCTGCTTCTCCCAGTGCTCTTTTGCGTAGGTCTCCTGGATGGAGCCCTGCAGCACGCCGATGGTTTTTCCTTTCAGCCCCTCAGGGGTCGCTTCCATGCCGCTGCCCGCCTTCCCCACCAACTGTGAGGGAATACGGTAGATCGGCTGGGTAAAATCGATGCTCTGGCGACGCTGGTCGGTGATATTCATCGCTGAATTGATGGCGTCGAACTTCTTCGCCATCAGCCCCGGGATCAGGGCATCAAACGAGGTTTCCACCCAGCTGCACTTCAGGGCCGCGGCCTGGCAGATCGCCTTGCCGAGATCGATATCAAATCCTTCCAGCTCGCCTGCGGCGTTGCGGCTTTCAAACGGGGGATATTCCGCTTCCACGCCGTAGCGCAGCTCGGTGGCGGCAAAAGTGGAGAAAGAACACAGCAGTCCCATGCCGATTAACGCGTTAATTTTCATCGGAGGCTCCTTAGCGGGGTTTTACCTGGCACAGGGCGTGCGCGCCTGCCCGTAATGTCGCCTCATCTTTGGCAAAAGAGAGACGAATCAGTTTATTGTCAGTTCCGTCGGTATAAAAGGCCGACAGCGGAATGGTGGCCACTCCATACTCGACGATCAGCCGCTGCACCAGCGCGCTGTCGCTCTCCTCGCTGAAGTGGCTGTAGTCCGCCAGCAGGAAGAACGACCCCGCCGAGGGGAGCAGCCGGAACGGGGAGTCAACAAGCAGGCTCTGCAGCAGGTCGCGCTTGCGCTGGTAAAACGCGGCGAGCGACAGCCAGCTCTGCGGATCGGCCATCTGTTCGGCAAACGCGTACTGCATCGGCGTATCGGCAGAGAACATCAAAAATTGATGCACCTTGCAGATCTCCTCCATCAGCTCCGCCGGGGCGACGCAGTAACCCACGCGCCAGCCGGTGACGTGATAGGTTTTGCCAAAGGAGGAGACGATGACGCTGCGTTCCGCCAGCTGTGGATGGGTGGCCATACCGTGATGCGCCGCGCCGTCAAAGACCACATGCTCGTAGACTTCATCCGAGAGGATAAGGATATCGGTCTGGCGGGTGATCGCCGCCAGCTCGGCCAGATCGTGCGCCGACAGCACCTGGCCGCTGGGATTGTGGGGCGTATTGATGATAATCATCCGGGTGCGCGGATTCACCGCTGCCCGCACCTCCTCCCAGTTAACGGTAAATTCGGGCGCATTCAGCTTAATGGCGACCGGTTTCGCCCCCTGCAGGCGGACCACCGGGGCATAGCTGTCAAAAGAAGGCTCAAAATAGATCACCTCATCCCCCGGATGAACCAGCCCGCTGATGGCCGCGTAGAGCCCTTCGCTGGCGCTGGCGGTGACCAGCACCTCCCGGTCGGCGTCGTAGCGAGTACCATAGAGGGTGGCGATTTTATCGGCGATGCGCGTTTTAAGCGCCTGCAGGCCAGTCATCGGCGCGTACTGATTATGCCCCGCCGTCATCGCGCGGGTGACGCCTGCCACCAGCCCGGGATCGCAGGCGAAATTGGGCGCGCCCTGAGAAAGATTGATAGCGTTATGGCGAGCGGAAAGTTCTCCGATGACGGTAAAAATGGTGGTACCGACGTCGGGAAGTTTGGAGCGGGTTTGCACCGGTGTACGCAGGGTCATCATCGTTCCTTCTGGCGTTGTCATTGCATAACTATTCATGCAATATCCCGCAAGCCACGACAACCGAATTGTTGTCATAATAGCCATGACAAAAAAGCATAGCTGGAGAAACCATGTCGCGCCGCAGCTTCCCTCACAACACCGTCGACGCTTTTCTGGTCACCGCCCGTTATCTCAACCTGACCCACGCCGCGAAGGCGCTCTGCCTGACGCAGGGGGCGGTGAGCCGCAAAATTGCCGCGCTGGAGAGCTGGTTCGGCTTTGCGCTTTTTGAGCGCCACGCGCGCGGGCTACGCCTCTCTCCGCAGGGCAGCGCCCTGCTGCCGGAGCTGCAGGCGGCCTGGGAGCAGGTGATGACGGTGGCAGAACAGGCCCGCGCCCAGCAAACGGTAGTGCGCCTGAAAGCGCCCACCTGCGCCATGCGCTGGCTGATCCCCCGCCTGCTACAGCTAGAGCAAACCCTGCCCGAACTGCAAGTCGCGCTGACCACCACCACCGATCACGGGGTGAATTTCAAAACCGAATCCTGCGACGCGGCGATCGTCTTTGGCACCCAGCTGAGCGCAGGCGATCTGCTGTTTGAGGAGGCGCTGACGCCGGTGATCGCGCCGTCGCGTTCAACGGAGCCGCTGGAGAGTCTCACCTTTTTACACCCGACGCGGGACAAAACCGACTGGTCGCTCTGGCTTGCCAGGCAGCCTTTGCCCCCGCTCGCTATGCATAAAAATCAACACTTCGATACCATGGATCTGGCGATTACCGCCGCGATCCAGGGGCTGGGCATCGCCATTGCCGATGAAACGCTGGTGGAAGAGGATATCCGCAGCGGACGGCTGGCGCGCCCTTACGCCAGCAGCGTCCACACCGGCGCCAGCTACCGGCTGATGTTGCGGGAGTCCGCAGAGAAAAAGAGCGCGCTGGCGGCGTTTCGCGACTGCCTGCTTAATCCAGGGTAACGTGCTGCTTCATTACCCGCCGGAAGAGACTCATCCGGGCGCGCATGAAGCGGTTTTCAAGGCGGAATCCCGCATGTTTATTCAGGCCGATACGGAGCAGTACGTCCCGCCCGCGCCGACAGGCGGGCCAGCGCGTCGGTCCGTGCAGCGCATCGTGCTGAGGGCCGGCGTGACGGGCAAACTCCGCCCAGTAATCCGCCACCTGCGAGGCGAAGGCCAGGTCGCGCTCGTTAACATACTGGCGCGACGGCTCAATCTCCCCCAGCGTATCAAATACATAAGGCACCTCGTTACCGTGCCAGGCGCCGTGGCGGTAAGTCTCATGCTCCGCTTCCGCCACATAGTCAAACCAGTAGCGCCAGCAGGGTTGCCCCACCCGCTGCTGGGCCTGCATTACCACAAAACCCATCGTGGTGAAGGCCATATCCCGGCAGACCTGACGCCCCAGCTCCTCGTCCCCTTTCACCCTCGGGTAGAGCAGCCGGATAAGCCCCAGGCCAAAGCGCCGCTCCCGACGCAGCTTGCGGATCTGCCCGGCGAGATCGATACCAAATACCGCCATCACGCTCGCCTCATCGCTGTTGGAGCCAATCATCACCGGAACAGGATGGTGGCGGGCGGCCAAAAAGGTCTCCAGCATCGGTTCCGGCAGCACGCAGTCACCGGCAATCGGCGTGGGCGCCACGTTCAGCGGCGCGGTCAGCGGCCAGAATGCGTCGGCGGGGATCGCCCGCAGCTGCGCCGCTGTCGCCTGCTCCAGACCAAAATGGCGTGCCAGCGCCTCCCCCTGCCTGAGCGCCCGCTCGCGGGGGGTATCGGGCAGGGTATAGCCGCTCTGCACGATCGCCTTATGAAACAGCCCTTTCGCCAGCGGAGAGGCCATTAACGACAGGACGCTGCGCGCCCCGGCGGACTCGCCAGCCAGTGTGACGTTATCCGCATTCCCGCCGAAGGCGGCGATGTTGTCCCGCACCCACTCCAGCGCCGCGATCTGATCGCGCAGCGCGAAGTTATTGACCGGGCGCTCCTCTTCCCCTTCCAGCGCCGGGTGGGCGAAAAAGCCCAGATGCCCCAGCCGGTAGTTAAGGGTGACCACAACCATCTCACGCCGCGCCAGCGCTTTACCGTTGTAGGGCGGCAGCGCGCCCGCGCCGATGGTAAAGCCGCCGCCGTGCAGCCAGACCATCACAGGCAGCGAGCCGGAGCGGTTAACCGGCGACCAGACGTTCAGATAGAGACAATCTTCAGAAAACTCGCCGGGATCGCCGCCCCCCAGCATCCGGCAATATTCGCCGCTTTGCCAGCTGGAGGCGGAGCGGACCTGCGCCTGGCGCACCCCTTCCCAGGGCTGCGGCGGCTGAGGTGAACGCCAGCGCAGGGCGCCGGTGGGCGGGGCGGCGTAGGGAATGCCGTACCAGACGTGAATATCCTCTTCGGTAGAGCCCATTAACGCGCCGTGGCGCGTCGTGACAAACGGGAGACGGGGGTTTTCCATAGCAGCTCGCTTTTTTCCTTCACACCCCAGCAGAGTAGCGCGTTCAGAGTAAACCGCAACGTCGTTTACTTCGGTTCTCCGCCTCTTCGTAGAGGGTAAATTCATCATAAACCGGACAGCCGAGCGCTGATTCAAACGCTTCCCGGCTGGCGTTGCCGTGGCTGCGCCCCTGAGTTTCATTACCAAGGTTGGACTGAAAGATCCCCGCGGCGCTCACCGGCAGAAAATCTTCATAGATGATGGGCTGCGCCACCACCCAGCCCCGTTCAATCAGCGGCTGCGGATCGTCACCGGGGCGAAACGCGTGACGGTGCGCTTCGCCTGCGGGAGTGAGCCGGTAGCGAAACCAGGCCAGCCCCTGTCGGCGTAAGAACATTTCGCTGTCAGGAAAGGCCTTAAACACCTCCTGCAGATGGAGCTGATGGGTAAGGTTATCCTTGCCGGTGCCCGCCCCGGCTAACAGATGGTCATAGAGTTCGCGGCCTTTCGGCGTCAGCGCCACCCCGCGCTGTTCAATTTCGCCGAAACGCGCCGTGTGGGTACCCTGCTCCTCACCTGCAAAGCGTACCGGCTCCTCCAGCGCCTTAAAGCTGGTCTGGCGCAACAGGATCGGCACCTCCCGGCGCGGCGGCCCTTCAATGACAATTTTGGGTTCAATACCATATTTCGGCATTAGCGCCTGCACCTGGTCGATATCAAGCGTGCGTGGCGTCAGGTGGTTGATATGGCAGCCCGGAAAACAGACCACGTCGGCGATCAGACGGTGCTCGCGATGCAGCGCCTGATAGGTTTCACGATCGACCGTGGCATGGCGATGCCAGCGAAACGTCTCCAGCGCTTCCTGAACAAACTCGCGCGCCTGCGCGTCGGTAAACTCTCCTTCGCGCTCATAGAGGTCGATAAGTTCAAGGCAGCGAGGGGTAAATATGGTCCGGCGGGCAAGGATTTGCCTCGCCTTTTCGCGCAGGGCCTCGCTTTCGATCAGCTCCAGGCGCAGCAGCGAGGTAAAGACGCGAAACGGGTTGCGGCAGAGCGCCGCATCGTCAATGGGGCGAAAGGCGGTAGAGTGAACCGGGACGCCCGCCTGGGAGAGATCGTAATAGCTGACCGGATACATCCCCATAATCGCGAACATGCGCCGCAGCGTGGAGAGTTCCTGCTCAGTACCCACGCGAATGGCGCCGTGACGCTCCACGTTGAGACGCGCCAGTTCGTCCGCATTGACCAGCTGTTCATGTAACAGCGGATTGTTTTCCAGTACCGCCAGATTCACATCCGCCACTAGCTCCAGTAGCGTGCCGTACTGCGGTACTTCCTGCTGGTACATCGCCGACATAGCCTGCGAAAAATGTTCCCGAATATCATCAGCCGTGATGGTGTTCGCCATGATGTCATGCCTCCAGTGAATATTACGAGGAGTGTAGAGAAGGCGGTGAAGGGCGTGGGGAAGAATTTAGAATTTGTGATCCGCACAGGTTCACGGGCGAGGCACCCTTCACCTGCTCATGACGCGCGAAACCGCTTGTAACTCAAATAGATCAAATGTTAAATATATTTTGCTATCAAGTTATCATTATTAAACATCTTTTCTTGTCAGCCGCATCGCTCTGTTTTAAACATCGCCTATGGAAAAAAATGGTTTATTCAGTCAGCGCATACGTTTGCGTCATTTGCATACTTTCGTGGCCGTCGCTCAACAGGGAACACTGGGGCGCGCGGCTGAAACACTTAACCTTAGCCAGCCCGCCCTCTCCAAGACCCTGAACGAACTGGAACAGCTGACCGGCGCGCGTCTTTTCGATCGCGGGCGTCTGGGCGCGCAGCTCACCCTCGTCGGGGAGCAGTTTCTGACCCATGCGATAAAGGTGCTCGACGCGCTCAATACCGCCGGACAGGCGCTGAACCGAAAAGAGGATCGCGAGGCGGATGTGGTGCGCGTCGGCGCGTTACCCACCGCCGCGCTGGGCATTCTCCCTGCCGCCATCGGGCAATTTCACCGGCAACAAAAAAGCGCCACCCTGCAGGTGGCGACCATGAATAACACTATGCTGCTGGCCGGGCTGAAAACTGGCGAGCTGGATATCGGCATCGGCCGCATGTCCGACCCGGAGCTGATGGCTGGCCTCAACTACGAACTGCTTTTTCTGGAGTCGCTGAAGCTGGTGGTCCGTCCGGATCATCCGCTGCTGCAGGATACGGTCACCCTGAGCCGGGTGATGGAGTGGCCGGTGGTGGTCTCTCCGAAGGGGACGGTGCCGCGGCATAACGCCGAAGTGTTACTGCAGATGCAGGGCTGCCAGCTGCCGACGGGCTGCATTGAAACACTCTCCGCCTCGCTTTCCCGCCAGCTGACGGTGGATTATGACTACGTCTGGTTCGTCCCGTCCGGGGCGGTAAAAGAGGATCTCCGCCGGGGTTGCCTGATCGCGCTCCCCGTCGCCTCTCCGGGCGCAGGTGAGCCAATTGGCATCCTGACCCGCGTGGACAGCCCGCTCTCTCCCGGCGCGCAGGCGCTGCTCAGCGCCATTCGCAAAGCCATGCCCCTTTAACCTCTTACCCGCCCGTCGTCATGACGGGCGTCTGTTCCTGCTCATTCAAATAGTGCGAAAGCATCCATTAACATTTGCGCAAAACAATTTAACAGATTTATCATATCCGCAAATTCACCATTTGGTTCATTACAAATCTTTATGGCTGGATTTTAATCGATAAACCGCGGCTTTTGCCGACTGTTTGAGCTTTTCCCTCGCACAATGTTATCCATATGGTACATGGCCTGCATATCCTGCCGGGCGTGCGAGGGCGTTTAAGGAGAGAGAAATGGCATTTGGTAGCGCGCCACGCAGGATTGCACGATTCCTGCAGTGGCTTCTTGCCGGACTAATGACGATCGTCGGTCTGGCTGTGGGCGGGCTGGGCTTTAAGCTCGTTACCGTCGGGGGGAGTTCTTACTTTCTGATCGTGGGTGTAGTCATGGTGATTTCCGCCATGCTCATCTTTCTCAACCGCGCCAGCGGGATCGTACTCTACGCGCTGGCGTTTATCGCCTCGCTCGTCTGGGCGGTGAACGATGCGGGCTGGGATTTCTGGCCGCTCTTCTCCCGCCTTTTCACCCTGGCGGTGCTGGCCTTCCTCGCGGCAATCGTCTGGCCCTTCCTGCGCGCGGCCAATACGCAGGGGCCGGTAAACAAAAAACCGGCCTTTGGCGTGGCGGCGCTGCTTGCGGTGGCGATGCTGGTCAGCCTCGGCTGGATGTTTAAGCCGCAGACGCTGGTGGCCG
The DNA here is from genome assembly GCF_900021175.1 of Pseudenterobacter timonensis. Lineage (GTDB taxonomy): Bacteria > Pseudomonadota > Gammaproteobacteria > Enterobacterales > Enterobacteriaceae > Enterobacter > Enterobacter timonensis. The sequence continues at coordinate 378,277 of NZ_FCOP01000012.1, forward strand.
CCAGCGAGCCGGTGCCGGTGAAACCGGTCGCCCCGGGCGAGGCGCAGAAGAACTGGATGCACTGGGGGAATACCACCCACGGCGACCGTTTTGCCGCGCTCGATCAGATCAACAAGCGGAACGTCAGCGAGCTGAAGGTGGCCTGGATCGCCCGGACGGGGGATATCCCCGAGAGTAACGGCTCCGGCGCGGAGGATCAGAATACCCCGCTGCAGATCGGCGATACGCTCTATGTCTGTACCCCCTACAGCAAGGTGCTGGCGCTGGATGTCGACTCCGGCAAGGAGAAGTGGCGTTACGATTCGAAAGCGACCGCGCCAAACTGGCAGCGTTGCCGCGGGCTGGGCTATTTTGAAGAGAGCCATAACGTGACAACGTCACCTGCCGCTCAGCCCCCCGCTGCCTGCGCGCGCCGCCTCTTTCTGCCGACCACCGACGCCCGTCTGCTGGCTATCAACGCCGACAACGGCAAACTCTGCGACGATTTCGGCAATCACGGTGTCGTCGACCTTAGCGTTGGCATGGGCGAGGTGAAACCGGGTTATTACCAGCAGACTTCCACGCCGCTGGTGGCGGGTAATGTGGTGGTAGTTGGCGGACGGGTGGCGGATAACTTCTCCACCGACGAGCCGCCGGGCGTGGTGCGCGCTTACGACGTTCATACCGGCAAGCTGGCCTGGGCCTGGGATCCGGGCAATCCCCAACTGACCGGTGAGCCGCCGGAGGGCCAGAGCTATACGCGCGGCACGCCGAACGTCTGGTCAGCCATGTCTTACGACGCGAAGCTCAACCTTATCTATCTTCCTACCGGCAACGCCACCCCCGACTTCTGGGCAGGCCAGCGTACCGCGCTGGATGATAAATACAGCTCCTCCATTGTGGCGGTGGACGCCTCGACGGGTCAGGTGCGCTGGCATTTCCAGACCACTCATCACGACCTATGGGATTTTGACCTGCCTTCCCAGCCGCTGCTCTACGACCTGCCGGATGGCAAAGGCGGGACCACCCCGGTGCTGGTGCAGACCAGCAAACAGGGGATGATCTTTATGCTCAACCGCGAAACCGGCGAACCGGTGGCGAAGGTGGAAGAGCGACCTGTCCCGGCGGGCCATGTGGAGGGGGAGCGCTACTCACCCACCCAGCCATACTCCGTGGGTATGCCGATGATCGGCAACGAAACGCTCACCGAATCGGATATGTGGGGCGCCACGGCTGTGGACCTGCTGCTCTGCCGTATCCAGTTTAAAGAGATGCGTCATCAGGGGGTCTTTACCCCGCCGGGTCTCGATCGCTCTCTGCAGTTCCCCGGCTCGCTTGGCGGGATGAACTGGGGCAGCGTCTCGGTCGATCCCAACAACAGCCTGATGTTTGTTAACGATATGCGTCTGGGGCTGGCGAACTATATGGTGCCGCGTGAGAAAGTGGCTAAAAACGCCAGCGGTATTGAGATGGGGATCGTCCCGATGGAGGGAACGCCGTTCGGCGCCATGCGCGAGCGTTTCCTCTCCCCGCTCGGCATTCCCTGCCAGAAGCCGCCGTTTGGCACCATGTCCGCCGTCGACCTGAAAACCGGGAAGCTGGTCTGGCAGGTGCCGGTGGGCACCGTGGAAGATACCGGTCCGCTGGGGATCCGCATGCATATGCCGATTCCGATCGGCATGCCGACGCTGGGCGCTTCTCTCGCTACCCAGTCGGGGCTGCTCTTCTTTGCCGGCACCCAGGATTTCTATCTGCGGGCGTTTGATACCGCCACCGGGAAAGAGATCTGGAAAGCGCGTCTGCCGGTGGGCAGCCAGTCGGGGCCGATGACCTACGTTTCGCCTGAAACCGGCAAACAGTACATCGTCATCAATGCGGGCGGGGCCCGTCAGTCACCGGATCGCGGCGATTATATTATCGCCTATGCGCTGCCGGATAAGCCGTAAATATAAAAGGGACCATCTGGTCCCTTTTTATTGTCTGCTGCGACTCAGAACGTTTCCCAGTTATCCCCGGAAACCGCAGCGGCAGGACGCAACGGCGCGCTCTGAGCCACAGAGGCTGAGGAGAGTACACGGCTGGTCGATGCAGGGCTCAGACGAAAGGCGCCAACGGCTTCGGTCAGACGTGCCCCCTGCTCCTCCAGCGACGCGGCGGCGGCGGAAGCCTCCTCCACCAGCGACGCATTCTGCTGGGTCACTTTGTCCATCTCAGAAATCGCCTGGCTCACCTGGACGATGCCGCGGCTCTGCTCATCGGAAGCGGCGGCAATCTCCAGCATAATATCGGTGACCCGTTTCACCGCTTCGACAATCTCATTCATGGTGTTACCGGCGGCGACCACCTCCCCGGAACCCTGATCGATAAGGGCTACCGACTCGTTGATAAGCCCCTCAATCTCTTTGGCGGCATTGGCGCTGCGGCTGGCGAGCGTGCGCACTTCACTTGCGACCACCGCGAAACCACGCCCCTGCTCCCCGGCACGCGCCGCTTCCACCGCGGCGTTCAGCGCCAGAATATTGGTCTGGAAGGCGATGCTGTTAATCACCGCGGTGATTTCTGAGATCTTTTTCGAGCTGGTGGAGATATTACTCATGGTATTGACCACGCCGGAGACCATCTGGCCGCCGCGGCTCGCTTTACCGGAGGCATCTTTCGCCAGCTTGCTGGCATGGTGGGCGTTTTCCGCGTTCTGTTTCACCGTCGCCGTGAGTTGCTCCATGCTGGCCGCCGTCTGCTCAATGGCCGCCGCCTGCTCTTCGGTGCGGGATGAGAGATCGGTATTCCCCGCGGAAATTTCACTGGTGCCTCGATAGATCTCCTCCGCCCCCTGACGCACCGTACCCACGGTCGTCACCAGGGAATGCTGCATCGTTTGCAGATCGCGCGTTAAGCGGCCAATTTCACTGCGTCCGGCCAGGTCGTCCGGCAGCGTCAAATCCCCCTTCGCGATATGTTCTATCCGGCGGGCGGCGCGCTGCAGCGGATTAATCACCGTTCTGCGCAGCACAACAAAGGTCAGAATGGTCAGTACCAGCGCGAGGCCGAAGGCGCCAACCATAAACATCAAACCCAGCCGGGTGCGGTGATGCGCCTGGTCAGTCAGCAGGGTGGCGCGGTCGGTGCGGATTTTAATCGCCTTCAGCAGAATGGCGTTATAGGCGTCATCCAGGGGGCGCGCCGTCTCGTTCTCGTGGTTGATAATCGCCTCAAACATACCGTTTTTGGCAAATTTCAGCATCGGCTGCATCCCGGCGATATAGGCGTCGTAGCGGGCTTTCAGTTCGGCGTCCAGCGCCTCGTCGGCTGGTGTGCGCACGGCGCGCTGCATATAAGCGGCGAAACTGGCCTGCGACTGGCTGATGCGCTGCTCCGCCTCAGTGATGTTCTGCTTCATCGCCTCCATCTCGGCGATACGGCTGGCGGCGCCGGCGTGGATCAGGTTAATACGCGCGGTGCGAAGGTGGTTTGAGCTGTTGGACAGCCCCATACGCACCTGCAGCTCGGCGGTGACATCCTGCTGATCGGTATCGGCCTGCAGCAGAAAATAACCAGCCAGGCCCGAGCTCAGCGCAAAAAGTAAAATTATGCCGCCGAGAATAGAGGAAAACAGCGGAACCAGCCGGATATGATGCAGGAAACTGAGCTTGTGCTGGCCTTGCAGTGTAGTTGTGTCCATGACCGTCGACTCTCTTATAGGTAAGATGCGTAAAAACACGCCTGTAAAGAGAGTCATCGGCACGGCGGAAAATTAGCTTACGGCAAAAAGCGCCAGGCAGGTCACACTTTAGAGAATAATCGTCAGAAGAGGCCAGCGGCGGACGCCGCTGGCAGAATAATCAGTTGTCGCCGAAATGAATGACGGTGCGGATCGATTTGCCTTCGTGCATCAGGTCAAAAGCTTCGTTGATCTGCGCCAGCGGCAGACGGTGGGTGATGAACGGATCGAGCTGAATCTTGCCCGCCATCGCCTCTTCCACCATACCCGGCAGCTGGCTGCGCCCTTTCACGCCGCCAAACGCTGAGCCGCGCCATACGCGCCCGGTAACCAGCTGGAACGGACGAGTCTTGATCTCCTGGCCCGCTCCGGCCACGCCGATGATGATGCTTTCGCCCCACCCTTTATGGCAGCATTCCAGCGCGGAGCGCATCACGTTAACGTTGCCAATACATTCGAAGCTGAAGTCCACGCCGCCGTCGGTCATCTCGACAATCACATCCTGAATCGGACGCTCGTGATCTTTCGGGTTAACAAAGTCGGTCGCGCCCATCTCTCCGGCCAGGGTGAATTTCTCCGGGTTGGTATCGACTGCAATAATCCGGCCCGCCTTCGCCTGTACGGCGCCCTGAATCACCGCCAGTCCAATGCCGCCCAGCCCAAAGACCGCAACGGTATCGCCCTCTTTGACCTTCGCCGTGTTGTGCACCGCGCCGATACCGGTGGTGACGCCGCAGCCCAGCAGACAGACCTTGTCCAGCGGCGCCTGGGGGTTTACCTTCGCCAGCGAGATCTCCGCGCAAACGGTGTATTCGCTGAAGGTGCTGGTGCCCATGTAGTGGTAAATCGGCTCGCCGTTGTAGGAGAAACGGGTGGTGCCGTCCGGCATCAGCCCTTTGCCCTGAGTGGCGCGTACCGCCTGGCAGAGGTTGGTTTTACCCGATTTACAGAATTTGCATTCGCCGCATTCGGCGGTATAGAGAGGAATAACGTGATCGCCCGGCTTCAGGCTGGTAACCCCTTCGCCCACTTCCACTACCACGCCCCCGCCTTCATGCCCCAGTACCGCCGGGAAAACCCCTTCAGGATCGTCTCCGGATAAGGTAAAGGCATCGGTATGACAGACGCCGGTATGGGTGATTTTAACCAGCACTTCCCCTTTTTTGGGCGGCGCGACGTCGATTTCGACAATCTTCAACGGCTGGCCGGGGCCAAACGCGACTGCTGCACGTGATTTCATCTTCTGTTCCTTAATTTGTTGCCACTCATTTATTTTAGATAAGCGCGAAGCAGATGGCTGACTTCCGCCATACGAACCGCACGCTGATCGGGGGTGGTTTCCCCGCTGACCAGCTCATCTTTAAGGTGAATCTCTACCATCTCGCCCATCAGACCGGTGGCCGCGCCGCGCACGGCGGCGATCTGCTGCAAAATGGCCAGACAGGATTCGCCAGACTCCAGCGCACGTTCAAGCGCCGCCACCTGCCCCTTGATCCGGCGCACGCGGGTAAGAACACGTTTTTTATCTTCGGGTGAATGCGGCATACGCCCTCCTGATACTATAGGGGGTATAGTAACCTGAGATTAATTAATTGTAAAATTTTGGTTACCATTTATTTTCAACAGCAACTCTTTTTAAGGACGTTCGAATAGATAATTGTGCGCGATGCAATTTTTAAACACACGGGGAAATCAGAAATGGGGTAGCAAGATAATAAATGATGGTACTCAACTCATTCTGAACAATGTCGCGCAAAAGGTAACGCTTATTACAGAAAAAAGTTCAGCTAACACCGTAATGCGTTAAATATACTGGTAAAACACAGCCAGCCAAAAATCCGGGAGCCTGCCGACATCAGCCAGGCCCCGGTAATCACACAGCAGAACGTTTTTATTGCACCCTTTTTCCGGGGAGGCGAATTATTAGCGATAACCAACCTCTTGTCATGGTTATTTTTCACCATGATTTTTATAGCACTTAAGCAAAATCATGTAATTAAAGCCCCGCTTAACAACGATTTTTTGTCAGCTTACGTCAGTTTCAGGTCGTTTAAGGGGTTAGCGGCCCGTTTTAGCCGCTTCATGGCTTCAGATTGCTCTTAAAAAGAGTTTTTTTAGCAGCATGATCGCCCTGCTGGCCCTGACCAGACGGCAGATGAACATGAAAATTCGGTAAAACTCGCGTTTGCCCGCAGAGAAGCAGTCAACTTCGCCCCCGCCTAACTTCCTTAAATACAACGATATATTCTTATAATTTTATCCGGATATATCTCATGATATATCGCAGATAATTCCGCGTGATGGTTTCGAAATAGCGAATTTGACTATTTCACCGTTCGGTCTAGATTTATTTGTGCACGCGGTTCGGATAACAGGATGCCTGTCCGAATATATCTTTACTCTTAACGGGAGAATATCTGATGACTCAACATCGTGGTGGTTCCGGTAATTTCGCAGAAGACAGGAAACGTGCCTCTGAAGCGGGTCGTAAAGGTGGCCAGCGGAGCGGCGGCAACTTCAAGAACGATCCGCAGCGCGCCTCGGAAGCGGGTAAAAAAGGTGGCCAGAACAGCCGCCGCAGCGGGAGCGCCGGAGAGTAACCGATAGCATGACCTCTTTCGCCCGAACAGCCTGCGAGCGAAAGAGGTCACCCGATACATCGCACTGAATATAAGCGGGGGATTTATGCTTTATAAACAGAAGCGGGTAAGAAACGTGCTTGTTAATAATCGAACCAGTGACGATCTGGGATGGGTCATTATGGAAGAGTGCGAAAGGAATCGCTGGGAACGCCCCGGACGCGTAATGACCGTCATTAACAATGACGAAAGCAGCGATGACACCGAACTCAAGCTCGACAGTATTCAGAGCTACCTGGTCACGACCATGGCAAATCGCGACCAGTAATCAATAGCCATTCCGTTCTTAGTGTGTGTTGCCTCGCCCGGCCTTTTGCCGGGCATTTTTTTAGCTGTCGTTTAGCGACGCAGCGGTTTCCCTGCCGTCTCCCTGGCCCGCAGGATTGTCAGGAAGGTGATCAGCGCCGCTCCCATCACATAAAAAGCCGGAGAGAAAGGGTTCCCGGTCGCCGTCAGCAGCCAGGCTGAAAACCAGGGGGTGATACCGCCAAAAAAAGCCACCGCCACGTTATAGGCAATCGACATTCCACCGTAGCGAACAGAGGTCGGGAAAAGCTCCGCCATCGCCGCATTGCAGGCGCCGTCAAATGCCGCGATAAACGTCCCTAATACGATCATGGCCGCGACCGCAGAGAGCATATCGCCCCGCGCCATCAGCATCAGCGCCGGATAGGTAAAAAGAATAAATCCTGCGCAGCCCGCCAGCATCAGCGGCTTTCGCCCCAGCTTATCGGAGAGATGGCCCATAAAAGGGACCATCACAGCGATGGCGAACAGGCCGAGCGTGGTAATGGCGTAAGCATCCAGTCGGGAGTAGTGCATTTCGGTGGCGAGATAGCTCGGCATAAAGGTCTGCAATATCCAGTGTCCCACCGCCTTAATCACCACAAAGCCGGTACAGAACAGCAAGGCCCCCCACGCGCTGGTCACCGCCGTGCGCAGCGGCGCGGCCTCCGTCTCCCCTTTACGGGCCACCTCGCTAAACTCAGGGCTCTCCTCCAGATGCGTTCGCAGATAGAGCCCCACCAGTCCCAGAGGGCCGGCAATCAGAAAGGGGATGCGCCATCCCCACGCGTTCATATTGGCCTCCCCCAGCGTGGCGGTAAGCAAAAACACCAGCCCGGAGCCAGCGACAAAGGCCATAAAACCGAAGTTATCGATCCAGCAGGTGAAGTAGCCGCGCCGCTCTGTGGGGGCATATTCGGCCAGGAAAGTGGTTGCGCCTGAGCTTTCGCCCCCCGCGGCAAACCCCTGCACCAGACGGGTGATCACCAGCAGCACCGTGGCGGTAATGCCGATCTGCGAATAGCCTGGCAGCAGTCCCATCACAAAGGTGGCGCCGGAGGTGAGCAGAATTACGGTCGCCAGCACCCGCCTGCGCCCGATGCGATCTCCCAGGGAGCCGAACCAGAGCCCCCCCAGCGGGCGCATAACAAAACCGGCACCAAAGACCGCAAACGAGGAGAGCAGCGCCACCGCGGGATCTTCCGCATGAAAGAAATGGAGGCCGATAATTGCAGCCAGCGTACCGTAAAGGCCGAAGTCGAACCACTCCACAAAATGTCCGATACCGGTCGCGAGCAATACTTTTCTTAATTTACGCACGGATGTCATCTCGCTGACAGCGGCAGAACCGTCCAGTGATTGATGGGGTGAATTTACCATACTCTCTCCCGTCTGTTGCCTCTGTCACGAGCGCAGGGGCAGTAAAGAAACCGAGTCGATTGCGTGTTTCTATAATAGATATACTTTTTGCCCACCCGTACGATTTATCGGCAACAGGAAGAGAGAAGTGTGAGCTGTCACGTCATCTTGCGCTGAAAGCGCGAAAAAGATCACAAAAACCGCTGCACAGGCAGCGGCGTGAAACGGTCAGGTCCGTTTTTTCGGCATCATGCGCAGGAGGGTGTTGTCCTTCCAGATATAGTGATGCAGCAGCGCCGCCAGCGCATGCAGGCCAATCACTACATAGCCGAGGTTCGCCAGCGTGACGTGCCAGGATTTGAGCCAATCCACCCGCTCAAAATTACCCTCGGCGGCGTGAGGCATCCCCACCCCGAAGGCGTACCAGTCGTTACCGCGACTGTACATCATCACCAGCCCTATCAGCGGCAGCGCGATAAACAGCAGATAGATAACGAGGTGGCCAAGATGGGCCATACCGGTCATCATCGCCTTCGGTTTGGGCGTGATGGGCGGGGCGGGATATTTCAGGCGCAGCAACAGGCGGGTGACCATCAGCACCAGAATCGCGATGCCGCAGGAGACGTGGATCATATTAATTGTGGGTCTGGCGCTGCGGGGGAAAAAGCCACGAAACTCCATGGCGCAGTAGGCCACAATGACCAGCAGAAAAACCAGCCAGTGGATGCCAACCTGCAGGCCGGTATATTTATTGCGCATATCATTTCCTGAATGAATACTTAAAACAGGGAAAATAGCGGGCTTTTCTTAAAAATTCATTAATTATTCTCTCTGCTTTTCAAAAAGGTATCGCATCCCGGCGGACGCCTGGCCTCCGCCGGGTTAATTATCAGGACTGCAGATAGACCACCTGCGTTTGCAGATACTCGTGCAGGCCATGCTTGCCGTCGGCCCCGCCGATACCGGATTTACGCCAGCCCGCGTGGAAGCCCTGCATCGCCTCGAAGTTTTCGCGGTTGATATAGGTCTCGCCAAACTTCAGCCCTTTGATGGCCTTCATCGCCACGTTCAGATCCCGCGTATAGATGGAAGAGGTCAGCCCGTAGTCGCTGTCGTTGGCCATCGCCAGCGCCTCCTCCAGAGTATCGAACGCCACCACCGGCAGCACCGGCCCGAAGGTCTCTTCATGCATGATCGCCATCTCCTGGCGCACATCCAGCAGCAGGGTTGGCGGGTAGAAGAACCCCTTGCCCTCCACCGCTTTGCCCCCCAGCGCCACGCGTGCCCCCTCCTGCACCGCCCGGGCCACCTTCTGCCCGACCCGCTCCAGCGCGGCGGCGTTAATCAGCGGCCCCATGGCGATATCGTTACGCTCCGCCGGGTTGCCAAACTGCACCGCTTTCATCGCCTCGCCGAGACGGTTCACAAAGCGGTCATAAATGCCCTTTTGCACATAGACGCGTTCGGCGCAGTTACAGACCTGCCCGGTGTTGATCACCCGGGAGTCCACGATTGCCTTCACCGCCAGCTCCAGGTCAGCATCGTCCATCACAATCGCCGGCGCTTTACCGCCCAGTTCCAGGCAGACTTTAGTGATATTTTTCGCCGCGGCGGCCATGATCTTCTCCCCCGCCGTCACGCTGCCGGTCATACTGACCATCGCCACCTGCGGATTCCCCGCCAGCTCCTGCCCCACCGTTTCGCCACGTCCCAGCACCAAGTTAAAGACCCCTTTCGGCAGGCCAATCTCGTCGACGATTTTGGCGAACGCAATGGCGTTATTAGGCGTAAATTCGCTGGGCTTGATGACTATCGTATTGCCGGTCAGCAGCGCGGGCGCCATCTTGCGGGCAATCAGGAAGAAGGGAAAGTTCCACGGCAGGATGCCGGTGGTGACGCCCAGCGCGCGTTTAAAGACCAGAATATTTTCGCCCGGACGGTCGCTCTGAATAATTTCCCCTTCATAACGGCGCGCCCACTCGGCCATGTAGTCGATATAGTCGGCGGTGAAGTTAACTTCCACTTCCGCCAGCTGCTGAATTTTTCCGCCTTCAGCCACGATGAGCGCGGCGATCTCTGCCACGCGCTCGCGGATGCCAGCCGCAATTTTGCGCAGCCAGCCGGCGCGTTCAATGGCGGGCAGCGCTTCCCAGCCAGCCTGCGCGCGGGCGGCCGCCTCTATCGCTTTGCGGGCATCCTCTGCGCCGCCGTCGGGAATACGGGAAATGACCTCTTCAGTGGCCGGGTTGACGACATCAATCCAGGCTTCACCCTGCCAGGCAACAAACTGTCCGTCGATATACATAGGATGTTGTACGGGTACTGTCATAACCTGCTCCTGTAATTACACTGTTTTTAACAAGTAAATTTATTGTTAAAAACTACAGGGACATACCCACATTCCTATTCTATCGCGCTGTTTTTGTGAGATATCTCATAAAATAATTGCGTCAGCAGAGCAGGCAGGTTACATACCAGCAACATAAAAATGCCCGTTTGCGGCGAAGCGCGCGCAAACGGGCAGCGGTTACAGGAGGGAGCGGCTGGTGAGGGCGTCGGTGAGGATCACATCGCTACGCAGAAGCTGCCAGTCTGCCTCTGTCTCAGGGGAGATATCCACATGGGCGATAAAATCGCGCCCGGCCGGACCGTAGCCGTTGGCGTCATCCCGCAGGCGCGGCAGCTCGCCTAATAGCAGGGAGAGATAACGTTCCACCGGCCAGAGCCCGTCGCTACTGCCGGTAAAGACCAGCCCATCGTCGCTGTTCTTTAACTGCGGCGTCAGGCCGGGATGGCTAAACCAGCGCGGGGGAGAGAGCTCGTCGCGGCAGACTCTGGCGAGGGTCGCCATGGTGCGGCGCTGCATGGTCGGATCTTGCACCACCAGCACCCGCTGCGCCTGGGGAAAATGGCGGGCAATCAGCGCCCGGCTGAAGCGGGCATTCTCTCCGCAGTTGGTGGACTGGTCCTCCACCAGCAGCCGCTCATCGGGGATCTGCCAGAAACGGCGGGCGATATCGGCGAGAATAGCCGCCTCTGCCCGTCCGGTGGTCGGTACGGTGTTGTAGCGCGGATGTCGCGCCGTCGCCGCGTAGAGGAAGGTGGTCGAGTGGCCAATACCGCCGCTGATCACCAGCGGTACCCCCTGAGTAGAGGCGACCCGGCAGGCGGCCTCGATGGTGGGGATCACCGCGTTACCCGCCAGCAGCACCACATCTACCGGCTCGTTATGATAATCATCCTGCGCCAGCCAGGCTCCTGTGCGGTTAACGGCGGCCAGCGTGCTGTCAGGCAGGTTAGGGAAAAGTGCGAGCGTCATGGTTACCTCCTTACATCATTAATTCTCAGGGTAACGCGCTCAGTCAGGCTGAACAGGGGATCTCTCCGAAAGCCGCGCGCGGGTCCCTGGCGCTCCGCCTTCCTCCCTGACAGGCAGAGTACTTCTATTATCCCACATTCCGCCTCAGTCTGGGGAGGGCCGATGCGCGCATCGCATAGCGAATATTCAGCGCCGTCTCCTGCCGGTCAACGCAGGCGCAGACTCCCCAGGTCTGCTGGATCCGCTGCGGAGTTAGTACCGCGGCGGGGCTGCCGCTGGCAACCACCCGCCCCGATTTCAGCAGGACCAGCCGGGTGCAGAAGTTGGCTGCGAGGTTAAGATCGTGCAGCGCCACCACCACCGTAATGGGCAGTTCGCTTATCAGGCGCATCAGCTCCAGCTGATACTCGATGTCGAGATGGTTAGTTGGCTCATCCAGAATGAGGATCTGCGGCTGCTGCGCCAGCGCGCGGGCGATCTGGCTGCGCTGACGTTCCCCGCCGGAGAGCTGCCGCCAGAGCCGGTTGCGCAGAGGAGCGAGCTGCATCAGCGCTATCGCCTCCTCCACGGCGCGCTCATCGGCCACGTTTCGCCCCTGGAAGGGGCGACGCCACGGCGTTCGTCCCAGTCGCACAATCTGCTCCACGCTCAGATCGCCCTCCACCTCCGCGTGCTGTGGTACAAAGGCGATATGGCGCGCACGAACCTTCAGCGGCAGCGCCGCCAGCGGGATATCATTAAGCGTGACCTGCTGCGCGTGACGCGCCACCAGCCCCGCCAGACAGCGCAGCAGGGTTGACTTGCCTGAGCCGTTTGGCCCCAGCAGCCCCACCACCTGCCCGGCGGCGATCTCAAGGTCGATCTCCTCCAGCACCGTGCGCGCGTGGAGCCTGACCGTCAGCCCGGTAACGCAGAGAGTCATGTCCGCACCTCCCGGCGACGGCAGAGCATCACCACAAACGCCGGGGCGCCCACCAGGGCGGTTACCACCCCCACCGGCAGAACCTGATTCGCTATCAGGGTGCGCGACAGCACATCCGCCAGGATCATAAAGTGGCTGCCGATCAGCGCCGCCAGCGGAATGGCGCGCCGGTGCCCGGGGCCGCAGAGCATTCGGGTGATATGCGGGATCACCAGCCCGACAAACCCCACCGCGCCGATGGTGCTGACCAGCACCGCCGTTACCAGCGCGCAGGTAAGGAGCATCACCACGCGCACCACCGTGACCGGCACGCCGAGCGTGGCGGAGACCTCATCGCCAAAGGTGAAGGTATCCAGAGCGCGGGCGAAGGCGAAAATAACCGCCAGCCCCGCGAGGGTCACCCCGAGCGCCAGCAGCGCGTCCGGCCAGCGCACCCCGCTCAGGCTGCCCAGTAGCCAGAACATCACGCTGCGCGACTGCTCCGCGTTGGCCGAGGTGCTGACTACCCAGGCGGTGAGCGCGTTAAACAGCTGCGTCCCGGCGATGCCCGCCAGCAGGATGCGCGGCGGGCTGTCGGTCATTCCCCGGGTAATGATCATGATCAGGACAAACGCGGCGCAGGCACCGAGAAACGCCCCGCTGCTGATGCCCAGCACTGAGCCGCCCAGCCCCAGCAGCATCACGCAGACGGCGCCAAGCGACGCCCCGGCAGAAATCCCCAGCAGATAGGGCTCAGCGAGCGGGTTGCGCAGGATCGACTGTAAAACCAGCCCGCACAGCGCAAGTCCGGCGCCGCTGCTGGCCGCCATCAGCGCCCTGCTCATGCGGTACTCCCAGATAATCCCCGCCTCCACCGGCGGCACTTCCCAGTGGGTCAGTCCCATTCCGTTGAGGATCGCTTTGCCCGTATCCGCCAGCGAAACAGCCATCTCGCCCGTCGAGGCGGCGAAGAGCAACATCCCCGGCAAGGCCAGCGCGCAGCCGGCCATCAGCAGCGGCCATGACCAGGCGAAGCGCGGCGCCCGGTTATTCATCACCAGCACGCTCATGGCTGTGCCTGATAGGTTGCCAGCGCCCGGCTGATGATCTCCACCGCATCCACGTTACGCAGGGAGGGATTGAGCGACATGGCGGGCACCACCACGATCTGCCCTTTCTGCACCGCCGGGATATTTCTGGTCACCGGGTCGCGCTCTAAAAAGGCTTTTTTCACCGCCACGTCATCCGCCGGATAGAGCCGACGCGCCATATCCGCGATCACGATAATATCCGGCTGCGCGCGGGCGATATGCTCCCATGTCACGGCGGGCCACTCATCATGGGAGGTGATGATATTTTTTAAACCCAGCGTCTTGCCGATCCAGCCCGGCGCGCCATAGTCCCCCGCCACCCAGGGATCGCCATTGAGCCGCGCGCTGGAGAACCAGAACACTACCCGGAGCGGTTTTTGCGGCTGCGCGCCCACCCGTTTTTTCGCTTCGTCAATACGTGTCTGCAACGCCCGGTTGAGCTTTTCCCCCTCCTGCGGCACGTTGAAGATAGCCGCCAGCGCGCTTATCTCGTGCCTGATTTCCGTCATCGTGAAGGGGGTGATGCGGGCGCCGTCGCCGTTGGAGGTCGACGTAACGCTTTTCCCCACGCAGTCGGCGGGCGAGATCCAGCTTTTAATCCCCAGGGAGGTCAACTGCTCGCGGGTCCCCACCTCCCCCTGCGGCCCGATGTGCCACTGATACTGCGCCAGCACCAGATCGGGTTTCTGTGCCACTACCGATTCAAACGACGGGGCGTTGTCCGCCAGTTTTTTCAGGCCAGCGCCCTCTCTGGCCAGCGCGTCGGGTAGCGGACCAAACCAGACCGAGGTGGCGGCAATGCGATCCTTCAGCCCCAGCGCCAGCAAAAGCTCGGTTTCATGCTGGCCGACGGTCACTACCCGCTCAGGTGGCTGAGTGAAAGTCTGTTCGAGGCCGCAGTTCTCGACGGTGAGAGGAAATGCCTGCGCGCTAAAAGTGAGGCTGGCATAGAGCGCCAGCGCAGAGAGGAAATGGTGTTTAACGGTCACGATCTTCATCCTGATTATGTAATGTTATAACATAATACATATCATTGCCGTGAGAACAACCCGGTAAAGAGAAAGGAAAAGAGGCAGATCAGGAAGTGGATAAGGAGTTGATGCAGGTCATTTGCAGCGCGGTTTTCTCCCCTTTCACGCTGCGCAGAACAAATAAAAACAGTCTATCATCAAATAATTAACAGACTATTTTCATATTCACTTGAATTATGATTTACGTCAGTCGTAGAATCATTAGCCCACTAACTATTAAGAGCCAAAGGTAAGAGACAGTATGCGCCTGCCCCAACGCGATCCTTATGCTCCTCGCGAATGGCAGCCTCACGAAAAGCCTACGCTGCTCGGCTCGCCTTCAACGCCGCTGCACAGTACCCCAAAGCGCATCGCTTACGGTATCGTGGGGCTCCTGGTCTGCCTGACGGGTGCGCTTGGCAATGCGCTGGTGACGGCAAACCTGCAAAATCTTCAGGGCACCTTTGCCGCCTGGTCGACGGAGATCGCCTGGCTCCCCACCGTCTATGTGATGACTAACGTCTCCATTAACCTCCTGCTGGTGAAGTTCCGCCAGCAGTACGGGCTGCGCGCTTTTACGGAAGGGTTTCTGGTGCTCTATGTGCTGGTGACATTCTTCCACCTGTTTGTGAACGATCTCAGCTCCGCGTTGATGGTGCGCGCCGCCCACGGGATGGTAGCCGCCGCGCTCAGTTCGCTGGGTATCTACTATCAGGTCCAGGCCTGGCCCGCGAAGCATCGCCTGAAGGCGCTGACCATTGGCATTACCGGCTCCTCGCTGGCTATTCCTGTCGCCCGGCTCTTCTCCACCGAACTGCTGCAGCTTGACGAGTGGCGCGGGCTCTATTTCTTTGAGCTGGGGCTGGCGCTGGTGTCGCTGGGCTGCGTGATCGCCCTGAAGCTTCCCCCGGGCGATCGGCGTAAAGTGTTTGAGAAGAAAGATTTTATCACCTTTTTTCTGCTGGCCCCCGGTATGGGTCTGCTCTGCGCCGTGCTCTCCCTCGGACGGCTGGACTGGTGGTTTGAAGCGCCGTGGATCGGCTGGTCGCTGGCGCTCTCTCTGGTGCTTATCATCAGCGCCATCGTTTTTGAACATAACCGCACCAACCCGCTGCTGAATACCCGCTGGCTCTCCAGCGGCAGTATCCTGCGGCTGGGGTTGATTATGCTGCTGATCCGTATTGTGCTGGCGGAACAAAATACCGGTGTTTTCGGCTGGCTCCAGTATGTGGGGCTGCAAAATGAGCAGATGACCCATCTTGGATGGGCGATTCTGGCAGGCATTCTCTGCGGTATTACCGCCAGCTGCCTGACCATTAAACCGACGAAGCTCTCATGGCCCATCATCACCTCCCTGGCGCTGATGATTATCGCCTCGCTGCTCGACAGCCGCTCCACCAGCCTGACCCGCCCCGACCAGCTGCTGCTGAGCCAGTTTCTGCTTGGCTTCGGCAGCGCCTTTTTCCTCGCGCCTGCCATGCTGGCGGGCATCGGCGGGGGCATCGCCGAACCGCGTAACCTGGTGAGCTTTTCGGTGCTGTTCGGCATGAGCCAGAACGTGGGCGGTCTGCTCGGGTCGGCGATACTCGGCACGTTTCAAATCTGGCGGGAGAAATATCACTCCAGCCTGATCGCCGATCAGCTCACCACCCTTAATCCGCTGGTGAATGAACGAATACAGATCTACAGCCAGATGTACCAGCAGCTGATTGGCGACAGCACGCTGCTTAGCACCCAGGCCATTTTGCAGCTACAAAACAGCGCCACGCTGGAGGCGAATATTCTGGCCTACAACGATACTTATTTACTGACGGCTGGCATTGCCACCGCCACGCTGGTCTGGATCCTCTGGCGGCTTTTACGTCTGCGGCTCACCGCCCGCATGGCGTTAAAAAAGGCGACCGGTACCAAATAAGCCATAAAGAACCATGTTTAGTTGTTTGCCCTGGGAGGGGTTATGAGTCAGCAGGATGCCGCTAAAGAGCAGGCCAATACCCGCAATAATCTGCGCGTTGTCTCGATTTTTACCGCCGCCGCTATCGGCATCGTCGGCGTGCTGGTGATTTTGTACGCCTGGCAGCTGCCGCCGTTCACCCGACACACGCAGTTCACCGATAACGCCTACGTGCGGGGTCAGACCACTTTTATCAGCCCGCAGGTGAATGGCTACATTACCGGCGTGGAAGTGCAGGATTTTGCCCATGTCAGACAGGGCCAGCTATTGTTGCAGATTGACGACCGGATCTACCGCCAGCGCGTACACCAGGCAGAGGCGCAGCTGGCGATGAAGATCGCCGCCCTTAACAACAACCTTCAGCAGCGGAAAAGCGCCGAGGCGGCGATTGTACGCAACGACGCGATCCTGAAAAACGCCCGCGCCCAGAGCCAGAAAACCCAGGCCGATCTGCGGCGTGTGAAGGAGCTGACCGCCGACGGTTCGCTCTCTATACGTGAGCGCGACGCGGCGCTCGCCAGCGCCGCCCAGGGCAGCGCGGATATTGAACAGGCGAAAGCGACGCTGGAGATGTCACGCCAGGATCTGCAAACCGTTATCGTCAACCGCGCCTCGCTGGAGGCGGATGTGGAAAACGCCAGAGCGGCGCTGGAGCTGGCGCAGATCGATCTGCAAAACACCCGGATCGTCGCCCCGCGCGACGGCCAGCTCGGTCAGGTTACGGTTCGTCTCGGCGCCTACGTCACCGCAGGTACCCATCTCACTTCCCTCGTGCCGCCGCAGCACTGGGTTATCGCCAACCTGAAAGAGACCCAGCTCGCCGAGCTGCGCGTCGGGCAACCGGCGACATTTACCGTGGATGCCCTGAACGACCGGGCCTACCAGGGCCGGGTGCAGAGCATCTCCCCGGCCACCGGCGTGGAGTTCAGCGCCATCACTCCCGATAACGCGACGGGTAACTTTGTGAAGATCGCCCAGCGCATTCCGGTGCGCATCGAGGTGCTTGGCAGCCCGGAAGAGGCGGCGCTGCTGCGTCCCGGCATGTCGGTGCAGGTGACGATCGATACGCGGGAGGAGAAAAAATGAGGCCACGCGCGCTCGCTTTAATCCTCTCCCTCACGCTGCTTGCAGGCTGCCAGTCGGTGGATGTGGAGCCCGCCAGATCGTCGCTCGCTATTCCGGCGCAGTGGCGCACGCAGACCGGCCCCGCCAGTCCGGCGGATAAACTCTGGTGGCGTCATTTTCATGACAACCATCTCAACCGCTACGTCGACCTGGCGCTCAGAAACAACAGCGATGTGCTGATTGCCCGGGAGCGGATCAACGAATACCAGGCGCAGGTCTACGGCGCGGACGGCAGCCTGTTCCCCTCCCTCGACGCCAGCCTCGGGGGAACACGTTCCCGCTCACAGTCGGCGGCGACCGGTCTGCCGGTCTACGGCACGCTCTACAGAGGCAGCCTGACCGCCAGCTATGACGTGGACATCTGGGGAGTGAACCGCAGCACCGTTAACGCCGCCGAAGCCTCTCTGGAGGCGCAAAAAGCGGCGGCGGCGGCGGCCGATCTGAGCGTTGCCTCCTCGGTCGCCTCCGGCTACGTCACCCTCCTTTCGCTCGATGAGCAACTGCGGGTGACGCAATCGACGCTTACCTCCCGACAGGAGGCGTATGACCTTGCCCGTCGCCAGTATGAAACCGGCTATAGCTCGCGTCTGGAGCTGATGCAGTCCGACTCCGAGCTGCGCGCCACCCGCGCCCAGGTGCCGCTGATTCAGCACCAGATCGCCCAGCAGGAGAACGCGTTGAGCCTGTTGCTTGGCAGCAACCCCGGCCCGGTGGCACGCAGCGACAGCTTCGCCAGCCTGACGCCCCTGACGCTGCCCTCGGTACTGCCCTCCTCCTTGCTCAATCGCCGTCCCGATATCGTGCAGGCGGAACAGCAGCTGGTAGCGGCGGACGCCACGCTCGCCGCCTCGCGCGCCAGCCTGCTTCCCTCTCTCAACCTGACGGCGACCGGCTCGGTACAGGATCGCACCCTTTCCGGCCTGCTGGATAATCCGCTCCAGCTCTGGAGCATCGGCGGCAGCATTCTCGCGCCGCTACTTAACCGCCAGGCGCTGAACGCGCAGGTGGATATCTCCCAGTCGCAGCGTAACCAGGCGCTCTACAGCTATGAAAAGACGGTCCGCAACGCCTTCAAAGAGGTCAATGACAGTCTGGATGCGATTACGCGTTACCAGCAGCAGCTGACGGAGCTGCTGGCGCAACAGGATGTCGCTCAGGAGACCCTGCGCATCGCGCAGAACCGTAACCGCAACGGCTACTCCTCCTATCTCGACGTGCTGGATGCGCAGCGTACGCTCTACACGGCGCAGACAAACGTGGTGCAGGCAAAAAATAACCTGCTGCTGGCCCAGGTAGATCTCTACCGGGCGCTGGGCGGCGGATGGTCTGTTAATTAAGGGGAAGCTATGCAACAACAGTGGTCGGCAGTCGATAACAATCTCATTTCATCACTCATTCCTCAGGATGAGGTGCTCAGACAGGTACTGGAAAATAACCTGCGCGCAGGGTTACCGGAACATGACGTGGCGGCCAACCAGGGGCAACTGCTGGCGTTGCTGGTGCGCATGGTTCAGGCGCGGCGCGTGCTGGAGATTGGCACCCTGGGCGCCTACAGCTCAATCTGGATGGCCCGCGCACTGCCTGAGGACGGAAAGCTGATTACGCTGGAAGCCGATCCGCTGCATGCCCGCGTCGCGCGCGAAAACATTACGCTGGCTGGCCTGAACGAACGCATCGTTCTGCGGGAAGGCCCTGCGCTGGAGACACTGGCAGAGCTGGGCGACGACGCGCCCTTCGATCTGATTTTTATCGATGCCGACAAACCCAATAACCCTCATTATCTGGAGTGGGCGCTGCGCTACTCCCGTCCCGGTACGCTGATTATCGGTGATAACGTGGTACGCGACGGCGAAGTGATTAACGGCCAAAGCGACGACGCGCGCGTGCAGGGAGTACGTCGCTTTATCGAGATGATGGGAGATGATCCGCGTTTAACCGCCACCGCCCTGCAAACGGTGGGCGTTAAGGGATGGGACGGGTTTACGCTGGCGATAGTGAATGGATAAAGAAAAGCCGGGTAGCGGCTACGCCTTACCCGGCCTGGATTTTCTCCTGCAGGCCGGGTAAGCGCAGCGCCACCCGGCGTTTTTTTACGCTGAAATCTGCTCCATCGCCTGAAGGATTCGCTTGTCGGAGATGGGATATGGCGTGCCGAGCTGCTGGGCAAAGAAGCTGACGCGCAGCTCCTCGATCATCCAGCGGATCGCCTGCACGTCATCGTCGTCCCGGCGCGCGGGCGGCAGCTTGTTAAACCACTGCTGCCACGCCTTCTGAACGCTCTCCACCTTCAGCATCTGCGCTCGGTCGCGGTGCGGATCGACAGCCATCTTCTCCAGCCGTTTTTCGATCGCCTGCAGATAACGCAGCGTATCCCCCAGACGGGAGAAACCGTTACCGGTGACAAAGCCGCGGTAGACCAGGCCGTTCATCTGCGCCTTAATGTCCGACAGCCCCAGCGCCATGGTCATATCCACGCGCCCTTTCAGCCGTTTGTTGATGTTAAAGACGGCGGTCAGGATCTTCTCCACCTGCTTCGCAATTTCTACGACGGTATCGTTCAGCTCCGCCCGCACTTTTTCATGCAGGGCGGCAAAGCCCTCCTCGGTCCAGACCGGCCCGCCCGCCTCGTCAATCAGCTTATCTACGCCGCAGGAGATACAGTCGTCAATCAGATCCAGCACCTTCCCGTAGGGGTTAAAGTAGAGACCCAGCTTGGCCTTGTTGGGGAGCTTCTCATGCAGATATTTAATCGGCGACGGGATGTTGAGCAGCAGCAGGCGCCGCAGCCCGCGCCACATGGCGTGCTGTTGCTCCTGCTCATTGTCAAACAGCCTGATCGCCACGCTGTCGCGCTCGTCCACCAGGGCAGGCCACGCCTTCACCTTATAGTTGCCGCGCTTCTGCTCGTAACGTTCCGGCAGATCGCCAAAGCTCCAGATATGCAGCCCGTTCTGCTCGATGCCATCATCCGCCACCGCGGAGAGGGTCTCCTGCACTTTACCCTTCAGCGCCTCTTTGAGCTCACTCAGGGAACGGCCTTCGCTCAGCTTTTTATTCTTCTCATCCACCACCCGGAAGGTGATTTTCAGATGATCGGGCACCTGATCCCAGTGCCACGCTTCGCGGTCAACGGTGACGCCGGTCATGCGCCGCAGCTCGCGCTCGAGGGCGTCCAGCAGCGGCATCTCCAGCGGCGTCACGCGGCCTAAAAACGCTTCGGCGTAGTTAGGCGCCGGGACGAAATTACGGCGCACCGGTTTTGGCAGCGATTTTATGAGCGCGATCACCAGCTCGCGGCGCAGTCCGGGAATTTGCCACTCAAAACCGCTCTCCTCTACCTGATTGAGCAGCGGCAGCGGAATATGTACCGTCACGCCATCGGCGTCGGCGCCGGGCTCAAACTGATAGGTCAGACGCAGCTTAAGGTTGCCCTGATGCCAGAAGTTCGGGTAGTCGAGCTTGCTGACCGACTCGGCGCCCTCTTTGATCAGCATGCTCTTCTCGAAGTTGAGCAGATCCGGCGTCTCGCGGCTCGCCTTTTTCCACCAGCTGTCAAAGTGGCGGGCGGAGATGACGTCGTGGCTGATGCGCTGGTCATAAAACTCAAACAGCGCCTCATCGTCCACCAGGATGTCACGGCGGCGGGACTTATGCTCCAGCTCCTCCACCTCGGCGCGCAGCTTCAGGTTTTCGCGGAAGAACGCGTGACGCGTCTGCCAGTCACCCTCCACCAGCGCGTGGCGGATAAAGAGTTCGCGGCTCAGGGCAGGATCGATCTGGCTATAGTTGACCTTACGCGCCGCCACCACCGGCAGGCCGTAGACGGTCACTTTCTCCGTCGCCATCACCGCCCCCTGCGCCCGCTCCCAGTGCGGCTCACTGTATGAGCGTTTCAGCAGATGCTGGGCTACCGGCTCCACCCACTCCGGGTCGATGCGCGCGGCGATACGTCCCCACAAGCGGCTGGTCTCCACCAGCTCCGCCACCATGGTCCATTTAGGCGGCTTTTTGAATAAGCCGGAACCCGGGAAGATAGCGAAGCGTGCATTACGCGCGCCGGTGAACTCCTGTTTATCTGCATCCTTCATGCCGATATGGGAGAGCAGACCGGTCAGCAGCGCGATGTGAATCTCGCGGTACTCCGCCGGCTCGCTGTTGACCGGGATCCCCAACTCCTCCACCACCTGACGCAGCTGGGTATAGATATCCTGCCATTCGCGCACGCGCAGGTAGTTGAGGAAATCGACGCGGCACTGGCGGCGGAACTGATTTGAGGAGAGCGCTTTCTGCTGCTCGCCGATGTAGTTCCACAGGTTCACAAACGCCAGAAAGTCCGACTCTTTATCGTGGAAACGACGGTGTTTCTCGTCCGACGCCTGCTGTTTTTCAAGCGGACGTTCGCGCGGGTCCTGAATGGAGAGCGCGGAGGTGATGATCATCGCCTCGCGCACACAGCCATGTTTTTGCGCTTCCAGCACCATGCGCGCCAGACGCGGGTCTACCGGCAGCTGGCTCAGCTGGCGGCCCAGCGGCGTCAGCCGGTAGGCGGTGGCCTGTTCATCGGTCGTAATCGCGCCAAGCTCTTCCAGCAGGCGCACCCCGTCCTGGATGTTGCGTCTGTCGGGTGCCTCCACAAAGGGGAACGCGGCGATATCGCCCAGCCCGAGCGCGGTCATCTGCAAAATAACGGAGGCCAGGTTGGTGCGCAGAATTTCCGGATCGGTAAATTCCGGGCGCGAGAGAAAATCGTCCTCGGAATAGAGGCGAATACAGATCCCCTCCGACACACGACCGCAGCGCCCTTTACGCTGGTTGGCCGAGGCCTGCGACACCGGCTCAATCGGCAGACGCTGAACCTTGGTACGGTAGCTGTAGCGGCTGATGCGCGCCGTACCCGGATCAATCACATATTTAATGCCCGGCACGGTGAGCGAGGTTTCCGCCACGTTGGTCGCCAGCACGATACGCCGCCCGCCGTGCGGCTGAAATACGCGGTTCTGTTCGCTGTTCGACAGCCGCGCATAGAGCGGCAAAATCTCCGTGTGGCGCAGGTCGCGCTTGCTCAGCGCGTCGGCGGTATCGCGGATTTCGCGCTCGCCGCTCATAAAGATCAGGATATCCCCCGGGCTTTCGTTACCCAGCTCGTCCACGGCATCGAAAATAGCCTGCAGTTGGTCGCGCTCGGTATCCTCATCCCCCTCAACAATCGGACGATAGCGTACCTCCACCGGATAAGTCCGGCCCGAAACTTCAATAATTGGCGCATTGTTGAAATGTCTGGAGAAGCGCTCCGGGTCGATGGTCGCGGAGGTGATGATGATTTTCAGATCGGGACGGCGCGGCAGCAGCTCTTTCAGGTAGCCGAGCAGAAAGTCGATGTTCAGGCTGCGCTCGTGCGCCTCATCAATAATGATGGTGTCGTACTGCATCAGCAACCGGTCCTGCTGGATCTCCGCCAGCAGGATCCCGTCGGTCATCAGCTTAACCATCGTGTTATCGCTGACATGGTCGCTGAAGCGCACCTTGTAGCCGATGCAGCCGCCCGGCTCCGTTTGCAGCTCTTCCGCAATACGGTTCGCCACGGTACGCGCCGCCAGACGCCGCGGCTGGGTATGACCAATCAGCCCCTTAACGCCGCGGCCCAGCTCCATACAGATTTTCGGCAGCTGAGTGGTTTTACCGGAACCGGTCTCCCCCGCCACGATAACAACCTGATGGTCGCGCACCGCCTCAAGAATGGCCTGCTTTTTCTGGCTGACCGGGAGGTTTTCCGGGTAGGTGATCTCGGGACGCGACGCTTCGCGCAGCTGAACCTTCCCTGCCGCCTGTTCAATCTCTTGCGCCATCTCCTGGAAAATGGCCTGTTGTGCATCAGGATTTTTAACCTTTTTCGCCCCGTGCAGACGGCGCGTGAAGCGCTGTTTATCGCGAAGCATCAGCGTATCAAGTTGCTGCATCAGCATCGGGAAGGTTAATTTTTGTTGTTCTGTCATAGCGTTAGCGGGCAGTGCACTGCCAAATAAAATCTCTTTTTAATGATAGCTATAGTGTACCACGTGACCCCTTTTAGCGCCTTATTCAAAAAATTCGAACACAGACTTCGATATATTGCGCTATCTCTGCAGCAGAATTGTGAATAGAGTGTCAACAAGCAACGGGGCCACCCCATCAAATACAACCAAGGAATCACCCATGAGCAAAGTATTAGTTCTTAAATCCAGTATTCTGGCAGGGTACTCACAGTCTGGTCAGCTTTCCGACTATTTCGTTGAACAATGGCGCGAACAGCATAGCGCTGATGAAATCACCGTACGCGATCTGGCTGCCAGCCCGATTCCGGTGCTGGACGGTGAGCTGGTTGGCGCGCTGCGTCCGAGCGATGCGCCGCTGACACCGCGTCAGCAGGAGGCGCTGGCGCTCTCTGATGAGCTGATTGCTGAACTGCAGGCGCATGACGTGATCGTGATTAACGCCCCGATGTATAACTTCAATATTTCGACGCAGCTTAAGAACTACTTTGACCTGGTGGCCCGCGCGGGCGTCACCTTCCGCTATACCGAAAACGGCCCGGAAGGGTTGGTGAAAGGCAAGCGTGCTATCGTGCTGACCAGCCGCGGCGGTATCCATAAAGATACCCCCACCGATCTGGTGACGCCGTACCTGACTATTTTCCTCGGCTTTATCGGCATTACCGACGTGAATTTCGTGTTCGCGGAAGGGATCGCCTACGGTCCGGAAATGGCGACCAAAGCGCAATCCGACGCCAAAGCGGCGATCGACAGCCTGGTCGCAGCATAATGACCCGCCTCCCACCGCCCGGTGGGAGGTTTTTACCACATCAGATCGTCAGGGATCTTAAAGTCGGCATACGGATCGTCCTCATCCTGGGCTTCCTGCGTCAGGGCGCTATGTAAGACGATAGATTCCGCGTCACGCTGGGCAATTTTATCCGCGACCACAGCCGGAATAATGGCGTAACTGCTTTCGTTCGGGTTCTCCCCCGCGAGACGCGCAATCGCCAGACGGCCATTGATCAGCTGCGCCTGAGTGACTTTATCGACGGTGATTTTTTTGATCAGGTTATTGTCGGTGAAGTTAAAGCCGATATCGCCCCGGGCAATCGTTATCCGGTTCATCTCTATCAGCTGTTTCACCTGAGCTTTCAGCTCTTTGGCTAACACCGCCTGCTTTTGCTGCTCATTAAGCAGCCGATCGCGCTCCTGCTGGGCCTTTTTATTCTCTTCCACCGCCTCTCTGGCCTCGCGCGCCTGCACGCGTGACTTTTTGGCCGTGCGCTGTACTTTCGCCATTTTCTTGCTGGTGACCAGCCCTGCTTTGAGCATCTGCTCCTGTAAGGTGAGTTTTGTCATCTTCTTCTGAATCTGCTGAATAAAGGGGGATTATAGCGTCAGTCTGACTCATCACACCAGACGCCTCTGGCATAGGCGCAACAAGGTATCGACCTGAAGAAAAAAAGCCTGCTTGAGTCGTCAGGAGAACGGATACGTAATTTTCCACAGAATCTCTTGAATCAAAAGCTTCGTGCCCCCTAAAAACTGGGCCCAGCTCTCGGGCTGGTTAGAACAACGAGGCTTCCAGATGGTAACTCCCGTGTCTCTGCAATAAAAAAGGCCACCAGAGGGCAGCCTAACCGATAAAATCGTTATCAGCATACTAATGGACTTACCAAAAGTAACTTTTTATACTCGCGAACATATAAAAACCTTTATGAAAGCTAATGAGTAAATCTGAAGCTGGTTTGAAACGTTTTTATCAATTGCGATTGTAATGATAGCCAATAGCAGACCATATTTACTATCTGATACCGTTAGCGGCCAGTTTTCAAGGTAGATCGACAAAGCGGGCATGAAAAACTTCTCAAAATAGGTCATACGTTTCAACATGTGCACCTCGATGGAACTCATTGTTTGGAACAATGATTGTCGCATGGTGCAAACATATTCTTGTTCGTTAACGGGCCTAATTTTTATGTTTATGCGTTCAGATCGTGATTTTTTATATCCTCACGGATGCTATGAAAAAGCTGTAACATTAAGACTATTACAAGCGCTTAGGTATCAAATTAAAGCTTTATCATCATGCGCGGCATCTTTTTGACAAACTGAGTTGATGTAAGTAAGAAGCCAGATAAAACCAAAGCGTTAGCGCAAGACGAATCACTGCCTTATAAGGCTTTGAGTTGTTTTACGCTAATTTTTTGCCCCGATCATACCCCACCACCAAAACTTTGCTTAGCTCCTTCTAATTTGCAACGTGCCGCTTTACTCCTGCCTCTGCCATTAGCCTCTCGCTGCCGGCGCGTGGCGCGTTGTCGTCAAAAAGATTGAGCTGAGCAACTCCTTTTTGCATGACCTCATCCTCAAAAGGACATTGTCTTAAGCCTTGAAGAAGAGCATCTTTTCTTAACCAGAGGAAACAGTTTTGCCACTGTTTCTTGTGGTGTTCTTCCTACCTTTCAAATAAGTTTTTATTCATTGTTTTGCCCCTGTAAAGGGGCATTTTTTTAAGCCTCAGCGTGCAGTTTGTTCAGCGCTGTGGTGGTTAGTTGCAGAAGCCTGCCGTCCTCCTGTTCCGTCAGCAATCCAAAGACTTTTCCGGGGACCAGCGCCATAAACTCATCACGAGCGGTGAACGGCATCTCAGAGTAATCTCGCCATTCAGTGTCGTGATGTAGGCCTCATCCGATTGAGCGATATCGATATTCGGGGGCACCCTTCTCATTTACATACTCAACGCGCGTAGCCAGGCTCACATGGGCCAGATGTTAATGTTTTATCATCACATGCCGCACCACGGTGTAATCTTCCAGCCCGTAGACCGACATATCCTTCCCGTAGCCGGAGCGCTTCATCCCCCCGTGGGGCATTTCGCTTACCAGCATAAAATGGGTGTTCACCCAGGTGCAGCCATACTGCAGCCGGGCGCTGACGCGATGGGCGCGGCCTACATCCTGCGTCCAGACGGATGACGCCAGCCCATAATCCGAGTCGTTTGCCCAGGCGAGCACCTCCTCTTCATCGCTAAAGGCGGTAATGCTCACGACCGGACCAAAAACCTCCCGCTGGACGATGGCATCCTCCTGCTTCGCCCCTTTCAGCAGCGTGGGCTGGAAGTAGTACCCCTTACCCTCGCCCCTCGCGCCGCCGGTCACTACGCTAATATGCGACAGCGCTTTGGCCTCCTCCACCGCCTGGCTGACGCGGGCCAGATGGGCTGCGGAGCTGAGCGGCCCCAGTTCAGTGGCGGGATCGTCAGGATCGCCCATCTTAATGCTGGCAACCGCGGCGCCGAGCTTCTCCGCCAGCGCGTCGCAGATGTTCTGCTGGGCGTAGATACGGCAGGCAGCGGTACAATCCTGCCCCGCGTTGTAGAAACCAAAGGTGCGCACCCCTTCCACCACCGCATCGAGATCCGCATCGTCAAAGACAATGACCGGCGCCTTGCCCCCCAGCTCCATATGGGTACGCTTTATGGATGACGCCGTGTGGCTGATGATATGTTCCCCGGTGGCAATAGAGCCGGTGAGCGAGACCATGCGTACCTTTTCATGCCCGGTCAGCGGATCGCCCACCGTCTTCCCGCGTCCAAAAAGAATATTGATCACCCCAGCAGGGAAAATCTCCTGTGCCAGCTCGCCCAGCAGAAGCGCCGTCAGCGGCGTGATCTCCGAGGGTTTGAGCACCACGCAGTTGCCCGCCGCCAGCGCGGGAGCCAGCTTCCACGCGGCCATCATCAGCGGATAGTTCCAGGGGGCGATGGAGGCGACCACCCCTACCGGATCGCGGCGAATCATGGAGGTATGTCCTTCCAGATACTCTCCGGCGGCGAGACCGTTCAGGCAGCGCGCCGCGCCCGCAAAGAAGCGAAAAACATCCACCACCGCCGGGATCTCGTCATTGATGGCGCAGTGCAGCGGCTTGCCGCAGTTCTGCGACTCCAGCCGCGCGAAATCTTCGCCGTGACGCTCTATGGCGTCGGCAAGCTTCAGCAGCGCCTCCGCTCTTGCTTTCGGCGGGGTCTGGCCCCAGGTCTGAAACGCCGCGTCGGCGGCGCGCACCGCCGCGTCCACCTGGGCGGGCGAAGCCTCGGCAATCTCCAGCAGAAGCTCGCCCGTGGCAGGATTGTAGACCGGCTGTTTTTCCCCCTCGCCAGCCACCAGTTCACCTTTTATCAACATTAACGTCTGCATTGTCTGCTCCCCTTATTTTCCGCCCGCGACGGTCTCATTGTCGCGCGTCAGCCACCAGGCCCCCAGAATGGGGATGGTTGTCACCAGCATTACCAGCAGCGCCACCACGTTTGTGACCGGCACATCGCGCGGGCGTCCCAGCTGGTTCAGCAGCCAGAGCGGCAGCGTGCGCTCGTGCCCCGCTGTAAAGGTGGTGACAATAATTTCATCGAACGACAGCGCAAAGGCCAGCATCCCCCCGGCCAGCAGCGCTGACCCCAGATTCGGCAGCACCACATAGCGAAAGGTTTGCCAGCCGGTGGCACCAAGATCCATCGACGCCTCGACCTGGCTCCAGGCGGTACGCCTGAAGCGGGCGATGACGTTGTTAAACACCACCACCACGCAGAAGGTGGCGTGCCCGATGACGATGGTAAGAAAGCCGGGTTCGAGGCTGACCGTCTTAAACGCGGTGAGCAGCCCCAGCCCGGTAATGATCCCCGGCAGCGCAATCGGCAGAAGCAGCAGCAGGGAAATGGCATTTTTGCCAAAGAAGTCGCTGCGCCAGAGCGCGGCGGCGGCGAGCGTGCCGAGCAGCAGCGCGATAATCGTAGCGCAGGCGGCTATCTGAAGTGACAACGTCACGGCCTGAATAATGTCGCTTCGCCCCGCCGCCACGCTAAACCAGCGTAGCGTGAAGCCCTGCGGCGGAAAACTAAAGGCCGCCTCTTCCGTGTTAAAGGCGTAGACAGCGATAATCGCCAGCGGGAAATGCAGAAAAATCACCCCGCCCCAGGCGGCGAGTTTTAGCAGCAGCGGCGAGCGTTCAGAGCGCATCGAAGGCTCCCAGACGCTTCACCAGCGCCAGATAGAGGGCAATCAACACAATGGGCACCAGCGTGAAGGCGGCGGCCATCGGCATATTGCCGATCGCTCCCTGCTGGGAGTAGACCATATTGCCGATGAAATAGCCGGGCGGCCCCACCAGCTGCGGCACGATAAAATCCCCCAGCGTCAGGGAGAAGGTGAAAATCGACCCGGCGGCAATGCCCGGGACGGCGAGCGGCAGCACCACATGACGGAAGGTCTGGCGCGGGCGCGCCCCCAGATCCGCCGAAGCCTGCAGCAGCGACGGCGGCAGTCGCTCCAGCGCCGCCTGCACCGGCAGGATCATAAAGGGAAGCCAGATATAGACGAAGACCAAAAAGCGGCCCACCCCGGAGGTGGAGAGCGTATTGCCGCCGATTCCCGGCAGGGTCAACACCGACCCCAGCAGCGGCGCCAGCCCCAGATGGTTTAAAAACCACTGCGCCACGCCATCCTTCGCCAGCAGCAGCGTCCAGGCGTACGCCTTGACGATATAGCTGGCCCACATCGGCAGCATCACGGCGATATAAAAGAAAGCTTTCCAGGCGCCGCGCGTATAGCGCGCCATATACCACGCCAGGGGAAAGGCGAGCAGCGCGCTGGCCAGCGTAACGGCCACCGCCATCACCAGGGTGCGCAGGATAATGTCGTAATTGGCCGGGCTGAAGAGCGCCAGCAGATTGGCGAAGGTCAGCTCCGGCGTCACCGACATGGTGAAGTCATCGAAGGTGTAAAATCCCTGCCAGAGCAGGGTCAGCAGCGATCCCAGATAGACGATGCCGAACCACATCAGCGGCCCGAGCAGCAGCAGGAAGAGGCCCAGCGACGGCCTGCGCCAGAAGAAGGCGCTCGGGCCGGAGGGGCGCGGCGACAGGGCGTCAGCATCCACCATTATCGTTCCTCCTGCAGCAACACCATCGCCTCGCGCGGCCAGGAGGCGGTCACCTGTTCGCCTGGCGTCAGCGCGGCGGGCGGGCCGCTGCCGGGATTAGCCTGGCTTACCAGCAGACGGGTATTATCCGCGAGCTTCAGTTCATAGCGGGTGGCCGCTCCCTGATACTGTACCGCCTGCACTATGCCCTGCATCTGCACCTCGCCGCTCTGATTAAGACGGATATGTTCCGGGCGGAGCGAGTACGTTCCTTCCATCGCGCAAATGCGCCGGGCGGTTTGCGGATCGAAGACGTTAGCGGTGCCGACAAAGCTGGCGACAAACGGAGTGCGCGGGCGCATATACAGGGCGTGCGGCGTATCCACCTGCTCGATACGCCCGTTGTTAAAGACCGCCACCCGGTCGGACATGGAGAGCGCTTCCCCCTGATCGTGGGTGACAAAAATAAAGGTGATCCCCAGCTCCTGCTGGAGCTTTTTCAGCTCCGACTGCATCTGCTCGCGCAGCTTGAGATCTAACGCGCCCAGCGGCTCATCCAGCAGCAGCACCCGCGGACGGTTGACCAGCGCGCGGGCGATGGCGACCCGCTGGCGCTGGCCGCCCGACAACTGAGAGGGCCTGCGCGCGTCGGCAAAGCCGAGCCCCAGCGCCTCGCGCGCCGCCCGCTGGCGCGTTTTTTTATCCACCCCTTTGACCATCAGCCCGTAGGCGACGTTATCGAGAACGGACATATGCGGAAAGAGTGCGTAGTCCTGAAAAACGGTATTCACATCGCGTTCCCAGGGGGGCAGCCCACTTGCCGGCCTGCCAAAGAGGGTGAGGGTTCCGCCGCTGAGCTGCTCGAAGCCGGCGATCAGGCGCAGGCAGGTGGTTTTGCCGGAGCCGGAGGGGCCAAGCATGGAGAAAAATTCCCCGTCGCGAATGTTAATCGTGACGCCATCCACCGCCCGCACCTCACCATACAAACGGGAGACATCGGTTAACTCTACCGCGTAGCTCATCTTCCGCTCCTGGCTGCTCAGCGCCCGCCCATTATGGCGATGTAATCCTGCGTCCACCGGCTGTAGGGAACATATTTCCCGCCCTGCGCAACGGGGGTTTTCCAGAAGAGGATCTTGTCGAAATGGCTGTAGCCGTTGGTCTCACACCCTTTCGCCCCCAGCAGAGTGCTCGCCTTGCAGCCCTCCGCCACCGCCGGCAGCGAACCGAACCAGGCCGCCACGTCGCCCTGCACTTTCGGGGTGAGCGACCAGTTCATCCATTTGTAGGCGCACATAGGGTGTTTCGCCTCGGCGTGCAGCATGGTGGTGTCGGCCCAGCCGGTGACACCCTCTTTGGGAAAGACGGTGGCGATGGGCTGATTTTCCGCCTTCAGAGCGTTGGCCTGATAGGGCCAGGCGCTGGCGGCCGCCACCCCTTCGTTCTTGAAATCGCTCATCTGCACGGTGGTGTCGTGCCAGTAGCGGTGGATCAGGGCGTGCTGATCCCGCAGCACCTTCAGCACCGCCGTATACTGCGCTTCGGTGAGCTGGTAAGGATCGGTAATGCCCGTCTCCGGCTGAGTGGCTTTCACATAGAGGGCGGCGTCAGCAATATAAATCGGGCCGTCATAGGCCTGCACGCGCCCCTTATTCGATTTACCGTCCGGGAGGGTCTGCTGCTTAAAGATCACCTCCCAGCTGTCGGGCGGCGTGGGGAACGTTTTGGTGTTGTACATCAGGAGATTGGGGCCCCACTGGTATGGCGTGCCGTAGACTTTACCGCCGACGTTGAACCATTCGCCGTTGACCACCCGCGAATCGATCGTTTTCCAGTTAGGGATTAAAGCGGTATTAATCGGCTGCACGCGCTTGCCCATGATCAGCCTCAGGGAGGCGTCGCCGGAGGCGGTCACCAGATCGTAGCCCCCTTTCGCCATCAGGCTGACCATCTCATCGGAGGTAGCGGCGGTTTTGACATTGACCTGACAGCCGGTCTCTTTTTCGAACGCGGTCACCCAGTCGTAGTTTTTATCCGTCTGGCCGCGCTCGATATACCCCGGCCAGGCGATAATATCGAGCCTGCCCTCTCCATCGCCGATCGCCGTCGGCGGCTCGGCGGCCTGCGCCGTCATGATGGTCATGCCGAGCGCGCACAGGCTGCTGCGGGCAAATTTTTTGCTCATAGGGGTTACTCCTGTCGCAATCAAATTTAGCGGCAGCCGTGCCGGAAAAATATCTCCCTTGATAAACGTAGACCGCGCAAATCCCCCGCACACTGGCGAGTCGGGAATTTTCATCAGGTTGTGACCGAGGGCGCATTCCGGTTTAACTGGATTATAGACAAGGAGTTAGCCGCCACCTGCGGGTATGCGCATTTCCTATGACTGCCGCACGGAAATAATATGGCGCGGTTAATGGGATAAGCTTTTTTTATTTATCCGCTTTTAAAAGAGGCTCGCTAAATATGGCTTTTAGCGATTTAACATGGCGCGAATTAATTCCCCCAGCTTAATGACCGCCTCTTCCTCACGCTCTTCCCACGCCCAGGAGGTATTAAAACGGAAAAACGGCGTCCAGACGTCGGAGGTGGAAAACATCTTCCCGGGGGCGATGCTGATCTGGTGGCGTAACGCCGCTTCGCGAAGCAGCCCGGCGTCCAGCGGCGCGGGCAGCTCCAGCCAGAGAAAATAGCCGCTGTCGCTGTGATGGATTTTGACCCCGGCCGGAAGATAGCGCATCAGGGCGTGCCACGCCTGCTGCTTACGTTCGGCCAGGGTGCGGCGCAGGCGGCGAAGGTGGGCGTCGTAGCGCCCCGTCGCCAGATAGTCCACCAGCGCCAGCTGCATCGGCGTACTGGTAGAGAGCGTGCTCATCAGCTGCAGCTGCTGAATGCGCCGGGCATGTTTGCCCGCCGCCACCCAGCCGATGCGAAAGCCCGCCACCAGGCATTTGGAGAAGGAGGAGCAGTGCAGCGTCATGTCATTCCGATCCCAGGCTTTGGCGGGCAGCGGTTTTTCCCGGCCAAAGTAAAGCTCGCTGTAAACGTCATCCTCGATGAGCGTGACGTTATAGCGGGTAAGAAGCGCCACCAGCCGCGCTTTTTTCTCCGGACTGAGCGTAAAGCCGAGCGGGTTCTGGCTGTTGGTCATTAGCCAGCAGGCCTTTACCGGATAAGTTTTGAGCGCCTGCTCCAGCGCCTCAGGATCGATCCCCTCGCGCACGTCGGTCGCCACCGAGAGCGCCTTGAGCCTGAGCCGCTCCAGCGCCTGCAGCGCGCCGTAAAAGCAGGGATTTTCCACAATCACCCAGTCGCCCGGCTCGGTCACCGCCTGCAGGCTTAAGTTGAGCGCCTCCAGCGCCCCGGCGGTGATCACTATCTCATCCGGGGAGATATTCATCCCCTGGCGGGCGTAGCGGCGGGCGATGGCGTGGCGCAGCCCGGCGTTGCCCGGCGGCAGGTTTTCAATAATGCTGATGGCCGTGGCGGTTTTACTGACGTTCGCCAGCGAGCGCGTGAGCTGCTGCAGGGGAAAGAGGCGCGGATCGGGAAAGGCGGAGGCAAACGGCACCACGGCGGGATCGCGGCTCGACTGCAGCACGTCAAAGATATAGGTGTTGATATCCACCGCCTCATCCCGCATCACCTGCACCGGCGGCGCGGGCTGCGGCTCGACGGGACGCGCGGCGACATAATAGCCGGACTGGGGACGCGCCACGATACGTCCCTGGCTCTCCAGCATCTGGTAGGCGTGGCTGACCGTCATAAAGCTCATGCCGCTGCTGGCCACCTGCTCGCGCAGCGAAGGGAGCTTCTCGCCGGGCAGCCAGACACCAAGTTCGATTTGCGAAATAATCTGCTGGGCCAGACGCT
The DNA here is from genome assembly GCF_900021175.1 of Pseudenterobacter timonensis. GTDB lineage: Bacteria > Pseudomonadota > Gammaproteobacteria > Enterobacterales > Enterobacteriaceae > Enterobacter > Enterobacter timonensis. The sequence continues at coordinate 411,457 of NZ_FCOP01000012.1, forward strand.
GGTATTTTTTCATTAGATTCTCCTTATCTGGCATCGGCGTTCCGTGAACATATCAGGTGCGAAAAAATTCGGCAATTGTGTGCACTGTTATAGGTCGCGATTCTCCCTCCCGCGATAATCCGGCGGGGGCCATTCCTGGCTACACTTGGATGAGTGGAAATGGAAAGAGGAAATGTCGTGATGCAGCAACCGGTATGGAAACGCGTGATGTGGATGGTGATTATCTGGGGAGCCAGCGTGCTGGCGCTGGCAGCGGTTGGCATGTTCTTTCGTCTCTTAATGACCGCCGCCGGGATGAAGGCGCACTGATTCGCCCCTTTTTCAGATAAAATCCAATGACTTTATTCATGTTATCTTTGAAAATTCCGATATAGATTCACTGGAATTATGTGAGAAGTATGATGAAAAAGTTATCTGCGCTGTGCCTGCTGAGTCTGGCGCTCACCGGCTGCGTGAACCCTGGCAAAGCCTCCGTCCAGCCTGAACAGCTCGAGGGACACCGCTTTGTCCTGGAAAATGTGGATGGCGCAGCGGTCACGCCCGGCGCGGTGGCGCCTGAAATCCGCTTTGGCGAGAAGCTGGCGGTCTCCGGCGTGATGTGTAACCGCTTCAGCGGCGAGGGTAAGCTCTCCGAAGGGGAGCTGAAGGTAAAAGAGATGACCATGACCCGCAAGCTCTGCGCCGATGCGCAGCGTAACGAACTGGATCAGGCCATCACCACCATGCTGCGCCAGGGCGCGCAGGTGGACCTCACCGAGGACCAGCTGACGCTCACTACCGCGGAAAAGACGCTGATGTTTAAGCGTGTGGAGTAATCAGTAACTTCCGCAACTGCCGGCGGCGAGCGACTGTTCACTGCAGCGTTTGCCGTTTGGCAAGGCGCACATGCCGATAGCGGAGCCATCCAGCTGACGTGCAATGGAGAGCGACCCGCCAATCATGGCGCAGTTTGCCTCGCCAGAACTGGACATGGCGGCCTTCATCCCCGGCGAAACGTGTGCGGCGGTGGCCTGCTGAACGGGTTCACTGCTGCATGCCGATAACAATAAAGCGGCACATCCTACCCAAAACGCTGCGCGCATTCTCTCTTCCCCCTGTCAATTGCGAAACCTATGCATAATAGGCACCACCCGGCGCTACGTCGAGGGTAAATCTGCATATTTAGTCGCCTGCCCAGCAAAATTTGGCATTTTTTCTGCCGTAACGTTGATCTACATCTGTAAACCGCTAAACACGAGGACACAAAAGCGAAAATCGCGAAACCGGACCTTTGCTAAACTAAGGGAATTATTAAGAGCCTGTCGACGTATCACAGGCTCCTCTTTTTGCGCAATGTAAAGGTGTCATTATGATCACGATTGACGGTAATGGTGCGGTCGCCTCTGTCGCGTTTCGTACCAGCGAAGTTATCGCCATCTACCCGATTACGCCAAGTTCCACCATGGCCGAGCAGGCGGATGCCTGGGCCGGTAACGGGCTGAAAAACGTCTGGGGCGACACGCCCCGCGTGGTGGAGATGCAGTCGGAAGCGGGGGCGATCGCGACCGTTCACGGCGCGCTGCAAACCGGCGCCCTCTCCACCTCGTTTACCTCATCGCAGGGCCTGCTGCTGATGATCCCGACGCTCTACAAGCTGGCAGGTCAGCTGACACCGTTTGTGCTCCACGTAGCGGCCCGCACCGTCGCCACCCACGCCCTCTCGATTTTTGGCGATCACTCTGACGTGATGGCGGTACGCCAGACCGGCTGCGCCATGCTCTGCGCCGGCAGCGTGCAGGAGGCGCAGGACTTCGCGCTGATCTCCCATATGGCCACGCTCAAAAGCCGGGTGCCTTTTATTCACTTCTTTGATGGTTTTCGTACCTCGCACGAAATCAATAAAATCGTACCGCTGGCGGACGACACCATACTGAATCTGCTGCCCCAGGCGGAGATTGACGCCCATCGCGCCCGGGCGCTCAACCCCGAACACCCGGTGATTCGCGGCACCTCCGCAAATCCGGATACCTATTTCCAGTCCCGCGAGGCGACTAACCCCTGGTACAACGCGGTCTACGATCACGTTGAACAGGCGATGCAGGATTTCGCCGCCGCCACCGGACGCGGCTATAAGCCTTTTGAATATTACGGTCACCCGGAGGCGGAGCGCGTCATCGTGGTGATGGGTTCCGCCATCGGCACCTGCGAAGAGGTGGTGGATGAGCTGCTGACCCGCGGTGAAAAGGTGGGTGTGCTGAAGGTGCGGCTCTATCGCCCCTTCTCCGCGCAGCATCTGCTTGCCGCCCTGCCGCAAAGTGCTCGCCGCGTGGCGGTACTGGATCGCACCAAAGAGCCGGGCTCCCAGGCGGAGCCGCTCTGTCTCGACGTGATGACCGCCCTGGCGGAAGCGTTTAACAATGGCGAGCGCGAGACGCTGCCGCGCGTTATCGGCGGTCGTTATGGCCTGTCGTCGAAAGAGTTTGGTCCCGACTGCGTGCTGGCAGTCTTTAACGAGCTGAGCGCCGCGAAGCCGAAGCCGCGCTTCACCGTCGGCATCTATGATGATGTTACTAACCTCTCCCTGGCGCTGCCGGAGAACACCCTTCCCGCCACCGCGAAGCTGGAAGCGCTTTTCTATGGGCTGGGGAGCGACGGCAGCGTCTCGGCAACCAAGAACAATATCAAGATAATCGGCAACTCCACGCCGTGGTACGCGCAGGGTTATTTTGTCTACGACTCCAAAAAGGCCGGGGGGCTGACCGTCTCCCACCTGCGCGTGAGCGAGCATCCGATTCGTTCCGCCTATCTGATCGACCAGGCCGATTTTGTCGGCTGCCACCAGCTCCAGTTTATCGATAAATATCAGATGGCCGAGCGCCTGAAGCCGGGCGGCATTTTCCTGCTCAATACCCCCTACAGCGCAGAGGAGGTCTGGGCGCGCCTGCCCCAGGAAGTGCAGGCGGTGCTGAACCAGAAAAAAGCGCGCTTCTATGTGATTAACGCGGCAAAAACCGCCCGCGAATGCAGCCTGGGGGCGCGCATCAACACCGTGATGCAGATGGCCTTTTTCCATCTGACCCATATCCTGCCGGGCGACAGCGCCCTTCCGGCCCTACAGGGGGCGATTGCCAAAAGCTACAGCAGCAAAGGCCAGGAGCTGGTGGAGCGCAACTGGCAGGCGCTGGCGCTGGCCCGCGAGTCGCTTTTCGAGGTTCCGCTTCAGCCGGTGAATGCGGCGAGCCCCTACCGCCCGCCGGTGGTCTCCGACGCGGCGCCCGATTTTGTTAAAACTGTGACCGCCGCCATGCTGGCGGGACTTGGCGATGCGCTTCCCGTCTCGGCGCTGCCGCCGGACGGTACCTGGCCGCTCGGCACTACCCGCTGGGAGAAACGCAATATCGCGGAGGCGATCCCCATCTGGAAAGAGGAGCTCTGCACCCAGTGCAACCACTGCGTGGCCGCCTGTCCGCACTCGGCGATCCGCGCCAAAGTGGTCTCCCCGGAAGCGATGGAGAACGCGCCCGCCAGCCTGCACTCGCTGGATGTGAAATCCCGCGACATGCGCGGCCAGAAGTATGTGCTGCAGGTCGCGCCGGAGGATTGCACCGGCTGTAACCTCTGCGTGGAGGTCTGCCCGGCGAAAGATCGCCAGGACCCGGAAATTAAAGCGATCAATATGATGTCCCGTCTGGAGCATGTGGAAGAGGAGAAGGTTAACTACGACTACTTCCTTAACCTGCCGGAAATCGACCGCAGCAAGCTGGAGCGAATCGACATCCGTACCTCGCAGCTGATCACGCCGCTGTTTGAGTACTCCGGCGCCTGCTCCGGCTGCGGCGAGACCCCTTATATCAAGCTGCTGACCCAGCTTTACGGCGACCGGATGCTGATCGCCAACGCCACCGGCTGTTCATCCATTTACGGCGGCAACCTCCCCTCCACGCCCTATACCACCGACGCGAACGGTCGCGGCCCGGCATGGGCCAACTCCCTCTTCGAGGATAACGCGGAGTTTGGTCTTGGCTTCCGCCTCACCGTGGATCAGCACCGCGCCCGCGTGATGCGCCTGCTGGAACAGTTTGCCGATAAGATCCCGGCAGCGCTGAACGAGGCGCTGCACGCCGAAGCGACGCCAGAGGTGCGCCGTGCTCAGGTAGCTGAACTGCGCCAGGCGCTCGACGGCGTGGAGGGGGCGCAGCAGCTCCTGACCGACGCCGACGCGCTGGTGGAGAAATCGATCTGGCTGATTGGCGGCGACGGCTGGGCCTACGACATCGGCTTTGGCGGGCTGGATCATGTGCTGAGCCTGACCGAGAACGTCAATATTCTGGTGCTGGATACCCAGTGTTACTCCAACACTGGCGGGCAGGCCTCCAAAGCGACGCCGCTAGGCGCAGTCACCAAGTTCGGTGAACACGGCAAGCGCAAGGCGCGTAAGGATCTGGGCGTCAGCATGATGATGTACGGTCATGTCTATGTGGCGCAGATTTCGCTGGGGGCGCAGCTTAACCAGACGGTGAAGGCGATTCAGGAAGCGGAGGCCTACCCTGGCCCGTCGCTAATCATCGCCTACAGCCCCTGCGAGGAGCATGGCTACGATCTAGCCCTCAGCCACGATCAGATGCGCCAGCTTACCGCCACCGGCTTCTGGCCGCTCTACCGCTTCGACCCGCGCCGGGCCGATGAGGGCAAGATCCCCCTGGCGTTGGACTCCCGTCCGCCGTCAGACGCCCTGGCCGAAACGCTGATGCAGGAACAGCGCTTCCGTCGTCTCAACGCGCAGCAGCCGGAGGTAGCGGAACAGCTCTGGAAGGATGCGGCGGCGGACCTGCAAAAACGCTATGACTTCCTGGCGCAGCTTGCCGGAAAAGCGGAAAAGGCAGCCAGCGAGTAACCCGCAACGACAGGTAAAAAAATGCCCGGAGGTGAACTCCGGGCTATCCTGAAAATATTGAAAGAGCCCGTTAAGACGAACGCCTATCAATAGAGCAGTGGATTAAGAATCTTAAAGGCATATAACGGCGCCGATTTTACCCTCCCCTTTCATCAATGAATAATTTTAATTTTGTATATTATTTTATTATTCATTCATCGCAATTATGTATATTTCCTTCGTATATTTTCCTTTAGATTTTACTTACTTCGTAACAATTATATTTTATCAATGCCACAGGCTCTGCTTTAGCATGAGGCTACTTTCCATATGAGAAAGTTCACATTGCAATTAAATAAAAACAGCAAAGGATTCGTCAAAATGCAAAGAAAACTGTTGGCACTGATGATCCCGGCCCTTTTAGCGGCTGGCGCGGCTCACGCTGCAGAAATCTATAATAAAGATGGCAATAAATTAGACCTGTACGGCAAAGTCGACGGTCTGCACTATTTCTCTGATAACTCCGGTTCTGACGGCGATCAGACTTACCTGCGTTTCGGCTTCAAAGGCGAAACCCAGATTAACGATCAGCTGACCGGCTATGCGCAGTGGGAATATAACGTTCAGGCAAATGACACCGAAGGTTCTGACAACCAGGCGTGGACCCGTCTGGCGTTTGCCGGCCTGAAATTCGGCGACTACGGCTCATTCGACTACGGTCGTAACTACGGCGTCCTGTACGACGTGGAAGGCTGGACCGATATGCTGCCTGAGTTCGGCGGCGACTCCTACACCTATGCCGACAACTTTATGACTGGTCGTGCAAACGGTGTTGCAACTTACCGCAACAACGATTTCTTCGGTCTGGTTGATGGTCTGAACTTTGCTGTTCAGTACCAGGGCAATAACGAAGGATCTAACTGCGACGAATACGGCTGCACTAACGAAGGTACTGCAAGCCGTAACGATAACAATATCCGTAACCAGAACGGCGACGGCTGGGGTATTTCTACCAGCTATGACTTCGGCATGGGCTTCAGCGCCGGTGCGGCATACGCTTCTTCTGACCGTACCACCGATCAGGAGATCGCAGGCAATGCGGCTAACAGCCAGTACGCTGGCGGTGAAAAAGCTGACGCATGGACTGCTGGCCTGAAATATGACGCCAACAATATCTACCTGGCGGCAATGTACTCCGAAACCCGCAACATGACCCCGTACGGTTCTACCGACAGCGATCTGGGCGGCGGTATCGCAAACAAAACCCAGAACTTTGAAGTGACTGCCCAGTACCAGTTCGACTTCGGTCTGCGTCCGGCCATCTCTTACCTGCAATCCAAAGGTAAAGACCTCGGCAACGGCCAGGATGACCAGGATCTGGTTAAATATGCTGACGTAGGCGCGACCTACTACTTCAACAAAAATATGTCCACCTACGTTGATTACAAAATCAACCTGCTGGACGAAGATGACGACTTCTACAAAAACAACGGCATCAACACCGATGACGTTGTTGCTTTAGGTCTGGTTTACCAGTTCTGATGCATCTGGCCCGCCCTCCGGCGGGCCATTTTTTTACGCCATCAACATTCGCCTTAATTAACGCGACGGCATCATTTAATTCATTTCGCTCTGCTGCTTTGTGCTTGCGCAGCGCTATTATCCTGAACGATGATAAAGATCCCGTAATAAGCCGTAAGGGGAGCACCATGGTTCATCACCCCGTGAGATCGTCCCGCATTGCGTCCATTGGCTACGATGCGCGCAGCGCCATACTCGAAATCCGTTTTCTCAATCGTACGCTGTTACAGTATCAGCCGGTACCGGCACGCATTTATAATGACTTTTTGCTGGTCGTCTCCAAAGGCCGTTTTTATGACGGCGTGATAAAAGGGAAATTTAAGGAACGCAGAATTTACTGATCCTCACCTTTTTCAGGACGAAACGACAGATAGCCCAGCACGCCGCTTTCCCCATCCTGAGGATGATTAACCCCGTCCATCACCGGGATGCAGGCAAAATCAAACGGCGATTTCCCCTCAATACAGGCGACGTTAACCCCATACTGTTCCGGGTTCGAACGGCGCTGATGAAAGGTGTAGATCCCGCATACCGAACAAAAAAAGTGCCTTGCCGTCCCGGTATTAAAACGGTACTCCGTCAGCTTGTCGGCCCCTTTGGTTATCGTGACGCCACTCAGCGGCGCGCTCACCGCCACGGCTCCCCGCATGCGGCAATAAGAGCAGCTGCAGCGCCGCGCCGAGTTAAACCCCTCCTCCGTCAGTTCGACGGTAAAGGCTACCGCGCCGCAGTGACACCGGGCATTCAGTTTTTCGCTCATATCACCTCCGCTGAAATAGCGTGTTCTGTTGCTTAACGTGCCGATTTTGGACGCAGGCTGGCATCAAACTCGAGCCGTTTACGATCCGGCTCCGCCTCCCGCAGCGGCTCGACCTGGTGCAGGGTCAGCTTGCAGCGTTCCACCAGCACCTGATATTCGCGGGTACCCTGCTCTTTCCAGGCGATCTCCTCCTGAGAGAGCGTACGAATCGCTTTCGCCGGGCTGCCGATAATCAGGTGGTTAGCGGGCATCTCCGCTTTTGCCTTCACAAAGGCCGCCGCACCGACGATGCTGTTTTCGCCAATAACCGCCCCGTCCATGATCACCGCATTCATCCCCACCAGCGCGTTGCGCCGGATGACACAGCCATGGAGGATGGCGCTGTGGCCGATGTGACCATCCTCCTCCACCACCGTATCCTGCTCCGGGAAGCCGTGCATGACGCAGTTATCCTGAATGTTCGCCCCGTCTTTAATGACAATGCGCCCAAAATCACCGCGCAGGCTGGCATTGGGCCCGACATAGACCCCCTTGCCCAAAATAACGTCGCCAATCAGCACGGCTGTCGGGTGAACATAGCTCTCATCCGGGACCACCGGAGTTAATCCATCAATCTGATAAACAGGCATATCGTCTCCTTTATGGAATAGTCAAACCGCCAAAGCGCTGGTACCAGAGCGCCCCCGGCGCAGGCAGTTCGCCCACGGAGGTTTCACCCTTTTCGCTGACGAAGGCCAGCGCCCCTGGCGCGACACGCTGGTAAATATTGATACAGAGCTGGCGGGCGTGTTGCCCGGACCAGTGTGCCGGCAGCAGCTCCTCCGGCAGCAGCGGATCCTTCAATACCACGCGACGGTAGAGGTGGATCAGCAGCAGCTGGATCTGAAAACAGCGCTCCGGCGTGAGCGCCTCCGCTCCCGCCTCCTTCAGCAAGGAGAGCAGCGGGCGGAAAAGTTCGATAAAGTTTTCGTAGAGGGTGTTTTGCTCCGTCAGCTGCCAGCACTCCTCCACCCTGGCTCGTAGCGCCGCTCGGGAGAGCGCCAGCGGAGAGTGGGCTTCAAAACAGATGACGTTCTCCGCCACACCCGCCTCATGCAGGAGCTGCTGCACATCCGCCAGCTTTTGCGACGGCGAGGCCATCAGGCTTGGCGCCAGCGTGCCGAATCCCTGCCAGATAAGCTGTTTTTTGACGTCAAGGAGGGTGGCTTTATCCAGCCCCTCCGAGAGCAGTAGCAGCCATTTTCCATCCCAGGCGGGCTGCGCGGCGCGGTAAATCTTATGTTCCGCGCGGCGCGTCAGGCGCAGCCCTTTATCGCTCAGGCGATAGAAACTGCGCCTGCCGATACGGGAAACGTCCAGCCACCCCTCTTTGTTGAGTCGAAAAAGCGCGGTGCGCACAAAGCGCTCGCCGAACCCCATTCCTTCCAGCAGGGCGGCAAGGCTGCCAAGCCAGATTTCCCCGCCGCGATGGGAGAGCGAATCACCATAGAGGGAGGAGATAAGCGAGGTGCCGCTGATAGGTACAGAGCTGACGGCGTGCTGAATAAAAGCGTCTAATTTACTCATGTGATTCATTCTGTTGTCATTTTTATACTGGATGAATCATAGCACAGATTGCGAGCGTGCTTTTTTTATCCTGCTATTCTGGCGGGTGGGGCTGCCCCTCACCCCGCAAGGGAGATAGAAAACCGGGGCTGGCTTTGGCTTGTGCAGTGTCTCCCCTCGCCCTATGGGAGGAACATTCAAATTTGTTGACTATAATTTAATCGCAAATTTATTGTAACCCACTGATTAATAATGTAATTACAGTAAATCAACACGTAAATAAACCATTATGATAAATATGATTACTTCATAGAGAAACGTGAAACCATTTTAAAATGGGAAAAAACATTGAGTTTGTTAATGGGGGGTAATGGGTTGGATATTATGAAGAGTATTATTGAAAATAAGTAAACATCATAATAAATGAAATTGTTAAAATAAAACCCCTGCGTTATACATATCTTGATCCGAATCGCATTTTCATGCGATTCGGATTTTATTTATGGCTCTCCAGTAGACGAACTTTATGAAAAAGATAATCATTGCCATACATTATATAAGTGATTTTCTTGAACTTTCAAACATTAAAGGAGCTATTATGTTTGAATTATATGATTCATGGCATTTTAGACGACATGCAACCCTTAGCGACTTCGAAAAAATAGTCAGTCCTGGACGTGGGTTAGAACTTGCATGCTGTTATTATGAATTGGATTATAAAAAATATAGAAGCATGTCTTATGATGACATGCCTGAAAGAAAATTTAATGGAAACAGATTTTTGGGGACTAAATGTAGCGAAAGAGGATATGACCAATATGACCCAGTTTATGAAAATGTCAAAACTAATTTGTTGTTAGGCAGATATATTGCGGTTGATAGAAGTGAACATTGGACCAGGTATAATAATCCATTTTATTTTGACAATAATGGTGAAATTGTTTATGAACCTTTTATGGTGGGTTTGTGGGAAAATTCTTTCCGTAATTCAGTGATGAATGCATATCGTGAAGTGTTAGAACGAAATCGAGGAATAAAACCACGTCCGACCCAGAGAATCCAGTATGGTGCGCCCGGATATACTGAGCCAGAACAACATGCTCCATCAACTAAAACATTGAACAGCAGAAATGTTGGACGTCTGTTAGCGGCTGGCGGCGTATATAATGGTAACATTGAAGGATTTAGAAAGACTGCTGAACAACTGGGAGGAGAAGCTTTAGACGGTTATAATGGCGTTATGACCGATACTAATATAGGATTGGGTATAGCGGCTGCATCTATTCTTTTAGTTAAAAATCAAATGGCTCCAACTGATTTCAAGGGCTATATTGGAAGGCTAAAAAATAATAAAGTCTTTTTGGATGATGTACAAATAGAAAACATTAATTATATTCGACGCCCAAGAGAGGAATATGTAATTTTAAGAAATCAATTCGACAATTCAGTAAGAAAGAAATTCTTGAAAAATATCTCAACGGATACCTCGATAAAAAACTATTTAAGCGATGAGCAGATTGGGATTTTAGCCCGTGGTGGAGTGCCGAAGTCATGGTCTGTACATCATAAATTACCGCTTGATGATAGTGGTGATAATAGTTTTGAAAACTTGATATTGATGAAAACTAATCCATATCATCAGACATTAAATAATGCTCAGACGCTAATAACAAAGCAATTGAAGCCAGGTGAAAGTATTGATACTTTGTGGCCTGTGCCAAATGGTTCTGTTTATATAAAGTAGGATATTATATGAAAACTAATATATTTTCTGATATTGACACCTCAATTGGTATATTGAAAACTAGAATTAATGACTTCAAGGAGGATGTTGCTTCACCACTTAGTAAAGATATGCTTGATTTTTTAACAGGAGAAACAGCACCAGAAGAGTGGAGTGAAGTAAAAAAAGAAATTTTTGCGGACGTTAAGAAATTACTTGAGGACAAAGAAGATGCAAAATATTTTTATAGTCAAATGGATGGTTTTGAATATAATGCAGCCACTATATATGGATTTAGCCAGGCTATAAATGGTGAATTATCATGGTCCAATATCTACATGATGAATTTTTACTTTAGAGATAATGATGTATATGTAGATCCAGATTTAGCCAAAAATATTGTAATTGGTGAAGATAGCATTTCATATTTTGTTTACGATATGGGGCATAAGACATTTGAAGTTAGAGATAGAGTAGCCACAGATTATATAGTTGAATCATATAATCAATTGAATGATCTGTTAAAATATATAATCACAACCACTGAACTTTAAAGATAAAAAGGGACTCCGTGGAGTCCCTTTGTGTATAGTATTAATTTTATTTTAGCGCACCGTATATTTGATCAACAATCCATCCATATGTTGCCGCTGGCAATAAACCGCTGACGAACACATTAGGATTCACGGCTGGTTTTGCCACGGGCGAATGTGGCCTGCTACCGAAGATAACGATAGCCATCTTGTTAGCCGGGTCAGTTGATTTTACTCTACATGCGTTTTTATCCCCCTCTCCCCGCGGGAGAGGGGGATAAAATCAACCGTTGGCGGCGACTTTGCGCAGGTCAAATACCCGGCAGGCTTTGCCTTCCGAACGTGGGATGCTGCCGCAGTTGACGATCGTCACGTCGGTGGAGATCCCCACCATCGATTTGATGCGGTGGCGCAGCTGGTGGCAGACCTGGCAACGCTGCTCATGGGTGAGCGTCAGGCTGCTCTGCTTCAGCTCCACCTTCACCGAGAGCGAGTCGAGGTGGCCGCGGCGGTTGACCTCCAGCTGATAGTGCGGCGAGAGATGTTCAAACTTAACAATCTCCTCTTCCAGCTGGGACGGGAACACATTCACACCACGGATGATCAGCATGTCGTCGCTGCGCCCGCTGATGCGATCCATCCGGCGCATGGTGCGGGCGGTGCCCGGCAGCAGGCGGGTGAGATCGCGGGTACGGTAGCGGATCACCGGCAGCGCCTCTTTGGTGAGAGTAGTAAAAAGCAGCTCCCCCTGCTCACCGTCCGCCAGCACCGTACCGTCGTTGGGATTGACAATTTCCGGGTAAAAATGATCTTCCCAGATGGTCGGGCCGTCGGCAGTTTCGATACACTCCATCGCCACGCCCGGCCCCATTACCTCCGACAGACCGTAGATATCCAGCGCGGTAATGCCCAGACGCTGTTCAATCTCCCGGCGCATCGCCTGGGTCCAGGGTTCGGCGCCAAATACCCCCACGCGCAGGGAGCAGCCGCTGGCGTCGCCCCCCATCTGCCGCTCCAGCTCCTCGATCAGGTTCAGACAGTAGGAAGGAGTGACCATGATCATATCGGGCTGAAAGTCGCGGATAAGCTGCGCCTGCTTTTCGGTCTGGCCGCCGGACATAGGGATCACCGTCGCGCCTAAACGCTCGGCGCCGTAGTGCGCCCCCAGCCCGCCGGTGAAGAGACCGTAGCCATAGGCGACGTGAATTTTATCCTTCGCGCTGCCGCCCGCCGCGCGCAGGGAACGGGCGACGATGTTGGCCCAGTTGTCGATATCGTTTTGGGTATAGCCTACCACGGTGGGTTTCCCGGTGGTGCCGGATGAGGCGTGGATGCGCACCACCTGCTCCATCGGCACGGCAAAGGTGTCAAAGGGATAGTTATCGCGCAGATCCTGCTTGGTGGTGCAGGGAAACTTGCGGATATCCTCCAGCGTACGGAAATCGTCAGGGTGAACGCCCGCCTCGTCAAACTTGCGTTTGTACATGGGGACGTTGTGATAAGCGTGGGTCAATGTCCACTTCAGGCGGGCGGTCTGCAACGCCTGCAGTTCATCAACGGACGCGGTTTCGATCGGATCAAGCTTTATTGTCATTGTAGGGTACTCGCAGGTAGTTGCTCAAACACGCTCCAGAATCAGGGCAATGCCCTGGCCCACCCCGACGCACATCGTACAGAGCGCATAGCGCCCGCCGCGTCGATGCAGTTCATTACAGGCGGCAATCACCAGCCGCGCACCGCTCATTCCCAGCGGGTGTCCCAGGGCGATCGCTCCGCCGTTCGGGTTAACATGCGCCGCGTCATCCGCCAGACCGAGCTGGCGCATTACCCCCAGCGCCTGCGCGGCGAAGGCCTCGTTCAGCTCAATCACATCCATCTCATGGAGACTCAGCCCGGCACGCTCCAGCACTTTGCGGGTGGCGGGAACCGGTCCAAGCCCCATCAGGCGGGGCTCCACCCCTGCCGAGGCCATCGCCACAACCCGGGCGCGCGGCGTCAGTCCCTGCTGGAGGGCCATCTGCTCGCTGGCGACAATCAGCGCCGCCGCGCCGTCGTTGACGCCCGAGGCGTTGCCCGCCGTCACCACGCCGCGCTCGCGAAAGGGTGCCTTCAGGCCCGCCAGCTGCTCCAGGGTGGTCTCCGGGCGGGGATGCTCATCCTCGCTCACTTCGCTGACCGATCCTTTCCGCCCCGCCACGCTTACCGGCACAATCTCCTGGGCCAGAACGCCATTTTGCTGCGCCCGGGCAGTACGCTGCTGGCTTCGCAGCGCAAAGGCATCCTGATCGGCGCGGCTTATATTTAACAATTCAGCTACATTCTCCGCCGTTTCGGGCATGCTGTCAGTTCCGAATTGCTGATGCATGAGCGGATTCACAAATCGCCAGCCGATCGTGGTATCAAACATCTCCGCCTGGCGCTGGAAGGGGGCGGTCGCTTTACCCATCACAAAGGGGGCGCGGGACATGGACTCCACGCCCCCTGCCAGCATCAGGTCCGCCTCTCCCGCCTTAATGGCGCGGGCGGCAAAGCCCACCGCGTCCAGGCCGGAGCCGCACAGCCGGTTAATAGTGGTGCCTGAGACGACGGGCGACAGCCCGCCCAGCAGCGCCGCCATGCGCGCGACGTTGCGGTTATCCTCCCCCGCCTGATTCGCGCAGCCGAGGATCAGATCGTCGATGCGTTCCCTGTCGAGCTGCGGATAGCGCGCCAGCAGCGCGCGCAGGGGAACGGCGGCGAGATCGTCAGCCCGCACGCCGGACAAGGCGCCGCCGTAGCGGCCAATCGGGGTACGCACCCCGTCACAGATAAATGCGTCACGCATCAGGGGTCTCCAGAATGGTGCCGCCCGTGCGGTGCGACTTCCCGCGAAACAGGGCAACGGTTTTTTGCTGTTGGTTGGTAATTTCGATGTCATACACGCCGGTGGTTTTGCCCTGGTGCTTCACCCGCGCGGTGGCGGTCAGGCGGTCACCGGCAAAGCCCGGACGGATAAATTCAATCGAACAGCCGGAAGCCACCGCCGCCAGCCCCTGGCTGTTGCAGGCGTAGGCAAAGGCGGTATCGGCCAGCGAAAAGAGCTGTCCGCCGTGGCAGCTCTGATGGCCGTTGAGCATCTGTGGCGTAATGGTCATCGTGACCACCGCATACCCCTCGTCCATCTCAAGAATATCGATACCCAGCGCCTGCGCGCAGGCATCGTGCTGGTACATGGCGCGGGCGTTTTGCCAGGCGTTATGACTCATAGCGACTCTCCAGCGCACGCTGGCGCAGCAGTGAACAGGGGCGATAGCGCTCTTCCCCGTAGTGACGTTGCAGGTTTTCCAGCAAAAGCAGCAGCCGCTGCCAGCCGAGCCGTTCGCCCCAGGCGAGGGGGCCGCAGGGGTAGTTCACGCCAAGGCGCATGGCGGTATCGATATCCTCCTCGCTGGCGCCCCCTTTTTGCAGCGCATCCAGCGCCTCGTTAACGATCATCGCCACCGTGCGCCAGATGAGCAGCCCGGGGTAGTCGGCGATCTGCACCACCCGCTTCCCCTGCTGCGACAGCCAGGCGATAACCTTTTGCGTCGCCTCGGGCGGATTCCCGGCGGCGGCGGCGATGACCGACACGTCACGCTCCATAAGGTCGATGACCACCACCGGTCTGCGGTGACGCAGATGCAGGCTTTGAGCCGTATCGCCGCAGGTTTCTATAAGCAATACCTCGTCAATTTCCGTGACGCCGTCACTTTTTTCCTGCACGTTGAACGCTTCGCTTGAGATTGGCGAATCAAGCCACGCCACGGACGGTTTGGGCTGATGCCAGTCGTAGACCCCCTGCCCGCTTTTTTTACCGAGCCGTCCGCCCAGCACCAACTCCTGCTGCACCAGCGAAGGGAGAAAACGGCGCTCCTGCCAGAAGGCATTAAAGACTGAACAGGTGACGGCGAAGTTAACGTCCTGGCCGATAAGATCGGTCAGCTCCAGTGGTCCCATCGGAAAGCCGCCGCCGTCGCGCAGGGCGGCGTCAATGATTTCCGGCGCGGCGACCTGCTCCTCCAGCGCGCGCCACGCTTCCGCATAAAACGGACGCGCCACGCGGTTGACAATAAACCCGGGCGTCGACTGGCAGCGCACCGGCGTTTTGCCCCAGCTCCGCGCCAGGGCGCAGAGGCGATCCGCTACTTCCGCAGAGGTTGCCAGCCCGCTCACCACCTCCACCAGCTTCATCACCGGCGCCGGATTAAAAAAGTGGAGCCCCGCCACTCGCTCAGGGTGCGTCACTCCGGCGGCAATGGCGGTCACTGAAATAGAAGAGGTGTTGCTGGTCAACAGGGCGTGCGGCTGGCAGATCGTCGCCAGCTCGTTAAAGAGGGCGCGCTTGATCTCGAGGCGTTCCGAGGCCGCCTCGATCACCAGATCGGCGGCGGCAAGATCGTTGAGAGTGGCGGCCGGGATCAGGTTAGCGCGCGTTTTCTCGCACGCCTCTGCGCTGAGCTTGCCCCGCGTCACGCGGGATTGCAGGCGGCTGCCAATGGCGTCAATCGCGCGGGAAACGGCACCTTCGGCCACATCAAAGAGCAGGACCGGATGACCATGGCTGGCAGCCACCTCCGCGATACCCGCCCCCATCGTGCCGCTGCCAATCACGGCGACGGTCTCCTTTTTCATCATCTTATCTCCCGGTGAACTGCGGCTTGCGTTTGGCGAGAAAGGCGCTGACCCCTTCGCGGTAGTCGTCGCTGCGTCCGGCCAGCCGCTGGTAGTCACGCTCCAGATCGAGCTGGGCATCGAGGGTGTTGTTTTCAGCGGCATGAATCGCCTGCTTGATAAGCCCCAGCCCGAAAGTCGGCTGGGTGGCGAGGTGCATCGCCAGCTCCTGGGCGGCGGCGGAGAGCTTTTCATCATCCACCACCTGCCAGATCATCCCCCAGGCATGCGCCTGTTCCGCGCTGAGTTTGTCCCCCAGCAGCGCCAGCCCCATCGCGCGGGCGTGCCCGGCCACCCGCGGCAGCCACCAGGTGCCGCCACAGTCGGGCACCAGCCCCAGCTTGCTAAAGGCCATCACGAAGCTGGCGGAGCCGCAGCCCAGCGCCAGCGTGGCGCCCGCGCCCGCCGCCACGCCGTTCACCGCGGCGATAACCGGCTTCGGCAGGCGGGCCAGACGGCGCACCAGCGGGTTATAAAAGTTCTCCACCGACATCCCCAGATCCGGCGGCGCGCCGTTGGGATCGACGTTGCGGTCGTTCAGATCCTGCCCGGCGCAGAAGCCACGCCCCGCGCCGGTCAGCAGCAGGCAGCGGATAGTATCGTCGCGCTCAGCCTGAGTCAGGCTGGCGGCCAGCTGGCGGTGCATCTCGTCGTTAAAGCTGTTCAGACGATCCGGGCGGTTCAGGGTGAGGGTCATAACCCCCTGCTCTACATGTGTGACGATAAATTCCACGGTTAGCGTCCTTTGAAATCGGGGGTACGTTTTTGTAAGAAGGCGTCGATGCCCTCGCGGCGATCGTCAGTGGCCGCCAGCATGGCGAACAGCTGGCGCTCCTGGGCCAGACCCGTCTGCAGCGCCATCTCCTGCGACTGGCGCAGCGCCTGCTTTGCCGCCTGCAGCGCCAGCGGCGCATGGCGTGCCATTTTTTGCGCCTGGCCGAGACCATATTCCAGCGTCAGCGCAGGCGGGCAGATGTCGCTCACCAGCCCCGCCTCACGCGCTTCTCGCGCGCCGATGCTTTCCCCGGTGAGGATCATTTTGCTGGCGAGCGATTTACCCACGCAGCGAATCAACCGCTGCGTGCCGCCCGCGCCAGGCATAATGCCAAGCGTTATCTCCGGCAGGCCGAAGCGGGCGTTATCCCCGGCAATGACCACGTCGCAGAGCAGCGCCAGCTCGCAGCCCGCCCCCAGCGCGTAGCCGTTCACCGCCGCGATGAGCGGTTTATTAAAGGCGTTGATCCGCCCCCACAGCTGCGGGCGGATATCGTTCAGGGTGGCGGGCAGATCCTTTTGCGCCATTTCGTTGAGATCGGCTCCGGCGGCGAAGCAGCGTTCATTGCCATAGATGACGCAGGCGGAGACGGCGCTGTCGGTCGCGGCGCTCTCCAGCGCCTGGGCTATCTGCAACAGCAGATCGTTATTCAGGGCGTTACGGGCCGCCGGACGGTTAAGGGTAAGCTGCAAGACTCGCCCGTGACGGGTCTGGATCAGTTCGCTCATACCATCCCCTTCGCATCAAAATCGACCACCACGTCGGGGGTGACCGGCAGCGCCTGACAGCTCAGAACATAGCCTGCCGCCAGCTCGTCCGGCTCCAGGCTGTAATTGGTCGCCATCTCCACTTTGCCGCGCAGCACCCGACACTTACAGGTGGCGCAAACCCCGCCCTTGCAGGCGTAAGGCAGATCCGCCCCCTGGCGCAGCGCGGCGTCGAGAATACTTTCATCTTCAGCGGTGAGGGTGATTTCGCGGTCGCGCCCGTCCTGGCGAACGGTCACTTTCTCCCCCTGCGCCTGGCGGGTCGCGGCACGTTTAGCCGTCGCGCCCGGAGTATTAAAGCGTTCCAGATGAATCGCCTTCTCCGGCATCCCCAGCGTCTGCAGCGCCGTTTGCGCCTCGTCCATCATGGCCGCCGGGCCACAGATAAAGGCCTCGTCAAACTGACGGAAGTCGAGCAGCGTGTCGCCCAGCGCCCGCAGTTTTTTGCTGTCGATACGTCCGTGCAGTAGCACGCTGTCCAGCGTCTCCTGGCTGAAAATATGGATAATCTGCAGCCGCCCGGTGTAGCTGTCCTTCAGATCCGCCAGCGCCTGGCGAAACATCATGCTCTGGCTGGTGCGGTTGCCGTAGATAAGGGTGAACTGACTGGCGGGTTCGGTGGCCAGGGTGGCATGGATGATCGCCAGCATGGGGGTAATGCCCGACCCGGCGGCAATCGCCAGATAGCGCCCTTCGCGCCCTGCCTGCGGCTGGTAGCCAAAGTGCCCCTGCGGCACCATCACCTCCAGTACCATGCCCTGGCGGATCTCGTCCCGGGCGTAGCGGGAGAAACGCCCGCCGTCGATCGCTTTTACCGCCACGCTCAGCGCGTCGGGGGTCACGCCGCGGCAGATGGAGTAGCAGCGGCGCAACTCCTCGCCTGCCAGCGTCGCCTTCAGCGTCAGATGCTGACCGGGGCGAAAACGGTAGGCGTCGTGCAGCTCAGGCGGAATGGCAAAGGTGATGGTCACCGCATCGCGGGTTTCCGGCTCCACCTTCGCCACCGTCAGGGAATGAAACGTCGTCATGGCAACCTCAGATACATTTGAAATAGTCGAAAGGCTCGCGGCAGTCGTTGCAGCGATAGAGCGCTTTGCAGGCCGTGGAGCCAAACTCGCTAATGAGCGCGGTGTTCACGCTGGCGCAGCGCGGGCAGGCTACCTCCGCCGGGGCGTGCGCGTGGCAGCTATGGCCCACCGGCGGGCTGATGCCATATTCACGCAGCCGGGCGCGGGCCGCGTCGCTCATCCAGTCGGTGCTCCAGGGCGGGTCGAGCTGGATAACGATATGCACCGGCGTAAAGCCGTGAGCGGTCAGCGTTTCGCGAATGGCGCCCAGCAGATGCTCCGTCGCCGGGCAGCCGGAATAGGTGGGCGAAAAGCCGATGACCCAGCCTTCTCCCTGCGGCGTCACGCTGCGCACCATCCCCAGATCGGTAAGCGACAACACCGGGATTTCCGGGTCGGGGATCTGGCTTAACAGCGCCCAGATCTGCGGGATCTGGGCTGGCGTAATCTCAGCAAGACGTTGCATCGCTCTCTCCTTACCACGTAAGCCCGGGCAGGGCGCGTTGCAGATACTGCATCTCCGCCAGCATCGGCCCCAGATGTTCGGTGTGCAGCCCCTGCTTTCCGCCGCTGCGCCAGGCCGCTTCGGCGGGCACCGTCAGGGAGGCGTCAGCCAGGCCTGCAAAAACTTCCGCTTCCCATTCAGGGCGCAGGTGGCGCGGGTCGACCGCGATGCCCTCTTCGGCCAGGGCGATCTCCAGCGCGTCGGCGTCAAACAGCTCGGCGGTAAAGCGCCACAGGTTGTCGATGGCCTGCTGCATCTTCTGCGCCGAAAAGTCGGTGCCGTTACCCAGACGCTCCAGCCAGCCGCGGCTGAAGCGCAGGTGGTAGCGCGCCTCTTTGATCGCCTTCGCGGCAATGGCGGCCAGCTGCGGGTCGCGGCTTTGCGTGAGGCGGGTAAAGAGCGCCACGTGCCAGGCGTCCATCAGATACTGGCGGGCAATGGTGTCGGCAAAATTACCGTTCGGCTGCTCCACCAGCAGCAGATTGCTGAACTGGCGCTCATCGCGGCCATAGGCCAGGGTATCTTCGCTGCCCTCTCCCTTAAGCTCCGCGGCGTACGTGAGAAAATGACGCGCCTGCCCCAGCAGATCGAGGCCGATATTGGCGAGGGCGAGGTCGATCTCCAGCTCCGGCGCGTGGCCGCACCAGGCGCCGAGGCGCTGGGAGAGGATCAGACAGTTGTCGCCCAGACGCAGGGCATACGCGGTTGTGCTCGTCATGCCGGCCTCACATATGCTCTATGCCGTCAGGCAGGTTGTAGAAAGTGGGATGGCGATAGACTTTGCTCTCCGCCGGATCGAAAAATTCCCCCCGCTCTTCGGGTTGCGAGGCGACAATCTCGCTCGCCTTCACCACCCAGATGGAGCAGCCCTCGCTGCGACGGGTATAGGCGTCGCGGGCATTCTCCAGCGCCATACGGTCATCCGCCGCGTGGAGGCTACCCACGTGACGGTGGGATAATCCCTGCTTGCTGCGCACGAACACTTCGTAGAGCGGCCAGTAGACGTTACTCATCTCAACTCCTTACGCGACCTTGCGGGCGTGTTGTTTTTCTGCGTGCGCCAGTGCAGCTTCCCGCACCCACGCCCCCTCTTCCCAGGCTTTACGTTTGGCGGCCAGGCGCTCGTGATTACAGATGCCGCGCCCGTTAATCACCTCGTTAAACTCCTGCCAGTCGATCTCCCCGAAGCGGTAGTGGCCGCTCTCCTCGTCAAAGCGCAGGTCGGGATCGGGAACGGTCATGCCCAGCAGCTCCACCTGCGGCACGGTGTTATCCACGAAGCGCTGGCGCAGTTCGTCGTTGCCGAAGCGTTTGATCTTCCAGGCGAGGCTGCGGGCGCTGTTGGGAGAGTTGTCATCGTTCGGCCCGAACATCATCAGCGCCGGCCACCAGAAGCGGTTAATGGCGTCCTGGAGCATCTCGCGCTGGGCTTCGCTCCCCTGAGCCAGCGCCATGCAGGCTTCAAATCCCTGGCGCTGGTGGAAGCTCTCCTCTTTACAGATTTTCACCATCGCCCGGGCGTACGGGCCGTAGGAGGTGCGGCAGAGGGCAACCTGGTTGACGATCGCCGCGCCATCCACCAGCCAGCCGATGACGCCGATGTCGGCCCAGCTCAGTGTGGGGTAATTAAAGATGGAGGAGTATTTCATCCTGCCGTCGAGCATCTTCTGGTAGATATCTTCCCGGGCGCAGCCGAGCGTCTCCGCCGCGCTGTAGAGATAGAGCCCATGCCCCGCCTCATCCTGCACCTTCGCCAGCAGAATGGCTTTGCGGCGCAGCGTGGGGGCGCGGGTGATCCAGTTGCCTTCCGGCAGCATGCCGACAATTTCCGAATGCGCATGCTGACCAATCTGGCGGATCAGCGTTTTTCGGTAGGCCTCCGGCATCCAGTCCTGCGGCTCAATCGCCGTCTCCTGCGCGATGCGCTGCTCAAAGCGTTGTTCTTCCGTCACATCATCACCTATTTGATTCGTGATATTACCGATTTCGGTTTCAGAATGAATCACGTTGTGATGTAAAAGTTACACAATGGTTAAATATAACCCCAAGAAAGGTTTGCTCTTTTTGTGATGGTGTTCGCAGCAAATTTCATAAATGTGATGATTATCAATTATTTAACAAAAACCACGAGAGTTGACGCGATCACAGTGTTAACAAAACATTAAAAGATGGCTTGCATTTTATGATTCACAATCAAACTATCTATAGGTAAATCACGTAACACTTGGAGAGATGCGATGCAGCAGTTAGCCAGCTTCTTATCCGGCACCTGGCAGTCTGGCCGGGGCCGGGAGCGCCAGATTCATCACGCCATTAGCGGAGAGCCCCTGTGGACAGTTACCAGCGAAGGGCTGGATATGGCGGCCGCCCCCCCCCCCCCCCCCCCCCGGGGGG
>NZ_FCOP01000013.1 GCF_900021175.1 Pseudenterobacter timonensis
GTGGACAGTTCCCAGCGAGGGGCGGGATAGGGCGGCCGCCCGCCGCTACGCCGTTGAACGGGGCGGCGACGCGCTGCGGGCGATGACCTTTATCGAACGCGCCGCCATGCTGAAGGCGGTCGCAAAACATCTGCTGAACGAGAAAGAGCAGTTCTACGCCCTCTCCGCGCAGACCGGTGCGACCCGCGCCGACAGCTGGGTGGATATCGAAGGGGGGATCGGCACCCTTTTCACCTACGCCAGCCTCGGTAACCGGGAGCTGCCGGACGATACGATCTGGCCGGAAGATGAGCTGATCCCGCTCTCAAAAGAGGGAGGATTTGCCGCCCGCCACGTGCTGACTTCCCGGGCGGGAGTGGCGGTGCATATCAACGCCTTTAACTTCCCCTGCTGGGGGATGCTGGAGAAGCTGGCCCCCACCTGGCTTGCCGGGATGCCCGCCATCATCAAGCCCGCCACTGCCACCGCACAGGTAACCCAGGCGATGGTGAAATCGATCGTCGACAGCGGCCTGGTGCCGGACGGGGCCATCAGCCTTATCTGCGGCGGCGCCGGGGATGTGCTGGCGCACCTTGATAGCCAGGATGTGGTGACGTTTACCGGCTCGGCCGCCACCGGACAGCAGCTGCGGGTTCATCCCAACCTGGTGGCAAATTCGATCCCCTTCACCATGGAGGCGGACTCCCTTAACTGCTGCGTACTGGGCGAGGATGTGACGCCGGAACAGCCCGAGTTTGCGCTGTTTATCCGGGAAGTGGTGCGGGAAATGACCGCCAAAGCGGGGCAAAAATGTACCGCCATTCGCCGGATTATTGTGCCGCAGGCGCAGATCGAGGCGGTCAGCCAGGCGCTGGTCGCCCGGCTTGAGAATGTAGTGTACGGCGATCCGGCGCAGGAGGGAGTGAAGATGGGGGCGCTGGTCAACTGCGAACAGCGTGCCGACGTGCAGGAGAAGGTGGATAGCCTTCTTGCCGCAGGGTGCCAGATCCGGCTCGGCGGCAAAGCCGATACCGAGGCGGCGGGAGCCTTCTTCCCGCCAACCCTGCTCTACTGTCCGCAGCCGGATGAAACGCCCGCCGTTCATAGCACCGAGGCGTTTGGCCCCGTCGCCACGCTGATGCCCAGCCGCGACGCGGAGCATGCCCTGGCGCTGGCGCGGGCGGGGGGCGGTAGCCTGGCCGGGACGCTGGTAACAGCCGATGCGCAGATCGCGCGTCACTTTATCTGCGGCGCGGCGCGCGCCCACGGGCGTATTCAGATCCTCAACGAGGAGTCGGCGAAAGAGTCCACCGGCCACGGCTCTCCCCTGCCGCAGCTGGTACACGGCGGGCCGGGACGCGCGGGCGGCGGCGAGGAACTGGGCGGCCTGCGCGCCGTCAAACACTACCTGCAACGCACCGCCGTACAGGGCAGTCCGACCATGCTGGCCGCCATTGGCCGCCAGTGGGTGCGCGGCGCGCAGGTGCAAGAGGATCGCATTCACCCCTTCCGCAAATATTTTGAGGAGCTCCAGCCCGGCGACAGCCTGCTGACTCCCCGCCGCACCATGACCGAGGCGGATATCGTTAACTTCGCCTGCCTTAGCGGGGATCACTTCTACGCCCATATGGACAAGATCGGCGCGGCGGAGTCGATCTTCGGCGAGCGGGTGGTGCATGGCTATTTTGTTCTCTCCGCCGCGGCAGGGCTTTTTGTCGATGCGGGGGTCGGGCCGGTGATTGCTAACTACGGGCTGGAAAATCTGCGCTTTATCGAGCCGGTGAAGCCGGGCGATACCCTCCAGGTGCGCCTGACCTGTAAACGTAAAACGGTCAAGAAGCAGCGCAGCGCGGAGGAAAAACCGACCGGCGTGGTGGAGTGGGCCGTAGAGGTCTTTAACCAGCATCAGCAGGCGGTGGCGCTCTACTCCATCCTGACGCTGGTGGCGCGCCAGCAGGGCGATTTCCCCGCTTAATCCCTTCCCTGCCGGGGCGCTCCGCTCCGGCAAATTAATCTGGCAAAGCTGACAAATAACCTGGCAGATGCAGGCAAACGCTTTTCGTCTGCGCCTGTCAGGATAACGCTGGCACAACACTATAAACACAACAAGAGGTCAACGATGCGAACCCATTCTTCTTTTTCCGCCCGCAAAACGGCGCTGGCCATGGCCGTTGCGCTGGTGTGCGCCTGGCAATCCCCCGCCTTTGCCCACGGGGGAGAGGCGCATATGGTCCCGATGGATAAAGCTATGGCAGAGTTTGGCGCCGACGTGCAGTGGGACGACTACGCCGGTATGTTTACCCTCGCCAAAGATGGCGCCTTCGTGAAGGCTAAACCGGGCGCGAAAACGGTGGTCGTCAACGGCAAGACCCTCGAACTGCAGGTGCCGATCGTGATGAAAGGCAAAGAGGCGTTTATCTCCGACACCTTTATCAACGATGTATTTCAGTCGGGGCTCGACCAGACTTTCCAGGTGGAAAAGCGGCCTCACCCTCTTAACGCCCTGAGCGGTGACGAGATTAAGCGCGCCGTGGAGATTGTCAAAGCTTCTCCCGACTTTAAGCCCAACACCCGCTTTACGCAGATTTCGCTGGCGGAGCCAGAAAAAGCCAAAGTGTGGGATTTTGTGCTGAACGGCACCGCGGTGGATACGCCGCGCCAGGTCAATATCACCATGCTGGTTGGCCGCGAAATTATCGAAAGCCGGGTGGATTTGAATGAGAAAAAAGTGCTCCGCTGGGAGGCCATCCCGGGGGCGCACGGCATGGTGCTGCTGGATGATTTCGCCACCGTCCAGCAGGTGATCGACGCCAGCCCCGAATACGCCGAAGCGCTGAAAAAACATGGTGTTACCGATCCGAAAAAGGTGATTACCACGCCCCTGACGGTGGGCTTCTTTGACGGCAAAGATGGCCTCAAACAGGAGGATCGCCTGCTGAAAGTGATCAGTTATCTCGACGTGGGCGACGGCAACTACTGGGCGCACCCTATCGAAAACCTGGTGGCCGTGGTTGATCTTGAGCAGAAAAAGATCCAGAAAATTGAAGAGGGTCCGGTGGTACCGGTGCCACTGACGCCGCGCCCCTACGATGGCCGGGACCGTATCGCCCCCGGACACAAGCCGCTGGAGATTGTGGAGCCGGAGGGTAAAAACTACACCATTACCGGCGACATGGTGCACTGGCAGAACTGGGATTTCCATCTCAGCCTTGACTCCCGCGTGGGGCCCATGATCTCCACCGTTACCTATAACGACAACGGCAAAAAACGGCAGGTCATGTATCAGGGCTCGCTGGGCGGGATGATTGTGCCTTATGGCGACCCGGACATCGGCTGGTACTTTAAAGCCTATCTCGACTCCGGCGACTACGGCATGGGCACCCTCACCTCCCCGCTGGTGCGCGGCAAAGACGCGCCGTCAAACGCGGTGATGCTGGATGAGACCATCCCCGATTACACGGGTGAGCCGATGAAAATCCCCCGCGCCATCGCTATCTTTGAACGCTACGCCGGGCCGGAGTATAAGCATCAGGAGATGGGCAAACCGAACGTCAGCGCCGAACGCCGGGAGCTGGTGGTGCGCTGGGTGAGCACCGTCGGTAACTATGACTATATCTTTGACTGGATCTTCCACGAAAACGGCACCATCGGTATCGATGCAGGGGCAACCGGCATCGAAGCGGTGAAAGGGGTGCAGGCAAAAACCATGCACGATCCGAGCGCCAAAGATGACACGAAGTACGGGACGCTGATCGATCACAACATCGTGGGCACCACCCACCAGCACATCTATAACTTCCGTCTCGATCTCGACGTCGACGGCATTAACAACCGGCTGGTGGCGATGGACCCGGAAGTGAAACCCAATACCGCCGGCGGCCCGCGTACCAGCACTATGCAGGTCAACCAGTATACGATTGACAGCGAGCAGCAGGCGGCGCAGAAGTTCGATCCGGGCACCATCCGTCTGCTGAGCAACACCAGTAAAGAGAACCGGATGGGCAACCCTGTCTCCTATCAGATAATCCCTTACGCCGGGGGAACGCACCCGGTCGCCTCCGGCGCGAAGTTCGCCCCGGACGAGTGGATTTACCATCGTCTGAGCTTTATGGATAAGCAGCTGTGGGTGACCCGCTACCACCCTGACGAGCTTTATCCCGAAGGAAAATACCCGAACCGCTCCGCGCACGATACCGGGCTGGGGCAGTACAGCAAAGACAACGAGTCGCTGGATAATCAGGACGACGTGGTCTGGATGACCACCGGCACCACCCACGTGGCCAGGGCCGAAGAGTGGCCGATGATGCCGACCGAATGGGTTCATACGCTGCTCAAACCGTGGAACTTCTTTGACGAAACCCCGACGCTGGGCAAAAAAAAGGATAATCAGTAAAACCGGGCCGGGCATGGCCCGGCTCTTTTCTATCCCTCTTCAGGGCACCGAATTTATATTCATCAGCTTGCTGAATATATGGTCTGAATTATAGTTATTCTGCTCACTCAATTCATTTTATTGAACCGCCCGCCGTCAGAACATTAGGTTTTTCGACAATGTTGCGCATAACCTGAGAGGTTTGAGAATGAAATTTAATTTAATTGCCAGAAGCCTTGTGCTTGCAGGCTTTTTTACCGCTTTACCTCTGTCATCAATAGCCGCAGAAGCACCGAAGGAGGCCTCCGCTGCCACGCAGCAGGCGAATAACGCTCTCTTCAGCCAGCTCCCCTTCTCTGATAACACCGATTTTACCAACGCCCATAAAGGCTTTATCGCCCCTCTGCCGCAGGAAGTTATTAAAGGCGAACAGGGAAATGTTATCTGGAACCCGCAGCAATATGCATTTATCAAAGAGGGCGATAAAGCGCCCGATACGGTCAACCCCAGCCTCTGGCGCCAGTCGCAGCTGATTAATATCAGCGGCCTGTTCGAGGTGACCGACGGTGTTTATCAGATCCGTAACCTCGATCTCTCGAATATGACCATTATCGAAGGGACGCAAGGGATTACCGTGGTCGACCCGCTGGTTTCAGCGGAGACGGCCAAAGTGGGGATGGATCTCTACTATAAAAATCGCGGGAAAAAACCGGTGGTCGCCGTTATTTATACTCACAGCCACGTTGACCACTACGGCGGGGTGCGCGGCGTAGTGGATGAAGCGGACGTCAAAGCGGGCAAAGTGAAGGTTTATGCGCCGGCCGGCTTTATGGAAGCCGCGGTGGCGGAAAATATTATGGCGGGTAACGTGATGAGCCGCCGCGCCAGCTATATGTACGGCAACCTGCTGAAACCCGACGTGAAAGGCCAGGTTGGCGCCGGACTGGGCACTACCACCTCTGCGGGCACCGTTACCCTTATCGCCCCGACCAATATTATTGAAAAAGACGGGCAGAAAGAGGTTATCGACGGACTGACCTATGACTTTATGCTGGCGCCGGGCTCTGAAGCGCCGTCAGAGATGCTGTGGTATATCGAAGAGAAGAAACTCATCGAGTCCGCGGAGGATGTCACCCATACCCTGCACAACACCTATTCCCTGCGCGGCGCGAAAATTCGCGAGCCGCTGCCGTGGTCGAAATACATTAACCAGGCGATTGTACGCTGGGGTGATAAGGCCGAGATCATTATGGCGCAGCACCACTGGCCGACCTGGGGCAAGGAAAACGTGCTGAACCTGCTGAAAAGCCAGCGCGACCTCTATCGTTACATTAACGATCAGACGCTGCGCATGGCCAACGCAGGGCTGACGCGCGACGAAATCGCCGCCCAGTTTAAGCTGCCCGATTCGCTGGCGCACACCTGGGCCAACCGGGGTTACTACGGTTCGGTAAGCCATGACGTTAAAGCCACCTATGTGCTTTATCTGGGCTGGTTCGATGGCAACCCGGCTACGCTTGACGAACTGCCGCCGGAAGAGGCCGCTAAAAAATTCGTCGAGTATATGGGCGGCGCGGACGCCATATTACAAAAAGCGAAAACCGACTTCGATCAGGGTAACTACCGCTGGGTTGCCCAGGTGGTGAGTAAGGTCGTCTTTGCCGATCCGAACAACCAGGCGGCGCGTAATCTGGAAGCGGATGCCCTGGAGCAGCTGGGTTACCAGGCGGAGTCGGGCCCATGGCGTAACTTCTATCTGACGGGCGCGCAGGAGCTGCGTAACGGCGTGATCAAGGGGCCAACCCCTAACACCGCCAGCCCGGATACCGTTCGCGCCATGACGCCGGAAATGTTCTTTGACTATCTGGCGGTCCATATTAACGGCGAGAAAGCGGGCGACGCGAAATCGGTATTTAATATCGATCTCGGCGACGACGGCGGTAAATATAAGCTGGAACTGGAAAACGGCGTGCTTAACCACACCGCCAATGCCGAAGCGCAGAACGCCGACGCCACCGTGAAGCTCAACCGCGACACCCTGAACAAGATCATCCTGAAAGAGGTAACGCTGAAGCAGGCCCAGGATAGTGGTGACGTCACCATTACCGGCGACAGCGCCAAACTCGATCAGATGCTTGGTTATATGGATAAATTCGATTTCTGGTTTAATATCGTAACGCCTTAACCGGCAGGCGGGCGGTCTCTCCGCCCGCCTCTTTTAGTCACTCTTTAGCGACGACGTAATGGAAAGACGCCATAACCCTCCCGCCGATTTACCTTCCTGGCCGACCCGCGAGGCGATGGTAGCCCGCGGCCTGGCGATCAACCTGCCCTGGCTGGCTTTTGTGAATATCAGCTTTGCGCTGATGGTCCTCCTGCGCGACATCCTCTTTCATGATTTGCCCGAGACCAGTCTGGTCAGCGCGCGGCTGATGGATACGGTTGATGTGGCCATGGGGGGAATTATCCTGCTCGCGGTGGCCACCGTAATACTCAGCTGGCGCACGATGCGCGGGGTGAGCGTGATGCTGCTGTTGCTTAGCCTTGTCTGGTCGCTCTGCTGCTACTGGTTTGTTACCCTTCTGCACCTGCCCCACGTCTGGCCGCTGGCAATCATTCTGTTACTTACCGCCATGGCCGCGCTCTACTTTTACCCGACGGGGCTGGCAGCCTTTATCGCGCCGCTCTGGATCACGCTGCCCTTTGCCAGCGTCTCTCTCAATGAAGCGCTCAATATCCGCTTTGCCGTGGTCTGGTCGCTTTTTACCCTTATTCTGATCTGCGGGCGGTTTATCCTGCTGCGCTGGTTCGATGAGGCCTGGGAGCGAAACCAGCAGAATCAGCGGCTGATCGCCCGCCTGGATCTGCTCGCGCATCAGGACCCGCTCACGGAGACCGCCAATCGCCGGGCAATGCTGCATGTGCTGGAGAACGCCGTCAGCCAGCAGCGACGCTTCTCGGTAATGATGCTAGATGTGGATTACTTCAAGCGCTACAACGACACCTACGGCCACCAGGCGGGAGATGCCTGTCTGGTTCGCGTGGCCAGGGTGCTGAAGAAGTCGGTGCGCAGCGAGGAGGATCGGGTGGCCCGCTACGGCGGCGAAGAATTTTTAACGATGCTCTTTGACTGTGATCGCGAGCAGGCGCAGGAGGTGGCCGCTCGCGTACAGAAGGGGCTGCGCCATGCGGCCATCCCCCACGCCAGCTCGCCGGTGAGCGCCGTGGTGACGGTGAGTATCGGCATCGCCACTCTGGCATCGGGCCAAACCGCCGCCGAACTGATCGCGGCGGCCGATGCGGCGCTCTACCGCGCCAAAGAGGGCGGGCGAAATCGCTGGTGCAGCGAAATCACTCCGCCCGGGGAGCCCTCTTAATAACGGACGCAGACCGACTTGGTTTCACACCAGCCGTCCAGCCAGTCGGGACCGAAATCGCGCCCGGTGCCCGACTGCTTCATTCCCCCGAATGGCAGGTTAGCGTCGATCAGGGTATGGCTGTTGACCCACACGGTGCCCGCCTGCAGGCGATCGGTGTATTCCAGCGCCTGGCTGATGTTTTGCGTCCAGACGCTGGCGGTCAGGCCATATTCGGTATCATTCGCCAGCCGTAACGCCTCTTCGCCGTCCGCCACGCGCACCAAGTTAACCACCGGGCCGAATACCTCTTCGCGGGTCAGACGCAGGCTCGCCTCCGGGTTGACCACCAGCGTTGGCGCAACGTAATAGCCCTGCGCGTCGGGGCCACTGTTACCGACAATCAGCTCCGCCCGGCGCGACTGCGCCTCATCCAGGAACGACTGCACTTTATCGCAGTGCGCCCGGGAGACCAGCGGGTTGATAAAAGCCTGCGGCGACATGCCTGGCCCGACGCTGAGCGACTTCACCGCCTGCTCAAAGTGGCTCACCAGGGTGTCAAAGAGCGGCGCTTCGATATAGATACGCGAGCTGGCGGCGCAGACCTGCCCCTGGTTAAGGAAGCTGCCGGTCATCAGCCCTTCCACCACCCAGGCCGGGTCCGCATCCTTCAGCACGATGGCCGGGTTTTTCCCGCCCAGCTCAAGCGTCACGCCCGTCAGCGTATCGGCCGCCGCGCGGGCAATCTGCTTGCCGGTGGCGGTGGAGCCGGTAAAGCTAATTTTTGCGATACGGGGATGCGAGGTCAGCGCCGCGCCGCACACCGCGCCGCTGCCGGTCACCACGTTAAAGACCCCATCGGGGATACCTGCTTCGCTCGCCAGCTCCGCCACGCGCAGGAGGGTCAGCGGCGTGGTCTCCGACGGCTTAATCACGATAGAACAGCCCGCCGCCAGCGCCGGCATCACCTTCCACATGCCGATCATCAGGGGGAAGTTCCACGGCACAATCCCCGCCACCACTCCCACCGGTTCCTTACGGGTCCACGCCTGATAGCGCGCCCCCTGCGGCAGCGGGATGGAGAGATCGAGCGTCTTTCCGGCGATCTTGGTGGTCAGCCCGGCGGTATAGCGCATCCAGTTGAGGGTACAGCCCACTTCGAAGGCGCGGGAGATGTTAATGGATTTGCCCTGCTCCAGCGTCTCAAGCTGCGCCAGCTCCTCCCCGTGCTGCTCGACGAGATCGGCGAAGCGCAGCAGGATGCGCTCCCGCTCGGCGGGAAGCTTGCCCGCCCAGCTACGGGCGATAAAGGCGCGCCAGCCGGACATCACCGCGCGATCCACATCCTCCGCGCTGGCGTCAGCGGTGGAGGCGATAACCGCCCCGGTGGCAGGGTTAAAGACGTTAAGACGTTTTTCGCTGTCGGAGGCGGTCTGCCGACCTTCAATCCACAGGCCATGATGCCGGTCGAGAAACTGCTGCACGCTTTGCAGGACGGCGATCTCGGGTTCAGACATAGGTGCTCCTTATAATGTGCAGGGTGTTAAGGCAGTCTACGAGCTGTTTGCCAGACGCGCTTTTATCTGCGTGACATTCGCTTTGTCAGCTGTGACAGCCCCCGCAAAACATGATATTTCCCGCTTATGCCACTGTTCCCGGTAAGTGTTCTTACCTATAGTCACCCCCGTACCCCTGACAAAATGCAACACAAATGCAACAATGCGAAAACATTGACCGTGAAGCGAGATGAGAGATGGCGTGTGCAAGCGAGAAGGAAAAGTATCAGCAGTGGCTGGCGCAAATTAACCAGGTTTGCGGACGTTTTGCGGCGCGCCCGTTGCCGGGCGAGTTTATCGGCGAACTGGAGACCAGCTACGCCCGCAGCCTGAAGCTCAGCACCGTCACCACCGCCGGGGTGAATCTCCTCCGCTCCCGCGAGGAGATTAAACTGGGCAACGACGCCTGGTTTTATACCGTTTTTCAGCTCGAAGGGAGCGCCATCGTCGAGCAGAACGATCGGCAGAGCGTGCTGGAGGCGGGCGATATCACCCTGATTGACGCCTCGCGCCCCTGCTCCATTTACTGGCCGGAGCGATCCAGACAAATTTCCCTCCTGCTGCCGCGCCAGATCGTCGAACAGCAGTGCCGCTTTCAGGCGATCCGCTGCGCCCATCGCCTCTCCCGCCAGCTACCCACCGTCCAGCTCAGCTTCCGGCTGCTGAAAGAGAGTATGGAGAATGGCGCCCTCAGCGACAGGGAGAGCGAAGCGGCGCTGGAAGCGATGGTCTGCCTGCTGCGCCCCGCCTTTCAGGAGCAGGAGACGGCGCCGCGCAAGGAGCGGCAGTTCAGGAACGTGCTGGCGCTGATAGACGAACATCTGCAGTCGCCCGCGCTGCGCCCGGAATGGATCGCCGCCGAGAGCGGCATGTCGGTGCGCAGCCTCTACCGTATGTTTGCCGATAAGGGGCTGGTGGTGGCGCAATACATCAAAAACCGCCGTCTCGATCTCTGCGCGCAGGCGCTCCGCGCCACGGGGGATGAAGAGAAGCTGGCGGGCATCGGCTATAGCTGGGGTTTTGCCGATCACAGCCACTTCTCCACCGCTTTTAAGCAGCGCTTCGGCGTCTCGCCTGGCGAGTACCGGCGGCGCTACCGCTGACTACTTTTTCATCCAGCGACCGTTAATGCCTTTCACATACTCACCCGGCTGCGCGCGGGTGACCAGCTTCTGCCCCGCCATTTTCGCCACCTCCTCCACCGGGAGATTATTGCTCTCCGCCAGCCTCTGGTAGCTTTCATTGCGCGCCGCATTGATACGCTTAACCAGCGCCAGCGTCTGGGCATCCTGGCGCAGCGGGGCGATATAGCCGCTGAACGTTTCCCCGACGCACCCCTGCTGGCGGGCCTCGTCGAGGGTGAGCGCCTGCGCCTGCAGGCTGAAGCAGAGCGTCAGAGACACCACGATGCCTGTTCTCATCGTCCTCTCCTCAGAAGAGATCGCTGCGAGTTTTGAGCAGGTCTTCCACATCCTTGTCGGCCTTGATGTGGATATCGTGCTCAATTTTCACGTTCATATTGATGGTGATGGGCTCTTTCGGCGCCGCCACTTCGATACGCGGCGTGCAGCCGGTCATCATGACGATCGCCACGCCGAACGCCCCTGCCAGCTTGTTCATTCTTGCTCCTTACAGACCTTGTCTGCCTGACAGCGGACATCCGGTAGCGCCGCGTTTTGCTCAAGCCATGACTGTAGATTGTCCCCAAAACGCAGGCTGCGCCAGAGGGTAAAAAGGTTCTCTTCATGGGAATAGTTAAGGTGCACCGTGTTGCTTTTGCCCTCTACCCGGCTGGTGCCGGTGATGCTCGCCTGCAGCGTCATCACGCCCAGATTGTCCACATTGATTTTCGTCCAGGAACGGGAAATTTCCATATAGCGCAGCCAGTTGATAGCCGCCCCCGCCGCCACGTTTTTCTCGACGATAGCGTCTGCCGTATCCTGGTCAATGCGCAGGGTCATGGCGCCGGGGTTAGTGAGCCAGCCATCCTTTATGATCCAGCGATCGTTCTCCAGCCAGAACGGCAACGCGCCGCTTACCGGGCCGGAAAGGGTGAACTGCTTGGGATTGATGGCGCTGATAAGCTCGCTGGTGGAGATGTTTTCCACCCGCAGCAGAGCCGGATCGTGCTGCGGCATACGCAGCTGCTGAAGGGTGATCTTCCCGCCCAGCAGATCGGTGCTGACGTTGGTGAGCAGCAGCGGATGCGCCTCGCTCCAGGGATAATTACCCTGCAGATCGGCGGTGATATTACGCGCCGTTACCTGATTCACCACCTCGCCGATGCGCAGCGTGACCGGCCCGTGGGTTCCCAGAGACCAGGTACCCGCCCCAAAACGAAACGGCAGAACAAAATCGACGCCGTTAATTTTGTTATCGGGCAGCCAGGCGCTGGCATTTGTCACCACGCCGTGGCCGCCCGCTTCGAATCCCTGCCCGGTGGCGGCGGAAAAGGCGACCTGCGCATAGAGCTCCCCGTCGCGCAGGGCCAGCTTCCAGTCAGGCGGCAGCAGCGGTTGAAAGACCGTCAGGGACTGTTTCGGCCACCAGGCCTGGCCGCGCAGCCGCTCGCCATCCCAGCGGCCCGTTACCCGCACCGGACCAATATCACCCGCGCGCAGATCGCCTTTGAACTGGAAAAGCGTCGGGTCCGTGCCGTCGACGCTGAAGCGCAGCGTCGAGGCGGGAAGCCTGCCGCCGCTGGTGAAAAGCGTTTGCCCGGCGTCCAGCGCCAGCGCGCCGCTGAAGTGCGGGCTGGCCGCGTCGCGTTGCCAGCTCACCGGCGCAGCCAGCACCAGCCGGGGCTTGTCGATAAGCATGGTTCCGTACTGGAGCTTATCGAACCCGGTGGCGAGATCGGTGAGCACGATAGTGTTGTCGCGCCACTCCCCTCTGCCCGCCACGTCCCAGCGGGCGTTCATCGGCGTAAAGTTGCCTTCCCCCCAGTAGCGCCACTGCCAGAGCCCATGGTCCGGCAGAAACTGGCTCGCTTTCCCGTCCAGGTGCAGCACAAAATCACCCATCTCCTCTTCGTGCGCCTTCAGGATCGCCTGTAACCGCCCGTCCACCCCCTGCGCGGAGAGCCTGACCCCGGCCAGCGGCCAGCGGATCTCGTCAATATTGAGGGAGTCAATTATCCGCCCGCGCGAGCGCAGCAGCGCGCCGGGAGCGAAGGCCAGCTGCGGATCGGACAGCGCGCCGGTCAGCGTCGCCGGAAGGGTGGCGTAGAGGATAAGATCCTCATGTTTAGCCTCGCCGGTGAGGTGCATAGGTAGCGCGCTCTGCGTCATGCTCAGCCTGCCGGGGCCAAAGGTGAGCACCGCGTTGGCTTTGCCCGCTATCCCCTGAGTCAGCATGTTGAGGCGTCCGCTGACGGTCGCCCCTTCCAGCCCCTGCCGCCAGTTTTCCACTCTGAAACTCACCCGCCCGCCAGGCGTTATGCCGGCTTCGTTCCAGCTCCAGCGGCCATCGCTGACGGTGAATGTGCTGTCGCTAATCTGCCAGGGGAGATCGAGCAGCGGCTCGGGGTTATCCCGGGCAATGGCGATCAGCTGCCCCCGGTCGTCGTCCCAGTTCAGTTCGGCATCCACCGGCGCGGCGATGGACGGCACGGTAAAGGTAGCCAGCGCATGGCCTTTCACCGGCAAGCCATCCGGCACCAGCGGCAGGGTAAAATCCCCCTCCAGCCGGATGGGCTCCCGATCTGGCGTAAGATGGATCGCCAGTTCGGTCACGGTCAGATGCTGGCCATTAAGCGCGGCCTGTAGCTGAAACGCCTCCCCCTGCCAGGCGATAGTCTGGCGGGCTGGCGTGAGCGAGGCGGTGACTTTTCCCTGCCACTGTTGCCATGGGGCGAGCGTTACCCTGCCAATCGAAAGCCAGGTGTTGGGTAACATCGCCTGCCACTGTGCCAGCGTTTTCGGCGAGGCGCCGGAAGGCTCCGTCTGCGGTAGCTTGCCCAGACAGGTGGTATTGAGATCGAGCGAATCGATATCCAGCTTCCAGCGGCTGGGATGTGCGAGACGGGCATTCTTCACGCGGGCAATCTCGCAATCCTCCACCAGATAGCGCAGGTCGGGAATAATCAGGGCGTGACGGGTGAGCCGGGGAGACTCCTCGAAGGCGATACGCGTGCCCGCAGGCAGCCAGATCCCGGCCAGGGTTGGTACCCACTGGGCGAGCGTCAACAGCAGCGTCAGCGGCAGAAGAATAACAAGCAGAAGGAGCGCAAGCGCGGCTTTGTATTTACCCTTCATGGGTAGTTAATATCCTGATTTAGCGAAAAAATAAGCCGACAGAGCCGTTTATTGTTGCATGTTTGGTCAGTCAGGTGAAGTAAACGACAAGTTTAAGGATAGATGCACTAAAATTATTCATAGAACTTATTGAAATCAATAAAATTTTAAGATTTGTAAGAAATTTTTAATCATGCTAACGTGAGGGAAACTTCACTGGAGAAAGTCTTATGAAACTAGCCGTTTATAGCACAAAGCAGTACGACAAAAAGTACCTGCAACATGTTAATGAGACCTACGGATTTGATATCGAATTTTTCGACTTTC
This sequence comes from Pseudenterobacter timonensis, assembly GCF_900021175.1. GTDB lineage: Bacteria > Pseudomonadota > Gammaproteobacteria > Enterobacterales > Enterobacteriaceae > Enterobacter > Enterobacter timonensis. Next base: position 13,826 of record NZ_FCOP01000013.1, read on the forward strand.
TGCTGACTGAAAAAACCGCCAAAACCGCCCACGGCTGCGACGCGGTCTGCATTTTCGTTAATGATGACGGCAGCCGCCCGGTACTGGAAGAGCTTAAGGCCCAGGGGGTTAAATATGTGGCGCTGCGCTGCGCGGGCTTCAATAACGTCGATCTTGACGCCGCCAAAGAGCTGGGGCTGAAGGTGGTGCGCGTTCCCGCCTACTCTCCGGAAGCGGTAGCGGAACACGCCGTCGGGATGATGATGTCGCTGAACCGACGCATTCACCGCGCTTATCAACGCACCCGTGATGCCAACTTCTCCCTCGAAGGGTTGACCGGCTTTACCATGCACGGCAAAACGGCAGGCATTATCGGTACCGGTAAGATCGGCGTGGCGGCCCTGCGCATCCTGAAAGGGTTTGGAATGCGTCTGCTGGCTTTCGATCCCTATCCAAGCGCCGCCGCGCTGGATCTCGGCGTAGAGTATGTCGATCTCTCCACCCTCTTCTGCGAGTCCGATGTGATTTCACTCCACTGCCCGCTGACGCCGGAAAACTACCACCTGCTTAACCAGAGCGCCTTCGAACAGATGAAGGATGGGGTGATGATTATCAACACCAGCCGCGGCGGTCTGGTGGACTCTCAGGCGGCCATCGAAGCGCTGAAAACGCAAAAAATCGGCGCGCTGGGGATGGATGTCTACGAGAACGAGCGCGATCTTTTCTTTGAAGATAAGTCTAACGACGTTATCCAGGATGATGTATTCCGTCGCCTCTCCGCCTGCCATAACGTGCTCTTCACCGGGCACCAGGCCTTCCTCACCGCCGAGGCGCTGATCAGTATCTCCGAAACGACGCTGGATAATCTGCTGCAACTGGAAAAAGGCGAAACCTGCCCTAACGCGCTGGTATAACCAGGACGGCAACCTTCGGGTTGCCGTTTTGCTTATAACGTACACCCCATTGTTTCTCTGCCAGACTCTGGTGGCGGTACAAAATATATTCAGATAATTAGATACATTGATGCCTATTTACTGTACCGTGAAGCTTCAATTCACCGGGCAGGAGGGGATATCCCCAACATCCAGTTCAAATGCCAGGTTTGTTCGAACAAAAAGTTCTTTTTCACTACTTTTCGTTCTGACTTAAACCAACCTCATGGTGCTGTTTGCTCCCTCTGTGGAACACAACTCACCGCTATTTCCTGCATACCTAAACCGAAACGGAGACGGTGGTACAGGTAGGTTGCTGAAAAAGGAGGCCTCATGAGAGGCCCCTTCTGAAAAACATGCCTTCTATTGCAAAACATGCTGTAGCGCTACCTTTTCTTCAGACGGTAAGTTCGACTGAAACAATACAAGCGAAAGCAGTTCATTCAAGCCGGTTCGGTACTGTTGCTGATAAGGCCAGCCCGGCAAGACGGGCGCTTTCCAGTAATTGCTCAACGCCATAACCTTGTCGGGCTTTAGCGGAGAGTCCGGACATAACAACGCTCATAAAAGCCGTTAAACGTTCAGCCTCCTGCGGATAGTGAGAGGCGATAAAATCATAAATCCCCCTCTCCGCTGCCCGATAAAATGACCCGGCTGATTCCCGCGCCTGAGGATCGTTACACCGGGTGCCTTCGATAACCAGACAGCCCGTACACATTTCATTGCCGGCATACAGCCGCGCCGCCGCTTCTAGCAGTTCCGTTAACGCCTCTGCGACGGGTCGCCCTTCGCGCAAAATCTCTGTAAAGGGAAGCGCGCTTGTTCTGGAATAGCGACTAAGTACCTGGTTATACAAGCCAATTTTGCTGCCAAACACGCCATAGAAACTTGGGGGATTTATGTCCAGCGCGGCAGTCACCTCTGCAACGCTCACCGCGTCATATCCGCGCGCATGAAACAAACGCTGCGCCACGGTTACCGCGTTTTCAGCATCGAATTTTCGCGGGCGTCCGGGCGTTTTACCTATTTTTGTAGTGCTCATTACAAAACCGTTTGACTTTATATTTCTGGTGATTTGTAGTGTACACTACAAAACCCGATGAGGATATTCAGCATGCGCAATTTTGAAGGTAAAAACGTTCTGGTTATGGGTGGCAGCCGGGGTATTGGCGCCGCGATTGTGCGCCGTTTCGCGACAGAAGGTGCAAAAGTCAGATTCACCTACTCCGGTTCAAAAGAGGCAGCACAGGAATTAGCGAAAGAGACAAAATCGGAGGCTATTTTTACCGACAGTGCCGATCGAGAGGCTGTTATCACAACAGTGCGTGACAGCGGACCGCTCGACATTCTGGTGGTTAATGCTGGCATTGCTCTGTTGGGCGATGCGCTGGACCACGATCCTGATGCTGTTGACCGCCTGTTCAGGATTAATATTCATGCTCCCTATCATGCGTCTGTCGAGGCGGCACGCAAAATGTCTCCCGGTGGACGTATCATTATCATCGGTTCAGTTAACGGCGACCGTATGCCGGTTCCCGGCATGGCGGCTTACGCGCTGAGTAAATCAGCCCTACAGGGTTTAGCCCGCGGCCTGGCGCGTGATTTTGGACCACGAGGAATAACAATCAACGTGGTTCAGCCCGGACCAATAGATACCGATGCCAATCCTGAAAACGGGCCGATGAAAGATCTGATGCACAGCTTTATGGCGATAAAAAGACACGGACGACCTGAAGAGGTCGCGGGTATGGTCGCCTGGCTTGCCGGGCCGGAGGCCGGTTTTGTCACAGGCGCGATGCATACGATAGATGGCGCATTCGGCGCTTAATTTATAATGTTTGAACGATAAAAAACCGGGCATCGCGCCCGGTTCGGTTTCAGCCTGATAAAGGCTTACTCACTCAGCCCGCGATTTTTCAGCATCGGCTCGATCTTTGATCTTAATAGTATATGTTTTATCAAATTCCCCGCCTGTCGCTACATTTGTGCCAAACAATCCGCCTGATACGCGTACAGTGACAATCCCCGGCTTTACGGGTACTCCCTGAATCCTGACGCAATTGTGTGCCGGAGAATCGTTACAATATCTTAAAGTTAATCCTGTATCGGATGGAATGATTTCACCTACGAATCTTTCTTTCCCACTGGAATCTAAAGATGATACAGCGCCACCATTTATATTTATTTCACTGGAATACAGCGTTCCTACTAGAGCATCGTTGAGTGAATTACCATCAGGAGTAACATTAGCATGTAAACTGCATGCTGATACTGCAAATGAAATAAAAACAATAAAAAACATCCTCATGGCTATTTTAATGGTTTGAAAACCATCCCCCCGAAGAATCTGTTGATAAAAAACCGCAAATCTTTTTTCTGTTTAATCCAGTTAGCTGATTCTCCCCAAGAAAATAACTTTAAGTTAATATACCTATTTTCATCCTGTGTTACAGAACCATCCCATACAACCCAGTGCGTTGGTAATGTCGTGTTGTTTGTACTACCTTCAAGCAGCCCATCATTTATTAATGTCACGACTTTATAACCTTGCTCCACATACTTATTTAAATCTCTAATTCCCTGGGTGCCTGCCTGAGTGATTCCTACATTACTAAAAACTATTTCATAACCGGCCTTTTCAAACCACTCCCTCAGTGTTTGCCACATTGTGATACCAGCCACTGGCGAATCAAGAGCATCAAAGCTCAGTATGGTATTTTCTGAATCCCTGAGTCCAGCCAGCGTCATCCAGTCAATCCCTAAGATCCCTGGCTGACCTCCACCTGTATAAAACATACCTGAAGGGTGTTTACACCCTTCGCCAGGGGAAATTGTCAATGCACCTATTTTAGTCTTTCCATACCGCCAGAGTTCCCTGGCAGCTTGGGCATAGACATCAGGGCGGTCCATTTGAACACAGTAAAAAAATGCAGCAGGTCCACATACACTTGCGCTGGCCTGATAAGGATAAGAATAATGATAAAATCTGTCGTGTACTTCAGATTCAATTTTATGTTTTTCAAACGGATCCTGCGGCGTTCCGACAGGATATTCTTTCGCTACAAATGGTCGTTCAGGGAGGGTAATTTTAATCTGCTTTGTTTCGCCCCCCTGACTCTCGGGCTTCATTGTCCCTGTTGACTCAAAATAACAGGGGTTTTCCCGCTTCACCGGAGACCAGGCTTTGCCTGATGCAAATTCTTCCAGCGTGTACATTTTAGTGAACGGAACAGGCGTTACACAGTGCGTATGCAACAGGGTTTTTCGATAAAGTTTTATTTCCATAATATAAATTGTCGAAAGTGACTCATTTATATTTGCGGTCATGTGAGTCTGGGTTTCATAATTACCCGAAAACGCCTGTTGTTTCACATCTACCAGAGGGAATTTATTTCTGCGTGAGTCCATGCGATAAATACACAGGTCATACAGTAAAGAATCAGCCGGGACATTAGAGTTAATACGGGTACTGAGGTGGTAAACAGCCATATTTAATCCATTAAAATATGCAGATTAATATTTTCAGGGGATTCAGCATAATGCCATCCCGTAACCCCGTGCTCATCGGTAACGCCAGCTTCAGAACGTCCGTCCGGGAATATGAGGGTGTAGCGACAGCCTGCCATTAGCAGGCCATCGTCACCGGCACACTGAAAGCGAATACAGTTCCGGGTGCTGGCATCCTGTGTCTGCTGCGCTGGTACAGGCGACTGACTGGTATTGCGGGAGGTGAGTGAGCTAGTGCCTGTGCTGGTCCACTGCGTGGCTGAACCGTAAACATAGTGATCGGGGCAACGGCACAGTACCCTGTCACCGGTGGCAGCATACGCTTTGCCTTCTTCTGCCCAGTCCTGTGCGGAGGCCAGGATTTCAAAATACCCGTTGCATTTGCTGCATGAAGCCTTGTCGCCGGTCCGGGCTATTGCTTTACTTCCTTCAAACCAGGACGCAGTCGCTGAAATGATTTCTCCGTAACTCGTTTTATCACCAAGACAGGCCAGCGCTCTCGCCATCATTAATCCCTCAATATATAAGCGGTTATACCCGTCGGCATCATACAACAATCACAACTTAACCAACATTATCCATTTCTGAATGCCGGTAAAGCGCCTGAATGCGGCGTATCCGGGAGGGCGGTATCCTGTCGCATCTGCCGTTTCACGAATGCTCAATTTCTTGACCTGCCGGTAGTGCCGGGCATTCTGATGTCGTTCCTGAAAGGCCAGTTTTCAGCCTGATAAGGTCTTACTCACTCAGCCCACGATTTTTCAGCATTGGCTCGATCTGCGGATCGTGCCCGCGCCACTGGCGATAAAGCTCCGCCAAATCCGTACTATTCCCGCGTGACAAAATCGCCTCGCGGAATTTCTGGCCGTTTTCACGCGTCAGGCCGCCCTGCTCCACAAACCACTGGTAGCCGTCATCGGCCAGCATCTGTGTCCAGAGATAGGCGTAATAACCCGCCGCGTAACCGCCGCCAAAGATATGGGCGAAGTAGCTGCTGCGATAGCGCGGCGGCACGGCGGGGAGATCCAGCCCCTCTTTCTTCAGCGCGGCGGATTCAAATGTTTCGACATCATCTACCTTTTCTGTGGCGCTGAGGCCGTGCCAGTTCATATCCAGCAGGGCGGCGCTCAGCAGTTCGGTCATGTCATACCCCTTGTTGAACTGCGTGGCGTTAAGCATCTTCTCACGCAGCGTCTCCGGCATCGGCTCCCCGGTCTGATAGTGGCGGGCGTAGCGGATAAAGACCTGCGGATGGCTCGCCCAGTGCTCGTTGATCTGCGAGGGGAACTCGACAAAATCACGCGGCGTGTTGGTGCCGGAGAGGGTGGCGAAACGCTGGCGGGCAAAGAGGCCGTGCAGGGTATGACCAAACTCGTGGAACAGGGTGATGACATCATCCCAGGAGAGCAGCGCCGTCTGGCCGCTGGCGGGTTTCTGGTAGTTACAGACGTTGTAGATCACCGGGCGGGCGGCAAACTCATGGGACTGCTCAATAAAGTTGCCCATCCAGGCGCCGCCGCCTTTCGAATCGCGGGCAAAGAAGTCACCGTAAAAGAGCGCCATGCCTTCGCCGGTATGATCGAAAATCTCCCAGACGCGCACGTCCGGATGATAGACCGGAATATCGAAACGCTCGACAAAGCGGATACCAAACAGCTGGCTCGCCGCCCAGAATACCCCCTCCTCCAGCACCGTATTCAGGGCGAAGTAGGGTTTTATCTGCGACTCATCCAGCGCGTAGCGTCCCAGCCGCACGCGCTCGGCGTAGAAGGCCCAGTCCCAGGCCTGCACCTGAAAACCGCCCTGCTCGTCATCTATCACCTGCTGGATATCCGCCTGTTCAGCGCGCGCCCGCTCCCGCGAGGCGGGAACAATTCCGCGCATAAAGGCCAGCGCCGCGTCGGGCGTTTTCGCCATTTGATCGGCGGTGCTCCAGCTGGCGTAACTGTCAAAACCCAGCAGCTGCGCCTGTCGCGCGCGCAGGGTCGCGAGGCGAAGAACGATACCGCGGGTATCGTTCTCATCCCCTTTCTGGGTACGGTTCCAGCCTGCCTGGAAGAGGTTTTCCCGCGTCTGCCGGTCGCGAAGCGACGCCAGCGCAGGCTGCTGCGTGGTGTTAAGCAGCGGGATAAGCCAGCGCTCCGACAGCCCTTTCTCAGCTGCGGCCTGGGCGGCAGCGGCGATCTCTTCCGCGCTCAGCCCGTCAAGCTGATGCGCATAATCCACCACCAGCCCGCCCGCCTTGTCCGCCGCCAGCAGACGCTGGTTGAACTGGCTGGTGAGCGAGGCGGCTTCGGTATTGAGCGCTTTCAGCTCCGCTTTTTGCGCCGCATCAAGCCTGGCCCCCGCCAGGATAAATCGCTGATGCATCACCTCCACCAGCCGACGCGACTCGTCATCAAGCGATTCCCGCGCCTGCCAGACCGCCTCCACGCGGGCAAAAAGCGTATCGTTAAGCCAGATATCATTGGCTAATGCGGCAAGCTCGGTTGCGATAGCCTCCTCCAGCACCTGCAACGCGTCGTTGGTATGCGCCGAGGTCATGGCGAAAAAGACGCTGCTGACGCGGGTGAGCATCGCCCCGCTTCGCTCCAGCGCTAACACGGTGTTGTCAAAATCAGGGGCGGACTCAAGCGCCACGATAGCCGACACCTCCTCGCGCTTCTGGCGTATCGCCTCATCAAACGCGGGACGATAGTGGCTATCGTCAATCAGATCGAAACGGGGAGCCTGATAGGGCAACAGGCTGACGTCAAAAAAGGGATTAGCCGACATGTTTTACTCCAGAACGCAGATTATCTCCCCAGAGTAGGTCAGCCTGCGCCGGGCTGCAATCTTCACATCAGGGCAGCCCTGCTAATCACGCCCGGTGGCGTGTGTCATAAATGAGGCATGGATGACATTAATTTTCCCCCCGCCTCGCCCGCCACTCACGGATCATCTCCGGGGTCACTTCATTTTCATAGCAAACGGGGGCATAGCCGCCCGCTTTGCTCCAGGCGCTGCGTTTTCCGCAGGCGCTGCCGTTGCGGGCGCGGTTGAAGGGGCAGGCACAGTTGCCGGACCAGCCAGCTATCGACTCCGCGATAATGGCTTTCTTAACCTCGCTGTCAGAAAGGCGGTTCGGTTTTGCCAGCGTTGGCTGTGCCAGGAATGCCAGGACAACAAGAGTGATAAAAAATCCTTTCGTTTTCATACTAAAGTCCTTATTTACACCACAAACTTTCTCTGGAGCAGTAAATTACCCTGGCATGGCGCTAAAAAATGTCGAATAGATCCCCCTGTAGATATCAGCGCAGCCTCTTGCGACTTATGAAGGAAGCAAAGTTGCCTTAACGCGGCGCCAGCGGGCGTGCTATGGTATTACCCCCACAAAAAGCGTTGAGGAACAGAGAGATGATTGTATTAGTTACCGGTGCAACGGCAGGTTTTGGTGAAAGTATTACGCGTCGCTTCGTCGCCAACGGGCATAAGGTGATTGCTACGGGTCGTCGTCAGGAGCGTCTGCAGGAGCTGAAAGAGGAGCTGGGCGACAGCATTCTCACCGCACAGCTCGACGTGCGTAACCGTGCCGCTATCGAAGAGATGATTGCCGGTCTGCCCGCCGAATGGCGTGAAATCGACGTTCTGGTCAATAACGCGGGACTGGCGCTGGGCATGGAACCGGCTCACAAAGCGAGCGTCGAAGACTGGGAAAATATGATCGACACCAATAACAAAGGTCTGGTCTATATGACCCGTGCCGTTCTGCCGGGGATGGTGGAGCGGAACCGTGGACACATCATCAATATTGGCTCTACCGCGGGCAGCTGGCCCTATGCGGGCGGCAACGTTTACGGCGCGACCAAAGCCTTTGTTCGCCAGTTCAGCCTCAACCTGCGCACCGATCTGCACGGCACCGCCATTCGCGTTACCGACGTTGAGCCAGGACTTGTGGGAGGCACCGAGTTCTCTAACGTTCGCTTCAAGGGCGATGATGCGAAAGCGGATAAAACCTACGAGAACGCCAACGCCCTGACGCCGGAAGATGTGACTGAAACGGTCTGGTGGGTCGCCACCCTGCCGAAACATGTCAATATCAACACCGTGGAAATGATGCCGGTCAGCCAGAGCTTTGCGGGCTTAAACGTGCACCGCGGATAGTTACCCTCCGCCCGGCCTGCGGGCCGGGCTGCTTTTATGGCATCGTCAGTTGATCTTTGACCTCATCGAACAGAGCAATGAGATGGTCTGCGGTTGCTCTGACCCGCCGTGACTCCGCCAGATCCGAATGCATAACCAGCCACAGCGCCTGATCCACTCCAGGCTCAGAATCAATACATTGAAGATCCTTTTCTCTCGCCATAAAGTGCGGCAAAACGCCTAAACCCAGCCCTGCTGACACTGCCGATACCTGTGCCACGAGAGTATTTGCTTCCACCCGGCACGGCCTTCCGCGCAACATTCGCGTAACCCATCGTGCGGCAGGGAGGTGCTGGTGTGAATCGGACCAACCTACATAGTGGGCCTCACTTAGCCTTACCCCCCCTTCCATCCGGTCCAGTTCTTTGAGGTATGTTTTTGCGCCGTACAGACCAAACCCTACGGTTCCCAGACGCTTCAGCGTCAGATTCCCGCTCTCAGGCTTTACCATCCGTACGGCTAAATCGGCATCCCTGCGATGCAAATTAACCGATTGTACTCCGCTCAGAACCTCCACCCGCAGGCTGGGATATTTTTCCAGCAACGTTTTCAGCGAAGGCTGAATAAAATGGGAGGCAAGATTATCAGATGTCGCCAGCCGGACAAGCCCCGCAACATTCCCCTGTAAATTCGCCGTCTCGCCGAAAGCGAGCCCTGCATATTCCAGCGCCTCAGCACGCTCCAGCAGCGCCTCGCCCTCGTCCGTAAGCCGGTAGCCGCTCTGATGCCTGCTAAACAACGGCATAGCCAGAGCCTGCTCTAGCCGCTCCAGCCTTCTTGAGATCGTTGCAACCCCCATCTCAAGAGCTTCTGCTGCGCCGCTTAACATTCCTGCACGCACGATGGCCAGAAAAATACGTGTGTCATCCCAGTTGAATGCTCTCTTCATAGGCTTTCCGATTGTGGAAAACGGCTCTCCGCTTTCGTCTCTGTTTTATCGATTCCGACAAGAGGATACTGCAGTTCCCACAAGGAGATAAACATGCAAACACGTAAACTGACAGGGTCCCTCAACGTATCTGCTATTGGCCTGGGCTGTATGGGCATGAGCGAGTTTTATGGTCCTCGCGACGATGAGACATCGCTGGCAGTGCTGGATAAGGCAATAGCGCGAGGTATTAATTTCCTGGATACCGCAGATACCTATGGTCCCTGGCACAATGAGGAATTGCTGGGCAAATTTATCAGGACTCGTAAGCCCCGGCTAAAGCTGGCTACCAAATTTGGCATTGTCCGCCAGCCCGGTGAATATAAAAGAAGCCTCTGCAATACCCCGGATTACGCGCGTAAGTGTTGCGAAAATTCGCTTAAACGCCTGGGCGTAGACCATATCGATCTCTATTACGTACATCGCGTTGATACCCGCACTCCCATCGAAGAGACGATGTCCGGCCTGGAGAAGCTGGTGCGGGAAGGGAAAATCGGTCACATCGGTTTATGCGAGGTCAGCGCGGATACGCTCCGTCGCGCTCATGCGATTCACCCTGTGGCTGCGGTGCAGACAGAATATTCTCTCTGGAGCCGGGAAGCGGAAGAGCATGTACTCCCGTTATGTAAAGCTTTAGGGATTGGCTTCGTAGCCTATTCACCGCTTGGGCGTGGTTTTCTGACGGGCAGGTTTCAGCATGAGCCGGTACCGGTAAAGGAGGACTTTCGCAGCTCGCTTCCCCGTTTTCAGCCAGAGAATCTCATTAAAAACCACTCCCTTGTGGATTTGTTAACGGCCCTGGCGGTGAGCAAAGGCTGCAAACCTTCACAGATAGCGCTGGCCTGGTTACTTGCTCAGGGCGAGAACATTGTGCCTATACCCGGCACCTGCAACCTGCACCATCTGAATGAAAATGTTGATGCCCTGGGCGTTCAGCTTTCTGAGGCCGAACTGCGGGACCTTCGTACAGCGATATCCACCGTCTCAATCGCCGGGGAACGTTACACGGCTGAAGGAATGAAAGGCGTCAATAGTTAAGTTTCCTGCGCCCTTACATCACATTTCGACCACTTCCGAGATATTTCAAGAGTACTTCTAATGAACGACACCCTTTTACATGCGAGCCCAGTGCCTGTGCGCGCCTGGGCAGCAATATTTGCGCTTGGGATTAGCGCATTTTCGATTGTAACCAGCGAACTTGCCCCCGTGGGCATGCTCAGCGCCTTAGCGAAGGATCTGCATCAGACTGAGTCTGGCGCAGGCCTTGTTGTGACCATCTACGGCTGGGTTGGTGCGCTGACGGCGCTTGTTGCCGGAGCGATGCCCGCACGCATCCCGCGAAAGGCTCTGCTTGTTGGCCTGATGCTGATTCTTGCCTTTTCATGTCTGGCGACGACACTTTCCCACTCCATGACTCTCTTTATGATTGCGCGTATGGCCGGAGCAATCGCACACGGCACTTTCTGGGCATTCATAGGCGTTGTGGCGGCGCAAATTGTTCCGGTAGAGAAACTGGGAGTCGCCACAGCGATCGTTTTTAGCGGTGTTTCGGCTGCCAGCGTTATAGGGGTGCCGCTATCCAGTTTGCTTGCTGATATCGCAGGGTGGCGAAGCGCATTTACGGCGATTTCCCTGCTGTCACTACTTACCGCCTCTATTCTGTTCTGGACGCTGCCCAGGCTGGCTGCCCCTGTATCGGTCAGATTAACGCTCTACTATGGGATCTTCAAAAAACCGGTACTTATTGCACTTTATGCGGCTACAGCCTGCATTATTTCTGCTCACTTTGCCGCTTTTACCTATCTCGAACCCTTGCTGATAAAGACTCAGGGCGTACCACCGACTTCCATTTCAGCATTGCTGCTGGCGTCCGGTCTTTCTGGTCTGATGGGGAATATCATCGCAGGCAAGCTTATCGATCGTTATATTAAAGCGCTGATTATCACTTCACTTATCCTGAGTGCAGTTGCGCTTGGCGCACTTGGTGTTGGTAACGCAGCACCGCATTCTCTCTGGTTAACAGGAATGCTGCTGGCAATATGGGGGGCAAGTATGGCTGTTATATTTGTTGGATTACAGACATGGCTGCTTCGCTGCGCCGGGGATGGAGCACAACCCGCCTCAGCCATCTATGTTGCCATTTTTAATGCCGCGATTGGAACGGGGGCGCTTGTTGGTGGACGTGTGATAGCGGTAACAGGACTTCAGAGCATCGCCTTATTTGCCGCTGGCACCCTGCTGTGCAGCATAATCATCGTCTCAATGCTGAAAAAACCTGCGCATTAATCGCCTTCGCAGAGGCCTGTTTAGCAAAAAGGAAACAGCCAGCAGTCAGGAAAGAAGGTATCATTTAACAGAATCCCCGTTGTTCCAGAGGCGGGGTTTTTCCCCTGCGTGCCGTTGAAATGCCGCAGAGGTTTTGGCCCGCCTTTAAGCTGTAGCAGATACACCGGATGCCGGTTAACTCGCTACTGGATAAGCTAAAGTACACCCCATACAACGGCCAGGCCTGTGCCGGGGGGCAAAAGAATGGTAGTATTCTGAAGTAACCCTTTTGAGATATCGCAACGCATGGCCGCTGAATCGCAACTTAATCCTACCCAGCCCGTTAATCAGCAGATCTACCGCATCCTGCGTCAGGATATTGTCCATTGCCTGATCCCGCCCGGTACGCCGCTTTCTGAAAAAGAGGTGTCGGTGCGTTTTGACGTCTCCCGCCAGCCGGTGCGTGAAGCCTTTATTAAGCTGGCTGAAAACGGATTGATCCAGATCCGTCCCCAGCGCGGCAGCTACGTGAATAAAATTTCCCTCACCCAGGTACGCAACGGCTGTTTTGTACGCCAGGCGATAGAGTGCGCCGTCGCCCGCCGCGCCGCCACGCTTATCGACGACCATCAATGCTATCTGCTGGAGCAAAATCTGCATCAGCAGCGCATTGCCATTGAGCGCAAACAGCTCAACGATTTCTTCCAGCTTGATGACGAGTTTCATCAGAAGCTGGCGCAGATTGCCGACTGCCAGCTGGCGTGGGATACCATCGAAAATATTAAGGCCACCATCGACCGCGTACGCTATATGAGCCTCGACCACGTCTCGCCGCCGGAAATGCTGCTTCGCCAGCATCACGATATTTTCACCGCGCTGGAAAAACGCGACGCCGACGCGGTGGAAAAAGCGATGACCCTGCATCTGCAGGAAATTGGCGAGTCGGTACAGCTTATTCACCAGGAAAACAGCGACTGGTTTTCCGAAGAGTAATTTGCCGCACCCCGTTATGTTACGGGGTGCGTTAACCTGCCTGTTCCTCCTTTTCTCCTTTTCCCGCCCCAAAAGCCTCTGTTACCCGTTCGGGTGAAATCTGCACAAAAAAGTGTGATGTTGATCAAAAACAAAAAAACGCATGGCGCAGAGGGGTATTTATAGGGCTCCGCGAACGGCAGCAGTCGATATTTCGCCGTATCGGGTAAGCTTTAAGGAGACAAAACAATGATGACTTATGACCGTAACCGTAATGCTATCACCACCGGCAGCCGTGTAATGATTAACGGCACCGGCAATACCGGCGTCGTTAAGGCGATTCATGGCGAAGGGCTTGATGCCGCGCAGGTACGCCGGTGCAAAACGGTAGAAATCGAAGGTTGCGAAGGTCGTTTTGAACCCATCGAACTCATTCGTCTTGGGTTCCACTAAAAAGCGCCACCATGCCGCCGCGAACGGCGGCATGTGAACTTTTACTCTGTTACGGTCTGCGCCACGGCGGCTTTAGCCCCTTTCTCCAGCAGCAGACGATAAGCAGCCATCACCGCCTCCACAAAGCGTGCTTCCAGCGGCAGCTCCTGACCGAAGATCGCTTCGATCCCCAGTAGCGCTTTAACGCGGCTCTCCCCTTCTTCACTGCCCTGCACCGCCGCCTGAATCTGTGACAGCAGCGGATCGCATACTTCAATGGCATTGCCTTGCTCATCCACGCCGCCGACGTAGCGCATCCAGCCGGCAATGCCCAGCGCCAGCAGCGGGAATGGACGCTGATGAGCCAGATGCCAGCGTACGGAGTCAAGCATACGCTGCGGCAGCTTCTGACTGCCGTCCATGGCGATCTGCCAGGTGCGGTGACGCAGCGCCGGGTTGCTGTAGCGAGCGATAAGCATCTCGGCATAACGCGCCAGATCCACCCCTTTCACCTTTAGCGTCGGCGCCTGCTCCTGAAGCATTAGCGCCTTCGCCGCCCGGCGGTAGTGTTCATCTTCCATGCAGTCGTTAATGTGCTGATAGCCCGCAAGATAGCCAAGATAGGCGAGGAAAGAGTGGCTGCCGTTCAGCATGCGCAGCTTCATCTCTTCAAAGGGAACCACGTCCGAAACCAGTTCGGCTCCCGCCTTCTCCCACGCCGGACGACCGGCGACAAAATTATCTTCAATAACCCACTGGCGGAACGGCTCGCAGGCCACCCCCGCCGGGTCGCGTACGCCGGTGATCTGCGCGATCTTATCCAGCGTCTCCGCCGTGACGGCAGGCACGATGCGGTCAACCATTGTTGACGGGAAGCTGACGTTCGCCTCGATCCAGGCGGCCAGCTCGCTGTCCACCGCGCGGGCATAGGCGCAGGTGACGTTGCGCATCACATGGCCATTTTCCGGCATGTTATCGCAGGACATGACGCTAAATGGCGCCAGGCCCGCCGCTTTACGACGCGCCAGCGCTTCCACCACCACGCCGGGCGCCGATTTCGGCTGATGCGGATTTTGCAGATCGGCGGCGATCAGCGGGTGATCGAGCATCAGCTGGCCCGTTGCTGGCGAGTGGCAATACCCTTTCTCGGTAATGGTCAGCGAGACAATCGCTACCTGCGGCTCGCACAGCGCCGCCAGCACCGTTTCCAGCCCATCCACCTGCGCGTGCAGCGCCTGTTTTACCACTCCTGCGACCCGCGCGGTCCAGCCATCCGCCGACATTTCCGCCACGGTGTAGAGATTATCCTGCCCCCTGAGGTCGGCAATTTGCTGCTCCCCGCCAATCAGGTTGACTTCGCAGTAGCCCCAGTCGCTGCCGTGTTCGGCCGCCAGAATGTCGGCATAGACCGCCTGGTGCGCACGATGGAATGCGCCAAACCCTAAATGAACAATCCGCGCTTTCAGATTATCGCGATCGTACTGAGGAAGCGTGGCGTTCGCCTGTAATAACTGGTTTTCCATGATTGTGACTCGTCAGAAAAGTGAAGCTCAAGTCTGCCGCGCGCCCTGCGCAACGGCGACTGCGTACTACATCAACTAGAATGGCAGTGAGGAAAAGACTACCTCTCCCCACCACCATACCGATCCCGCAGCTCCGGATATTGATTTATATTAACTTTTGTCCAGGTGGTGTGATATGAATTAAAAGTTGTGTGACATCTATCGACAACCTATAAACCACACCTTATCCCTGGCGACGGCTTTCCAGCGCGCTATAAGCCATCGTCTGCGGCTCACTTTCTGCGGCGTCTGCCGCCAGGCTCAGGTCGCGGTCGCGCACCTCCGGCATCAGCAGCGCCGAGAGCAGGCCGATCACAGAATAAGCCACCAGCATCGCCATAATCGGCCACCAGGAGCCGGTCATATTACAGAAGATACCGGCCAGTACCGGGCCAAAGCCCACCGCGACCAGGCCGCCCGCTTCTTTAGCGATCGCCATACGCGTAAAACGATTACGGGAGCCAAAAATTTCCGCCATAGTGATGTTTTCCAGCGCGAAGAGGCCCAGCACCGCCACGTTATGAATAATGATAATGGAGGTCATAATAGTGCCGGGGCTGTAGGTCTTATCCACGATCATCGACAGCATCGGCCAGGCCAGAATAATCGCCGAGATATTCAGGATGATATAAGGCAGGCGGCGTCCAACCTTATCCGACAGCCAGCCCAGCAGCGGAATCGTCAGGAAACCGAGGATGGAGCTTATCATCAGCGCATCGGTGGGGATGGCTTTATCAAACAGCAGCGTCTGCACCAGGTAGCCCGCCAGGAAAGTCTGGATCAGACCGGAGTTGCCCGCCTGACCAAAACGCAGTGCGGTGGCGATCCAGAAGGATTTGCTGCTGAACATCGCGCCAAGCGTGTTCTCCTGCGCCGCCAGCGGCGTTGCGGTCTCGCCTTCGCTGACCTTTTCGAATACCGGGCTCTCTTTCAGGTTGAACCGCAGCCAGATGGCGAAAATCATTACCACCACGCTTGCCAGGAACGGCACGCGCCAGCCCCAGGCAATAAGCTCCTCGCGGGAGAGGGCAAAGAACATCACCGCCCAGATCGCCGTGGCGCTCAGGGTGCCGCAGTTAGTGCCCATCGCCACCAGCGAGGAGATGATGCCGCGCTTGCCCTTCGGCGCGTACTCCGCCAGCATGGTGCCCGCGCCGGAGATCTCCGCCCCTGCTCCCAGCCCCTGGATGATACGCAGCGTCACCAGCAATACCGGCGCGAAAATACCGATCTGCGCATAGGTAGGCAGAACGCCAATCAGGGTGGTACAGATCCCCATCATGGTAATGGTAATAAAGAGCACCTTTTTACGGCCAATACGATCGCCCATGCGACCAAAGATAAACGCCCCGACGATGCGCGCAATATAGCCCGCGCCGTAGGTACCCATCGCCAGAATCAGCGCCATAGCGGCGGACTGCTCCGGAAAGAAGATTTCATGAAAAACCAGAGCTGCGCCCAGCGAGTAAAGCTGGAAATCCATAAACTCGAGCGCGGTGCCCAGCCAGCCGGAGACGGCGGCCCGCACCAGATCCGAGGTGCTTCGTTGAGGTTGTGCTTGATTCATAATGGCTATCTCGACAAGGTAAGATGCATATTTTCTGAGCCCGTCATGGCAGGCCCTCTCGCGTAATTAGTTTTGAAACGTGAGTAACACTTTGCAGCACTGCCGCTGGTCTTTCTCAAAGAGTTCGATAGCGTCGCCAACGTGCTGGTAATCAAAGGTATGGGTAATCAGTTTTTCCGGATCGATCGCCCCTTTCGCCAGCCAGTCGATCACTACCGGGAATTTCCTCGCATTCAGGCGTGATGAGAAAATAGAGAGCTCTTTGCCAGTAATACCCTGCTGAACAATCTGGCTCGGCTCGCTGGAGAAGCCCATCAGAACGATGCGCGCCGCCGGCGAGGCCAGGGTAATCGCCTCCTGCAAAATGGAGGGATGGCATGCGGCGTCAACGATCAGCGTCGGCTTCACTCCCGCCTCCGCCAGCGCGTCGGCAAGCGGACGCTCCCCGTTGTTGATGGTCCAGTCCGCGCCGCTGCGTCTGGCCATCGCCAGCCGCTCTTCGATGCGATCGGCCACAATCACCTTCTTCACCTTGTAAACCCCTTTCAGCGCCTGCACCGTGACCAGCCCCATAGGGCCTGCGCCGTAGATCAGCGCCACATCCTGCTCCCGCGGCGCTGCCTGCGCGGTAACGTTCGCGGCGATGGTAAAGGGTTCAACCATCACCGCATGCCGGTCTGTAATGGCATCGGGGATGGTCCAGGCATTTTGCGCGGGCACCACGGCGTATTCGCTAAAACCTCCGTCGCGGTGAACCCCCAACACAACCAGGGAGGTGCAGACGTTCGGCTTGCCGACGGAGCAGGGATAGCAATGACCGCAGCTAATGACCGGGTCGACGGACACTCGTTCGCCGAGGCGTTTTTCATCCACCCCCTCGCCCACGGCGTCAATAACGCCGAAAAACTCATGTCCGATTACGCGCGGATAGCGGGCAAACGGGTTATGACCACGGTAGATATGGCTGTCCGATCCGCAAATCCCGGCGAGACGGACCTTCACCCGCACCTCCCCCGCTGACGGCACCGGCAGAGGGCGCTCCTCGATGACCAGCTTCCCGGGTTGTTCAATTACTACGCTTTTCATCATTTCTTCCTCTGTTACCAGTTCCACAGGGTGCCGTCTTCCAGACGCGCCACCGGCAGATAAGCGGGATCGTAGGGGTATTTCGCCGCCAGCTTTTCATCGAACTCAATGCCGAGGCCCGGTTTATCGCCAGGATGCATATAGCCGTTGTCAAAGCGCCAGCTGTGCGGGAAAACTTCCAGCATCTGTTCGGAATAGCCCATATACTCCTGCACGCCAAAGTTAGGCACCCACAGGTCGAAATGGAGCGCCGCGGCATGGCAAATCGGCGAGAGATCCGACGGGCCATGGGAGCCGGTACGAACCTGGTAGAGGGAGGCGAAATCGGCGATACGGCGCATCCCGGTAATGCCGCCCGCGTGGGTAATGGTGGTGCGGATATAGTCGATCAGCTGTTCTTCAATGAGCTGCTTGCAGTCCCAGATGCTGTTAAAGACTTCCCCTACCGCAATCGGCGTGACGGTATGCTGGCGAATCAGGCGGAAACAGGCCTGATTCTCCGCCGGGGTGGGATCTTCCATCCAGAAAAGGCGATGATCCTCGATGCTCTTGCCGAAGCGGGCCGCCTCGATGGGGGTCAGGCGATGGTGCATGTCATGCAGCAGATGCTCGTGGAAACCAAACTTATTGCGCACCGCCTCAAACAGCTTTGGTGTAAAATCGAGGTACTTTTCGCTGGACCAGAGCTGCTCTTCCGGCCAGAGCCCTTTGGAAGCAGGCTCATACGCCAGCCCTTTCCCCTTCGCCATGCCGTAGGTGGTTTTCATTCCCGGGATGCCGCACTGTACGCGAATCGCCTTAAAGCCCATCTCTTTATGGCGGGCGTAATCCTCCAGCACATCGTCGATGGTATGGCCGGTGGTGTGGCAGTAGACCATCACCCCTTCACGGGAAGCGCCGCCCAGCAGCTGATAGAGCGGCATATTGGCCGCTTTGGCTTTGATATCCCACAGCGCCATATCCACGGCGGAGATCGCCGACATGGTGACCGGCCCGCGACGCCAGTAGGCGCCTTTATAGAAGAATTGCCAGATATCTTCGATACGCTGCGCATCCCGCCCTATCAGCTGCGGGCAGAGATGATCCTTCAGGTAGGAGGCCACGGAGAGTTCCCGTCCGTTAAGGGTGGCATCCCCCAGGCCGACAATCCCCTCGTCGGTGGTGATTTTAAGGGTGAC
Organism: Pseudenterobacter timonensis; assembly: GCF_900021175.1. Lineage (GTDB taxonomy): Bacteria > Pseudomonadota > Gammaproteobacteria > Enterobacterales > Enterobacteriaceae > Enterobacter > Enterobacter timonensis. Next base: position 32,416 of record NZ_FCOP01000013.1, read on the forward strand.
AAAATTGCGCCCCGGGCAGGTAACAAAAACTTCAGCCCCGACAATTTTCATAACGTAGTTCCTTACATCGCATGTTGTGATGTGGGAAATTTACGCAACTGAGCTACTACCATACAAGTATAAAGATCGAAAAATCGACCTCCGATCACAAAAAACTGCGCTTCAGGCGCGCCCCCAGCCAGCGATAATAATCAGCGTTCCGCAGAGGACAACGCATGCGCCAGCCCAGTCCCAGGCGCTGAGTTTTACCCCGTCCACCACCCATAACCAGAGCAGCGCGGTGCAGATATAGACGCCGCCGTAAGCCGCGTAGACCCGCCCGCTGGCCGCCGGGTGCAGCGTCAGGAGCCAGACAAAAAGCGCCAGCGCCAGCCCCGCAGGGATCAGCACCAGCCCCGGCGCGCCGCGCTTCAGCCAGAGCCAGGGAAGAAAGCAGCCGATGATTTCGCACAGCGCAGTAACAAAGAAAAGTAAGCTGGTTTTAAACATATTCAGGGTCGCTAAGGGGACATTTAACTATCATACGCGATAATGACCCGCCTCTTTCCATGCCCGCTGTGCGGGTATGCGCCCCTTTTCAATTGGTGTAGAATATTTCAGCCCGTCTGCACTCGTTTAAAGGAACACGCCATGAGGAAATTACGCACACGCCTTTGTCTGGCGGCCATGCTCTCCGTGACGGCTTTCGCCTTCACCGCGCCGGTCTCGGCTGAAACCAGCAAGCTGATTATTGAATCTGGTGACAGCGCCCAGAGCCGCCAGAATGCCGCCATGGATAAAGAACAATGGAATGACACCCGCAGCCTTCGCCAGAAAGTGAATACCCGCGTCGAAAAAGAGTGGGATAAAGAGGATGTAGCCTTTGACGCTCGCGACAAGTGTCAGCAAAGCGCCAACGTCAACGCCTACTGGGAGCCTAACACCCTGCGCTGCCTGGATCGCCGCACAGGCCGCACCATCGCGCCCTGAGGGTGCTCAATAGTAGTCGATACTGTTTTCAATGGTATATTTACGCGTCACCGCTGGCGTGGCGCGTTCATCCTTAATCACCATTTCACAGCTTAACGGATTATTGTGACGATCGTAGTCGCATGTCTGCTTCACCGATCCGACCGGCTTATCGTTAAGAGAGCTCACCGCGGTGTAATCGAGCTTTTTACGTTTGTCCTTTGAAGGCGTGGCGGTAACCGCCAGATGCTGCCCCGCCGCGACGGTGGTTTTACCCAGCGGATAACCTTCCGTATCGTAGCGGTATTTCACCTCCATCTCCTTCCCGTGCGCCGCCACGACAAAGCCGTTGTCATCGGTCTCCCAGACGATCCCGGCGGCAGGCAGCTCGGCGAGCTGACATTTTCCCTGCAGTTTAACCTTTTGCTGCAGCGTTTCGGCGTCGCGGTAGTAGTTAGCGTCCAGCACCAGCGACACACTCGTGCTGGCGTCAAGATCGTGCATTTCCAGGGTGTCAAAACAGCCTTCCGCAGAGAGCGAGCCCGCGACCCGCTTGCTCACCTCTCCCTTGTCATTGACCAGCGTCTGGGTAAAGGCTTTAACCGGCCCGCGCAAGGGATCAAAGTCAAACTCATTCGAAAAACTCGCCATCTCCGGCGTAAAAGCGAGGGGTTCAGAGGCGTTATCGCACCCCGCCAGCGCCGTTCCCAGCGCCATCAAAACAACTAATTTTTTCACGTCATTCACCGCTGCGGGGAAAATTCCCAATTAGAGTAATAAATACAGCCATTTACATTATAGCTTCCTGGAGTGAAGTGAAATTATCCAATTCAATGTATTACGTTATTTACTTCAACGCTCCGACAAATCGTCCATTATTTATCAATAAGTTAAATCTATTTCTGGAGAAGATTCCAGACTTTTGAACAGTATGTTTTGCGCCCACTGCATAGCTCCTCGTTTGGATTGAACTGAATGAATGTGCGCCTTTCGTTCTCTTCCATCAGATGCGTTCGCCATGGCGGGCCAGAATGCGGGCTACATTTCGTGACAAAAAGGCATAATAACCTACCCTACAATACTGTACATAAGCACAGAAAACACTGTAAATCATCCCCCTCACGAATACCAAACAAAATTACATATCATTGATTTATATAACTTTTCATGGAGAAATCATAAAAAGAAAGGTATAGTTTTTGCCTGACATCATTCATATAAAGGTATTAAAATAACATGGCTATACCAGGAAACATGTGGTTATACGATGATGGCGGCGCGCTGATTAAGGGCGGCTGCGACGTTCAGCACAGAGAGAATAAGAACTGTAATAGGTAGGGCTGTACCTTATGTCGGTTATGCTCAGGCAACCATTATATTTTCCTTAGTTGCAAGAGAGACAAGAAAAAAATATAACCTGATCGCCCGCCCGAAAGATCAAATCGCATGGACAAGTTTCTGATGCTGCTACCTGATGAACAAGAGTTTTTACAATACATCACCGAAAATTATAGTGCGCGCAAACGCCCAGCAAAAAAAGAATGGACGTTTAAGGAACATTTTAATCTCCTGCCGGAAGATCTGGAGGATATGCTTATTGACCTGTTCACCAGATATAGCATCGAACATAGCAATTTTGTTTTAGATAACTATTTTGAATCTGAGATATTTTGGTGGCAATGGAAGCGTAGAAAACAATGGCTTAACCGCCCATTGAAGGCTCTTACTCTGGAAATGATCATTGAATCAGCCAAAGCCGGGAAATGGCTCTACGATTAATACCAGTATTACTGCAATTTTAGCCCGAGGCCTGTTAACGCCCGGGCTTTTTTAAAATCACAACTGAGCGTTTAAGTCTCATTTCTCTGCCAGCCAGTAGAGGAAAAGGTTGGAATGACGGGGTGGAAAAATCGTAATGAGAAATATCAGAAAGTTAACTACAGAGAAAGATGCTTACATTGGTTCTGCTAAAATTATAGCGACTGACAGAAATAAGGAGAGAAAGATGAAACGGTTAACCTGGATCACCGCGCTGCTGTTAGCGGGCGCTTCCCCTGCCGTGCTGGCTGCTCCCGACTCATGTGAACGCGTTAAAAGCGACATCCAGCAGCGCATTATCAACAATGGCGTACCGGAGTCGGGCTTTACGCTGGATATTGTGCCAAACGATCAGGCGGATCGCCCTGACGCCCAGGTCGTCGGCCACTGCGCCAACGATACACATAAGATCCTCTATACTCGCACCAGCAGCGGTAACTATCCGGTAAGCGGCGCGGCGACGCAAGATGGCGTTCCGGCTGAGCCGCAGTAATTTTTTATTCCACTCTGACCCTTGTTTTGACAAGGGTTAATATTTGCTACCTCCAAATAAGTAACACTCACCCCCTCGTTAGCCTGATTATCGTTTCGGGCTGAAATCATCAAGCTGGGGTGAGTTATGTCTGAAAAAGAACCGCACGGCGGGATCAGCCGTCGAACACTCGTTAAATCCACCGCCATCGGCTCGCTGGCGATAGCGGCCGGAGGCGTCTCCCTGCCTTTTGGCCTGAAAAGCGCCGCCGCGGCAGTACAGCAGGCGACAGCGCCGCAGCCGGATAAGGTGGTCTGGGGCGCCTGCTCCGTCAACTGCGGCAGCCGCTGCGCCCTGCGCCTGCACGTGCGCGACAACGAAGTTTACTGGGTAGAAACCGATAACACCGGCGATGACATCTACGGTAACCATCAGGTGCGCGCCTGCCTGCGCGGCCGCTCTATCCGTCGGCGCATTAACCATCCTGACCGTCTTAACTATCCTATGAAGCGCGTGGGCAAGCGTGGCGAAGGTAAATTCGAGCGCATCAGCTGGGATGAGGCGCTGGATACGGTGGCCGCCAGCCTGAAAAAGGTGGTCAGTCAGTACGGCAACGAAGCGGTCTATATCAACTACTCCTCGGGGATCGTCGGAGGCAATATCACCCGCTCCTCCCCCTACGCCTCGCTGGTAGCGCGCCTGATGAACTGCTACGGCGGCTTTCTCAGCCACTACGGCACCTACAGCACCGCGCAAATCTCCTGCGCCATGCCCTATACCTACGGCTCGAACGACGGCAACAGCACCTCCGATATTGAAAACACCAGGCTGGTGGTGATGTTTGGCAACAATCCGGCAGAGACACGCATGAGCGGCGGCGGCATCACCTACTATCTGGAGCAGGCCCGCGAGCGCTCCAGGGCGCGTATGATCGTTATCGATCCGCGTTACACCGACACCGCCGCAGGGCGTGAAGACGAGTGGATCCCGATTCGCCCCGGCACCGACGCCGCGCTAGTGTCGGGCATCGCCTGGGTGCTGATTAATGAAAATCTCGTCGATCAGCCTTTCCTCGATAAATACTGCGTCGGCTATGACGAAAAGACCCTGCCGGAAGGGGCGCCCGCTAACGGTCATTATAAGGCCTGGATTCTGGATCAGGGCGAGGATGGCATTGCCAAAACCCCCGCCTGGGCCTCGCGCATCACCGGCATCCCCGAAGATCGCATTATTAAGCTGGCTCGCGAAATTGGCAGCACGAAACCTGCCTATATCTGCCAGGGGTGGGGACCGCAGCGCCAGGCCAACGGCGAGCTGACCTCCCGCGCCATCGCCATGCTGCCGATTTTAACCGGCAACGTCGGTATCCACGGCGGCAACAGCGGCGCGCGCGAATCCACCTACACCATCACCATCGAGCGCATGCCGCTGCCGGAGAATCCGGTTAAAACGCAGATCTCCTGCTTTACCTGGACCGATGCCATTGCGCGCGGCCCGGAGATGACCGCTACCCGCGACGGTGTGCGCGGCAAAGAGAAGCTCGAGGTTCCGATCAAATTTATCTGGAACTATGCCGGTAACACCCTGATTAACCAGCACTCCGATATCAATAAAACCCACGAGATCCTGCAGGACGATAAGCTGTGCGAGATGATAGTGGTGATCGACAACTTCATGACCTCCTCCGCGAAGTATGCCGATATCCTGCTGCCGGACCTGATGACCGTAGAGCAGGAAGATATCATTCCCAACGACTACGCGGGCAATATGGGCTACCTGATCTTCCTCCAGCCCGTCACCGCGCCCAAATTTGAGCGCAGGCCTATCTACTGGATCATGAGCGAGGTGGCGAAGCGCCTTGGGCCGGATGTTTATCAGCGTTTTACCGAAGGACGTACCCAGGAGCAGTGGCTGCAGTTTCTCTACGCTAAAATGGTGGCGAAAGATCCGGCGCTCCCCTCGTATGAGGCGCTGAAAAAGATGGGCATTTACAAGCGGCGCGATCCGGCGGGGCATTTCGTTGCCTATAAAAAATTCCGCGAGGATCCTGAGGCTAACCCGCTGAAAACCCCTTCAGGTAAAATCGAGATCTACTCCAGCCGGCTGGCAGAGATTGCGTCGACCTGGGAGCTGGCAAAAGATGAAACCATCAGTCCGCTACCGGTGTATGCCTCTACCTTTGAGGGCTGGGATGCGCCCGAGCGCAGCAAATTCCCCCTCCAGCTTTTCGGTTTTCACTTCAAGGCCCGCACTCACTCCAGCTACGGCAATGTAGATGTGCTGCAGGCGGCCTGCCGTCAGGAGGTGTGGCTGAACCCGGTGGATGCGGAGCCGCGCGGCATCAAAAATGGCGATCTGGTACGCGTCTTTAACGATCGCGGCGAGTTGCGTATCCCGGCGAAAGTCACGCCGCGCATCATGCCCGGCGTAAGCGCCATGGGCCAGGGCGCCTGGCATGATGCCGATATGAACGGCGATCGCGTCGATCGCGGCGCCTGCATCAACACCCTTACCACCCATCGCCCCTCCCCGCTGGCCAAGGGAAACCCGCAGCACACCAACCTGGTGCAAATCGAGAAGGCGTAAGGAGTAACCCATGACACAGTACGGATTTTATATTGACTCCAGCCGCTGCACCGGATGTAAAACCTGCGAGCTGGCCTGCAAGGACTACAAGGATTTAACCCCGGAGGTCAGCTTTCGCCGTATCTACGAATACGCGGGCGGCGACTGGCAGGAGGACAACGGCGTCTGGCACCAGAACGTCTTTGCCTACTACCTCTCCATCTCCTGCAACCACTGCGAAGACCCGGCCTGCACCAAAGTCTGCCCCAGCGGGGCGATGCACAAGCGCGAGGATGGCTTTGTGGTGGTTAACGAGGATGTCTGCATCGGCTGCCGCTACTGCCATATGGCCTGTCCGTACGGCGCGCCGCAGTACAACGCCGCCAAAGGGCATATGACCAAGTGCGACGGCTGTCATGAGCGCGTGGCGGAGGGCAAAAAGCCGATCTGCGTGGAGTCCTGCCCGCTGCGCGCGCTCGATTTCGGACCGATTGAGGAGCTTCGCCGGAAGCATGGCAAGCTGGCGGCGGTTGCGCCGCTGCCCTCGGCGCACTTTACGAAGCCGAATATTGTGATTAAACCCAACGCCAACAGCCGCCCGACGGGCGATACCACCGGCTATCTGGCAAACCCGAAGGAGGTGTGAGATGGGAAACGGATGGCATGAGTGGCCGCTGGTGATCTTCACCGTTTTTGGGCAGTGCGTGGCAGGCGCGCTGATCGTGATGGGGCTGGTCTGGCTTAAGTCGCGCGACGAGGCGGCCCGCGCGCGCCTCATACGCAGCATGTTCTTTCTGTGGGTGGTGATGGGGGTCGGTTTTGTCGCCTCGATTCTGCATCTCGGTTCGCCGCTGCGGGCCTTTAACTCCCTTAACCGGGTGGGGGCCTCGGCGCTGAGTAACGAAATCGCCGCAGGTTCGCTCTTCTTTGCGGTGGGCGGTATCGGCTGGCTCGTGGCGTTTTTAGGTAAAATGCCCGCCGTCGCCGGAAAGCTCTGGGCCATTGTCAGTATGGTACTGGGTATCCTCTTTATCGGGGCGATGACGCACGTCTACCAGATCGATACCGTTCCTACCTGGCACAACGGCTTTACGACGCTGAGCTTTTTCCTGACCGCCGCGCTGGCGGGCCCGCTCTTCGCCGCCCTTCTGCTGCATAGCGCCGGGGTCAGTTTTAACGCCGGACGCGCCGCCGCTCTCAGCGTACTGGCGCTGCTGGCGACCGTGGCGGTGGTGGTGATGCAAAGCAACGGGCTGGGGGCTATCCAAAGCGCAATTCAGCAGGCCAGCGCGCTGTTGCCTGACTATGGCGCGCTGCAGGTCTGGCGTATCATATTGCTTGCCGCCGGACTCGGCTGCTGGATCTGCCCGCTGGTGCGCCGACAGGAGCCGAAAACGCCGGGCCTGGCGGCGGGCATTCTGCTGGTGTTGGCAGGTGAACTGATTGGCCGTGGACTCTTTTATGGTCTGCACATGACCGTCGGCGTGGCAATTGCCGGTTAATAACAAAGCGCGGGACAACCCGCGCAACAAGGATTGATCTCATGACTGAACTGTCCCAACGCGAATCTTTCGCGTTTTGCGCCAGGGTGTTAGGTGCCCTGTTCTACTACCCGCCGGAGAGCGAGCAGGCCGCGCCGCTGGTCGCCGCCCTGACGCAGAGCGACTGGTGGCGGGACTGGCCGCTGGCGGAGGAAAGCCTGCTGCCGCTGGCAAAAGCGATGCGTGAACCCGCAACGGAGCCCCTGAGGGACGCCTGGCAGCGGCTCTTCATCGGCCCGTGGGCGCTGCCTGCGCCGCCGTGGGGCTCCGTCTGGCTCGATCGGGAGTCGGTACTGTTTGGAGAGTCAACTCTCTCGCTGCGCCAGTGGATGCGCGATAACAATATCCATTTCGCGATGGAGCAGAACGAGCCGGAAGATAGCTTTGGCGCGCTGCTGTTGCTCACCGCCTGGCTTACGGAAACGGAACGCGACGCCGAGCGTGACCAGCTGCTGGCATGGCACCTGTTGCCATGGAGTAAACGGTTTTTAGCGGTGTTAGCCGAACAGGCGAATCATCCCTTCTACGTTGCGCTGGCAAAGCTGGCCCAACTGACGCTGGCGCAGTGGCAGGAAGGGCTGCTTATCCCGGTTGCCGATAAGCCGCTCTGGCGTTAATCCTCAGCCCGCGCGTCTGGCGCGCGGGCCTCCTGTTTGTGACGTTGTCACCTTCACCGCTCCGCTTTTAAGACTATTCTGCACCGCCCCGCTCAGCCCTTATGCCACAGGGCGTAACCCTGGATTTACAGCACCCCGCGCGGATCACACATTTCCCCTCCTGGCTGGAACCCTTCCCATCGCCTTGCTATAGCTGAACTACCCCTGCCGAAACATGGCATAACAACAGGCAATCACAGGATTGCTATAACACATGCACCCAGGGAGCACATCACCATGTACTCGTCGTTCCTTAAACGTTCGTTGCTATTCGTGGGTTTGATCGTTTTCATTCTCGCCCTTCTGGTCTGGGGGGTGGGTCCGGAGACGATTAAAGCGCGCCAGGTCGACCTTATCTATCTCGGCGAGCAGCATCTCAAACTGGTTTTTAGCTCCATGTTCTTTGCCCTGCTGGTGGGGATCCCCAGCGGAATTTTGCTGAGCCGTCCTGCGGCGCGCGGCATCGCTGAATATGTGATGCAGATTTTTAACGTCGGTAACACCCTGCCGCCGCTGGCGGTGCTGGCGCTGGCGATGATCGTGATTGGTATCGGGGATAAGCCCGCCATTATCGCCCTGTTCCTCGCCTCGCTGCTGCCCATTGTCCGCAACACCTATGCCGGATTGTGTTCAGTACCAGCCTCGCTGATTGAGGCGGCTAACGGTATCGGCATGACCAAATGGCAGCGGCTGCGCCAGGTGGAGCTGCCCAACGCCTGGCCGGTGATGCTATCCGGTATTCGCATCGCTACCGCCATTAACGTCGGCACCGCGCCGCTCGCCTTCCTGATTGGCGCCAGCAGCTATGGCGAGCTGATTTTCCCCGGCATCTACCTCAACGATTTCCCGACGCTGATTTTGGGCGCGGTGGCCACGGCGCTCTTTGCGCTGATTCTGGACACCCTGCTTGCCGAGCTTGGCCGTCTGCTCAGCCCGCACACCGCCTGATAAGAATAATAAGGAGCTTCGATGAAACCTGTTTCCGTCCTGAAGGCGCTTTTTGTCGCCGCGCTCTTCGCCGCCCAGGCGCAGGCCGCGCCGATCATTCTCGCCACCAAAAGCTTTACCGAGCAGCATATCCTCTCGGCCATGACCGTACAGTATCTGCAGAAAAAGGGATTTCAGGTCCAGCCACAAACCAATATCGCCACGGTTATCTCCCGTAATGCGATGATCAACAAGCAGATCGATATGACCTGGGAATACACCGGCACCTCGCTCATCATCTTTAACCACATCAACAAACGGATGTCGCCCGAAGAGTCTTACGAGACGGTGAAGCGTCTGGATGCGAAGCACGGTCTGGTCTGGCTGAAGCCCGCCGATATGAACAACACCTACGCCTTCGCCATGCAGCGCAAGCGTGCCGAGGCGGAGCACATTAACACCATGTCCGACCTGGTGGCGAAGATTGAGCAGGTGCGAAAAACCGACCCCGATCATAACTGGATGCTGGGGCTGGATCTGGAGTTCGCCGGGCGCAGCGACGGCATGAAGCCGCTGCAGGAGGCCTATAACATGAAGCTCGACCGCCCGCAGATCCGCCAGATGGACCCGGGCCTGGTCTATAACGCGGTACGCGACGGCTTCGTCGACGCTGGCCTGATCTATACCACTGACGGACGCGTGAAGGGCTTCGACCTTAAAGTGCTGGAGGATGACAAGGGCTTCTTCCCGAGCTACGCGGTCACCCCGGTGGTGCGTAAAGATACTCTGGAAGCGAACCCTGGCCTTGAAGAGGCGCTTAACACCCTCTCCGCCCAGCTCAACAACGATGTGATTACCGAGCTGAACAAACGGGTCGATATCGATCACCAGTCACCGCAGCAGGTCGCCCGAGATTTCCTGCGTAGCAAGCATCTGCTGTAAGGAGGCGTCATGGATACGATTCATTACATTATCGACAACTGGGGTTATCTGCTGACGCTCACCTTCCAGCATCTCTGGCTGGTGGCCCTGGCGGTCGGGCTGGCGATTATTATCGGCGTGCCGCTGGGTATTCTTATCGTGCGTCACAAATGGCTGGCGACGCCGGTGCTGGGAATCGCCACTATCGTGCTGACCATTCCCTCTATCGCCCTGTTCGGGTTGATGATCCCGCTCTTTTCGCTGATCGGTCAGGGAATTGGCGCCCTGCCCGCCATTACCGCAGTGTTTCTCTACTCGCTGCTGCCGATTGTGCGTAACACCCACACCGCCCTCGACAGTCTGCCGCCGGGCCTGCGTGAAGCGGGACGCGGTATCGGCATGACCTTCTGGCAACGCCTGCGCTGGGTGGAGATCCCGATGGCGCTGCCGGTGATTTTTGGCGGCATTCGTACCGCCGTCGTGATGAATATCGGCGTGATGGCCATCGCGGCGGTAATTGGCGCGGGTGGCCTGGGGCTGCTGTTACTCAACGGCATTGGCGGCAGCGACGTGCGTCTGCTTATTGCCGGTGCGCTGATGATTTGTCTTTTAGCGATTGTGCTCGACTGGCTGCTGCATCGCCTGCAGATCGCGCTGACTCCAAAGGGGATTCGTTAATGATTAAACTCGAAAATCTCACCAAACAATTTACCCAGAAAAACGGTCAGATTTTTAAGGCTGTGGACAATATTAACCTCAACGTGCCCGAGGGGGAGATGTGCGTTCTGCTGGGGCCGTCCGGCTGCGGCAAGACCACTACGCTGAAGATGATTAACCGCCTTATCGCTCCCAGCAGCGGCAAGATTTTTATCAACGGCGAAGATACCAGCGGGATGGATACCGTCACCCTGCGTCGCAATATCGGCTATGTGATCCAGCAGATTGGCCTGTTTCCCAATATGACCATCGAAGAGAACATTACCGTCGTGCCGCGGATGCTGGGCTGGGATAAGGCCCGCTGTAAATCACGCGCCGAAGAGCTGATGGATATGGTGGCGCTCGATCCGCATAAGTTTCTCCACCGCTATCCGCGCGAGATGTCCGGCGGCCAGCAGCAGCGTATCGGCGTGATCCGCGCGCTGGCGGCAGATCCGCCGGTACTGCTGATGGATGAACCTTTCGGCGCAGTCGACCCGATTAACCGCGAGGTGATCCAGAACCAGTTTCTGGAGATGCAACGCAAGCTGAGAAAAACGGTTATGCTGGTGAGCCACGATATCGACGAAGCGCTGAAGCTCGGCGATCGTATCGCGGTCTTTCGTCAGGGCCATATCGTGCAGTGCGCCAGCCCGGACGAGCTGCTGGCGAAACCGGCGAACGAGTTTGTCGGCTCCTTTGTCGGCCAGGACCGCACGCTCAAGCGTCTGCTGCTGGTTTCCGCTGGCGACGTCACCGATCAGCAGCCAACCCTGACGGCCCGCCCTTCCACGCCGCTGCCGGAGGCGTTCGCCATCATGGACGATAACGATATTCGCGCTATCACCGTGGTGGATGAAAACGGCAAACCGCTGGGCTTTGTCAAACGCCGCGAGGCACGCAACGCTACCGGCACCTGCGCCGATCTGCTGCATCCGTTCCGCATGACCGGCAAAGCGGAAGATAACCTGCGCGTAGTGCTGTCGCGTCTGTATGAGAGCAACACCAGCTGGATGCCCATTGTGGATGAAGAGGGTCGCTATAACGGGGAGATCTCCCAGGACTATATCGCCGAGTACCTCAGCTCCGGTAAAACCCGCCGCGCGCTCAATATCCACAGCTAAACGCCACCCTCACCCGCCCGGGTGAGGGTAATTTACCGCACGGATAACTTTTGCTAACCCCGCGTTTTCGCTTCACAATATTCTTTTCTTCTCATCTCGTGATTCATCATGCATCGACTTCACGCCTATCCCGATATCCGCGCGATGTTTCGCCGTCTGCTGATCGCCTCTCTGACAGGGGTACTGGCCGCGCTGGCGGTGGCGCTCTTTCGTCACGCCATGTACTGGCTGGAGTGGCTGTTTCTCGATAATCAGAGCGGAAGCCTGGTGAATGCCGCCAGCGCCCTGGCGCCCTGGCGACGGGCGTTGACCCCCGCGCTTGGCGGCGCGGCGGCGGGTTTACTGCTCTGGGGCTGGCAGCGGCTTAACCAGCAACGTCCCCATGCGCCGACTGACTACATGGAGGCGCTGGAGACCGACGATGGTCGCTTTGACTACGGCGCGAGCCTGGTCAAATCCCTCGCCTCGCTGCTGGTGGTCGCCAGCGGCAGCGCCATAGGCCGGGAAGGGGCAATGATCCTCCTGGCCGCCCTCGCCGCGTCGTTTTTTGCCCGCCGCTTTACGCCGAAAAGCGAATGGAAGCTCTGGATCGCCTGCGGCGCGGCGGCCGGTATGGCCAGCGCCTATCATGCGCCGCTGGCGGGCAGCCTCTTTATCGCCGAAATTCTCTTTGGGACGCTGATGCTCGCCTCCCTGGGGCCGGTGGTGATCGCCGCCGTAGTGGCGCTACTCACCACCCGCCTGCTCAGTCCCGGCGCGGCGCAGCTTTATCAGGTGAACTTCAGCGGTGAGCTGAACGGGCTTGATTACGCGCTGATCCTGGCGACGGGGCTGCTGGCGGGCCTCTGCGGGCCGGCGCTGATGGCGTTGATGCGTTACAGCCATACCCTCTTTTTACGCCTGAAGCTCTCACCCCCGCTCCAGCTGGCGCTGGGGGGGCTTATCGTCGGGTTGCTTTCGCTGCTGACGCCGAAGGTGTGGGGGAATGGCTATAGCGTGGTGCAGGCCTTTCTGCTGGAGCCGCCGCTGCTGTCGATGATAGCCGGGGTCTTTCTCTGCAAGCTGCTGGCGGTTCTGGCAAGCAGCGGTTCGGGAGCGCCCGGCGGCGTTTTTACCCCTACCCTGTTTGTCGGACTGGCGACGGGTATGCTCTTTGCCCGTCTGATCGGCCTCTGGGTGCCTGACGCGGAGATTGCGCTACTGCTGGGTCTGGCCGGAATGGCATCGCTGCTGGCAGCCACCACGCATGCGCCGATTATGGCGGCGCTGATGGTGTGTGAGATGACCGGGCAGTATCTCTTACTGCCCGCCTTATTAATCGCCTGCGTGGTGGCGTCGGTGCTGTCGCGGACCTTACGCCACGACTCGATCTACGGAGAGCATACTGCCGAACATCGACAGGTTGATGTACTGCGCTAAATCACGCTGCTCGGCGCGCGGCAGGTAGGGTAATTCCCCCACCAGCGGCCCCGGCAGCTTCTTGCTCAGCACGTCGATAATCTCGGCATAATGGGCCAGGCCCGGGTTGATGCGGTTAGCGACCCAGCCGATAAGCGGCAGGCCGTCATTGGCGATCGCCTGCGCCGTCAGCAAAGCGTGGTTGATACACCCTTCCTGAATGCCTACCACCAACAGTACCGGCAGCTGTTCCTGCACCACCCATTCGGAGAGCGGACGCAGATCGTTCATCAGGCTGCGCCAGCCGCCGGTGCCTTCCACTACCACATGGTCAACCTGCTCGCTTAAGTGCGCCAGCCCGTTTGAGAGCAGGGAGTAATTGATAAGGCCGCTGTGCGCCACGCTGCTCTCTTCTTCGCTGAGCGCGATGGGGTTAATGGCGTGATAAGGCAGTTCTGGGCTGGAGACGCTCTGCAGCACCAGCGCATCTTTATTGCGGAGTCCCTCCGGCGTCTCTTTACTGCCTTTCGCAACCGGCTTATAGCCAGCCACACTTTTACCACCTGCCGCCAGGGCCTGCAGCAAGGCACGGGAGACAACCGTCTTGCCGACAGAGGTATCTGTACCCGTTACAAAGAAACGCTTAAGCATCACTCACTCCACCTCTTGGGTATATGCTTCGAAAATATAAACCAGGTAAATAATTCAGTGGAGGCAGTCTAAGGTATGGACCCGGGAGCAGGCTTGCGTTAGCGCAAATTTTCTTACATCTTTGAAAAAGAGTTATCCCTGTAACAGGCGGATCAGCAGGGAGCCGTTGTACATCGCATCTTTGACCAGCGCCGCCCCAGCCATCGTCCCCTGATTGATAAACTGCGTGCTTTCCACCACGATGTTGCGGCTGTAGGCGGGAAGCGACTGCTGGCGGATACAGTCGGAAATCGCCGGGAAGAGGATATTAGCGGCTTTGTTGAGCGGCGAACCGATAAGGATCTTCTGGGGATTAAAGAGGTTCACCATGATGGCCAGGATACGCCCCACGTTATTCCCCACTCCGGTAATGATATCCCGCGCCAGCAGGTCGCCTTCGAGCGCCGCCGCGCAGAGGGATTCGACCGTCAGCGGCTGGCCGTGGAGCGCCGAACTCATCGACTGGCTCAGGCGCAGCTGCGCCAGCTCCAGCACGCTCTCAACGCTGGCGATAGTCTCCAGGCAGCCATGGTTACCGCAATAGCAGCGCTTGCCGTAGGGGTCGACCTGGGTGTGGCCAATCTCCACCAGGCTGCTGCTGCCCGCATGGAGCAGCCGCCCGTCGGTGATGACGCCCGCGCCAACGTTATGGTCAATCACCACCTGGATGACATCCCGCGCGCCGCGTGACGCGCCGAACAGCGCTTCGGCCATCGTCCAGGCGCTGATGTCGTGCTGAATATAGACCGGCACGCCGGTATGCGCCTCCAGCGCATCACCCAGCGGCATCTCTTTCACCTCTTCATAAAAGGGCATCCGGTGCACGATGCCGTTCTCGGTATCGATAATGCCCGGCAGCGTAATGGCGATAGCGGTCAGACGCTCCAGCTTGTTCTGGTGGCGAATAAAAAACTGGTCGATATGCCAGATGATGCGCGACAGCAACGCTTCGCCAGGCTCAAGAGAGAGCGTCAGTTGCTCCTCAACGACCAGCTTGCTGCTCAGATCGCGCAGGGCGAGAAAGAGCTCGCCGGGAAGGATGCGGATCGACAGGTAGTGCCAGGCCTCCGTCTCCACCACCAGCCCCACCGCCGGACGCCCGCGGCTGCCCGGCTCTTGGATCTCCGTCTCCTGCACCAGATGCGCCTCCAGCATCTCACGCACAATTTTGGTGATACTGGCGGGGGCCAGCTGGGCCAGACGAGAAAGATCGATACGCGAGACCGGACCAAGCTGATCTATCAGGCGATATACTGCACCCGCATTGGTTTGCTTAATCTGATCGATATGTCCCGGCTGACTGTCAGCGACCACCTGGCACTCCCTTATTTTCGCGCTTCGAAATAAACTTTCGGCTATGGTGAAACACTTCGCGGACGATCGTCAAATTTTTACTTAGCCTTGTGATTTACTGCACATTTTTCCCCATCTTTTGCGCTCAAAACGGACGATGCGCCGCTGCAAGCAGCCGATCTTTGAACCGGAGCGCCGCTTGGCTCAGCGGATGATGACGGGACCAGACCAGCCACATCTCGGAGATAGCGTCCTCTTCGGCCAGCGGGATCCAGCGCATCTCCTCCAGCTGCACCCGCTTAAAGGAGGCGGGGAGAATAGAAACGCCAAGACCGGCGGCTACCAGTCCGATGATGGTCATCGCCTCCCCCACCTCCTGCGTAATCACTGGCGCCTGCCCGTAGCGGCGCATCAGTCCCAGAATGTCGTCATACAGCCCGGTACCCACGTGTGGATCGAAAAAGACGAACGGCTCTTTCGCCAGCGCCGCCAGGCTTACGGCGGGAAGTGACGCCAGAGGGTGATCGGTGGGGATCATCGCCAGCAGCGGTTCCCGCAGTATCTTCTGCCAGCTAAGGGTCTCCGGCAGGTGCGTATTGCGCATCAGCCCCAGCTCCAGCGAGCCTTCGTTGAGGGGGGCAATCTGCTCGCGCGTATTAATTTCGCGGGTCTGAATATGCACGTCCGGGTAGTCGCGACGAAAGGAGGAGAGCGTAGTAGAAACCGCGCTGATAAAGGGCGCCGAGGAGGTAAATCCGATGCGGATCTCCCCGGTTTCCCCGAGGTGCAGCCGGGCGGCGCGGGCGGCGGCGTCATCCACCTGGCTCATGATCTGGCGGCTGTCGGCAAGAAACTGCCTGCCCGCGGCCGTGAGTTCAACGCTGCGGTTGGTGCGCGCCAGCAGACGGGCGCCAACCTGCTGCTCCAGCAGCTGGATCTGCTGGCTAAGCGGCGGCTGGGAAATATTGAGCCGGGCGGCGGCGCGGCCAAAATGGAGCTCCTCGGCGACGGCAATGAAATAACGCAGATGGCGCAGTTCAATATTCATATTTTAAAAGTATCATTTAAGATTATTAATATATTAGACAGAATATTTACATTTTCCTACCCTGTAGCTGTGGTCATACCCGTCACCTGAATCACGGGGATGTTTATACAAGGAACTTCTGTGAGCCGTACTTCTGCCGTTGATATCGCCCCATCCAGCGATATCAAAACGCCCGCTTCCGCACCTCAGATAACCTTTATCCGCCGAGGCACGCCCCCCTTTATGCGCGTCACCCTGGCGCTTTTCTCCGCCGGACTTGCAACCTTCGCCCTGCTCTACTGCGTGCAGCCGATCCTGCCGGTGCTCTCCCATGAGTTCGGGGTTTCGCCTGCCAGCAGCAGTATTTCGCTCTCGGTCTCCACGGCGATGCTGGCGGTTGGCCTGCTCTTTACCGGCCCGCTCTCTGACGCCATCGGGCGTAAGCCGGTGATGGTCACCGCGCTGCTGCTCGCCTCCGTCTGTACGCTACTTTCAACGATGATGAGCAGCTGGCACGGTATCCTGGTGATGCGCGCTCTGGTGGGCCTTTCACTGAGCGGCGTAGCGGCGGTTGGCATGACCTACCTGAGCGAAGAGATCCATCCCAGCTTTGTCGCCTTCTCAATGGGACTCTATATCAGCGGTAACTCCATCGGCGGTATGAGCGGGCGACTGTTGAGCGGGGTGATGACCGACTTCTTTAACTGGCGGATCGCACTGGCGGCAATCGGCTGTTTTGCGCTGGCCTCGGCGCTGATGTTCTGGAAAATTCTTCCCGCCTCGCGCCACTTTCGCCCCTCTTCCCTGCGCCCGAAAACGCTCTTTATCAACTTCCGTCTGCACTGGCGCGACCCGGGGCTGCCGAGGCTGTTTCTAATCGGGTTTCTGCTGATGGGGGCGTTTGTCACGCTGTTTAATTACATTGGCTATCGGCTGATGCTCTCCCCCTGGCATCTGAGCCAGGCGCTGGTCGGCCTGCTGTCGGTGGCCTATCTCACCGGCACCTGGAGCTCGCCGAAAGCGGGAGCAATGACCACGCGCTACGGGCGCGGGCCGGTAATGATCTTCTCCACTGCGGTGATGCTGCTCGGCCTGCTGCTGACGCTCTTCTCTTCCCTGTGGCTCATTTTTGCCGGCATGCTGCTCTTTTCGGCCGGTTTCTTTGCCGCCCACTCCGTCGCCAGCAGCTGGATCGGCCCGCGCGCGCGCCGCGCCAAAGGGCAGGCCTCATCGCTCTATCTCTTCAGTTATTATGTAGGATCGAGCATTGCCGGGACGCTCGGCGGTCTGTTCTGGCACCGTTACGGCTGGAATGGCGTGGGCGGTTTTATCGCCCTGCTGCTCTGCGGCGCGCTGCTGGCAGGGGCGAGCCTGCACCGGCGCTTACATTAATTTTAAATTCTCTCTTTGAGTTTCGGAAAACCATCACTGTTTTCACCCAAAACCCTGGTAGAATGCGCGAATCATTCACGGGGAATTAAAATGAAAAATATCATTATCAGTATGGTCGCCAAGATCTCAAAGATGGACGCTGAAGCCAAAGCGCTCACCGCGCAGGTGGAGGCGCAGTCCCTGCTGCTCAGCGCAATGCTGCTGGCGGTCGGGAAAAATGGCGGCACGGATAAGATGGTCGAGAGCGTCAATAAAGCCATTAACTCGGTGATGGAAGTCTCTGACGATCTGCTGCGCTCTGACGCGCAAATGCTGCTGAGCGAATTTAACGATCTCCTCGCGATTGCCCGGTTAATTGAAAAAGCGGACAGCGAAATCGATATCGACGCCCTGCATAAAATTCCAGACAGCAATGAGGAAAGACATCCGTAAGCTGCGCGCTTCGACGTAATCCGTCCCGCGTCTGTAAAACTGATTTCGAAAATTAACGCCTGATCGTGGCGTCATATAAATATTATCTCTCTCGTATGCGATTTAATGTGAATGTCCGAATAGTTCAGATGTTCACATTTTTAGTGCAGCAATGATGGCCGTTTCCATTTTCTCCGGCGTGGTAAACGGTGCAAATCGCTTAAGCGGTTTGCCGTCTCGCCCAATCAGAAACTTGGTAAAGTTCCACTTGATCCGCTTCCCCGGCACGCCGGGTAATTCCTCTTTCAGGTAACGAAATACCGGGTGTGTTGCGGCGCCGTTGACCTCCACTTTCTCAAACATCGGGAAGCTCACACCGTAGTTGATGTAACAGGTCTGCGCGATATCGTCGACACCACCGGGCTCCTGCTTACCAAACTGGTTGCAGGGAAAACCGAGCACCACCAGCCCCTGAGCAGCATACTTTCTGTAAAGCGTTTCAAGCCCTGCGTATTGCGGCGTGAAGCCACACCGGCTGGCAGTATTTACTACCAGGACTACCTTTCCCGCGTAGTCTTCCATAGCGACCGGTTGCCCCTGCAGGCTGGTGGCCGCCAGTTGATAAAAAGTGGTCATCGCAACATATTCTCTCTTCAGGAACGCCTGACAGGCCCGATCGGGCAATTTTCGTATTTTCCGGCCCAATATGATCCAGACCATTAGCGCGCCAGGCAGCATAAATCCAGCCAGAATCCTGAACAAAAATATATATGCAGTTTCATCAATATCGCAAAGCGACATTGGCGAAAATCCCGGTATTTTCATTTTTTCTCTGCGCCACGCACGACGCTCCCCTGCCTTTTACGCCTGACACCTGAGCATGCGTGCATGAAAAACAGATAAATAATGTAAAAATCACGTTAAACTCCCGGAGCGATCCCGAACGATAAGGAATAACAACAGTGGAAAAATCATCTGCTTATCAACAGCTCACCCGTACCTTCCAGCGTCTCTCCCGCTTCTCGCACCTCTCCGCCATCGCCAGCTGGGATATGTTCGCGGTTATGCCCCCCGGCGGCAGCGCCGCGCGCGGGGAAGCGCTGGCCGAGATTAGCGTGTTGCAGCACCAGATCCTCACCGATAAAAAGGTAGGTGAGTGGCTTAGCGCCGCCGAAAGTGAAGATCTTGATGATGTGGAGCAGGCCAACCTGCGTGAGATGCGACGTCACTATCAGCAGGCCTCCCTGCTGCCGGAAGCGCTGGTGGAGGCGAAATCGCTGGCGGGCAGCAAGTGCGAGCACGCCTGGCGCACTCAGCGCCCGGCAAACGACTGGCAGGGCTTTAGCGCCAAACTGAAAGAGGTGGTCAGGCTAAGCCGCGAAGAGGCGCGCCTGCGCGCCGCGGCGAAAGGCTGCACGCCGTATGACGCCCTGCTCGATATTTTTGAGCCGGACATGACCAGCGCACAGCTGGATGGGCTGTTCGGCGATATGAAGAGCTGGCTGCCGGATCTGCTGGCTCAGGTAGTGGAAAAGCAGTCCCACCAGTCGTTTGTGCCGCCGCAGGGGCCGTTCCCCACCGCCATCCAGCGGGAGCTGGGGCTGGAAGCGATGTCCATGCTCGGCTTTGATTTTAACGCCGGCCGCCTGGATGTGAGCGCCCATCCCTTCTGCGGCGGCGTGCCGGAGGATGTACGCATCACTACCCGTTATGACGAAGAGGAGCTTCTCAGCGCCCTGTTCGGCGTGATCCACGAAACAGGCCACGCCCGCTACGAGCAAAACCTGCCCCGCAACTGGCTCGGCCAGCCTGTCGCCCTGGCGCGTTCCACCGCCATTCACGAATCGCAAAGCCTCTTTTTCGAAATGCAGCTCGGGCGCAGCAACGCATTTCTTAAACATCTGCTGCCGGCGGTCCACGCCCGTTTTGGCAGCCAGGCGGCCTTCAGCGAAGAGAACTTTATCGCCTGGAATCAGCGCGTGAAGCCGGGCTATATCCGCGTTGATGCCGACGAGGTGAGCTATCCGGCGCATGTTGTTCTGCGCTATGAGATCGAGCGTGCGCTGATCAACGGCGAGATCGAGGTAGAGGATATTCCGGCGCTGTGGGATGAAAAAATGCAGGCCTGGCTGGGGCTCTCCACGAAAGAGAACTACCGCAACGGCTGTATGCAGGATATTCACTGGACCGATGGCGGCTTTGGCTACTTCCCCTCTTACACCCTGGGCGCCATGTATGCCGCGCAGCTGTTCAGCGCCGCCCGTCGCGCGCTGCCGGGGCTGGAGGATGCCATTGCCGAAGGCGATTTTGCCGCGCTTTTTGACTGGCTGCGCCAGAATATCTGGCAGCACGGCAGCCGCTTTACCACCGCACAGCTCATCGAGCAGGCAACCGGCGAGCCGTTAAACATTCGCTTTTTCCGCGAACACCTCACTACCCGCTATCTGTAACCCTTCTGCCGGGGGAAACCCCGGCAGTGTACAAAGCGTTACACGCCGATACCATTCACTCACGGAAGCCCCGGATTTACAGAGATATAGTGATTTCAACGGCCCCGCAGGGGGGTTGCATGAGAAATTAAATTCGAGGGTACAGGAATGAAAAAAGTATTAGCTCTGGTCGTTGCCGCTGCTATGGGTCTCTCTTCAGCTGCGTTCGCGGCTGACACCGCCGCTTCCGCTGCGCCAGCCGCTACCGCTAAAACGGCCCCGGCGAAAACGGTTCACCACAAAAAACATAAAAAAGCGGCTGAGCAAAAAGCGCAGGCTGCGAAAAAGCACCACAAAAAAGCGGTGAAAAAGGAAAGTGCGCCAGCTGAACAGAAAGCCCAGGCGGCCAAAAAACACCACAAAAAAGCGGTAAAATCTACGGCGGCTAAACCGGCGGCTCAGCCTGCTGCGTAAACGTCAGGAACCGCTCCCGTAAGGGAGAACAGTAATCCGGCGCTGAACCGACACAGGATCGGCGCCGTTTCTTTTGCGGAGGGGGTATGCTGCGCCGTTACCGGTTTGAGTTCATTCTTACCGCACTCATTATATGCGCGCTCGTCACCCTCCATTTTTATCTTTCATGAATGTAGCACGCTGATTTTACTCCCGCTTTAACGCTGTCCCGTCTATAGTATTTTCATAGGGTTCGCTTTTAATAATCATAATTACCCCACCAGAGTGAGATATGCGGAAAATAGCTGTAAGTTTACTGGGAACGTTTTGCCTCTTTTCGGGCTTTGTACACGCAGATGAGGGCGATGATGACGCCATCAATGCCACGGAAGTGCAGACGCTGTTTTTCGGCCACGACGATCGCACGCGCGTAACGGATCCCACTCAATCCCCCTGGGACGCTATCGGCCAGCTGGAAACCGCCAGCGGCAATCTCTGCACCGCCACCCTGATCTCTCCGCACCTGGCCTTAACCGCCGGGCATTGCCTGCTGACGCCGCCGAACGGCAAACCGGATAAAGCTGTCGCCCTGCGCTTTGTCTCGCTTAAAGGACACTGGCGCTACGACATTCACGGTATTGAAGGGCGCGTCGATCCGTCGCTTGGCCGACGGCTCAAAGCGGACGGTGACGGCTGGATCGTACCGCCGAATGCCGCGGAGTGGGACTTTGGCCTGGTGGTGCTACGCTATCCCCCGTCCGGCATTACGCCCCTGCCGCTCTTTGAGGGCGACAAAGCGGCACTCACCGCCGCACTGAAAACGGCACAGAGAAAAGTGACGCAGTCCGGCTATCCGGTCGATCATCTGGATACGCTCTACACCCATGCGGGCTGCGAGGTAACTGGCTGGGCGCAGACCGGCGTGCTGTCCCACCAGTGCGACACGCTGCCGGGCGACAGCGGCTCGCCGCTCATGCTTGAAACCGACCAGGGGTGGCAGCTGATTGGCGTTCAGAGCTCCGCCCCGGCGGCCAAGGATCGCTATCGGGCCGATAACCGGGCGATATCGGTTACCGGCTTTCGCGATCGGCTGGAGGCGCTGGCCCGGCAGTAGCCTCAGGCCAGTTTGATGACCACCATTCCGGCGATCAGCAGCACAAGCCCCACCCAGCCGCGGGCGTTAAGACGCTGCCCAAACAGGATCCACCCTGCCGCCAGCGTCGCGGCAATCCCAAAGCCGCCCCACAGGGCGTAGGCCACCGACAGATCGATGCCCTTAACCGCCTGCGACAGGGCGCTGAAGGCGCCGAGCACGGCAGCGATGGAGATGGAGCCATAGCGTTTGCGGCGAAAGCCGTCTGAGAATTTCAGAAAGAGGTTGGCGACAATCTCCAGCACAATGGCTAACGCCAGCCAGGCCGCATGTACCCATTCAAACTGCTGCATGGCGCTCCTCCTTGTCTGCGGATGCGTGGCGGGTCCCCGATTTAATCAGCACAATGCCGGCCACCAGAATCGCCAGACCGGTCACTTTTGTGACCGACAGCGCTTCATCAAACAGCAGAACGCTGAAAATCGTAATCAGTAAAATACCGATCCCTTCCCAGAGCGCGTACGCCACGCCCAGCGCGATTTTTTTTACCGCGAAACAGAGAAATATATAAGAGAGGGAGATCATGGCCAGCATTAAAATAAAGCCAGTATGTCCTCCGTCGAGGCTTGCCCATTTCATCGACAAGGTGCCGGTAATTTCGGTCAGAATCGCCAGACCTAAAAGTATCCAGTAAAACATCGTTCTTCTCCTGCTTGAGAATAATATTCCATGCGGTATACCGTGAACGGCAAACCGAAAATGTAAAAATGGCGTAACACGCCAGCTTAGGCAGGAGACGGGGCTAGAGCGCGCTGCGCCAGTGTTGCTCGCCGGACGGCAGGCAAAAAAGAGGGATCGAAGGCGTGGGGTGAGCAGAAAACCATTTGCTGAACAGATTGTCCATAATATTACAATTATCCGCGGGGTTGCTTCTCGTCTTTGCGGATGAAAATTGTCCTCAGTTATTAAACACATCGGATTTGTACCACAGGCCAGGAATTAACTCAAAGGCTTTTCATTTCTTTACCCTTCGTATTTGATATTCGTTAATATTTTGTTTAGCGAGGCGTTTTATTCTGTCTGGAAAAATCAGTTCAGGAACTGCTATGGCTAAACCTGTTATTACGTTGAACGGATTAAAGCTGGTCATCATGCTGGGTATGCTGGTGATTATTCTGACGGGCATCCGTTTAGCGGCCGATATTATCGTACCGTTTATTCTGGCGCTGTTTATTGCCGTGATCCTTAATCCGCTGGTGCAGCGAATGGGACGTTTACGCCTCCCCCGCGTGGTGGCCATTACGCTGCTGATCAGCGTTATCGTGCTGGGAATGGTGCTGCTGCTTGCCTATCTGGGCACCTCCCTCAATGAGCTGACCCGTACGCTACCCCAGTATCGCTCCTCGCTGGCGGTGCCGCTGCAGCAGCTGGAACCCTGGCTGCAGCGGGCAGGGATCGGGGTGTCGGTGGAGGATCTGCTGAAATATATTGACCCGAACGCCGCGATGTCGCTGGTGACCGGCCTGCTGGCGCAGCTTTCCAACGCCATGAGCGCCATCTTTTTGCTGCTGTTAACCGTGGTTTTTATGCTGCTGGAGGTGCCGCAGTTGCCGGCTAAGCTTCAGCCGCTGATGTCGCGCCCGGCCGAAGGCATGGGGGCTATCCAGCGGGCGGTGGACAGCGTCTCGCGCTATCTGGTGCTCAAGACTGCCATCAGTATCATTACCGGGCTGGTGGTCTGGGGCATGCTGGCCGCGTTGGGCGTGCGCTTCGCCTTTATCTGGGGGCTGCTGGCTTTTGCCCTTAACTATATTCCTAATATCGGCTCGGTGCTGGCCGCCCTTCCCCCTATCGCGCAGGTGCTGGTCTTTAATGGTTTTTACGATGCGCTTATCGTGCTGGGGGGATATCTGCT
Source organism: Pseudenterobacter timonensis (assembly GCF_900021175.1). Classification (GTDB taxonomy): domain Bacteria; phylum Pseudomonadota; class Gammaproteobacteria; order Enterobacterales; family Enterobacteriaceae; genus Enterobacter; species Enterobacter timonensis. The sequence continues at coordinate 56,185 of NZ_FCOP01000013.1, forward strand.
GGTGAACCTGGTGTTCGGGAATATTCTTGAGCCGCGAGTGATGGGGCGTGGGCTGGGCCTCTCGACGCTGGTGGTTTTTTTATCGTTAATCTTCTGGGGATGGCTGCTCGGTCCGGTGGGGATGCTGCTCTCCGTACCGCTGACGATTATCGTGAAGATTGCGCTGGAGCAGACGGAGGGCGGGCGGAGTATTGCCCTGCTGTTAAGCGACACAGGAGCGCGATAGCGAATATCAGCGCCTGGCGTTAACCAGGCGCTGACGCGTCTACAGGAATGGCGTCACGTCGCCAACCCCTTCACGGATCACCTGCGGGGAATCATCCGTCAGATCCACAACCGTGGTGGGCTGTTGCCCCAGATAGCCGCCGTGAATAATCAGCTCGACCACTTTTTCGAGGCGATCCTTGATCTCTTCCGGGTCCGATTCGGTAAATTCGCTGCCCGGCAGCATCAGGGAGGTGGAGAGCATCGGCTCGCCAAGCGTCTCCAGCAGAGCCTGAGCGATCGGGTTCGAGGGGACGCGCATACCAATTGTTTTGCGCTTCTCCTGCAACAGGCGGCGCGGCACATCCTTGGTCCCTTTCAGGATGAAGGTGTAGTTACCCGGCGTATTGTTTTTGATCAGGCGAAACGCCACGTTATCCACGTAGGCATAGGTCGAGAGCTCTGAGAGATCGCGACACATCAGGGTAAAGTTGTGACCGTCCGGCAGCTGGCGAATGCGGCAGATGCGCTCCATGGCGGACTTGTCTTCAATTTTACAGCCCAGCGCATAGCCGGAATCGGTCGGATAGACGATCACCCCGCCCTTACGCACGATCTCCACCGCCTGATTAATCAGGCGCGGCTGCGGGTTGTCCGGGTGGATATAAAAAAACTGGCTCATACTTCCCTCTCGTTTACAGGTTGCTGCGGCTGTTCCCAGAGCTGCCAGACCGGTTCCACGCCTGCGGGCAGCCAGAGCTTACGGCCCAGTTCAATCCAGGCGCAGGGCTGATGAAAATCAGACCCTTGCGAAGCCAGCAGCCCAAACTGGCGGGCGTATGCCGCAAGCTGGGTTCGCTCGTTGGGAGCCTGCTGGCACTGGGCGACTTCCATCGCCTCTCCGCCCTGTTCGGCAAAATACGCCAGCAGCCTTTTCAGCCACTTAGCGGAAAGGTTATAGCGCCCCGGATGGGCCAGTACCGCCTTGCCGCCAGAATGATGAATCACATCAATAGCTTGTTCTATTGTACACCACTGGGGAGGAACATAGCCGGTTTTCCCGCGCGCGAGGTATTTTTTAAAGACATCCGCCATGTTGCTCGCTTTCCCGGCCTCGACCAGGAAGCGGGCAAAATGACCGCGCGTCACCGCTCCGCCATTAGCCAGCCGACGCGCCCCCTCCAGCGCGCCGGGAATATGCGCCTTTTCAAGCCGTTCAGCGATCAGCTGCGCCCGCTGGTTACGCCGCGCTTTTTGCTCTGCAAGAAACGCGCACATCGCCGGGTGGGCGATATCGATATTAAGACCAACGATGTGAATTTCGTGATTTTCCCAGAGAGTGGAGATTTCCACGCCTGATACCAGCGCCAGCGGCAGCGCGCTGCGCGCGATCTCCGCGCGGGCGGCGGCAATGGCGTCGGTGGTGTCATGATCGGTGATCGCCAGCGTGCCAACACGCATCTCCACGGCACGATGGACAAGCGCTTCGGGCGTCAGCAGGCCGTCGGAGGCCTGCGTATGGCTGTGTAAATCATAAATCACGGCGTAATTTGTGTCGCTCAAAACGGCTTCCATAAAGGTAAATAAGAGGTTAAAAATCTATGATACCGATTTGTTGGCAATTTCTGAAATCAGGGGTTGACTTTACATCATCGAACTAGTTAACTAGTACGCAAGTTCACACGACAAGGTATCCGACAATGACCCTTACTCTTTCACTCCACTACGGTTGGCGCACCTCCTGATTCTCGGGCAGCGCTGCACGTCTGCGTACGCGCACGGATACCTTGCCCGCCCCCGGCGGGCTTTTTTTTGAACAGAATATGAGAACAGCAACATGCAAACAGCCAAACCACAACTCGAACTGCTGACCTGCGAGGTGGCCTATCGCCACAACCCTGCCGCTCTGTTCCATCAACTTTGCGGCGCGCGCCCGGCGACACTCCTGCTGGAGTCAGCCGATATCGACAGCAAGGACGATCTGAAAAGCCTGCTGCTGGTCGACAGCGCGCTACGTATTACCGCTACAGGTGACACTGTCACGATCCAGGCGCTCTCCGAAAATGGCGCCTCCCTGTTGCCGCGCCTTGACGCGGCACTTCCGGCAGGGGTAGAGAATGAAAAACGCCCCGATGCGCGCACCCTGCGCTTCCCGCCGGTCAGCCAGCTGCTGGATGAAGATGCCCGTCTCTGCTCCCTCTCCGTTTTTGATACCTTCCGCCTGCTGCAGACGCTGGTGGCGGTGCCGGAAAACGAACGCGAGGCGATGTTCTTCGGCGGCCTGTTTGCCTATGACCTGGTGGCCGGGTTTGAAAACCTGCCGGAGATTGCGCAGGGTAACCGCTGCCCCGATTACTGCTTCTATCTCGCGGAAACGCTGCTGGTTGTGGATCATCAGAAAAAATATACCCGCATTCAGGCCAGCCTTTTCAGCGACAGCGCCGCGGAAAAAGTGCGCCTTGAACAGCGCATCGCCCAGCTCAAAGCACAGATGACCGAAGAGCCGCCCGCGCTGCCGGTGCAGAGGGTGGAACATATGCGCTGCGAATGTAGCCAGAGCGACGAGGAGTATGGCGCGGTGGTGCGCCAGATGCAGCGGGCGATCCGCGCCGGAGAAATTTTCCAGGTCGTCCCTTCCCGCCGCTTCTCGCTGCCGTGCCCCTCCCCCCTGGCCGCCTACGACGTACTGAAAAAGAGCAATCCCAGCCCCTATATGTTCTTTATGCAGGATAACGACTTCATCCTCTTCGGCGCCTCGCCGGAGAGCTCCCTGAAATATGACGCCGTCAGCCGCGAGATTGAGATCTACCCCATTGCCGGCACCCGCCCGCGCGGTCGTCGCGCCGATGGTTCGCTGGATCGCGATCTCGACAGCCGCATTGAGCTGGAGATGCGTACCGACCACAAAGAGCTCTCCGAACACCTGATGCTGGTGGATCTGGCGCGCAACGATCTGGCGCGTATCTGCACCCCCGGCACCCGCTACGTGGCGGACCTCACCAAGGTGGATCGCTACTCGTTTGTGATGCATCTGGTCTCCCGCGTGGTGGGCGAGCTGCGCAGCGATCTGGATGTGCTGCACGCCTACCGCGCCTGCATGAATATGGGCACCCTGAGCGGCGCGCCGAAGGTGCGCGCCATGCAGCTCATCGCCCAGGCTGAAGGTCAGCGCCGGGGCAGCTACGGCGGCGCGGTGGGCTACTTTACCGCCCACGGCGATCTCGATACCTGCATCGTCATTCGCTCGGCCTACGTGGAAGATGGCATTGCCACCGTCCAGGCCGGGGCCGGCATAGTTCTCGACTCTGTTCCGCAGTCTGAAGCTGATGAAACGCGTAATAAAGCCCGCGCGGTCCTGCGCGCCATTGCCACCGCACACCACGCACAGGAGATTTTCTGATGGCTGACATTCTGCTGCTCGATAACATCGACTCCTTTACCTACAACCTGGCTGACCAGCTGCGCGCGAACGGCCATAACGTGGTGATCTACCGCAACCACGTTCCGGCGCAAACGCTGATTGACCGGCTGGCGACCATGCAGAATCCGGTGCTCCTCCTCTCTCCCGGGCCGGGCGCGCCAAGCGAAGCGGGCTGTATGCCGGAGCTGTTAACCCGCCTGCGCGGCAAGCTGCCGATAATCGGTATCTGCCTGGGCCATCAGGCGATCGTCGAAGCCTACGGCGGCTACGTCGGCCAGGCGGGGGAGATCCTGCACGGCAAAGCCTCCAGCATTGAACACGACGGCCAGGGGATGTTCGCCGGTCTGCCCAACCCGCTGCCGGTGGCCCGTTACCATTCCCTGGTGGGGAGCAATATCCCGGCGGGTCTGACCATTAACGCCTCCTTCGAGGGGATGGTGATGGCGGTGCGTCACGACGCGGACCGCGTCTGCGGGATGCAGTTCCACCCCGAATCGATCCTCACCTCGCAGGGGGCGCGCCTGCTGGAGCAGACTCTCGACTGGGCGCTGCAAAAGCTGGAACAGACCAATACCCTGCAGCCGGTGCTGGAAAAACTCTACCAGGCCGAAACCCTGACACAGCAGGAGAGCCACCAGCTCTTCAGCGCCGTGGTGCGCGGCGAGCTTAAGCCGGAGCAGCTGGCCGCCGCGCTGGTGAGCATGAAGATCCGCGGCGAACATCCGCAGGAGATCGCCGGCGCGGCCACCGCTCTGCTGGAAAACGCGGCTCCCTTCCCGCGCCCGGACTACCTGTTTGCCGATATTGTCGGCACCGGCGGTGACGGCAGCAACAGCATCAATATCTCCACCGCCAGCGCCTTTGTCGCCGCGGCCTGCGGGCTGAAGGTGGCGAAACATGGCAACCGCAGCGTCTCCAGCCGCTCCGGCTCGTCCGATCTGCTTGCCGCCTTCGGCATCAATCTGGAGATGAACGCCGAGCGCTCCCGGGAAGCGCTGGACGAGCTGGGCGTCTGTTTCCTCTTTGCGCCGAAGTACCACACCGGATTCCGCCACGCGATGCCGGTACGCCAGCAGCTTAAGACCCGCACCCTGTTCAACGTCCTGGGGCCGCTGATTAATCCGGCACATCCCCCGCTGGCGCTGATTGGCGTCTACAGCCCGGAACTGGTGCTACCGATTGCTGAAACGCTGCGCGTGCTGGGCTATCAGCGCGCCTCCGTGGTACACAGCGGTGGTATGGATGAGGTCTCCCTCCACGCCCCAACGCTGGTGGCGGAGCTGCGCGACGGCAATATTGAGAGCTATCAGCTGGAGGCGGCGGACTTTGGCCTTACCCCCTATCATCAGGAACAGCTGGCGGGCGGCACGCCGGAAGAAAACCGTGACATTCTTACGCGCTTGCTACAAGGTAAAGGTGAGGCCGCCCACGAGGCCGCCGTTGCCGCGAACGTCGCGATGCTGATGCGCCTGCACGGCGAAGAAGATTTAAAAGCCAACGTACAAAAAGTTCTGGATGTGCTGCGCTCCGGCGCAGCATATGACCGCGTTACCGCACTTGCTGCAAGAGGGTAAACAATGCAGACCGTTTTAGCGAAAATCGTCGCCGACAAGGCCATCTGGGTAGAGGCCCGCAAAGCGCAGCAGCCGCTGGCGAGCTTCCAGAACGAGGTCGTGCCGAGCAGCCGTCGTTTTTATGATGCCCTGCGTGGCGCCCGCACCGCCTTTATTCTGGAGTGTAAAAAAGCATCTCCGTCTAAAGGGGTGATCCGCGACGATTTTGATCCTGCGCGCATCGCCGGGATTTATAAACACCATGCCTCAGCCATCTCCGTGCTGACGGATGAGAAATATTTTCAGGGCAGCTTCGACTTTCTGCCCGTGGTCAGCAACATCGCGCCGCAGCCGATCCTGTGCAAAGACTTCATCATCGACCCGTACCAGATCTGGCTGGCCCGCTTTTACCAGGCGGACGCCTGCCTGCTGATGCTCTCCGTGCTGGACGATGACCAGTATCGCCAGCTTGCCGCCGTGGCGCACAGCCTCAATATGGGGGTGCTGACGGAGGTGAGCAATGAAGAGGAGCTGGAGCGTGCTATCGCCCTGGAGGCAAAAGTCGTCGGCATCAACAACCGCGACCTGCGCGATCTCTCCATTGACCTGAACCGCACCCGCGAGCTGGCCCCGCGTCTTGGCGCTGGCGTCACGGTAATCAGCGAGTCGGGAATTACCACCTACGCTCAGGTGCGCGAGCTGAGCCATTTTGCCAACGGCTTTTTGATCGGCTCGGCGCTGATGTCCGAGGACGATCTGAGCGCCGCGATCCGCCGCGTGCTGCTGGGGGAAAATAAGGTCTGTGGCCTTACCCGTCCTGAAGATGCCGCCGCCGCGCTGGAAGCGGGGGCGATTTACGGCGGGCTGATTTTTGTCGCCGCCTCCCCGCGCTGCGTGACCGATGAACAGGCGCGCACGGTAATGGCTGGCGCGCCGCTGCGCTATGTGGGCGTATTCCGCGACGCGCCGGTTGATGAGGTGGTTGCGAAGGCGCAGTCGCTGGAGCTGGCCGCGGTGCAGCTGCACGGCAGTGAAGACCAGGCCTATATCGACCAGCTGCGCGATGCCCTGCCTGCCCAGGTGCAGATCTGGAAAGCAATGAGCGTGGGCCACACCCTGCCGCCGCGCAATTTGCAGCGGGTGGATAAATATGTGCTGGACAATGGCCAGGGGGGCACCGGCGAGCGTTTTGACTGGTCGCTGCTCGGCGGTGAACAGCTGGATAACGTCCTGCTGGCGGGTGGTTTAGGGCCGGACAACTGCGTGGCAGCAGCGAAAGCTGGCTGCGCTGGCCTCGATTTTAATTCCGGCGTCGAATCCCAACCGGGCATCAAAGACGCCAGCAAGCTGGCCTCGGTATTTAAGACGCTGCGTGCTTACTAAGGAGCAATAATGAGTACTTTACTGAATCCCTATTTTGGCGAATTTGGCGGTATGTACGTTCCGCAAATTCTGATGCCCGCGCTGCGCCAGCTGGAAGAAGCCTTTGTGAGCGCGCAGAAAGACCCCGCCTTTCAGGCTGAATTTACCGACCTGCTGAAAAATTACGCGGGCCGCCCGACGGCGCTGACCAAATGCCGTAACCTGACCGCAGGCACGAACACCACGCTCTATCTCAAGCGCGAGGATCTGCTCCACGGCGGCGCGCATAAAACAAACCAGGTGCTGGGGCAGGCGCTGCTGGCGAAGCGGATGGGCAAAACAGAAATTATCGCGGAGACCGGCGCGGGACAGCACGGCGTCGCCTCCGCCCTGGCAAGCGCCCTGCTCGGCCTGAAGTGCCGTATTTACATGGGCGCGAAAGATGTGGAGCGCCAGTCGCCAAACGTATTTCGTATGCGCCTGATGGGGGCGGAAGTGATTCCTGTGCATAGCGGCTCAGCCACCCTGAAAGATGCCTGTAACGAGGCGCTTCGCGACTGGTCCGGCAGCTATGAAACCGCGCACTACATGCTCGGCACCGCGGCGGGGCCGCACCCTTTCCCGACCATCGTGCGTGAGTTCCAGCGCATGATCGGCGAAGAGACCAAAGCGCAGATCCTTGAGAAAGAGGGTCGCCTGCCGGATGCGGTGATCGCCTGCGTTGGCGGCGGCTCCAACGCCATCGGCATGTTCGCCGATTTTATCGAAGAGAGCAGCGTCGGTCTGATTGGCGTAGAGCCTGCGGGCCACGGCATCGAAACCGGCGAGCACGGCGCGCCGCTGAAGCATGGCCGCGTGGGGATCTACTTCGGCATGAAGGCGCCGATGATGCAGACCGACGAGGGGCAGATCGAGGAGTCCTACTCCATCTCGGCCGGGCTCGATTTCCCGTCGGTCGGGCCGCAGCACGCTTACCTCAACAGCACCGGGCGCGCCGAGTATGTCTCGATTACCGATGACGAAGCGCTGGAGGCGTTCAAGACCCTCTGCCGTAACGAAGGAATTATCCCGGCGCTGGAGTCCTCCCACGCGCTGGCCCACGCCCTGAAAATGATGAAAGCGAACCCGGAAAAAGAGCAGTTGCTGGTGGTTAACCTTTCCGGTCGCGGTGATAAAGATATCTTCACGGTTCACGATATTCTGAAAGCACGAGGTGAGATCTGATGGAACGCTACGACAATACCTTCACCGCACTGAAAGCACGCCAGGAGGGCGCCTTTGTTCCTTTCGTGACGCTGGGCGATCCGGGGCCGAAGCAGTCCTTAAAAATTATTGACGCGCTGATTGAAGGCGGCGCCGACGCGCTGGAGCTGGGGATCCCCTTCTCCGATCCGCTGGCCGACGGCCCGACCATACAAAACGCCACGCTGCGCGCTTTCGCCGCCGGGGTGACGCCGACCCAGTGCTTTGAAATGCTGGCGGCTATTCGCCAGAAACACCCGACCATCCCCATTGGCCTGCTGATGTACGCCAACCTGGTTTTTAATCGCGGCATCGATGAGTTTTACGCCGAGTGCGCCCGCGTGGGGGTCGACTCCGTGCTGGTGGCCGACGTGCCGGTGGAAGAGTCCGCGCCGTTCCGCCAGGCGGCGATGCGCCATAACGTGGCGCCTATTTTTATCTGCCCGCCCAACGCCGACGATGACCTGCTGCGGCAAATCGCCTCCTGGGGTCGCGGCTACACCTACCTGCTCTCCCGCGCGGGTGTTACGGGCGCGGAAAACAAAGCGGCGTTGCCGCTGCACCATCTGGTGGAAAAACTCACAGAGTATCATGCCGCGCCGCCGCTGCAGGGATTTGGTATCTCCTCCCCCGAGCAGGTCTCCGCTGCCGTGAGCGCGGGCGCCGCGGGGGCCATCTCCGGCTCGGCGGTAGTGAAAATCATCGAGCGTAATCTCGACAGGCCGCAGCCGATGCTGGATGAGCTAAAAGCCTTCGCCAGCGCCATGAAGGCCGCGACCCGCCCCGCGTAACGTTTCCCCGTCCGGTATTCTGCCGGACGGCATCCTGAGGGCAAAATTGATCGCGTCGATATTTTGCCTTATCTGTGCTTCCCTAATCCTCCCATCAGCGTATTATCCCCTCTCCTTTTCCGGCCTTTCGGCCATTTAGATCCTTCTGAGTTCAGAGGTTTAAATATGTCATGGCAACACTTCAAACAGGCGTATCTGATTAAGTTCTGGTCGCCGGTTCCGGCCGTTATCGCGGCGGGCGTTCTCTCTACTTACTACTTTGGTATCACCGGCACCTTCTGGGCCGTAACCGGCGAATTTACGCGCTGGGGCGGACAGTTACTCCAGCTGGCGGGGGTGCATGCCGAAGAGTGGGGCTACTATAAGCTGATCCATCTCGACGGGACGCCGTTGACCCGCGTTGATGGCATGATGATTATCGGCATGTTCGGCGGCTGTTTCGCCGCGGCGCTGTGGGCCAATAACGTCAAGCTACGCATGCCGAAAAGCCGTATCCGCATCGCACAGGCCATTACCGGTGGGATTATTGCCGGATTTGGTGCGCGGCTGGCGATGGGCTGTAACCTGGCGGCCTTTTTTACCGGCATCCCGCAGTTCTCCCTGCACGCCTGGTTCTTTGCGGTGGCAACCGCCATCGGCTCATATTTTGGCGCTCGCTTTACGCTGCTGCCGCTTTTTCGCATCCCGGTAAAAATCACCAAAGTCAGCGCCGCCTCGCCGTTAACGCAAAAACCGGATCAGGCGCGCCGCCGTTTCCGCCTCGGAATGCTGGTCTTTCTGGCAATAATCGCCTGGGCGCTCTGCACTGCGCTCAATCAGCCGAAGCTGGGGCTGGCGATGCTGTTCGGCGTCGGTTTCGGTTTGCTGATTGAACGCGCGCAGATCTGCTTTACCTCGGCGTTTCGCGATATGTGGATCACTGGGCGCACCATGATGGCGAAAGCGATTATTGCCGGGATGGCGGTAAGCGCTATCGGGATTTTCAGCTACGTCCAGCTTGGCGTGGAACCCAAAATTATGTGGGCAGGCCCGAATGCGGTTATCGGTGGTCTGCTGTTTGGCTTTGGTATTGTGCTGGCGGGGGGATGTGAAACCGGCTGGATGTACCGCGCCGTAGAGGGGCAGGTGCACTACTGGTGGGTTGGGCTGGGTAACGTGATTGGCTCTACCCTTCTGGCTTACTTCTGGGACGATCTCTCTCCCGCGCTCGCCACCCGCTGGGACAAAGTCAATCTGCTCAGCACCTTCGGTCCGCTGGGCGGCCTGCTGGTCACCTATGGCCTGCTGCTTATTGCTTTTTTACTGGTCCTTGCGCAGGAGAAGCGCTTCTTCCGCCGTACCGCAGTCAAAACAGAAACGCAGGAGAACGTTGTATGAAAGCGATTGTGCCAGACTACCGCCTGGATATGGTGGGCGAACCCTGCCCTTACCCGGCGGTCGCCACGCTGGAGGCGCTGCCGCAGCTTAAAAAAGGGGAGATTCTGGAAGTGGTGAGCGACTGTCCGCAATCCATCAACAATATTCCGCAGGATGCAAAAAACCATGGCTATAAGGTGCTGGATATCCAGCAGGACGGGCCGACCATTCGCTATTTGATTCAAAAATGATCGTTTAAGGTCTCGCAAGAGACCTTTATCCCCTTGAAATATAAAATATCTTGATCCACTGCAATAACGTTTTTATTAACGTAAGTAAAATCTTATTTCTGTTTTGAACAAGGTTTTTATGGGTTGATGTCTTACAGAGCGTTCCTGGTTTTACTCTTTTTTATCCCTTTCCCTGCAATCTCCCTGAATTTCTCTTCCACCTTTTTGCGGCTTAACTGTCCGGAGAGAGGGCTGGTCGAGGTTATCCTGCACGCCTACGACCATACTCAGGAGAGATGGAGGGGACATTTTGAAACCGGCGCCGGGCACAAACGATCCGGGGATACCGAGATGGTGCCCTTTGCGAACGGCGATATGCTTTTCCATTCCATCTCAAACGATGCTTTCACCTATATCTATGATGGCGAAACGACCCCGAGATACTGCACGAAGCTGGACGAGCGCCCGGTTTATCCGTCGTTTTAAGGAAAGCGAAGCAAACTGGCCATGCGGGGGCCAGTTTGCGTACAGGATCAGAAACGATAGCCCGCCGAGAACATAAAGACCCACGGGTCAAGGCGGGTGCTGATGCTCTGCTGTTCTCCCCCCGCCTTAAAGCGCACATCGGTGTCGATATCCATATACCAGACCGAGGCGTTGATCAGCCAGTCGCGGTTGATAAGGTAGTCCAGCCCCACCTGGCCCGCCACTCCCCATGAATCTTTCAGGCTTAAATCGGAAAGCCCTGCCGCTTTGCCGGTGTCGTTGAACTTCTCATCAAAGAAGGTGGTGTAGTTCACACCCGCGCCGACGTAGGGGCGCACCTTGCTGCTGGCGTCGCCGAAATACCACTGCGCCATCAGGGTGGGCGGCAGATGGTGGACCGTGGCGATATCCCCGGTCGGGCCGGTGCCGACATGGTGACGAAATGGCGTGGCGGCCAAGAGCTCAACGCCGATATTATCCGTCGCCATATAGGTAAAGGTTAACCCGAGCTGGGTATTGTTACTGACGTTAAAGCCGCCCAGACCCAGCACGTTATCCGAGCCTTCCGTCGGTCTAACCGTGGCCGAACCGGCACGAATAAAAAACTCCCCCGCTTCATGGGCAGAAACCCCGCCAGAGAATGAACTTAACACAAGGGCTGCCACCGCTAACTTTTTCATATCCGCTCCATCGATGTGGTTTTACATGCGCGGTGAATATACTCATAAATGAGTAACAAGTGATCTACCTCAGATCACATTAAAACCAGTAACTTAACATTCATTGATCTGGATTAATTTTTGGTAACTACCTGCGTCACACCGTTTCGCATCCACATCAATTTTGCGCAATAACACGGTTACAAAATTTTCTTTGATACCCTCTTGCCCGTGGCAAAACGGCTGGCTAATTTAGCGCTCTGACAATTTCTGTTGATGCGTTCTTTTTTTGCAGGTGTGTACTATGAGTGATCTCAATCCGTGCATGTCGTGCGGAGCCTGTTGTGCGTATTTTCGTGTCTCCTTTTACTGGGCCGAAACCGAAGATGGCGGCGGTTCGGTGCCAGTTCACCTTACCGAGCCGTTAACCCCTTTCCTGCGCTGCATGAGCGGCACCAACCAGCGTAAGAGTCGCTGCGCCGCACTCGAGGGCTCCCCCGGCAGCGCGACGCGCTGCGCGATTTATGAAAACCGTCCCTCTCCCTGTCGGGAATTTGCCATGTCAGGAGAAGATGGACAGGTGAATGAGGCGTGTAACCGGGCGCGGGCGCGGTATGGATTACCGCCGCTTTACAAAGATATGCTTTTCCATACAAGCCTTGAGGATGCCACCGCTGAGTTATCCAGGGTACAATTACCTGTTAATTAACATCTGCCATACTCAAGGAGAGTAAATGTCTATCACGGCGAAGTCTGTCTACCGTGACACGGGGAATTTTTTCCGCAATCAGTTCATTACGTTTTTGCTGATCGCTTTGCTATGCGCGTTTATTACGGTAGTGCTTGGCCATGCGTTTTCACCCAGCGATGAGCAAATTGCCCTGTTAAGCCAGGGGGATAACCTCAGCGGCAGCGCGGGGTTGTTCGAACTGGTGCAGAACATGACGCCGGAACAGCAGCAGATCCTGCTGCGCGCCTCCGCCGCTTCCACCTTTTCCGGTCTGATTGGTAATGCCATTCTTGCCGGCGGGGTGCTGCTGATGATCCAGCTGGTATCGGCGGGTCAACGCGTTAGCGCGCTACGCGCCATTGGCGCCAGCGCACCGGTGTTACCGAAGCTCTTTATCCTGATCTTTTTAACCACCCTGCTGGTGCAGATGGGGATCATGCTGGTCGTGGTGCCGGGCGTAGTGCTGGCGATCGTTCTGGCCTTCGCCCCCGTGATGGTGGTGCAGGATAAAATGGGCGTCTTTAGCGCGATGCGCAGCAGCATGAAGCTCGCATGGTCTAACGTGCGTCTGGTGGCGCCCGGCGTGATAAGCTGGCTGTTGGCAAAAACCCTGCTGCTACTCTTTGCGCCAAACTTTGCCGTTCTGACGCCAAACGTAGGCGCGGTGGTCGCCAATACCATCAGCAACCTGATCTCCGCGCTGTTGCTGGTCTATTTGTTCCGCCTGTATATGTTAATTCGTCAGTAATATCCTGATGGCGGAGCGTTGATCGCTCCGCCCCACACCTGGATGGGATCGTAGAATGAAGCAGTTTCTGGATTTTTTACCGCTTGTCGTCTTTTTCGCCTTTTATAAACTGTACGATATTTACGCCGCGACCACGGCGCTGATTATCGCCACCGCCGTCGTGCTGATCTACAGCTGGGTGCGCTACCGCAAGGTGGAAAAAATGGCGCTGATCACCTTTGTACTGGTGGCTGTGTTTGGCGGGCTGACGATCTTCTTTCACAACGATGAGTTTATCAAATGGAAGGTGACCGTTATTTACGCCCTCTTTGCCGGCGCGCTGCTGATTAGCCAGTGGGTAATGAAAAAGCCGCTGATTCAGCGCATGCTCGGTAAAGAGCTTACCCTACCTGCGGCGGTCTGGTCGCGTCTGAATATCGCCTGGGCCATTTTCTTTATTCTCTGCGGCCTGGCGAATATCTATATCGCGTTCTGGCTGCCACAAAATATCTGGGTCAACTTCAAGGTGTTTGGCCTGACCGCGCTGACCTTAATCTTTACGCTGATAAGCGGCGTTTACATCTACCGACACATGCCGCAGGACGAAAAATCCTGACGTGCTAAGGCCAGATCGCGCTGCGTTCTGGCCGTTTTTCTCTCCCGATTCCCCTCTTTCACACCCCCTTCAAAATTGACGCAATCGTGAAGAAATTAAGGAGATTTGCACCTGATATTGTAATGAGAATAACTATCATTATTATTCGTCATCGCGTTTTTAACAAATGGAAATGAGTTGATGAACAAAATAATAAAATGCGCTCCCGCTTCACTCACGCTGGCGATTCTGGCTGCGTTAAGCCACACGGCTTTTGCCGACGACGATATACCGGATAACGGCGAGACGATGGTTGTTGAGGCGGCGGAAGAGGCGCTGAAACAGCAGCCTGGCGTCTCCATAATTACCGCGAAAGATATAGAGAAAGCGCCGCCGGTCAATGACCTCTCGGAAATTATTCGCAAAATGCCCGGCGTCAACCTGACCGGTAACAGCGCCAGCGGCAGCCGCGGCAATAACCGCCAGATCGATATTCGCGGCATGGGACCGGAGAATACCCTTATCCTTATCGACGGTGTCCCCGTCACCTCCCGCAACGCCGTTCGCTACAGCTGGCGCGGCGAACGAGATACCCGCGGCGATACCAACTGGGTGCCGCCGGAGATGGTAGAGCGTATTGAGGTTCTGCGTGGTCCTGCCGCGGCGCGTTACGGCTCCGGCGCGGCGGGTGGCGTCATCAATATCATCACCAAACGGCCTACCAACGACTGGCACGGCTCCCTGTCGCTTTTCACCAACCAGCCGGAGAACGATAAGGAAGGAGCCACGAAACGCGCCAACTTCGACCTCAGCGGCCCGCTGGCAGGTGATGCCCTGACCATGCGCCTCTACGGTAATATCAATAAAACCGATGCTGACGCCCAGGACATCAACACAGCGCAGAATGGCTCGTACGCCGCGGGCCGGGAAGGGGTCAGAAACAAAGATATTAACGCCCTGCTCTCCTGGAAAATGACGCCGCAGCAGATCCTGGATTTTGATTACAGCTACAGCCGGCAGGGCAACATCTACGCTGGCGATACCCAGTACAGCAACGGTAACGTAAGCCCGGGCGGGCTGGTCTCCTCTCTCTACGGTCACGAGACAAACCGCCTCTACCGCCAGTCTTATGGTCTGACCCATAACGGCATCTGGGACTGGGGACAGTCGAAGTTCGGCGTCTACTACGAGAAAACCAACAATACCCGTCTGCAGGAGGGCTCCACCGGCAAAGTGGAGGGGATGATCAACAGCGACGAGTACAACACCAGCCGTCTGGAGTCTTACCGAACCTCCGGCGAGCTGACCATTCCTCTCTTCTGGCTGGTTGACCAGAACCTGACGCTGGGGGCGGAGTGGAACCGCGACGAGCTGAACGATCCCGCCTCCATGCAGGCGACTAACGTCGAGGGCGAGGTGATTGGCGGCGTCCCGGGTACCGCCTCGGAACGCAGCAGTAAAAACAGCGCCGACATCACCGGCATCTATCTGGAAGATAATATCGAGGCGCGCCCGGGCACTAACCTGATCCCGGGCCTGCGTTTTGACTATCACGATAAATTCGGCAGCAACTGGAGCCCAAGCCTGAACCTCTCCCAGGATTTAGGCGACATGTTCAAATTTAAGGCGGGTATCGCGCGGGTCTTCAAGGCGCCGAACCTCTATCAGTCGAGCGAAGGTTATCTGCTCTCCACCCGCGGGAACGGCTGCCCGAACACGATCGCCACCGGCAGCTGTTACCTGCTGGGTAATCCGGATCTTGACCCGGAGATCAGCATTAACAAAGAGGTGGGACTCTCCTTCGCCGCTGAGGGTTATGAAGCAGGGGTGACCTGGTTCCGTAACGATTATAAAAACAAGATTGTCGCGGGCACCGACGTGCTGGGCTATACCTCGACGGGAGCGAATATCCTGCAGTGGGAAAACGGCGGTAAAGCGGTGGTGGAAGGTCTGGAAGGAAACCTTACTATCCCGGTGGTGGCGGATACGCTGGAGTGGCGCACCAACGCCACCTATATGATTAAATCGGAGAACAAAGATACCGGCAACCCGCTCTCCGTTATCCCGAAATACACTGTCAACACCATGCTCGACTGGCAGATCAGCAGCAAACTCTCCGCGGACCTCAACTGGACGCTCTATGGTCGTCAGAAACCGCGAAAAAATGCTGAGATCCGCAACGAAACCGACTCGCTGTCTGATAAAGAGATTGGCGCTTACTCGATTGTCGGTCTGAACGCCAACTACCAGCTGCTCAAAAATATGCGACTCAACGCGGGTATAAGTAATCTGTTGGATAAACAGATCTATCGTGAAAATGAGGGCGCTTCCACCTATAACGAAGCGGGGCGCGCTTATTACGCGGGCGTTACCCTCACCTTCTGATACAACAGCGCCCGCTCTGCGGGCGTTGTCCGCTATTTTCCTGCGTCTGGATTCATAGTAGCATCCCGCCTGAAGTTATCCGTCACGAGCGAAACAGAGAATGACTACAACAACTCCCGCCCCGCAGGGCGAACTGGTATTACGCACACTTGCAATGCCCGCCGACACCAACGCAAACGGTGATATTTTTGGCGGCTGGTTAATGTCACAAATGGATATGGGCGGTGCGATCCTCGCAAAAGAGATTGCTCACGGTCGCGTGGTGACCGTCCGGGTGGATGGCATGACCTTTTTACGACCGGTTGCGGTAGGCGACGTGGTCTGCTGCTACGCCCGCTGTGTGAAACGCGGCAACACCTCCGTGTCGATTAACATTGAGGTCTGGGTGAAGAAAGTCTCATCTGAGCCGATTGGCCAGCGCTATAAAGCCACCGAAGCGCTCTTTATCTATGTCGCGGTTGATAACGAAGGTAAGCCGCGTCCCCTGCCAGCCCTGTAAAAAAAGCCTCCATAAGGAGGCTTCGATTTTGATCGTCTGGCTTCTACTTAATCCATCTGCGCCCCGCCGTTCAGGCGGAAAACAATGTTCACTATCAGGCCGCGACCCGGTTTACCCGGTTCGTAGCGCCATTTGCGCATGGCCGATTTCACATCACGCTCAAACATATTGGCCGGCTGCGCGGAGAGGATCTCCACGTTATCCACACGCCCGTCCGCGGTGACATCAAACTTAACGCGCACCCGGCCTTCAATGCGCAGCGCCTGCGCGCGCGACGGATACTGCGGCTGGTTACGGCTCAGGGCGCGCGGACCTGCGGGCGCGGTGACCACCGGTTTTGTCGTGGCGGGCGCGCTGCTTGTCAGCGGTCTGGACGGCGCGGTATTGGTGAACGGCTGCGTCGTGCGCGGCTCTACCGGTCGCGGCTCGCGCTTCGGCCTCTCCTCGACCTTTTTCACCGGCTTCGGCTTAGGCTTCGGTTTTGGTTTCGGCTTGGGCTCCGGCTTGTGGATCACCACCGGCGCTTCCTTGGGCGGTTCAGGAACCGGCTCCGGCTCGGGCTGCGGCTCAACCACCGGTTCGGGCGGTGCAGGTGCAGGCTGCGGCGGCTCAAGATCGGCGGGGGTAACCATCGTCACCGAAATCGGCTGCGCCGGGGCGGGCATTTCAATAACCTGATGTACCGAGGTATAAAGTAGCCCCCGGGCATTTCAATAACCTGATGTACCGAGGTATAAAGTAGCCCCGCCACGACGGCACCGTGAATGACGACGGAGAGAAGCGTCGGCCAGGGAAAGCGGCGAGGTAAATCAAGGGTCATTGATGTCATAATCGTTTCAGTGAAAAAACCAGACCTCGATTTTAAATGCAAATAGCAATCATATTCAATAAGCCATCCCATCTTCTGAAGATTAATCGCTGCTACTGGTGAAAAATAACCCGCTTAACGGCAGGGATTTAACAAAGTCGCTATCTTTACATTGCAGGACGTAGCGCTTTCACATAACGTAATCCTCACTTTTTCTCTTAAGGAGCATTGCCGTGCTTTACGTTATCTTCTCTGAAGACGTTGCCGATTCCCTGGAAAAACGTCTCTCCGTTCGCCCTGCCCATCTGGCACGCCTTCAGCTGCTGCATGATGAAGGTAAACTGTTAACCGCGGGACCGATGCCAGCCGTGGACAGTAACGATCCGGGCGCAGCTGGCTTTACCGGTTCAACCGTTATTGCTGAGTTTGAATCGCTGGAAGCAGCGAATGCCTGGGCAGAAGCGGACCCTTACGTGGCGGCGGGCGTTTACAGCAAGGTTATTGTTAAGCCGTATAAGAAAGTATTCTGATATATAAAAGAGCCAGCCAGTTAAGCAACTGACTGACTGGCTCTTTGCCACTGAAGCCTGCTATTCCATCACGCGCGCACGCTTAACTCTCTCCTCCTCTCCGCTCTCAGCGGCCTTCACCAGCGCAAAGCTGAAGCTCACCTCCGTATGGGGAGCGTGAATATCACGCTTGCGGGCCAGCTTGTCATCGGTGATTTTCACCGGATCGGCAATCAGCTCTTCGCGGGTGGCAAACGCAAAGTCATCCCACAGGTACTGGTCCCCGTTGAGGTTTATCTGCGTCGTCAGATGCTTAAAACCCGGCGCCGAGACAAAGAAGTGAATGTGCGCCGGACGGTTACCGTGACGCCCCAGGCCGTTGAGTAATTTTTGCGTCGGACCGTCCGGCGGGCAGCCGTAGCCGCAGGGCACAATACTGCGCACCGCGTAGCTGCCGTCCGCTGCGGTCCGGACGCGGCGGCGCAGGTTGTATTCGCTCTGGGAGGGATCAAAGAAGGAATAGCAACCATGCGTGTTGGCATGCCAGATATCGACCACCGCCCCTGCCACCGGGTTGCCCTGCAGATCGGTGACCTTCCCGTGAAGCCACATCGCCTCCGTCTCTTCGCTGTCATCATCCATGCGGGCGAAATCCTGGCTCAGCGGCGCGTTCGCCACATAGAGCGGCCCTTCGATGGTGCGCGGCGTACCGCTGGTGTTGCCGGCGGCAGCCTCCTTTTCGTCGGCGCGCATATCCAGATAATGTTCCAGGCCCAGTCCCGCCGCCAGCAGCGCCGCCTCTTTTCGCTCGCCCAGCTCGTTCAGGTAGTTAATGGCGACCCAGAACTCTTCGTCGGTGATATCGAACTTTTTAATGGTGTGGCAGAGGTCGCTCAGCAGCTGATGCATGATCTGTTTAAAACGTTCGTTTCCACCCTCAGCATTTAAACCGCTGCTGATGGCGAGCAAGGCGTCCAGTTCTGACGGATATACCGGATTCGTGGTCATGGCAGGTTCCTCATTTTGTAGGGTATTTTTTGTTTTAAATGGCAGACGGATGGGCGCAGAGCGGTTGCACCGTAATAGCCATATAGGGATAGAGCGGTAATTCAGTTAACAGCGTGTGCAGCTCCTGGTTATCCGCGACGTCGAAGATGCTGACATTGGCGTACTGTCCCACCACCCGCCAGATGTGCAGCCATTTACCCTCTCGCTGCAGACGTTGCGAATAGGCTTTCTCTTTGGCTTTGATCGCCTCAGCCTGCTCTGCCGGCAGCGAGGCAGGAATATTGACGGTCATTTCCACTTTAAAAAGCATGTAAGCTCCTTACTGGCGCGCGTAATGGCGCAGTTTGTCGGTGTCGATTTCAATCCCCAGACCGGGGCCGGACGGCAGGGTTACCTGCCCGTCGCTGAACATGAGCGGGCGCGCCACGATGTCATCTTTCAGCAGCAGCGGGCCGAACATCTCGGTGCCCCACTGCATCTGCACCGTTGACCAGGCATGCAGGGACGCCACCGTGCCGAGCGTCCCCTCCAGCATGGTGCCGCCATAGAGCGCCACCCCCGCCGCCTGCGCCATGTGCGCCAGCTTCAGCGCCTGCGCCGGGCCGCCCGCTTTGGCAATCTTCAGCGCGAACGCGCCGGTAAAGCCGCCGCTTGCCAGCGCATAGCCGTCATGGCTGGTTGAGACCGCCTCATCGGCCAGGATCGGGATGGCAAAGCGCTGGCTCAGGGTAATTAACCCCTGCCTGTCCCACAGGGGAATGGGCTGTTCCACCAGGTCGATACCGCCCTCCTGCAGCTGATGCATCCCCTTAATCGCCGTGGTCATATCCCAGGCCTGGTTGACATCAACGCGAATGCTCACGTCGTCCCCAAGCGCAGCCCCGATCGCCAGCGCGTGCCGGATATCGGTCGCCAGCTCCCGCGCGCCAATCTTCAGCTTGAAAGCGTTGTGCCGCCCTTCGGCAAGCAGGCGTTTGCCCTCGTCGATATCTTTTTCCGTATCGCCGCTCGCCAGCGTCCAGAGAACGGGAAGCCGTTCGCATATCGCACCGCCCAGCAGCGCGCTGACGGGAACGCCCAGCGCTTTGCCCTGCGCATCCAGAAACGCGATTTCGAGGGCCGATTTCGCAAAGGTGTTGCCCTTCACGCTGCCGTTCATAGCCTGCGCCAGCGCCGCCGGGCCGCTGAAGGTTTTGCCGCACAGCAGCGGCGCGAGATAGGTTTCGATGGCGGATTTGATCGCCTCCGGGCTTTCGGCGCCGTAGCTCAGGCCGCCGATGGTGGTCGCTTCGCCCCAGCCGACGACGCCCTGGGCGCAGCTCATGCGCACAATGGTCAGCGTCTGGCAGCCCATGGTCGTCATCGACAGCTTGTGCGGACGGATCGTCGGGATATCCACCAGCCAGCAGGCGATGGATTCAATTGTGATGCTCATGTTGTGCTCCTGCCGTTAAGAAGGTGATGACGTGCTGGCTGAAGGCGTCAGCACAGGCGACGTTCGAGAGATGAGAGGCGGGCAAAGCTACGTAGCGGGCGTGCGGGGCTGCCGCTACCAGCAGTCGCGCATCCTGAGGCGTCGTCACCGGGTCGTTTTCTCCGGCAATGACCAGCATCGGGCGCGGCATGGCCGGCAGTTCGTCACGCAGATCGGCGCAGGCCAGCGCTTCGCAGCAGGCGGCATAGCCCTCCGCAGGCGTATCTTTAAGCCCTGCGACCAGCTCCGCCACCCCATCCGGGTGCTGCAGGCGAAAGTCCGGCGTAAACCAGCGGTCGGCTGCCGTCGCCGCGACGGGCGCCATACCCTGCTCACGAACCAGCGCCGCCCGCTGTAACCAGCCCTCCGTTGCACCAATTTTGGCGGCAGTGTTAGCCACCACCAGACGGTGAAAACGCTCCGGGGCGTAGCGGTTGAGCCACAGCCCGATCAAACCGCCGAGAGAGATCCCGCAGAAAGAGGCTTTTTCTGCCCCCAGGTGATCCAGCAGATCAATCACATCCTGGCCCACGGAGGCCAGGCTGATGGCCGTCGGCGGCAGCGGTGAGCGGCCATGGCCACGGGTGTTGTAGCGCAGCACGCGAAAATGGCGCGTCAGGGCGGGCATCTGCGCCTGCCACATCGCCCAGGTGGTGCCCAGCGAACTGGAGAGTACCAGCAGCGGGGCGTCGGTCGGGCCATCGAGTCGATATTCCAGCTCCATACTCTCCCGCCTTACGCCGTGGCGTCTTCGTTCAACAGGGCAAACGTCAGCGCGACCGGCGTGACGGACTGCAGATAGTCGGCAGTGATATCGCCAAAAAGCTCCCGCACCACGACGCCCGTTTCGGTTATATCCATCACCGCCATATCGGTGTAGATCCGGTCGATGCAGGCTATTCCGGTCAGCGGATAAGTGCAGGCTTTGACGATTTTGCACTCGCCTTTTCTGGTCAGATGTTCGGTCATCACAAACACTTTTTTGGCGCCAATCGCCAGATCCATCGCGCCACCCACGGCCGGAATCGACGAGGGTTCACCGGTGCTCCAGTTCGCAAGATCGCCACGTTCGGAGACCTGGTACGCCCCCAGCACACAGATATCAAGGTGACCGCCGCGCATCATGGTGAAGGAGTCGCCGTGGTGGAAATAGCAGCCGCCCGCCAGCAGCGTGACCGGCTGCTTACCGGCGTTGATCAGCTCCGGATCTTCTTCGCCCGGCGCCGGGACGGGCCCCATGCCGAGGATGCCGTTCTCGCTGTGCAAAAAGATCTCGCGGTCGGCAGGCAGCCAGTTGGCGATGCGGGTAGGCATACCGATGCCGAGGTTGACATAGGCCCCTTCGGGGATGTCGCGGGCAATACGCTGGGCCAGCTGTTCTGGGGTTAACTTATTCATGCGGACTCCTTAAGCGCGCCCGCCGCGACCACCACTCGCTGCACAAAGATCCCCGGCGTGACCACCGCTTCGGGGTCCAGCTCCCCCAGCGCCACCGTCTCGCTCACCTGCGCGATGGTGCAGGCGGCTGCGGTCGCCATAATCGGGCCAAAGTTACGCCCTGTTTTGTCGAACACCAGGTTGCCCCAGCGGTCTCCCTTCAGCGCCTTGATCAGCGCGAAATCGGCCTTCAGCGGCGTTTCAAAAACGTAATCTTTACCGTCGATACGTCGCGTCTCTTTCCCTTTCGCCAGCTCGGTGCCAAAACCGGTTGGGGTAAAAATGCCGCCCAGCCCGGCCCCACCCGCCTGAATGCGCGCCGCGAGATTGCCCTGCGGCACCAGCTCCAGCTCGACCTCTCCCCGACGATAAAGATCGTCAAAGACCCAGGAATCCACCTGACGCGGGAAGGAGCAGATCACCTTTTTTACGCAGCCTGCCTTCAGCAGCGCCGCCAGGCCATAGTCGCCATTTCCCGCGTTGTTGCTGATAAGCGTCAGCCCGCGCGGCCTGCGGCGAATAAGCGCATCCAGCAGCTCTGCGGGTTGCCCCGCCGGGCCAAATCCGCCGACCATCACCACCGCGCCGTCAAAGATGTCGGCAACCGCGTGGTCTGTATCCAGCACCCTTTTATCTATCATTCTCTTTCCTCTTTGTGAGACGGCAGGCTACGTAGCGCAGCCCAAGCCAGTAACGCGTAAACCAGCAGCAGAATCGATATGGGCCAGGCGGCGTCAAACTGGATCAGCAGCGCGACGGCGAGCATCGGCCCCAAACCGCCGGAGAAGATCGACCCCACTTCATGCCCGAGCGCCAGCCCGGAGTAGCGCACCCGCACCGGGAAGAGATCGCTCATTATGCAGGGCTGGGTGCCGATCATCGCTCCGTGGCAGAACGGCAGGCCGAGGAACATGGCCAGCAGGATCCAGCCATAGCTGCCGGTAGAGAGCAGCCAGAAGAACGGGAAGGCCATCACCAGCAGGCCGATGACGCCGATGTAGTAGACTGGTTTAAGACCGATACGATCGGAGAGCGCCCCCCAGAAGAGAATGGAGAAAAACTCCACCAGCATCGCCAGCGTCACGGCGCTGATGATGTCGCCGGTGCTGATGCCAATGTGCTTCGCATAGACCACTGAAAAAGTGAAGAAGATATAGGACGCGCCGTTTTCCGGCAGGCGCAACGCAATGGCCTGCAGCAGCGCTTTCGGGTGTTCGCGCACCAGGATCAGCAGTGGAATTTTTTCGTGCTTATCTTCCGGCTTCGCCTGGGTAAACGCCCTGCTTTCGCGAATGTTTTTGCGGATATAAACGCCGACCAAAAAGATAACGATGCTCAGCAGGAACGGCAGGCGCCAGCCCCAGCGCATAAAGTCCGCTTCCGGCAGTTTCTGCACCAGATAGAAGGCAAATGCCGACAGGACAAACCCGCCCGATACCCCCATCTGGCTCCAGGCGGTGTAGTAGCCGCGACGGGACGCCGGGGCGTTTTCGCTCAGCATCAATACGCCGCCGCCCCACTCGCCGCCGGAGGCCACGCCCTGTAAAAAGCGCAGAATAATCAGCGTCAATGGCGCCCAAATCCCCATCTGCGCGTAGGTAGGCAGCAGACCAATCACAAAAGTGGTCGCCCCCATCAGCGTTAAGGTCATGATCAAGGTCATCTTGCGGCTGTATCTGTCTCCCAGGTGGCCGAAAATAATCCCGCCCAGCGGACGGGCTAAAAAGCCGACGGCGAAACCGGAAAAGGCCAGCAGCGTGCCCTGCAAAGGATCGCCGCCTACCGGGAAGAAGAGCGGCCCAAACACCAGCGCCGCAGCGGTGCCGTAGAGGAAAAAGTCATACCACTCCAGCGCATTGCCCAGCACAGAGGCGATCACCAGCTTGCGCATCTGGTTCGCATCCTGGCTCACTTCAGTACTGATTTTTTGTTCTGTGACGACGTTGCTCATTACGCATTACCCCTGCTGGCGGGAAAATGGCCAGGCTCAGTGTCATGCCCGATGGTATGGTAACGACGGTTGAAATAAACCAGCCCGCGCGGCTGCTCGCTGATGCGAATCGCCTGCACCTGGCAGTAGAAAACTGAATGGCTGCCCACCTCATGACAGTCGGCAATCAGGCAGTCGAAGCTTGCTACCGACGAACTCAGCACCGGCGCGCCGCTGCTCATCACCTGCCAGCTGTCGTGCAGGAAACGCTCCTCCGAACGCAAGCTGGCGTTGGCAAAGATGCCGGAGAGTTCCTGATGGCTGCCGGAGAGCACGTTGACGCAAAGCACCCCGTTGCGACAGAAGTGCTGATGGGCATAAGAGCTGCGGTTCATACAGACCAGCAGCGTTGGCGGCGTATCGGTCACGCTGCAGACGGCAGACGCGGTAAAGCCAAACTTGCCCGCCGGGCCGTCTGTCGTGATCACCGACACGGCGCTGCCGAGCTGGGCCATTGCGTTACGAAATTCAGTTTGCAGTGTCATGGGGATCTCCTTACAGATCGATAACTAACCGCCCGCACTTCGCGCGGGAGCAGCAGAGCAATATCTGATCGCCGTCGGCCTTCTCTTCGTCAGTGAGATAGTGGTCGCGGTGGTCCGGCTCCCCTTCAATGACATCGGTCAGGCAGCTGCCGCAGATCCCCTGTTTACAGGAGACGTTGACCTTCAGCCCGGCCTGCGCCAGCGCTTCGACGATGGTCTGGTTTTCCAGCACGGTCACGGCGATGCCGCTGGCGGCGGCAAACACTTCAAACGCCTCGCCTTTGGTCTCCACCTCCGCGCTAAAACACTCCTGATGGATCTGCCCGGGGGCAAAACCCTGCGCTAACGCCTGCGCATTAACCGCCTCCATCAGACGCGACGGCCCGCACACGTAAACGTGGGTATCAGGCGGCACGTCGCTCAGTACCGCCGTCAGGTTCAGACGCTGTTCATCGCTAAAATGCAGATGTGGCGCATACGCTGACGCTTCCAGCCGTGACACGAAGGCTGCCTGCGCGCGGGAACGGGCGCAGTAGTGCAACGAGAATGAACGCCCCGCCGCATGCAGCTCGGCGGCCATCGCCAGCATCGGGGTGATGCCGATCCCGCCGCCAATCAGCAGGCTATGCGGGGCATGTTCGTCCAGGGCAAAGAGATTGCGCGGCTCGCTTACGGTGACACTGTCACCTTCCTTCAGCGCGTGTACGGCCACGGAACCGCCCTTCGAGTCACTCTCTTTCAGAATGCCCAGCTGATAGTGGTGACGGTCCTGAGGATCGCCGCACAGGGAGTACGGACGAACCAAATCTTTCGCAAGATGCAGGTCGATATGGGCCCCGGCGCTGAACGCCGGGAGGGCAATACCCTGCGCATGCGCCAGCGTCAGTAGCACCACTTCGCCCTGCAGCTCGCGCCGGATAACCTGTAACGTCAGCATGATCGCTCCTTAGCGCATAAACAGACCGCCGTTGATATCCCATGTCGCCCCGGTGACAAACGACGCCTGCGGGGAAGCCAGCAGCGCTACGGCCTGCGCCACAAACTCCGCCTCCCCCAGCTGACCCACCGGGATCGTCTGCAACAGGCTCGCCATCTTCTCTTCCGGGACCAGTGCATGAACGGTGGGCAGATCCATCGGGCCGGGGGCGATAGCATTCACCGTCACCCCCGATTTCGCCAGCTCGCGGGCAAAGATCTTAGTGAGCGTCAGGATGCCGCCTTTGGACGCCGCGTAGTGCGCCCCCGACGCCGTACCGCCGTTTTGCCCGGCGAGCGACGCCAGGTTAATAATCCGCCCGTAGCCACGGCTGGCGAAATAGCGCCCCAGGGTCTGGCAGCCGACAAAAGTCCCGCGCAGGTTGGTGGCGATCACCCGGTCAAACTCGTCGACGTCGATCTCCATCACCGGTGTGGCGAGCGTCAGCGCAGCGTTGTTCACCAGTACCTCCAGGCTGCCGAAGCGCGTCAGGGTGGCCGCCAGCGCGCGGTCAAAATCCTCCGGCTGGCGGATGTCCAGCCCGAGTGCCAGCACGTTGCCGTTATCCAGCTCATCTGCCGCCTGCTGCGCGCGGGCGGCGTCCACATCCGTCAGCACCACCTGAAAGCCCTGCGCCAGCAACGTGGAGGCGATAACATTTCCTAACCCGGCGGCCGCGCCGGTCACTACTACGGTTTGCGTCATACGCGGCTCCTCAGAGGATGTAGCCGATGCTGTGCAGCACATCGTCGCTGTTAACCAGGCGGATCACCTTCTGGCGGATCAGCCAGCGTTCGCCCTGCTGCTGCAGATGCCAGGTGATATCTGCCGCGTAGTGGCGGCTATGGCCCTTGCGGTGCTCCCACAGGGATTGCGCCCCGCGTACCACGATGGTGCTGTCGTCTGACTCCAGCACGCGCAGGCGCGACAGGGTGCGCAGCGTACGGGCGCGCGGCGTGGTGGAGATCGATTCGCCGCTGTAAAGCCGTTTCACCCGCTTCTCCCGCATGGGGTGATCGTCGCAGGCGTAGTTGAGGCTGTTTTTAAAATCGGTTTCGGCGGGATCGATGGGCACCACGTAAAGACCGTCGCGCTGCCACAGATCCAGCCAGGCGTTGAACTCCCCCTGGTCGAGCAGATCGCCTTCAAGATTCACCACCGACATGGCGGTAAAGAGAGCAGAATCGGGCGTCATCATTTTTCGTTCTCCGTCATGAGCTTTTTCCACTGCTGATAGGCGGCGCGCATGCCGGTTTCGGCGCTGACGTCGCTGCGCAGTCCATCGTCGGTGCGGAACTCCCCCGCCAGACCGCGGTTGAGCATGATCCAGAGATCGTCGCCCGACGTAGCCCCGCGCTGCACGCGCTCCCAGGCCTCGGAGTCATCCGGCGTGCCGAAACCCATCGGCCCCTGAAAGTGTTCGTGCAGACGCAGGCGCGCCTGATTGGCAATCTCCGGCCCGCCCTCCATGGTGATCACCGCATGGTGAATTTCGGTTTCGTTGACGGATACCGGCTGGAGCACGCGGAAGAAGGCCATCGAACAGGCGATGTTCGGAAAAATATTGAGGTTAAAACCGGAGCCGCCGACGGCACGAACGATGCGCCGCACCTGCGCTTCGTCATGATCGGCGCGCAGGGCCTCCGCCAGTTCGGTGAAGCGTTCCGGGATGGGGGCGTCAAGGTTGGCTTCGAGATCCACCAGCTCAGGGATCATCACCATTACGCTGTGTCCGTTGCCTAAATCTTCGACGTAGCCGCTGCCGTCAACGAAGTTGAGCATCTCTTCGGTCTGCTTATCCACGGAGCTTAAGAACGAGCGGTGGACCACCGGGAAGTGATAGCCGTCGGTGGTGTTTTCCAGCTGGATTTTCCAGTTGCCCGGGAAGCGGAAACGGTGCGCCGGTCCGGTTTTGATCGGATAGCCCGCCCCCTGTTTCATAAAGAGATCCATCCACTTTTTGGCCGCGCCGAGAAAATCCTCCAGCGGTTCAATCTGCTCGTTAAAGGTGGCGAAGATCATTCCGGCGTACTGCTCGGTGCGCAGCGACACCAGCCCCAGCTCCCCTTTCTCCAGCTGGTCAGCGTAACTTTCCGGATGCGGGACGCCGCGCAGGCTGCCGTCCAGCGCGTAGCCCCAGCCGTGATAGGGGCAAACAAAACTGTTGGTTTTGCCGCTGCGATGCTCGCACACCGTCGCCGCACGGTGGCGACAGCGGTTCAGCAGCGTATGGACGTTGCCTTTACGGTCGCGCACCACGATCACCGGCTGGGTGCCGATCTCGGTCGTTTTAAAGCTGCCGCTCTCCGGGATTTCGCTGGTGTGCGCCACCCAGACCCAGGTTTTGCTGAAAATTCTCTCCAGCTCAAGGCGGAACAGCGTCTCCGAGGTGTAGAGCGAGGTGTGGACCCGGTCACGCTGGACCAGCGCCGCGATTTCTGTGCGTGACGGCACGGTGTCGATGTTTTTCACGCTGATGTGTTGCTCGCACTGCATATCCAGTCTCCTGCCAGTCAATTTTTATCCGGTACGGGTAAGGCATCTGCCGCCTGCCAGTGGTCAACCGGCCTGCTGAAGAGGTTGCGGGTCGTGAAATGCGCCATCACCATCCCGGGCTCCCCGGGTGTAAAGGTGACCTCAATTTCAGCGGCGTTCAGATGGGCGCCGCCCGCGCTGAACGCCGAGGTCTGTAACATCAGCCAGCGGCCTTTAAGCTGCCCGTCCGGCTCGTGCCAT
This sequence comes from Pseudenterobacter timonensis, assembly GCF_900021175.1. Lineage (GTDB taxonomy): Bacteria > Pseudomonadota > Gammaproteobacteria > Enterobacterales > Enterobacteriaceae > Enterobacter > Enterobacter timonensis. The sequence goes on from NZ_FCOP01000013.1 coordinate 83,848, forward strand.
AGCGCCTCTGAACAGAGAAAATGGGCGTTCATGGCAAAGTGCGCGGGCTTTCGCACATATCCCGCCATCATGGTCATAATTGCCTCTCGCCCCTGGTGGCGACCGAGACGAGTGGCGTAAGGTTCACCCACCCCTTCCCAGCAGGCATTGGCGGTAAAGAGCGCGCCAATGGCCTGCACTATTTCCGGCGTGTCGAGCCGGTCGCACAGGTGCATGTAGTGGCTGATGCAGAGACGTGCGGCCTGGTATTCTTCGAGTTGCTGCAGGCGCAGCGCATCCCGGGCGTTCATGGTCAGCTCTGAATAATCAGTTCGCGGCCCACGCGGGCTTCGATTTTGCAGTACTTCCATAGTCTGCTTCCGCTGTCGCCCACCGGCGTGGTGCGGAACAGGTTGCAGACCGCCGCCACGTTTTCCAGGCGCTCGGCATCCGCCAGCACGTAGGTAGTCCACGGCGCGGCGGTGGATGGCCCGACCATCAGCTGGTCGTCGTCCATATTGCCGATGACGCGAATGCCCGGCGTCTCCTCGATGCCTTTCATCATCACCCCGAAGGCGGCCCACACCTGTTTAGCTTCTGCCGCGCTGGCATCGAAAAAATTCTGGTTAACGCCGATGCAAAACAGCACGCGTAAGGTCGTTGACTGGCTCATCTGTTACTCCTTTCGTTAAAAATCACAGGTAACCTGGCAGCGGTTTGCCGCCAAAAAAGACCGTCCCGGCATTGAGGTACGAGAGGTCGCCCATAAAGGCATGTTGGGTAATCACCATCGTGTCGCGAACATAGCGTTGTAGCGGGCTGGTCATGGTGACGCCCCCCATGCCGTTCAGCGCCAGGGCCTGACGCGCCACCTCAGCGGCCACGCGGGTGACATGCGTAGAGGAAAGCCGTAAGGCGTTGATCTGCTCGCAGTTCGGGTCGTCTCCCGCCAGCAACCGCTGCCAGACCTCGTCAATCGCCTCATAAAACCAGGCCCGGGCCGATCGCAGTTCGGCTTCGCAACGGGCGATCTGCATCTGCGCCTGCGGGCGTTCAGCCAGCCCCGGCGCGCCGGTGACCGACTGCTGACGATGGGCAATGGCGTAGATTTCGTTGAGCGCGGCGCGCGCCACCCCCAGCGCCACCACGGAGAGCACCTGCGTGGCAAGCGAGAGCACCGGGTAGCGGTAAAGCGGCCCTTCCAGATTCAGCGCTCCGCCGCGCACAAAGGTCCACTCATGCGGCACGAACGCGTCGTTAACCACCAGGTCGTGGCTGCCGGTGCCCGCCAGCCCGACGGTGTCCCAGACCGGATCGATCTGCACGCTGGCTCTTGGCAGTACCGCCATACGCGGCAGGGGCTGATCGCCCTCCGGCAGGATGCCAACGCCCAGCACCGACGCTCCCATGCTGCCGCTGGCGAAGCTCCAGCGTCCGCTGACGCGATAGCCACCATCGGCCTGCTGCGCTTTTTGCGTCGGAAAGATCCCCCCGGCAAAGACCACGTCAGGCCCGTCGCGCCAGAGTTCCTTCAGGGTGTCTGGCGCAAGCGCGCCGAGGTAGAACGGGCTCATGCCAAAGCTTGCCACCCAGCCGGCCGAGCCGTCGGCGGTGGAGATCTGTTCAATCAGCTCGCAAAACTGCGCCGGGGAACATTCGTCGCCGCCGTACATCCGGGGCACCAGGGCGCGGTAGACTCCCGCCTCCTTGAAGCGGGCGATCACGTCGTCGGAGATATGACGCTGATGCTCAAATTCATGGCTGCGTTTAGCCACCTCACTCAGCAGCGGAACCAGCGCCTCACGAACAGGTACGGCAGACATAGCATCCTCCGGATAGTTATCAGCGGCGCGCGTCAGGACGAGCGAAGCCGCAATGAGTCGAACTCACTGAATCTTCAGGGTGAAAACAGAAATGTGAGGGCTAGTGACGTCGTCGCGACAAGAGCCACTCGGCGGCCTGCACCAGCAACCCGTCATGACCCTTGCGGGCGATAAGCTGCAGCGCCACCGGACGCCCGTCGATTTCGCCGACGGGCAGCGTCAGCGCCGGGTGGCCGCTGAGGTTAAAGGGGCGAACCAGACGCGTCAGGTTGACCACGCTTAGCGGCTCCTTCGCCTCCTGCAAGGTGGGCGGCAGCTCCGGCAGCGTCGCCATCGCCAGCAGCGGCGTCTTATCGAGTAAGGCATCCACCCCGGCGGTAAAAGCGATACGCGTCTGTTCTGCCTGGCGTAACGCGGCAGGGGTAATGTCTGCGCCGGCACGGATGCGTAAAGCCACATCCGCCGACACCAGACTGGTGGCGAGAAGCGGGCCTGATGCACGCCAGTTTTCATGGCTAATGAGGGTGAGCCCCGCGCGGTGCGCCTCCTCCAGCAAAGCAAGCGTCGTTTCCTGGGGGGAACATCCTGCCTGTGCAAGAAATTCGAGAATGCAGGCGTCAATCTCTGGCTCAGCCGCCAGCACGCAGGCCATGGGGGGCAATGCGTCGAGCGGTTCGCCGACGGGGATCGCCAGCCGGGTCACCACGTCGCGTAGCATGGCCGCATCCCGGGTGAACACGCCGACGCAATCAAGCGAGCTCTCTTCAGGCATGACGCCATGACGGCTTAACACGCCAAAGCCCGGTTTCAGCCCGATAATGCCGCAGCAGGCGGCAGGCATTCGCACGGAGCCGCCCGTATCGGTGCCGAGGGCGAAATCCACCTCGCCAGAGGCAACCACCGCCGCCGACCCGCTGGAGGAGCCGCCCGGGATCAGGGAGGGATAACGCGGATTGACCGGCGTGCCGCAGCGAGGATTGATGCCGGTAACGCCGAAAGCCAGTTCATGCAGCGTGGTTTTACCGACCAGCAGGCAGCGCGCCTCCAGCAGGGTGGCGACGACCCCGGCATGGCGCTCTGCCACCGGTACGGTTGCCAGCGCCGGACAGCCTGCCCGGGTGCGGTATCCGGCAACATCCAGCGTGTCTTTCACCGCGAAGCGGAGATCCCCCTCGCCGAGTGTAAACTGCTCGACAAAACCATTGCTCTTGCGTACTGGCTTCATGATTGATACCTTCACCAGAAAAAATGAATCAAATTCAGGCTGAGCATTATTGCTCTTTTTTTATCCTGACTAACGTCAGGTCAATCATGGAAGAATTAGATGAATATTCAAGTAATATTTCACGTTAATTTTACGCTCAAGCAACATCTTATTAACCATTATGTAAGCATGGTTAATTATTCATGATGATGAAAAATAACGTAAAACAGAGCGAATGGCAGTGGGAGTGCGCGATGATGGCCCATCGCGACAGGTTAGAAAAAGCAGATAAATAACAAAGAATTAGCGGAAAGGTCTACGCGGTTCACAAATTTGTCATTCGGCTGTTTTGCCTTAAAGCTCGTTCAGGTTGTCGAGCACTTTGGACAGGGAGAGGTTCATTTTTGCCACCTGGCTGCTGGTCATTCCTTTAAAGCCTTTCTCAAAAACTTTGCTCGCCTGGGCCATCGCCTCTTCCACTTTTTGTCGTCCCGCGTCGGTAAGCATCACCTCCGTTACCCGGGCGTCATGCTCGCTGCTGGCGGTGGTGACAAGTCCATCTTCACGCAGCCTGCCGACAATTTTGGTGACGGTGGGCATCTTTGCCATGGCATATTCCGCGATCTGCGAAATGCTGGCCTTACCATACTGGTGGGTCACCATCAGCACCCGAAAGCCTGAGACATCCAGCTGGGCTTTTTTGAGTGAGATTTCCATAATTTGCATATAGCGTGCGTGGACGTTGACGATCCAGTAAAAGGGAAAATCTTCCCGATGAAAGCCAGGCGCAGATGCCCGATCGTCAGTGGTTTTATTTGGGGTACTCATGCGTTTCCTTACCAAAAACAGGCGGCTGATAAACGATTATACCCTGCGAATCTGTGACCGCTATAACAACATGCGCGCCCGGGGAGGGTTTCCGCCGCCTGCCAACCGGGAGAAGCGATCCCGATCGCAATATGATTCATAAATGCTATCCAAATAACAATTACGTATCATTTTTAGAACATTAATTTGACGAAGCCACTGGCTATTTTCTATACGTTTAGCCGACCTGCACCCTCATACTAAAAATCGCAATGTGGAGCTTTTCATGAACGCACCTCCTGCTCAACCGCCTCTGGATCCGCGTCAGCAAGCCGTCATTAAAAAACTGTTCCGGCGTTTAATCGTCTTTTTATTTATTCTGTTTGTTTTCTCCTACCTCGATCGCATTAACATCGGCTTTGCCGGCCTGACAATGGGCAAAGATCTGGGGCTAACCAGCACCATGTTTGGTCTCGCAACCACGCTGTTTTATGTGATGTATGTGATTTGCGGCATCCCCAGTAACGTCATGCTGAGTATCGTCGGCGCGCGCCGCTGGATTGCCATTCTGATGGTGGTCTGGGGTATTGCCTCTACCGCCACCATGTTCGCCACCGGGCCAAACAGCCTTTACGTGTTGCGCATGCTGGTGGGGATTGCCGAAGCTGGTTTCCTGCCAGGGTTACTGCTCTATTTAACCTACTGGTTCCCGGCGCACTACCGCGCCCGTGCCAACGCCCTGTTTATGATTGCCATGCCGGTGACCATGGCGCTGGGTTCGCTCGCCTCCGGCTACATTCTCAATATGGACGGACTGCTGAATCTCAAAGGCTGGCAGTGGCTGTTCCTGCTGGAAGGATTCCCTTCGGTGCTGCTGGGGCTGGTGGTCTGGTTCTGGCTGGACGACAGTCCGGCGAAGGCCAAATGGCTGACCGAAGATGATAAAGCCTGCCTGAATGAGATGCTGGAAGCGGATAAAGTGGCGCTGCAAAACTCGCAGCGGGCAGCCAGCACCGCTGCCCTGCCCCCGCGCAGCATGGCGCGGGAGCTATTTACCCCGATTATCATTCTCTACACCGTTGCCTATTTTTGTCTGACCAATACCCTCAGCGCGCTCAGCGTCTGGACGCCGCTGATTTTGCGCAGCTTCAACGAAAACAGCAGCAACGTCACTATCGGTATTCTGAGCGCTATTCCCCAGGTCTGTACCATTGTCGCGATGGTCTGGTGGAGTAAACGTTCCGACCGCCTGAACGAACGTAAGGTACACACGCTGCTGCCTTATCTGTTCGCCGCGGCGGGCTGGATAATGACCGCCACCAGCACCAACCCGCTATGGCAGTTTGCCGGGATTGTCATGGCTTCAGCGGGGGCGTTTGCGGCCATGGTTATCTTCTGGACTACGCCGGATCGCTATATCTCCCTGCGTGCACGGGCGGTGGGTATCGCGGTAATTAACGCTACCGGGATGACCGGCGCAGCGCTCGGCCCGCTGCTGATGGGCTGGATGAAAGATGTCACGGGGAACTTCAACGCCGGGATCTTTATGGTGGCCGGTTTCCTGGTGCTGGGAGCGTTGATTATCGCCGTGATTCCGATGAAAAAGGTCAGCGCGCAAGAGGCGGCCCCCTCTCCTGCGGCTTGACTTATTTTTCGATAAAGGTACTTTTCAGGACATGAAAAAGATCCTGATTATCGTTCCTGACGGCGGCATGCTGTTCGAAGCCGCCGGTATCGCCGACATTCTGATGCAGGCCAACCGGCTGCACCCGGAAGGCCTTTCTCACCCTTGCTATCACATCATTATCGCCACTACCCAGCCCCATCAGGTGATCCACGGCCAGTCCGGCTTAAACCTGCTGGCGGACTATCGCCTGCCGCAGCTGGATCCGCGCGAACCGCTCGACACCATCATCATTACCGGACGTGGCATGAACGAGCAGGAGAGCACTGCCGTGGTGGACTGGCTGCACCTTGCCGCTCCCCACGCGCGCCGGATCGTCTCTGTCTGCGGGGGCGCGATGCTGCTGGCTCAGGCCGGATTACTCGACGGGCGGCGGGCGACAACCCACTGGCGGCTGCTGGAGACGATGCAGGCACACTATCCAACAATCAGGGTCGAAGGCGGCCCGCTCTATATTCAGGATGGTCACATCTGGACCTCAGGAGGCGTCAGTTCCGGGTTCGACCTGACGCTGGCCCTGGTGGAAGAGGATTACGGATTTTCCCTCGCCCGCGATGTGGCGCAGGATATGGTGATGTATCTCAGGCGTCCCGGCGGGCAGCTGCAGTTCAGCCGCTATAACCTGCTGCAGTCCGGCACGACTGGCCCCATCAGCGAGCTGCAAAGCTGGATCCTGCAGAACCTCACCGCCGATTTGTGCGTCGAGAAGCTGGCCGAACGCGTCGCCATGAGTCCCCGTAACTTCACCCGCGTGTTTACCCGTGACGCCGGCGTCTCTCCGGCCCGTTATGTCACCGAGGCGCGTCTGGCCGCCGCCCGGCAGCTCCTGGAGCAGACGCATGATTCGCTGGAGCTTATCGCCGGGAAAAGCGGGTTTGGAACCAGCGTTAACCTGCGCCGCGTTTTTGAAAAGCAGCTCCATCTCACCCCGGGGGAATACCGCCAGCGCTTTCACTGCCGCAAGATGGCTTAATCTGATCCTTTTTTGTCATTTACGCCATATGGCCTGAAGCCTAGAGTAACTCCAGACAACAGAGATAAGGAGTGCATTATGGTTAAGGTCGGTATTAACGGTTTCGGCCGTATCGGACGTAATTTTCTGCGCGCGGCGCTGGGCAACCCGGATCTGCAGATTGTGGCCATTAACGATCTGACGGACAGCAAGACCCTCGCCCATCTGCTTAAGTATGATTCCCTGCTCGGCACGCTGCCGGTGCCTGTAGAGGCGGCGGATGGCGCGCTGCAGGTCGACGGCGAGCGCATCACGGTATTTAGCGAACGCGACCCGGCAAATATTCCATGGAAAGAGGCAGGCGTCGAGGTGGTAATTGAAGCCACCGGGTTCTTCACCGAGCGTGAGAAAGCGGCGGTGCATATCACCCGCGGCGGCGCGAAGCGCGTCATCATCTCCGCGCCGGGGAAGAATGACGATCTGACGGTGGTGATGGGAGTGAATCACGAACTGTACGATCCGGCGCAGCACGCGGTTGTCAGTAACGGAAGCTGCACCACTAACGGGCTGGCACCGGCGGCCCAGGTGCTGCATCAACAGTTTGGCATTGAACACGGGCTGATGAACACGACCCACGCCTATACCAACAGCCAGGCGCTGCACGATCAGCCCGAGAAAGATCTGCGCGGCGCGCGTGCAGCGGCCCTGTCGATTGTCCCTTACTCCAGCGGCGCGGCGAAGGCGCTGGGGAAAGTCATCCCCGCTCTCGAAGGCAAGCTGACCGGGTACTCCCTGCGCGTGCCGGTGCCGGTTGTATCGATTGTGGATCTGACGGTGACGCTGAGCCGAAATGTCACTGCCGAAGAGGTGAATGAGGCCTTCCGTCAGGCTGCCGCCAGCGGGCCTTTGAAGGGGATTCTGGGCTACAGCGACGAACCGCTGGTCTCCAGCGACTATCAGGGCGACCCGCGCTCATCCATTATCGACGGCCTCTCCACGCTGGTGATTGGCGGAAACATGGTCAAGATTCTGGCGTGGTATGACAATGAGTGGGGTTTCTCGAACCGCCTGGTGGATCTGGCGCTGCTGATGGATAAGAAAGGGTTGTAAAAACCGTCTGAACATGGCCAGTCAGGGGTTTTACTGACTGGCCTGCCCTCTCTAGTGCAGCGTGGCGAGACGCGCCGCAAATCCCACGAACAGCAAACCGATCAGCCCGTTGCCCAGTCTGGCGAGTTTTTTACGGCTTTTCAGATAGCGGGTAACAAACGCGCCGGAGAAGATGAGAAAGCTCATATACAGCACGCTGATAAGCTCAAGCGTGGTTGCCAGAATTAAAAACGCGACGCCGGTACCGCGGGCGTTAACGTCTATAAACTGCACAAAAAACGAGACATAAAAGAGAATTGCCTTCGGGTTGGTGAGACTTAATACCAGCGAGCGTTTCATAATCGCGCTGGCAGGCTCCACGCCCCCCGCCTGCTGGTCGCGGTTTCGCGCCATCGACCAGAGAATTTTACCGCCAAGCCAGAGCAGATAGAGGGCGCCCAGGTATTTGACGGTATGAAACAGGAGCGGCGTGGTTTGAATCAGCGCCGCAACGCCAGCCCAGGCCAGAAACATCAGCACCGCATCGCCCATCCAGACCCCAAGCGCCGCCAGATAACCTTTTTTGACGCCGTGGCCTATACCTGTTTTCAGAACAAACAGCGTGTTGGGTCCCGGAACCAGAACAATAAAAATAGCGCCGACCACGTAGGTCCAGAAATTCATCACGCCATATTCAGCTAACACGTTTTTCTCCTTTATTACGCGTAACGGTACTGCTGCCTGACGCTATTGTATGCATAAAACGTTTCCGGAAAAGGTTCTATTGATGTAACCAAAATAGCAGCCAGTATAACAATTCATTTATAAGCGCAAAGAGAGAGGGCATTCCCATCAGTTCGCGCAGCGCATCCATGGCTAAAAGCGCAATTACGACCCAAACGTATGGATTCATTGTTAATTTCTGTGAAGGGTTTGCGCTGATTATACAGGAAAAACGAAACGGAGATGTTAAGAATATTAGCATGCTAATAAACAACAGGCACCGCTAACGGTGCCCTTTTTCATAGATCGTACACGGCAAACACCAGCGCGTTGCGGTGACGACTCTGTCCACATTTTCTGATGGCGTGGATACGTATATTGCGGCGGGATTGGGCTTCAAGCCAGCGGGCTTTTCGGCGGCTCATTTGTCGCAACATGCGCCAGCGCCCGACTTCAGTTCTACTGCGCTTCATGTCTACAACTCTTTCCTTAACAGAGGCCTCATTATAGATCCCCTGCGCCCACATACCAGCGCTTTTATCTGCCGTTTTTATTTGCCAGATGAAGCGGGATGCGTAAACTCATAACAATACGCTTTCAAAAGGATTTTTTATGACGACCTTCTACACCGTGGTGAGTTGGCTGGTCATTCTGGGATACTGGCTACTCATTGCGGGGGTGACGCTTCGCATCCTGATGAAGCGCAGAGCCGTTCCCTCCGCCATGGCCTGGCTCCTGATCATCTATATTCTCCCGCTGGTGGGTATCGTCGCCTATCTCTCCGTTGGTGAACTGCATCTCGGCAAGCGGCGTGCCGAGCGGGCGCGCGCCATGTGGCCCTCCACCGCCAAATGGCTTAACGATCTTAAATCGTGCCACCATATTTTTGCGCAGGAGAATAGCAGCGTCGCCACCTCGCTGTTTAAGCTTTGCGAACGGCGTCAGGGTATTGGCGGCGTGAAAGGCAACCAGCTACAGCTGCTGACCGATTCCGACGACGTAATGCAGGCGCTGATCCGCGATATTCAGCTGGCGCGTCACAATATCGAGATGGTGTTTTACATCTGGCAGCCCGGCGGGATGGCTGATCAGGTAGCTGAATCCCTGATGGCCGCCGCGCGCCGGGGGATCCACTGCCGTCTGATGCTCGATTCCGCGGGCAGCGTCGCCTTTTTCCGCAGCCCCTGGGCCGCCATGATGCGCAATGCGGGCATAGAAGTGGTGGAGGCGCTGAAGGTTAATCTGCTGCGCGTTTTTCTGCGCCGCATGGACCTGCGCCAGCACCGTAAAATGGTGCTGATCGATAACTACATCGCCTATACCGGCAGCATGAACCTGGTCGATCCTCGCTTCTTTAAGCAGGAGGCGGGCGTGGGCCAGTGGGTGGATCTGATGGCGCGTATGGAAGGGCCGGTCGCGACCTCGATGGGAATTGTCTACTCCTGCGACTGGGAAATCGAGACCGGAAAACGGATCCTTCCGCCGCCTCCCGATGCGAATATCATGCCCTTCGAGGAGGCGAGCGGCCATACCATCCACACCATTGCTTCGGGGCCGGGCTTCCCGGAGGATCTTATTCATCAGGCGTTGCTTACCGCCGCCTACTCGGCCCGTGAATATCTGATCATGACAACCCCCTACTTCGTGCCGAGCGACGATCTGCTGCATGCGATCTGTACCGCCGCGCAGCGCGGTGTGGATGTCAGCATTATCCTGCCGCGTAAAAACGATTCGGTGCTGGTGGGCTGGGCGAGCCGGGCATTCTTTAGCGAACTGCTGGCCGCGGGGGTAAAAATTTACCAGTTCGAAGGGGGCCTGCTGCACACCAAGAGCGTGCTGGTGGATGGTGAGCTGAGTCTGGTGGGCACCGTCAATCTCGATATGCGCAGCCTCTGGCTCAATTTTGAAATTACGCTGGTGATTGACGACGCCGGATTTGGCGGCGATCTGGCGGCCGTTCAGGATGATTATATCTCCCGCTCCCGCCTGCTGGATGCGCGGCTATGGATGAAACGTCCTCTCTGGCAACGAATTGCAGAACGACTGTTTTACTTCTTTAGTCCGTTGCTGTAAAACGTGCCCAACGATGTTTAACAGGTAGTCATCATGGAAATGGATCTGAACAACCGCCTGACCGAGGATGAAACGCTCGAGCAGGCTTATGATATTTTTCTCGAACTCGCCGTGGATAATCTCGATCCGGCGGATGTGATCCTCTTTAATCTTCAGTTTGAAGAGCGTGGCGGCGCCGAGCTTTTCGATCCCTCCGAAGACTGGAGCGAGCATGTCGACTTCGACCTCAACCCCGACTTTTTCTCGGAAGTGGTGATTGGCCTTGCCGACACCGACGGCGGAGAGATCAACGATATCTTTGCCCGTGTGCTGCTGTGCCGGGAAAAAGATCACAAGCTCTGCCATATTCTCTGGCGCGAATAAGCCTTTCGCCGGGCCCGCGCCCGGCACTCTCCCCTCAGGGCAAACGCGTACCGCAGTGGTTGCAGAACCGTGCGCTATGTTCATGCCCCGCCTGCTGGCAGTTCGTACATTTACGCAACTGGCGATTCTGAAAAGCGCTACTCATATGGGTGGTAATTAACCCTGTCGGAATGGCGATCACGGAATAGCCGATCAAAATGAGCACCGAAGCCACAATACGTCCGAGCGGCGTGTGGGGCGTAATATCGCCATACCCCACCGTAGTCACCGTCACAATTGCCCAGTAGACCGACGCGTTAAGGGTGGTGAAACCATATTTCGGCCCTTCTATCAGATACATCAGGGCGCCGAAAATAATCATCACGATGGCGATAAACGAATAAAAGATGATGAGCTGGTGGCGGGCGCTGAGGATCGCCTGCCAGAAGACCCGCAGCGACGGCATAAAGCGCAGCAGTTTCAGGATACGCAGCACGCGAATGGCGCGCATCGCCCGCCAGGCAAAGACGTAGCTCAGGCTAATCTCCGGCCACAACCACATCACGTACAGCGGCAGAATAGTGGCCAGATCGATAATCCCCCAAAAGCTGAAAACATATGCCCTGGGGTTCGGCCAGCAGAAGGCCCGCAGCAGATATTCCATCGTGAATATCAGCGTTACTCCCAGCTCCAGCCAGACAAATAGATGCCACTCGTCGAAGGTCAGATGGTATTGCGTACCTAAACCCGACTCGACAAAAATAATCACCACGCTCAGCAGGGCGAAGAGGCCGCAGAGCCCTTCAAAGCGGCGGCCGGAAGGCGTATTAAGATCGAACAGCAGATGATACAGCCGGCGGCGAACGGATGAGATCGTAAAAGACACATTAACCTCGCAAAAAGTAAGGGCTGACATCATGTCAGCCCTTGCGATTATAAAGGGTCTACCTTGAGACAGGAAACCGCATGGCGGAAGCTGCCCTCCAGCACCGGCCGGGTCTGCGCGCACTCCGGGCCTGCCATGGGACAACGGGTACGAAACACGCAGCCCGACGGCGGGTTGATAGGCGAAGGAAGCTCCCCTTCCAGCAGCTGAATGGTCTTATGCTTCTCCAGATCCGGGTCCGGGATCGGCACTGCCGACATCAGCGCCCGGGTGTAAGGATGCAGCGGGTTATGGTAGACCTCGTCATAGGTGCCCAGCTCCACCGCGTGACCCAGATACATCACCAGCACGCGATCGGAGATGTGCTTCACTACCGCCAGGTCGTGGGCGATAAAGATTAGCGACAGCCCCATCTCACGCTGCAGTTTTTGCAGCAGGTTGACGACCTGCGCCTGAATAGAGACATCCAGTGCGGAGACCGGCTCGTCGCAGATAATCAGCTTCGGCTCCAGAATCAGCGCCCGCGCGATACCGATACGCTGGCACTGACCGCCGGAGAACTCGTGCGGATAGCGGTTGACGAGGTTTGGCAGCAGCCCCACCTTCATCATCATCACTTTAACCCGCTCGCGAACCTCCTGACGCGGCATCTTCGGATGGTAGGTGCGCAGCGGCTCCGCGATGATTTCGCCGATGGTCATACGCGGGTTTAATGAGGCCAGCGGATCCTGGAAAATCATCTGGATGTCGCTGCGCACGTCGCGCCACTCGTCCGGCTTCATCCCCAGCAGATCTTTACCAAGCCATGCGACTTTACCGCCGCTGGCTTTCACCAGCCCGATAATCGCGCGGGCAAAGGTCGATTTGCCGCAACCCGATTCGCCCACCACGCCCAGCGTTTCCCCCTCATAGAGGCGCAGCGTGACGCCATCCACCGCTTTTAACGTTTTCGGCGGTTGCCAGAACCACTGTTTGCCATCTTTGATGTCGAAGTGGACCTTCAGATCGGCAATTTCCAGCAGTACGTTGCGTTTTTCATCTATAGCGTTCATACCAGATCCTCCAGCGGCTTATAGCAGGCTCGCAGGCGGCCTGGGGCAAATTCATCCAGCGGCGGCGCGCTGTTACAAATCTCCATCGCGTGCGGGCAGCGCGGCTGGAACGGACAGCCTTTCGGCAGACGGAGCAGGTTTGGCGGGTTGCCCGGGATGGTCAGCAGCGACTCCCCTTCCGCATCCAGGCGCGGCACCGCGTTGAGCAGGCCGATAGAGTACGGGTGAGCCGGATGATAAAAGACATCGCGCGCCTGACCATACTCCATGGTCCGCCCGGCATACATCACCAGCACCTTGTCGCAAATCCCGGCCACGACGCCGAGGTCATGGGTGATCATGATGATAGCGGTGTTAAATTCACGCTTCAGCTCGTTAAGAAGCGTCATGATCTGCGCCTGAACGGTCACATCCAGCGCGGTGGTCGGTTCATCGGCAATCAGCAGCTTAGGCCGACAGAGCAGCGCCATCGCGATCATTACGCGCTGGCGCATCCCGCCGGAAAACTCATGCGGATACATACGCATACGCTTGCGCGCCTCCGGCATTTTTACCGCGTCCAGCATGCGGACCGACTCTTCAAACGCCTCGCCTTTGCCCATGCCCTTGTGCAGCATCAGCACTTCCATCAGCTGTTCGCCCACACGCATATAAGGGTTCAGGGAGGTCATCGGGTCCTGGAAAATCATCGAGATCTGCTCGGCGCGCAGCTTATTCAGCTCGGGCTCAGCCAGATTCAGAATCTCCCGACCGTTAAACGTGGCAGAACCGCCAATCCGGCCATTCTGCGCCAGCAGCCCCATCAGCGCGAAGGCGGTTTGCGACTTGCCGGAACCTGACTCGCCAACGATCCCCAGCGTCTCGCCTGCCCGCAGGCTGAAATTAAGATCGTTAACAGCCGTCACATCACCGTCAGGGGTTTTAAACGTCACGCGCAGATCTTTTACGTTCAGCAGAACGTCGCTCTGCTGTTGCGCCTGAGGCGCCATCGCCGTGTCAATAATTGTCATGGCACCACTCCTTAACGGTCTTTCGGATCGAGGGCATCACGCAGGCCATCGCCGATAAAGTTGAAACAGAACAGGGTTACCACCAGGAAACCCGCCGGGAAGAGCAGCAGCCACGGCGATACTTCCATCGAGTTCGCGCCATCACTCAGCAGCGCGCCCCAGCTGCTCAGCGGCTCCTGGGTGCCCAGACCTAAGAAGCTCAGGAAGGATTCAAAGAGGATCATGCTCGGCACCAGCAGAGAGGCGTAAACCACAACCACACCCAGCACGTTCGGGACGATATGACGCACCACAATGCTGGCGGTGGAGACGCCGCCCACCTGGGCCGCCTCGATAAACTCTTTGCGCTTCAGGCTGAGGGTCTGGCCGCGCACGATACGCGCCATATCCAGCCAGGAGACCATGCCGATCGCCACAAAAATCAGCAGGATGTTCTGGCCAAAGAAGGTCACCAGCAGAATGACGAAGAACATAAACGGGAAGGAGTTCAGGATCTCCAGCATGCGCATCATCACCGAGTCTACCTTCCCGCCCAGATAGCCGGAGAGTGAACCGTAGAGCGTGCCGACAATCACCGCGACCAGCGCTGCGGCGATCCCCACCATCAGGGAGATGCGACCGCCAATCGCCACGCGAACCAGCAGGTCGCGCCCGGACGAGTCGGTGCCGAAATAGTGACCCGATTCCCTGTCCGGTGCGCTGGACATCATGCCCCAGTCGGTATCGAAATAGGTGAACTGGGAGAGCATCGGCGCCAGCGTTACAAACAGGGCAATAATGATTAACACGACCAGGCTGGCGACCGCCGCCCGGTTATGCATAAAGCGACGGCGGGCATCCTGCCAGAGGCTACGCCCTTCCACTTCCAGCTTTTCACTGAAGTTTTCCAGCGCCTCGCTGCTTTTTTTACTCAACATCATGGCGTACTCCGGCGCTAGTAGCGAATTTTAGGGTCGATAACGGCATAGAGCACATCGACAATAGCGTTAAACAGGATCGTCAGCGCGCCGACGAGGATAGTCAGGCTCAGCACCAGCGAGTAGTCGCGGTTGAGCGCGCCGTTAACGAACAGCTGACCAATGCCCGGCAGACCGTAGATGGTTTCAATAACCATAGAACCGGTGATGATCCCCACGAACGCTGGCCCCATATATGAGAGAACCGGCAGCAGCGCGGGTTTCAGCGCATGGCGGAAGATGATACGGCGCATCGGCAACCCTTTCGCCCGCGCGGTACGGATGAAGTTGGAGTGCAGCACCTCTATCATTGAACCGCGGGTAATACGCGCGATGCTGGCGATATAGGCCAGGGAGAGCGCCACCATCGGCAGGATCATGAACTTCAGCGCCCCACCGTTCCAGCCGCCGCCGGGTAGCCATTTCAGCGTAATGGCGAAGATCATCACCAGCAGCGGAGCGACAACGAAGCTGGGTATCACTACCCCCGTCATCGCCACGCCCATGACGGTGTAGTCCCATTTGGTATTTTGCTTAAGCGCGGCGATAACCCCTGCGCTCACGCCAAGCACCACCGCCAGAATAAAGGCCGCAGCGCCTAATTTCGCCGAAACGGGGAAGCTGGAAGCCACCAGATCGTTTACGGAATAGTCTTTATATTTAAAGGACGGTCCAAAATCACCGTGTGCAAGCTGCTTCAGATAATTGAAGTATTGCGTGGTAATGGGATCGTTCAGATGATATTTCGCTTCGATATTCGCCATAACTTCAGGCGGCAGCGTACGTTCACCGGTAAAAGGACTCCCCGGGGCGAGACGCATCATAAAGAAAGAGATGGTAATCAGAATAAAGAGCGTAGGTATCGCTTCAAGACAGCGACGTAGGATAAATTTCAACATTGCCCGTACCTTCTGGCGTGTGCCTATATAGTATGACGAGGGTTAGACACAGTGAGGCAGGCGAGCCTGCCTCACTTATTGCCATTAATGCTTGATAATATACAAGTTCTTAACAGAGATATTATCCATCGGGTCTTTACCGGTATATCCACCTACCCATGGCTTAACCAGGCGGGCGTTGACATAATAGTAAACCGGCACGATCGCAGAGTCTTTATCGAGCTGCTGTTCAGCTTTATTGTAAAGTTCGCTGCGCTGCGCTTCGTCAGTGATTTTCAATGTATCACCGATCAGCTTGTCAAACTCGGCGCTCTTATAGTGCGCGGTGTTGTTCGAGCTGTCGCTCAGCATGGTGTTCAGGAAGGAGGTCGGCTCGTTATAGTCGGCACACCAGCCCGCACGCGCCACATCAAAGGTACCCTGATGGCGGCTGTCGAGGAAGGTTTTCCACTCCTGGTTCTCCAGCTTCACGTTTACGCCCAGGTTTTTCTTCCAGATAGAGGCGACGGCAATAGCCAGTTTTTTATGCAGATCGGAGGTGTTGTAAAGCAGGCTGAAGGTCAGCGGCTTATCTGCGGTATAACCCGCTTCGGCCAGCAATTTTTTCGCCTCTTCATTACGTTTTTCCTGCGACCATTTGAACCACTCCGGCTCGGTCAGCTTAGCGCCATCGGTATAAGGCGGGGTGTAACTGTAGGCTGGCAGATCGCCCTGGTTTTTCACCTTGTTGACGATAATGTCGCGATCCAGAGCGAGCTTCAGCGCGGTACGTACGCGTACATCGGTGAACGGCGCTTTCTGGTTGTTGATTTCGTAATAGTAGGTGCAGAGATAAGGATCGACATGCACCTCTTTAGGGATCTCTTTTTTCAGCTTCTGGAAGAGCTCAATCGGCATGTTGTTATAGGTCATGTCGATTTCACCGCTGCGGTAGCGGTTAACATCCGTCACTTCGGAGGAGATAGGCAGATAGGTTACCTGATTGATAACCGTTTTCGCGTTATCCCAGTACTGGGGGTTACGCTCCAGATCGATACGCTCGTTCACCACCCATGCTTTCAGTTTATAAGCGCCGTTGGTGACGATATTGGCAGGCTGGGTCCACTTATCGCCAAATTTCTCCACCGTGGCTTTGGGTACCGGGGAGACAGACGGGTGAACCAGCAGCTTGTAGAAATAGGGTACCGGCTCGGTCAGCGTCACTTCCAGGGTATTGGCGTCGATCGCTTTCACGCCCAGATCGGTAATCGGTTTTTTACCGGCGATAATATCGTCGATATTGGCAATATGACCATATTGCAGATAGCTCGCATAAGGCGAAGCGGTATTAGGATCCGCCAGACGCTGCCAGCTATATACGAAATCCTGGGCGGTAACGGGCGAGCCGTCCGACCATTTTGCATCTTTACGTAAATGGAAAGTCCAGACTTTAAAATCTTTATTTTCCCATTTTTCCGCTACGCCTGGCGCAGGATGACCGTCAACGTCACTCACCAGCAGACCTTCAAAGAGATCGCGGCTGATGTTGGACTCCGGCACCCCTTCAATCTTGTGCGGATCCAGAGACTGAACCTCAGCACCGTTATTACGAACCAGCGTTTGCTTCTCGGCCAGCTGAACACCGGCAGGCACGTCGGCAGCCATTGCCGCGTTGCCCGCGATTAGCGCAGTTAAAATCCCCGCTGCTACCAGACTTTTTTTTGTGATGATGGACATTGTGTTGATACTCCACTCATTATAATTACTGGCTTTACAGCCAGCCTGTTTAATTTCCCTTGCGGGACCTGAGCAACGCAGGAGTTTATGCTGCTGTCAGGTGGGTACTGCTTGCTATCACCGACTTTATATATTACTGGCGACTCGTCCGGCCACCTTGCGTCGATTCGTGACGCGCCTCCCCTGTTTGAGACACGTGTAATGATCTTATCGAGCATTATTATTTGAAAATAATTCTCATTCGCTAAAATGCGCTTGCTAAATATCACGCCGGAAAGTATCAAATGGCCGAAATGCGCGCCAATACAATTTGCAAATTTGTTAAGCAATTCTCTTTTAAAGAGAGGTCCGGCCGCGTGAGGCGTACCCCGTAAAACGGGCAGTCTATTAAAAAACCAAGTTGATTCAAGGCGGTATAGAAAAAGCTGTCCCCTTTTCCCCGACAACACCTGCAAGCAGGCTCATCGACTGGTTTTTGTACAAAAATTTAACATTTGGTTATTATTTAGCACATTCATCTGGGCGAATGTTGAAATTACTAATATCATTTCAGTAATCGCACAGCAAGCCCAAGAGTATAATGTGAATAAAATAACAGAGATGGCGCACGGAATCGGCGCAAAGAGAGACTGAGAAGAAAGGTAACTGGCTGAAAATAAACGCTTAATTTTTATTAGCGGATTTCATTATAGATGGAGAAAAATTCAACTTAATTTATATGAAATTGTGATATTCACATGAAAGAACGTGGCCAGGGGCCCCGCTCTTTCATACGAAACGCTTATGTCAGCAATCCCGGAAAAATGCTTTTTATCCCGGTGACGATAAATTCGATGCCGAGCGCCATGAGCAACAGACCCATGATACGGGTAATCACGTTAATGCCGGTCTGCCCTAACAGGCGCACCAGCCACGGCGCGATACGAAATAATCCCCAGCAGCAGAGAGCAAAAAGCGCAATCGCAACGGAGAAACCCAGCAGATGACCCCATGTATGGTAACGGGTACCCCAGACGATGGTAGAGCTTATTGCGCCCGGCCCGGCCATCAGCGGCAAAGCCAGCGGCACAACGCCAACGCTTTCGCGAATCGCCGTCTCTGATTTTTCCTGTTTGTTCTGTTTATCTTCCCCCAGCTTACCGCTGATCATCGACATCGCAATCGTCACCACCAGAATGCCGCCGGCGATACGAAATGAATCGATAGAGATGCCAAAGATTTGCAGAATGGAGTCGCCGAGAAAGAGCGAGGTGAGAAGAATAATCGCTACCGACAGGTTGGCCGTCAGGTTCGTTTTGTTTCTGGCTACAGCAGTCTGGTAGCTGGTCATGCTAATAAAGACCGGGATGATACCGACCGGGTTAACCAGGGCGAATAACCCAATAAAGAACTTAAAATAGGTTGAAACGTCAAAGAGCACAGGGGTCACAATCAGCTCCGCAAATCACCATGCCGAAGAAAATGGATAAAAAGAAGAAAACCGTGCTGACAATACGCTTTTTATCAGAACAGTTCACCAGAAATCTGCTTTAACACCTTGTTAAGAAAATGTGTTAATTATTTGTATACGCAATGCATTTTCCGGCTCCATTACTTTTGTAATTATTTAACACTTGAAAATATTGTCCAGAATATGGCTGCTGAAAGGTATCAGCTTTGGTATAAATTGATTCAGATCATGATTTTCGTACTCAGAAGTGAGTAACCTGAGTGTCGTACCGGGGAGCGTCCCCTATCAAAAAAGGATGATGCCAGGATAAGGCTCTTTTAGTAAATTAGCGTTAAGCAGGTTGCAGAGCAAGATAGTAACCCACTGTTTTTATGAGGGTTACGCAAGGGCTACCGCCTCTGTCTATAATGTAATGTTGTCGTATCGATCGCTGGTTTACTAAAAGAGTTTAAACATTATCAGGAGAGCATTATGGCTGTTACTAACGTCGCTGAACTTAACGCACTTGTCGAGCGCGTCAAAAAGGCCCAGCGTGAATATGCCAATTTCACCCAAGAACAGGTTGATAAAATCTTCCGCGCTGCCGCTCTGGCTGCCGCAGATGCTCGCATCCCTCTCGCTAAAATGGCCGTTGCCGAATCCGGCATGGGTATCGTTGAAGATAAAGTGATCAAAAACCACTTTGCTTCTGAGTATATCTACAACGCCTACAAAGATGAGAAAACCTGTGGCGTGCTGTCTGAAGACGACACTTTTGGTACCATTACCATTGCAGAACCTATCGGCATCATTTGCGGTATCGTTCCGACCACTAACCCAACCTCCACCGCTATCTTCAAATCGCTGATCAGCCTGAAAACCCGTAACGCGATCATCTTCTCTCCGCATCCGCGTGCAAAAGAAGCGACCAACAAAGCCGCAGATATCGTTCTGCAGGCCGCGATCGCTGCCGGCGCGCCGAAAGATCTGATTGGCTGGATCGATCAGCCTTCCGTTGAGCTCTCTAACGCACTGATGCACCACCCGGACATTAACCTGATCCTGGCGACCGGTGGTCCTGGCATGGTTAAAGCGGCATACAGCTCCGGTAAACCAGCAATCGGCGTAGGTGCAGGTAACACCCCGGTTGTTATCGACGAAACCGCAGATATCAAGCGCGCTGTCGCATCCGTGCTGATGTCTAAAACCTTCGACAACGGCGTAATCTGCGCGTCCGAGCAGTCCGTGGTTGTTGTGGATTCCGTTTACGACGCCGTACGCGAACGTTTCGCCAGCCATGGCGGCTACATGCTGCAGGGTCAGCAGTTGAAAGCGGTTCAGGATGTGATCCTGAAAAACGGCGCGTTGAACGCGGCTATCGTAGGTCAGCCGGCGTATAAAATCGCAGAACTGGCAGGTTTCTCCGTGCCAGCTTCCACCAAGATCCTGATTGGTGAAGTTAACGTCGTTGATGAAAGCGAGCCGTTTGCCCACGAAAAACTCTCTCCGACGCTGGCTATGTACCGCGCGAAAGATTTCGAAGACGCGGTCGAAAAAGCGGAAAAACTGGTTGCTATGGGCGGTATCGGTCATACCTCTTGCCTCTATACCGATCAGGACAACCAGCCAGAGCGCGTGGCTTACTTCGGTCAGATGATGAAAACTGCCCGTATCCTGATCAACACCCCGGCTTCTCAGGGTGGTATCGGTGACCTCTACAACTTTAAACTCGCCCCTTCCCTGACGCTGGGTTGTGGTTCCTGGGGTGGTAACTCCATCTCTGAAAACGTGGGTCCTAAACACCTTATCAACAAGAAAACCGTTGCTAAGCGAGCTGAAAACATGTTGTGGCACAAACTTCCGAAATCCATCTACTTCCGTCGCGGTTCCCTGCCAATCGCACTGGATGAAGTGATTACTGACGGCCACAAACGTGCGCTTATCGTTACCGACCGTTTCCTGTTCAACAACGGCTATGCAGACCAGATCACCTCTGTACTGAAAGCGGCTGGCGTTGAAACTGAAGTCTTCTTTGAAGTTGAAGCAGACCCAACCCTGAGCGTTGTTCGTAAGGGCGCTGAACTGGCGAACTCCTTCAAACCAGACGTTATCATCGCGCTGGGCGGCGGCTCCCCGATGGATGCGGCGAAAATCATGTGGGTCATGTATGAGCACCCGGAAACCCACTTCGAAGAGCTGGCGCTGCGCTTTATGGATATCCGTAAACGTATCTACAAGTTCCCGAAAATGGGCGTGAAGGCGAAAATGATCGCGGTCACCACCACCTCCGGTACCGGTTCTGAAGTGACTCCGTTCGCGGTAGTTACCGACGACGCCACCGGTCAGAAATATCCGCTGGCGGATTATGCTCTGACCCCGGATATGGCGATTGTCGATGCTAACCTGGTAATGGATATGCCGAAATCGCTGTGTGCGTTCGGTGGTCTGGATGCGGTAACCCACGCGCTGGAAGCTTACGTTTCCGTGCTGGCGTCTGAATTTTCTGATGGCCAGGCTCTGCAGGCGCTGAAACTGCTGAAAGAAAACCTGCCGGCATCCTATAACGAAGGGTCGAAAAACCCGGTAGCGCGTGAGCGTGTACACAGTGCAGCCACTATCGCAGGTATTGCGTTTGCGAACGCCTTCCTCGGTGTTTGCCACTCTATGGCGCACAAGCTGGGCTCTCAGTTCCATATTCCGCATGGCCTGGCGAACGCCCTGCTGATCAGCAACGTTATCCGTTATAACGCCAACGACAACCCGACCAAACAGACGGCTTTCAGCCAGTATGACCGTCCGCAGGCACGTCGTCGTTATGCAGAAATCGCTGACCATCTGGGTCTGAGCCAGCCGGGCGACCGCACCGCAGCGAAGATCGAACGACTGCTGGCCTGGCTGGAAAGCCTGAAAGCTGAGCTGGGTATTCCGAAATCTATCCGCGAAGCAGGCGTGCAGGAAGCTGACTTCCTGGCCCACGTTGACAAGCTCTCTGAAGATGCTTTCGATGACCAGTGCACCGGCGCTAACCCGCGCTACCCGCTGATCGCCGAGCTGAAGCAGATTCTGCTGGATACCTACTACGGTCGTGAATATCGTGAAGGTGAAGCCGCAGTCGCTAACGTTGAGGCACCGGTAAAAGCTGAGAAGAAAGCGAAGAAAAACGCTTAATTGACGCTTCTGTAAAAAACCCGCCGCTGGCGGGTTTTTTTATGGCTGCATATTTCCGGTGAATGACTTATACCCGCACAGGCTCCTGCAGGGCCGCGAGAGAGCCGACGGCCAGCGCCTCCTTGTAATGTTTACGGCAGACTGAAACATAACGCTCGTTGCCGCCGATAACCACCTGCTCCCCTTCCGCAAACGGCTTGCCAGTCTGATCGAGGCGCAGCACCATGCTGGCCTTACGCCCACAGAAACAGATCGTTTTTAATTCGACAAGTTTATCTGACCAGGCGAGCAGATACTGACTGCCTAAAAAGAGCTCCCCGCGAAAATCAGTACGCAACCCATAGCAAAGTACGGGGATATCCAGATTATCGACCACCTCAGATAGCGCATAGACCTGTTCACGGGTCAGAAACTGGCTCTCGTCCACCAGAACGCAGTGTACGGGGTTGCGGGCGTTCTCCGCACGGATATCCTCCAGGAGGTCGGTTTGCGGGTTATAGAGCTTTGCAGGCGAAGATAGACCGATACGCGAGCTGACCTTACCGGCGCCGAAGCGATCGTCGATCTCCGCGGTGTAAACCACCGTACGCATCCCCCTTTCCTGGTAATTATATGAAGATTGCAGCAAGGCGGTAGACTTCCCTGCATTCATTGCGGAGTAGTAAAAATAAAGTTGAGCCATTGGCCTGGTACACCCTTATCAACGTGTAATATTCCCATGACGGGAGTGTACCATATTTTGTCATATGAACAGCCGGGTCCACCGCTGTAACCGGCTGAATCTGCTGTCGCAACCATATATGCGCATCAAAAAATGGCATTAAAAAACAGGGAGTAACTTTCTTTTTTACCGCGTTTTGTATCCTCACGGCATGCGGCAACGTACCTCTTTTTATAATGCTCATTAATGAGGTAAAAATCAGAATCTATAAAAGATTGCGCCATTCTCTGAAGTTTTGCAGGGGTAATACTACGGGTTGATATTTATCCATAGAAACTAAATAAGCTGCGGGATTTGTCACAAAAACAAACACAACGGCATCAGATTATGCCCCGCCAGGTGTTATCAGAGGCGCAGTTCTGAACTTAGAATTTAAGTTAACGTAATTAATATTAATCCTTAATAGAGGATACTTTTTGAATTAATTACATTCCGGGCTATTGCACATCTGTTTTTATCGCTCTATTATTAGGTCAACAAACCACCCCCATTATAAGTTTGAGATTACTACAATGAGCGAAGCACTTAAAATTCTGAACAACATCCGTACTCTTCGTGCGCAGGCAAGAGAATGCACCCTCGAAACGCTTGAAGAAATGCTGGAAAAATTAGAAGTCGTCGTTAATGAACGTCGCGAAGAAGAAAGCGCCGCAGCTGCTGAAATCGAAGAGCGTACTCGCAAACTGCAGCAATATCGTGAAATGCTGATCGCTGACGGTATCGATCCTAACGAATTGCTGAACAGCATGGCTGCTGCTAAAACCGGTACTAAAGCAAAACGCGCTGCGCGTCCGGCTAAATATAGCTACGTTGACGAAAATGGCGAAACTAAAACCTGGACCGGCCAGGGCCGTACTCCGGCAGTAATCAAGAAAGCGATGGATGAGCAAGGCAAACAGCTGGAAGATTTTCTGATTAAAGATTAATCTCCCCTCATCCGCTCTGTCTTAAAAAATCCCGCTTAATGCGGGATTTTTTTTGCCTGGGTTGAGACGAAGCATCTATTCACAACCTGACATATATATCCCGGCGCGGCTGAACTTTCCTTACAAAACCTCTTACGCGCCTTCTGCGGGCACAAAAAAACCGGTGTAGCACGCTATCACCGGTTTATCGTTCATGGCACAGGGTTAGCTTTTAATACCCATGCTTTCCTTGAGCCATGCCTTAAATTCTTCACCCAGCGTATTATGGCGAATACCATATTCCACAAAAGCCTGCATATAACCGAGCTTATTACCGCAGTCATGGCTCTTGCCTTTCATATGATAGGCTTCGACGGTTTCCTTTTCGATGAGCATATCGATCGCGTCGGTCAGCTGGATTTCATCCCCGGCTCCCGGAGGCGTTTTTGCCAGCAGCGGCCAGATTTCTGCGCTCAGAACGTAACGACCCACCACAGCGAGATTAGACGGGGCGGCATTCGCTTTCGGTTTTTCCACTACGCCAACCATCGGCACGCTTTCACCCGGCTGCAGCGGGACGCCCTTGCAGTCGACAACGCCATAGGCGGTCACGTCGGCGACCGGTTCAACCATGATCTGGCTGCTGCCCGTTTCATCAAAGCGTTTAATCATCTCTGCGAGGTTATCCTGAGAGAGATCGGATTCGTATTCATCGAGGATCACATCCGGCAGGATGACGGCGACAGGCTCGTTACCCACTACCGGGTGTGCGCACAGCACTGCGTGCCCCAGCCCTTTCGCCAGTCCCTGACGTACCTGCATAATAGTGACATGCGGCGGACAGATAGACTGCACTTCTTCCAGCAGCTGACGTTTAACGCGTTTTTCCAGCATAGCTTCAAGTTCAAAACTGGTATCGAAATGGTTTTCGATAGAGTTTTTGGATGAATGCGTAACCAGCACAATTTCGGTAATGCCTGCGGCAATACACTCATTGACCACATACTGGATTAATGGCTTATCCACCAGCGGCAGCATCTCTTTTGGAATAGCCTTGGTGGCCGGCAGCATTCTCGTTCCTAATCCCGCTACCGGGATAACGGCCTTTCTCACTTTTGAATTTAGGGCAGCCATTGAAATTCTCCTGAACTGTTCAAGTTTTGAACTTTTTTACATTTAATAACGCATTGAGTATATCAGCCCCCCCGGCTAAACCGGGTCCGAAAAGGGTGCGCTATCGATGAATTAGGATAAATACGAATGAATCTTCTAATGATAGTAGCATCCCGAGGATAACTCGGGTAAAGCTATCTGTTGATGGTGATTCATTTGCTTATTCTGTGGACAACATTAAGCGCAAGCGACCACCCGTACCCCAAATTTGGCACTGCCAGGAGTCGCAGCGGTGGCTTATTTGATTCAAATAGGCGGTACCTAACGTACCGAGCGGAACACCGTTACTGACCTGAATATGGTGCTCCCCGGTATTAAGCGTAGCGTTAAGCCCAGCTGAAACCAGGATAAGATTTTTTAAACCGCTGTGGTAATACCCTACTAACAGTGGGAATTGACCCGGTAAATTGGCCTGGCGGAAAAGATGGTTGACCTGCTTTAACAAACTGCCCAGTTCAGGCAGGCGTTGTCCCTGATGCGACAATTGCTCCTGCAGTAATCCATTAAACAGGGCACGTAATAATAAAGCCGCCAGAACGCCGTTATCTCCCGCTCGCGTAACGTCCAGACAATAAAATGCCAGATCGTCATCAGATAAAGGTGCGATATCCAGGACCAGACCAGGCTGATCGGCGGCGACAAGCTGACGGTAATTTACCCGGCAATGGGAAATTATCTGCTGAACCGGCGGCTGCAGCTCTTGTAAAAGCTTCGACGCGGCGTTGGGGTTACTCACCAGCGCGTCCCAGTCCTGAAAAAGACGCTCCTCCTCTTCCACACGCGAATTGAACATGTTCGGATAGAGGCAGGCAAATACCGTTTCCTTCAGGCGATTTAAATCTTTTACCGGTTTCAACAGGACATCCTGTACACCGAGGCGTAGCGCCTTGGCAATATCAGCCATATTTTCGGTAGCCGAAATCACCAGTATTGGCGTTTGATCGCCTTCGTTTCGCACCCGCTCAACGAATTTGAGTCCATTCATTCGTGGCATAGCCAAATCGCAAATGATCAGATCCATGGTAATACCGCTCATCTTTTCCAGCGCCTCAAGCCCATCCTGGGCAAGCGACGTGGACGCACCGAGCGAGGTTAACCACGAATCCAGCAGCGAGCGGAAAACGGGCTCGTCTTCAACAATCAAAATCTGTTTTCCGGTTAATGGCTGCGTCATGGTCTCTCCCCTGGCTGACGATAGATAAATAGTGGCATGCTATTGCAACTATCGCCTGTCAGATTTTGCTGAAGTAATCAAAAGGGTGCTTACACGCTTGTTCGCACCAAGGGTAACAATTCATTCATTTTTTTCTCAACTGCGAGAGTACCGGCGGCGATCGCCGCTTCGGCACGGTGAAAATCAAGCGTCGAGATTTGTGGGCAAAATGGCTGAATCAGAATATCTGGCGGGTCTCCCGCCATACGATTGCGTTTCAGGCGGTTTTCAAGTACCTGAATGGAGGTGGTCATGATCTCCATCGCCGCGGGCGCCGCACGGCTCTGTCGTGCGACCGAACGCCCCAGACGTTCGCGTAGACGGGCATGCCAGGCGCGCTTACCCGCGTCCGCCTTTTCATTGTGGATATTGACTGGCATTAAATCTTGTTGCTGCAGGTGGGCGTCATGCTGCAAATCGACTGCAATGACGATATCGGCTCCCATTGCGCGGGTCAGAGAAATGGGAACAGGGTTTACCACACCCCCATCAACCAGCCAATAACCATTATGGGGTACCGGGGCCATCAGGCCAGGAATACTGCAGGAGGCACGGACCGCCAGGTGAATATCGCCTTCGGTGAACCACAGCTCCCTGCCCGTACTGAGATTGGTTGCCACAGCTCCGAACGGAATCTGGCAATCGCTGAAATCGCTGTACGGCATGACACGCCGGAAATGGTTAAAGACTCGCTCGCCACGCAGCAGACCGCCGCGCCGCCAGGAGAGATCCATCAGACGGAGCACATCCCAGTAGCGAAAGGAACGTACCCACGTTTCGAGCTCCGCCATTTTTCCGCACGCAAAGGCGGAGCCAACCAGCGAACCAATTGAACACCCTGCAACAATATCAATTTCGACACCCAGCCGCTGGAGGGCGGTAATCACCCCAATGTGCGACCATCCCCGGGCCGCACCAGAACCAAGCGCCAAACCAATTTTGACCTTTCTCATTATCCCTGTTTAACTTCCCCTGGATTCCGGGCGTAGCATGATAGCTACCGCTCAGTTAACATAGTGCCACCCAGACGTGTTACAGCGTTAATTTTTTTGTTCCAGGAAGCGAATCGTGTCTCAACTTTGCCCCTGTGGTAGCGCCTCGGATTATAGCCTATGTTGCCAGCGATATCTTACTGGCGCGCAGGTTGCGCCCGATCCGTCACACCTTATGCGCTCCCGATACACTGCTTTTGTGATGAAAGACGCAGACTACCTTATCAAAACCTGGCACCCCTCATGCCATGCGGCCGATTTTCGCCAGGATATCGAAGCGGGATTCGCCCGCACCCAATGGCTGGGGCTGACGGTCTATGAGACCGCCCCCGGCAGCCACGCGCAGGAGGGTTTTGTCAGCTTCGTCGCGCGTTATAGCGAAGAGGGAAAACCGGGCGCTATTATCGAACGCTCCCGGTTCTTACAGGAACAGGGAGAGTGGTACTATATTGATGGTACACGTCCCCAGTTTGGCCGAAACGATCCCTGCCCCTGCGGCTCAGGTAAAAAATTTAAAAAGTGTTGCGGGCAGTAAAGCCTCACCACAGACATTAGTAAACACTCAACAGGATCTCCTCGCGATGCAATCACTACAACGCAAAGTACTGCGTACCATTTGCCCGGACCAGAAAGGTCTGATCGCCCGTATTACCAATATTTGCTACAAGCACGAGCTGAACATCGTGCAGAACAACGAGTTTGTCGATCACCGCACTGGTCGCTTCTTTATGCGCACCGAACTGGAAGGAATTTTTAACGACGCGACTCTGCTGGCGGATCTGGACGGCGCGTTGCCGGAAGGTTCCGTGCGGGAGCTGAACCCGGCGGGCCGTCGCCGGGTGGTGATTCTGGTTACCAAAGAGGCGCATTGCCTGGGTGATTTGTTAATGAAGGCCAACTATGGCGGGCTGGATGTAGAAATCGCCGCGGTGATTGGTAACCACGACACCCTGCGCACGCTGGTGGAGCGTTTTGATATTCCGTTCGAACTGGTCAGCCATGAAGGCCATACCCGCGAGGAACATGATGCGCTGATGGCGCAGGCGATAGAGGCGCATAATCCTGACTACGTGGTGCTGGCGAAATATATGCGCGTATTGACGCCGTCATTCGTGGCCCGTTTCCCGAACAAGATTATCAACATTCACCACTCGTTCCTTCCCGCCTTTATTGGCGCACGTCCCTACCATCAGGCCTACGAGCGCGGCGTGAAGATTATTGGCGCCACGGCGCACTACGTTAACGACAATCTGGATGAAGGGCCGATCATCATGCAGGATGTGATTCATGTGGATCACACCTATACCGCCGAAGATATGATGCGCGCCGGACGCGATGTTGAAAAGAATGTGTTAAGCCGCGCGCTCTATCAGGTGTTGGCCCAGCGCGTGTTCGTCTATGGCAACAGGACGATTATTCTTTAATTCATTGTAAATGAATTGATTAGCTTTCCATCTTTGCGGATAAAAAGCAGCCAAACGATTCATTTTTCTCAAGGAAAGCTTTACAGCGGCGCGTCATTTGATATGATGCGCCCCGCTTCCCGCAAGGAAGCAGGCCAGTAATAAGCATTACCCCGTGGTGGGGTTCCCGAGCGGCCAAAGGGAGCAGACTGTAAATCTGCCGTCATCGACTTCGAAGGTTCGAATCCTTCCCCCACCACCATTATTCACTGCGGTGACGCAGTAACACCGACCGGCAATCCTGAAAAAGGCGCCAGTCGGGGAAGGGTGAGAACCTTCGATTAAGGTTCGACTCTCGCGAAAGCGAGAAAACGTTGCTGAAAGCAACGGCCCGAAGGGTGAGGAGCGAAGCGACGAATAATCCTTCCTCTACCACCATTTCTCAGCTTTACCTCAAAAATTTTACCCCTGGTGGGGTTCCCGAGCGGCCAAAGGGAGCAGACTGTAAATCTGCCGTCATCGACTTCGAAGGTTCGAATCCTTCCCCCACCACCATCTTCCTGATATCTCCTTAGCTTAGTCATCTCAGTTTGCTTACGTTCTGCCCGGAAGGGGAAGGCTGAGAAGCTTCGACTAAGGTTCGATTCGAGCGTAGCGAGAAAGCGTTGCCGCAGGCAACGACCCGAAGGGCGAGGCGCAGCCGAGTCATCCTTCCCCCACCACCATCTTTCTGATATCTCCTTAGCTTAGTCATCTCAGTTTACTTACGTTCTGCCCGGAAAATTTCGGTCGACATTGATCAGCTATTTTCCCCGGTGGCGCTTCGCTTACCGGGGCTACAAATGCTTCCGTAGGCCGGGTAAGGCGCAGCCGCCACCCGGCATCTGACAGCGTCTTCCGCGGTAAACAACCCGAGACGGGATAAAAAAACCCCGCGGATGCGGGGCTGGAATGAAGCAACGAATTAGCGGCGGGCGCTTCGCTTACCGGGGCTACAAATGTATTCCGTAGGCCGGGTAAGGCGCAGCCGCCACCCGGCATCTGACAGCGACTTCCGCTGTAAACAACCCGTCGGGATAAAAAAAACCCCGCGGATGCGGGGCTGGAATAAAGCAACGAATTAGCGGCGGGCGCGTACCACCTGGTATTTACGCGTCAGATACTCCACCGGCGCGCTCCAGATATGTACCAGACGAGAGAACGGGAACAGCAGGAACAGGGTCATCCCCAGCACCAGGTGAACGCGAAACACAAACGCCACGCCGTCCAGATGTTCAGATGCGCCGCCGTGGAAGGTCACGACTGACTGGGCCCAGCCAACCAGTTTCATCATTTCGCTACCGTCCATATGCTGCGCCGAGAACGGAATGGTCAGCAGACCGAGCGCGCACTGCACCATCAGCAGAGAGAGGATCAGGATGTCCGCTCCGGTGGTGGTGGCGCGCACGCGCGGGCTGAACAGACGACGTTTCAGCAGCAGCAGCCCGCCCACCAGCGTCATCACGCCGCAGGCGCCGCCGGCGATCATCGCCATTTTCTGCTTCACTTCAATCGGCAGGAATGACTCATACATCCAGTGAGGCGTGAGCATGCCAAGGAAGTGGCCGGCGAAAATACCCAGGATACCAATATGGAACAGGTTTGAGGCCAGGTTCATCCCTTTGCGGTCCAGCATCTGGCTGGAGGCGGCGCGCCAGGTGTACTGGCCGTAGTCATAGCGCAGCCAGCTGCCAATTAAAAATACCGAACCCGCAATGTACGGATAGATATCAAAGAAGAACATATTCAGGAAGTGCATTAGTGCTGTCCTCCGGTAGAGATATTCAAATATTGCGGGGCAACGGCGCCGGCAAAACGACGCTGGTGCGCGGTAATGTCCGAATCGCTGCAGCCCTGGTCTGCGAAGAATTTAACCTGCTCTTCTTCCCAGACCGCATCCAGCGCCTGCGGAGTATCGTCGCGCGCTTCGTCGGCGATCTTTTCCGCGACCTTATCGCTGTCAATAGCGGTATTCGCCAGCTTCAGCAGCAGGTCGAACAGCACCGCATAGCGGCTTTCGCGCTGTTGCAAACGGGCACTCAGCAGCGCGAGGATCGGCGCGATATCTTTCAGCCCGCCCAGCGCTTCTTCCTGCGGCAGTTGCGCCAGATATTCCAGATAGAGCGGCAGATGGTCCGGCAGCTCACGGCTGTCGAGCACCAGCCCGTGGCGCTCATACTGCGCCATCAGATCCACCATCGCCTGCCCGCGATCGCGGGATTCGCCATGAACGTGTTCAAACAGCAGCAGCGACGTCGCGCGCCCGCGGTCAAAGAGTTCGCTGTAGGCAGACTGCGCATCCAGCACCTCCTGCTTCAGCAGATCACGCAGGAAAATGTCCAGCTGGCGGGCACCCTCTTTATCCAGATTTTCAGACGCCGCGAGGGCGTCGAAAAGTTCCTGCTGATGCTGCCACAGGGCAGCATCCGGATATTCGAGCAGGCGCGAAACAATGACGAGTTCAATCATTGGTGCGGCTCCGTTTTGCTGGTTACATCCACCGCGTCGATGCGACGGCTGTTGAACAGGTTGAAATGAGTATCTGAACCATGGCAACCGTCGCCAAAGGTAAAGCCACAGCCGTTTTTCTCCGGGAACGCCTCACGGGCCAGTTCGCGGTGGCTGCTCGGCACCACGAAGCGATCTTCGTAGTTAGCGATTGCCAGATAACGATACATCTCCTGGGCCTGCGCTTCGGTCAGGCCGACCTCTTCCAGCGCGCGGGTATCGCTCACGCCGTCAACGGTTTCGGCGCGTTTGAAGTGACGCATCGCCAGCATCCGTTTCAGCGCGCGCAGCACCGGCTGGGTATCGCCTGCGGTCAGCAGGTTGGCCAGGTACTGCACCGGGATACGCAGGCTCTCCACATTCGGCAGAATGCCGTTGCTGCCCAGTTCGCCCGCATCGGCAGCAGACTGAATCGGAGACAGAGGCGGCACATACCAGACCATCGGCAGGGTGCGGTATTCCGGATGCAGCGGCAGCGCCAGCTTCCAGTCCATCGCCATTTTGTAAACCGGTGACTGCTGGGCCGCGTCAATTACGCTCTGCGGAACGCCATCTTTCAGCGCCTGCGCAATCACTTGCGGATCGTTCGGATCAAGGAAGACATCCAGCTGACGCTGATAGAGATCTTTCTCGTTCTCGGTGCTGGCCGCATTTTCAATCGCGTCCGCGTCATACAGCAGCACGCCGAGGTAGCGGATACGACCTACGCAGCTTTCCGAGCAGACGGTCGGCATGCCGGCCTCGATACGCGGATAGCAGAAGATGCACTTCTCAGACTTACCGCTCTTCCAGTTGAAGTAGATCTTTTTGTACGGGCAGCCGGTAATGCACATACGCCAGCCGCGGCACTTATCCTGGTCGATCAGCACGATGCCATCTTCTTCACGCTTGTAGATAGCACCGCTTGGGCAGGTCGCCACGCACGCCGGGTTGAGGCAGTGCTCGCACAGGCGCGGCAGATACATCATGAAGGTGTTTTCGAACTGGCCATACATCGCCTTCTGCATGTTCTCGAAGTTCTGGTCTTTGGCGCGTTTTTCAAACTCGCCTCCCAGAATCTCTTCCCAGTTCGGACCGCTGGTGATCTTATCCATGCGCTTGCCGGTGATCAGCGAGCGCGGGCGGGCGATCGGCTGATGCTTGCTTTCCGGTGCGTTGTGCAGGTTCTGGTAGTCGTAATCAAACGGCTCGTAGTAATCGTCGATGCCCGGCAGATGCGGGTTAGCGAAGATTTTACCGAGCAGCATCGCACGGTTACCCATGCGCGGCTGCAGCTTGCCGTTGATTTTACGGATCCAGCCGCCCTTCCACTTCTCCTGGTTTTCCCAGTCGGTGGGGAAGCCGGTACCCGGCTTGCTTTCCACGTTATTGAACCAGGCGTACTCCATCCCTTCGCGACTGGTCCAGACGTTTTTACAGGTCACTGAACAGGTATGGCAGCCGATGCACTTATCCAGATTCAGCACCATGCCGACTTGTGAACGAATTTTCATTTTACGCTCTCCTGTACCTGGTCATTACCTTCGCCGTCTAACCAGTTGATATTCTTCATCTTACGAACCACAACAAACTCATCACGGTTGGAACCGACGGTGCCGTAGTAGTTAAAGCCGTAGGCCAGCTGCGCATAGCCGCCGATCATGTGGGTCGGCTTCGGCGTAATACGGGTCACAGAGTTATGGATACCGCCGCGCTGCTGGGTGATCTCAGAGCCCGGCAGGTTCACGATACGCTCCTGCGCGTGGTACATCATGGTCATCCCGGCGGGTACACGCTGGCTGACCACCGCACGCGCGGTCAGGGCACCGTTGCTGTTGAACACTTCAATCCAGTCGTTATCTTCGATACCCAGATCTTTAGCATCCGCCTCACTCATCCAGACAATCGGACCGCCGCGCGACAGGGTCAGCATCAGCAGGTTGTCGCTGTAGGTGGAGTGGATACCCCACTTCTGGTGCGGCGTCAGGAAGTTGAGCGCTTTTTCCGGATTGCCGTTGGATTTGACGCCCATCACTGCCTTCACCGAACGGGTGTCGATAGGCGGACGGTAAACCAGCAGGCTTTCACCGAAATCGCGCATCCACTGGTGATCCTGATAGAGCGACTGACGGCCCGACAGGGTGCGCCACGGAATCAGCTCGTGAACGTTGGTGTAACCGGCGTTGTATGAGACGTGCTCATCTTCCAGGCCAGACCAGGTCGGGCTGGAGATAATTTTGCGCGGCTGGGCCTGAATATCGCGGAAGCGGATCTTCTCCTCTTCTTTATTCTTCGCCAGATGCGTATGGTCACGCCCGGTAAATTCGCTCAGGGCAGCCCAGGCTTTCACCGCGACCTGGCCATTGGTTTCCGGCGCCAGGGTGAGAATCATCTCTGCCGCGTCGATCGCTGTATTAAGCATCGGCTGACCCTTGGCCGGGCCATCCGCTTTGGTGTAATTGAGCTTACGCAGCAGATCCATTTCGCTCTGGGTATTCCAGGCGATGCCTTTGCCGCCGTTACCGATTTTCTCCATCAGCGGGCCGATAGAGGTAAAGCGCTCGTAGGTTGCCGGATAGTCACGTTCAACCGGAATAATATGCGGCGCGGTTTTACCCGGAATCAGGTCGCATTCGCCCTTCTTCCAGTCTTTCACATCCAGCGGCTGCGCCAGTTCAGCGGCAGAGTCGTGCTGAATCGGCAGCGTTACCACGTCGGTCTCTTTGCCGAGATGCCCTACGCAGACTTCGGAGAATTTTTTCGCGATCCCTTTATAGATTTCCCAGTCGCTCTTCGATTCCCACGCCGGATCAACGGCGGCGGAGAGCGGATGAATAAACGGATGCATATCCGAGGTATTCATATCGTCTTTTTCATACCAGGTCGCGGTCGGCAGCACGATATCCGAGTAGAGACAGGTGCTCGACAGACGGAAGTCCAGCGTCACCACCAGATCCAGCTTGCCGTCGAGGCCGTTATCAACCCACTCCACCTCTTCAGGCTTAACGCCGCCCTGCTTGCCGAGGTCTTTACCCTGAATCCCGTTCTCGGTACCCAGCAGGTATTTGAGCATGTACTCGTGACCTTTACCGGAGGAGCCCAGCAGGTTGGAGCGCCAGATAAAGAGGTTACGCGGATGGTTTTTACCGTTCTCAGGCTGTTCGGCCGCGAAACGGATGGAGCCGTCTTTCAGGGATTTGACGGTGTAATCCACCGGCGTCATCCCTGCTTTTTTCGCCTCCTCGGCGATGCGCAGCGGGTTAGTGCCCAGCTGCGGCGCAGACGGCAGCCAGCCCATGCGCTCGGCGCGTACGTTGAAGTCAATCAGATGGCCACTGTAGCGGGATTTATCCGCCATAGGCGACAGCAGCTCCTGCGCGGTCACCGTCTCGTAGCGCCACTGGCTGGAGTGGTTATAGAAGTAAGAGGTGCTGTTCATGTGACGCGCCGGACGCTGCCAGTCGAGGGCAAACGCCAGCGGCTGCCAGCCGGTCTGCGGACGCAGTTTTTCCTGGCCCACGTAGTGCGCCCAGCCGCCGCCGCTCTGACCAATACAGCCGCAGAAGACCAGCATGTTGATCAGGCCGCGGTAGTTCATATCGAGGTGATACCAGTGGTTCAGACCGGCGCCCACGATGATCATTGAACGGCCGTGCGTTTTATCGGCATTATCGGCAAATTCACGGGCGATACGGGTGATCTGCGCGCGTGGCACGCCGGTGATCTGCTCCGCCCACGCCGGGGTGTAGGCTTTAACTTCATCGTAGCTGGCGGCGCAGTTTTCGTCGTTGAGACCGCGCTCCAGGCCGTAGTTCGCCAGGGTCAGGTCGTAAACGGTCGTCACCAGGGCGGTAGAGCCATCCGCCAGCTGCAGACGTTTCACCGGCAGCTTGTGCATCAGGACGTTCTGCAGCTCAACCTTGTTGAAGTGCTCCGTCCCCTCGCCGCCAAAGTACGGGAAGCCTACTTCGGCGATCTCATCCTGGCTGCCCAGCATGCTCAGGCGCAGCTCGGTTTCCGCACCGGTAGCCGCATCACGCTGTTCCAGGTTCCACTTGCCTTTTTCACCCCAACGGAAGCCGATGGAGCCGTTCGGCGCAACCATCTCACCGTTGCTGTTAAAGGCGACGGTTTTCCACTCCGGGTTATTTTCCTGACCCAGCGCATCCACCAGATCCGCAGCGCGCAGCATACGGCCAGCCGCGTAGTAACCGTCGCGCTCTTCCAGCATCACCAGCATCGGCATGTCGGTGTAGCGGCGAACGTAATCGGTAAAGTACTGGCTCGGTTTATCCAGGTGGAACTCGCGCAGCATAACGTGGCCCATCGCCAGCGCCATCGCGGCGTCGGTGCCCTGCTTCGGCGCCAGCCACAGATCGCACAGCTTGGCGATTTCAGCGTAGTCCGGCGTGACCGCCACGGTCTTGGTGCCTTTGTAGCGCACTTCGGTAAAGAAGTGGGCGTCCGGGGTACGGGTCTGCGGTACGTTTGAACCCCAGGCGATGATATAGCTGGAGTTATACCAGTCGGCGGATTCCGGCACGTCGGTCTGCTCGCCCCAGGTCTGGG
This sequence comes from Pseudenterobacter timonensis, assembly GCF_900021175.1. Lineage (GTDB taxonomy): Bacteria > Pseudomonadota > Gammaproteobacteria > Enterobacterales > Enterobacteriaceae > Enterobacter > Enterobacter timonensis. Next base: position 119,142 of record NZ_FCOP01000013.1, read on the forward strand.
GAGAGGCCGGCGGCAGGTCGCAATACCAGTCGTAGAAGCTCAGACAGGTACCGCCGATAAGGGAGAGATAGCGCGCGCCGGAAGCGTAGGAGACCATTGACATGGCCGGGATAGGCGAGAAGCCCGCCACGCGGTCCGGACCATAGGTCTTAACGGTATAGACGTTCGATGCGGCGATCAGCTCATTCACTTCCTGCCAGGAGGAGCGAACGAAACCGCCGCGACCGCGCGCCTGTTTAAAACTTTTCGCTTTGTCGCTGTCTTCGATAATGGATGCCCAGGCGGCTACCGGATCGCTGTGTTGCGCCTTCGCTTCACGCCACATCTTCATCAGGCGCTTACGCATCAGAGGATATTTCAGGCGGTTGGCGCTGTAGAGATACCAGGAGTAGCTGGCCCCACGCGGGCAGCCGCGTGGTTCATGGTTCGGCATATCCGGGCGGGTGCGCGGATAGTCGGTCTGCTGCATCTCCCAGGTCACCAGACCATTTTTGACGAAAATCTTCCAGCTACAGGAGCCGGTGCAGTTTACGCCATGGGTGGAACGAACAACCTTATCGTGCTGCCAACGTTGACGGTATCCATCTTCCCAGTCCCGGTTGGTATTCAGTACCTGGCCGTGCCCATCGGCAAAGGTTTCGCCCTTCTGCTTGAAGTAGCGAAACCTGTCCAGAAATTTGCTCATCGGGTATCTCCTGTATGGAGCCTGTGGCTCTCTAAATCGACATTGCTGATTTGCAGCGAAGGTAACGCCATGAAAGATGGTGAGAATTGACAACGATCAAGACGGACCGGGACTGTAACTGAGTGTTACAGAGGAGCTACCACCAAAGCGGTATAATCAAACTTTGATTATTTATCTGATTTAAAAGGATATTTTTATTTTATCCTACAAATGACGCAGCCATTTTTAACATCTTAGGTATTAAGGGGTAGAACACCCTGCAATGCGACCCCGATCGCGGTTTATCGTTGTGCTTCCCGGGTTTCAATCAATAGTATGTTGTAACTAATTAAAGAGCTGAAAAAGCGCGGCATAGTGCCGCGCCAGAAGTCATGAGGCCTTATTTTTTAGCCTTGCGACCGTATACCAGCCAGGTGATAAACACGCAGGCGATATAGAAGATCAGGAATACTTTCATCGCCCCCGCCGGTGACCCGGTGAGATCCAGTGAAATACCGAACGCTTTAGGGATGAAGAAGCCGCCAATTGCGCCAATCGCGGAGATAAAGCCCAGCGCCGCCGCGGTGTCGGTTGCCGCTTCACGCATCGCCTGCTCTTCACTACCACCCTGCGCCTTAACGCGATCCATCGTCAGCTTACGGAAGATAACGGAGATCATCTGGAACGTAGAGGCGCTACCCAGCCCCGCAGTCAGGAACAGCACCATAAAGACGCCGAAGAAAGCGATGAAGTTACCGCCCTGCCCGTTCACCGGCAGCGTCAGGAACAGCAGCGCACAGAAGACCGCCATCACCACGAAGTTAACCAGCGTGACGCGGGTCCCGCCCAGACGGTCGGAGATCATCCCACCCATGGAGCGCGCCAGGGCGCCGATAAACGGACCAAAGAAGGCGTAGTGCAGGATCTGCACCTCCGGGAACTGGGTTTTGGAGAGCATCGCAAACCCGGCGGAGAAGCCGATAAAGGAGCCGAAGGTCGCGAGGTAAAGCAGCGCCATGATCCAGAGATGGGCGCGTTTCAATACCGGCAGCTGCTCGCTGAGGGAGGCTTTAGAGGCCGCGATATCGTTCATAAAGAACCACGCCGCCAGGGTGAAGATCACTAGGAACGGTACCCAGATCCACGCCGCATTCTCCAGATAGAGCATGGAGCCGTCCGGAAGCGTAGCGCCCGTACCGCCAAAGATCGCGAACATTGAGACAGAGATGGCCAGCGGTGCGATCAGCTGCATGACGCTCACGCCCATGTTGCCCAGGCCGCCGTTGATGCCCAGCGCACCGCCCTGCTTCGCCTTCGGGAAGAAGAAGCTGATGTTCGCCATGCTGGAAGCGAAGTTTGCGCCAGCAAAGCCGCAGAGCAGGGAGATGATAACGAAAACGCTAAAGGGGGTAGAGGTATCCTGTACCGCAAAACCCAGCCAGACGCACGGCACAATCATGATGCCGGTGCTGAAGGCGGTCCAGCGGCGTCCGCCAAAGAGCGGAACCATAAATGCGTAAGGCACGCGCAGCAATGCGCCGGAGAGTGCCGGTAAGGCGGTCAGCATGAAAAGCTGATCGGTCGTAAAGGTGAAGCCGACTTTCGGCAGGTTAACCGCAACGGCGCTGAATAACATCCAGACGCAAAACGCCAGCAGCAGACATGGAACAGAAATCCACAGATTACGGCTTGCCACGCGGTGACCGCGTGACGCCCAGAAAGCCGGATCCTCAGGACGCCAGTCGGTAATAACAGCACCAGTTGCCCGTTCCGGGGCGGATGAGTGACTCATAGACACCTCTGATTCTTGAATGATGCTGCAAACATTAGGGTTTTAAGCTGGCGGTAAGTTGATATAAATCAAAGGAAAAGTTGACGCCCTGAGGGTAAAAAATGGCTACTTATCCTTAGTGAGTAGGGAGTTTCGGTAAAAAAGGTGTGGTTTTTCACGCGACTGTATACCGTTACGTCTCGCCTCCTCCCCTGCGCTACTCCTCTGGCAATTAAGAGGTAATCCTTTGTTGGTATGGGTATACTCCGGGGTATGCACCAGAATAGCGCCATTCCTGGAGGCAGGTCTAATCAGGAGCACGGCTAATCATGTTCAAACGACTCTTTTCACCGCTTTCGCTGGTTAACCAGCTGGCGCTTATTGTTCTGCTGTCCACCGCTATCGGCGTGACCGGCATGGCGATCTCTGGCTGGCTGGTACATGGTATCCAGGGAAGCGCTCACGCCATCAATAAAGCGGGCTCGCTGCGTATGCAGAGCTATCGTCTGCTGGCCGCCATCCCCCTCACTGCCGAAGATAAACCGCTGCTGGATGAGATGGAAAACACCGCCTTTAGTCCCGAACTGGCGACGGCCGCCAGACGCGACGGGCAGCAGGCGCAGCTTCAGGCGCTGCAGGGCTACTGGCAGGCGGAGCTGGCCCCTGCGCTACAGCGGGCGCACGACCCGGACGCGGTCGCCGGGGATGTCTCCCGCTTTGTAAAGCGCATCGATACCCTGGTCTCCTCTTTTGATCATACGACTGAGCTTCGCGTCAAGCGCGTGGTGCTGGTTCATCGCTGCCTGGCGGTGGTGATGGGGCTGCTCTTTATCTTTACGATTATCTGGCTGCGCGCCCGGCTGTTACGCCCCTGGCAGCAGCTTCTGGCGGTCGCCCGCGCCGTGACCACCCGTGATTTTACCCAGCGGGCGCACATCAGCGGTCGCAATGAGATGGCGATGCTCGGCCAGGCGCTGAATGACATGTCCGGCGAGCTGGCGCAAAGCTATGCGGTGCTGGAGCAGCGGGTACAGGAAAAGACCGCCGGGCTTGAACAGAAAAATGAGATCCTCTCCTTTCTCTGGCAGGCCAATCGCCGGCTTCATATGCAGGTTCCGCTCTGCGAGCGGCTTTCACCGGTGCTTAACGGTCTGCAAAATCTGACGCTGCTGCACGATATTGAGCTGCGGGTCTACGATGTGGAAGATGAGAAGAATCATCAGGAGTTTACCTGCCAGTCCGATCTCTCCTGCGATGATAAAGGCTGCCATCTCTGCCCGCGCGGCCTGCCGCCGCTAGCCAGCCCCGGTAATACGCTGAAGTGGCGACTGGCGGACAGCCATACCCAGTACGGTATTCTGCTGGCCACCCTCCCCTCCGGAAAGCATCTGAGCCACGATCAGCAGCAGCTGGTGGATACGCTCGTGGAGCAGTTAACCGCCACGCTGGCCCTCGATCGCCACCAGGAGAAACAGCAGCAGCTGATAGTTATGGAGGAGCGCGCCACCATTGCCCGCGAGCTGCATGACTCCATCGCCCAGTCGCTCTCCTGCATGAAGATGCAGGTAAGCTGCCTGCAGATGCAGGACGACGCTCTCTCCGAGGGCAGCAAGCAGCTGTTAAGTCAGATCCGCAACGAACTGAATACTTCCTGGATGCAGCTGCGCGAGCTGCTGACCACCTTCCGGCTGCAGCTCACCGAGCCGGGGCTGCGTCCGGCGCTGGAGGCGAGCTGTCAGGAGTTCAGCGGTCGGCTGGGCTTTCCCGTGAGGCTCGACTATCAGCTCCCGCCCCGCTTTGTCCCCTCTCATCAGGCGATTCATCTGCTGCAAATTGCCCGGGAGGCGCTGAGCAACGTGCTGAAGCATGCCGAGGCCACCGCCGTGACGGTGACCGTGACGCAGCAGGCGAATCAGGTCAAACTGATCGTCACCGATAACGGTCGCGGCGTACCGGAAAACGCCGAACGAAGTAACCACTATGGTTTAATCATTATGCGGGACCGCGCCCAGAGCCTGCGCGGGGATTGCCAGGTACGCCGCAGAGAGTCGGGCGGCACCGAGGTAGTGGTCACTTTTATTCCCGAAAAGCCTCTTTCAATAGTGCAAGGAGAAAAACATGACTAACCCGGAACCGGCAACCATCCTGTTAATCGACGATCACCCGATGCTGCGCACCGGCGTCAAACAGCTTATCAGCATGGCGCAGGATATCACTGTGGTCGGCGAAGCCAGCAATGGCGAACAGGGTATCGAGCTTGCCGAGTCCCTCGACCCCGATCTGATCCTGCTCGATCTCAACATGCCCGGTATGAACGGTCTGGAGACCCTCGACAAGCTGCGGGAGAAATCGCTCTCCGGGCGCGTGGTGGTCTTTAGCGTTTCGAACCATGAAGAAGATGTGGTGACCGCCCTCAAGCGCGGCGCGGACGGCTATCTGCTGAAAGATATGGAGCCGGAAGATCTGCTCAAGGCGCTGCAGCAGGCGGCGGCAGGGGAAATGGTGCTGAGCGATGCGCTCACGCCGGTGCTGGCGGCCAGCCTGCGCGCCAACCGCGCCACCTCCGATCGCGATGTCAGCCAGCTGACCCCGCGCGAGCGCGATATCCTGAAGCTTATCGCCCAGGGATTGCCTAACAAAATGATCGCCCGCCGTCTGGATATCACCGAGAGTACGGTGAAGGTGCATGTAAAACACATGCTGAAGAAGATGAAGCTGAAATCCCGCGTCGAAGCCGCCGTCTGGGTCCATCAGGAGCGTATTTTTTAATTACTCTCCAGGCAGCTGCATCTCGCTGTCGTCGCTCTCCGGAAGGAGCCCCACCGGCTGCGACACTGCAAGCGTGATCTCATTGGAAGAGACACGCTGCCCCTTCTCATCCTCAACTACCACCGAAAGATGCCAGCGATTGCTCGCCCCTTCGTTTGCCTGCCAGGCAGGAATAATTACGCTCCAGCCCTCGCTGCTGTTGGCTTTCGCCGGCGCGGTCAGGCTTAGCGCCTGAGTATCGCCCTGCCAGTGCAGCGCGCGTACACCGTGGGTGCTATGGATCTGCAGCTTCAGCATCACCGTTTCGCCAGGCTGGAGATCCCAGGGCGGCGTCGCCAGATAGACAGAGAGCGTTTTACGCTGACGGAACTCCATGACCGGGAGGTTATTGCGCTCCGTTGGATCGTAGCGGCTCCCGCGCAGGGAACGGGTAAGCGCCACCTCGCTGGCGGAGAGCTGTTTTTTGAGCGGCACGCCGAAGCGGTAATTGATCTTCATTCCCAGGTTGTTCTGGCTTTCGCCGCTCTCCCCCTGCTTGTGCGCGGCGGTAAAGGTGAACAGCGGCACCGGGGTATAGTTGAGACCGAGATTAACCGCCACCGGATTGTGGTATCCCGTGCCGCTGCGGAAGAGATCGACGTTGTCGCCGAAATATTGCTCAACGCTGAAGCTGGTGTTCAAATGGTTAAAGCCCGGCAGCCAGGCGCTGGCGGTCACATCATAGCCACGCGCCATGCGCCAGTCCTGAGTCGCAGAGCTGTCGCCCCATCCGTTCAGGGGGTGGTAGTAATTGGCCGACAGGCGCAGGTTTTCGCCCCACGCCTCAGCGCCCAGCCCGGCACGCTGAAGGTGGTCATCCAGCAGGGAATCATAGAAGGTGTTGTAGCCGACCAGCCACTTGCCCGCCACCCAGCGCTGGCCGATGCCCGCATTTCCCACCAGCCCGTCGGTTTGCTGCGTCAGCCCCAGCTGGCTCCAGTTGAGATAGCGGCTGTTATCCTCCCAGGGGATAAACCAGCTCCCCTGGCTGCCGGTGAAATTTCCCTCCCGGTCCACCAGCAGGTTGACGCTGGCGTTACCCCAGGGCGAAAGCAAAGAGGCTATCTGCTCATTCACTTCGCCGCTGATCGCATCGCGCACCTTGCCTAAGGCAAACTGCCGCGCCTGCTCGCCGGGGGTAAGACCATTATCGGTCATGCTCGCTTCGCCGAAGGCTTTCGCCATTTCAGCCAGATGCTTTTCGGTCTCATCGGTGGAGGTTGCCATCCCTAAATCGGGCAGCCCGTCGCTGTTGTTATCAAAGGGGTTTTGCGCCTGCTGAAGAAAGGAGTCCGGCGCACCAGAAACAGCTCCCGCCGAAAGAAGGAGGGAGAGAAGCAGCAGACGACGAATGCGGAAGACAACGATCATCAACGTATAAATGTGATCCATATCGCACGGAGAATGAGGTTATACCTTAGCGCGATTTGGCAGAATTTGCAGCCTTAAGTGAGATTTACAGAATAAGTGAAGTACCCCTCTCCGCGGCAAAGAGGGGCCTGGTTAACGGGAGCCCGCCTGACGCTCCCCCGTCAGCGATTTCAGCTCCGGCAGGCAGGAGCCGCAGTTCGTGCCGCAGCGCAACGTTTGTCCCAGGGCGGCGGCCGTACAGCAGCCGGCTGCGATCGCTTCGCGAATGCGGTTCTCCCCCACGCTAAAGCAGCTGCAAATTATCCGCCCCTCTTCCCGACGCTCTCCCGCCGGTTGCCCGTGAAGCAGCGCGTGACGCTCCGCGAGCCCGACAGGCGAAGAGGCAAACGCCTCCACCACAAATTCGTGTAGCGGCCGACTTCCCTCCCAGAACCCGAGCATCAGCCGCCCCGCCTGCCAGGCGAGCAGGCTGCTGCGCTCCCCGCTTCGGGCGATTTGCACCTTCCATTCATGCGCCCGGCAGAGGGCTTCTGCCCATGCCAGCAGAGAGCTGTCGCAGGCAAAGGAAAGGTGGCCAACGCCGGGCGCCGCTTTGCGCCACCAGTGCACCGACGCCGGCAGGTCGGGCAGGACGCGGGCGTAGAGTTCACCCTTTCTGACGGGGAGCCAGGGTAAAATACGCACTGCCGTCTGCTTACTCTCCGGCTGACCGGAGAGCGGATCGCAGCGCCCCTCCACCAGCGCGTTGACGCCTCCCTCGCGGGCAAACTGCTTGTTCCAGTGCATAGGGACAAACAGCTCCCCGGGGCGTTGCCCTTCGCTGAGCCGCACCCTGGCCACCATCACCCCGCGCGGCGAACTGATACGCGCCAGCTCTCCTTCGGTCAGGTAAAAACGCGCCGCATCCACGGGGGAGACATCCACATACGGCTCCGGAAGATGTTGCATAAGTCCGGGCACCGCACCGGTTCGGGTCATGGTATGCCATTGATCGCGGATCCTGCCGCTGTTGAGCAGCAGAGGGTACAGGGCGTTCGTTTGCGCGCCATGCTCCCGAGGCTCCACGGGGATAATGCGTCGCACCGGCAGGTTGCCCGCAGGCCACTGCCACGGCTCAAACGCCTCCCACTGCCTCCGCGTCAGCCCCGTCAGCGGCTGAAGATTGAAGGCCCGCGTCCCGTCATTCTCAAAGGCGGTCAACGCCGCATGTTCGTTAAAGATGTCGTGCGGATGTTGCCAGCTAAACGCCTCGCCATAGCCCAGCCGCGCGGCCATCTGCGCAATGATCCACCAGTCCGGCTTCGCTTCCCCGGGGGCGGGCAAAAAGGCGCGCTGGCGGGAGATGCGCCGTTCAGAGTTGGTTACCGTCCCCTCTTTTTCTCCCCAGGCGAGCGCCGGAAAGCGCACATGGGCGAAGCGGCTGGTGTCCGTATCCCGCACCACCTCGGAGACAATCACCAGCGGACAGGCGGCCAGCGCCTGGCTGACCTTATGGCTGTCGGGGAGCGATACCGCCGGGTTGGTCCCCATGATCCAGATCGCTTTCACCTCCCCCCGGGCAATGGCATCAAACAGCTCCACCGCCATCAGTCCCGGCGTTTGCGCCAGCCGCCCGGTACCCCAGAAGCGGGCGACGCGGGAGAGATCGTCCGGCTCAAAGTTCATATGCGCCGCCAGCTGATTCGCCAGTCCGCCCACCTCGCGTCCGCCCATCGCATTTGGCTGCCCGGTCAGCGAAAAGGGGCCGCATCCTGGCCGGTTAATCTTTCCGCTCGCCAGATGCACATTGATGATGGCGTTACACTTATCGCTGCCGCTCGTGGACTGGTTAATTCCCATGGTGTAAAGAGTGATAGCCCGCGGCGCGCTCAGAAACCAGTCGTAAAAGGTGTCCACGTCCCCCTGCGCCAGCCCGCAGTATTCCGCCGCCCAGGCTGCCGCTCCCGCTCCTTGCCCCTGTATGATCCTGAGCAGGCCAACGAACAGCCCCGCGTCGCTGCCCGGTCTGAGCTGCAGATGCAGATCGGCAATATCGCAGGTGGCGGTATGGCGTGGATCGATAACCACCACCCGCATGGCGGGATTGGCCTCCCGCGCCCGCGCCAGCCGCTGAAAGAGGACCGGATGCGTCCACGCCGCGTTGGAGCCCGCCAGCACCACCAGATCGCTTTTTTCCACATCCTCGTAGCTGCAAGGGACGATATCCTCCCCGAAGGCCCGCTTGTAGCCCGTCACCGCCGACGACATACAGAGCCGGGAGTTGGTATCGATATTCGCCGCGCCGATAAAGCCCTTCATCAGCTTATTGGCGGCGTAATAGTCTTCCGTCAGCAGCTGGCCGGAGGCATAGAAGGCGACCGCCCGTGGCCCGTGAGCGGCGATAATCTCCCGCAATCTCTCCCCGGCGTGATCAAGCGCATGCTCCCAGCTCGCCTCGCTGTCACCGAGCATCGGGCGCAGCAGCCGTCCTTTCAGCCCCGTCGTCTCCCCCAGCGCCGCCCCTTTTACGCAGAGCCTGCCGTAGTTCGCCGGGTGGCGCTCGTCGCCGCGCACCCGCACCGCCCCCTCCTGCAGGTTAACCACCACGCCGCAGCCCACCCCGCAATAAGGACAGGTGGTTCGGATCCCGGTCATGAGGCCTCCGCGCGTAGCACCATCTCTTCACGGCTGACCCAGACCCGGCCCGCCTCCACCTTCACCGGCCAGGCGCGCACCAGCGGCTCGCCGCTCTCCGGCTGGCAGCCGTCCTTGAGGCGAATACGCTGTTTGTAGAGCGGAGAGATCACCACCGGTTCGCCCCCCGCATCCCCCAGAATACCGCGCGAAAGCACCTGCGCCTCGCTGCCCGGCTCCCGGTCGTCCAGCGCATAAACCGCTTTGCCGAAGCGGAACAGAGCAATCGGCAGGCCGCCCAGCCGCGCACCAATCCCCGCCTGTTCCGGAATTTCATCCAGCCCGCAGATCGCCTGCCAGCGCGAAGCCTGCGCAGGGGCATCAACGTTGACGCTTGTGCGAAAGAGCGCCAGCCGGCCAGGATCGGCGAGCGTGGTCTGCCATTCACACTGGTAGCTCCCGATAACGCGCGCCATCTCCTGCTCCAGCTCGTCACCTATGCCGAGGCTGTCGTGAATAATCACCTCCCGCAGGTACTCCAGCCCCCCCTCCAGATTGTCCATCCAGCTGCTGGTGCGCTGTAGCCGGTCCGCCGTGCGGATGTAGAACATCAGAAAACGATCCACCAGGCGGATCAGCGTCTCGTCGTCCAGATCGCTGGCGAAGAGATCCGCGTGGCGCGGCTTCATTCCGCCGTTACCGCAGAGATAGAGATTCCACCCCTTGTCGGTGGCAATCACTCCCACATCCTTACTTTGCGCCTCGGCGCATTCGCGGGTACAGCCCGATACCGCCATCTTGATCTTGTGCGGCGCGCGCAGCCCCTTGTAGCGGTGCTCCAGCCGGACGGCGAGGCGGGTAGAATCTTGCACCCCGTAGCGACACCAGGTCGAGCCGACGCAGGACTTCACCGTTCGCAGGGATTTCCCGTAGGCGTGACCGGTTTCAAACCCCGCCTCCACTAGCGCCTGCCAGATGGCCGGCAGCTGATCGAGCGTAGCGCCAAAGAGATCGATACGCTGGCCGCCGGTGATCTTGCTGTATAGCTGAAAGCGTTTCGCGATCTGCCCGATGGCGATCAGCCCCTCGGCGCTCACCTCTCCGGCGGGCATCCGCGGCACGACGGAGTAGGTCCCATCCTTCTGAATATTGGCGAAGTAGCGGTCATTGGTGTCCTGCAGCGGCAGATGTGCCGGCTTCAGCAGATATTCGTTCCAGCAGGAGGCAAGTACCGACGCCACCAGCGGTTTGCAGATCTCGCAGCCCTCCCCCTGCCCGTAGCGGCCGATCAGCTGCCCGAAGGTGCGGATATGGTTAACGCGCACCAGATGGTAAATTTCCTGGCGCGACCAGGGGAAGTGCTCGCAGATATCCTTCTTCACGGCGACGCCCTGCTCCGCGAGCTGGTGCTCCATCACCTGCTTCACCAGCGCGCTGCAGCCGCCGCAGCCGGTCGCCGCCCGGGTGCAGGCTTTAATCGCGCCCACATCCGTCGCCCCGGCCTTCACCGCCTCGCAGATATCCCCTTTGCTGACGTTATGGCAGGAGCAGATCTGCGCGTTCTGCGGTAGCGCGGCAACCCCCAGCGCCTTCGGCGCGTCGCCTGCGGGGAGGATCAGCGTTTCCGGCGCTTTCGGCAGCGGCAGGCCGTTTAGCATCATCTGCACCAGCGTGGCATATTCCGCGGCATCCCCCACCAGCACCCCGCCCAGCAGCGCCGTACCATCCTCGCTGACCACAATTTTTTTATAGATTTGCCCCGGACCGTGGGTCCACTGGTAGCTTTGCGAACCCGGCGTACGGCCATGGGCATCGCCAAATGAGGCGACATCCACCCCCAGCAGCTTGAGTTTGGTGCTCATATCCGCACCGGTAAACACCTGTTCTTCGCCGGCAAGCCGCGCGGCAACCACCCGCGCCATCTGATAGCCGGGGGCGACCAGACCAAAGATTTTGCCCTCCCAGAGGGCACATTCGCCGATGGCAAAGACATCCTCGTCCGAGGTGCGACAGTTATTATCGATGCAAATGCCGCCGCGCTCGCCGATTGTCAGGCCGCTGCTGCGCGCCAGGGCGTCCTGCGGGCGGATACCGGCGGAAAAAACCACCATATCGGTTTCAAGCTGGCTGCCATCGGCGAAGCAGAGCGTCATTCCGTTCCCGGCAGGGACAATCTCCGTGGTCGATTTCCCGGTTAACACGCTAACCCCCAGCGCCTCGATTTTACGCCGCAGCATGGCCGCCCCGTCGCTGTCCAGCTGCACGGCCATCAGATGCGGGGCAAACTCGACCACGGCGGTCTCCAGCCCGAGTTGACGCAGGGCGTTGGCCGCCTCCAGTCCCAGCAGGCCGCCGCCGATCACCACGCCGCGCCGGGCGGTGGCGGCATGCGCGCCGATGCGATCCAGATCGTCCAGGGTGCGATAGACAAAACAGCCCGGCAGGTCGCTGCCCGGCACGGGCGGCACGAAAGGCCAGGAGCCGGTCGCCAGCACCAGCTTGTCCCAGTGGGTTTCGTGCCCCCCGACGGTGCGGACCACCCGCGCCGCCAGATCGAGCTGCGTCACCGGTTCGCCGAGGCGTAGTTCGATCTGGTGGTCAGCAAAGAAATCGCCCTCCACCATCGAAAGCGATTCGGCGCTGCGTCCGGCGAAATATTCTGACAGATGGACCCGATCGTAGGCGGCGTGACGTTCTTCGCCAAAGACGACGATCTGGTACTGCTTATGCAGATTGCGGCGCACGCAATCCTCAAGAAAATGGTGGCTTACCATACCGTGTCCCACCACTACCAGCGTTGATTTTGTCATAGCGTTCTGTCCTGCAACCCGCGGTTGCGTTGTGAAACGATCGAACAGCCAGTCCGCGTCGGCGGGCACCGGCTGAGCCAGTAAGTCGGTGAAGGTTGCCGCGCTGCGGCAATCCCCCATCAGCAGCACCCCGGCCAGCTGCCCGTGGCGCACCAGCAGGCGGCGGTAGTGGCCGGTCTGCGCATCCAGCGAGGTCCAGACCGCATCCTGCGGCTGCGCGGTGGCATCCCCCGCGCAAAAGAGCGCCACGCCCGGCACCTTGAGGCGCATCCCCGGCGCAGGGGGAGCGGTGAGTTCAGGGGGATCGCCCGCCAGACGCGCAGCCAGCCGATCCGCCTGCGCCAGGCAGGGGGCGACCAGCCCCACCGTCTCCCCTTCCAGTTCGCAACACTCGCCGATGGCGCTGATATGGGCGAGAGAGGTGCGCATCAGGCTGTCCACCACGATGCCGCGGTGGCAGGCCAGACCGCAGGCATGAGCCAGCGCCACGTTGGGCGCGACGCCGGTGGCGAGTAACACGCGCCCGGCGGGAAGAGAGGTGTTGTCGCTGAGCCACACCTTCTCTGGCTCAATTTCACGGATACTGACCCCCAGACGACAGCGGATCCCCTGCTGCTCCAGCGCCTGCTCCAGCAGCAGCCCCGCCTGCAGATCCAGCTGCTTTTCCATCAGCCAGTCGCCCCGGTGAATTAATGTGACGTTGTCACACAACGTTTTCAGCGCCGCTGCCGCCTCCACCCCGAGCACGCCGCCTCCGAGCACCACGGCAGGCCCGCGCGCCGCCATCAGCGCTGCCGCATCCCGCAGGGTACGGAAGGTAAAAACATGCTTCCTGTGGACGCCGGGGATCGGCGGCAGGTAAGGCGTCGACCCGGTCGCAAAGACCAGTTCATCCCACACCAGATGGTGCTCCCCGGCGCGCAGGGTGCGCGCACTGGCGTCGACTGCCGTCACCCGTTCGCCGGTCAGCACGGTGACGCCGCGCTCGCGATACCAGGCCGCCTCATGCAGCCGCGTGGCCGCCGCGCTTTTATCCCGCCCCAGCACCGAGGGAAGCTGTATGCGGTTGTAGGCCAGCTCCGGCTCCTCGCCGATAACCGTGATGGCGTAGCGTCCGGAGGCGCGTTCGCTAAGCGACTCGATAAGCCGGGTGGCCGCCATACCATTGCCGATAATTACCAGCCGCATGATTGCCTCCCCGTCAGGCCGCTTTGGGCTGTTTTTCATAGAGGAAATGTAGGATCTGCTGGCGCATCTGGTGATAGCGGCTCTCCTGAGCCAGCAGAACCCGGTTACGCGGGCGCGGCAGGTCCACCTCGAGGATCTCTCCCACCGTCGCCGCCGGCCCGTTGGTCATCATCAGCACGCGATCCGACAGCAGCACCGCTTCGTCCACGTCATGGGTAATCAGCACGATGGTGGTGTTCAGCTCCTGCTGAATTTGCATCACCGAGTCCTGCAGATGGGCGCGGGTCAGGGCATCGAGGGCGCCAAACGGCTCGTCCATCAGCAGCACTTTCGGTTGCATCGCCAGCGCACGGGCGATCCCCACCCGCTGTTTCATCCCGCCGGAGATCTCCCCGGGTCTCTTGTGCAGCGCATGGCCCATCTGTACCCGATGGAGATTGTGTTCAATCCACTCCCGACGCTCCGCCTTATTCATGGTGCGACGAAAGACCTGATCCACCGCCAGCGCCACGTTGTCGAAGCAGGTCAGCCACGGCAGCAGAGAGTGGTTCTGGAAGACCACCGCGCGCTCCGGGCCCGGTCCGGCGATTTCGCGGTTATCGCACAGCAGGCCCCCTTCACTCGGCAGGGTAATACCGGCGATAAGGTTCAGCAGGGTCGATTTGCCGCAGCCGGAGTGGCCGATAAGGCTTACCGTCTCCCCTTCGTGGATATCGAAGGAGACATTTTGCAGCGCCAGGAACTCGCCGCCGGCGGTGGAAAAACGCTGGCTCACGGCCTGGATTTGAATAATCGGTTTCATATGCGCTCCCTATTTTTCCTGCCAGCTCAGACGGCGGGCGATCAGCATCAGCCCCTGCTCCAGCAGCAGCCCCACCACGCCGATAATGACGATGGCGATCAGAATGTTTTCCACGTTGAGGTTGTTCCACTCGTTCCAGATCCAGAAGCCGATGCCCAGCCCGCCGGTCAGCATCTCCGCGGCGACAATGACCAGCCACGCGATGCCGATGGAGAGACGCACCCCGGTTAATACCGCTGGCAGCACCGCCGGAAACAGGATGCGCCGCAGAATGGTCCATTCGGAGAGCTGTAACACCCGCGCCACGTTGAGGTAATCCTCAGGAATACGGCGCACCCCTTCGGCGGTATTGATCACCATCGGCCAGATGGAGCAGATAAAAATCGTCCAGCTTGAGGCGGGCTCCGCCTTCTGGAAGAGCAGCAGGCCGATCGGCAGCCAGGCGAGCGGGCTTACCGGGCGCAGCAGTGCGATGAGCGGCGTAAACATGCGGGAGAAAAAGGTAAAGCGGCCGATCAGAAAGCCGAGCGGAATGCCCGCCAGCGCTGCCAGGCCGAAACCGATCGCCACGCGCTGCAGCGAGGCGAGCACGTTCCAGCCGATCCCCATGTCGTTAGGGCCGTCGCGGTAGAAAGGATCGGCGAAGAGCGTCAGGGCGGAGTCAAGCGTGCTGAGCGGCGTGGGAAAGCCTTTGCTCTGCATCGCCGCCACCTGCCAGAGGAGCACCAGCAGCCCCAGCCCCAGCAGCGCCGGCAGCAGACGCTGTAGCCCCGCGTTCAGATAACGGCTCAGGGCGGGCGAGCGTCGTCGCACCTGCACCGGCGGCAGCGTAATGACCTTCCCCACGCTCTGGGTTTCAGCCGGTCTGGCGGATTGCATCTGTTTCATATCAGGCCCCTTTACGATGAATGGCGAAACGACTGGCATACCCTTCCGGATCGGTGCCGTTCCAGACGGTACCGTCCATAAGCGTGCTGCTGCGCAGCGGCGACGACGGCGCGTTCATGCCGCCCACCGCCAGCGCCGCATCCTGCCAGATTGCCGTCTGGTTGATGCGCTGCGCGATGGCCGCATAATCGGGCGCGCTTTTAAGCATCCCCCAGCGGCGGAACTGGGTTAAAAACCACATGCCGTCAGAGAGGTACGGATAGCTGACGGCGCCGTCACTGAAAAAGCGGATCGGATGGGGATCCCGCCAGCGTTTGCCGATCCCGTTGTCGTACTCGCCCAGCATCCGCCCGGTAAGGTATTGCTCTTTAGTGTTGAGCCAGGCGCGGCGCGCCAGAATACGCGCGGTTTCGCGTCTGTTCTCCTCTGAGGCCTCTATCCAGCGGGAGGCCTCCAGCAGCGCGCAGACAAGCGCCCGGGCGGTATGAGGGTTCTGCTCCACCCAGGCGCGGCGCGTGCCGAGAATTTTTTCAGGATGCTCAGGCCAGATGGACTGCGAGGTGGCGGCGGTAAAGCCGATACGGTCGTTAATGGCGCGCGCGTTCCACGGCTCACCGACGCAAAAACCGACCATATTGCCGATGCGCATGTTCATGACCATCTGCGGCGGCGGGACCACCACGGTGCGCACATCCTCGAAAGGATCAATCCCCCCGCTCGCCAGCCAGTAGTAAAGCCACATGGCGTGAGTGCCGGTGGGAAAGGTATGGGCAAAAGTCAGCGAGCCCGGCGCCTGCTGGCCGACATATTTTTTCAGCCCCTCCAGATCGCGCACGCCC
Organism: Pseudenterobacter timonensis; assembly: GCF_900021175.1. GTDB lineage: Bacteria > Pseudomonadota > Gammaproteobacteria > Enterobacterales > Enterobacteriaceae > Enterobacter > Enterobacter timonensis. The sequence continues at coordinate 134,896 of NZ_FCOP01000013.1, forward strand.
CGCTCCGCCAGCTCGCTGGCGAGAGTAATCGCCTGGCCGTTATGGTTGAGGGTCATCAGGTTGGCCATCTGCTGGGGTTTCCCGGCAATCCCCAGCTCCAGCCCGTAAAGCATTCCGTAGAGGATATGGGCGGCATCCAGCTCGCCGGCCACCAGCTTGTCGCGCACCGCCGCCCAGCTGGCCTCTTTGGTAGGGACAATGGTGATGCCATATTTCTTATCAAATCCTTTCAGGGCGGCAATCGCCACCGGCGCGCAGTCGGTCAGCGGGATAAATCCCACCCGCACGCTCTGCTGCTCCGGCTTATCGGAGCCCGCAGCCCAGACCGCCTGCATCATGCCCGGCAGCAGCATCGCGCTACCCGCCAGCGCTCCCGCCTGTAGTAATCGCCGTCTCGACAAATCCACCATGCCCACTCCTTAAAAGACAAAAAAAAGCGCCCGGCGATGCCGAAGCACCGCAGGACGCCTTTATCCCGACGACATGCGCGCCGCCGTTGGCGCGCTGTCAAAACTGTGACTGAATAATGCAAAGGTAATGCCAGCTTTTAAACCCGCGGGTTTCGCGTCTTCCGGCTGGCCTGAAGGGGTTTTCGCACCGCGATCAGGCAAGGCCTGCCCGCAAAGGGTGCATTCAGGTCTGCGGCGGTGCCTGCCAGAGGGTTTTAACCGTCAACAGCGCGCGGGCGATCTCCACCATGCGCTGGTTTTTATCCATCGCCATTTTACGCAGGGCGCACCACGCCTGCTCTTCACTCATCTGCTGGTGGGTCATGAGCACGCTTTTGGCTTTCTCAATCGTTTTACGCTCCTCCAGGGCGTCGCGCAGGGAGGCCAGCTGCCGGGAAAGCTGTTCAATTTCCTGCGCCTGCTGGCGGACCAGGGGCAGAAGCGGCCTGTCGGGCCAGACGGCCAGGGGATCGTCCATTTCTTCAGGCAGAGGCGAGAGCGCCGGGTCCCGGGCCATACGTTCGTGCACGGTGGTCATCAGATCATGGATAACGCTCTCCTCCAGCGCCCGCAGATGTTCCAGCCGACCGGTCTGCTGAGAAAACCAGTGCAGCGCGGTGGCGCCGCCATCCGCCGCCGGCTGTCGGGTACAGGCGACCCGCCGCAGCTGCTCGGTGTCCAGACTGGCTGCGCAGTTTTCGCTAAAGACGGCGCACAAGGCGGGCGTGACGCGGGAGAGAAAAATATCAAAGCAGGCCTGCTGGGCATCAATGCGATCCACCAGCTTCTGGCGCATCTCATCGCTGAAGTGGCCCTGGGTAAAACCAATCGCCCCCAGCGCGCGCTCCTGCCCCACCAGCTCCTTGCCCTGCATCAGGCTATAAAGCGCCACAATACGGCCCGCAATTTGCGGATCGTCAATACTGTCATTCAGCTGAGGAATAATACTTAACAGGCTGCGGATAGTGCGGCTGTACTGCTCCATCGCCTGCCCGGCTTCAAGGGCGCGGCGGGAGACCTTGCCGCGAAGCGCTTCCAGCAGCTCGGTGCCCGCCAGCGCGCTGGCGATACGCTCGCAGACGGCGGAGCCAGAGAGGGCTGACTCCGCCATCAGCGCCTGCCGGAACGCGGCAAGCTGGTCATCGGCCAGCGCCCGGCTCGCCCTGCATTCGGCCTCGTACAGTTGCCCTTTAGAGCAGAGCCAGACGTTTGACGCGCCGCGCTCGCACTGTAGCATATGCACCAGGCCGCTAATGGCGCTGACCAGCGCGCCAAGCTGTGCCATATGGGCAAGCTGCTGCTTACGGATATACCTGGCGCGCTGATACCAGACGGCGGCGCCGGGTGGATTGCCCGTGATTATCGTCATGCTTACTCTCCCGTTGCGATACAACAGGAAGGGATAAGCAATTTTCATGCCCTGGTGAAACAGAGGAGCCAGAATGCAAAAGATTGTTATCGTCGCCAACGGCGCGGCTTACGGAAGTGAATCCCTGTTCAACAGCCTGCGTCTCGCCATCGCCCTGCGTGAACAGGAGAGCGAAACCGATCTGCGGCTGTTTTTACTGTCCGACGCGGTGACCGCCGGACTCAGGGGGCAGAAGCCCGCCGAAGGATACAACATCCAGCAGATGCTGGAGATCCTCACCGCACAGGGGGTGCCGGTCCGGCTCTGCAAAACCTGCGCCGACGGGCGCGGTATCAGCGACCTGCCGCTGATTGAGGGGGTTGAGATTGGTACGCTGGTTGAACTGGCCCAGTGGACCCTGGCAGCGGATAAGGTGCTGACCTTTTAAGCCCGCGACACAGGACAGCGAACCTTCTGGCCTGTGTCGGTTGATTCTTTCATGTTGTACTCAGGCAAATCCCGGGCGCAACCCACCCTCGCACCCGTCGCCTTCCACCAGCACTTTTACTTTTGCCACCAGTTCGTTCAGGCTGTCATCGTTCATGCCGAGGCGCGCCAGCTCCTTCTCAAGGGAGAAAAGATATTGCGCGTTGGTGCCCAGCGGGCCGCTGGCGCTGGCGATAAGCGGCGCGATGGTCTGCGGACGGGTGTCGGATTCATAGAGAGGGTGGCGCGGATCCATGATAAAGACCAGCGCGTTGACCACGCGGCCATCATCCAGTTCAAGACGACACCAGCTCGGGAGGTAACAGCCGGTGATCATCTCCCGCTTCCAGAGGAGAGAAAGCTCCTCTTCCAGCGTCTCGTCTGGCAGCCGATAGGCCACGCCGGTGGTGCGACCGCCCTCTTTCAGTGCAAGCATCCTGCCCGGCTGGCAGGCGGTACCGCGACCGGCGGTAAGGCGAAGGCAGAAAGCGCGATGCCAGCCCGGGAGCGTCCCGGTCGCGGATTCCAGAAAGTTAAGCGCCGGGTTCCACATTAGCGAACCGTAGCCGAAGATCCATACCGGCCCTTCGTCCGGGCGGCAGGCGATGGTTGCCGCCAGCGACGCCGCCCGCTGTTCAGCCGACCAGAGCAGCGACTCCTCTATGGCACCAAAAGCCGTTTTACAATCCGCCTTCATCAGGAAATCACGCGTTAACATCTTTACCTCCACCACCGCATGCTTCCTTGCGACTACGTTACGACCCATCCCGTTGCCGGGAGCTGTTCATTTTGACAGCAGCCAACAACGATAAGCAATTCACGGGCCAGTTGCAATATAGCGGCAGCAGCATCGCCTGAAAAAAGCCAACAGCGAAGCGGCAAGAGAGGGTATTTAACTCTTTTTATGCCATTTATCGTCGTCTCCCTTCTCATAATCATTCTTAACGGCGGCCCAGGCGACTTTATGGGCCGTCTCTTCCCGGGTGTCGTCGCCGCGTCGATCCTCTTTATCCTTGTACTGGTCCCACGCGCTGTTAAAGGCCTCTTTATAGATCTCCTGCGCATGCGCTGGCAGTACATTTTTCACATTATCCGGCAGATCGTTTTTGGACTGATAAGGCATGATTCACTCCTTTTGTGGTTAAAAAGATAAGTGTGGACGAGGAAAGGCCCTGCTGCCACCTTGCTAAGAAAAGTGAAAATAAACCTCTCATAACAACCTGTAATTTAATGGTTAATTCATGAATAGATGCTATTTCTCAGCACTGGCAACAATTACAGCCAAAAGGGTAAAAGTAAGTAAAATTAAACGGCTAATCAGTCGATATCTGCTAATTTAATCTGGCTCTTTCACACTATAATGACAGTTACCTGCACTTCTGGAGATGACCATGACTATGACGCATGAGGCGGTGAAAACCCGCCATAAGGAGACATCGCTTATTTTTCCGGTGCTGGCGCTGGCGGTGCTGATTTTCTTCGGGAACAGTCAGTCACTGCCAGCGGTAGCCGGAATCAACCTTCTTGCCCTGATCGGCATTTTGACCAGCGCGTTTAGCGTGGTTCGCCATGCCGACGTGCTCGCTCACCGTCTCGGGGAACCCTACGGCTCACTGATTTTAAGCCTGTCAGTCGTGATTCTCGAAGTAAGCCTTATCTCCGCGCTAATGGCGACCGGCGACGCCGCGCCAACCCTGATGCGCGATACGCTCTATTCCATCATCATGATTGTTACCGGCGGGCTGGTGGGCTTCTCCTTACTGCTGGGAGGGCGTAAATTTGCCACCCAGTATATGAATCTCTTTGGCATCAAGCAGTATCTGATCGCCCTCTTCCCGCTGGCGATTATCGTGCTGGTTTTTCCCGTGGCGCTGCCTGGCGGCAATTTCACCACCGGGCAGGCGCTGCTGGTGGCGCTGATCTCCGCCGCCATGTATGGCGTGTTCCTGCTGATCCAGACGAAAACGCACCAGAGTCTCTTTGTGTACGAGCATGAAGATGACAGTGACGACGACGACCCGCATCACGGTAAACCGTCGGCCCACAGCAGCCTGTGGCATGCGGTCTGGCTGATTGTCCACCTGGTGGCGGTTATCGCGGTGACGAAAATGAACGCCAGCCCGCTTGAGACGCTGCTGACGGAGCTGAACGCGCCCGTGGCCTTTACCGGCTTCCTGGTGGCGCTGCTGATTTTGTCCCCCGAAGGGTTGGGAGCGTTGAAAGCGGTCCTGAGTAATCAGGTGCAGCGCGCGATGAATCTCTTCTTTGGCTCCGTGCTGGCGACCATTTCGCTTACGGTGCCGGTGGTGACGCTTATCGCTTTTCTCACCGGTAACGATTTGCAGTTTGCACTCGGCGCGCCGGAGCTGGTGGTGATGGTCGCCTCGCTGCTGCTGTGCCAGATATCGTTCTCCACCGGGCGCACAAACGTGCTGAACGGCGCCGCGCATATGGCGCTGTTTGTGGCGTACCTGATGACGATCTTTGCGTAACCTTTTCCCCCGCGGCGCTTCGCTGTGGGTTTTACAGGCCGGGTAAGCGCAGCGCCACCCGGCAATATGCCCTAATAAAAAACCCGCCGAAGCGGGTTTTTTATTAGTTGCTGGTATCCAGCTCGTCGAAACTTTTCACCAGATCGTCGATAGCCTTAATCTGCTTCAGGAACGGCTCCAGCTTGTCCAGCGGCAGCGCGGACGGGCCGTCGCATTTAGCGTTGGCCGGATCCGGGTGGGCTTCGATAAACAGCCCCGCCAGACCGGTCGCCATACCGGCGCGCGCCAGCTCGGTTACCTGTCCACGACGGCCGCTACTTGCAGCGCCAAACGGATCGCGGCACTGCAGGGCATGCGTCACGTCGAAGATCACCGGGGAGTTATTGGAGACTTTCTTCATGACGCTGAAGCCGAGCATATCCACAACCAGGTTGTCATAGCCGAAGTTGGCACCGCGGTCGCAGAGGATCACCTTGTCGTTACCGCCTTCGATGAACTTATCGACGATGTTACCCATCTGGCCCGGGCTCACGAACTGCGGTTTTTTCACGTTAATGACGGCACCGGTTTTCGCCATCGCTTCCACCAGATCGGTCTGGCGAGCCAGGAACGCCGGCAGCTGAATAACATCAACCACGTCGGCAACCGGCTGCGCCTGGTGCGACTCGTGTACGTCGGTGATCACTTTCACGCCAAACGTCTGCTTCAGTTCCTGGAAAATTTTCATCCCCTCTTCCAGGCCCGGGCCGCGGTAAGAGTGGATAGAGGAACGGTTGGCTTTGTCAAAAGAGGCTTTAAACACGTACGGAATGCCCAGCTTCTGGGTTACGGTCACGTAGTGCTCGCAGATACGCATGGCCAGATCGCGGGACTCCAGAACGTTCATGCCGCCAAACAGCACAAACGGCAGGTCGTTTGCCACGTTGATATCGCCAATGCTAACCACTTTTTGTTTCATAGGATCGCCTTATTCAGGTGTGAATCGAAATTACGATTAGTGCAGTGTAATCTGTTTGTGCGCGATAGCGTTGATCTGCGCGCGGATCATTTCGCTTATCGGATCTTCCGGGCACTGCTCAACGAAATAGTTCAAATCGTGCAGCGCCACATGTTCACATTCCAGCTGCGCGTAGATCAGCCCGCGATCGCGGATCTCATACGGGTCTTCGGGGTTAAACTGCAGCAGTACTTCGCTGGCGCGCAGCGCAAGCTCCATCTGCCGCTCTTCCATCAATGCCGCCTTGAGGGTATCCAGCAGTTTGCGGATCACTTCAGCGTTGTCGGCCTCATCAAGATCTTCATTGAACAGCTCAGCAACCGGGCTGATATTGCCCTTCAGCCAGACGTCGAGCGTATGCTCGTCCAGCGTCTCGCCGTTGAAAGGATTAATTAGCCACATTTCGCCGTCCAGCCACTCCGCCCGCAGGATCATCTGCGTCGGGAAGATGACCGGCATCAGCGGAATATCCAGACGGTGCGCGACCCACAGCAGCACTGCCCCCAGCGCGACGGCGCTCCCCTGACGATTTTTTAACACCCGATCCAGCCAGAGCGCATCGGAAAGGCGGTAGACGCCCCGCGTATCGCAAAAACCCCAGTCCCCGTAAAAGAGCTCCAGCAGCTTCTCCAGCTGCCAGTCCTGAGGGCGCGCCTGATTTATCTCCTCACGCGCCAGGCTTACCAGGTTTTCCAGTTCGTCATAGACATACTGCGATGAAAAATCGTCGCGGATCATCTCTGTAATCAGAACCATACCTTCGCAAAGCGGCACTTTATTAAATTCGAAATCGGCCAAGGACCTCATGACTTACCCCAGTATCGGTATTCTTGTGGTGGCGAGTTTAATGATGATGTACAGCACCACCAGCCCCAGCAGAAAAGCGATAAATCCCGTCTGCTGGCTGCGCGGACGATGTCGTCCCAGCGCAATAAAACCCAAAACGATGTAGATGATAACGCCAAACAGCTTTTCAGTCAGCCATGCGCCCGCATTCGTAAAAGGCAAATATCCCGTTTTTAGCATCAGCCCGATGCCGGAGAGCAGCAGCAGCGTGTCGATACAGTGCGGCGCCACGCGAACCCAGCGGGCGTTATTCAGCGGATGGTTACTGTAACGCCACCAGTAGCGCGCGATAAACAGGCTGATGGTCAGCGCCACGGTGACGAGGTGAACGGTGAGCAGAAGGCTAAAGCTCATTGCCATCTCCCGAGCGTCAGGCGCTCGTTGCCGCCGTAATCACGGCAGGTTTCAACGTCGCTATAGCCCGCGGCGCAAAAAAGGGCGCGCACCGCCTCGCCCTGCGTCCAGCCATGTTCAATTAACAGCCAGCCGCCGGGGTGCAGATGCGAGCGACTCTGGGCGACAATCTGCTCGATATCCGCCAGCCCTTCATTAGCCGCCACCAGCGCGGTCAGCGGCTCGAAGCGAACGTCCCCCTGAGAGAGATGAGGATCCTCTGCGTCGATATAGGGGGGATTACTGACGATCATCGCGAACTGTTCGCTCTGTAGCGCAGAGAACCAGCTGCTCTGGCGCACCCCGACGTTGGCCAACCCCAGGCGCGCCACGTTACGTTGCGCAAGCTTTATCGCATCAGGCATCAGGTCTACCGCCGTAATCTGGCAGTCAGGACGTTCGCTCGCCAGCGCCAGCGCAATCGCACCGGTACCGGTGCCTAAATCGAGCACCGCGCAGGGTTCGGCAGGCAAGCGCGCCAGCGCCTGCTCCACCAGACACTCGGTGTCCGGGCGCGGGATCAGCGTGGCCGCAGAGACATACAACGGCAAAGACCAGAACTCCCGCTCGCCGGTCAGGTGAGCGACCGGTTCCCCCGCTTTACGCCGTGCCAGCAGCCCGTCAAGCGTACTCTCCTGCTCAGCCGTCAGCACCGTCTCGCCAAAGGCGAGGATAAAGGTGCGCGCTTTGCCGGTGACATGACCGAGTAAAATCTCGGCGTCCCGCCGCGGACTCTCGCTCCCGGTCAGTTCCCCTGCAGCAAACCGCAGCCAGTGCTGAAAATCCATTATTCCTGCTCGGCCAGCGCCGCCAGCTGATCGGCCTGGTGCTCCTGCACGACAGGTTCTATCAGCGCGTCGAGTTTACCCTCCATCACCTCATCCAGACGGTAGATAGTCAGGTTAATGCGGTGGTCGGTGACGCGCCCCTGCGGGAAGTTATAGGTGCGGTTACGATCGCTGCGATCGCCGCTACCCAGCAGGTTACGGCGGGTAGAAGCTTCCGCCTGCTGGCGTTTCGCCACTTCGGCGGCATGGATACGCGCGCCAAGTACCGACAGCGCCTTGGCTTTGTTTTTATGCTGGGAGCGTTCGTCCTGGCACTCCACGACGATGCCGGTCGGCAGGTGGGTAATACGGATAGCGGAGTCGGTGGTGTTAACGTGCTGGCCGCCCGCTCCGGAAGAGCGGAAGGTGTCGATACGCAGATCCGCCGGGTTAATATCCGGCAGTTCCGCTTCCGGCAGCTCCGGCATCACCGCCACGGTGCAGGCGGACGTATGGATGCGCCCCTGAGATTCGGTGGCGGGAACGCGCTGCACGCGATGACCGCCGGACTCAAACTTGAGACGACCGTAAGCGCCGTCACCGCTGATTTTGGCAATCACCTCTTTGTAGCCGCCATGTTCGCCCTCGTTGGCGCTCATGATCTCCACGCGCCAGCGGCGTGATTCGGCGTAACGGCTGTACATACGGAAGAGATCCCCGGCAAAGATCGCCGCCTCATCGCCGCCGGTACCGGCGCGCACTTCGATAAAGGCGTTGCGTTCGTCGTCAGGATCTTTGGGCAGCAGAAGCACCTGAAGCTCTTGCTCCATCTGCTCCGCTCGCGCTTTCGCCTCCTGCAACTCCTCCTGCGCCATCTCGCGCATTTCGGGATCGTCGAGCATTATCTGCGCGGTTTCGATATCTTCCTGCACCTGCTGCCAGGCGGTAAAACAGCGCGCCACGTCGCTGAGCTGGGCATATTCGCGCGACAGGGCGCGGAAACGATCCTGGTCGGCAATAGTGGCGGCATCGCCAAGCAGGGCCTGAACTTCTTCATGGCGCTCGTGCAGAGCTTCCAGTTTAGCGACGATAGAAGGCTTCATAGGCGTAAGTGCACCTTAGTTATAAAAATGGGTAGAGGGCGCTATTCCAGCCCGAGGCTGTTGCGCAGAATGGTCAGGCGTTCGTCATCCCCGTCACGGGCGGCCTGCTGAAGAGATTTGGTCGGCGAGTGGATCAGCCGGTTGGTCAGTTTCCATGCCAGATCCTGCATGATGGCCTGCGGATCGCCGCCCTGCTCAAGCGCGGCGAGCGCTTTCGTCGTCAGGTCATCACGGATCTGCTCCGCCTGCCCACGATACTCGCGGATGGTCTCGCTGGCGCTTTGCGCACGCAGCCAGGCCATAAATTCGCTCGACTCCTGCTCAACGATCGTCTCCGCCTGCACCGCCGCGGCTTTGCGCTGGGCGAGATTATGAGAGATGATGCTTTGCAGGTCGTCCACGCTGTAGAGATAGGCGTTCGCCAGCTTGCCTACTTCCGGTTCGACATCGCGCGGCACGGCGATATCCACCAGCAGCATCGGCTGATTACGACGGGATTTAAGGGCGCGTTCCACCATGCCTTTGCCGATAATCGGCAGCGGGCTGGCGGTGGAGCTGATAATAATATCCGCATCCTTCAGGCGCTCGTCGATATCGCTCAGGGCAATGACCTCTGCCCCTACCTCGTCCGCCAGCGCCTGGGCGCGTTCGCGGGTGCGGTTGGCGATAATCATCTTTTTCACCTTGTGCTCGCGCAGATGGCGGGCCACAAGTTCGATGGTTTCCCCCGCGCCCACCAGCAGTACGGTCACCGTCGAGAGGGATTCAAAGATCTGACGCGCCAGGGTACAGGCGGCAAACGCAACAGAGACCGCGCTGGCGCCGATATCGGTTTCGGTGCGCACACGCTTGGCAACGGAGAAGGACTTCTGGAACATCCGCTCCAGCGCGCTGGCGTTGATATGCCCTTTTTGAGAGTCAGCAAACGCTTTTTTAACCTGGCCTAAAATCTGCGGCTCGCCCAGCACCAGCGAATCGAGCCCACTGGCGACGCGCATCAGATGACTCACCGCGTCGTTATCCTGATGCCAGTAAAGACTATTGCGCAACTCTTCTTCGTTGAGGTTGTGGTAGTCGCAAAGCCAGCGGATGAGCGCCTCGTGAAGGTTATCCTGCTCCTCAACGCTCAGATAGAGCTCGGTACGGTTACACGTAGAGAGCACCACGCCCCCCTGCACCATCGGCTGGGCAAGCAGGCTTTCCAGCGCCTGGTCAAGCGTATCCGGCGAAAACGTTACGCGTTCTCGCAGCGAAACCGGGGCCGTTTTGTGGTTAATTCCGAGTGCTAAAAGGGTCATGTGAGCGGGAGTAGTACCAGCGTTAATAAGGTTAGCAGCACGCATCATACATTATGCGCAAGATCAATAAAAGAGAGACACCCCTTTCGGAGTAACAGGCGTTTCCTTGCTAATTAAATGATTTAAGACAACTTGAACGTAGACGCTCTCCCAACCGGGCGCTAGCATTAAGCGATATAACTGCAACGTATCTCAAGGATTAGTCATCATCATGACCCGAATGATTCGCCTGCTGCCGCTGGCCGCCCTGGTACTTACCGCCTGTTCCACCACTCAGCCGCAAGGCCCGGGCAAAAGCCCCGACTCGCCCCAGTGGCGCCAGCATCAGCAGGAGGTGCGTAATCTGAGCCAGTACCAGACGCGCGGCGCGTTTGCCTACCTCTCTGATGAGCAAAAAGTTTACGCCCGCTTCTTCTGGCAGCAAACCGGGCAGGATCGTTATCGCCTCCTGCTGCTGAACCCGCTGGGGAGCACCGAGCTGGAGCTGAATGCTAAACCGGGCGAAGCGCAGATCGTCGACAATAAGGGCCAGCACTATACCGCGACAGACGCCGAGGAGATGATCGGCAAACTGACCGGCATGCCTATCCCGCTCAACAGCCTGCGCCAGTGGATCCTCGGCCTGCCGGGCGATGCCACCGACTACAGACTCGACGATCAATATCGCCTGAGCCAGCTTAACTACACGCAGAACGGCAAAACCTGGAAAGTGGTTTACGGCGGGTATGACAACAGCAAACCGGCTATGCCGTCCAATATGGAGCTGACCGAGGGCAGCCAGCGTATTAAGCTCAAAATGGATAACTGGATCGTCAAATGAGCCAGTGGCCCTCTCCTGCAAAGCTGAACCTGTTTCTCTACATTACCGGGCAACGCGCCGACGGCTACCATACGCTGCAGACGCTGTTTCAGTTTATTGATTATGGCGACACCCTCGACATTACGTTACGCAATGACGGCCAGCTCAACCTGCTGACGCCCGTAGAGGGCGTGGCGAACGAGGATAACCTGATCGTGCGCGCCGCACGCCTGCTGATGAAAGCGGCGGCGGAAAGCGGACGACTGCCTGCGGGCAGCGGCGCGGATATCGCCGTTGAGAAGCGGCTGCCGATGGGCGGCGGCCTTGGCGGCGGCTCCTCTAACGCCGCGACCGTGCTGGTGGCGCTCAATCATCTCTGGGGCTGCGGGCTTTCTCAGGATGAACTTGCCGCCCTCGGCCTGACGCTTGGCGCTGATGTCCCGGTCTTTGTGCGCGGCCACGCCGCCTTCGCTGAAGGGGTGGGAGAGATCCTCTCGCCCGCTAATCCGCCGGAAAAATGGTATCTGGTAGCCCACCCGGGTGTGAGCATCCCGACCCCGGTTATCTTTCGCGATCCCGAATTGCCAAGAAACAGCCCCGTCAGGTCAATAGACACGTTACTAAAATGTGAATTTCACAACGATTGCGAGCTTATCGCAAGAAAACGATTCCGCGAGGTTGATGCGGCGCTTTCCTGGCTGTTAGAATACGCGCCGTCGCGCCTGACAGGGACAGGAGCCTGTGTCTTTGCTGAATTTGACACCGAATCCGCCGCTCGTCAGGTGCTAGAGCAAGCACCAGTTTGGCTGCACGGTTTTGTGGCGCGTGGTATGAATATCTCCCCGCTACAGCAGGCCATTCTGGCGCAGACTGAGTTTCGGTGACAACGTCACCTGTTCCAGACGTTGCATCGCGCTCTTTAATACACCGCCTGGATAGCATTTCGCTTAGGCCCCGCAGTTTGCGGCGAATGCTATCCACCACTGGACGCATGCCTGAGGTTCTTCTCGTGCCTGATATGAAGCTTTTTGCTGGTAACGCCACCCCGGAACTAGCACAACGTATTGCCAACCGCCTGTACACTTCCCTTGGCGACGCCGCCGTAGGCCGCTTTAGCGACGGCGAAGTCAGCGTACAAATCAACGAAAATGTACGCGGTGGTGATATTTTCATCATCCAGTCCACCTGCGCTCCCACCAACGATAACCTGATGGAACTGGTTGTGATGGTCGATGCCCTGCGTCGTGCTTCCGCAGGCCGAATCACCGCCGTTATCCCCTACTTCGGCTATGCACGTCAGGACCGTCGCGTCCGTTCAGCCCGTGTTCCTATCACTGCGAAAGTGGTGGCAGACTTCCTCTCCAGCGTCGGCGTTGACCGCGTTCTGACCGTAGACCTGCACGCAGAGCAGATCCAGGGCTTCTTCGATGTCCCGGTGGATAACGTATTCGGCAGCCCGATTCTGCTGGAAGATATGCTGCAGCTGAATCTGGACAACCCGATTGTGGTTTCCCCGGATATCGGCGGCGTTGTGCGTGCCCGTGCTATCGCAAAACTGCTGAACGATACCGACATGGCGATCATCGACAAACGTCGTCCGCGCGCTAACGTTTCTCAGGTGATGCACATCATCGGTGACGTTGCTGGCCGTGACTGCGTGCTGGTTGACGACATGATCGATACCGGCGGCACCCTGTGCAAAGCGGCGGAAGCGCTGAAAGAGCGCGGCGCCAAGCGCGTATTCGCCTACGCCACCCACCCGATCTTCTCCGGTAACGCGGTGAATAACCTGCGCAACTCCGTGATCGACGAAGTGGTGGTTTGCGATACCATCCCGTTAAGCGAAGAGATCAAAGCGCTGCCGAACGTGCGTACGCTGACCCTGTCAGGCATGCTGGCCGAAGCGATTCGTCGTATCAGCAACGAAGAATCGATCTCTGCGATGTTCGAACACTAATCGAACCCGGTATAAAAACCCGCTGCGGCGGGTTTTTTTGTTTAAAGTTTGTATTTGTATGATTAATGCCTCCTTCACCTGCCATTCATATGACAGATGATGCGCTCACGGATGAAAGACAATTGTGAAAAATATAGCTTCCTCACATGTTCTCCCCTTTCGCGCCCTCATCGACGCTTGCTGGAAAGAAAAATATACCTCGTCACGTTTTATACGCGACCTGATTGCCGGGATTACGGTAGGGATTATCGCCATTCCGCTGGCGATGGCGCTGGCGATTGGCAGCGGTGTGGCGCCACAGTACGGGCTTTATACCTCTGCGGTAGCGGGAATTGTGATCGCCCTGACCGGCGGCTCGCGTTTTAGCGTCTCGGGGCCGACCGCCGCCTTTGTGGTTATCCTCTACCCGGTCTCCCAGCAGTTTGGGCTGGCAGGGCTGCTGGTGGCGACCCTGATGTCCGGTATTTTTCTTATTCTGTTTGGCCTGGCCCGCTTCGGCAGACTAATTGAGTATATTCCCGTCTCCGTGACGCTGGGCTTTACTTCCGGTATCGGCATTACCATCGGCACCATGCAGATCAAGGATTTCCTCGGGCTGCAAATGTCGCACGTCCCGGAACATTATCTGCAAAAAGTCGGCGCGCTGGTGATGGCGCTGCCTACCATTAACCTGGGCGATGCAGCGATTGGTATTGTTACCCTCGGCACGCTGATTGTCTGGCCGCGGCTCGGCATTCGTCTGCCGGGCCATCTCCCTGCGCTGCTGCTCGGCTGCGCGGTGATGGGTATTGTCAATCTGCTGGGCGGTAACGTCGCCACCATTGGTTCGCAGTTCCATTACGTTCTGGCGGACGGCTCCCGCGGCAACGGTATTCCGCAGCTTTTACCGCAGCTGGTGCTGCCGTGGAATCTGCCGGGCTCCCACTTTACCCTGAGCTGGGACTCCCTGCGCGCCCTGCTTCCCGCCGCCTTCTCGATGGCGATGCTTGGCGCTATTGAATCGCTGCTCTGCGCGGTGGTACTGGACGGCATGACCGGCACCCGGCACAAAGCCAACAGCGAGCTGGTCGGCCAGGGGCTGGGTAACATCATCGCCCCCTTCTTTGGCGGCATTACCGCCACGGCGGCTATCGCCCGTTCCGCAGCTAACGTGCGCGCCGGGGCGACCTCTCCCGTTTCAGCGGTTATCCACGCCCTGCTGGTGATCCTGGCGCTGCTGGTGCTGGCACCGCTGCTCTCCTGGCTGCCGCTCTCTGCCATGGCGGCGTTGCTGCTGATGGTGGCATGGAACATGAGCGAAGCGCACAAGGTAGTTAACCTGCTGCGTCGCGCGCCGAAGGATGACATTATTGTCATGCTGCTCTGCATGTCGCTGACGGTACTGTTTGATATGGTGATTGCCATCAGCGTCGGTATCGTGCTGGCGTCGCTGCTCTTTATGCGTCGTATCGCCCGTATGACCCGTCTTGCGGCGGTAAACGTGGAGGTGCCGGAGGATGTGCTGGTGTTACGCGTGATCGGCCCGCTCTTCTTCGCCGCTGCGGAAGGGCTGTTTAACGATCTGGAAGCACGGATCGCGGGCAAACGTATCGTGGTTCTAAAGCTTGATGCGGTACCGGTACTGGATGCCGGCGGGCTGGAGGCATTCCAGCGCTTCGTAAATCGTCTGCCGGAAGGGTGTGAGCTGCGCGTCAGCAACCTGGAGTTCCAGCCGCTGCGCACGATGGCGCGGGCGGGCGTCAAGCCGATTGCGGGCCGCCTCGCCTTTTATCCGAACCGCGACGCGGCGCTGGCTGAACTGTAACAGGCGGGCCGTCAGAGATAAAAAAAACGACTCGCTGGCGAGTCGTTCTTGCGTAAACTTCCCTGCCCGGTTTAGCCGGGCTTGTGCTGGTCCCGGCGGCAGCGTTTATCGTAATGACGCAGCCACCAGTATTTATCACAGACCTGCTCGTGTCCGCTCACGCGCGCGCCGGCCAGCCATAAAATCGCACCAAGGAATATGCTCAGCACCGCACCGTGGGCAAAATATTGCGGCAGGTTAAGTTGAGGAAGCTGGTTTAAAATTGAGTAACCCACTCCGCCAACCATGACGAACAGCCCCAACCCCATTAATATATTACCGAGTAACGAAGCGTTTTTGCGTTTCATATGTCACCTCCGGAATTCTGGGTTGCAGGGAATAATGTCCCTAGTCCTTGTATGTAAAGTATAGACACCACCCTTTCCATGAGTTGCGTCAGCGATCACAATAACGATCAACTTCACCACAAAAATTTACAAATAAGCTGCTGAACTGATTGAAAAACGAATGATTCAAATGAGTAATTATTCAGGTTTACTCATTCATGGCCGCAGAATTTTGTCAACCGCCCCGGCAGACAGTACACTACGCGCCGGATGTTGAACCTTACAGGAATGAAAACGTGACGATTAAGCTGATTGTCGGCCTTGCCAACCCCGGCGCAGAGTACGCCGCCACTCGCCATAACGCGGGCGCCTGGTATGTGGATCTGCTGGCCGAACGATTACGCGCTCCGCTGCGCGAAGAGCCAAAATTCTTTGGTTATACCTCACGCATCAACCTGGCGGGCGCGGATGTACGCCTGCTGGTACCGACTACCTTTATGAACCTGAGCGGAAAAGCGGTGGCGGCGATGGCCACGTTTTATCGTATCAATCCGGATGAGATTCTGGTTGCTCATGACGAACTTGACCTGCCGCCGGGGGTCGCAAAATTTAAGCTTGGCGGTGGGCATGGCGGTCATAACGGTCTGAAGGACATCATCAGCAAACTGGGTAATAACCCTAATTTTCACCGTTTGCGCGTGGGAATTGGCCATCCCGGCGATAAAAACAAAGTTGTCGGTTTTGTGCTGGGTAAGCCCCCGGTTTCTGAACAGAAATTGATTGATGAAGCGGTAGACGAAGCGGCACGCTGCACCGAGATTTGGCTAAAGGATGGGCTCACCAAAGCGACAAATCGTTTGCATGCTTTCCGGGCGCAATAATCGGCGTCTGGCACCATTTTTACCCCGCACGGCACGCCATACGTGTATAATAGGCGTAGTTATTTACTTTTCTTCAGCCAGTTACCGATAACGGGTTGAATATCATGATATTAAGGTGATTTAGAAATGGGATTCAAATGCGGTATCGTTGGTCTGCCAAACGTTGGCAAATCCACCCTGTTCAATGCGCTCACTAAAGCGGGTATTGAAGCGGCGAACTTCCCGTTCTGTACCATTGAGCCGAACACCGGTGTCGTGCCGATGCCCGATCCGCGTCTGGACCAGCTCGCGGAAATTGTGAAGCCGCAGCGCATCCTTCCGACCACCATGGAGTTCGTGGATATCGCAGGTCTCGTGAAAGGCGCCTCCAAAGGCGAAGGGCTGGGCAACCAGTTCCTGACCAACATCCGTGAAACCGAAGCGATCGGTCACGTGGTGCGCTGCTTTGAGAACGACAATATTATCCACGTTGCCGGTAAAGTGAATCCGGCGGAAGATATTGACGTGATTAACACCGAACTGGCGCTGTCGGATCTGGATACCTGTGAACGCGCCATCCACCGTATCTCCAAGAAGGCGAAAGGCGGCGATAAAGACGCCAAAGCCGAGCTGGCCGTACTGGAAAAATGTCTGCCACAGCTGGAAAACGCCGGTATGCTGCGCTCTCTCGATCTGACCAAAGATGAGAAAGAGCTGATCCGCTACCTGAGCTTCCTGACCCTGAAGCCGACCATGTATATCGCTAACGTGAACGAGGATGGTTTTGAAAATAACCCATACCTTGATCAGGTACGTGCTATCGCCGAGAAAGAAGGGTCCGTTGTGGTTCCGGTATGTGCGGCGGTAGAAGCGGATATCGCTGAGCTCGACGACGAAGAGCGCGATGAGTTTATGGCCGAGCTGGGTCTGGAAGAGCCGGGTCTGAACCGCGTGATCCGCGCCGGCTATGCGCTGCTGAATCTGCAGACCTACTTCACCGCTGGCGTGAAAGAAGTCCGCGCATGGACCATCCCGGTTGGCGCGACGGCGCCGCAGGCAGCGGGTAAAATCCATACCGATTTTGAAAAAGGCTTTATCCGCGCGCAGACCATCGCCTTTGAAGATTTCATCGCCTACAAAGGTGAACAGGGCGCTAAAGAAGCGGGCAAAATGCGCGCTGAAGGTAAAGATTACATCGTTAAAGATGGCGATGTGATGAACTTCCTGTTCAACGTCTGACGGTTTTTTGAGAACCAGTCGGTTCTCAAAAAACTTTTTAAAATCCACGCTCAGGCGTGGATTTTTGTTTTTAGATCAATCGTCGCGAACGCTCCGGACAGAATCGCTGAGCCTACTCCTTTTCTCTGTTTTGTTTCAGCATGGCATAACGGGTAATCAGCTGCGTCAGATGTTGTTCTGTCTGGCTCTGCAACGCGGCCGGCCAGGGCTGGCCTTGCGGGATCGTTGTCAGCAGACGTAGCTGCTCCTCTGCAGGCATTGCCCGATTAAACGCCTGGGTCATAGTGAAAATCGCCGATTTCAGTTCGCTTACGGTCATATATTTCCCTTTCTGCTCATCCAGCGCATTCAGTCTTTCCGTCAGCTTCTGCAACTGCAGCATCCCCTGATGCCAGTCGGACATACTCCCGACCGGCAGCGATGCAGCCGTTATCTGCTGCTGCCACCGCTGTGCCAGCGGTTGCGCCTGATCCGGCCATAGCACGGATGCCTGCCGCACCAGGCTGTCGCCATAGCTTATTACCCACCCCGGTTTTAGCTGCGCAAGCTGCGCTAATTGCCGTTGCGTTTGCTCTATGCCGCGTTCAGGCGAGGGAGATTTTTCTCGCAGCAGGGTCAGTTGCTCAGCAGAAAGCGCGGCGGGAAGCGGAGCGAGCGAGGCGGTAAGCTGCGCCTGCTGCGGGTCCGGGTGATGCGTCGCCTGCCATCCCCCGACAGTCGCCCCGGACAGCGCCAGCATGGTCAGCATTCCGGCGACAAATGGCTTCCAGGGTTTCGTGGATGCAGGCGATGTCCTCACCTCTGGATCCGACGATGATTCAGGCTGTACTACATAAACCCGCTTATGGTGCTCTGCCGGTTCAATCGCGCTGGCGGGAATAATGACTTCGTCAGGTACGGCGTGAGCCCTGTCGCTGTTTTCCAGGCGTACCGCGGCGTTATGTATCTGGGTACGCAGGGCGTCGAGCTGGCTGGCATGCTTCAGCTCCAGACGCTGCAGCGCCTCCCCCAGCGCCCTGAGATGCTCGTCCGCCTGATAGAGCTGACTCAGGTCGCTATATGTCAGGGTCAGGGTGCGTATCAGCTGCTGCAGCCGTTTGCTGAGCGCGCAGAGTATCTCCATGCGCGCATGAACCGGCTGCGGCCAGATATTGCCCCATTGTCGGGTGACAAGTGCCCCCACTATCGCCAGCCCTTCGTTCATGCCATACAGGCCAGCCAGATGGGTACGGGCGAGCGTGTACCAGGCGGCGGTCTGTAGTTCCACGCCGTTGTGCTCAAAGAGCGACAGGCAGAGCGTTTCCACATATTGCCAGTTGACGTCCGGGCGCGCCGGATGAGTCAGCTTGTTCATTTCATCGCGCAGGGCGGCGTAATCCGCCAGCTTACGCGGGTCGCCGCCGGTATTGAGGTGGCGTTCAGAATAGATATTCATGATGGTTTCAGCCAGGATGAGCGCTATATCGCGGAACGGGCGTCGAGATACTGCTGCTGTTTGAGATGACGAATAAGCACCCTGCCCTCGGGCATAAATTCAGTGCCGTAACGCACCAGCCCGACGCCTTTCAGCTCAGCATCAATGGCGTAGCGCAGTTCACCGGGCTGCGACTGCTCCAGCATCACTACCGTGATTTTACTCAGCCGCGGCTCATACTTCAGCAGCACCGCCGAAAGCGTGGAGATCAACTGATGCGCGGAGCCAGGCATTCCCTGGAGGATTTTCGTCATATCCGGCAGACCGTAATCCGGCAGGTGGGCGAGCGTACCGGCGCGGCAGTTGAGAATGCGCTGCATATTATCCAGTACGGAAAGAATGACCTGATTTTCTTCACTGACATGGTGCAGGTCGAGACCGCCGGCGAAATTGCCGAACAGGGTTTCATACAGGGATGGTCGCGGCATGATCACCCCTCCTTAAGCGGCTGCAGCGTCAGCCGGTTATGGCTGGCTTCGATGATGCGCGGCCGGTCCGGATCAAGGTCGTCACGGGTGAGTACCAGACGCCAGGTATCGTTCGTCTGGTCCGGCGTCATAAACATCCCCGCCACCGCCACATACTGCGCCTTCTCCTCCAGCGGCATATCCAGCGCTATCGATTCGCCCGGGCGCAGGCGGATATCCTTTTCCGCCACCAGGTCAGCTTTTATGGCCTGGCTATCGTCCGCAAACAGAGACGGATAATCGGTACTGTCGAAGGCCTTACGATCCTTTAGCTGGTATATACGCACTACCGTCGCCAGCGACGCCCCTTTCGCGTTGTTATTCACTCCCTCCCGGGCGCGAATATCCAGATGCACGGTTTTCACCTGTTTATAAAAAATGGACTTCGCCACAGAGACGGTCCCCTCCTTCACGCTCTGCGTCAGTCCGCAGCCGGTTAAGGCCACGCCCAGGCTCATTGCCAGAAGTATGCCGGTGGTTTTACCAGCGGTAGTCGCCATTTTCATCGCTCTCCCTTCGGTGAATATTTTCCTGAACGCGCTGATAACGGCCCAGATGAATAGTGATTGTGTCGTTTCTGATTGCCTGCGGATTAAGCGGTCGCAGCACCGCGGTGCGCCCGAGGCGGACGGCCTGATTTTCGCCACACGCCAGCTGCGCGTCCGGCAGCAGATGTCTCGCCACACACAGTTGCAGCCGCACATCCAGGTGTGGCCCCAGGTAGACATGCAACAGCGCCATCAGGTCGCCATACAGTTCGCCACCTGGCAGCCAGCCACGGACTTCCTCAGGATTACCGGTAGTCAGTCGCAGCAGCACCCGGCCGTTAACATCCGTACCGTGAGCCCCCATCACCGGGCGCTATCGCAGGCTGACCGGATGCTGCACGCTCATCGCCAGCGCATTTTTCAGCGGAACGCGGCAGCGGTCATGGTGGTAAACCTGCGCATGCGTATCGGGCGCCAGCAGACGCACCAGCGCCGCCATTCCCTCTGCCGTACGCCCCGGCAGCATCATAACCGGCAGAAGCGCAAGAAAACGGCACAACGGCGTCGCGGTGTTTTCTGAACAACCGCCAATCCCCAGCCCCGCCAGCCCGAGCAGATATTGCGAGGTATTGTCGCGACCGCCCGCTTCATAGGTTGCAGGATATGAATACTTACGCCAGATACGGTAATACTGGGTAATCAGCCGATGGTTGAAGATATCAAGGAAATCCCGGGCGGCCTCATAGCCCTCCCGACGCTGGGCAATATCATCGATATAGTGCGTCGGCAGCGGCGACTCCACGCCGTACAATCCCATAAAGGTGACGTGCACCGACGGAGGCAGATGCGTGTGTTCCGGCTCCGGGTCACACATCCCACGGATTTCGCTGGCCGGAAAGCCCATTCCCTGATGAGGTCGAAAACGCACCGGTTCAAGGCCGACCCGCCAGTCACTGCCAGGCACCGGCGCATCCGGCTGGATCTGCTCCAGCAGACGGCAGAAACGGTAAAAGTTCATGTAGGGCAGCTGATGCCGTACCTGCTTCATCAGCCGGGCAGGCGCGGACTGTGATTCTCTTTCCAACGGATACACTTCCCTTCTGGCTGAACAATCAGCGTGAGCTGGTTAAACTGGTTCATATCGGCATAGAGGGCGAAAAAGCGGTTCAGCAGTTCGCCAAACAGATGGACATCGCCTTCGCCGGTAAAACCACTGCCGTCGAGCGTCACCTCAATATCCAGCCCGCGCAGCAGAAAACCCGCTTCAAAACGCTGAATACGGTGGTGCCTGACCTCCCGGATAGCGTCGAGACGGCGGTTGTTTAGCTCGTCCTCCCGCCAGTTATAGAGTGACAGCGTGCCGCGCAGCACGTCGGCGCTGCTCATCATACTGAGAAAACGCGTGCCAAGATGGCTCATCACCCGCCAGTGAAAACGGTCCTCCGCAGGCGGATAGACCGGTAGCGTCGGCTTGCAGAGATTGCGGACGGTCAGCTCCGTTCCTGTTACCTGCTCGCAGCGGTCCAGCAGCGTGCTCTGCAGCGCCCGGCGCGGCAGTTGCCCGTTGGTGCCGGTGATACGCAGCGACACCGTTTCCCGCTCAGGCACCCGGTCAGCCTCCCCCTCTCCACCGCCCAGGATCAGCCAGGTGTCGTGCATGCCGGAAACACCCCGCTTTACGCGGGTGTGGTAATAACGTTCCGGCGCATGGCGGCGCATCATCCCGCCCTGATGGCGAAAGCTGGTGAACGGCAAGTAACGCGCATCGCCGGTCCGTCCGGAGCCCGTTACGCTGTCGACCGAGTAGATCTCGGTATGCCCGTCCTGAAGGCGTTTCGGACGCAGCAGGTATTCGCTCTCCAGCCCACTGATGGATAGCGGGTCAGCCTCGAGCGTAAACAGGTTAATCACCGGCACACAGTGCAGACGCAGCGCATCGCCGGTGACCGGTAAATCGCTCTGCCACACCTGGCTGAACACGACCTCTATATCAAAATGCGCTATACCCGGCGGCAGCGTGATGCAGTCCAGGCCGTTAAGATGCACGAACATAAATTTTTCACGGAATGTGAAATACTCCAGCAAAAGCTGGTAACCGCTAAAGGCGCTCTCCCCCTTCGGCCAGAGACAGTCCTCTTCGCTAAAACCGCCCGGCGAGAAATAGCCCTCAAGGCGTATCCGGTCAGTTTGTCCCGGCAGGCGCAGGTACAGGGCAGCCTGCCGTTTTGTCAGCCACAGATGCAGGGCGCTGCCCGTGACGGCATCATTCCCCAGGTACAGGGGAAGATGACACATGTTTACCTGTGACCAGTCCGCCTGCGGGCTGCAGGCAAAACGTATGCGCAGCGCTGAACGCCCGTCCGGCTCTGCCGTCATCGTTACCTCTGCCACCGCCAGCGGATTCAGCGCCATGTCACGGGTGGTGCGGTATCGGCAGAGCGTGTTTTTCGGTCCCACCGGGCGGGAATAGACCTCCAGTCCGGCGGGCACCACTTCGCTCATTTTCATTGACGGAATGTCAGGGCTGAATGCCACCACCGACAGCGACGGAATGGTGCGCATATAGTGCGGCCACAACATGCTCACCAGCCCTTCCGTCAATTCCGGCAGATCATCATCGATTTTCTCGCGCAGACGGCCGACCGAAAAGGCAAAGCCTTCAAACAGGCGCTCGACGTACGGGTCCGGCGTACCGGCTTTGTCCAGGTCGAGCATCGCCGCCCGATCGGGGTGGGTCTGTGCGAACTCTTTTGCCGCCTCGCGCAGGTAGCGCATTTCGGCGTCAAAATAACGCAGGGTTAAATCATCCATTTTGTTCTCGGCGAGGGGGAAAAGATTAGCCGCAAAGCACGGCAGCTTTGGCCGGATCGATGGTTATCAGTCCGGCCAGGAGAGAGTCCATATCGGGATTGAGTCGTATTCTTTCCGCCTCACTGCGCCCGGCCTTCGTTCGGAGCAGTTTCAGGCGACGGGCCTTAACTTCAAATAACAACCCCGGCTCCCACTGTGTGAGGTTAATAGCCGTGGCGTTAGCGTCCAGTTCGCCCAACAGATGCAGCGCCAGCTCATTTTTTCCCGTCTGTTCGGCGATTCGCGCCATCAGCAGTCGCAGCAACCAGCGGTTTCGAACGGAGTGGATGCCCGGACGGTTCTGCAGCCAGGCAAGCGCTGCTTCCGTTCCTTCGCTATCGGCAAGTGTGAGCGCCTCGGGCTCCAGTTGCAGAATGTCGTCATTGCCAGCGGCGCTGGCCGTAATGACGGTGTCGTCGTCCCGCCAGCCAGCGGTGTTCTCCAGTACCTGCTGCTGTATCCAGTTCAGCGTGACCTCATCAGCAAACGGCGTACCGTCGTTAAATGCCAGTGTTTCCAGCCCCGGCAGGCGGGATAGTAATCCCTTCAGATCGGCCTGAATAATGGCCGCTTCATTTTCAGAACCGGATTTCATCAGCGCCTGATACAGGTACCACTGGACATCCAGCCACAGATGGTTTGCGCCGCGCGACAGCAGGCTATCTGCTTCTTCCATGAGTTCCCGCCAGCTCTGCTGCAGGTAGAGCCGCTTAAGCAACGCCCGCTGGTCAGGTTTCGGGGGTTCGA
The DNA here is from genome assembly GCF_900021175.1 of Pseudenterobacter timonensis. Lineage (GTDB taxonomy): Bacteria > Pseudomonadota > Gammaproteobacteria > Enterobacterales > Enterobacteriaceae > Enterobacter > Enterobacter timonensis. The sequence goes on from NZ_FCOP01000013.1 coordinate 158,086, forward strand.
TGCGGGTCCTGCCGTCCGCCAGAAGCGGGGGCAACTGGTGCAGGGTGTCGTGACGGAGATTTTTTATCAGCCGGTGAGCCGACAGCCAGCCGTCCGGCTGGTTTCGCAGGTATTCCGCCAGCACCCGCGCCTGCGCCAGAAGCTCCTGGCCAGAGGCGATCCCCGTCAGCAAAGGCACGCTGGCGGCGGGAATCGTTGCATGACCACTGTCGCTGACGTTCTGCGGCACTACCGCCTGCGGCCCGCCGGATTTCTGCAGACGGGTTTCCAGTGCGGAGTACAACGCCGCCGGTAAAGCAATTTCCGCTCCCTGCTCCAGCAGTAACAGCGCGCCGGCAATACGCGCGTTATCAGCATTGTTTACTTCCGGATAGCACAACAGGCTGTCGAGCATTCTGGTACTGGCAAGCCATTCCAGCGCCCCCAGCCGGCTACGCTCCCGATGCGGATGCAGTTGCGCACCGAAACGCAGCATTAATCCGGCCATCAGTTCAAGACCGTCTGCCAGACCCGCCTCACCGTCGCGGTGCAGGCGTGCCCAGGTGTAATACGAGGCAACGCGGATATCTTTCGTTGTGGTGGTCAGTAGCTTTTCGGCAAGCTGACATACCCGATCCGTATCCGCACCGGAGAGCTTGCTCACCTCCTCCCGCATTTGCTGAAAGTCATCATCGTAGCCCGGGTCATCGCCGGTCACGCTGTCGGAGGAGACGGGCTGGAGCCATTTATCCCACAGCGGCAGACGCTGACGGGCCTGGTTTTCCAGCGCGTCAGGAGCAGCCTGACAGGTATTAATCAGCGTATGTAGGGACGCCATCAGTAAATCTCCTCCTCTATGTCATCAGTTTCTTCCGGCGCGTCGGCAACAGACGTGCTGATGCGGAATATCGCGTCCGGCAGGATAAAATTGCGCAGCTTCAGCAGCGCCAGTGGACCTTCACCCGCTTCGGTACGCAGGGTGTAGTTCAGCGGCCTGCCATCCTGCGCCTGCCAGCTCAGACTCCAGCTGCTGCCCGTTCCCGGATAGCGGCTTACCGCCGCCTTATCGAGCAGACGTATCCAGCCCCAGGCGCCGGACATATCGGCATACTGCCGCGTGCCAGCCTTGGTACTTATCCAGCTCAGCGACGCGCCCGGGGCTTCCGTATCTGCAGGCCAGGTCATCCGCTTCCAGGCGGGCATCTGGTTCATATAGGTGAGTTTCTGGCTGTCAATCACCAACGAGGTCTGCATAATGCCGTCAGCCGTGCCGGGGCGAAGCTCAAAGGCAAGCCCTGCCTCTCCGTTGGTAAACACCACATCGGAAATGTGGCTCAGGGTATCCACCGCCTGTAAAAACGCCGTATTAAAGGTTAACCCCTGAGCGTTAATACTGTCCGGCACCCAGTGGCTGCCCTCCCGGTGCAGTACTCCATTAAGCCGGGTCTGCAAAAACTGCGTGATACGCCCCGAATCAGCATTGAGATACTTCGCCAGCAGCGGCAGGGAGACTTCGCTGCTGACATCCTTAAACGGGTACCGCCCGCCGAAAGCGCTGTTCCAGTCGTTCACCACGGCGCTGCGCCATTGGGCATTGAGGCTCTCCGCCGCCGGGGTCAGCACCTGCTGCCAGGCCTGCTCCATCGGGCGGACAAAAACCGTCTGCCCAAAACCGCTCCACTCCTGACCCAGGCCGGCCGCCACCAGGCTGCCGTAATCCCGGGTTTCGGTTAAATCCACCGCCTTACCCTGGAATACCGTCTGCGCCAGCAGCCGGGTCATGGCCTGTGGGTCGGTGGCATTAGTCACCTGCTGCAGACGCAGGCGCACCTGAGTGACGCGTGTGAGAAAGGTCTGCAGGTTCAGACTGCTGGACTGCGCTCCCCCCTCGCGATTGTCCATCAGCGCCAGCACCGGACCAAAGGTGGCGTCCAGCGGGCCGTGTGCTCCTCCGTGCTGGTCAATGGCAGGCTGTTTATCACTGCCGAGCAGATTCCGGGCTGATTTCACCAGCGAATCTGCTATCGCCTCCCCGGTCTGCCCGGTACGCCCCTGCACGCTCAGGGTGTTCATCAGCGCCACCAGCGGTGACTGACGCACATCGGCCATCAGGGTTAGCTGGTCAATAGCATCAGAGAGGGTAGCCGCCTTCTGAAGCCGCAGACTGTTGAGGAAATCGAGCCAGGCACCGCTGTAGTCGGCAAAGTAACGCGCCGTCAGGCGCTGTTTCAGCGCATCAGGCGAGACCTGCTGCGTTGGGCGCTGCTGGCTGTCGCTCAGCACCCAGTCCATTTCATCGCGGCGCTCTTTGATCACTTTTTCAATAGCTGGTTGCACCGCCTCGTCCCAGGCCTGACGGGTGAATATTCCCGGCACCACCTCATCAGTGGTGAACAGGCGCGATGCCTCCGTGTCGCCGGTCATATCAGCCAGCCGCATATCGGCATACTGGTTCGCCACCTGAGCCAGCATCTTCTGGTAGAGCGTGGATTCGCTGTTGCGTCTCCCCATCTGGCGTATTAGCAGGGTCCGGGCATGGCTGACCAGCAGATCGTTCGCATGCAGACGCCACTGCGGATGCGACGCCAGGCTGGCACCGTAAAACGCCAGCAGCGATGGGCCACTTCCCTGCCAGATGCCATCCGCCACGCCGGAACGCTGTGGCCAGTCTCGCATCAGCGTGGCGGAGAACCACGCCGCGTCCATTTTTTCCGGACGGGCGAGCATCAGGTAAAGTTTTAACTGGTCGTAAGCGGTTTTTGCCATTCGCTCGCGCAGCGGACTTTCCGGCGGCAACTGCACGAACGCGTACAGTTGCTGCTGAAGATGTTTCGCTGCAGCATCGCGGAGCAGCGGCAGTGCCAGCTCCCCGTAACGGGGGAATAACGCCGCCAGCAGCTCATCGTTCTGGCTGAGGCCGCCACCGGCGTACCATGGCACGCCGTGCTGTGTGCGATAGTCCAGCCTGGAGAGGGTTTTCTGCATTTCAGCGAGCGCGTGCAGGCGCGTAACCAGCGGTTGTTTCTCCGCCGCAGCCTGCTGCACCTGTTCCTGTGCGGTCGCCACCAGGTTGCGATTGGCAATAAAAGAAACTGTCATAGCTGCGCCCCAAAGGAGAAACAGAGCGGCGACGGTGAAGGCAGCGACCTGCTGCCAGCTGAAGCCGAGTTTGCGCGGACGCAGGCTCGCAGGTAATGCGTGTGCCGATGCCGGAATCATATCCCAACGGTTATCCTTGCCCCAGTGGTGGGCAATGCTGCGCTCTGCCCCGGCAGATGGCGGACTGAACAATACGCCGGCCAGCGGTAACGGGCGATATGGGTTAAGCAGCACGGATAAAGGCCCGCTCAGGCTTTCGCAATGGCGGGCCAGCTGATCAGCCAGGGTGAGCAAGAAGTGGTACTGCGGTTTAGCGCAGATCTGCTGGACACCCTGAGCGATGAGCTGCGGTATCAGCCCTTTTAGTTGATCGGACAGCATGCCGGGTTTGCTTCCTGCGGGTAGCAGACAACCTACCGCCTGGGTGATGCGCCCGGTCTGCTCGCCAGCGTGCGGATGCAGTGACCAGACATACAGGGGAAGTTTCCAGCCCAGGGCGCCATAGCGGCTATTCAGCGCGTGGGACAGCGCATCCATCGTGTCTGATGAGAGTGCGGATAGTGTGCCGCTGCTTTCCACCTCCGGCAGGGCGTCCAGTGCTGACGTCACCCATACCAGCCCGTCCGCCGGGCGGCGGCGCAGTTTACGCAGCGCAGTCAGCCAGTCGGTATCAGCCGGAGTCGCGGGATCGCCCCCCCACAGCAGCAGGGTACCCTGGTCTTCCTGCCAGAGTTCATGGGTGAGTTTTGGGGTGAGTTTTTCGACATCGCCGGGAGAGCCGGTTATTAGCAGGATGCGGGTTTTGCGGGGCCAGGCACGACCGTACAGATGGCGCATCGTCTGGCGAATCTCGCCCACCGTGATATGACGTGGAGGCGTCAGCGCCATGCGGCCTTCTTCGTCAGGTAAGACATTAATCTTCTGAGCCTGGCGACGGTGATAACTTTCTTTAACATAGCGGGACAGGGCCGGCAGATAACGAATCAAAAACAGCGCCAGGCAAAGCAGGACAAACGCCAGGATCTGCTCACCCCGAGTATCAATATCCAGCATGCCGCCATAGCGGATGATCCCCCACCCTATAACGGCCATTCCGGCCAGCGTAAGTCCGGCCAGGCCAAACCGGCCGAGGCCATTACCCGGTATATTCATCTTCACTCCCTGGGGTGATGGTACTGATAAAATGTTCTGTTTTCGTGCTGAAGAGCGCCAGCAGGGGCTGTTTATGGAGGCTGACCAGATCGGCTGCCAGCGCGGTCAGAAGCCAGGGCGCAGCAGGCCCCGGAATGCCGCACCATTTTTCCAACAGCGCAATATCCTCAGCCTTCCACGGGGCATTCATTTTGCCGCCCTGCGTGATAAGCGCGGCGCTTCTTTCCGTCCATTTTTTTGCGTCCCCTATAACGGAGGGCGTTCGGCAGGCAATAGTCTGGGTTTCCAGAAACAAAGCGATATCGTCTTCAAAGTTCGTCATATCTAAGGGCATCGGACGCAACAGCCGTGATAAGTGCGGCAGATGGTATTTTTGCGCCACATCATCGCTGGTCAGCAGCAGCGCGGCCAGTCCATCGGAGTATGCCGCACCGCCGTTAAGCTGGATGACCAGAAGTAAATTAACCGTCAGCACAGGCTGCTTCAGGCGCTCTTCCACTTCCGACAATGAGAATGAGCCAGTAACGGTAATGTCATCAGGCACGGCACGGCCAGGAATGTGTTCTTTCCAGAGATTACTGAAACTGCTGGACAGCTCAGGCGAGGGATTATCCGTGAGCAGCGTGACATGCAGCGGCAGTTCTGCCGGCAGGCACTGCACGCACTCTTTAGTACTAACAAACAGTGCATGCATCGCGCTCAACTGAACAGGCTCTTCTGCCGGAAGGTAATTAATCCTGCGGGTAAGTTCGTATTGCTGAGGCCGCTCATTCCCCCAATACACCGCAGAAAAATGATCCGGCAAAAGCACTGCACTGCCCAGTACGGCCAGCCAGCGCCCGGCCCAGGCTTCCCACTGCTGTTGTCCGTATTCCGCCTCTTTCAGTAAGAACTGATGCGCTTTAAGATCCCTGCCCCACAGGTAGCAACGCAGGCAAAAAATGAGCAACCAGCATCCTGCAGGCATCAGGGATATCCACCAGATATTCATCACTGAGAGAGTTTTTATAGTGCCGGACGCATGGAGGATAAAGAGCAGGACACCAATAATTACCATCAGTACACCGGCAAGCAACCATCGGGGTAGTGAAGGTGCCAGAGGCTGCTCCGTGGTCAATGCTTTTGTTCGTACCCAGCCCATTTTTTATCCTATCGCGCATTCCGGCGCGCCGGAAATCACCTGGCAACCGCACTGACATTTGCAACCATCGATCACGATGGCTTTACCATCGGAAGACCATTCCGGCGATCCTTCGATAATGGCATTGACGCCATGTCCCGGAATTGGGCAACTGACTTTATCACCCACCAGCGCTACGGGTTTTCCATTCACAATCATGGTGGAGGATGCGAAAATAACAGCACCGCCGTGTGTTGTTTTATCACCGAGTAATACAAAACCTTTGGACATTGAATTTCCTTTTATATATCAGCGACACAGTAATTATTTATTTGCATACTCCATCGCATCTATTTTAATAAGGGGAATAGAGGCAATGACATTTAATAATAAACGGAAACCTGTCACTCCCATCAAAGAAAGAGTGACAGACATAAAGTAAGATCCAGCATCTCTGGATGCCTCTCTTTACTGAATGCATACCTCTTCTCTGAGGTGATATTCCCTACATTAAGGATTTTTCACTTTGAACGTCAATTTCCAGACAACCTTATTCTCTCGAGAGCCGCCTGAATTTCTTTTGCATGTTCTATAGAATAGAAAGTTACACTAACAACAAAAAGATCAGAATTATAAACAAATAAAACAGCTATATTCTGATTAGATGGCAACAGTGGGTATACCTCACTAATACCACGACTATAGCTCCCCATAGTTTTAGGCTCGCCATAAATCATTGGGAGCCCAAAACGTTCGCGCACCCATTTCTGTGTCATTACAAGTTCAAGACCAAAAGGCATTGCATTAGGGAAGACCCAATCCGTCTTCTCATCATCTTCAAGAGTCAGCGTAATTTCGTTAAAAACTTTATCTTTATCATTCTCAAAAGATAAATATAGTCCTTCACGCTTCATATACAGTGATGCTGTATCAGCATCCACTGGTCCAACTGGTTTTGTTTTATAAGGAATCAACCCGTAACTGTAAATTTCATGATAGGGTTTCCCCAGTTGTTTTACCAGTTTTTCGACGTCAATGTTCATTTGCCACCAAGTCGTTTTTTCTCCAGCGCAACCTGAATTTCTTTGGCTCGCTCCAGCGGATAAAAAGTCACACTTTCCACAAAGAAATCTTTATTATAGCTAAACGACGCAACTATATTTTGATCGGGAGCTAATAGCGGATAAAACTCCTTTACTCCTCTATAGAGAGTCATAACCACCTTCGCATCAACATAAATCATCGGCAGCCCGAAGCGTGCCCGCACCCACTTCTGGGTCATCACCGACTCCAGACCAAATGGCATCGGATTAGGAAACAACCAATCGGTTTTTCCTTCATCTTCTAACTTTAAAGATATTTCTTTAAATTTTTTATCAGGATCATTCGTAAAGACTAAAAACATCCCTTCACGCTTCATATTTAATATAGATTCATCATCATCGACTGCACCGTAGGGTTCAGTTTTATAAGGAATCAAGCCTTGTTCAAAAATGTCAAAATACGACTTCCCTAACTGCTTTATCAATTTTTCCGCGTCTATATTCATTTGCCACCAAGCTGTTTTTTCTCCAGTGCAGACTGAATTTCTTTCGCTCGTTCCACCGGAATAAATGTGATCCTGTTGACAAAAAAATCTTTATTGTAAGAAAACGCCGCTGCAATATTTTGATTCGGAGTTGGTAAAATATATGTTTCCTCCACCCCAACATAAATAGTCATAATCACGTTGGCATCAACGTAAGTAATCGGATGACCAAATCGGCCTCGCACCCATCGCTGCGTCATTACTGGTTCAAGACCAAATGGCAGCAAGTTAGGAAATAACCAGTCAGTTTTGTTCTCATCCTCTAACCGTAAGGTCACTTCCTTAAGAGTTTTATCTTGATTATTAACAAATGATAAAAATATTCCTTCTCGTTTCATATCTAATCTATAAATATCATCACCAACAGTACCACTCGGTTTTGTTTTGTAGGGGATCAATCCTTGCTCATAAATATCCAGATATGATTTCCCAAGGTTCTTTATCAACTTTTCAACATTCAAACTCATTTATATAACCCCGCTTTCCGGTTTAACTCATGTAATCTGGCTCTGATCTCTTCGATCTTTTCATCACTTACACCATATTCATTCCTAAGGCACTCAGCATTTGCATCCCAGTTAGCATCCACTGCAACTTCTAAATTACTGGCATCCAGGACTTTTTGAGTGACCAATCCTCCGTCTTGTGTTCTAAATTTACTATTGTTTTTTCCACCATAGGTTTCACTACATTGCCGATGCACTTCTATCGGTATAGCAACAGCAGCCACCTTGTCAGTCATTTGTTCTATAATATCATCTTTCAGATTTGGATATGTCCCTTTCAAATATATCCTAACAGCTTCCTTTGAAGGAATATGATCTACTTCATATAGGCCCTGCCTTGAACGGCCTTCAAAATTTCCGTAATAGTCAACCTCTAAATCTCCAACTGAAGCTTTCTGAAAATAGACATAGATTGCCGGGACAACCCCCATCGGGTCAACAATAATAAAATCATTAAAATCCCAGTCTTCGATGGGCAATGTTTCAATAGTTGGTCCCTGTTCCTCCGGGATCGGCGTTCCCGGCACGGGCGGTAACGATTCCGGGGCCGGGTTAGGCAATCCCCAGACGCTCCGCGGTTCCGGAATGGGTGTAGGCGGTGTGGTATAGCCGCCAGCGCTCCCGTCATGAACAGTAGTCTGACTGGATCCCCACTCAAATTTTCCCTGCCCGGCAGACCGGGACCAGACAAATGTTCCTTTAATTGAAGGAGCTTCAAAACCCCATGTATCTTTATCCAGCTGTTTTGCAAACCGCACCCGGACCCGATCCAGCCCGCTTTTTTCCCCCACCTCATAGCTGCGGGAAACCAGTTCCCCTGACTCAGGATCTTCTTCAATACGAAAGCGCACCCTCGTGCGCACTGTGCCATTTTGTCGGGCTATTTCCCGGAGTTCATATTCCGGGACATAATCCCCCTGAATGACCGTTGAGTTTACACGGGTAAAAGCGCCCACCATCATCTGGCCATGGATCAGATTCTGATAGAGCTGGTCGCCACGTATATTTTGTAGCATTTCCGTCTCACCTTCATTCAGTGACGGAGAATACAAGATAGCCAGCAGAGCAACGGTGAGGGGATTGGGCGCAGCCAGCCCCCGTGCGCCTGCGGCTCCTTCTCCAACACCTGCCGCAGTCCCCACACCCAGTGAATTTCCCAGCGTTGTGGCTGTTGGCCCTGCATAATAACCACTCATTGAGGCGGCCAGCGCCATTGATTCAAAAAATACCTGTGCGGGTTTGCGCTCAACAACCGGTTCTTTTGCGACTGATGATGTTTTTCCCTCTCCGGTTCCCAGTATCTGCGTCATCTCTGCCCTCTTCTGTCCATGGCTCACAGTAGCTCTATTTTTATTGATTCAGGCAACGCGGTATAAACGCTGGCCGTTTTCCCCTCAGCATCTGCCCGGCCTTCAAATACCTGGCCTTTTTCAGTGGTGATGCGGTAACGGGCAAAAGGCACAATGTCACCGGTCTTTTGATCTTTGATAGTAAAACGCTCTTCGAACCCTTCAGGCAGTTTCATCGGTGGTACACGAAAATCTGCCTTGCCCATTTTCTGCACATTGACCGACTTCAGCAGGATATTTCCCGGGCAGCCCAGTTCAATATTGCCACCACTGAGTTTTATATACGCACCCGCACAGTTCACCACCAGTTCCTTCGCCGCCGTGATTTCCACACGCCCTTCCACGCTGGTTACGGTGACATTCTTCTTCGCAACAGCCTCCAGCGCATCATCCTGTGCCTGCAGTTCCAGTTTTCCCTTCGCCGCAAACAGCTTCATCCCCGCCTTTCGCGCCAGCAGACTCACCGCCTCTCCCGCCGCCACCGTAAAGCGTTTCAGGGCGCTGATATCCGTATTCTGCTGCGACATAATCCCCACGCTGGCGCTGCCCGAAGACAACCGCACCGCCTGCGGGCTGCTGATGCTCACCCCCTGCGGCGCATTCAGCACCATCCCCGGCTGCACCAGTTCTTTCAGCGCATCGTTCAGCGTCTGCTGGCTCCCGGTATCCGGTGGCAGGGCCTGTGCCGATTCCGCCGCCGACGCCAGGCTTTTCGCTATACCCAGCGCATTTTCAAGCTGGACTATCGCATCCTCCATCGCCAGCATCCTGTCGCCCGCCGAAGGCTGTTTGTCCGCGCTGATAAACACTCCGGCACCACCCCGAATACTCACCCACTTATCCGTCCGCAGCTCCGCGCCTTCCCCCCGCAACGCCCTCGACGCATCAACGTTATGTCCTAAATTGAGCTGCGTCTTCCCCCCGTACTCGGTGCTGAGTTTGATATGCTCCTCGCCCCGCTTGTCCTCCATCCTCAGCTTGTTATTCGTCGGCGTGCGGATCACATTGCGGGTGCTGTTCTTCTCCGTCACATGGTCAACATGCCGCGAATCATGCAGCGCATGGGCGATATACGGCCTGTCAGGATCGCCTTCATGGAACGCTATTGCCACTTCCGTTCCCTGGATCAGCGGGAAGTGAAAGCCGTACACGTCGCCGCCATAAGGTTTGGCGAGACGTACCGGCATGCTCTCCTGGCCTGGCGATTTGCCGTCACGATCGGCGTCAAATTTCACCCGGTACAGGCCGGACGCATCCTGCCAGGCGTAGATGTCGTTGGCCTTTGCGCTGGTCACCCGCGCCGTCATGGTACCTGTCACCTTCGGGCGCGGCAGTAGCGGCGGACGCCAGCACACCGTTTCGCTGTAGGGCACGGCAATAATGTCCACCTGAAGAGCATTTTTACGGCTGGCACTGAAATGGTTGCTGACGACCAGTATCGGTGACTGCAACACCACTGGCAGGGTTGGCGGCAGGCCGTCGGTAATCGTCAGTACCTGTGCCGGCGCAAGCCATGCAGCGGTGCTATTGCCGGTTATCAGCGTCCGGTTCGCCAGAAAGCGCTCATGGTCGAGGCGGGCGTAAAAGTTGGCGGTTTCTGCCTGCGGGTCGATTTTATCGCCGCGCTCCAGATGGCGCAGCCAGTAGTGATAAACATCACCATAGTTTACCCCTTCTCCCTCCCCCCGGGTCATATCTGCAGGCGCAGACTGCAGGACGCTCTGTGCGTCGCGGTGGTTGTAGTCTTTTGTGGTAACGCTCGCCTCCACAACGTTATAGGTAATATTCAGCCCCCACACTGATTCAGCTCCGCTGTCGCTCATCCCGGACGGGCTGTTGACTGGCAGGGCTTTACCAAATACCAGCGCACGCTGCGCATCGGCAAAATGCACCACTTCGCTCTGCGCATCTTCCTGCAGGGTGAAAAAATAAAATATTCCCACCTCCGCCAGCAGGCGCCGGATAAACGCCAGGTCGCTTTCCTGATACTGGTTTATCTGCTCGCGCTTCGGGTAGCTCTGTCTGAGGTTAAACTCATACTCCCAGCCATGCAGGTTATGCTCCTGCAATACCTGCTCCACCACCTCCGGCACCGATTTATTAACGAAAAAGCGGTGGCTGCGGAACTGTTTATCCAGCAGGGACAGGAAGGGTTCGAGGGTTATCATGTATTCTGTCTGGTCAGCAGAACTGCTGATTCGCTCAAAATGCGTGACCATGCCATGTACCCGCTTATGTTCAGTCAGGGTCTGTAATATGCCGCTGCCCATCGTCAGCGTGACGGGTTTGCTCAGTAGCTGGCTGGCATCCACGTTCCTGTCCGTACTGGTGAAACTGATGTCATAGCGGTAGAGCTGGCTCAGCGTTTCTGTCCCGCAAAAATCTTCAACATCCAGCGGCGAGGTACAGGAGGGAATGTCAAGCTGATAGCGATTCAGGGTGGTATTCATCAAACCGGAAAGGGTATTCTGTAACGTATCCGTCAGGCTCATATTTAATTACTCCATGTAAGATCCGACACGCTGAATGACAATGGGTTTTATCACCAATGAGCACCACTTTTTTACCATTGACAATCATCATTGATGACACAGAAATAGCTTTACTGCTGTGCATTGGTTTTATCATCCAGAATAATTAAACCTTAGACATTGAACGTTCTTGCTTCGGTTAAAATAAGATGCATCACCCTCAAAAAACATTATTTATTGATGACGCAACGAAAAACATACTGCGGCCCAACACCATATTTTTCATAGTCATCATCTTTACTAATCTTTGGCACCGGCAATTTTGATTGCCTGAACACGGTTAAAGCGTACTGTCTGTCGCCACCAATATATCCACGAAGGACTTTTTTAATACCCTGCGCAGGTCCCTGGGGATCGTTTACCGGAGAATGAGAGTAATAATCTGACGCATACCAGTCATTGGTCCATTCTGAGCCACTGAGACCCATATCATACAAGCCCTGGGGGTTTGGGGGATATTTCCCCACAGGATAAATGGGAAGTCCCATCCCGTCAGTATATCTATCCAACTCATCCAGACTGGGAACGTTTTTTCCGGGCAGGAAATCACCATTATTAGTTGCAAATGGAATGTATTGCCCTCTGGATCTTGCCGCATATTCCCATTGCGCCTCTGTCGGTAAATCAATTTTTTTACCGGATTTTTTACCTAACCACTGACAATAATTTTTTGCCTGTTGCCAAGTGATACCAACAGAATAATCACCTTTTTGCAATAATGGGTAATCTTTTACCAGAACATTAATGGGTGGTTTTTTTACTCCTGTTATCTGCAGATATTTATTATAATCATCATTGGTGACTTTGTATTTTGATATCGAAAAATCGCTTAATACAACCTTATGTAATACCTTGTCATCTTGGTTTATGCTGAAAGGCAGTTTTTCACCGACTAACGGTCCAAAATCGCCCATTAAAAACTCACCGCCCTGAACGGGGACCATATTAGAGACCGATTTATCCACAAGTGCTTTAGCCGCTTTTTCACTCCCGGCGGTATTTCCCTGATCGCACCCGGTCAGTAAACCGGCAGCAACGGAAGCAACTACAATTAATTTTCTCATCTTATCACCTTAGCCATTGCATCATGCAGTCATTGTAAAAGTCGGGTGCTGATCATCAATCATGGCAAGATATTCTGACATCAGGATGTCTGGAATAGGTTTAAATGGCTCATCCGGGTCAACGGAAGCAGGAAGGTTATTATGCAATAAAGTTAGTTTTTCGCCATAATTTGTATAGAAAAACAATTTGTGTTCTCCGATACCTAAAAAGTTAATCACATCTTTTTCATTTAGTTCTTGACTGCCTTTCCTCTCCCCTGGAGATAACGTCAAATGCTGCATGACATTGTTATAATCTGCCTGACTTTGCACCCATTTTAGAGCCATAAACACCGCTTGTTTTCGTTTCTTTAAAGGGCCAAGCTTCCAGCTGTTAACAGAAAAAAAATCGTTATTCTGATTGCGAGGATCAAGCCAGTCCGCCCAGTTCTGATCAATTAACGTGGCAATCACTGCCCCTTTTGTTTCCGGAGGGGTATATTTAAGCTGATCAGGATTAGATAAAATACTATCCATCAAATGAACGCGTTTGTTTTCTGCCATAAGATCTGTTCGAATTTGCTGCAATATTGTAAATAGATCATCAAGCATGGCCTCACCCGCCTGTATCCCCTGTGCCGCCATAATAATAGGAATTGCACATAATGATCGAAAGGCATCCCCTACCATCATCTGCTCAAGCTTCTGATAATCCACATTCCTCAACATAAACATAAAACTCTTCATGAAAGCCGCAAAGCTGCTGCCGTCAACCTCAAACCCCACATCCCCTTTTGCGCCCACTCCCCAACAAAAAGCCGCTTTACAGTAAATGCGGAAACGTCCCTGAATATAAGTGATATAAAAAACACCACTGCCACCAGCTCCCGCCTGAACCGTCAAACCTGCTTCCAGTTTGGCTATCGTGGCAAACTTCTTCTCTTTATTAACAATGGGTTTGTCATTTTTCTCCTCACCTTTATCTGCCGGCGTCTCATCAGGATGCGGGTCAAACCATTCAATAGCCCCACTGATGTTACCTCCGGCCTGAGCGCCAACAAAAACACCAATTTCACCGCCCCCCTGCGCGTCAGGTATCTTTGGGGCCTTTAAATTCACCTGCTGCTGTCCTGGCAACGGTGGAACAGTCAGGGTTGCTGGACGGCCTTTAATACCATAGCCCTTTCCCATTTCTCCGCTCCAGTCTACTGTCATCCCTAATTCAATTGCAGCACTGGCACCAACGCTACCTGACAACACCAGTTTCATGGCAAAACGCAGTGCTCCCATATTACAGACGCCACCCGGTGTTTGTTGGGTCACCTCTTTTGCCGGAAATAACAGGCTGATACCCAGTCTGTCCGGCAGGTAAATTGCAGTTTCAGCCTTCGCCTCTCCCAGGGCAAAACTGGCATGCCCTTCTATTTTTCCTTCGAGTTTTCCTTCTGACGGATTATATTTCGCTGATGCCCCGGCACCATAGCTGTAACGCATCAACTGAGCCTGCGCGCTGATATCAACATACTGGTGATAAACAGATTCGTCGACATTACCATCGCCCTTTGGCCAGGTCAGAGACTTGTTCATCTCTTCTGCCCAGTGACTGATAATAACATTGGTATCGTCAACAAGATCGAATTTCAGGGAGGCAGGAACACTATTGAGTTGTTTCTTTAGTTCTTCAGCATCTATTTTTGCCTGGCGAATAGTTTTCTCAACAGTTTTACCTTCAGCATCTTGGGTTGTGATAGTCTTATCTTTATATTTTATAAAACTGGCTTCTCCACTTTCTTTGTCAACCTCACTAAGTTTATATGTTCGCCAGTGCTGTTTTATTTTATCCGACCGTACATAAGTTTTCTTGAATCCTTTCACCGTGTTATTTTTAAGCGGAATAAGTTCCATTATACCAATGGCAGTATCTTTCATTTTATCATTAAGCAGCTCCCCCTCCGGAGGATTCGCTGTCAGTGACATAAGCTCTTTCCGTAAAGCCTGGTTTGCTTTGTTTAAGGCTTCGTAGGCTTTAGTGATGTCACTTTCAAATTTTCTTGCAGGCACTTTGTCTGCCTGAGTGATTGCCTCAAAATTAATATCATCGAGATTCTGTTGTGCCTGCTTCTGGGCTTCAAGTAAACCAGCCAGAAAATCATGTTCCTGCTCGATGATTTTAGCTTCTGAAGCTTCCAGAAAAAGCAACGTTGCGCTACCTGGGTGAAAATAACATTCAGGGCCATATTTTCCTTTTACAACCGTCCCCGCCCCTTGTACCGATGTTTTACTTTTCTCTTCTCCGGTAGCCATATGCTATTCCTTCATTCTTTAAAGTAGTTCTACATGCAGGGCATCAGGCAGGGCAGTATAAACCGCAACCGTTTTACCTTCCGCATCGGTCCTGCCTTCAAATATTTTCCCTTCACCCGTTGTTATTCTGTACCGGGTAAAAGGCATAATCTCTCCGGATTCTTCATCCCGTGCAGTAAAATACTCACTGAAACCGACAGGAAGTTCAGTGTTTTTTGCATCATAATCAGCCGCTCCCATTTTCTGCACATTGACTGACTTCAGCAGGATATTTCCCGGGCAGCCCAGTTCAATATTGCCACCACTGAGTTTTATATATGCACCCGCACAGTTCACCACCAGTTCCTTCGCCGCCGTGATTTCCACACGCCCTTCCACGCTGGTTACGGTGACATCCTTCTTCGCAACAGCCTCCAGCGCATCATCCTGTGCCTGCAGTTCCAGTTTTCCCTTCGCCGCAAACAGCTTCATCCCCGCCTTTCGCGCCAGCAGACTCACCGCCTCTCCCGCCACCACCGTAAAGCGTTTCATAGCGCTGATATCCGTATTCTGCTGCGACATAATCCCCACGCTGGCGCTGCCTGAAGACAACCTCACCGCCTGCGGACTGCTGATGCTCATCCCCTGCGGCGCATTCAGCACCATCCCCGGCTGCGCCAGTTCTTTCAGCGCATCGTTCAGCGTCTGCTGGCTCCCGGTATCCGGCGGCAGGGCCTGTGCCGACTCCGCCGCCGACGCCAGGCTTTTCGCTATACCCAGCGCATTTTCAAGCTGGGCTATCGCTTCCTCCATCGCCAGCATCCTGTCGCCTGCCGAGGGCTGTTTATCCGCGCTGATAAACACCCCGGCACCACCCCGAATACTCACCCACTTATCCGTCCGCAGCTCCGCGCCTTCCCCCCGCAACGCCCTCGACGCATCAACGTTATGTCCTAAATTGAGCTGCGTCTTCCCCCCGTACTCGGTGCTGAGTTTGATATGCTCCTCGCCCCGCTTGTCCTCCATCCTCAGCTTGTTCAGCCCCGCGGTCCGGATAACATTACGGGTGCTGTTCTTCTCCGTCACATGGTCAACATGCCGGGAATCATGCAGCGCATGGGCGATATAGGGACGGTCAGGATCGCCCTCATGGAACGCGATCGCCACTTCCGTCCCCTGGATCAGCGGAAAGTGAAAACCGTATACGTCACCGCCGTAGGGTTTAGCGAGACGTACCGGCATGCTCTCCTGGCCTGGCGATTTGCCGTCCCGGTCAGCGTCAAACTTCACCCGGTAGAGGCCGGACGCATCCTGCCAGGCGTAGATGTCGTTGGCTTTTGCGCTGGTAACACGCGCCGTCAGCGTGCCGGTTACTTTCGGGCGCGGCAGCAGCGCCGGACGCCAGCAGACCGTTTCGCTGTACGGTACGCCAGAAATATCAACCTGAAGGGCACTCTTACGGCTGGCTGTAAAATGCGTGCTGATAATCAGCACTGGTTCCTGTAAGACAGCAGGCAGGGTGGATGGCATGCCGTCGGTAATTTTCAGCACCTGAGCGGGTGCCAGCCACGCCGCAGTGCTGTAGCCTGTGATTTGGGTCTGTTTTGCCAGAAAACGCTCATGATCGAGGCGAGCGTAAAAGTTGGCGGTCTCCGCTGCCGGATCGATTTTATCACCGCGTTCCAGGTGGCGCAGTCGGTAGTGGTAGACATCACCATAGGTGACCCCTTCCCCGTCTCCCCGGGTCATATCCGCCGGTGCCGACTGCAGTATGCTCTGTGCGTCACGGTGGTTGTAATCTTTCGTGGTAACGCTCGCTTCCACAACGTTATGGGTAATATTCAGCCCCCACACTGATTCAGCTCCGCTGTCGCTCATCCCGGACGGGCTGTTTACGGGGAGGTTTTTACCAAATACCAGCGCACGCTGCGCATCGGCAAAGTGCACGACTTCTGTCTGAGCGTCTTCCTGGAGGGTAAACCAGTAAAATATCCCCACCTCCGCCAGCAGACGCTGGATAAACGCCAGGTCACTTTCCTGATACTGGTTTATCTGCTCCCGCTTCGGATAGCTCTGCTTGAGGTTAAATTCATATTCCCAGCTATGCAGGTTATGCTCCTGTAACACCTGCTCGACCACTTCGGGTACAGACTTATTGACAAAGAAACGGTGACTGCGGTGCTGCTTATCCAGCAAGAACAGAAATGGTTTAAGCGTGATCAGGTACTGTGTCTGGTCGGCAGAGCCCGAAATACGTCTGAAATCAGTGATAACACCGTGCACTTTTTTCTGTTCAGTCAGACTCTCCAGAACCCCTCCCCCCATCGTCAGTGTTACGGGTTTACGCAAAAACCAGGCAGCATCCAGATGTTTGTCCGTACTGGTAAAAATGATGTCATAGCTGTAAATCCTGCTCAGACCTTCAATTCCGCTGAGGTCTTCCACATCAAGCGGAGAAGGACAGGAAGGAATATCCAGCCTGTAGCGGTTCAGGGTTCCCGCTCCGGATAAAACGTTTTGCAGAGAGTCAGTGAGATTCATTGTTTTTCACTCCATGAACGGATCTAAAAGGGGATTTGCAGGAACCATTACGTATGCTTTGTTCAGGCTGAACATCGCTGTTGTCCAACTCGCCGTACGGCCTCACTGCCTCTATGTCATTAAGCTGAATGTTAAAAATACACTCGCCAGCAATCTCCACCCCGGCGACCATTCTGCGCGGTGTATTCTTATGGCGCGCAGAGTGTAGAACGTATCTGACAATGAACTGGCCTTTATCAGGAAATGATGGAATTAAGGAGCGATACATAGCTGACTGTTCACAACACGCAGTGTGGGATCAAACGTAATTTGCCGTTCCCTGAATCGGGTTCCTCCTGGATGGATGGAAATAGTGACCGGCTGGTAGTCCTCTGGCTCCTGAACGCTGAAACAAACGTTGTCGCCTCGTGTGCTGACCGTTGTTATTTCATCAGGCCGAAGGTAATCCCCGCGGCCGGGGCAACCAGTTATTAACGTCAGGGTAAGCAAAAAAGCATACCTGCTCGCGCTTCGGGTAGCTTTGTTCGAGGTAAAACTCATATTTCCAGCCATGCAGGTAACGGCTCAGGGCTCACGACGTCGCAAGAGCGTTTTGCAGGGAGTCAGTAAAATTCATCACGCTCACTCCACGAAATTAATTATGGAAATCCGGGGGATAAGGGTGCTCGCAGGATCCAGCATGACGGCTCTGAACAGACGTAATAGCTGTATTTTTCATTTCGCTATAGGGTCGTACTATCTCCATATCTGTAAGAGGAATGTTGAAAATACACCCACTGGTAATTTCCACCCCAGAGACCATTCTTCGTGGCGTGTCTTCATGGCGTTTTGAGTGCAGAACATAGGTGATAATGAACTGCCCTTTATCCGGGAAATGATAAAAAGACGGGGGGAGGCATAACAGCCCCTTTTCGACCCTGAGAACAGGGCTAAAAATAATTTTCTCCTCGCGTGGCAGTGTCCCCCGGGGATTAATGCCAATATTGACCGGTTGATAATCTTCCGCGTCCGGTACGGCAAAACAGATATTTTCGCCTCTGGTACTGACTGTTGCTTCTTCGTCGAATTGCCACCGGTCCCCCGGACACCCCGTCAGTACAGTGAGGCAACACGTCAAAAGAAGAGCTGATAAATAACGTTGCCGGATAATGCCTACCATGGAAACCCCCGCAACGCATTTTCATACTGTTTCTCAATAACCAACTCGCTGATATTCCCGTCAAGCGTGATGACATCCTGATCCCGGAGCCCACACCATTTTATGTATCCCTCGGCATGCAGAATAAAATGGTCGGCGATAATCTGTGCCTGCTGTTCCATGGGGTATTCACTTAACAGACGTCCATCGAGGACATAACGGTAACTCACCGCCCAGCTGACCAGCCCCCGCCCAATGACATTCATTCCTTTTTCTCGTTGCCAGACATATGCCATTTCATGAATAAACATATGCTTATAGAAAGGGACACTGAGCGAATAATCTTCCCGGTAATGCTCACGGAAATACATTTCCCCATTTGGTGCCATGGCCGTATTTTTATTCTGGAGGCCAAACGGAAGATAACTGTCATGATGGATCCAGACCTTATGGTACGGGATCGTCGATTTGTAAACCGACTTCGCCAGCGTAATCTCCCCTGACGTCAGTAATCGCAGCGAGCCTTCCTTCTCTGCTTTTTGATCAAGATTGTTCATCACGCGCCTTTCTGCCGGAACTCAATCATAACCCCCTCATCCTCATCCCACCCAAGGGTCAGATGCTGCGGCTTTTGCCCTGCCGCCATATGGCTTAACAGCTGCTGGCTCAGCACCGGCAGGATCTGCTGGTTCAGCAGGCTGTCAACATTGCGCGCCCCGGTATCCGGCAGCAAACACGCCGTCGTCAACGTGTCGATAAAACTTTCGCCAATGTGAGTGGAAATGCCGTAGTGGCGTTGCAGACGCGTGCTCACCTGCGCCAGTTTCATACCGACGATGGTGCGCATGGCATCCATTGCCAGCGGGCGGTAAATCACCGTCTGGAAACGGGCCAGCAATGCCGGCCGGAAGTGATCGCGCAGCAGCGGGCGCAGCAGTTCATGCAGCTCAGGCTCCGTGGCTTCCGGCTGTTCATCCAGCATCTGCATGATGTGGTCGCTGCCGAGATTCGAGGTCATCAGAATGACGGTGTTGCGAAAATCAATTTCCCGCCCCTCGCCGTCGCGCATAAAGCCGCGGTCAAAAACCTGGTAGAAGAGGTTCATCACATCCCGGTGCGCCTTCTCCACCTCATCCAGCAGCACCACGCTGTATGGCCGCTTACGGACAGCCTCGGTGAGAATGCCGCCCTGGCCGTAGCCGACATAGCCCGGCGGCGACCCCTTGAGCTGGGAGACGGTATGCGGCTCCTGGTATTCGGAGAGGTTGATGGTAATCAGGGATTTTTCACCGCCGAAGAGCGCGTCCGCCAGCGCCAGCGCGGTTTCGGTTTTGCCGGTACCGCTCGGACCGGTCAGCAGGAACACGCCCTGCGGGCCGTTCTCCGGCGCCAGACCGGTTTTACTGGCGCGCAGGCGCTGCGCGATGGCGTGCAGCGCCGCCTCCTGGCCCACCACACGTTTACCGAGGCTCGCTTCCAGAGTCAGCAGTTCCGTCTGTTCATCCTTCATCAGGGTAGAGAGCGGGACCCCGGTCCAGTCGGCAATCACCGTGGCGACGGTACGTGCGTCCACGTCCAGACCCAGCAAAGGGTTACCCTGCTGAACGTCACTCAGTTGCTGTTGCAGGTCTGCAGTTTCTGCCTGACGGGAGATATCCGCCCGGCAGGCGAGCAGTGCTTGCGTGAGTTTCAGCTCCTGGCCGTACTGCGTTTCCAGTTCGTCGAGCTGTAAAATAATCCGGACTTCTTCCTCTTCTATCGACGCCAGACGCTCACCGTGGGTGGCGCTACCCGCTGAGATATCCTCCAGCAGTGCCTGCTTTTCCATGGCAAGGGCCGTCAGCTGCGCCTTCATCCGGGTCAGCGGCTCCGGCACGGTGTCGAGGCTCATGCGGATACGGGCTGAAGCCGTGTCCAGCAGGTCCACCGCCTTGTCCGGCAGCTGACGGCCGGTCAGGTAACGGCGGGAGAGCGTGACGGCCGCCCTGACCGCCTCATCGGTGATATGCACCCCGTGGTGCTGCGCGTAGCGTGATTTCAGACCGCGCAGCATCAGGCAGGCGGTGTCGTCGTCCGGCTCGTCCACCTTCACCATCTGGAAGCGTCGCTCCAGTGCGGCGTCGCGCTCGAAGTACTGCTTGTACTCGCTCCAGGTGGTGGCGGCGATGGTTCTGAGCTCACCGCGGGCGAGCGCGGGCTTCAGCAGGTTGGCCGCATCCGCGCCGCCCGCCTGGTTGCCGGCGCCGATAATGGTGTGCGCCTCGTCGATGAACAGCAGCACCGGCAACGGCGACTGCTGTACGGCTTCGATGATGTTTTTCAGTCGCTGCTCAAATTCTCCCTTCACGCCCGCCCCCGCCTGCAGCAGACCAAGGTCGAGGGTGCGCACGCTTACCGGCTTTAGACTTTCCGGCACGTTGCCCTCCGCAATACGCAGCGCCAGCCCTTCCACGAGCGCGGTCTTGCCAACGCCGGGGTCACCCACAAGGATCGGGTTGTTCTTCCTGCGTCTGGAGAGAATATCCACCATCTGACGGATTTCGTTATCCCGTCCAAAGACCGGGTCAATCTTTCCTTCCCGGGCACGGGCGGTCACATCGACCGTAAAACGATTGAGAATGGACTCTTCCTGTGAAACGGCAGGCTGCGCACTTCCTCCTTCAGCCTGGTTTTGTGCTTCATCTTGTAATGGCGCCGCCCGACCAATAATGGTGGCATTGCCAGCCTGCTCGTTGAGCGTAATGTCATATCGCTCGTCCGACTGCGCTTCCAGTAAGGGACGTAACCTTTCCAGTTGGCTGGTGGTCAGCGTCATTAAAGGCCAGAGACCATCACAGCGCGTCAGCCCTGACGTATCAATCATGGCCGTAAGCAAATGAATGCTGCGGATCCGCTCATCTCCGGCGAGCGTGGCGGCAAGCCAGGCCTGTTTCAGCAATGTCTGAAGTGACGTAGAAAGCTCTGGTCGGGTGCACACTGAACGAGGCTGTGCATCCAGCCAGCTCAGGAGTGACTGCCAGATGGCATCCATATCCCAATCATAGCGGCGAGCGAGAACCGTCAGATCACCTTCGCCCTGCTCCAGCAACTTTAATAACCAGTGCTCCGGCGTAATTACTGCATGTGCACGGGTCTGACATAAAGAAGCCGCACCTTCCAGTGCTCTGGCGCAATAAGGGTTTAGTCGTCGTAGCAGGACTGCTGAATGATGTTCCATGTCGTTCCCTCTAGTTCAGGCACGCTACCGCCCCTGGCCGTCAACCGATGCCCATAAGGTTCATGCCGATAAGTTGTAAAACTGCTCTGCAAAGCGTCCGTCTGACAGGCGCTGTGCGGAGCAAAGCAAGATGGCGGACAGAGGGGAACTGTCCGCCAGGGTCTTATGCAGTGGTACGTTCGTTCCAGCTGTCGGAATGAATGATGTTGCCGTCTTTGTAGGTCCAGGTGATTTTTTCGTAACGCAGCTCAATCTGCTCGAGGTGGTTGTGCTTCTCGAACGCCGGGTCCTTGATGTCATGCATCTTCGGGTTCACTTTCACCAGCTTCACGTTCTCAAGCTTCGTGTTGAAGTACTCCACTTCCTGGCCGGCGTCGTTGATTTTGTACCATTTGAATTCAGCCGACTTCAGGGTCTGCCCGGTGGTCACTGCTTTGTAGAGGTACGGGCTGGAAGAGTCGATTTCCTTGGTAAACAGGAACGGCGTGTGGATACGCGTACCGGTCAGTTTGCCGGTGTTATTATCGGTCGGGATGTACAGGTTGTGTTCCTGAGCAACAACTTCGATGCTTCCTTCGCGATCTTTCACATCTACGGAACCTTTAATATCAGCGCCGCCATCGTCTTTCAGCCACAGATAAACTGGGATTGCCATGTTTACTTCTCCATTTCATTTTTTGAGACATCATCATCCGATGACGCCGGTGTGCTGCCCGGCAGCCGGCAGGCGTTCGCCTGCGGTACCAGACTGATTTCGACACGGCGGTTCAGCGCCCGGCCTTCCGCCGTGTCATTGGTGGCGACAGGACGGCTTTCGCCGTAGCCCTGCACCGCAAAACAGCTCTCCGGCACGTCGCCGGTGTCGCGCATCCAGTTCCGCACGGACTCCGCACGCCTGAGCGACAGCGCCTGGTTGGACGGTTCATCCCCCGTGCTGTCGGTGTGGCCCGCCACCACAATCAGCCAGCCGGGTTTCGCCTTAATCCCGACCAGGGAGTTCACCAGCAGCCTGGTCGAGCCCGGCTTCAGCGCCCACTTACCGGTGTCGAACAGCGACATACTGTCGAGGCGGATGGTCTGCGGCCCCTGCATAACTTTCTTAATCACCGGAGGCGGTGGCGGCGGTGGCGTCCAGTCGCTAATGGCTGCTTCCACGGGCGGTATCAACCGCACCCCCTGGTACAGCCCCAGACCGTAACGCAGCGGTTCTCCACGCCGCAGCCAGTCATCAAGCAGATGGCTGTCGGCGCGAAGACGCTGCTGCGCCTGCCGCTTTGGTTCAGGCGGATTGCCGCTGAGACGGTGATAGACGACCAGATGGTCACCAACGCTTCGAACCAGGCGCTGGTTGTTGATAAAGGACGCCAGCATCGCCAGCGCCAGGAACAGGAAACAGACACCGCCGACCAGACGCATATCCTGCATCCGGCGGCTGATACCCTGGCGGCGCGGCATGTATGGAAGAAGGACATCCGGAAGAGACGGCATCGCAGGCACAGAGGAACCCATCGGGGAGAGCGTGGTGATCTGTGCGATCTGCTGCTGCCAGAGGTTATCCGCAGCCGCCATAACCGGTGTCAGGCTGATGCCGCTGGCGCAGAATTTCAGGGCCGGAAGATCTCCCTGTCGGGTGCTGAATGGACGGATAATATGGCGCTCAGTCAGAGCCTGTACGCTGTCGAGCCAAAGTAGATGGCAGAAACGCGAAGCGTTGTTGCCAGCTTCACGCTGCCAGTCATCAAGCGGGAGTGGTACATGGCTGCTCTGCCGCACCCGGGCCCCTGGCAGATCTGGCGTCACGGTAAACCAGCACCCCTCTTCCTGATATTCACTATTCGGGGGCGATACCCAGACCACGCTCCAGACAGGCGGCAGGTCATTCAGCCAGATCCGACACTGTGCAATACTCCGCCGCCATCCGCGCAGGGACTGCGCCAGCGATTCTTCTGAGAGATGCTGTTCCGGCATCAGAGCCAGCAGCACAGAGACCTGTGGCACCAGTGCCGGACGCGCGTTCGCCAGATGCTGCGCGAGCAACGGCAATTGCTCAGCATTCTCTGCCTGCAGATACCAACCCTGGCGGGTTTCACGATGAGCCGCCTCCACCGGAAACAGGGAAGCGGTATCGCCGCACACCAGCACCACCGCGCCCTGATAATCCTCCGGCGGCAGGCTGTTTTCCGTCAGCTGTTCCATGGAGACCCTGTGGCGCTGAAAATATCGCCATTGACGCCAGAGTGCGGTACCCCCGGCCAGCAAAATGCAGAGGCTGAACGCCAACTGGCCTGCGCCAGATAGCGGCCAGAAGCCCAGCACCAGCCACAGCGCCAGAACAACAGCAAGAACGGTCAATACCGCACGGGGAAATTCACGCATCCCTTATCCCCGCCCTGCAATCTGCGCGACTTCCTGCGCCAGCAGCGAGGAGAAGGTGAACCACATCGCCGCCAGCACCACCGCGCCAGCGGCCCAGCCCAGCCAGTAAAGCCGCCGTCCGCTCCGCAGACCGGGAGCTCTGACCACTACGGGCGCGTCCTGCGTCAGGGTAAATGGGGGTACCCGCTCGCTGAGCTCGCGCACCACATCCTCCCGGCGCTCGTCATCCTGCGCCCGGTACTGGCCGACAAAGCCCAGCTGCAGGGTGCGGTACAGGCAGGTCAGCACCGCCACATCCGGCGCGGGCTCGCGCAGGATGGTGCGGATACGCTCCCACAGCTCTTCCCCGGCGTTCAGGGTGCTAAAAAACCGGGCCTGCAGCGGATCCTTGCGCCATTTGCGGTAACCGTCGTCCTGTCTGTCGCGGTTGAGTACGCTCTCATCCAGCAGAGCGCAGTATGCATACAGCATCCTTTCACAGCTCGTTTCACTGTAGCCGGCTTGCGTCAGAGACTCACGGGCCTCGCCCACCCACCGACAGGCGCGGCGATAGAGCGCGTCCCCATCCTTGATTTCCTGGCCGCTGCGCAACTGGCTGACCATCAGCCAGCCCGGATAAAATGTTTTATTAATGAGATTCATGTCGGGGGTATTCATGAGCGCAGCACCGCGAACAGTTCTAGTTTGACGTCGCCCAGCGATTCCGGGGTGTAGAAGGTACAGTTGCCAGCCTCCAGCATGGCGCGGGCAGCATCAGTAGCCAGGTCCAGTGCGAAATACTGATTCTCCAGGCGTAACGGGATGGCCGCCGGAACATGGCTCAGCGGCTTAATCACCATCCCGCTCAGGGCGATATTGACCACCTCGGAGACATCATCATGGCTGCCCGCCTTGCAAAGCTGCGGAAAGCGGGTCTGCAGTTCATGATTTGGCATGGAAGAGCGCACGGAGAGATAAAAATCCGCTCCTTCGCGCAGCCGCGCATCGTGCAGTTTTCCTCGCCAGATTTCCCGGTCCTCTCCCTGCTCCAGCGCAATGGCGATGACCCGCGACGGCAGGCTCGCTTCAAGCAGCGTATCCAGCAGGGCAAACAGCGGTGGGAATACACGTTCCGGGGCGTCGTGTTGGTAAAGAGGGATATTGCCGGCGTTATGCTCAAGTGAAAAGGTCATCAGCCCGCCTGCCAGCCTCGCCAGCTCGCGGTACAGCAGCTCAGGATGGCGGGACGGCGTCTGGTGCAGCTCCGTTAGCACCGGCTCCGCGCTGTTCAGAGCATTGAGCAGCCAGAACAGTGAAACATCCGCCACCGCAAAATCAGCCATCCGTTCATTGCTTTCCCGACGCATTGCCATCAGGCGCTTACGCCTCGCCGCAAGCCGGTGAAGCAGATCGTTCAGTTCCCGGAGCAGCACAGGGCTCGCCGATAATGCCAGCAGCGGCGGAATAAAGGCCGGATCACGCACCCATAGCCCCTGCGCATTACGGGCCAGCCTCGCTACCGGACAGGTCAGGTAAGCGCCGTTCTCCTGGCTGGACAGGCGAAGCGTCAGCGCATGGCGCAGCACCGCCAGTTCGCTGCGCTCATGCCCGGCAAGCTCCTGCACCGTTACCCGTTCAGCCTGCCAGCGGCGCGGACGGGTGCTGTCTCGCCCGTCATCCAGATTACCGCCGTTCGCACTGAGCAGCGGCAGGCACAGCAGCACCTCCACGCTCTCCTGCCCTGCCGCGGATAAATCACAAACCGGCGGCAGATTATCCGCCAGGTCAGTATCCACCAGCGTCCCGTCGGCGAAGCGAACGCTTAACCGGGTAGCGTTAAGCCGGGAGAGCGTAAGCGCGCCATCATCAAACTCCGCGCACAATACGCCCCACGGGTGCGCCAGCGCCATCCTGGCTACGGTGTCGGCCACGTGTGCATCCCAGCGGGCCTGCTGCTGGAACTGCTGTGGGGCCAGAAAGGCCCCGTCTTCCCACAACGGACGATAAATTTTCATCCCTGCGCCGCCTTACGCTTTCGCCTTCGGCATCTGAGAAACCAGCGACAGGTTCACGTCCATGCCTTCCACCTGGAAGTGCGGCACCGCAAAGAGCTTCATGCGGAAGAAACCCGGGTTGTCCTCGATATCTTCCACCACCACTTTCGCGTCGCGCAGCGGATGGGAGGCCTGCAGCTCGTCGCCCGGATCGGTCATCTCGGTCACCAGCGTGCGCACCCAGGTGTTCAGCTCCAGCTCCAGCAGGCGGCGGTCCTTGGTGGTGCCGATGTTCTCGCGCTGAATCAGCTTCAGATAGTGGGCGATGCGCGACAGCAGGAAGATGTACGGCAGGCGCGCGTTGATGCGGCTGTTGGCGGTGGCGTCAGCGGTGTCGTACAGCGCCGGTTTCTGGGCGGAGTTGGCCGAGAAGAAGCAGGCGTAGTCGCGGTTTTTGTAGTAGGAAAGCGGGATAAAGCCGAGGCTGGCAAACTCAAACTCGCGGGTTTCCGGGATCATCACCTCAGAGGGGATTTTCACCTGGTTGCCGGTGCCGAGGTCATACAGGTGGATCGGCAGATCTTTCACCGCACCGCCCGCCTGCGGGCCGCGGATTTGCACGCACCAGCCGTTACTGATAAAGCTCTTCACCATGTTGGCCGCAAAGGCAAACGATGCGCTGGTCCAGAGGTATTTCTCGTGGTCAGGGCCTTTCACCTGCTCAACGTAGTTGAAGCTGCGTACCGGCACGGTGTCCGGACCGTACGGCAGGCGGCCGAGCACGCGCGGCATCACCAGGCCGATATAGCGGGCGTCGTCGGTTTCGCGGAAGGCTTTCCACTTGATGTACTCGGCGCGGTCAAAGTAGTTGCCGATATCCTTGATGGCCGCCACCTCTTCCATGGCATCCTTCAGGAAGAAAGCCGGACCAACCGCGCCGATAAACGGCATATGCGCCGCGGCGGAGACTTTCGAGATATTGCGCAGCAGCGCCACGTCCTGCGGGCTGGCGTCAAATTCGTAAGCGGAAATCACCGAGCCAATCGGCTCACCCCCCGGGGTGTCATATTCGGCGGTGTAGGTGTGCCAGTAAAGACCACTCTGGATGAGCTCCGGCGCATCCTCGAAGTCCTGGCGCAGGTCGTCTTTCGCCACATCCAGAATTTCGGTTTTCACGTTCTGGCGGTAGTCGGTATTGTCCACCAGATGCTTCAGGCCGCGCCACAGGGACTCGACTTTCTGAAATTCCGGATGGTGCATGACCGCGTCCAGCTGACGGCTGATTTGATAATCCAGCTCCGCGATATGGTGGTCAATCAGCGTCTTGTCGAGCTTCTCCACCTGCCGGCCCGATTTACGGATGCACTCCATAAAGACCTGCATCGCCGCCGTCAGCCGTTCCCCTGCCGGGGCGTCGGAGAGCGCCGCATCATCCAGAAAGTCATTGATATCGCCCAGGCGGGAGGCCGGGGTCAGGTTAATTTTTTCAAACAGGGAGGCGTAAACGCCCTCTCTGGTAAGGAAGGTGGTCTGCCCCTGCGCGGAGGCGGTTTCACTATTTACAGACATCAGCATATTCCCGGTTAATCCATTAAAAACGCACGCCGCTTATTTCGGGGCCAGCGCACTCATTTCGTCGCGTAATTCCTGAGAGAGCGCCGGGTCCTTAAGAATTTTCTCGAGCTCTTTTCTGAAAGTGGCGTTGTCCAGCAGGTTAGACTTGAGGTCGCGCAATAAATTACGCATCGCCAGCATGGCGCGAAGCTGGGGGATCTGGCGGGCCACCTGTTCAGGCTCGAAATCCTTAATATCGGAAAAACGCAGCTTCAGACTTTCTTCCGTGCCATCGCCTGCCAGCGTGTTCTGTACAGTCAGATTTACTTCCGGGCTAAATTCCGAAAGTACGCTGTTAAAGTTATTTTTATTGACGTTGATTTTCTCTCTTTCAGATAATGGTCGGCTCTCTTTGCCATTACTGAAATCACCGACGGTGAGGAGTTTAAGCGGCAGTTCGACCTTCTTCTGCGCGCCGCCGGTATGCAGGCTTAGCTTTAAATTAATGCGCGCTCTGGGTACTTCATTCTGGAACGTATCGGCCATGGCGATCTCTTTCCTTGTGGAAATAATAGTGGTGTGAACGTTTTTATCTGCGCAGCAGATAATAAATTAAGCATTCAATGAAAATCAATCAACCAACGTGAAAAATAAATTAAAAACAAAGAAAGATAATGACTGTATATATTAACGAGATTAATAAAAGCGAACCATAGCATGATTCACGCAAATTATTCACGATACTTTATAGGATATTCTTATAAGAATTTTACAGTAGCCAATACAATTAAAAAATATGTTTTCACACATATCAGAAAATAGCGACAACGATCGGAAATATAAACAGGAAAAATAAAGGAAGGGAAACAAGAGTGTTCAGGGGAGGAGAATATAATAATGCGTTGTGATAAATAACAGGGCGGCATGCCGCCCTCTTCTCAGAACCAGTTTTGTCCTTGTCCGGCGCTTTCACTGCGCTCGGCTCGCGGCATCTCTATGGAGAGCGACGAAAGGTGTTTCACCCACAGGTCCGCGACCCATTTCACGCCGCGCGCGGTAAAGCGCGCCTGCGACCAGGTATGGCGGTTCTCACCCACCCCACCGTGCAGAGTGAAATAACCCGCCTCAATATGGTGCTGAGGGGGCATCAGAGCGCCACCTACGCGCTGCATGATGTTGCGCTCCAGCAGGAACTGCCTGAATTCCGGCTCTTTCGCTTTCAGCATCTTACAGAGCTGCCGAAAGCCGAGCGATTCATCCACCCGGATAAACTGGTCAAAAAAAGCCGCCTTTGGGCCGGAAAGCGCCAGTTGCGCCTCCGCTTGCTGGCGTTTTTCATACTGTTCCGCCCAGGCGCGGGCCGCCGCTGCCGGGTTGGTAAAGTCAGGCAGGTTGACGCTTTTTTCCCGCTCCTGCCAGCGATCGAGCATGGTCGCCGTAAAGCCCGGAGAGATGCGCGACACGGTCAGCAGGGAGTCCCGTTTATTGAGCAAAAACTCCTGCCGCATCTCGCCTTCACGCTCATAAACGCTGGCCGTAACCGGCTGCGACAGGCGCTGTGCCGTTTCAAGGCTTTTGACCATACGCTTAACTTCCGCGTGAGCGATGCCGGTCAGCCTGGCGATTTCCCGGCTGCTCATGGTGGCAAGCCGGTCGGGCGACTGAAAAGTTTCAACAGGAATTACCATAGGTTTCACCCCTCACTCATACACATATCGGGTAATTTGCTCTAATAGTATACAGTTACCTGTTTAAATATCCAGTATATTTTTTAGGCGCAAACCGCCGTCAGCGCGGTTACACGCAGATGTCAAGTGTCAAAATTATAACCTGCGGAAATAATTACATTTTTGGCGTTTTACCTGCCTCTTGCGCCCGTTTCGTTTGTTCAGAGGTACCGAAATGATTCGTCTCTCCGTGCCCCTGTTCGCCCGAACCTTGCACTCGCTTGAGCTGAATCACCTCGCCTTTCTCCCAGGCGTTTGCACCTTCTGCAACCGGATGCGCGACAATATCTGCCCGCTGGCGTTTAATCGCCTGCGTATCGATGTCAAGACGGCGATCCCGGTCAGCCAGTAGCGCCGGATCGAGCTGCCCTTCACCGGTGAAGCCCATCATCAGCGCCGGAATACCGAGAGGAAGCGTTTTATCGCGATCGGTGTGCCAGGTATGCCAGGTTTTACCGTAGGTATTGACGATTTTTGTCATCAGCGCTTTATCAGCCACTGCAGGAAGACCAGGCGCCACAAGGCTGCCCGATTTCACCTCGTACTGATGGCTATGCCAGAGCTTTTTCTCCTCCGGCGGCAGGGTATTAAACAGCCGTTCGCTGATGATGTACTCCACTCCCATCAGTCGAGCATCTTTGGTATTACCGTCGTAAATCACCGCCTGCATCACATCTTCATTCAGTACCGTGACGTAGTGGTGCGCCTCCATCTGCCCGTTTTTATCTCCGCTGTAGAAGTGAAAGCCGTCCAGATAAGCGCTGATAGCCTCCACGGGCGGGCGGGACTGAATGACCTGCGCCCCCGTTTCAAGGGTACGCAGCTCAGCGGAGGTTTTCGCGCCGGGAATCGGCGCCTGGGGCGGCGTGTTGTTGGCGCCACAGCCGGTTAAAACGAGGGATAACAGGGTCATCAGAGGTAAAGATTTCATTGGCTCTCCATTTTATTTACACCTGTAATGAAGGTAGCGCATGGAGGCGATTACGTCTTAATCCCCTTTATTTAATACGGGCAACAAACCCGCGCGGGACTATTTTTTAATGCGATTTCAGTACCTTCCCGGTGGGTTTCTTCTGGCCGGTAAATTGTCTGTTTATGTGCAAAATGGGAGATACGACACGCGAAGCGCTGGATATTCGTCTAAGGTTTTCAGGTGATTGACGACAGCGTTCACGCTGCTCAGTGAATAAAGGAGAAGAACTCATGACCCGTACCGAAATGCGTCCCACCTCCCCTTTGCAGCTTGCGCTGCGGATTGCGCTGGGTGGCGTACTGCTTGGCGCAGCCTCGCTGAGCTTTGCGGAGGAGACCTCCTCCAGCCAGCCGCCATCGCCAGATATTCTGCTGGGGCCACTCTTTAATGACGTGCAAAGCGCAAAATTGTTCCCCGATCAAAAAACCTTCGCCGACGCGGTACCGAAAAGCGATCCGCTGACGATCCTGGCGGATTACCGTATGCAACGTAATCAGTCCGGCTTCGATTTGCGTCATTTTGTTGAGGTCAATTTCACCCTGCCCGAAGAGCGGGAGAAATATGTGCCGCCCGCCGGCCAGAGCCTGCGCGAACATATCGACGGGCTGTGGCCGGTGCTGACGCGCACCACCGACACCGCCGGCAAGTGGGATTCGCTGCTGCCGCTGCCGAAGCCTTATGTCGTGCCGGGCGGGCGCTTTCGCGAAGTCTATTACTGGGATAGCTACTTTACCATGCTCGGGCTGGCGGAGAGCGGCCACTGGGATAAGATTAGCGACATGGTGGCAAACTTCGGCTACGAAATCGACAACTGGGGCCACATTCCCAACGGCAACCGCAGCTACTACCTGAGCCGTTCCCAGCCGCCATTCTTCTCCCTGATGGTGGAACTGCTGGCCACCCATGACAAAGCGGCGCTGACCACCTACCGGGCGCAGATGGAAAAAGAGTATGCCTACTGGATGGAGGGGGCAGACGCGCTGCAATCCGGCCAGGCGAACAAACGGGTCGTGAAGCTGCAAGACGGCTCGATCCTGAATCGCTACTGGGACGATCGCGACACACCGCGCCCGGAATCCTGGCTGGATGATGTGACCACCGCGAAAAATAATCCTGACCGGCCGGCAACCGAAATTTACCGCGATCTGCGCTCCGCCGCCGCCTCCGGCTGGGACTTTAGCTCCCGCTGGATGGACGATCCGCAAAAGCTGGGGACGATCCGCACCACCAGCATCGTACCGGTCGATCTCAATGCCCTGATGTTTAAAATGGAGAAAATGCTCGCCGCCGCAGCCCAGGCCGCCGGCGACGCGGCCAGCGCCAGCAAATATGAAGCACTCGCCAACGCACGCCAGAAGGCGATAGAGAGCCATCTGTGGAACGACAAAGAGGGCTGGTATGCTGATTACGATCTGAAAACCCAAAAGGTACGTAATCAGCTTACCGCTGCGGCGCTCTTCCCGCTGTACGTAAATGCCGCCTCCACCGGTCGCGCCGATAAGATGGCCGCCGCTACCGCTTCCCGCCTGCTGAAGCCGGGCGGCGTAACGACCACTACCGTTAACAGCGGCCAGCAGTGGGATGCGCCAAACGGCTGGGCGCCGTTACAGTGGGTGGCGGCAGAGGGGCTGCAAAACTACGGTCACAAAAAGGTAGCGATGGATGTCACGTGGCGCTTCCTCTCCAACGTGCAGCACACCTACGACCGCGAGCAGAAGCTGGTGGAGAAATATGACGTGTCGAGCACCGGAACAGGTGGCGGCGGTGGCGAATATCCGCTGCAGGATGGCTTTGGCTGGACGAATGGCGTGACGCTGAAGATGCTCGACTGGGTCTGCCCGAAAGAGAAACCCTGCGACAGTGTACCCGCTCGTCAGCCTGCGGCCAACGATGAGGCCGCGACTCCGGCCAGCGCGGCGCAATAACCAGCGAGGGCAAAAACGGCAACCGGGTTGCCGTTTTTGTTCGCTATCAGAATGTGTAGCTTGCCCCCACCTGCACTGTGCGATCACGCCCAATCCAGCAGTTGGTGGCATCGTAACAGGTCAGCGTCTCTTTATTGGTGATATTTTGCGCGCTGGCTTTCAGGGTTAGCCCCGCCAGCGACGGCAGCAGATCGCCCATCTGGTAAGAGGCGGCCAGATCGTACTGCACCGTCCCGCCGAGCTTGCCCTGATCGTTGGCTGGAGAGATCTCCATCGGCCCGGTATAACGCGCGCCGGCGCCCAGCGTAAGCCCACGCAGGGGCGTGCTGTCGAAGGTATAGTCTCCCCAAAGGTTAAAGGCGTTTTCCGGCACCTGAGTCGGGCGCTTATCCTTATATTTATCATCTTCCGTGTTAATGGCATGGGTATAGGCATAGTTAGCAATCAGCGTCACCGTATCGGTCGGGCGACTGATGAGCGAAAGCTCTGCCCCTTTAGATTCCACCTCGCCGGTCTGACGATAGTTGAGGAACCCGGGATCGCTGGTCACCACGTTTTTCTGGCGGATATTAAACACCGATGCGGTCAGGGTGGTGGCGTAGTCCGCCAGCAGATATTTCACCCCACCTTCCACCTGCTTGCTGGTGGTCGGCTTCACATCTTTTGCCGTCAGCGTTCCCTGAGGCGATACCGGGGCAAAGCCTTCCGAATAGCTGATAAACGGCGAGATGCCATTCTCAAACGCATAAAGCGCGCCCAGACGTTTGGTAACCCGATCCTGGGAAACCCAGGCCTTGTCGCCGTTTTGCAGGTAGTCGGTGGTGACCGAGCGATAATCATCGTAGCGCAGGCTGCCGAGCAGATTCAGCCCGCCATACTCGATCTGATCCTGCAGGTAATAACCGTTCTGCTGGTAGCTCAGGCGGTTTTTCTGCGCGGTATAGAGGCCAAGGGCGTTTTCATCAACCTGGCCATAGTTCGGGTCGCGCATATCAATACCCGGCGTGACGGAGGCGTAACGATAGTGGAAATGGGAGTTGAGTTTCTGGTAGTCAAACCCGGCCAGCAGATGATGACGCCATTCACCCAGCGCCACGGTTTTGGTGACCTGGTTATCAATATTAAAGCTGTGCAGATCTTCATCAGTGGTGTAGGCGAAGCGGTTTAACTGATAAACCTCGCTCCCCGTACCGGTGGCGTAGATGCTCTGTTGATGGGTATCCACGTCGAAATAGCGCGCTTTCTGGTTAAAGCCCCAGCCGTTCTCAAACTCATGCTCCAGGCTGTAGCCCAGCATCCATTGACGCTGTTTAAAACCGCTCCACTCATCGCCCGCATAATCGCGACGGTCGGCATAGCCCGAGCGCAGGTAAGCCAGCGGCAAGGGGTTGGAGGGGGAAAGACTGGGGGAGTTTTGCGCCAGGGCGTCAATGGTCAGGCGCGTTCTGGCGTCGGGCTGCCAGGTGACGGAGGGGGCGATCAGATAGTTCTCCGTACGGGTAGTGTGCGGTTGATCGTCCCCTTCTGCGGCTTTGCCCAGCAGCCGGTAGCTCCACTCATCGTTAACCAGCTGGCCGGTCGAGTCGAGATAGCCCTCTTTAAGATTGCGGGTGCCGGTATTGAATCCCACTTCGGTGCGGGAGGCCTGCTGCGGTTTTTTGCCCTGAATATTCACCAGTCCACCCGGCGATCCGCCACCATAGAGTACCGACGCGGGACCTTTCAGAATATCCACGCTCTCAATCAGCAAAGGGTCGATGCGCGCTTTGGTGTTGCCGGTGACGTTGTAGGGCAGCTGCAGGCCGTTATAAAACTCCTGATCGACCGTGAAGCCGCGGATCTTATATTCACTCATATAGGAGGTGCTACCGCGCGTCTCAGTTGAGACGCCCGGCGCGTAGCGCAGAATTTCATTGACCGAGTTAGCATGCCGCTGCGTGATCTCCTGCGCGGAGATGGTGTTGATCACCTGCGGCGTTTTGCTTTCCGCGACGGCTGATTTAGTGGCGCTGTTGGTCCATTCAGGCAGGGCGCTTTCCCCTTCTGCACCGGTTACCACGATAGTTGACTCTTCCGCCTGCGCGGAGGAGATCGCGAAAGCCACCGCGCCGGCGAGCGCGCAAACCCGGAAACAGGAACTCTTCATATTGTCGTCTTGTTATAAAATGTAATAGAGAACGACAATTATTATCATTTCGATTAGCAAATCAACTAAAAAAAATGGCCCTCATTGAGGGCCGCTTCGCGGAGAATTTATGCGCGCCGGACAAGCCGGAAGATGAGCAGGACAACAATCGCTCCGACGACCGCCACCAGGAAGCTTTGCAGGTTAAATCCTGTCACGTCGCCCCCTAAGCCGAACATGGTCGCCAGCCATCCGCCGACTACCGCACCGATCACCCCAAGCACACAGGTCAGAATAAAGCCACCGCCGTCGCGTCCTGGCATCAGAAATTTAGCGATCACGCCAGCGATCAGGCCAAAGACAATCCACGCGATAATACCCATAGTAATTCCCTCGTGCAGATGTGAAGAAGACGCAAGCCAACGCCTGCGCAGGTATCTAAAGTATAGGTCAGGGGCAGGAAAAGCGTTTTCTTCTCACCGACTTAATTGATCGCTGCGTAAAAAAAATTCACCCGTTTATATTAAGTTCCGCGTTCGGCTGCCGATAACACAACGACACTGTCGCATAAAAACGAGGAGCCTTTCGGCGTGAGTCATTACAGTGAGCAATTCCTGAAGCAAAATCCGCTGGCTGTATTAGGGGTGCTACGCGACCTGCAAAAGGGAAGTGTGCCGGTGCGTATTAGCTGGTCCAGTAATCAGTTCATCAGCAAAATTCTGGAGGCGACCCCCGAGCATTTGATCATCGACCTGGGGAGCCAGGCGTATGAGAACCGCGCCATCCTGCGTGCGGAGCAGGTCACCGTGCTGGCTGAGACCCACGGCGCGAAGGTGGAGTTTGTTGTGCCCCGCTTCACCGAGGGCGATTTTCAAAATCTGCCCGCCTTTTTCACACCGCTTCCGCAGAGCCTGTGGTTTATCCAGCGCCGGGAGTTTTTCCGTATCGGCGCCCCGCTTCACCCAGCCTACTTTTGCAAGGCCAGGATGCCGGACAAAAAAGAGCTTCGCCTGCGTCTCTGCGACCTGTCGCTTGGCGGCATGGGAACGCTGATGGATACGCCAAAACCGGAAACGCTGGTGGAAGGGATGCAGTTTTCGCAAATTGAGCTGGATATGGGCGGCTGGGGACGGTTTTACTTTGACGCGCAGCTTATTGCCATCAGCGAACGTAAAATCGTCGACAGCAAAAATGAGACTATCACCACGCCCCGCCTGAGCTTTCGCTTCCTGAACGTGGGGCCGGCGGCTGAACGCGAGCTTCAGCGCATTATCTTCTCGCTGGAGCGCGAGGCGCGGGAAAGAGCGAAAAAAGTTCGCTGAACAGGCCGGACAGCGCTGTGCTGCCCGGCAGCGGTGTTACATGGCGTCCATCGCTTTCTGCACTTTCCAGATATAGCGCGGCGCCTGAGGCGACGGATGTTTCTCCACCACATGTTCAAAGAACTCATCTTTATCCATGTCGTTGATCTCCTCTATCGCCTCTTTACGATCGGAGGAGAAGGTGCGCAGCAGCGCTCCGGCGCCGTTTACATAGGAGACCACCAGCGCGTACTGCATCACCTCAGGATCCTCGATCCCCTTCAGGATGCCATGTTCCAGAATGCTCAGGTAGGCGGTCCCCATGGAGATGTTACGCTCGGGATTTTTCAGCTCGCTGGTGGAGGGCTGACCGCTCCAGCCCATATAGCGATAGACTTCCCGTCCCGCCGTAGAGGCCTTGAGCTGCATCAGGCCCACCGCGTTCGATTTACTGACCAGCGTCGGATTACCACCCGATTCGACCGCGATAATGGCGGTCACCAGTCGCGGGCTGACGCCCCAGGCGGCGCTTGCTTTTTCGGTAATGGGCATCCACTGCATCGCCCGTTTGACGGGTACTTCCGGGTTCCACGGCGGGTTTTTATAATCCTGTTTTGAACTACAGCCAGCAAGTATCACAACTAAAAAAGCAAACCATCTCAATTTCACGTCATCTGTCCTTATGTCCGATCGTCGCGGTCACCCTCTCTCTTTGCTTGATGAAGAGAGGCTGTCAGCGGCATGATATAAGCATTTACTTATTCATTCAGCAAGGAATTGCCATGCCTCAGTTTCATCTTATTGCGCCGTCCGGATATTGCCTTAACCAGGAGGCCGCTTTCCGGGGCGTTGAGCGCCTGCTGGTCGGGGGGCATCATGTCACAAATCAGTCGATTATTCCCCGCCGCCAGCAGCGCTTCGCCGGCACCGAAAACGAGCGCCTGGCCGACATCAACACGCTGACCACCCTTTCCGGGGAGAATAATATCGTGCTGGCGGTGCGTGGTGGTTACGGGGCAAGCCGACTGCTGGAGCAGATCGACTGGGCGGGGCTGGCGGCCCGTCAGCGCGACCAGCCGCTGCTGATCTGCGGGCACAGCGACTTCAGCGCGATTCAGCTTGGTCTGTTAGCGCTACACAACGTCATCACCTTTAGCGGCCCGATGCTGGCGGGCAATTTCGGCGCGCCGCAGATGGATCCCTTCACGGAAGCCCACTTCTGGAAAGCGTTGCAACAGCCCACCTTCAGCGTGGAGTGGCAGGGCAACGGGCCGCATTGTCACTGCGAAGGCCAGCTCTGGGGCGGAAACCTGGCGATGCTGGTTTCGCTTGTTGGCACGCCCTGGCTGCCCGCCATTGAAAACGGCATTCTGGTTCTGGAGGATATCAATGAACATCCGTTCCGCGTAGAACGCATGCTGTTACAGCTTTATCATGCCGGCATCCTCTCCCGCCAGCGCGCTATCGTGCTGGGCAGCTTCAGCAACGCAGCGCCGAACGACTACGATGCGGGCTATACGCTGGCGACAATGGTGGACTATCTCCGTTCCCGTCTGACGGTGCCGGTGATTACCGGTTTAGCCTTCGGTCATGAGCAACAAACCGTGACGCTGCCGCTGGGGGCACAGGCGCGTCTTACGCATGAAGGGAGCACTTCTCGCCTGATCCTGAGCGGTCATCCCACCTTAAAGGCATAAAAAGGCTGTTAATTACCCTAATAAAACGTTGCACCACAGGCTAATATGTTAGGGTCTAGGGAGTAATAACGCGATCAGGGTAGGAGAAAAAGAACATTGGAAGCCACGGTAATAATCAGCCTTTTTATACTGGGTTCTGTGCTGGTAACCTGCAGTATTTTATTAAGTTCATTTTCTTCGCGCCTCGGCATACCTATTCTGGTTATCTTTCTCGCCATCGGCATGCTGGCAGGCGTTGATGGCATTGGCGGCATCCCTTTCGACAACTACCCCTTAGCCTGGATGATCAGTAACCTGGCGCTGGCGGTGATCCTGCTGGACGGCGGGATGCGAACCCAGGCAAGTTCGTTTCGTGTCGCCTTAGGCCCGGCGCTGTCGCTGGCGACGGTGGGGGTGCTGATAACCTCCGGGCTGACCGGCGTCGTTGCCGCCTGGCTCTTCCATCTCGATATTATGGAGGGATTGCTGATCGGCGCGATAGTCGGCTCCACCGACGCCGCGGCGGTCTTTTCATTGCTCGGCGGCAAGGGGCTTAACGAGCGTGTCGGCTCCACCCTCGAGATCGAATCCGGCAGTAACGATCCGATGGCCGTCTTTCTTACCATCACCCTGATAGAGATGATCCAGAAGCATGAGACGGGGCTGGATCTCTCTTTTGTCTGGCACATCCTTCAGCAGTTCGGTCTCGGCATCGTGTTAGGGCTGGGCGGTGGCTATCTTCTGCAGCAGATGATTAACCGTATCACCCTGCCAGGCGGACTCTATCCGCTGCTGGCCCTGAGTGGCGGGATACTGGTGTTTGCGCTCACCACGGCGCTGGACGGCAGCGGTATCCTGGCGGTCTACCTGTGCGGCTTTTTACTGGGCAACCGGCCTATCCGCAACCGCTATAACATCCTGCAAAACTTTGACGGGCTGGCCTGGCTTGCGCAGATTGGCATGTTCCTGGTGCTGGGGCTGCTGGTTACCCCCTCCGACTTGTTGCCTATCGCCATTCCGGCGCTGCTGCTTTCCGCATGGATGATCTTTTTTGCCCGTCCGCTGTCGGTCTTTGCCGGCCTGCTCCCCTTCCGCGGCTTTAACCTGCGCGAGCGGATCTTTATCAGCTGGGTGGGCCTGCGCGGGGCGGTACCGATTATCCTTGCCGTCTTTCCGATGATGGCGGGGCTGGATAACGCGCGACTCTTTTTTAACGTGGCGTTCTTTGTGGTGCTGATATCGCTGCTGTTTCAGGGAACCACGCTCGGCTGGGCGGCTAAAAAAGCGAAGGTGGTGGTGCCACCCGTGGGCCGTCCCGTTTCACGCCTGGGGCTGGATATTCACCCCGAGAATCCCTGGGAGCAGTTTATCTATCAGCTGAATGCTGAAAAGTGGTGCGTCGGCGCCTCCCTGCGGGATCTGCATATGCCGCAGGAGACGCGTATCGCCGCCCTCTTCCGGGATAATGTCCTGCTCCACCCCACTGGCAGCACCCGCCTGCGTGAAGGCGATGTTCTCTGCGTGATTGGCCGCGAGCGCGACCTTCCCGCCCTCGGCAAGCTCTTCAGCCAGTCGCCGCCGGTGGCGCTGGATCAGCGTTTCTTTGGCGATTTTATCCTTGAAGCCGATGCCAAATTCGCCGACGTCGCGCTGATCTACGGCCTGGAAGAGGGGCTGGAATATCGCGACAAGCAGCAGACGCTGGGGGAGATTATTCAGAAGCTCCTGGGAGCGGCGCCTGTGGTCGGCGATCAGGTTGAGTTTGCCGGTATGATCTGGACGGTGGCGGAGAAAGAGAATAATGCCGTGCGTAAGGTCGGGGTAAGGCCAGTGGAAGAGGAAACCGACCAGGGTTAAAGCGGGCCGGTTTACCGACCCGCCTGCGTTACAACGTCACAACAGGCACCCGGGGCGCCAGCGCGGTCAACAGCTCATAGCCCACCGTGCCAGCCGCCGCGGCGACATCATCGACTTTCACCTCGTTGCCCCACAGCTCAACCGGCGAACCGATTCCCGCCTGTGGACAAGGGGTGAGATCCACCGCCAGCATATCCATCGAGACGGTTCCCACGGTGCCGGTCCGTACGCCATCTACCCAGACTGGCGTCCCCGTGGGGGCCACGCGAGGGTAACCATCCGCGTAGCCGCCCGCTACAATGCCGATCCGCTGTTCGCCGGTCGCACGGTAGCGACTGCCATAGCCGACGGTATCGCCCGTCTTCAGGTTTTGCACCCCAATGATTTCGCTGCGCAGGCTCATGACAGGCTTCAGGCCGCTGTCGGCGATATCCCGCCACTGGCCTGACGGGGAAGCGCCGTAAAGAATAATCCCCGGCCGGACCCAGTCGCCGTGCGCCTGCGGATGCCAGAGCGTCGCTGCCGAGTTGGCGAGCGAACGCGGGCAGTTGAGCCCTTCCCCCGCCTGGTTGATGCGTACCATCGCGTCCACAACCCCCTCCGGCTTCTCCGCATCGGCGAAATGGGCCATCAGGGTCATTTCGCCAGTGTTTTTCAGCGCGCGGAGCTGTTGCCAGACGGTATGCACGCGATCGGGCTGAAAGCCCAGGCGATTCATGCCGCTGTTGACCTTAAGATAGATGTCGAGCGGCGCATGCAGTTTCGCGTTTTGCAGCGCTTTAATCTGCCAGTTGCTGTGTACGCTGGTGGTAAGACGGTATTTATCGAGCAGGGGCAGTTCGTCGGCGCTGAAAAAGCCCTCCAGCAGCAGCACTGGCCCTTTCCAGCCGCGCTCCCGCAGCAGGATCGCCTCTTCCAGATTGAGCAGCGCAAAGCCATCGGTCGCGCCGAGCGCGCTCCAGATCCGATCCAGGCCATGGCCATAGGCATTGGCTTTCACGACCGACCAGACGCGGGTGCCCGGCGCCGCGCGGCGGACAATCTGCAAATTATCCTTCAGGGCCTGCAGATCCAGCTGGGCCTGAATGGGACGGGACATAATGCCTCCTTAATTATGCGCACCGTGAAGATGCTGCGCGCGCGTCGGGGTAAAACCCGGACGATAGCGTGCAATGCTTAAATCATCAAAAGGAATGGCCGGCGTGCGGCCAGAGATCAGATCGCTTAACAGCTGGCCGGAACCGCAGGCCATCGTCCAGCCGAGCGTGCCGTGGCCGGTGTTGGTCCAGAGGTTTTTAAACGGCGTGCGTCCTACAATCGGCGTGCCGTCCGGGGTCATCGGGCGCAGGCCGGTCCAGAAAGTCGCCTGCTCCACGCGGCCACCGCGCGGGAAGAGATCCCGCACAACCATCTCAAGGGTTTCCCGGCGCGGCTTGAGCAGCTCGGTGTTAAAGCCGACAATTTCAGCCATGCCACCAACGCGGATGCGGTCATCGAAACGGGTGATAGCGATTTTGTAGGTCTCATCCAGGATGGTCGACACCGGCGCACCGCTCTCCTCTTTTACCGGAATAGTCAGGGAGTAGCCTTTCAGCGGATAGACCGGAATATCGAGAATGTTTTTCAGCATGGCGGTGGAGTAGGAACCGAAGGCCATGACGTATGCATCCCCCTTGATCACCTCTTCCCCACACTTCACGCCATAGATCTTCTCCCCTTCCGAGAGCAGTTTGTCGACAGGCGTATTAAAGCGGAAAATCACGCCCGCCTGCTCGCACATCTGCGCCAGACGCTGGGTAAAAAGCTGGCAGTCGCCCGTCTCATCGTTAGGCAGACGCAGGCCGCCGGTCAGCTTGTGCGCCACCTCGGCCAGAGCCGGCTCCGCCCGCGCCAGCTGGCCGGATTCCAGCAGCTCATAGGGCACGCCTGCATCCTTCAGCACGGCGATATCGCGGGTGGCGTTTTCATACTGCTGGGCGGTGCGGAACAGCTGTAGCGTGCCGCCCTGGCGGCCTTCGTACTCGATGCCCGTCGCAGCGCGCAGCGCCTTCAGGCAGTCGCGGCTATATTCTGCCAGCCGCACCATGCGTCCCTTATTTTCCATATAGTGGCGGGTGTCACAGTTGCGCAGCATCTGCCACATCCATTTAAGCTGAAACTGGGTGCCGTCAAGGCTGATGGCCAGCGGCGCATGGCGCTGAAACATCCACTTGATCGCCTTCAGCGGTACGCCCGGCGCGGCCCAGGGGGCGGCATAGCCGGGAGAGATTTGCCCGGCATTGGCGGCGCTGGTCTCCAGAGCGGGGCCCGGCTCGCGATCGATAACGGTGACTTCATGTCCCGCCTGACGTAAATACCAGGCGCTGGTTACGCCCACCACACCACTTCCCAGTATGACAACACGCATAGCGACTCCATTTTAAGCAAAAGAACAATCATCTGATTACAGATTGATAACCTAGATGAAAATATTATTCAACATACGCTTTTTTTATGGTGACTTATCTCACATCTCCCCCAGCCTGCGGGCCAGGGGGCAATTTGGCATCTCCTGCTGCACCCCCATTTTCCGCAGAATAAAATGCTATTAAATTGCCTTTTTTTGCCGCCGACATCATGGGAAATCGCAAAGAAAAAGGTTCTGCGCCAGCACGCTTTTGAATGGGGTGATCTATGATTGTTTTGAGGCTCTCCAGAGAGAGAGGGCATTAACAACGAGGGCGCGCTAATGGCTACAATTGACCCCATGAATAAGGACAGCACACGTCTGAGCGATGGACCCGACTGGACGTTTGAGCTACTGGATGTCTACCTGGCGGAGATCGACCGGGTGGCGAAGCTCTATCGGCTGGATACCTATCCCCATCAGATTGAAGTCATTACCTCCGAGCAGATGATGGATGCCTACTCCAGCGTCGGTATGCCCATCAACTACCCTCACTGGTCGTTCGGGAAAAAATTTATTGAGACCGAGCGGCTTTACAAGCACGGGCAGCAGGGTCTGGCCTACGAGATTGTGATTAACTCCAATCCCTGTATCGCCTACCTGATGGAGGAGAACACCATTACCATGCAGGCGCTGGTAATGGCTCACGCCTGCTACGGCCACAACTCGTTTTTCAAGAATAACTATCTGTTCCGCAGCTGGACCGATGCCAGCTCGATCGTCGACTACCTGATCTTCGCCCGTAATTACATTACTGATTGCGAAGAGCGCTACGGCGTTGACGAGGTGGAAAAACTGCTCGACTCCTGTCACGCGCTGATGAACTACGGGGTGGATCGCTATAAACGCCCGCAGAAGATCTCCCTGCAGGAGGAGAAGGCCCGTCAGAAGAGCCGCGAAGAGTATCTGCAAAGCCAGGTCAATATGCTCTGGCGCACCCTGCCGAAGCGGGAAGAGGAAAAACAGGTCACCGAAGCGCGCCGCTACCCCTCCGAGCCGCAGGAGAACCTGCTCTACTTTATGGAGAAAAACGCCCCCCTGCTGGAGCCATGGCAGCGAGAGATCCTGCGCATCGTGCGCAAGGTGAGCCAGTATTTTTATCCGCAAAAGCAGACCCAGGTGATGAACGAAGGCTGGGCGACCTTCTGGCACTACACCATTCTCAACCATCTCTATGATGAAGGGAAAGTGACCGACCGCTTTATGCTGGAGTTTCTGCACAGCCACACCAACGTGGTCTTCCAGCCTCCCTACAACAGCCCCTGGTACAGCGGGATCAACCCCTACGCGCTGGGCTTTGCCATGTTCCAGGATATCAAACGTATCTGCCAGTCCCCTACCGAGGAGGACAGATACTGGTTCCCGGATATTGCCGGGTCCGACTGGCTGGAGACGCTCCATTTCGCCATGCGCGATTTTAAAGACGAAAGTTTCATCAGCCAGTTTATGTCGCCGAAAATCATGCGTGATTTCCGCTTCTTCACCGTGCTGGATGACGATCGTAATAACTACCTGGAGATCTCCGCCATCCACAATGAAGAGGGTTACCGGGAGATCCGCTCGCGCCTCTCTTCCCAGTACAACCTGAGCAATCTGGAACCGAATATTCAGGTCTGGAACGTCGATCTGCGGGGAGACCGCTCCCTGACGCTGCGCTATATCCCGCACAACCGCGCGCCGCTGGACAAGGGGCGCAAAGAGGTGCTGAAGCACGTGCACCGCCTGTGGGGATTTGACGTGATGCTGGAGCAGCAGAACGAGGATGGCAGTGTGGAACTGCTGGAGCGCTGCCCGGCGCGAGGAAACGCGCTGTAAAAATAAAAACCTCTCAACTGAGAGGTTTTTTTATTAACGGCTGTGAATGGCCAGATCCCCCGGAAGGGTCTTTTGCATCCGGTGCCAGATCTCACCGCTCTCGCGACCGTAGCGGCGCACCGTTTCATAGACCTTATCGTGCTGCCCCTCTGAGCAGAGCTCGCTCAGCTTGTGGTAAAAGCCCAGCGCCAGGCTGCGCGCTTCGGGGTTGGCAAAATAGTGGCGGCCAATGCGGGTATAGAGGCCTTTCATCCCGTTAAGAATGAGACCGTAAACCGGATTGCCGGAGGCGAAAGCCAGCCCGCGGAAGACGTTGTAGTCGAGCTGGGCAAACGCGTCAGCGTGATCTTCCACAACGGTCGCGTTGGCCAGCACCTCCAGCGCTTTATCAGGATGCTGACGAAACGCGGTGCGGATAAATATCGTCGAGATATTGGTGCGTACTGAGAGCAGATTATCAATCAGCTGCGGCACGCTTTCGTGATCGAGACGCGCCAGCGTTTCGAGAATGTTCAGGCCGGAGGTTTCCCAGAAGTTATTCACTTTAGTCGGCTTGCCGTGCTGAATCGTCAGCCAGCCGTCCCGGGCCAGGCGCTGCAACACTTCGCGCAGGGTGGTGCGGGTGACGCCAATCAGTTCAGAGAGTTCGCGTTCTGCGGGAAGAATCGATCCAGGTGGAAAACGGTTATTCCAGATGCTTTCGATGATGTACTCTTCCGCGAAACCCGCCGGGCTTTGCGCCTTAATGACCATAGTAAGATTTCCATTACACAGCTTTCATTCATTTCACTCATCATACCAGAGGCAGTGAAAGGCAGATAGCGCAGCCGGGAGAGAAAAAAGGGATCGCCGTTTCATTTTCATCAAATAAGCCCAGGCGCTCTCCATCCGACGTCCCACTCAAATTTGCGTATAATAAGCTTTTATTTCACGTTAGCGGGAAGAAGTCTGTCATGGAAATCTCTTATGGGCGCGCCCTTTGGCGCAATTTTTTAGGACAATCACCGGACTGGTATAAACTCGCGCTGCTGCTGTTTTTGGTTATCAACCCGCTTGTCTTTCTGCTCAATCCTTTTAGCGCCGGGTGGCTGCTGGTGGCTGAGTTTATCTTCACCCTCGCCATGGCGCTGAAATGTTATCCGCTTCTGCCGGGCGGCCTGCTGGCTATCGAGGCCGTGGCGATTGGCATGACCAGCCCGACACACGTTCGCGAAGAGCTGGCGAACAACCTGGAAGTACTGCTGCTGCTGATGTTTATGGTGGCGGGCATCTATTTTATGAAGCAGCTGCTGC
This sequence comes from Pseudenterobacter timonensis, assembly GCF_900021175.1. GTDB lineage: Bacteria > Pseudomonadota > Gammaproteobacteria > Enterobacterales > Enterobacteriaceae > Enterobacter > Enterobacter timonensis. The sequence goes on from NZ_FCOP01000013.1 coordinate 202,673, forward strand.
TGTTTATTTTTACCCGCCTGCTGCTGAGCATTCGCTCCAAGGCGCTGCTTTCACTCTCCTTTTGTATCGCCGCTGCGTTTTTGTCCGCTTTTCTCGACGCACTCACTGTGGTAGCCGTGGTTATCAGCGTGGCGGTCGGCTTTTATGGTATCTATCACCGCGTCGCCTCATCGCGCAGCGACGCCGATATGCAGGATGACAGCACGCTGGATGACGATCGCCGAAAGGTGCTGGAGCAGTTTCGCGCCTTTTTGCGCAGCCTGATGATGCACGCCGGGGTCGGGACGGCGCTGGGCGGCGTAATGACCATGGTGGGTGAGCCGCAAAACCTGATTATTGCCAAAGCGTCCGAATGGCATTTTGGCGAATTTTTCCTGCGCATGGCCCCCGTCAGCATACCGGTTATGGCGTGCGGCCTGCTTACCTGCTATCTGGTGGAACGGTTCCGCTGGTTCGGCTATGGCGCCGCGCTGCCTGAGCAGGTGCGTGACGTGCTGCGCGACTACGATCGCAAAAATCGCAGCCAGCGGAGCCGCCAGGATACGCTTCGCCTGATTGCACAGGGGATCATCGGCGTCTGGTTGATTGTCGCCCTGGCGTTGCATCTGGCGGAAGTGGGACTTATCGGCCTGTCGGTGATCGTGCTGGCGACCACCTTTACCGGCGTAACGGACGAGCATGCCATCGGCAAAGCCTTCACCGAAGCGCTACCCTTCACCGCCCTGCTGACGGTCTTTTTTGCCGTGGTGGCGGTGATCATCGATCAGCAGCTTTTCGCGCCAATTATCGATTACGTCCTCAAGGCGGATCCTGACGCGCAGCTTACGCTCTTCTATCTGTTTAACGGCCTGCTCTCTTCCATTTCCGACAACGTCTTTGTGGGCACGGTCTATATCAACGAGGCAAAAACGGCCCTCGAGCATGGCGTGATTAACGCGCAGCACTACGAGCTGCTGGCAGTGGCGATCAATACCGGCACCAACCTGCCCTCGGTGGCGACCCCCAACGGCCAGGCGGCGTTTCTGTTCCTGCTCACCTCTGCCCTCGCGCCGCTGATTCGCCTCTCGTATGGCAAAATGGTCTGGATGGCGCTGCCCTACACGCTGGTGCTGACCGTGGTGGGCCTGCTGTGCGTCAAAATTACTCTCATTCCCTTTACACAATGGCTAATGCAAACCGGTATACTGACGGCGCATTAACACCTACAGCCGGGAAGATGTCTCCCCGGCTGGCCTGCTTTAACGATAAAAAGGCCCTTGTTTTATTTTTTATGACCAGGTGGCGCAGAGGATGTTTTCGTTTAAACTGCGCTTTCTGACATGTCCCAGGGAAATGATTATGTTGAGATTTTTAAACCAGTGCTCTCGCGGTCGCGGGGCGTGGTTGCTGATGGCCCTTACCGCATTTGCGCTCGAAGTGGTCGCGCTCTGGTTCCAGCACGGGATGGGGTTACAACCGTGCGTCATGTGCATCTACGAGCGCTGCGCGCTGCTGGGGGTAATGGGGGCTGGCCTGCTTGGCGCTATCGCGCCCAACACGCCGCTGCGCTATGCGGCGCTGGCGGTCTGGCTCTACAGCGCCGGAAAAGGTATTGCGCTGGCGTGGGAGCACACCATGATCCAGCTCCATCCGTCGCCGTTTATGACCTGCGATTTTGCCGCCCGTTTTCCTGCCTGGCTGCCGCTCGATAAATGGCTGCCGCAGATGTTTGTCGCTTCGGGCGACTGCGCGGTTCGTCAGTGGGAGTTTCTGACGCTGGAGATGCCGCAGTGGCTGGTGGGTATTTTCGCCGCCTACTTTATCGTGGCGCTGCTGGTGCTGATTGCCCAGTTCTTCAAACCGAAAAAACGCGACCTGTTTGGCCGCTAAAATATAAAACGACAACCCCGGGGTTGTCGTTTTTTTTACCTTTGGCGCATCAGCGACCCGGGTGGTTCATGATGTGATCTTCCCAGTCGCGCACGTCCGACTCTTTCACCGCAATATGTCGCACGGAGATACGCTCGCCGTGCATCGCCGCTTTTGACCCTGTCAGTAACGGATGCCATGCCGGCAGCGTTTTCCCCTCCGCCAGCAGGCGGTAGGCGCAGGTGGGAGGAAGCCACTCAAAGGTAGGCAGATTTTCACGGGTCAACTTGATGCAGTCTGGCTCAAACTCGAAGCGGCGCTCGTAGTTACGGCACTGGCAGGTTTTGATATTCAGCTGCTTGCAGGCGACGTTGGTGAAGTAAATTTCATCCGTGTCTTCATCCATCAGCTTATGCAGGCAGCATTGACCGCAGCCGTCGCACAGCGATTCCCACTCCGCGTCGGTCATGTCGTCGAGAGTTTTATGTTGCCAGAAAGGGGTTTCGCTCATAAGGATGTCCACACGTCAAAAACAAAGCGCACCTTATAACCAGTCTGGCACGGGGATGCAAGTTTTGCCGCCACGAAAGGCGGCAAATGGTCTTTACAGCACGCGGGTTTTCACGACCTGCCCGTTAAATTCCACCTCCAGATCGTCCCCGCTCAAAAGCGGCCCCACCCCTTCCGGGGTACCGGTGAGGATGACATCGCCCGGTTTAAGGGTAAAGTAACGGCTCATTTCCACAATGAGCGGCACGATTTTATGGATCATGTCGGCGGTATTACCCTGCTGGCGCACCTCGCCATTCACCTTCAGGCTCAGGGAGATGTTCTGGGGATCGCTGTTAAACTCGGCAACCGGAATAAAGCCGGAAAGGGGACAGGCATTATCGAACCCTTTGGCTTTCTCCCACGGCTGGCCCGCTCGCTTCAGCTTGCCCTGAACGTCGCGTAGCGTCAGATCCAGCGCCACGCCATAACCGGCGATAGCCCTTTCAACATGATCCGCTGACGCCTGGCGCAGCGTCGCGCCAATCAACACCGCCAGCTCCACCTCATGATGCACCGAGCCCATCCCCTGCGGCAGCACCAGCGGCTGACGAAGATCGCACAGCGCCGTTTCCGGCTTAATAAAGAGCACCGGTTCATCCGGCGTCTCGCTGCCCATCTCCTTAATATGTTTCGCATAGTTGCTGCCAACGCAGACCACTTTGCTGACGGGATAATCCAGTAATGCTCCTTGCCAGTTATGATGTTGATACATACTTGTCCCCTGAACGGTTGATGTGTCGCCCGCGCAACTCCCGGGCTTATTTTTTACCCATCGTCTCCAGATGCTGTTTTAATAAATTCTCAGGTGGAGGCGGTAACTGTAAATAATAGCCCTGGTCAGCCAGCGCAGCTTTGACTTTCTCCAGATCGGCGCCCACCAGCTTTTTGCGGCCATCCAGCGGCAGCAGCATCGCCAGTTGCGGGGTACCGAATCCTTTCATTAACTCTTCCGGCACGCGGGAAAAATCGTCTTTCTTTTCGACATAGAGATAGGTCTGGTCGCGTTTAACACTTTTATAGATCACACAAAACATGTTTTTACTCTGAATTATCGGGTGGTTGCTTGCCTCAATATAATAGTGACTATAACATGCCTGATACTCTTCGGAATATCGCATCAGCAGTGCTGCGATTAACAGCAAATTGAGTAAGGCCAGGATGTCAAATACGCCCATCGAGCTTAAAGGCAGTAGCTTCACCTTATCAGTGGTTCATTTGCATGATGCAAAGCCCGAGGTTATTCGTCAGGCGTTACAAGACAAAATTGCACAGGCGCCCGCATTTCTGAAGCATGCCCCTGTGGTGGTCAACGTTAGCGATCTGCAGGCGCCGATTAACTGGCGTCAGCTGCAGCAGGCGGTAGCCTCTACCGGGCTGCGCATCGTTGGCATTAGCGGCTGCAAAGATGAGCAACTCAAAGCCGAAATCGATCGCGCTGGCCTTCCGCTCCTGACGGAAGGTAAAGAAAAAGCGCCTCGCCCGGCGCCTCAAGAGGCCGCTCCCCCTCCTCCGCCCGTTGAACAAACCGTTACGCCCCTCACAAAAACGCGCCTGATTGATCTGCCGGTACGTTCCGGGCAACGGATTTATGCGCCAAATTGTGATCTAATTGTAACTAACCACGTTAGCGCTGGTGCAGAGCTCATTGCCGATGGCAATATCCATGTTTACGGCATGATGCGGGGACGTGCGCTGGCTGGCGCCAGCGGCGATCGGGAAGCGCAAATTTTTTGTACCCATCTGACGGCGGAGCTGGTCTCCATCGCAGGTGTTTACTGGCTGAGCGATAAGCTGCCAGCCGAATTTTATGGCAAAGCGGCGCGACTGCGACTGGCAGAGAACGCTTTGACCATTGAACCGTTGAACTGATCCCTTTTAACAAGGAATTTCTATGGCACGCATTATTGTAGTTACATCGGGTAAAGGAGGCGTTGGCAAGACCACCTCCAGCGCGGCCATCGCTACTGGTTTGGCCCAGAAGGGAAAGAAAACCGTCGTTATCGATTTTGATATCGGCCTGCGTAACCTTGACCTAATTATGGGTTGTGAACGCCGCGTCGTGTACGATTTCGTTAACGTCATACAGGGCGATGCCACATTAAACCAGGCGCTGATTAAGGATAAACGCACCGAAAATCTTTATATTCTCCCGGCGTCGCAGACCCGTGATAAAGATGCCCTGACCCGCGAAGGGGTGGAGAAGGTTCTCGACGAGCTGAAAAAGATGGAGTTCGACTTTATCGTCTGCGACTCCCCGGCGGGTATCGAGACGGGTGCCCTGATGGCGCTCTACTTCGCGGACGAAGCGATCATTACGACCAACCCGGAAGTCTCCTCGGTGCGTGACTCAGACCGCATCCTCGGCATCCTCGCCTCGAAGTCCCGTCGCGCGGAGAATGGCGAAGATCCGATTAAAGAGCACCTGCTCCTCACCCGCTACAACCCGGGCCGCGTGAGCAAAGGGGATATGTTAAGCATGGAAGACGTGCTGGAGATCCTGCGCATCAAGCTGGTGGGTGTGATACCGGAAGATCAGTCGGTACTGCGTGCCTCCAACCAGGGTGAGCCTGTGATCCTCGACACCAACGCAGATGCAGGTAAAGCCTATGCCGATACCGTCGACCGTCTGCTTGGAGAAGAACGTCCTTTCCGCTTCATTGAAGAAGAGAAGAAAGGTTTCCTCAAACGCCTGTTCGGAGGATAAGTTATGGCATTACTGGACTTTTTTCTCTCGCGGAAAAAGAACACCGCCAACATTGCGAAAGAACGACTGCAAATTATCGTCGCGGAGCGTCGCCGTAGCGATGCGGAGCCGCACTACCTGCCGCAGCTGCGCAAAGATATCCTGGAAGTAATCTGTAAGTATGTGCAGATTGATCCGGAGATGGTAACGGTGCAGCTGGAACAAAAGGATGGGGATATCTCTATTCTTGAGCTGAACGTGACGCTGCCGGAAGCGGAAGAGTCGCGCCCCTAGAAAGGGTAGTTGCAGGCCGGGCAAGCAGCGCGCCGCCCGGCAGTTACCCCGGTGGCGCACCGCTTACCGGGGCAACAAATCACTAGCGTGGATACGCTTCCAGCAGAGTTTTCAGCCGATCGGCCATCAGTTCGCCACGCCAGCCCGCAATAAGTTCCGGCAGGCCGTTTTGCGGCTTCAGCTTCCAGTGCCAGTTCAGCAGCTGGTTGATCTGCCGACGTGAAGCGAGCAGTTCCGGACTCACTCCCTTTTCCGCCCCCACTTCCTGCACCAGCGCCTTAATCGCCTTAAACGCTTTACGATAGCCCGGCATCTCCACCAGATTCATCAGCGGCTCCGGCAGTTCATTCTCAGGAATTTCCTGCGCCCTGGCGACCAGCGCCAGCAGGGTTTTACCGTGAAAGCGAATTTCGCTGCCGGAGAGACCCAGGCTGTCAAGCTCGCCGAGGCTGCCAGGCATATAGCGCGCCACCGCCCAGAGATGCTCCTCGCGTACTACGAAGTTCACCGCCAGATCGCGCTCACGCGCCTTGCGCAGCCGCCAGTCAGCCAGCAGCTGCAGGCAGGCGAGCTGGCGGGTACGAAGCTGCCAGGCGTTGCTGATATCGCGCCACGCCTCTTTCGGATCGACCACCTCCTGACGACGCTGCTGCGTCATGCGGCATTCATCCAGCGCCGCCTCCAGCCAGCCGGAAGCCTGCGCCTCTTTCATCAGCTGGCCCGCAATCGGCAGCAGATAAAAGACATCCGCCGCCGCGTAGTCAAGCTGGCGCGGCGTCAGCGGACGGGCCAGCCAGTCGGTGCGCGACTCGCTCTTGTCGATTGTCAGACCGGTATACTCTTCCACCATCGCGGCAAAGCCCCAGGAGAGCGGGCGACCGCTGAAGGCGGCCAGGATCTGGGTGTCGATCAGCGGCTGCGGCATAATGCCAAAGGTATTGAGAAATACCTCCAGATCTTCACTGCCCGCGTGCAGATATTTGGTCACGGCGGGATCCAGCAGCAGCTTGCGCATCGGCTCCCAGTCAGTAATGCCAAGCGGGTCAATCAGCGACACATGTTTGCCGTCATAGAGCTGGATCAGCCCCAGCTGGGGGTAATAGGTCCGTGTGCGGACAAACTCGGTATCCAGAGCGATAGCCGGAAAATCGCGGGTGACGTCGCACAGCGTGGCCAGCTCGTCGTTCGTGGTGATCATCTGGTAATTCAAAACAATATCTCTTTAATTAGCACCCATAAAAAACGCCGGCTAAACCGGCGTTTTTGGGAAACAGGCGAGGCTCAGCCCTTATTGTCCACTTTGGCGCGGGCTTCGTCACGTAATTCTCGTCGTAATATCTTCCCCACGTTGGATTTAGGCAGTTCATCGCGAAACTCCACCAGCTTCGGCACTTTATAGCCCGTCAGATGCCGGCGGCAGAAGGCAATCAGCGCCTCCTCGGTCAGCGTGGCCTCTTTTTTCACCACGAAGATCTTCACCGCCTCGCCGCTGCTGCCGGAAGGAACGCCCACGGCGGCCACTTCCAGCACGCTGCTGTGCTGCATGACCACATCCTCTATCTCGTTGGGATAGACGTTAAAGCCGGAGACAAGGATCATATCTTTTTTACGATCGACGATACGTAAAAAGCCCTCGTCATCCATCACCGCGATATCACCGGTGTGCAGCCAGCCCTCTTTGATGATCTCATCGGTGGCGTCGGGACGCTGCCAGTAGCCCAGCATCACCTGCGGTCCCTTAATGCACAATTCGCCCGGCTGGCCTGGCGCCACCTCGTTGTCGTCGTCATCCACCAGCTTCGCTTCGGTGGAGGGTACCGGCAGACCGATGCTGCCGCTGTGGTAGTCGATATCGTGCGGATTGACGCTCACCAGCGGGGAACACTCCGTCAGGCCATAGCCCTCCAGCAGATACTGGCCCGTCAGCTTGACCCAACGCTCCGCCACCGCCTGCTGAACCGGCATACCGCCGCCCGCAGAAAGATGCAGGGAGGAGAAGTCGAGCTGCTGAAACTCTTTGTTGTTCAGCAGGGCGTTAAAGAGCGTGTTGACGCCGGTCATGGCGGTAAAGGGGTACTTCGCCAGCTCTTTTACCAGCCCCGGAATATCACGCGGGTTGGTGATAAGCAGGTTCTGCCCGCCCAGCTCAATAAACAGCAGGCAGTTCATGGTCAGCGCAAAGATGTGATAAAGCGGCAGCGCCGTCACCACCAGCTCTTTGCCCGGATGCAGCAGCGGCCCGTAGGTGGCGTTGACCTGCTCCAGGTTCGCCAGCATATTGCGGTGGGTTAACATCGCCCCTTTCGCCACCCCGGTCGTCCCGCCGGTATATTGCAGGAAAGCGAGATCCTCTGACGAGACCTCCGGCTTCACATACTGCATCCGGTAGCCGTTATGCAGGGCGCTGCGAAAGGAGATAGCATCCGGCAGATGGTATTTGGGCACCAGCCGCTTGATGTACTTCACTACAAAGTTAACCAGCGTCCCCTTGGCGGAGGAGAGCTGATCGCCCATGCGGGTGAGGATCACGTGGCGTACGCTGGTTTTTTCGACCACTTTTTCCAGGGTATGGGCAAAGTTCGAAACGATAACAATCGCCGATGCGCCGCTGTCGTTAAGCTGATGCTCCAGCTCGCGGGGGGTATAGAGCGGGTTGACATTCACCACGATCATACCGGCGCGCAGAATACCAAACAGCGCCACCGGGTACTGCAGCAGGTTTGGCATCATCAGCGCGACGCGATCCCCTTTTTGCAGGCCCAGCCCTTGCTGCAGGTAGGCGGCGAAGGCGCGGCTGCGCTCCTCCAGCTTGCGGAAGGTCATCACCTCCCCCATGTTGACGAAGGCGGGCTGATCCGCGTAACGGCGCACCGAATGTTCAAATAACTCTACCAGGGATTGATAACGGTCAGGATTGATCTCCGCGGGAACATCGGCGGGATAACGGTTAAGCCAAACCTTTTTCACTGCTTCACCTCTGAAGTAACTATTCGTCGTCATCACAACCCCTGCCATAAACAAACTGTTAACATTATATTAACTCAGCGTACCAGTTTATTAATTGTTCGAATTGAAGGTTGCGAAGCGCGTCACTATTTATTTTTCTTATAGTTGTAATAACAAAGAGACAGCGGACCAGCCGCTGTCTCTTTATCTGAAATAACAAGGAATTATTCAGTAACGATGGTCTGAACCTGTGCCGGCCCGGGGTTATACCAGCCCCACCCGCCGTAACCGTAAGGATGAGGCCCCCAGAACCAGGGATCGACAGGCTGCGGCGGCATAATAACCTGCTGAGCGATACGCCAGCGCTTATAGCCATTGGCCTGCATGGTCATAAATTTATAGGGGGTGTTACCAATTTTCCCTTCCACCGCACCGGTGATCGGGCCAACCACGGTCACCAGCTGATTGCGGAAATCAACCGGATCGAGGAAGCCGTTCACATCCGCGTAGATACGCCCGCGGGAGGCTTCCCCGAGGATCGGGCGCGCGCCGCTATCCAGCGGGACGGTAGCGATCTCGAGACGGGTTTTCCCCTGCTGGTTGAGGACGGTGATCACCTTCCCGCCAAAGCGCGCCTCCTGGCCGACATAGAGTTCGGGGGCGTTCATGACGCGCGCCAGATCCTGCTGCGGGGTCGGGCTGGAACCCTTGATCGCGTCAGGAACGGAAACACAACCGCTTAACGCTGCGGCCACTACGCCCGCCAGTACCAGGCGGGCTACTTTTATCTGAAGCGCCATACTGCGACTCCTGTTTCTCAGTTTCTGTTACTGAGATTCACTCCCGGCCCGGAAGTTTCTTCCATGCCACTTCGTTTCGCAAATAAACTGGCTGCGCCGCTTCCACCGCCACGGTTTTCCCCGCCGCCAGCTGCTGGCAGGCGAGCGGCAGCATATCTTCCGCGGCGGGCAGCAGCATCTCGCCATCGCTCAGCGTCAGGCCGCTTCCTTCCGCCATCTGCGGCCAGGCCTGCCAGCCTGTGCCCACGGTGGCCCATGTGCCGGAAAGTTGTTTCAGCCGTTCACTCACCGCCTCAGGCTTGAGCACCGCTTCACTCTCTTCCCCGTGCCAGACGCCCTGCTCATCGCGGGTATATTCCGCCCAGTAGACCTCGCCCATACGGGCATCAATCGCGGCCAGCACGCGAGTCGCGCCGGTTTTACGAAAGGCGCCCTGCGCCATGGTGGCAAGCGTAGAGACGCCAATCATCGGAAGCGCGGCTCCCAGCGCCAGCCCCTGCGCGATGCCGATGCCGATACGCACACCGGTAAAGCTGCCCGGCCCGCGCCCGAATGCGAGCGCATCCAGCTGCGATAAAGAGGTATTGCCCTGGTCAAGGATCGTTTTAACCAGCGGCAGAATACGTTGGGTGTGCTCCCGGGGGCACTCTTCAAAGTGAGCAAAAAGATCACCGTTATCCCACAGGGCGACGGAACACGCCTCCGTAGCGGTATCAATAGCCAGAATTCGCATGAGTATCGCGCTCTCGCAATGGTCAGTTACAAAATGGCGCGCATCTTAGCACACTCCGGGGGAAATTACTCCGCCGACGGCGAAGCCAGAAAACGCACCGCCTGGCCAAGGTCGCGGGTGCGCGGCGCGGGCGGCAGGCTGGCGAGAAAGGTGGCGCCGTAAGGGCGCATCACCAGGCGGTTGTCGCAAATGACCAGCACGCCCCGGTCATCCACGTCACGGATAAGCCGCCCCACCCCCTGCTTCAGGGTAATCACCGCGTCCGGCAGTTGCACCTCGTCAAAGGGATCGCCCCCGCGCAGACGGCAATCCTCCATTCGCGCCTTCAGCAGCGGATCGTCCGGGGAGGTAAAGGGGAGCTTGTCGATAATCACCAGCGACAGGGCGTCGCCACGGACATCCACCCCTTCCCAGAAGCTGCTGGTCGCCACCAGCAGGGCATTGCCCGCGGTAACAAACTGCTGCAACAGCTGCCCTTTGCTGGTCTCCCCCTGTAATAACACCGGCAGGGTCAGGCTGGCGCGAAACTGCTCCGCGAGATCGCGCATCATGGCGTGCGAGGTGCAAAGCATAAAGCAGCGGCCGTTATTGGCCTCGATGACCGGCTTCAGCATCGCCGCCAGCTGGCGCGCCGCGCCCGGCTGATTGGGCAGCGGCAGATTACGCGGCACGCAGAGCAACGCCTGTTTCTGGTAGTCAAAAGGACTCGGCAGCAGCAGCGACTGCGCCTGCTCAATTCCCAGACGCTCGGTAAAGTGGTGCAGATCGTCATTCACTGAGAGCGTGGCGGAGGTGAAGATCCAGCTGCCCGGCTTTTGCGCCATCACCTCCTTGAATTTTTCCGCCACCGAGAGCGGGGTCAGCGCCAGCGTAAAGTGACGCGAGGTGCATTCGTACCAGTAGCTGAAGCCAGGCTGGTTAATCTCTTTCAGACGCTTAAGACGCGCCCGGTACAGGGTGGCGCGCTCAAAGGCGGCGTCCAGCAGGGCGCTGCGCCCCAGCGACAGCTTCGCCACGTCGTAGCAGAGCTCCAGCGCATCATCGAGCAACAGCAGCGAACGCTGGATATTGTTGTTCGCCAGCAGCTCCCGCAGGTTGCCGCGAAAGCCCGGCTCTCCCAGCTGCAGCCGAAAATCCTGCGCGCTCTGCGCCAGGCGGTCAGCGCACTTTTGCAGCTGCTGGGTATCTTTAAGCTCGGTGCGGTAGGCGATGGTGAAATCTTTTGCCAGATCGAGCAGCTGCCGGCTGGAAAGCGACTGCCCGAAGTAGTTACTGGCGATATCGGGCAGCTGATGCGCCTCATCGAAGATCATCACCTCCGACTCGGGGATCAGCTCGCCAAAGCCGCTCTCTTTCACCACCATATCGGCAAGAAAGAGGTGGTGGTTAACTACCACCACGTCGGCATCCATCGCGTTTTTACGCGCCTTCACCACGAAGCAATCTTTATAGAGCGGGCAGTCGCTGCCGAGGCAGTTGTCGTTAGTGCTGGTCACCAGCGGCCAGGCGGGGGAATCTTCCGCCACGCTTGCGCAGGTGCTGATATCGCCATCCACCGTCTGGTTAGCCCAGGCACGCAGAATAATGACGTCGCTCAGGGTTTGCACCGGCAGATCGCCTCCCGCCAGCGCCTGGGCTTCAAGACGCTCCAGGCAGAGGTAGTTTGAACGCCCTTTCAGCAGCGCGAGACGGCCTTTATAGCCGAGCGCTTTCGCCACCGTCGGCAGATCGCGGCTGTAGAGCTGATCCTGTAGCGCTTTCGATCCGGTCGAGATGATGACCTTCTTGTCAGCGCGCAGCGCCGGCGCGAGATAGGCGTAGGTTTTGCCCGTACCGGTTCCCGCCTCGACCACCAGCGGCTGGCGCTGGTCAATCGCATGGGTTACCGCCTGGGCCATATGCCGCTGCGGTTCGCGCGGTTTAAAACCGGGGATCGCCTGTGCTAACTGACCGTCTGCTGAAAAATCGTCTGCCACGTTGTTCTCTCACTGTATTTTTGCACAGGGATTATGTCAGGCTGCCCCCGCCTGTGCCAGTCGAAATGGTGACTCGGGAGAAACATTGTGGCAGTCTTGCGGCCTCAAACCCTTCACGAGGAAATTGTATGACAATTGTACGTATTGATGCCGAAGCCCGTTGGTCTGACGTAGTAATTCACAACCAGACGCTCTATTACACCGGCGTACCGGAAAATCTGGATGCGGATGCATTCGAACAGACGGCGAACACGCTGGCGCAGATCGATGCGGTACTGGAAAAACAGGGCAGCAATAAGTCACGTATTCTGGACGCCACCATTTTTCTGGCGGACAAAGCCGATTTCGCGGCGATGAACAAGGCCTGGGATGCCTGGGTCGTGGCGGGTCACGCGCCCGTACGTTGTACCGTACAGGCCGCGCTGATGAAGCCGGAGTATAAAGTGGAGATCAAGATCGTCGCGGCTGTTTAAGCCCGGCTACTCCTCTTCATCCTCAAAACGCGCCACGATACGCTCGCCGGTGTGCGTGGCGCGAAGCTCTTCTGCCACCTGGGCAATCGCCATCCCGCTGCTCATCCCCTGGGACATCAGTTCCTGAATACGCTCAACTGCCTTTTGCTGCTGTTCGTGGCTAAGGGAAGGTAAACCTGCAAACATCGTCAACTCCTGCTAAATTGTCAGCGCTAATTATTTCACGCTGCCCGGTTGTTTGCTATAGATGAACTCGTTATCACCTGCTGTTATTACGCTGCCGTGGCGCCAGGACGCCGCCGAATACTGGTTTAGCCGCCTCAGCCATCTTCCCTGGTCGATGCTGCTGCACTCAGGCCATGCGGATCACCCCTATAGCCGCTTCGACATTCTGGTTGCCGACCCGCGGGCTACGCTCGTGACCCGGGGGCAGACCACAAAGCTGAACGCTTGCGAAACCAGCCTCTCGAATGACGATCCGCTCTCCCTGCTGGAGCAGGCCATTAACGCGCTTGAGCTCAATGCCAGTGCGAATGACGACCTCCCCTTTCAGGGCGGCGCGCTGGGGCTTTTCGGCTATGATTTGGGGCGGCGGTTTGAATCCCTTCCGGGGATCGCGCAGGCGGACATTTCGCTGCCCGACATGGCGGTGGGGTTGTATGACTGGGCGCTGATTGTCGATCACCTTAAAAAGCGCGTCACCCTCCTCTCCCACCAGGATGTAGAGGCCAGACTGGCCTGGCTTGAGGCGCAGCACGCGCCGGAAGCCAGACCGTTTTCCCTTACCTCGGACTGGCGCTCGAATATGACGCCGCAGGCTTACCGGGAGAAGTTTGATCGCGTGCAGGCTTATCTGCAAAGCGGCGACTGCTATCAGGTAAACCTTGCCCAGCGTTTTCAGGCGAGCTTTGAAGGGGATGAGTGGCAGGCCTTCACCCGTCTTAACGCCAGCAACCGCGCGCCGTTCAGCGCCTTTTTACGTCTCGAAAAGGGGGCGATTTTAAGCCTCTCGCCGGAGCGCTTTATCCATCTGGCCCAGAAAACCATCCAGACGCGCCCTATCAAAGGCACGCTACCGCGCCTGGCCGATCCCGGGGCGGATCGCGCCCAGGCGGAGAAGCTGGCGGCGTCGCCGAAAGATCGCGCGGAAAATTTAATGATTGTGGATTTAATGCGTAACGACATTGGCCGGGTGGCGGAACCGGGCAGCGTGCGCGTACCGGAGCTCTTCGTGGTTGAGCCCTTCCCGGCGGTGCATCACCTGGTCAGCACCGTTACCGCCCGGCTGCCGGCGTCACACTCAGCCTGCGATCTGCTGCGCGCCGCCTTTCCGGGCGGCTCCATCACCGGGGCGCCTAAGGTGCGGGCGATGGAGATTATCGATGAGCTGGAGCCCCATCGCCGGAACGCCTGGTGCGGGAGCATTGGCTATCTGAGCGTCTGCGGGACGATGGATACCAGCATTACCATTCGCACCCTGACCGCCTGCGACGGGCAGCTTTACTGCTCCGCCGGCGGGGGGATCGTGGCTGACAGTAACGCCGGGGCGGAATATCAGGAAACATTTGATAAAGTTAACCGTATCCTGCAACAACTGAAGGAGTAACGGGTGGAGCAACGCGATCTGACCCTGAACGATTTTCTGTCACGCTTTCAGCTTCTGCGTCCTCAGGTCAACCGCGAGGCGCTAAACTGCCGTCAGGCGGCGGTGCTGATCCCGGTGGTGCGCCGAGAGCAGCCCGGCCTGTTGCTGACGCAGCGCTCCGCGCATCTGCGCAAGCATGCCGGCCAGGTGGCGTTTCCCGGCGGCGCGGTGGATGCCTCTGACGCCTCGCTAATTGCCGCCGCGCTGCGCGAGGCGCATGAGGAGGTGGCCATCCCGCCGGAGACGGTGGAGGTCATTGGCGTTCTTCCTCCCGTGGACAGCGTGACCGGCTTTCAGGTGACGCCAGTGGTGGGGGTGATCCCGCCCGATCTGCCCTACCACGCCAGCGAAGATGAAGTGGCGGCGGTCTTTGAAATGCCGCTCGCCGAGGCGCTGCGTCTCGGGCGTTATCATCCGCTCGATATTCACCGCCGGGGAGTCGATCACCGGGTGTGGCTGTCGTGGTATCAACATTATTTTGTCTGGGGCATGACGGCAGGCATTATTCGTGAACTGGCGCTGCAAATCGGCCTGAAGCCCTGACTATACTTTACATTCCAGCCCTTTTGCGACGGGCGTCGCGCTATTAGTAAAACAGAGGTTATGCATTAGTTTAATTCATGTGAATAGTTAAACTGTCACCCGCGTTCCCTCTTACACTATGCGCAGTTATAACATCGTTACCGGAAGGGTAACCCTGTCAGGAGTGTTAAAGTGATTAGTATATTCGACATGTTCAAAGTGGGGATTGGTCCATCTTCTTCCCACACTGTAGGGCCGATGAAGGCCGGAAAACAGTTCGTCGATGATCTGGTCGAAAAAGGATTACTGGAAAGCGTTACCCGCGTTGCCGTGGATGTTTACGGTTCGCTGTCTCTGACGGGTAAAGGCCACCACACCGATATCGCCATTATTATGGGTCTGGCGGGCAATATGCCGGACACTGTTGATATTGACGCCATCCCGGCGTTTATTCGCGACGTGGAGTCCCGCGGTCGTCTGCTGCTGGCCAATGGCCGGCACGAGGTCGATTTTCCGCAAAACGACGGTATGCGTTTTCGCAGCGATAACCTCTCCCTGCATGAAAACGGCATGCAGATCCACGCCTTTAGCGGCGATAAGGTTATCTACAGCAAAACGTACTACTCCATCGGCGGCGGCTTTATCGTCGACGAGGAGCATTTTGGTCAGGATACCAGCGGCGACGTGAGCGTCCCTTATCCCTTTAAGTCCGCCACGGAAATGCTGGACTACTGCAAGGAGACCGGCCTGTCACTCTCCGGCATGGTAATGCAGAACGAGCTGGCGCTGCACAGTAAAGAGGAGATCGAGGCCTACTTTGCCAACGTCTGGCAGACCATGCAGGCCTGTATCGATCGCGGGATCAATACCGAAGGCGTGCTGCCGGGGCCGCTGCGCGTACCGCGTCGCGCCTCCGCGCTGCGCCGTATGCTGGTGACTTCCGATAAGTTCTCTAACGATCCGATGAACGTGGTGGACTGGGTCAATATGTTTGCCCTGGCGGTGAATGAAGAGAACGCCGCAGGTGGACGTGTGGTTACCGCGCCAACCAACGGCGCGTGCGGGATCGTTCCGGCGGTGCTCGCCTATTACGATCACTTTATTGAGCCGGTCACGCCGGATATCTATATCCGCTATTTCCTGGCAGCAGGAGCGATCGGCGCGCTCTATAAAATGAACGCGTCCATCTCCGGTGCGGAAGTGGGCTGTCAGGGGGAAGTGGGCGTTGCCTGCTCCATGGCGGCGGCGGGCCTGGCGGAACTGCTGGGCGCCAGCCCGGAACAGGTCTGCGTGGCGGCTGAAATTGGTATGGAGCATAACCTCGGTCTGACCTGCGATCCGGTGGCGGGCCAGGTGCAGGTGCCCTGCATCGAACGTAACGCCATCGCCTCCGTGAAGGCGATCAACGCCTCGCGCATGGCGATGCGTCGCACCAGCGCCCCGCGCGTCTCGCTGGATAAGGTGATCGAGACGATGTACGAAACCGGTAAAGATATGAACGCCAAGTACCGCGAAACCTCCCGCGGCGGTCTCGCCATCAAGGTGCAGTGCGACTAATCTTCCCCCTTTCGCCCGTCTGCTACGGACGGGCGATATTTCATCCCCTCCTCGTCTCCTTACCGTTTCCCCACTACACTTGCTGTGTCTCCCCGGCAGTGAGTGCCCAGCATGCAGACTGCGCAACGGATTATTAATGCTTATCGCCGCAAACGCATTATCGTCTGCCTGACGATTGCGCTGGTGACGCTTGTCCTGACGCTGGGGGTGCGCTTTATTTCACAGCGTAATTTAAATCAGCAAAGCGTGCTGAATTTCGCCAGCCAGTCGGTTAACGCGCTGGACAAGTTGCTGCTCCCCCT
The DNA here is from genome assembly GCF_900021175.1 of Pseudenterobacter timonensis. GTDB lineage: Bacteria > Pseudomonadota > Gammaproteobacteria > Enterobacterales > Enterobacteriaceae > Enterobacter > Enterobacter timonensis. The sequence continues at coordinate 219,004 of NZ_FCOP01000013.1, forward strand.
GAAGGCAGCGCAAGCGCCGATGCAGACCCTGGTGGGCCAGTCCTGCAGCCAGGCGCATCTGGCGCTGCGTAAACAGGCCGCTGCGCTACAAACCGTCCGGTCCATCGCCCTTGTCGAGAAAGGCATTCTCTACTGTTCAAGCATCTTCGGCAGCCGCAATATTCCCCTGCGGACGCTTCAGCCCGATCTTCCCTCCCCTGAATCGAAACTGCTGCTCTCAACCGACTCGTCCCTGCTCAAAGGGACGCCGGTTCTGATCCTCTGGCATCCGGTGTCTGAGGATGGCGAGAGCGGCGTCGTACAGATCGTTAATATCGCGCTGATTGCCAAAATTATGCTGGAGCCGCAGCCGCCGCTGATCACCGACGTCAGCCTCAATGTGGGAGAGAGATATCTGCGCTACAGCCAAGGCGTCACAGATTCGCTGCAGGTGGAGGAGAACGGCAACCGGCTCGAACATCCCTCGGACCACTTCCCCTTTAGCCTGACGGTGGTCAGCCCCAGCGCCAGTGAGGTAGCGCTACTGAGTCTGCCGGGGCAACTGCCGCTGGCGCTGATGCTGAGCCTGCTTATGGGCTATCTGGCATGGCTTGTTACCGCCTCGCGCATGAGTTTTACCTGGGAGATTAATCTGGGGCTGGCGGCGCGCGAGTTTGAGCTATTCTGCCAGCCGCTACTCAACGCCCGCACGCAGCAGTGCATGGGGGTGGAGATCCTGTTGCGCTGGAATAATCCCCGCCAGGGGTGGATCTCTCCGGATGTCTTTATTCCGCTGGCGGAGGAGCACCATCTGATCGTGCCGCTGACGCGCTACGTGCTGGCGGAAACCGTGCGGCAGATAGACTATTTCCCCGCCACGCCCGACTTTCATATCGGCATCAACGTGGCCGCCAGCCATTTTCGCCACGGCATGCTGCTGCAGGATTTAAACCATTACTGGTTCAGCGCCCGGCCGGTTCAGCAGCTGATTGTGGAGCTGACCGAACGTGACGCCTTGCGGGATGTGGATTACCGCTTGGTGCGTGAACTACGCCGTAAAGGGGCGAAGATGGCGATCGACGATTTTGGTACCGGCAACAGCTCCCTGTCATGGCTGGAAAAACTGCGCCCGGACGTGCTGAAGATCGATAAATCCTTCACCACCGCCATCGGGACAGATGCCGTGAACTCCACGGTAACAGACATCATTATTGCGCTGGGCCAGCGGCTGCATATCGAACTGGTGGCGGAAGGTGTGGAGACGGAGCAGCAGGCGCGCTATCTGCGCCAGCACGGGGTGACGCTATTGCAGGGGTATCTTTACGCGCGGCCGATGCCGCTGCGGGATTTTCCAAAATGGCTGACGGAGAGAGGTTCCCCGCCGTCAGCCCATCAGCACCAGGAGATTATGCCGTTGATGCCGTTACGTTAGCCACGCTTACTCCTCTTCATGGTGGGCGGGCTGCTCTTTAACAATCCGTACCAGATCCACGCGGTAGTCGTTCGCCTCAATAACCGTAATCTGCAGCGGCGGCAGCGCCAGGCTGTCGCCGGTACGCGGGATTTGACCGTTGATGGCAATGACCAGACCCGCCACGGTGGCGATATCGTCATTGTCATTGATCAGGTTATCCAGCCCCAGCGTATGCTGCAGGGCGTGCAGATCCGTGGTGCCTTTAACCAGCCAGCCGTCGCCGTCGGCCACGATCTCCGGCGTTTCGTCGGCGTCCGGGAACTCGCCCGCAATCGCTTCCAGTACGTCAAGCGGCGTGACCAGCCCCTGCACCACGCCAAACTCGTTGGTGACGATAACGAAGCTGCCGCGGGCGCGACGCAGAACGCCCAGCAGGTTGATCGGATCCAGCGTCTCCGGCACCACAATCGCAGGCGACGCCGCAGCGATAGCCTCCACGTCGATCCCCTCTGCGAGCGCCATCAGCAGCTCTTTCGCGCGCACCACGCCGATGATCTCATCCAGCTCGCCGCGACAGACCGGGAAGAGGCTGTGGGGTGAAGAGAGCAGCTGCTGGCGAATTTCATCCACGCTCAGGCTGGCATCCACCCAGCTAATCTCTCCGCGCGGGGTCATAATACCGCGCAGGGAGCGGGAGGCCAGAGAGAGTACGCCGTTAATCATATAGCGTTCCTCTTCCACAAATGCCCCTTCCGGCACCGGCGTATGGCTGCTGTTCTCCGTCTGGACGGTCACCTGGCGGCGGCCCCCCATGAGGCGCAGAATGGCATCGGCGGTACGGGCGCGCAGCGGCAGGGTTGACTGCTGTTTGATGAAGTTGCGGCGCGCAATCTGGTTAAACAGCTCAATGATGATTGAGAAGCCAATCGCCGCGTAGAGGTAGCCTTTCGGAATATGGAAGCCAAAGCCTTCCGCCACCAGGCTCAGACCAATCATCAGCAGGAAGCTCAGGCAGAGCACTACCACCGTGGGGTGTTCGTTGACAAAGCGCGTCAGCGGCTTCGAGGCGAGCAGCATCACCGCCATGGCGATAACCACCGCAGCCATCATGACCGGCAGATGGTTCACCATCCCTACCGCGGTAATCACCGCATCCAGCGAAAAGACGGCGTCGAGCACCACGATCTGCATCACCACCACCCAGAAGCTGGCGTACCCCTTGCCGTGGCCGTCGTCATGCTGCCGGTTCTCCAGCCGTTCGTGTAGCTCCGTTGTCGCCTTGAAGAGCAGGAACAGCCCCCCCACCAGCATAATCAGATCGCGGCCGGAGAAGGTGAAGTCCCAGACGCTGAAGAGCGGTCTGGTCAGCGTCACCATCCAGGAGATGACAGAGAGGAGCGCCAGTCGCATCACCAGCGCCAGCGACAGGCCGATCAGGCGTGCCTTGTCGCGCTGCTTAGGCGGCAGCTTATCGGCAAGGATCGCGATAAAAACCAGGTTGTCGATACCGAGTACGATCTCCAGTACCACCAGCGTGAGTAATCCTACCCAGATTGACGGGTCCATTAAGAATTCCATGGGAAGCTCCTGCTAAAGGAATGACAAAACGGCGCCGCAACGGGAGCGGGCGAAACGAAGAAGGAAAAAGGTAACCGGTGGCGGGAATCGCCGATAGATGAGGCGCGAAATGGCCTGCTGCGTGATTGACGTCGGTGACGGTCCATACGGTGGGCTGCTGCCCTCTACTCCTGAATAATTAAACGGAGGCTAAACGTAACAGAGACAATTAGAGTTTGGCAAAGATTTACCTTCCTTTGCAAATATCTGTAACAGAGCCGTTTTATGATACAGAAAATTCTGTAACCCATAGCTAAATTACGGATCTTCATCACATAAATTATTTTTTCGGTATCTAAAATAAATCGCGTAAGTTTTCACTACATTCGACTCTAACCCTTATCTGAATCGATTCGGTACGCCGCAGATGATTCACGATACGCCCGCGGTAGCGGACGTATAAATGATAATAAAAGGAGGTAGCAAGTGACCATTGCTATTGTTATAGGCACACATGGTTGGGCTGCAGAGCAGCTGCTCAAGACGGCAGAAATGCTGTTAGGAGAGCAGGAAAACGTCGGCTGGATCGATTTTGTCCCAGGCGAAAATGCGGAAACGCTGATTGAGAAATATACGGCCCAGATGGCAAAACTGGATACCAGCAAAGGCGTACTGTTTCTCGTCGATACATGGGGAGGCAGTCCGTTTAACGCCGCCAGCCGCATTGTCGTTGATAAAGAGCATCATGAGGTCGTGGCGGGCGTCAACATTCCTATGCTGGTCGAAACGCTGATGGCGCGTGACGACGATCCATCCTTTGATGAACTGGTTGCGCTTGCCGTTGAAACCGGTCGCGAAGGGGTAAAAGCGCTGAAGGCTAAACCGGTGGAAACTCCCGCTCCGGCCGCCGCCGCGCCGAAAGCTGCCGCGCCGGTTAAGCCGATGGGCGAGAATGACTACATGGTTATCGGCCTTGCCCGTATCGACGATCGTCTGATCCACGGTCAGGTTGCTACCCGCTGGACCAAAGAGACGAACGTGCGCCGTATTATCGTCGTCAGCGACGAAGTGGCGGCAGACACCGTTCGTAAAACCCTTCTGACCCAGGTTGCTCCTCCGGGCGTTACCGCACACGTGGTGGACGTCGCCAAAATGATCCGCGTCTACAACAACCCGAAATATGCGGGCGAGCGCGTCATGCTGCTGTTCACGAATCCTACGGACGTTGAGCGTCTGGTTGAAAATGGCGTGAAGATCACCTCCGTCAACATTGGCGGGATGGCTTATCGTCAGGGAAAAACCCAGGTCAATAACGCGGTATCGGTGGACGAGAAGGATATCGAAGCGTTCAAAAAACTGAACGAACGTGGAGTTGAACTCGAGGTGCGTAAAGTCTCTAACGACCCGAGACTGAAAATGATGGATCTGATCGCCAAAGTGGCGAAATAACCGGGGCCGGACCTCTCAATATTCACACTTAAGTCTGTATAAGCAATAGGAGAAGTACAATGGAGATTACCACTCTTCAGATTGTGCTGGTGTTCATCGTCGCGTGTATTGCGGGTATGGAATCCGTACTTGATGAATTTCAGTTCCATCGTCCGCTGGTGGCGTGTACGTTAATCGGCGCCGTCCTCGGCGATATGAAAACCGGCATCATCATCGGTGGTACGCTGGAGATGATCGCCCTGGGCTGGATGAACATCGGCGCCGCCGTTGCGCCGGATGCCGCTCTGGCTTCCATCATCTCAACCGTTCTGGTTATTGCCGGACATCAGAGCATCGGCGCCGGTATCGCGCTGGCGATTCCGCTGGCGGCAGCAGGCCAGGTGCTGACTATTATCGTTCGTACCATTACCGTGGCCTTCCAGCACGCGGCGGATAAGGCGGCCGAAAACGGCAACCTGACGGCGCTCTCCTGGCTGCACGTCTCTTCCCTGTTCCTGCAGGCAATGCGTATCGCTATCCCGGCGGTTATCGTCGCCATCTCTGTCGGTACCAGTGAAGTACAGAGCATGCTCAACGCCATTCCGGAAGTCGTTACCGGCGGCCTGAACATCGCGGGCGGCATGATCGTCGTAGTCGGTTACGCAATGGTCATCAACATGATGCGCGCAGGCTACCTGATGCCCTTCTTCTACCTGGGCTTCGTCACCGCCGCGTTCACCAACTTCAACCTGGTGGCGCTGGGCGTCATCGGCGCGGTCATGGCGATTCTCTATATTCAGCTCAGCCCGAAATACAACCGCGTCGCAGGTGGGCCGGTACAGGCTGCTGGTAACAACGATCTCGATAACGAACTGGACTAACAGGTGAACGAAATGGTTGATATGACTAAAACTACCACTGTGAAAAAACTCACCCAGAGTGATATTCGCGGCGTGTTCATCCGTTCAAACCTGTTCCAGGGTTCATGGAACTTCGAACGTATGCAGGCGCTCGGCTTCTGCTTCTCCATGGTGCCGGCGATCAAACGCCTCTACCCGGAAAATAACGAAGCGCGCCGTCAGGCGATTAAACGTCATCTGGAATTTTTCAACACGCATCCTTACGTGGCCGCTCCGGTGCTCGGCGTGACGCTGGCGATGGAAGAGCAACGCGCGAACGGCGCTGAGATTGACGATGGCGCCATCAACGGTATCAAAGTTGGTCTGATGGGTCCCCTGGCAGGCGTGGGCGACCCGATCTTCTGGGGTACCGTTCGTCCGGTATTTGCTGCACTGGGCGCCGGGATCGCCATGAGCGGCAGCCTGCTTGGACCGCTGCTGTTCTTTATCCTCTTCAACCTGGTGCGCCTGGCGACCCGTTACTACGGCGTGGCGTACGGTTACCGCAAAGGGGTAGATATCGTTAAGGATATGGGCGGCGGCTTCCTGCAGAAACTGACGGAGGGGGCATCTATTCTCGGCCTCTTTGTCATGGGGGCGCTGGTTAACAAATGGACGCACGTTAATATTCCGCTGGTGGTGTCGACCATTACCGGGCAGGACGGTCAGACCCGTGTGACCACCGTGCAGACCATCCTTGACCAGCTGATGCCGGGCCTGGTGCCGCTGCTGCTGACCTTCGCCTGCATGTGGCTGCTGCGTAAGAAAGTTAACCCGCTGTGGATCATCGTTGGCTTCTTTGTCATCGGTATCGTTGGCTACGCCATCGGCCTGCTGGGTCAGTAAGTAACGCTGTATACGCCGGGGGCTTGCCCCCGGTTTTTTTTCGGAGGTTGAATGACGATCGCGGATATCGTACTGGTTCTCTTTATTGCCGCTCTTCTGGCTTATGCCATTTATGACGAATTTATTCTGCCCCGCCGTTACGGCGAGACGCTGCTCTCCCTCCCCCTTCTGCGTCGTGGCCGGGTTGATGGTGCTATCTTCGCCGGGCTGCTGGCGATCCTGATTTACAATAATATGATGAACCACGGCGCATTATTAACCACATGGTTATTATGTGCGCTGGCCTTAATGGCGATCTATCTCTTCTGGATCCGTACGCCGAAGATTATCTTTAAATCGACTGGCTTTTTCTTCTCCAGTGCCTGGATAGAATATAACCGTATTAAAGAGATGAATTTATCGGAAGATGGGGTGCTGGTGATGCAATTAGAGCAGCGCCGCCTGCTGATTCGGGTGAAGAATATTGACGATCTGGAAAAGATATACAAACTTCTCATAAGAACTCAATGAGTTACATTCATAGCAAAGGCTATATCTGGCAGGTATCTGGCGGCCGCTAAATATAGCCATCGCTATATTTATTCGCCCATACGGCGCAAATATTTAACCAGAATTTCACTCTTTAACCAAAATGAAAATCGTTATCACATTCTGGCGTAAATAAGCCTTTCAGAAAGTTGTTTTATATTCTCAAATTATGTTAAGGTTGCGCCCGTCGTTGGGGAGTAGCCGATTTCCTGCTTTCAGGAAATGTACGTGTCAACATGCTCGTTGAAAAACGTGGCGCGTACGGATCGTTTTGCACACCGTGTGCAGAAGGTCAGGCGAGACCATAGATGCATCAACTGCTGTTTACTGGGGGCAGTGATGCGTCATATGGATATCCCCGGTCTGGACGCGCTAATGAATCTTTCCTCCACGCTTCTGCTCGCTTTTGGCATGTCAATGGATGCTTTCGCAGCCTCAATTGGCAAAGGCGCCACGCTCCACAAACCGAAATTTTCCGAAGCCCTGCGCACCGGCCTGATCTTTGGTGCAATCGAAACGCTGACGCCACTTATTGGCTGGGGGCTGGGTATGCTGGCCAGCCGCTTCGTGCTCGAATGGAACCACTGGGTCGCCTTTATTCTGCTGCTTTTTCTTGGCGGCCGTATGGTGATAGAGGGAATACGCGGTAACGACGACGAAGAGTGCGAGCCGCTGCAGCGTCACGGCTTCTGGCTACTGGTCACCACCGCCATCGCCACCAGTCTGGATGCCATGGCGGTCGGCGTCGGGTTGGCCTTTCTGCAGGTTAATATCGTTGCCACCGCGCTGGCCATCGGCTGCGCCACGCTCACCATGTCCACGCTGGGGATGATGATCGGTCGTTTTATCGGCCCGCTGCTGGGCAAACGGGCCGAAATTCTCGGCGGGATCGTACTGATCGGTATTGGCGTCCAGATCCTCTGGACCCATTTCGCGGGTTAATCGTCACGCTGCCAGCAATGGATACTGAAATCGGTCTGGCAGCTAAAGAGCGCCTGCTGCGCTAATGTCTCCCACACCTGCGGTTTCGCGCGCCAGGCAAAGGGCGTCATCTGCAGCAACGCCACCGCCTCCTGTCCCGTGAGGCGCATCTCGTACTCCAGCGACTGCGCATGGCGCAGGGTAAACCCCTCCAGCGCTTCCGCGTGTGGCGCGTGCAGGCGAACCTCGTCGTATATCAACCCCTTCAGCGCCATCAGATGACGCGGCCCGGGGGTGACGGTCACCACCCAGCCACCCGGTTTAACCACCCGCGCCAGCTCCTCCCCTTTACAGGGCGCATAGATGCGGATAACCAGATCCTGGCTTGCCGCCTCGAACGGCAGGCGATGACTTGACGCGACGCAGAAGCTCACCTGCGGGTAGCGTCGGGCCGCCGCGCGAATGGCGGATTTAGAGACATCCAGCCCCACAGTGTGACCGCCCCGGCCTGCAACGACATCGGCAAACGCGGCCGTGTAATAGCCTTCGCCGCAGCCAATATCGAGTACCGAGGCCCCTTCCCCCAGCTCGCCCGCTATCCACCCGACCAGAGCATCGCGCAGCGGCTGGTAGTGGCCAGCATCAAGAAACGCCCGCCGCGCCTGCATCATCTCCGCGTTGTCGCCCGGGTCACGGGATCGCTTGTGCTGCACCGGCAGCAGGTTAACGTAACCCTCTTTCGCCCTGTCATAACGATGCCCCTGCGGACAGACATAGCTCTTTTCGGCGCGCGTCAGCGGCGCGTGGCATAGGGGACAGGTGAACGACATGACAACTCCGGTGCAATGACAAAGGGCGAAAGTGTAACGCTATTCGCCCGGCTATAAAATGGCTATCTCATGACGATGAGGTGATCGGAATCGGGCGGTAGTCCATCCGGCTTGATATTTTCGAGGCGCAGTACGTCTCCCATAATCTGGCTGAACACCGGCGCCGAGACCGCACCACCATAATAGCTGCCGTTCTGCGGATCGTTTATTACCACCGCCAGCGCAAAGCGCGGCCTGCTTGCCGGGGCGACGCCAGCGGTATAGGCGACATATTTGTCGACATATTTACCATCTTCATCAATTTTTTTCGCGGTTCCCGTCTTGATGGCGACGCGGTAGTCGCGCACCGCCGCCTTGATCCCCCCGCCGCCCGGCAGGGCCACGCTCTCCATCATATGTTCCACCTGGTGGACAATGCCGGCAGGCATCACCTGGTGCCCCATTACCGGCGGATCGATACGGGTAATAGAGAGCGGACGCTCCAGGCCAAAGCTGCCGATAGTCGCGTATACATGCGCCAGCTGCAGCGGCGTAACCATCAGCCCATAACCAAAGGCAAAGGTGGCGCGATCGAGCTGGCTCCAGAATTTACGGTGCGGCAGCATGCCGCTGCTCTCCCCCGTCAGCCCCAGGCCCGTGGTTGTGCCGAATCCAAAGCCTTTGTAGGTGTCAAGCAGGTGTCTGACCGGCATCGCCAGCGACAGGCGGGAAACCCCCGTGTCGCTCGATTTTTGCAAGATCCCGGTCAGCGTCAGCTCCGGATAATAGCCCACGTCACGGATGCGGTGTCCATCCAGGGTATAAGGATGCGTGTCGATGACGCTGTCGGGTTGTACCAGCCCCTGCTGAAGCGCCGTCATCAGTACCAGCGGCTTTACGGTGGAGCCAGGTTCGAAGGTGTCGCTAATGGCGCGATTACGGAAATCATTAAGCGTCGCCCCCTCGCGGTTATTGGGGTTGAAATCCGGGTAGCTCGCCATGGAGAGGATCTCCCCGGTCTGGACATCGATCAGCACCGCCGCCCCGGACTCGGCTTTGTTCCACGCCACCGCGTTATCGAGCGCATCCTCCACAATGGTCTGCAGGCGCTCATCAATACTGAGCTGAATATTGTGCGCGGGCACCGGTGGCACCTCGGTGAGATTTTCTATCACGCGACCGAAGCGATCCTCCCTCACCCGCCTCACGCCGGGCTTGCCGGTAAGCTGGGCGTTAAAGCTTTTTTCAATGCCTTCGATCCCCTGCCCGTCGATATTAGTAAAACCGATAAGGTTGGCCGCCACGTGTCCCGCCGGGTAAAAGCGCCGGGATTCGTCCCGTAAATTGATGCCGGGCAGTTTGAGCCGGTCTATCCACTGCGCCTGCGCGGGATCAACCTGCCGGGCAAGATAGATGAAACGCCCTTGCGGGTTACTGTTAATACGTGCCGCCAGGGTACCAAGCGAAAGGTGCAGCGCGTTCGCCAGCGCCTTCCAGCGGTTATCGTACCCCACCCCGCCTTTCGCCAGCACCGTTTTCGGATCGGCCCAGACCGCCCGCACCGGCACGCTGACGGCCAGCGGCCGCCCTTCGCGATCGGTGATCATCCCCCGCGGCGCGTCAATGGGCAACTCACGCAGGGAGCGCATATCCTCCTGCTTCACCAGGGGATCAGGTTTGATGATCTGCAGCCAGGCGACCCGTCCCAACAGGAAAGCCAGACTCAGGAGGATAGCCAGACACAGCAGCGCAAAGCGAGTCGGGGTGAAATTTCCGACGGGCGTAGAGGTTTTAATTTTCAACTGAACTCCAGAGCAAACGAGCAACGCCCTGATTTAACGGGAAAAGAGAGGGTGTCTGGGAGAAAACAGTGCTACGAATGTCTAAGCTTTGCAACAACGTGCTAACAGCGGGACAAATGAGAAACATTTTGTAAAAGAGGGGCGTAAAAAAGCCCCGCACAGGCGAGGCTTGTTCTGACGAGGCACGCGAGCGTGTTGCTCGTTAGCAGAGGTTCGATCAGATAGCGGTTACGTTAACAGCAGCCGGACCTTTCTGGCCGTCCTGAATTTCGAACTCAACGTTCTGGCCTTCAGCCAGGGTTTTGAAGCCATTACCCTGGATTGCAGAGAAGTGTACGAACACATCTTTGCTGCCGTCTGCAGGAGTAATGAAACCAAAGCCTTTAGACTCGTTGAACCACTTAACTTGACCTTTAATCTTTGCCATTTGCAAAATTCCTTAGAGAGTTTTCTTCGCCCGCAGGCATTTACTGAGTTAAAACTGAGACATTACTGCTTGAGGCACTAATATAAGGTTCGGCAGAGAAGCGGTATTCAACGACAACGTGTTTACTCAGGACTTCTATACTGAAAATGCCACACATAGACAGAACTGTACCTCGTTTGACCCTAACCGTGTTATCACACACAACGTTAAATATGGCAAGCCATTTTTAAACGTGTCTCGATCCGCCGCACAATTCCTCACGTTGACTTGCTACAAACTGAGCAATTATGCGATTTAACTCTATGCACACGCCAGAGCGCGCGCGGCCTGGTCGTGTCTTCCAGAGCCGCTGTAATCTAAGACTTTTTTACCATAGCTCATACGCTTTGATCCGTCCAGTCAGCAATGAAAATTTCTTAATCGCAACAATTGAGTTAGAACAATTTATGCAAAGTTATGCACTATTGTTTGTAAAGAAGAGGTGCAGCAAACGAAGTATTGCCGCTTAAATTGCCCTTAACATTTTCGGGATTAAACGACACGTTAATAATTCGGTTAATGCACCAGAATAATGAATTTTTTATGTACGCGCTTCATAACGGGGCGTTAAAAAGAGTCTTAAAACGTTTTGAAAAAAATAAAACATCGCGGGTGCATAATATATTCCAGCGTAACGACGGGATTACAAGGATATGTATTGCCCGATTTTCATAACGCTAAAGTTATTGTTTAACGATGCTACATTACCAAGGGCTTCGTTTAACTCACGCACCGGTGCATCCAGCGATTCATCGGCAAGCTCAAAAACGCCCCAGTGAATGGGAAAGGCGCGCGGCTCGCCAAGCTGCTGCCAGAGCGCCACGGCGGACTGAGGATCCATGTGGTGCGGCGACATAAACCAGCGCGGCGCATAGGCGCCCACCGGAATGGCGGCGGCATCGATTTTTCCCAGCCGCTGCGCGATGGTTAAAAGCTCCGGCGTATAGCCCGTATCGCCGCTAAACCAGAAGCGCCGCAGCTCCCCCTCTATCACCCAGCCACACCACAGCGAGCGGTTGCGATCCCATAAGGTGCGCATGCTCCAGTGTTGTGCCGGGACAGCCGTCACCGCCATTCCCTGAAAAATAACGCACTGCCACCAGTCCAGCTCGATAATATTTATCGCCCCCCGGCGGCGAAACCAGGCGGCCAGCCCCAGCGGAACAAATACCGTGAGCCGGGGAAAACGTCGCAGGAGCTGGCGAACCGTTGCGTCATCCAGATGATCGTAATGATTATGGGAGATCAGTAACGCATCAAGTTCGGGAAGGTTTTCCACCAGCACCGGAGAGGGCGTTTTACGTAAAGGGCCATGCCAGGAGACAGGAGAGGCGCGAGAAGAGAGAACAGGATCGGTTAACAGGTAACGGCCATTGATTCGCAGCAGAACAGTGGCGTGTCCCAGCCACCAGGCGCCATCTTCGGGCAGGTCGTTAAACTCAAAGGGTTGCCACCACTGCGCGCTAAAGGCCTCATAGCCTGCCGCAGGCGGCTTTGGCAAACCAGCCGCTTTACGCTCTCTGCGCCAGCGTTCGAGATCGCCTGGCTGATGACCCACCGGCGCGCTATTGCGAAAGCCGTCGGGAGTGTGATGCGCAAGAGAGGGGTTATACCACGGATTTTTCCACGCCATTTCCCCTCCCCCTGCTCATCCGTTAGCGTTCAGCGACCAGACGAACGAACTCATCATCTTTTTTCGCGTCGGCTTTGACGCGAAGTTCCGCTTTCTCTTCCGGCTCGTTCGCCTCACACAGGCGACGCAGGAGCGCATTTTGCCGCTTCTGCTGATCGAGAAGCGCCTCCAGCAGCTCAATTTGCTCGGAAGTGCGGGAGCTGGCCCGGTTAACAAAGAACCAGAGCACCAGTCCGACGATCATCATTACTGCCGAAACGACCAGGGAAGCGATGTTCAGCATCCCGGCGTTGAGTAACTCACTCATTTCACCACCTCAATAAAAGCGCCCATTCTACCACTGGCGCAAAGGAAGGAAATCGTCTGCCATAAAAAGAGGGCTACCAGGGGATAAACTTATTGATTGCACATATGCCGGTAAAGAACTGTACATCCTGATCGCACAACACATTGATCGTCTGCGTCCACAAAAAGAGGCAGGCGATAAGCACAATAATCAGGATCACCCAGCGTATTTTTTTCACTCCACTCTCCAGGCTATAGCGTTATCTCTCCAGGTTAGCATGCTAATCTTAAACCGCGGCTCACTGTCACTCCTCTCCTTTATTTTTCGGAATCATGCACTTGTTTCATATAGGAAATCTATTAGGCTTTGATCATCATTAGCATAATAAATACGAGGCAATGATGCGTGTACTTCTTCGTTCGATCATGTTGCTGGCTCTTGTCTGGATCGGCCTGCTGTTGTCAGGCTATGGCGTGCTCGTGGGAAGCACAGAGAATGCCGCCGGTTTAGGTATCCAGTGTAAATACCTCACGGCTCGCGGCTCTGCTACCGCACAATATCTTCACTCTGACAGCGGAATTATCGGCCTGACAAACTGCCCGGTATTGCGCAAAAGCGAACGGGTTATCGACAACGGTTAATCCGGACCTGACAATAAAAACGCCGCAGTAATGCGGCGTTTTTATGCGAATCTCCCGATAACATCAGAAGGGATAGTCGTTGTAACCCATCTGCTCAGAGATTTTCCGCGCAGCGGTGTGCAGCATAGCGACATACTCCTGCAGACGCTCTTCAGAGAAGCGCAGCGTCGGGAAAGAGATACTCAGCCCGGCGATAACCACACCGAAGCGGTCAAACACCGGAACGCCAATGCAGCGTAACCCCTCTTCCTGCTCTTCGTTATCTTCACCATAACCCTGCTCGCGCACCTGTTCCAGGACAGTCAGCAGTTCATCTGTGCTGGTAATAGTATGCTCAGTGCTGCGCTTATACTCCACGCCATCGAGGATCTCTTTTACCTCCTCCCGATCGCGCCAGGCCAGCAGCACTTTACCAATAGCAGTGCTGTAGAGTGGGTTACGGCGCCCGATGCGCGAATACATGCGCAGGTTATACATGGAGTCGATCTTATGGATGTAGACGATGCTGTCCTCATCCAGCGCCCCCAGGTGAATGGTCTCTTTGGTCAGGCGGGACAGTTCGCGCATCTGAATATCGGCGCTGCGGATCAGGTCGATGTTTTGCAGGGCGCGGGCACCCAGTTCGAACAGCTTCAGGGTGAGGGAGTATTTCTCCGACTCGCCTTCCTGAGCCACATAGCCCAGGGACTTCATGGTCTGTAAAAAGCGATAAACGGTGCTTTTTGACATCATTACTCGCTGAGAGAGCTCCGTAATACCAATTTCACGTTCTTCCCCGAGCGCCTGCAGGATGCCAAATACCTTCAGCACGGAAGAGACAGAATCTGGCTGCTTATCCAAATCTGCGATTGCCATTTATCACCTCATTGCGAGTGTTTTATAAAAATCAGAACTGGTTTTTATTATAATTTCGTGGCCGTCATGCTGCAATCGCTGTGAGTTTACTTCGTTACAAATCTGCGACATAAAACCGAAATAGCAATGCTAAACTAGTCATTCTGAAATAATTCCTCACTGGGTCTTCCACTTCCTATGGTTAACAACGCATCTGATGGCCTGCCCCTGCCACAGCGGTATGGCGCGATTGCCACAATTATCATCGGTATTTCTATGGCTGTGCTCGACGGGGCTATTGCCAACGTCGCCCTGCCGACTATCGCCAGCGATCTTAACGCCTCGCCCGCCAGCTCTATCTGGGTCGTAAACGCCTACCAGATTGCGATTATCGTCTCGCTTCTCTCCTTCTCGTTTCTGGGAGATATGTTCGGCTACCGTCGGGTCTACCAGTGCGGTCTGCTGGTTTTCACCTTTACTTCGCTCGGTTGCGCCCTGTCGGATTCGCTGCAAACCCTCACCATTGCCCGTATCGCCCAGGGTTTTGGCGGCGCGGCGCTTATGAGCGTCAACACCGCGCTGATAAGGCTTATCTATCCCCATCGCCATCTCGGGCGCGGAATGGGGATAAACTCGTTTATTGTGGCGGTTTCGTCAGCGGCGGGGCCTACCATCGCCGCCGCCATCCTCTCGGTCGCCTCATGGAAATGGCTGTTTTTAATTAACGTCCCGCTTGGCATTGCCGCCCTGCTTCTGGCGCTGCGTTATCTGCCCGCCAATGCGGCGAAAAGCAGCATGCCGCGCTTTGACCTGCCGAGCGCGGTGATGAACGCGCTCACCTTTGGCCTGCTGATCACCGCCCTGAGCGGCTTTGCCCAGGGGCAGTCATTAACGCTTGTCGCAGCGGAAGTTGTGGCGATGATCGTTATCGGCTTTTTCTTTGTCCGCCGTCAGCTGTCGCTGCCCGTGCCGCTGCTGCCGGTCGATCTGCTGCGCATTCCACTCTTTTCCCTCTCGATTGGCACCTCGATCTGCTCCTTTTGCGCCCAGATGCTGGCGATGGTGTCGCTCCCCTTCTATCTGCAAAGCGTGATTGGTCGCTCGGAGGTGGAAACAGGGTTGCTGCTGACCCCCTGGCCGCTGGCGACCATGGTTATGGCGCCGCTGGCGGGCTATCTGATAGAGCGGGTGCATGCGGGCATGCTGGGGGCGGTTGGTCTGATTGTAATGGCGGTCGGGTTTTTTGCCATGGCGCTGCTTCCCGCCTCTCCGACCGACTTTGATATTATCTGGCCGATGATTCTATGCGGCGCCGGGTTTGGCCTGTTCCAGTCCCCTAATAATCACACCATTATTACCGCTGCTCCCCGCCATCGCAGCGGCGGCGCGAGCGGTATGCTCGGCACCGCCCGTCTGCTGGGACAAAGCAGCGGCGCGGCGCTGGTGGCGTTAATGTTTAACCTGGCCGGTAATAACGGCACCCATCTGGCGCTCTATACAGCAGGAACGCTGGCCATTATCGCGGCTATCGTCAGCGGGCTTCGCGTCACGCAACCCCGCGAGGAGACGTGATAAAAAAAGGCCGGGCAGCTAAACTGCCCGGCCTTTTCATCTTTTTGAGCTTTCGCCCTCTTTTACTTCAGGTACGCTCCGCTGCGCAGCGCTTCGATGCGCTTATCCAGCGGCGGGTGAGTCATAAACAGCTCGTTTAACGATTTCGATTTACCGTTAATGCAGAATGCCATCATGCTGGTCGCTTCCTGCGGTTCATAGCTGGTTTTCAGGCGCTGCAGCGCGGCGATCATCTTCTCACGCCCTACCAGTTTCGCCGAACCGGCGTCCGCATGAAATTCACGGTGACGGGAGAACCACATGGTAATAATGCTGGCCAGAATACCGAACACCAGCTCCAGCACCGTGGCGACTGCAAAGTAGATCAGCGGGTTGCCGTTGCTCTCTTCGCCTTCGTCGCGGTTACCGCCCATAAAGCCCGCCGCAATTTGCGCCAGAATACGCGAGATAAAGATAACGAAGGTGTTCACTACCCCCTGAATCAGGGTCATGGTCACCATGTCACCATTCGCGATGTGGCTGATTTCATGCGCGATGACTGCTTCCGCCTCGTCGCGGCTCATGTTCTGCAGCAGACCGGTGCTGACAGCCACCAGCGAGGCGTCGCGACGCGCGCCGGTTGCAAAGGCGTTAATATCCGGCGCGTGATAGATAGCTACCTGAGGCATGGCGATCCCGGCCTGACGCGACTGCTGCGCCACCGTATCCATCAGCCAGCGCTCCATATCGTTACGCGGTTGCTCGATAACCTCACCGCCCACAGATTTCAACGCCATCCATTTCGACATCAGCAGAGAGACAAAGGAGCCACCAAAACCGAACAGCAGCGCCATAATCAGCAGGCCCTGAATGCTGCTCGATTGTATTCCTGTCAGGCTTAGCACGAGCCCGAACACTACCATCACCGCAAGGTTGGTAAGCAGGAAAAGCGCGATTCGCATCATAATTTTCTTTTAACCTCAGTTTAACAAAACGCACTACGCGATTACCCACATCGTATGGGTATTGCGGCTATTTTCAAGGATAAGCGGCGCGTAAGTCACCAGAAAGACACAACTTTACATTGTATGGCGGCTTGCTTACCTGAGGAGGGAAATCTAAAAAAACAGGCACAATTTCTTGTGCCTGTCAGGAGATTATTTTGCGGGTGCCGGTTCGACGGCAGGTTTGTCCTTTTCCAGCTTCGCCAGATCGAGTGCAATGTGCACCGTTTCATCGAGATAGGGATCGGGTTCCTGATAATCTTTCGGCAGATCGTCCAGCTTCTTAAGCAGCGGCTTGCCTTCACGCTTAAAGCGATCGTTGATCCGCGCCAGACGAATGGCGTCATCCTCGTCGTTCTCTTTTTCACGCTGTGCAAAATTAAGCGACACGATGTTCCGTTTATCCTTCAGGGCATTGAAACGGGCAATGTCCTTCATGATGTACTGGAACTCAGGATCGCTGGCGATCCGCGCGTTATGCTCTTTCAGCAGCTCCGGTCCAAAGAGAGACATATCTCCGGACTTCACGTATGTCGCGGCGTTGATGCTATCCCACGGCAGCGCGTTGTCCTCAAACTTCTCGCCGGTTTCCGTCTCTTCATTGCCCGTAGGCATGATGATATCCGGCGTTACGCCCTTGCGCTGCGTACTGCCGCCATTGACGCGGTAGAACTTCTGAATGGTGTACTGGACGGAGCCCAGCGCCGGCCATTCAGGGCGCAGCATCTGATCGTAAATACGGTTAAGAGAGCGATACTGCTGTACCGTACCTTTACCAAAGGTAGGCTCGCCCACGATCAGCGCGCGACCATAGTCCTGCATCGCGGCGGCAAAGATCTCAGACGCCGAGGCGCTGAAGCGGTCAACCAGCACCACCAGCGGACCTTTGTAATAGACCACACCGTCGTTGTCGGCATCTTCACGCACTTTGCCGTTATTATCGCGCACCTGCACCACCGGGCCGGACGGGATAAAGAGGCCAGAGAGCGATACCGCTTCGGTAAGCGCGCCGCCGCCGTTGGTACGCAGGTCAATCACGACGCTTTTAACATTCTGTTTTTCCAGCTTCTGCAGCTGCACCTTCACATCGTCGGTCAGCCCGACGTAGAAGCCCGGAATATCCAGCACGCCGACTTTCTCTTTGCCGACCGTTTTCACCGTCATTTTCACGGCGCGGTCTTCCAGACGGATGCGCTCACGCGTCAGCGTAATAATGCGGGTTTTAGTGCCCTTCCCGGCAGGCAGGATCTCAAGACGCACCTTGCTGCCTTTCGGCCCTTTGATCAGCGCCACCACGTCATCCAGCCGCCAGCCGATGACATCCACCATGTTTTTACCGAGCTGTCCGACGCCGACGATACGATCGCCCACGCTTATCGCCTTGCTTTTCGCGGCCGGTCCGCCCGCCACCATCGAGTTAATGACGGTATAGTCATCATCCATCTGCAGCACGGCGCCGATACCTTCCAGAGAGAGGCTCATTTCGGTATTGAACTGCTCGGTGTTGCGCGGCGAGAGGTAATTCGTGTGCGGGTCGATTTCGTGGGCGAACGCGGTCATCGCCAGCGAGAAGACATCTTCGCTGTTGGTCTGCGCCAGGCGACGAATAGCGAACTTGTAACGACGCGTCAGCGTCTCACGGATCTCTTTCTCATCTTTCCCGGTCAGCTTCAGGCTCAGCTCGTCATACTTAACTTTGCTGTCCCACAGCGCGTTCAGCTCAGCTTCATCTTTCGGCCACGGTGCTTTGCTGCGGTCAAGATTGAAGGTGTCGGTCCCGGTGAAATCCATCGGTCGCTCAAGCACCTTCAGCGCATACTGATAACGTTCAAAACGGCGCTGCTGCGACAGGTTATAGAGATCGTAAAAGAGATCCAGCTTACCGCTACGCAGCTCATCGCCCACCTGGGTTTTACGTTTCGCGAACTGTTCTACATCGCTTGCCAGCAGCACATTATGGCTGTAATCCAGCAAGTTCAGATAACGATCGAAGATTTTGGCTGAAAAGGCCTGATCGAGATCGAACTGACGATAATGCGAGCGGGTAAAGCGCGACGTCACGCGCTCACTCACCGTCGCGTGCTGCGTCTCTTCCTTTAGAATCGGAATTTGATCGGCGCGCGTAATATCGTCCACAGCGAAGGCGTGACCTGTTATGGCAAACAGGCCCGCCAACGCGGTGAGCTTAAAAAAAGTGTTCATGCCAGGCTTGGCCTCCGTTTCAGAACAACAAGTGTTCTGCGCGTACAATCATTGACATACCAGAAGTCAGCTGTACACGTACGCCATCTTTGGTGATTTCCAGTACGGTGGCGTCCATCGCGTTGTTACCCGCTTTCACCTTCAGGGCCTGACCTACGCTCAGGGCGCTGATATCAGAAACTGGGGTATGGCGTTCTTCGCGTGGCGCACGCTGCGCTTTCGCGGCTGGTTTTTCCGCACGCGGTTTACGGTCGCCGTTTTCAGCGCGACGCGGGGCTGGACGAGGTTTACGTTCGCGACGCGGCGCCTCTTCCTGGCCGCTGGCGGCGGCAGCTTCACGCTTTTTCGCCTGCTGTTCGGCACGCTGCGCCTGAACGCGCGCTTTCGCCTCTTCGAGCTGCTTGCGAGCGTGCTCTACGTGCTGCTCATCCAGCTCACCGCACGGGTTGCCGTCGAGATCGACACGCGTCGCTCCCGGTTTGATACCGTACAGATAACGCCAGCTCGACGTATAAAGACGTAAGGCGGAACGAAGCTGGGTTTTGCTGAGATTCATCTCACCCTCAACGCGCTCTACCAGATCCTGAAAAATGCCGATTTTCAGGGGACGCGCTTCGCCTTCGGCGCTAAAGCACTGCGGGAAACGCTCTGCCAGAAAGGCGATAACTTCTTTACTGCTATTCAACTTAGGTTGATTTTCCATGAAATTTCCTGATTACAACGGACGTTGCCAACAAGCGCAGGCATGAACAGGCGTCATTATAATGACGCCAACCGTAAATGCTACGTTATCCGTTGATTATCCTGCGACGCTCGCAAAGAATTTATGATAATCGGTAGCGGCAAGCCCCTTTTCAAGATTCGCCACCAGCTCGCGCAGACCCTGCTCATCCTCAGCGGTAAAGCGGCCGTAAGCCACGCTGTCGATGTCGAGCACGCCGATTGTCTGATTATTTACCACCAGCGGCAGTACGATTTCAGCATTACTGGCCGCGTCGCAGGCGATGTGCCCGTCAAAGGCATGCACATCTTCCACACGCTGCACCTGATTTTGCGCCACTGCGGTGCCGCAAACGCCGCGTCCAACCGGAATGCGCACGCAGGCCAGCTTGCCCTGGAAGGGCCCCAGCACCAGCGTATCACCTTCCAGAAGGTAGAAGCCGGCCCAGTTCACTTCGGATAGACGTTCAAAGAGCAGCGCGCTGGTATTGGACAGCATCGCTAAAAAACTGGTTTCGCCTGCCATCAATGCCTGAAAATCCCGGTTCAGGTCGGCGTAAAATTCTGTTTTGTTCATTATTAAATCACTTGTTTAACGAAAAAGTAGAGCATAGCCTATTAAAATAAACATTAAATGCGCTCATTCTCAAGATGAATCCCAGGATGAGTTAATATAACGTTAATTAAACCTTTTTCATGCGCGACTGATGGCCCTTAATACACCAAAAATTACGCCGACAAAAAAGATTACCGTTCATTCGGTCAGCGATGCGCTACCGCGAGCACATTATCAGCGTTGTCCGCAGTGCGATACGCTTTTTATGTTGCCGAAGATGAAATCGCACCAAAGCGCCTACTGTCCGCGCTGCAATGCTAAAATCCGCGACGGCCGCGACTGGTCCCTGACGCGACTGGCGGCGATGGCCATCACCATGCTTCTGCTGATGCCGTTTGCCTTCAGCGAGCCGCTGCTGCGGCTCTATCTGCTGGGAATGCGGATCGACGCTAATCTGCTGGAGGGGATCTGGCAGATGACCCGCCAGGGCGATCCTGTCACCGCCGCGATGGTGCTGTTTTGTACCGTCGGCGCTCCGCTCATTCTTGTCGCCTCCATCGCTTATCTCTGGCTCGGCAATATCCTCGGTATGAACCTGAGGCCGGTGTTGCTGATGCTGGAGCGGCTCAAGGAGTGGGTGATGCTGGATATCTATCTGGTAGGCATCGGCGTCGCCTCGATCAAGGTTCAGGACTACGCCTATCTTGAGCCGGGCATCGGGCTATTTGCCTTTATCGCCCTGGTGCTGCTTAGCGTGCTGACCCTGATTCACCTCAACGTGGAGCAGCTCTGGGATCGGTTTTATCCACAGCGTCCCGCCACCCGGCCTGACGAGCATCTTCGCGCCTGCCTGGGCTGTCATTTTACCGGATTTCCCGACGCGCGAGGCCGCTGTCCGCGCTGCCATATCCCGCTGCGCCTCCGGCGCAATCACAGCCTGCAAAAGTGCTGGGCGGCGCTGATCGCCTCGATGGTTTTTCTCTTACCTGCTAATCTGTTGCCCATCTCGGTGATCTACGTCAATGGTGGCCGGCAGGAAGATACCATCATGTCAGGCATCGTTTCCCTGGCCGACAGCAACATCGCAGTTGCGGCAATTGTATTTATTGCCAGTATTCTCGTTCCGTTTACTAAAGTTATAGTGATGTTTACTCTGCTGGTGAGTATTCATTTTAAATGCGAGCAAGGATTGCGCACCCGTATCCTCCTGCTGCGGTTCGTCACCTGGATTGGCCGCTGGTCGATGCTGGATCTGTTTGTGATTTCGTTGATGATGTCGCTGATCGACCGCGATCAGCTGCTCTCATTTAACATGGGACCCGCTGCGTTTTATTTCGGCGCTGCGGTGATATTGACTATTCTTGCAGTGGAATGGCTGGACAGCCGCTTACTTTGGGACGCACATGAGTCAGGAAACGCCCGCTTCGCCGACTGAAGCGAGAATTAAAACAAAACGCCGTATTTCACCTTTCTGGTTACTGCCCGTCATCGCGCTGCTGATTGCGGGCTGGCTTATCTGGACGAGCTATGAAAACCGCGGTAATACCATCACCATCGACTTTCAGTCAGCGGACGGCATTGTCCCTGGCCGCACCCCCGTTCGTTTTCAGGGGGTTGAAGTGGGAACGGTGCAGGACATCAGCCTGGGTAAAAATCTGAACAAGATCCAGGTTCGCGCCAGTATCAAATCGGACATGAAAGATGCCCTGCGTAGCGAAACCCAGTTCTGGCTGGTCACGCCGAAAGCCTCTCTGGCGGGCGTATCTGGCCTGGACGCACTGGTGGGCGGAAACTACATCGGGATGATGCCCGGCAAAGGCGAGCCGCAGGATCACTTCACCGCCCTGGACACGCAGCCCAAATACCGGCTCAACAACGGCGATCTGATGATTCATCTGCATGCCTCCGATCTCGGTTCGCTTAACAGCGGCTCGGTGGTCTACTACCGCAAAATTCCCGTAGGGCGCGTCTATGATTATTCCATCAGCCCCAACAAGCAGGGGGTAACCATTGACGTGCTTATCGACCGCCGCTTTACCTCTCTGGTGAAGAAAGGAAGCCGCTTCTGGAACGTCTCGGGGGTGGATGCTGATCTCAGCCTCAGCGGGGCGAAGGTGAAGCTGGAGAGCCTCGCCGCGCTGGTAAATGGCGCCATCGCATTCGACTCCCCGGAAAACTCCAAGCCGGCCGAAGCTGAAGATAACTTTGGTCTTTATGCCGATTTAGCCCACAGCCAGCGCGGCGTGATTATCAGCCTGACCCTGCCGGATGCCAAAGGGCTGAAAGCTGACTCCACACCGCTGATGTATCAGGGGCTGGAGGTGGGTCAGCTGACCAAGCTGACCCTCAATCCCGGCGGCTCCGTCACGGGAGAAATGACCGTTGATCCGAGCGTGGTCGAGCTACTGCGCGAGAAGACGCGCATTGAGCTGCATAGCCCTAAACTCTCCCTGAGCGATGCCAATATCAGCAGCCTGCTCACCGGCAATACCTTCGAGCTGGTTCCCGGAGAAGGGCAGCCGAGTAAACACTTTGTGGTCGCCCCGGCCGACAAAACGCTGCTGCAAAAGCCGGGCGTGCTGACGGTTACCCTGACCGCGCCGGAAAGCTACGGCATTGATGCGGGCCAGCCGCTGCTGCTGCATGGCGTAGAGGTAGGCCAGGTGATGGAGCGCACCCTGACGGCGAAAGGGGTCACCTTCACCGCCGCAGTAGACCCCCGCTATCGCGATCTGCTGCATGGCGACAGTAAATTCGTGGTGAACAGCCGCGTGGACGTGAAGGTCGGCCTGGATGGGGTGGAGTTTCTCGGCGCAAGCGCCGGGGAGTGGATCAGCGGCGGCATCCGTATTTTACCGGGCGACAAAGGGGCGATGCGTGAAAGCTATCCTCTGTTCGCTAACCTGGACAAGGCGATTGAAAACAGCCTGAGCGATCTGCCGACTACCACGATGGTGCTAAGCGCGGCGACGCTGCCTGACGTACAGGCCGGTTCGGTGGTGCTTTACCGTAAATTCCAGGTGGGTGAAGTGATTACCGTTCGCCCTCGCGCCAATGCGTTTGATATCGAACTGCACATCAAGCCGGAGTATCGCCATCTGCTAACCGCCAACAGCGTATTCTGGGCAGAGGGCGGCGCGAAAGTGCAGCTTAACGGCAGCGGCCTGACGGTGCAGGCCTCTCCCCTCTCCCGCGCGCTGCGCGGCGCCATCAGCTTTGATAACCTCAGCGGCGCCAGCGCTAACCAGCGCAAGGGCGATAAACGCATTCTCTATCCGTCAGAGACCGCTGCCCGCGCGGTGGGCGGACAGATCACCCTGCACGCCTTCGACGCCGGCAAGCTGGCCGAGGGGATGCCGATTCGCTATCTGGGCATTGATATCGGCCAGGTGCAGAAGCTGACGCTGATCACGGAGCGTAACGAGGTACAGGCGACCGCGGTGCTCTACCCGGAATATGTCAAAACCTTCGCCCGCAACGGGACTCGTTTCTCGGTGGTGACGCCGCAGATCTCCGCCGCGGGCGTGGAGCATCTGGATACTATCCTGCAACCCTACATCAACGTTGAGCCGGGCCGCGGCAATGCCCGCCGTGACTTTGAGCTGCAGGAGGCCACGATCGCTGACTCGCGATATCTTGACGGCCTGAGCCTGGTGGTGGAGGTACCGGAAGCGGGATCGCTGAATATCGGCACGCCGGTGCTGTTCCGCGGCATTGAGGTGGGCACGGTGACCGGCTTGTCGCTGGGCATTCTCTCCGATCGCGTGATGGTGGGCATTCGCATCAGCAAGCGCTACCAGCATCTGGTGCGCAACAACTCGGTGTTCTGGCTTGCCTCAGGTTACTCGCTGGACTTTGGCCTGACGGGAGGCGTCGTTAAAACCGGTACCTTTAACCAGTTTATCCGTGGCGGTATCGCCTTTGCCACGCCGCCGGGAACGCCGCTGGCGCCGAAAGCACAGCCGGGTAAACACTTCCTGCTGCTGGATAGCGAGCCGAAAGAGTGGCGCGAATGGGGTACTGCCCTGCCGCGTTAAACCCGAGGCTCCGGTGTCAACGCACCGGAGCCTTTATGATACACTGCGCGCCTGATTTCCTGCCTGTGGTGCAAGCGTGGCTCAATATTCTGTTTTTTTTCCCGATCCCTTCCTGGCGCAGATGCGCGAGGCGCTCCCCGATCCCGCCTCGTTCGAGGCGTTTATCGCCGCCTGTCAACGGCCCCTGCGCCGCAGCCTGCGGGTGAATACCTTAAAAATCAGCGTGGCGGCGTTTCTTGAACTGACCTCCTCTTACGGCTGGCAGTTGATCCCCATCCCGTGGTGCGAAGAGGGTTTCTGGATCGAGCGCGACGATGAATCCGTTCCGCTTGGCAGCACCGCCGAGCACCTGAGCGGACTCTTCTATATTCAGGAAGCCAGCTCCATGCTGCCGGTGGCGGCCCTCTTCGCCGAGGGAAATACCCCCGTCCGGGTGATGGATGTTGCCGCCGCGCCGGGTTCGAAAACAACCCAAATTGCCGCGCGCATGGGCAATGGCGGCGCTATCCTCGCGAATGAGTTCTCCGCCAGCCGCGTGAAGGTACTGCACGCCAACATCAGCCGCTGCGGCATCCAGAACGTGGCGCTTACCCACTTTGACGGGCGGGTATTTGGCGCCGCGCTGCCGGAGTCGTTCGACGCGATCCTGCTTGACGCCCCCTGCTCCGGCGAAGGGGTGGTGCGTAAAGATCCTGACGCCCTAAAAAACTGGTCGGTTGAGAGCAATCTGGAGATTGCCGCGACCCAGCGCGAGCTTATCGACAGCGCTTTTCACGCGCTGCGTCCCGGCGGGACGCTGGTCTACTCCACCTGCACACTGAATCGCGATGAAAACGAAGCGGTCTGTCTGTGGCTGCAGGCGCAGTACCCCGACGCGGTGGAATTTTTACCGCTGGAGAAGCTATTCAGTACGGCGGCCACCGCCCTGACGCCGGAAGGCTTTCTGCACGTCTTCCCACATATGTACGACTGCGAAGGGTTCTTTGTTGCCCGCCTGCGCAAAACCGCCGCCATCCCCCCGCTACCGGCTCCCAAATTTAAGGTGGGTAATTTTCCCTTTACCCCGTTAAAAGGACGTGAGGCGGCAAACGTCACCGCCGCCGCGCGCCAGATCGGGCTGGATATTGCCGATGGCCTTCACCTCTGGCAGCGCGACAAAGAGATCTGGCTCTTCCCGGCAGAGATGGAGCCGCTTATCGGTAGGGTGCGCTTCTCGCGTATCGGCATTCGGCTTGCCGAGGTGCATAACAAAGGCTATCGCTGGCAGCATGAAGCGGTCATCGCTCTGGCAGGGGAGGATAATCGCTTTGAGCTGACCCCGGCGGAGGCGGAGGAGTGGTATCGCGGACGCGATCTCTACCCGGAGAAGAGCCCGTCGCGTGACGAGGTGATTGTCTGCTGGCAGGGCTTCCCGCTGGGGCTGGCCAAAAAAGTGGGCGCGCGGCTGAAAAACAGTTACCCCCGCGAGCTGGTTCGCGACGGGCGCTTGTTTACCGGTAACACTCACGCTGGATAAAAAAAGAGCACATTTTGACTGGCGTTTTTGCTCTCCTTGGCTAGGCTGAAAAATGGGCGACAATACTGGTCGTACCAGATTTATCTGACTTTGGAGAGCATTATGACCAAAACCAACGTGCGCATTGGCGCTTTTGAGATCGACGACGCCGAATTACGCGGCGAAGACCAGGGCGAACGAACGTTAAGTATTCCTTGCAAATCTGACCCCGATTTATGCATGCAGTTAGATGCCTGGGATGCCGACACCAGCGTTCCCGCCATTCTCAACGGGGAACATTCCGTCCTTTATCGCGAACATTACGACCATCAGACCGACGCCTGGATCATGCGACTTGCCTGATTCAAAAAGAACCCGCCCGAAGGCGGGTTATTTATTTCCGTTTCCCCTGCACGCTATCCTCTCCTACACTCTTATTATGGAAGCCGGAACTGAGGATGTAATGTTCGCCCTGGTACTTTTTGTCTGTTATCTGGATGGGGGATGCGATGATATTGTGGTGGATGTCTATAACACCGAGCAGCAATGCGTCGTCGCCAAAAAAGAGCAACGTATCCGCCACGGCGGCTGCTATCCGGTAGAAGAGTTTATCGACAGTTTCTGGACACCGGCTCAGGAGTATAGCGATCTTTAACTATTGCAGTTGCGCCAGCGTTAAATATCCATCAAACACAGCGCCGGTATCGATATAATGCAGCGGAGGGAAGTCGTAGCGTTTATCCAGCGGCGTATGCCCAAACCAGAAATGATCCGCCCCCGCAATGTTCTGCCCTTTCCCGACCATAAACCCCATCAGACGATCCCGATCCCACAGCACCCGTTCACTCGACACCGGTTTTTGCCACTGGTAAGTGGATGAGGGGTAATCTGCATGGGCAATCACGTTGAGTCCGTTGGTACACCGTATTTCAAGAATCAGCGGTAAATTCGCGCAGGCCAGCAGCGCTGTCGCCGCCTCCTCTTTTTGCGCCGACTCCAGCTGTGAAAACCAGCTCCCGCCGTTAAGCCGCCAGAGTGAGAAATCTTTAGTTGCCAGCGCATCCAGCGCCATCTGCTCATGATTCCCCCGCACCGCGCGAAACCACCTCTCATGCAGCAGCGCCAGGCAGCGCAAACTATCCGGTCCGCGGTCGATGAGATCGCCAACGGAAATCAGCAGATCCGCATAAGGATTAAAGCGGCGCGCTTTCAGCGCGGCCATCAGCGCGTCGTAACAGCCGTGAAGATCGCTCACCACCCAGATATGTTGCCAGTCGTTGCCATCGAGTCGTTGATACATTGCACCTCCCGTCTGCATACACGCGTTGCGCCCCCGTAATCTCAGTATAAACCCGGCCCTGAGGCACAGGGGGCCACCTTCCAGGATCGCATTTCCGTGTAAATGAATTGTGAATGTTAAAAACGGTGTGGTATAACAGAATAAACCGGACGCGAAGTGCGGACTGATTTCGGGGAAGGCAGGGAGATGCCAAATAAAACCCAGTGAAAATCATACAGATAAAAAGAGACCGAATACGATTCCTGTATTCGGTCCAGGGAAATGGCTCTTGGGAGAGAGCCGTGCGCTAAAAGTTGGCATTAATGCAGGCTCAGTCGCCTTGCACTATAAGAATAGATGACCGCGCCAGGTTTTCCAGTCCGCAGCAAAAGTGGTCTGAAAAAAAGCGATTTATCGATAAAAAAAGAGAAAACCGCAGGTTTAAGCCTGCGGTTTTTTTTTGGAAAAACGCTCTCAGCAGAGCTTTTCGGCGCGCTCAATAAAGGGGGCAAGGCTCATCTTCTGCCCCGGATTCTGAGGATCGTCTATCTGAATCACGCTTATCGGCTGGCCGCTGCTTTTACCGCTGGCGACCTGCTGCTGCGCAACGTCGTTCAGCGGGTATTGCACCAGCGTGCTCGGGTTAATCGCGTAGAGCGCATGGCCCGGGCGGCAGGTGAGCATCACCTCTTCACGGTTAAAGGCCCACTTATCCTTTCCAATCTCAAAACGGCTCACCGTAATGACCTGCGGGGCGGCAAAGGCCGAACCTGCAGAGGCCAGCAGCAAAAGCGAAAGTAGCATTTTTTTCATTGTTCAACCTTGTCAAAAGGGTTCCCAGGTAGCGAAAAGACTTACGCAGGCGACCACCAGCGCGCCGGTGACCACTTCAGCCTGCGTCAGACGAATAAAGAGACGCTGCGCCCGCCCCTGGCTTGTGCGAAAACGTGGCACCAGAACATACCGGTTAACGAGTGCGAGTACCACCATCATCATCACCAGCGCACATTTGAACAAAAGCAGCTCGCCGTAAGATGTGCGCCAAGGCAGCGTCAGGCCCTGAATCAGCAGCGCGTTGACAATACCGGTGCAAATTACCCCCGCCACCGCATAGTGCCCGGCGCGGGAAAAACGCATCATGGTCGTTATCGCCTGTTCGCTCCAGCGCCCATTCGCCAGCCGCAGGCAAAAGAGCAGCGGCAGCAGGCCGCCAAGCCAGGTAGCGGCGCAGAGGAGATGCAGCGCGTGGTTAAGGCGCTGGGTAAACCCCAGCGGCCCGTCGCGCATCGCCGCATGCCCTACGCCCGCCAGCAGAATAAACTGCCCTGCCGCCAGCAGCAGCACCAGCCGCGCGTTGCGCGTCGGCGCCAGCCAGACCGCGCAGGCGGTCAGTAAGGCAAAAATAATCTGCCACACCCAGACGCTGCCAAACTGTGTTCCCGTCACCGCCAGCCAGATCGCAGGACGAAAGAGATCCTGCAAGCCGTTGCCCATCAGCCCGCCCTGAAACGCCAGCATCAGCAGCGCCGTGGCAAAACTCACCAGCACGGCTATCTGCTGCTGACGGCAGCAGCGGCGCGTCATCAGCCGGGTCAGCGCGCGCGGCGCCAGCCAGGCGCTGTAGAGGGCATTGCCAAAGATCAGCATCAGCGCGGCGAAATGGGCAAAACGCAGCGCCACGTAAATTGACGCCAGCATGTTATTTCACATGAAAGCGGTAGTGGCCCTGTGTTTTATGACCATCTACGGAGACCACATGCCATTGCACCTCATACCCTCCCGGCGTCAGTGGTTTTTCGAGCGGCACGATGAGCTGGGTTTTATCCTGCTCGTTACGTTTTACCGCCCCGACAGGAACTTGCTGTTGCTTGTCGCCCGTCACCGTCACGCCGCTGAACTGAGGCTCTATCCCTTCAGAAAAGTTAAGGGTGAGCGCCTGCGGCGAAGCCACCACCTCCGCATCGGCAGCCGGATACTGATGTTTCAGGTGGGCATGAGCCAGCGCGGCGGGGGCAGTGAAAAGCGCAAAGAGAAAAACGGCGGCACGGCGTGTAGTCTGTGTCATGTTATTCATTCCTTTTAGTTATCTCTGTCCGATAAAGGATAACTCTGTATAATATCGCAGTCGAGGCGCGCTGTCTGGCTTGTCAACGCCGGATAAGCGCGGTAACGTTACGCCGCCAGAACAGGAGAGAGCCATGAAGATTAATCTTGCTGCCCTTCCTCAGGACGAGATGGACAAGGTCAACGTCGATCTTGCTGCTGCCGGGGTCGCTTTTAAAGAACGCTATAACATGCCGGTTATCGCCGAAGTGGTGGAACGCGAGCAGCCCGCGCACCTGCGCGACTGGTTTCGCGAACGGCTGATCGCTCATCGCCTTAACTCTGTTAACCTCTCTCGCCTGCCCTACGAGCCCAAAGTCAAATAATCTTAATCAATGTTACCTTTCCTTACACATTTTATGGCAGGATAAGAATACCCTCAATTATCAGGGTGTATTATGGCTCCTGCGACAAGTGTATAAGGAAATCACGATGTCCCACTGGAATATCGCGGCCGCGCAGTATGTCCCCCGGCATAACTGCACCGGCGTACACGTAAAACATCATCTCCGTTTCATTCATGCTGCCGCACGGCATAACTGCGATCTGCTTGTTTTCCCCGAACTTTCCCTGACAGGCTGCGCCATGGATGCAGCTCCCCTGCCCGAACCGCCCACTGAAGAGGCGCTCTCTCCCCTCATGCAGGCGGTACAGACAAGCGGAATGGCAGTGATTGCCGGCACCACCATCACTACCCGGACCGGCCGGAAAAAAGGGCTGCTTCTGTTTAATCCGGAAAACGATCGCCCGGAACACTACCTTCAGGGCAGCGGCGCCTGCCTGAAGCCGGACGCCGCCAGACTCTCCATTCTGGGGCATCCCGCCGACGTCTGCCTCGATCCGCAGGCGGCGCTCTTTACCAGCCCACAGTCGGTCACCGAAACGCGCTGGCGCGATACCATCAGCAGCCTGCAGCATTTTGCCCACCGCTACGCCATCGCCGTACTGATGGCGAACGCGCGCGGCGGCAGCGCTCTCTGGGACGATCAGGGCCAGCTGGTGGTGCGGGCGGATAAAGGCGAACTGCTTCTGACCGGCTACCGGGACCGGCGGGGTTGGCAAGGGGATATCATTCCATTACGCTAGGCGTTTTAGGCTCAGGAGTGAACCATGTTACGCGTAATCGATACCGAAACCTGCGGTCTTCAGGGAGGGATTGTGGAAGTCGCCTCGGTCGACGTCATCGACGGGAAAATTGTGAATCCCATGAGTCATCTGGTCCGCCCTGACCGCCCTATCAGCCCGCAGGCGATGGCGATCCATCGTATCACCGAAGCGATGGTGGCGGATAAACCGTGGATCGAAGAGGTGATCCCCCACTATTACGGCAGCACATGGTACGTGGCCCACAACGCCAGCTTTGACCGACGCGTGCTGCCGGAGATGCCCGGGGAGTGGATTTGCACCATGAAGCTGGCGCGTCGCCTGTGGCCGGGTATTCAGTACAGCAACATGGCGCTCTATAAGTCGCGCAAGCTGAGCGTGAAAACGCCCGATGGTCTGCATCACCACCGGGCGCTTTATGACTGCTATATCACGGCCGCGCTGCTTATCGATATTATGGCTACCTCCGGCTGGACGCCGGACGAAATGGCGGATATCACCGGGCGCCCGGCACTCCTCACCGTTTTCCCCTTCGGTAAATATCGTGGCAAGGCGGTCGCCGAGGTCGCCGAGCGCGATCCGGGCTATCTGCGCTGGCTCTACAATAACCTCGACAAAATGAGCCCGGAGCTGCGCCTCACGCTGCGCCACTACCTGGGCGAAGCCTGATCTCCCGTCTGGCCTGTCAGGGTTTCCTGTGCCAGGCCAATTAAGAAAGCGTACTCCAGCGCCACCCCTTCATAGGATTTAAAGCGCCCCGATTTCCCGCCGTGGCCGGAGTCCATATCGGTACAGAGCAGCAGCAGATTGTCGTCCGTTTTCAGCTCGCGCAGTTTCGCCACCCACTTGGCCGGCTCCCAGTACTGTACCTGGGAGTCGTGCAGACCGGTGGTGACCAGCATATGCGGGTAGGCTTTCGCCTCCACGTTATCGTAGGGGCTGTACGATTTCATATACCAGTAATACTCTTCATCCTGCGGGTTCCCCCACTCTTCAAATTCGCCGGTCGTCAGCGGAATAGACTCGTCGAGCATGGTGGTGACCACATCCACAAACGGCACCTGCGCAATTACCCCTTTAAACAGTTCGGGCCGCTGGTTGATCGCCGCCCCGATCAGCATTCCCCCGGCGCTGCCGCCCATACCAAAGCAGAGGGCGGGATCGCCATACCCCTGCGCCAGCAGAGCGTCGCAGACGTCGAGATAGTCGTTAAAGGTATTCTTTTTCTTGAGGAACTTACCCTCTTCATACCAGTGCTGGCCCAGCTCGCCCCCGCCGCGAATATGGGCGATGGCAAAAACAAATCCGCGATCCAGCAGACTGAGCCGGCTGCTGCTGAAGTCAGCGTCTATGCTGGAGCCATACGAGCCATAGCCGTAGACCAGCAGCGGGTTTTTACCGCGCCGGAAATGTTCCTTGTGATAGACCAGCGAGACCGGCACCTCCACCCCGTCGCGCGCCACCACCCACAGGTGTTCGCTGCGGTAGTTGCTGGCGTCGAAACCGGCCACCTCCGCCTGCTTTAACACCCGCCGCTCGCCGGTTTCCATATCCAGTTCAAAGAGCGTATCCGGGGTGGTCATGGAGGAGTAGCCATAGCGCAGGCGCGTCGACTCCGGCTCCGGGTTATAGCCGATCCAAGTGACGTAAGCGGGATCGTCAAAGGCGATACCGATCACCTCCCGCGTTTTGCGGTTGATCTGCCGGATACTGGTCAGCCCGCGCTGGCGCTCTTCCACCACCAGCCAGTCGGTAAAGAGAGTGAATCCCTCCAGCATCACCTGCTCCCGGGCCGGGATCAGCACTTCCCACTTGCGCTCATCGCGCACTTTGGTTTTATAGAGCCCAAAGTTCTTCCCTTCGCGGTTGGAGCGCAGGTAAAAGGTGTGCTGAAAGTGGTCGAGACTGTATTCGTGATCCTTGCGCCGCGGCAGGAAGCAGAGCGGCTGCGCGTCGGGAAGCTCCGCATCCAGCAGCAGCACCTCGGTGGTAGTCGCGCTGGCGAGGAAGATAATGACATAGTGACGGGACGTGGTCTTATGCAGGCTGACGTAAAAAGTGTCGTCCTTCTCTTCGTAGACCAGCTCATCGTCGCAGGAGGCGGTACCGATGGTGTGCCGCCACACCTGGTAAGGCAGCAGCGTGGTGGCATGTTTTTTAACGTAGTAAACCGTCTCGGAATCGTTGCCCCAGACAAAATCGGAGGAGACGTTATCCAGCATCTCGGGATACCAGTTGCCGGTCTCCAGATTGCGAAAGCGCAGCCCGTACTGCCGCCGGGAGAGGTAATCTTCCGCCAGCGCCATAATGTTATTGTCCGGGGAGATCGCCATGCCGCCCAGGGTATAAAACTCGCTATGGGCGGCGCGCTTATTGGCATCCAGCAGCGTTTCCCACTCATCCCACTCAGCCATCAGCACCGACTGGCGCTGGTAGATGGCATATTCGTTGCCCGGCTCGTAGATATGCCGGTAACGATAGCCGTTTTTGGTCCATGGCGCGGAGACGTCCCGCTGGGGCACGCGGCCGACCATCTCCCCCAGCAGCCTGTCCTGCAGATCCTGCTGGGAGGCCATTACCCGGCGGCCATAGTCGTTTTCGTCGTGCAGGTAGTCGAGAACTTCTGGCTGCGAGCGCGTATCGTCTCGCAGCCAGTAGTAGTTGTCGATGCGGGTATCACCGTGGGTGGTGATGGCTTTCGGTATGCGTCTGGCTTTCGGTAACATGTCGGATTTCTTCTGCGTTTTACACCCTATAAGGGTGGCAAAACACGCGCATGATGCAAGCGAAACATGACGCCTTTGAAAATTAATTATTCCGGGAGAGCCTGTTTTTGCTGCCGAATATCCTGCTCAATGCCGTCACGTACCTCCTGGGGGATCTTCAGCGCATCACCCAGCGCCTGCAGATAGCTGCGCTCCATAAAGTGGTCAACATCGATCGCGGCACAGCTGAGGAAATAGAGCTCCAGCGCCTCCTCTTCATTTTTTACGCCCTGCGCGAGACGCATCGGGTCGAGCGGCTGTTCAATGGCCCGCGCCACCAGCGCCCGCCCCTGCTCCTCCACGCCCGCTTCACGCATCTGCTGCTCAATCGCCGCGCGCTCTTTATCGTCAATATGGCCGTCACTTTTCGCGGCAAACACCAGCGCAAGGATCAAACGTTCGGTACGCTGATCCAGCGGCGTAGCGGTCTGGCCAAACTGCGGTTCACCCTGATGAGCCGTTTTGATCTTCTCTTTATATTTATTCCACAGCACCGTACCGGCAATCGCACCTCCGCCTGCCAGCAGCGCCCCGGTACCATACTTTGTCAGCAGCTTGCGCGATGATTTATTACCAACCAGCAAACCCGCCAGTCCGCCAAGTGCGCCGGGCACCAGCAGCTTATTCAGCCCCTGCCCGTCGGATGATGATTTTTGCCCTAACATGGACTGAAGTTGATTTAACCAGCCTGACATAATTCTCCTCCCTCAATCATGAACATTGCTCCCAGCGTAAGCGACAAGATGTCAGGAAACGTCTGCGGCCGCTAAAGATGCGAAAATTTCCCGGTGCGCTCGTTTCGCCGGAGGCAAGACAGACGCAAACGATTTCGTATATACTGCGCGCAACTTTTTCAGGGGGATTTATGACTCGTATAGGAACTGCTCTGCGCCCGTCGGCGACGCGCGTCATGCTGCTCGGATCGGGCGAGCTGGGAAAAGAGGTGGCGATTGAGTGCCAGCGCCTCGGGGTGGAGGTGATTGCGGTGGATCGCTACGCCGACGCGCCCGCCATGCATGTGGCTCAC
Organism: Pseudenterobacter timonensis; assembly: GCF_900021175.1. GTDB lineage: Bacteria > Pseudomonadota > Gammaproteobacteria > Enterobacterales > Enterobacteriaceae > Enterobacter > Enterobacter timonensis. The sequence goes on from NZ_FCOP01000013.1 coordinate 252,890, forward strand.
CGCGCGTATGTAATCAATATGCTTGATGGCGAGGCGCTCCGCGCCCTTATCGCTAAAGAGAAGCCAGACTTTGTGGTGCCGGAGATCGAAGCCATCGCCACCGACACGCTGCTGGCGCTGGAGGAAGAAGGCCTGCACGTGGTGCCCTGCGCCCGCGCCACCAGGCTGACCATGAACCGTGAAGGGATCCGACGCCTGGCGGCGGAGGAGCTGGCGCTGCCCACCTCCGCCTACCGTTTTGCCGGAAACGTGACGGAATTTACCGACGCCGTAAACGCCGTTGGCTATCCCTGCTTTATTAAGCCGGTAATGAGTTCCTCCGGCAAAGGGCAGAGTTTTCTTCGCGATGCCGCCACCCTTAGCCAGGCCTGGGAGTATGCCCAGCAGGGCGGGCGCGCAGGCGCGGGCCGCGTGATTGTCGAGGGGGCGGTAAAGTTTGATTTCGAGATAACCCTGCTCACCGTCAGCGCCGTGGACGGCGTCTGGTTTTGCGATCCCATCGGCCACCGCCAGCAGGATGGCGATTACCGTGAATCCTGGCAGCCGCAGCAGATGAGCGAGCTGGCGTTGCAGCGCGCACAGGAGATCGCCCGCAAGGTGGTGCTGGCACTCGGCGGCTATGGCCTGTTCGGGGTGGAGCTTTTTGTCTGCGGCGATGAGGTGATCTTCAGCGAAGTTTCGCCGCGTCCGCATGATACCGGGATGGTGACGCTGATTTCACAGGATCTCTCAGAGTTTGCACTGCACGTGCGCGCCTTCCTGGGCTTGCCGGTAGGGGGCGTGCGGCAGTATGGTCCGGCGGCTTCGGCGGTGATTTTACCGACCCTCACCAGCAGCGACGTCTGCTTTAGCCAGGTTGAGGAGAGCGTGGGCGCGGGCCTGCAGCTGCGTCTGTTTGGCAAACCGGAGATCGACGGTTCGCGCCGTCTCGGCGTGGCTTTAGCGACGGGCGAGACCGTGGATGAGGCCGTCGCCCGCGCGAAAAAAGCGGCGGCCAGCGTGCAGGCAGAGGGTTAACGCGCCTGTCGCTGAAAACAAAACGGGTCACCCGAAGTGACCCGTTTCCAGCCGTCATAAGCGCTTACTGATTCGCGCCTTCAACTGCTTCACGCGCCAGCTTCGTAATACGATCCCAGTCGCCCGCTTCCAGCGCATCCGCCGGCACCAGCCAGGAGCCGCCGATGCAGAGCACGCTTTTCAGCGCCAGGTAGTCACGGTAGTTCGCCGGAGAGATCCCGCCGGTCGGGCAGAAACGAACCTGGGAGAAGGGACCCGCGATCGCCTGCAGCGCTTTAGTGCCGCCGTTCGCTTCCGCCGGGAAGAATTTAAACTCTTTCAGACCGTAATCCATACCCAGCATCAGTTCAGAGACGGTGCTGATACCCGGGATCAGCGGAATGGTTCCTTCGGTGGCGGCTTTCAGCAGCGGCTCGGTAAGACCCGGGCTGATGGCGAACTGCGCGCCCGCTTCGGTCACATCCGCCAGCTGCTGCGGGTTCAGCACGGTACCCGCGCCGACAATCGCTTCCGGTACCTCTTTGGCGATAGCGCGGATCGCGTCAACGGCACAGGCGGTACGCAGGGTCACTTCCAGCACGCGAACGCCGCCGGCAACCAGCGCTTTCGCCATCGGGACGGCGTGCTCCAGTTTGTTGACCACGATAACCGGCACTACCGGGCCGGTTTTCAGGATTGCTTCTGCACTTGTTTTCCAGTTTTTCATCAGAGTATTTTCTCTCGCCAGATCGATAATCTTGTCGTCTTAAAACGTCATACAGGTTGCGCCCTGCTCAGCGCCGGAGAGCTTCTCGCGCAGCGCGCCAAACATTTCACGCCCCGTGCCCACGCGCGACGCGCTCAGGTCAGGAATATGCGGCTGACGCGCGGCCAGCTCGGCCTCGTCCACCAGCAGGGTCAACTCCCCTGTCTGACCGTTCACGCGGATGATGTCGCCGTCGCGCACTTTCGCCAGCAGACCACCGTCGTAAGCTTCCGGTGTCACGTGGATCGCAGAGGGCACTTTACCCGATGCGCCGGAGAGGCGTCCATCGGTCACCAGCGCAATTTTGAAACGGCGGTCCAATAATACACCAAGCGGCGGCATAAGTTTATGTAATTCTGGCATACCGTTCGCTTTTGGCCCCTGATGACGGACCACCACCACGCAATCTTTATCCAGCAGACCCGCTTCGAAGGCCGGCATAACGTCATGCTGGCTTTCAAAAACTACCGCGGGCGCTTCAACAACCTGGTTTTCCTGCGGCACGGCGGAGGTTTTCATCACCGCGCGGCCAAGGTTGCCGCTCAGTACTTTGGTACCGCCGTGACGGGAGAAGGGGTTGTCAAACGAGGCGATCACCTGTGTATCCAGGGAGCCCTGCGCCCCTTCGCGCCAGTCGAGTTCGCCGTTATTCAGCCACGGCTCCAGGGTATAGCGGCTCAGGCCGAAACCGGCCACCGTATTGACATCTTCATGCAGCAGCCCCCCTTTCAGCAGCTCGCGGATCAGCACCGGCACGCCGCCCGCCGCCTGGAAGTGGTTAATATCCGCCGGGCCGTTCGGGTAGAGCTTCGCCATCAGCGGCACCACGTCAGAGAGCTCGGAGAAGTCATCCCAGTTGATCTGGATCCCCGCCGCGCGCGCCATCGCCACCATATGCATGGTGTGGTTAGTGGACCCGCCGGTCGCCAGCAGCGCGACGATACCGTTGACGATCACCTTCTCGTCGACCAGTTTACCCATCGGCATCCATTCATTGCCGTTGCCGGTCAGACGCGTCACCTGGCGCGCCGCCGCCTCTGTTAACGCCTGGCGCAGCGGCGCATCCGGCTGGATAAAGGAGGAGCCCGGGAGCTGCATCCCCATCACCTCGATCACCATCTGATTGGTGTTGGCGGTGCCGTAGAACGTACAGGTTCCCGGCGCATGGTATGAGGCCGCTTCCGCCTCCAGCAGCGCCATACGGTCCACTTTACCCTCTGCGTAGAGCTGGCGGATACGCACCTTTTCTTTGTTCGGCAGGCCGCTCGCCATCGGGCCGGAGGGGACAAAGATCGCCGGCAGATGCCCGAAAGAGAGCGCCGCCATCGCCAGTCCCGGGACGATTTTGTCGCAGACGCCAAGATAGAGCGCGCCGTCAAACATGTTATGGGAGAGGCCCACCGCGGCGGACATGGCGATCACTTCCCGGCTCAGCAGGGAGAGCTCCATACCGTCCTGCCCCTGGGTGATGCCGTCGCACATGGCCGGTACGCCGCCTGCTACCTGCCCTACGGCGTTCACGCTGTGCAGGGCGCGACGGATAATCTCGGGATAGCGCTCATAGGGCTGGTGAGCGGAGAGCATATCGTTGTAGGCGGTGATGATCGCAATATTGTTACGCAGCATGCTCTTCAGAGAGGCTTTGTCGTCCGGCTGGCAGGCGGCGAAACCGTGCGCCAGGTTACCGCACGCCAGCTGCGAGCGGTGCACCGTATCCGATTTTGACTGCTCAATACGGGCAAGGTAGGCGGCGCGGGTACTGGCTGAGCGTTCAATAATGCGTTGTGTTACGCGTAACAATACAGGATTCATAGAGGCTCCTAAAATTATGTTGTCCGGGCGGCGAGAAAATCAGGTTCGCTTCCCTGTTTTGGGAAGGAAAAAGGCCTGAAGTCCGGCACCCTTGGGCAAAATCGCTTCAGCCAGTGTAATAAAAAAAGCTCCGGGGGTGAATCCACCCGGAGCTTAAAAGATTAAAAATTGTGCCACAATCTGTGGTAGATCATGTTACCGGTAAAATAACCCCTTCGAGTTAGCGGTTTATTTACTCAAACTCATTCCAGGAACGACCATCGCGGGTGATCATCGCGACAGAGGCGACCGGCCCCCAGGTGCCCGCCTGATACGGCTTCGGCGCATCCTGATCGGCGGCCCAGGCTTCGGTAATGGAGTCGACCCATTTCCAGGCTTCCTCCACTTCGTCACGGCGTACGAACAGCGCCTGGATACCGCGCATGGTCTCCAGCAGCAGTCGTTCGTAAGCGTCCGCCAGATGGGTCTGGTTGAAGGTTTCGGAGTAGCTCAGATCGAGCTTGGTCGTCTGCAGATTGTGCTTGTGATCCAGCCCCGGCACCTTGTTCAGTACCTGAATATCCACCCCTTCGTCCGGCTGCAGGCGAATGGTCAGCTTGTTCTGCGGCAGCTCCTGCCAGGACTCTTTAAAGAGGTTCAGCTCAGGGTTCTTAAAGTAGACCACCACTTCGGAACATTTTGCCGGCAGGCGTTTGCCGGTACGCAGGTAGAATGGCACGCCCGCCCAGCGCCAGTTGTCGATATCGACGCGAATAGCGACAAACGTTTCGGTATTGCTGGTCTTGTTGGCCCCCTCTTCCTCAAGGTAGCCCGGCACTTTCTTACCCTGGGCGAAGCCGGCGGTATACTGGCCGCGCACCGTTTTCTCGCGCACGTTGGAGCGATCGATACGGCGCAGGGACTTCAGCACTTTCACCTTCTCGTCGCGGATGCTGTCTGCGGAGAGGTCGGACGGCGGAGACATGGCGATCATGCAGAGGATCTGCAGCAGGTGGTTCTGGATCATGTCGCGCATCTGTCCGGCCTGGTCGAAATAGCCCCAGCGGCCTTCGATACCCACCTCTTCCGCCACGGTGATCTCTACGTGATCGATAGTGCGGTTATCCCAGTTATTAACAAACAGGGAGTTGGCAAAACGCAGCGCCAGCAGGTTAAGCACCGTCTCTTTACCAAGATAGTGGTCGATACGGTAGACCTGGCACTCGTCAAAGTACTCGCCCACCTGATCGTTGATCTCGCGCGAGGTCGCCAGGGAGGTGCCCAGCGGTTTTTCCATGACCACGCGCGCCGGCATGGCATTCAGCTTCGCTTCGCCCAGCCCTTTGCAGATGGCGCCGAAGGTGCTTGGCGGCATGGCAAAATAGTTGATCGTCACGCGATTTTTCTGGTCCAGCATCTCACCCAGACGGGTGAATGCGGAGGTGTCGTTCACGTCGAGGTTGCAGAAATCAAGACGGCCGCTCAGCTTGTCCCACAGGCTTTCGTCGATCTTCTCTTTCATGAACGTTTCGAGCGCTTCGCGCACCACGTCGGTATAGGCCGCTTTGTCCCAGTCGGCGCGCCCCACGCCAAGGATGCGGGTATCCGGATGGATCTGACCCGCTTTCTCCAGTTGATAAAGGGAAGGCAGCAATTTCCGGCGTGCAAGATCGCCTTTCGCGCCGAAAATGACCAGGTCACATGCCTGGGCTGTTTGCGTTACCGCCATGTCATTCTCCTCAGTTAGATTACCTGGTACTTTCGCCAGGTATCGTTGTAATTTTATTACATTGCACTGTACTGCTTTTACCGATTTCCCGAAACCACCAGCGCTTAACCTCACGTGCGATACCGTGATTTTTTACGCTATGGCGCACAGAGATTCGTCAGCTAAGGGGAAACTGGCGAATCTTTGCGCTGCCGGGCCGTAGTCAAAACCCGACAGCGATCAAGTTATGAAAAAAAACAACAACATTTTGCGTTGTTCATTATCCTTTAGACTGGTCACAGGGGTAATATCGACTGCAACGAGCCATGATTTCATCTTCGTGAAATCGCTTACACACTTGAGTGTCCCGTGATAATGAACATGCTGGAAAAAATCCAGTTTCAACTGGAACACCTTAGCAAATCTGAGCGGAAAGTGGCTGAAGTCATTCTCGCCTCTCCTGCTCAGGCTATTCATTCAAGCATCGCCTCTCTGGCGCAGCAGGCGGGCGTCAGCGAGCCTACCGTCAACCGCTTTTGCCGCAGCCTGGATACCCGGGGCTTTCCCGATTTTAAACTGCATCTGGCGCAGAGTCTGGCAAACGGTACGCCCTATGTAAATCGTAATGTTGATGAAGACGATAGCGTCGAAGCCTATACCGCGAAAATCTTTGAGTCGGCGATGGCCACCCTCGACCACGTTCGCCAGTCGCTGGATATGGCCTCGGTCAACCGGGCGGTGGATCTGCTCACCCAGGCGAAAAAGATCGCCTTCTTCGGGCTCGGCTCGTCAGCCGCGGTGGCGCACGACGCCATGAACAAATTTTTTCGCTTCAACGTCCCGGTTATCTATTCAGACGATATCGTGCTGCAGCGCATGAGCTGCATGAACTGCAGCGAGGACGATGTAGTGGTGCTCATCTCCCACACCGGGCGCACCAAAAGCCTGGTAGAGCTGGCGCAGCTGGCGCGGGAGAACGACGCGATGGTTATCGCCCTGACGACCGCCGGTACGCCGCTGGCGCGCGAGGCGACTCTCGCCCTCACCCTCGACGTGCCGGAAGATACCGACATGTATATGCCGATGGTCTCCCGCCTGGCGCAGCTGACGGTTATCGACGTGCTGGCCACCGGTTTTACGCTACGGCGAGGGACAAAATTCCGGGATAACTTGAAGCGGGTCAAAGAAGCGCTCAGGGAATCGCGTTTTGATAAAGAATTGCTGATTAAGGGCAATATAACTTAAATGCTTATAACAAGTTTGTAACTTCTTCAGGTATTCGGTAAGTTTCTTCACAGCACACCGAATCAATGTTCACGCAACACCAAAGTTGTTTCAGTCAACGGAGTATTACATGTCCAGAAGGCTTCGCAGAACCAAGATCGTCACCACCTTAGGCCCGGCCACCGATCGCGATAATAACCTTGAGAAAATTATCGCTGCAGGCGCCAACGTGGTGCGCATGAATTTCTCCCACGGCACGCCAGAGGATCATAAATTACGCGCGGACAAGGTGCGTGAGATCGCCGCAAAATTAGGCCGTCACGTCGCCATCCTGGGCGACCTGCAGGGACCGAAAATCCGCGTTTCAACCTTCAAGGAAGGTAAAGTTTTCCTTAACATTGGCGACAAATTCCTGCTCGACGCCGACCTGGGTAAAGGCGAAGGCGACAAAGATCGTGTGGGTATCGACTATAAAGGGCTGCCTGCCGACGTTGTGCCAGGGGATATCCTGCTGCTTGACGACGGCCGCGTGCAGCTAAAAGTGCTGGAAGTTCAGGGTATGAAGGTCTTTACCGAAGTGACCGTCGGCGGCCCGCTCTCGAACAACAAGGGTATCAACAAGCTCGGCGGCGGCCTCTCTGCCGAAGCGCTGACCGATAAAGATAAGGCTGACATCATTACGGCGGCGCAGATCGGGGTGGATTACCTCGCGGTCTCCTTCCCGCGCTGCGGCGAAGATCTGAACTACGCCCGCCGTCTGGCGCGCGACGCTGGCTGCGATGCGAAAATTGTCGCCAAGGTGGAACGTGCCGAAGCGGTCTGCAGCCAGGACGCGATGGATGACATTATCCTGGCCTCCGACGTGGTGATGGTGGCACGCGGCGATCTCGGCGTTGAGATTGGCGACCCGGAGCTGGTGGGTATCCAGAAAACGCTGATCCGCCGCGCACGTAAGCTGAACCGCGCCGTGATCACCGCCACCCAGATGATGGAGTCGATGATCACCAACCCGATGCCGACCCGTGCGGAAGTGATGGACGTGGCCAACGCCGTGCTGGATGGCACCGATGCGGTGATGCTCTCCGCAGAAACCGCTGCGGGCCAGTATCCGGCAGAAACCGTCGCCGCCATGGCGCGCGTCTGCCTTGGGGCGGAGAAGATCCCGAGCATCAACGTCTCCAAACACCGTCTGGATGTGCAGTTCGACAACGTGGAAGAGGCGATTGCCATGTCCGCGATGTATGCGGCTAACCACCTGAAAGGGGTTACGGCGATTATCACCATGACCGAATCTGGCCGCACCGCGCTGATGACCTCGCGCATCAGCTCTGGCCTGCCGATTTTCGCCATGTCCCGCCACGAGCGTACCCTTAACCTCACTGCCCTCTACCGTGGCGTAACGCCGGTCTACTTCGACAGCAATAACGACGGCGTCGCTGCGGCGCACGACGCGGTCAACCTGCTGCGCGATAAAGGCTATCTGGTTTCCGGAGATATCGTTATCGTCACCCAGGGTGATGTGATGAGCACCATCGGCTCCACCAACACCACCCGCGTGCTGACCGTCGAATAAGAACCGCCCTCTCCCACGGGAGAGGGGTAACTATTTCTTCGGGAACAGCTCTTTGCGCTTATAAGGCTCGGTTTCACCGGGCCTTCTTGTTTTCAGCAGCTTCAGGATCCAGGTGTACTGCTCCAGCTGCGGCCCCACCAGAATCTCCACCTCTTCGTTCATGCGTCGCGCGATGGTGTGATCGTCCGCGGTCAGCAGATCGTCCATTGGCGGGCGAACCACAATCGTCAGGCGGTGCGTTTTACCATCATAGATGGGAAAAAGCGGAATAACGCGGGCGCGGCAGACCTTCATCAGACGGCCAATCGCCGGCAGGGTCGCTTTGTAGGTGGCAAAGAAATCGACAAATTCGCTGTGCTCCGGGCCATGATCCTGATCCGGCAGATAGTAGCCCCAGTAGCCCTGACGGACCGACTGGATAAAGGGCTTAATGCCGTCGTTACGGGCGTGCAGGCGGCCACCAAAGCGACGCCGTACCGTGTTCCAGACGTAGTCGAACACCTTGTTGCCCTGGTTATGGAACATGGCGGCCATCTTCTGTCCGCCGGCGGCCATCAGCATCGCCGGAATATCGACGCCCCAGCCGTGCGGCACCAGGAAAATCACCTTTTCCTCGTTGCGCCGCATCTCCTCGATAATCTTCAGCCCCTGCCAGTCAACGCGATCGCGCAGCTTCTCCGGGCCGCGCAGCGCCAGCTCGCCCATCATCGCCATTGCCTGCGGCGCGGTGGTGTACATGGCATCCAGAATCGCTTCCCGTTCTGCTTCGCTCTTTTCAGGGAAGCAGTACAAGAGGTTGATTTGCGCGCGGCGGCGCGCGCTTTTGCCAAGCCGTCCGGCGATGCGCCCTATATTGCCCAGAATGGGATCGCGCACCCTGGCCGGCAGCAGCGCCATTCCTGCAAAAGCGTAAACGCCCAGCCACGCGCCCCAGTGGCGCGGGTGGCGAAAGGATTTTTCAAACTCGGGAATATATTCAATGTTGTTTTTTTTGTTTTCCATGCTGGTTCCAGGGTCTGGGGGACGCAAAATTTTCAACAGATAGTGTAGCGAGGCACTTTGCCGCGCACAAAAGAAAAAGCCGGCACACGCCTGCGCCGGCTTTTGAGAAACGCCTGATTAATCGAAGCGCAGCTGCGGCAGAACCTCTTTGACCTGCGCCAGGTACTCGCTACGGTCTTTACCGGTGAGCCCTTCGGTACGCGGCAGTTTCGCCGTCAGCGGGTTAACCGCCTGCTGGTTAATCCATACCTCATAGTGCAGGTGCGGGCCGGTTGAACGGCCGGTATTGCCCGACAGCGCGATGCGATCGCCACGCTTGACCTTCTGCCCCGGCTTCACCAGCAGCTTACGCAGGTGCATATAGCGGGTGGTGTAGGTGCGACCGTGACGGATGGCGACGTAGTAACCGGCGGCGCCGCTACGTTTCGCCACGACCACCTCGCCATCACCCACCGCCAGTACCGGCGTACCTTGCGGCATGGCGAAGTCAACGCCACGGTGCGGCGCCACGCGCCCGGTCACCGGATTGAGACGACGCGGGTTAAAGTTGGAGGAGACGCGGAACTGTCTGGATGTCGGGAAGCGCAGGAAGCCTTTCGCCAGCCCGGTACCGTTGCGATCGTAGAATTTGCCATCCTCGGCGCGGATAGCGTAATAATCTTTTCCTGCGGAGCGTAAACGCACCCCCAGCAGCTGGCTCTGTTCGCGCTTGCCGTCGAGCATTTCGCGCGACATCAACACCGAGAACTCGTCGCCTTTTTTCAGCTTCCGGAAGTCCATCTGCCACTGCATCGCTTTAATAACGGCGCTGATCTCGCCGCTGGTGAGGCCGGCACTCCGTGCGCTGGCGACGAAACTGCCGCCCACGGTGCCGCTTAAGACGTTATTCACCCAGTCACCCTGCTGCAGGGCGCTGGTCATTTTAAAGGCGTTACCCTGGCGATCGTAGGTACGCGTTTCCCGGCGGGACATCTCCCAGGTCAGACGCTGCAGATCGCCATCGTCCGTCAGGGTCCAGGAGAGCTGCTGACCAATTTTCAGGTTACGCAAATCCTTGTCCGACGCGGCCAGCTGGCTGATGTCGCTCATATCAATGCCGTACTGATTGAGAATACTGCTCAGCGTATCGCCCGTTGATACGACATACTCATGTATTCCCGCTTCATTAGCGGTTTTATCGTCCAGTTCATCCTGCGGAATGGCCTCATCTTCCTGAGCGGCCTGATCGATAGGCTCGCTCGCCTCCGGCAGTAAAGAACGAATTTCGTTCTTCTCAAGCTCGATGGTTTTAACGATGGGGGCAGTGTTAGGGTGATACACATAGGGCCGCCAGACGGCGACCGCTAAGGTAAGAACAGTAAGGGACCCCAGCATAACGCGGTGGGGTCGGGGCAGATTATTAAATGCCAGGGCGACAGAGCGGGCTATCTGTTGCACGTATTCACTTCCTCGTTAATCTCCTTTCAGGCAGCTGGCATACTGGTTCGCCAGTTGGCTGAGGAACTGCGAATAGCTCGCTTTACCCAACTGGATATTCATACCAAGCGGATCCAGGGTTCCCATGCGCACGGAAGTTCCCCTGGCCACGGCTTCTACAACCGCTGGCCTGAACTGTGGCTCAGCAAAAACGCAGGTTGCTTTTTGCTCAACCAACTCTGTTCTGATTTCATGTAAACGCTGCGCACCGGGCTGAATCTCAGGGTTGACGGTAAAGTGACCCAGCGGGGTCAGACCATAGTGTTTTTCGTAGTAGCCATAGGCATCATGAAAAACGAAATACCCTTTACCTTTCACCGGTGCGAGCTCGCGACCTACCTGCTCATCGGTCGAGGCTAATTTTGCCTCAAAATCCTTCAGGTTGGCGTCGAGTTTGGCTCGACTTTGCGGCATAAGTTCCACTAATTTATCGTGGATTGCAACCGCCGACAGGCGCGCTATCTCCGGGGAGAGCCAGAGATGCATGTTGTACTCGCCGTGATGGTGATGTTCATCACTTTTTTCGCCTTCAGCGTGTGCATGTTCATGTTCATCTTCGTCGTCATCGCTCCCCTTCATGAGCAGCGGTTTTACGCCGGAGAGTTCGGAAATTGTCACTTTATGCGCATCGGGAACCTTCTGCGCTGACTTCTGCATAAAGGCTTCCATCTCCGGGCCGATCCAGACCACTAAGTCTGCGTTCTGTAAGCGTTTTACATCAGAAGGACGCAAGGAATAATCGTGCTCGGAAGCACCGTCTGGCAGCAGAACCTGGGTCTCTGTTACCCCGTCGGCAATGGCGGCGGCGACAAAACCGAGCGGTTTAAGCGAAGCCACTACGGCCGCGCTGGCATTCGTTGCGGTTACGCTCAAAAAAGCGGCTGAGAGTCCAGCGAAAAGAAGCGTATTTTTATGTAACATAATGCGTCCAATCATCGTCATGAATAAGTGGAATGTGATATTATAACATTCGATGAGTTCTGCAAGCATAAAATAATATGACTAGTTTAGTTTCACTCGAAAAAATTTCTGTCTCGTTCGGCCAGCGCCGCGTGCTCTCTGAGATTTCGCTGGATCTGAAGCCGGGGAAAATTCTTACCCTGCTTGGCCCCAACGGCGCGGGGAAATCAACGCTGGTGCGCGTGGTACTGGGGCTGGTAGCACCTGATGAAGGCGTCATCAAGCGCGACGGTCAGTTGCGCATTGGCTATGTGCCGCAAAAGCTTAACCTGGACGCCACCCTGCCGCTGACGGTCAGCCGCTTTCTCCGGTTACGCCCCGGAACGCGCAAAGAGGATATTTTGCCGGCGCTCAAGCGCGTACAGGCGGGACATCTTATCGAAGCGCCGTTACAAAAGCTCTCCGGGGGCGAAACCCAGCGCGTGCTGCTGGCGCGGGCGCTTCTTAACAAACCGCAGCTGCTGGTGCTGGATGAGCCCACCCAGGGGGTGGACGTTAACGGCCAGGTGGCGCTTTACGATCTGATCGACCAGCTGCGTAAGGAGCTGAACTGCGCGGTGCTGATGGTCTCCCACGATCTCCATCTGGTAATGGCGAAAACGGACGAAGTGCTCTGTCTGAATCACCACATTTGCTGTTCCGGTACGCCGGAAGTGGTCTCCACGCACCCGGAATTTATCTCCATGTTTGGCCCCCGCGGGGCCGAGCAGCTTGGCATCTATCGCCATCATCACAACCACCGCCATGATTTACAGGGACGAATCGTCCTGCGTCGGGGAAATAGACACTCATGATTGAACTTTTACTGCCCGGCTGGCTGGCCGGGATTATGCTTGCCTGCGCCGCGGGGCCGCTGGGATCGTTTGTGGTCTGGCGCCGGATGTCCTATTTCGGCGATACCCTGGCCCACGCCTCCCTGCTGGGGGTCGCTTTCGGGCTGCTGCTGAACGTCAATCCGTTTTATGCGGTGATTGTCGTCACGCTACTGCTGGCCGCCGGGCTGGTGTGGCTGGAGAAACGCCCCCACCTTGCCGTGGATACGCTGCTCGGCATTATGGCTCATAGCGCCCTGTCGCTGGGGCTGGTAGTGGTGAGCCTGATGTCGAATATACGTGTCGATCTGATGGCCTATCTGTTTGGCGATCTGCTGGCGGTGACGCCGGAGGATTTGATTGCCATTGCCATTGGCGTGGTTGTGGTGCTGCTGATTCTGCTGTGGCAGTGGCGCAACCTGCTGGCGATGACCGTCAGCCCGGATCTGGCCTTTGTGGATGGGGTGAAGCTGCAGCGGGTGAAGCTGCTGCTGATGCTGGTGACTGCCCTGACCATCGGCGTGGCGATGAAATTTGTCGGTGCGCTGATTATTACCTCGCTGCTGATTATCCCGGCTGCCACCGCCCGCCGTTTTGCCCGTACCCCGGAGCAGATGGCGGGTGTGGCGGTGATTGTCGGGATGGTTGCCGTCACAGGAGGGTTAACCTTCTCGGCGTTCTATGACACGCCAGCGGGCCCGTCGGTGGTACTCTGCGCGGCGCTGCTTTTTATCTTCAGTATGCTGAAGAAACCTGCCAGCTAGACGCCTGCCCGGTGGCGCTTCGCTTACCGGGCCTACAAAATCTTTCCCGCCAAAGCTGCCATCCGGCGCCATTTACGGCATAGCTGGCGGGGTGATCCCGAAATGGTTCCACGCCCGCACCGCCCCGGACCGTCAAAGATCCCGTAGGCCGGATAAGGCGAAGCCGCCATCCGGCATCGTTTACGGCATGGCTGGCGGGGTGATCCCGAAATGGTTCCACGCCCGCACCGCCCCGGACCGTCAAAGATCCCGTAGGCCGGATAAGGCGAAGCCGCCATCCGGCATCGTTTACGGCATGGCTGGCGGGGTGATCCCGAAATGGTTCCACGCCCGCACCGTCGCCATGCGTCCGCGGGGGGTTCGCTGTAAAAAGCCCTGCTGAATCAGATAAGGCTCCAGCACATCCTCAATCGTTTCGCGCTCTTCCCCGATGGCCGCCGCCAGGTTATCCAGCCCCACCGGGCCGCCAAAGAACTTATCCAGCACCGCCAGCAGCAGCTTGCGGTCCATGTAGTCAAAGCCTTCCGCATCGACGTTGAGCATATCCAGCGCCTGCGACGCGATATCCGAAGAGATAGTGCCGTCGTGCTTCACTTCGGCAAAATCCCGCACGCGACGCAGCAGACGGTTAGCGATACGCGGCGTGCCGCGGGAACGCTTCGCCACCTCAAAGGCCCCCTCCTCGCTCATATCCAGCCCCATAAAGCGGGCGCTGCGGCTGACGATATGCTGCAGATCGGGCACCTGATAGAACTCCAGACGCTGCACGATGCCGAAGCGGTCGCGCAGCGGCGAGGTGAGCGAGCCGGCGCGGGTGGTGGCGCCAATCAACGTAAAGGGCGGCAGGTCGATTTTAATCGAGCGCGCCGCGGGCCCTTCGCCAATCATGATATCGAGCTGGTAATCTTCCATCGCCGGGTAGAGCACCTCCTCCACAACCGGGGAGAGACGGTGGATCTCATCAATAAACAGCACGTCGTGCGGTTCAAGGTTGGTGAGCATTGCCGCCAGATCCCCCGCTTTCTCCAGCACCGGGCCAGAGGTGGTGCGCAGGTTGACCCCCATCTCGTTGGCGACGATATTCGCCAGGGTGGTTTTACCCAGCCCTGGCGGGCCGAAAATCAGCAGGTGATCGAGCGCGTCGCCGCGCAGTTTCGCCGCCTGGATAAATATCTCCATCTGGGAACGCACCTGCGGCTGGCCGATATACTCTTCCAGCAGGCGGGGACGAATCGCGCGATCGATTACATCTTCAGGCTGGCTGCTTTCGGCTGATACCAGACGGTCTGCTTCAATCATCCTTTACCTCACAATGCAGCGCGCAGCGCTTCACGAATCAGAGTCTCACTGTTGGCGTCCGGTCTGGCGATTTTACTCACCATCCGGCTCGCTTCCTGCGGTTTATAGCCCAGCGCAACCAGCGCGGCAACCGCTTCCTGCTCCGCATCGTCCGCCGACGGCGCCGCAGGCGAGGTAAGCACCAGATCGGCCGCCGGGGTAAAGAGATCCCCGTGCAGCCCTTTGAAGCGATCTTTCATCTCTACAATCAGACGCTCGGCGGTCTTTTTGCCGATACCCGGCAGCTTGACCAGCGCGGCGGGATCTTCGCGCTCAACGGCATTGACAAACTGCTGCGCCGACATGCCCGAAAGAATGGCCAGCGCCAGCTTGGGACCTACACCGTTGGTCTTGATAAGCTCGCGAAAAAGGGTGCGCTCCTGCTTGTTGTTGAAACCATAAAGCAGCTGGGCGTCTTCTCGCACCACGAAATGGGTAAAGACAATCGCCTCCTGCCCGGCGTCAGGCAGTTCATAAAAGCAGGTCATCGGCATATGGACTTCATAACCTACGCCTCCCGCCTCAAGCAGCACTAACGGGGGTTGTTTTTCAAGGATGATGCCTCTGAGTCTGCCTATCACGTCGCGCTCCTGCGTTCTGGAAAATATTTACTGACGACATATACCCTAAATAATTCGAGTTGTAGGAAGGCGGCAAGGGAGTGAATCCCCAGGAGCTTACATTAGTAAGTGACTGGGGTGAGCGAGTGCAGCCAACGCACATACAACTTGAAGTATGACGGGTATAATAAAAAAAGGCTGGATAAACATCCAGCCTGATTTGAGATTATCGTAACCGCCCGCGTGCCAGATTGAGACGCGACTCGCTCATCTGCATCGCATTCTGACTGACGTGGCAGTGGGTGATGGCGATAGCCAGCGCATCGGCGGCGTCCGCCTGGGGGTTCGCGGGGAGCTTCAGCAGGGTACGCACCATGTGCTGCACCTGGCTCTTCTCCGCGCTCCCGATCCCTACCACGGTCTGCTTGACCTGACGGGCGGCATATTCGAATACCGGCAAATCCTGGTTCACGGCGGCGACAATCGCCACGCCGCGCGCCTGGCCGAGTTTCAGCGCCGAATCGGCATTTTTCGCCATAAAGACCTGCTCAATGGCGAAATAGTCGGGCTGAAACTGGGTGATGATCTCCGTCACGCCCGCATAAATGAGCTTGAGACGCGACGGAAGATCGTCCACTTTGGTGCGAATGCAGCCGCTGCCCAGATAGGTCAGCTGCCGTCCCACCTGGCGGATCACGCCATAACCGGTTATGCGGGAGCCGGGGTCAATGCCGAGAATAATGGACATCACGCCCCTCCCGTCAACGGTTTAAGGACTCTCATCAGAGAGTCGCTGCCACCTCGTCAGAGATCTCCCCGTTATGGTAGACCTCCTGCACGTCGTCGCAATCTTCGAGCATGTCGATCAGACGCAGCAGCTTCGGCGCGGTTTCCGCGTCCATATCCGCTTTGGTGGACGGGATCATGGAAACTTCGGCGTTGTCCGCCTTCAGGCCCGCCGCTTCCAGCGCGTCGCGTACGGCACCCATCTCTTCCCAGGCGGTGTAGACGTCAATCGCGCCATCATCGTAGGTCACCACATCTTCCGCACCCGCTTCCAGCGCCGCTTCCATGATTACATCTTCATCGCCTTTCTCGAAGGAGATGACCCCTTTTTTGCTGAAGAGGTAGGCCACGGAGCCGTCGGTGCCAAGGTTACCGCCGCATTTGCTGAAGGCGTGACGCACTTCGGCAACGGTACGGTTACGGTTGTCGGAGAGGCACTCTACCATCACGGCGGTACCGCCAGGGCCGTAGCCTTCATAGATGATGGTTTCCATGTTCGCGTCTTCATCGCCGCCCACGCCACGGGCGATAGCGCGGTTCAGGGTGTCACGCGTCATGTTGTTAGAGAGCGCTTTATCAACCGCTGCGCGCAGACGTGGGTTAGAGGCCGGATCGGCGCCGCCCAGACGCGCCGCTGTCACCAGCTCGCGAATGATTTTGGTAAAGATTTTACCGCGCTTGGCATCCTGTGCCGCTTTACGGTGTTTGGTGTTGGCCCACTTACTATGACCTGCCATAAAAATATCCTCAAAGAGCGCGCCTTTTCAGGCAGCGTTAATTACAAATTCTTCAATCGCCTGCCGGTTGCTCCACGACTTGGTCAGCGCGGCGGCTTCCGCCGCATCCACCCAGCGGTAGGTAAGGTGTTCGGTGAACACAATCTCCCGTTCGTGGGGGAGCGCGAGACAGAACCACGATTCCGTATTGCGCTCAATACCCGGCGCATAGCGATGACGTAAATGGCTAAAAATTTCAAACTCCACCGTGCGCTGACAGTCCTTCAGGGTCAGTTGCTCGCGAGCAACGTCAATGGTGACCTCTTCCTTTACTTCACGCGCGGCGGCCTGCGGCGCGGTCTCCCCCTCTTCCACGCTGCCGGTAACCGACTGCCAGAAATCGGGATCGTCGCGCCGCTGCAACATCAGCACCCGCTTCGTGTCCTGGGCGTAAATTACAACTAAGACAGAAACGGGACGCTTATACACTTTATCCTTCACGCTGCCTCTTTGTTGGCTGCCTTCGTTCATCCCATTCACATAGTTATCTATACTCATGGGAGTTCACTCAGTTGCCGCCGCGATGCAGCGCGAATGATGTCGTGTATATATGCCATATCAGTTTTTCTCTTCCTTCTTCACCACCTCGATGCCCAGCTCGGCCAGCGCGGCCGGGTTGGCAAAGCTTGGCGCTTCTGTCATCAGACAGGCCGCTGCGGTGGTTTTCGGGAAGGCGATAACATCACGGATGTTATCGGTGCCGGTCAGCAGCATGGTCAGACGATCCAGACCGAACGCCAGACCCGCGTGCGGCGGCGTACCGTACTTCAGGGCGTCCAGCAGGAAGCCGAACTTCTCACGCTGCTCCTGCTCGTTAATACCGAGGATGCCGAACACGGTCTGCTGCATTTCACCGCTGTGAATACGCACGGAACCGCCGCCCACCTCGTAGCCGTTGATAACCATATCGTACGCGTTAGCCACCGCCTCTTCCGGCGCGGCCTTCAGCTCGGCGGCGCTCATATCTTTCGGGGAGGTGAACGGGTGGTGCATCGCGGTCAGGCCGCCTTCGCCGTCGTCTTCAAACATCGGGAAGTCGATGACCCACAGCGGCGCCCATTTGGTTTCGTCGGTCAGGCTCAGATCTTTGCCGAGCTTCAGACGCAGCGCGCCCATCGCATCCGCAACAACTTTCTTGTTGTCTGCGCCGAAGAAGATCGCGTCGCCATCCTGTGCACCGGTACGTTCCAGAATCGCTTCAACGATTTCCGCGCTCAGGAACTTCGCCACAGGGCTGGTTACACCTTCCAGACCTTTCGCACGCTCGGTCACTTTCATCCAGGCCAGCCCTTTCGCGCCGTAGATTTTGATGAAGCTGGTGTAGTCATCAATCTGCTTACGGCTCAGGGTGGCGCCGCCCGGTACGCGCAGCGCCGCGACGCGGCCTTTCGGATCGTTAGCCGGGCCGGAGAATACCGCGAACTCTACGGTTTTCAGCAGGTCAGCCACATCCACCAGCTCCATCGGGTTACGCAGATCCGGTTTATCAGAACCGTAGCGGCGCTCGGCTTCTGCGAAGGTCATGATCGGGAAATCACCCAGATCCACCCCTTTCACATCCAGCCACAGGCTGCGCACCAGCGCTTCCATCACTTCACGCACCTGTTCGGCGGTCATGAAGGAGGTTTCCACGTCGATCTGGGTAAATTCAGGCTGACGGTCAGCGCGCAGATCTTCGTCACGGAAGCATTTAACAATCTGATAGTAGCGATCGAAGCCGGACATCATCAGCAGCTGTTTAAAGAGCTGCGGAGACTGCGGCAGGGCGTAGAATTTGCCCTTGTGTACGCGCGAAGGAACCAGATAGTCGCGCGCCCCTTCCGGCGTCGCCTTGGTCAGCATCGGGGTTTCGATGTCGAGGAAGCCGTGATCGTCCATAAAACGGCGCACCAGGCTGGTGATGCGGGCGCGGGTTTTCAGGCGCTGGGCCATTTCCGGGCGACGCAGATCCAGATAGCGGTACTTCAGACGCGCTTCTTCGGTATTGACGTGGTTGGAGTCCAGCGGCAGTGATTCTGCGCGGTTGATAATGGTGAGCGAGGAGGCCAGCACTTCGATTTCGCCGGTCGCCATATCGGCATTAATATTTTTCTCGTCACGCGCACGCACGGTGCCGGTCACCTGAATGCAGAACTCGTTGCGCAGTTCGGAGGCGAGCTTCAGCGCGTCCGCCCGATCCGGGTCGAAAAAGACCTGAACGATCCCTTCGCGATCGCGCATATCGATAAAGATAAGGCTGCCGAGATCACGACGACGGTTGACCCAACCACACAGGGTCACCTGCTGCCCAACGTGGGACTTACGCAGCTGCCCGCAATATTCTGTACGCATGAGATATCCCTTAATTTAGCCGCAGGCTAAATGTCGCCTGGTTACCAGGCTACTATGTCGCAGCTTTTTGTATGTCACAACTGGATGAAAAAAGGCGGCTATTATACTGGATATTCCGCCCGACGATAAGAGCGAAGCTTACGAGAAGCCGGTTTGCTACTCGCTTATTGCCTCTTCTCACAAAAATTAACAAAATTATCCGATAATCAACAGGGCCGATCTCGTATGGTGTCACCGTCGTTATTCATTTGACTGGAGTTACTATGTTTACACTCGAAGCCGCGAAAACCGCCCTGGTGGTGATTGATTTACAGGAAGGGATCCTGCCGTTTGCCGGAGGTCCTCACACGGCTGAGGATGTGGTCAGCCGCAGCGCGCGGCTGGCGGAAAAGTGCCGCGCCAGTGGCTCCCCGGTGGTGATGGTGCGCGTCGGCTGGTCAGCCGATTTCGCCGAAGCGCTGAAGCAGCCGGTGGACGCCCAGGCACCGGCTCATGCCCTGCCGGAAAACTGGTGGAGTTACCCGGTAGCGCTGGGCAAGCGTGATACCGACATCGAAGTGACCAAGCGTCAGTGGGGCGCGTTCTACGGCACCGACCTGGAGCTGCAGCTGCGCCGTCGCGGTATCGACACCATTATTCTGTGTGGTATTTCCACCAATATTGGCGTGGAATCCACCGCCCGCAACGCCTGGGAGCTGGGCTTTAACCTGGTGATCGCAGAAGACGCCTGCAGCGCCGGCTCCGCAGCCGAGCATCAGGGCAGCATGACCCATATCTTCCCGCGCATTGGCCGCGTGCGCAGCACGGATGAGATCCTTAGCGCCTTATGATCTACGTGGGCCTTCCCCAATGGTCGCACCCGAAATGGGTGCGCCTTGGCATCACCAGCCTGGAGGAGTACGCCCGGCACTTTAACTGCGTGGAGGGGAATACCACCCTCTACGCCCTGCCGCGCGCGGAGATCGTCGAGCGGTGGCGGGATCAGACCACCGACGCCTTCCGCTTCTGCTTTAAGTTCCCGGCGACCATCTCGCACGACGCCGCGCTGCGCGGCTGCGAGGATCTGACGCAGGAGTTTTTCACCCGCATGGCCCCGCTGGCCAGCCGTATCGGTCAGTACTGGCTCCAGCTGCCGGCGCGCTTCAGCCCGCGCGATCTTCCGGCGCTCTGGCACTTTCTCGACGCGCTCCCCAAAGAGTTTACCTACGGCGTGGAGGTGCGCCACCCGGCATTCTTTGAAAAGGGGGAGGCGGAAAAAGCGCTCAACCGCGGCCTGCATGAACGCGGCGTTAACCGGGTGGTGCTCGACAGCCGTCCGGTACACAGCGCCCTGCCCCACAGCGAGGCGGTGCGGGAAGCCCAGCGTAAAAAGCCGAAGGTGCCGGTACATGCGGTGGTCACGGCGCAGAATCCGATGGTGCGCTTTATCGGCAGCGATAATATGCAGCAGAACCGCGAGCTGTTTGATGTCTGGCTAAACACCCTGCCGAAATGGGAACAGACCACCACCCCTTATCTTTTTCTGCACACCCCCGACATCGCCCAGGCGCCGGAGCTGGTGGATCTGCTCTGGCAGGCGCTGCGCAACGCCATCCCCTCGTTGGGCGCCCCCCCGGCTATTCCACAACAATCTTCTCTTTTTTAGCCGCTGCGCCTATCATAGACGCGCCATCTGCCAAAAACAGGGAGTAAGTATGGTCAGCGCGTTGTATGCGGTGTTGGGTGCATTACTGCTGATTAAATTTTCATTCGATGTCGTGCGCCTGAGAACGCAGTACCGCGTCTCCTATGGTGACGGGGGCTTTTCAGAGCTGCAAAGCGCTATCCGTATTCACGGCAACGCGGTGGAGTACATCCCCGTGGCGCTGATTCTGCTGCTGTTTATGGAGATGAACGGCGCGGAAACCTGGATGGTGCACGTCTGCGGCATCCTGCTGATTGCCGGCCGCCTGATGCACTATTACGGTTTTCATCATCGCCTGATTCGCTGGCGTCGTTCCGGCATGAGCGCCACCTGGTGCTCGCTTTTGCTAATGGTGCTGGCTAACCTGTGGTATATGCCGTGGGAGTTGGTTTTCTCGCTGCGTTAGCGCACAATACGCCCCTTTATTTTTCCCGGATAGTAACGTTATGTCTGATCGCGACACGCTTTTTTCCGCGCCTATCGCCAGCCTGGGCGACTGGACCTTCGATGAACGGGTAGCTGAAGTCTTCCCGGATATGATTCAGCGCTCGGTTCCTGGTTATTCCAATATTATTTCAATGATCGGCATGCTGGCTGAGCGCTTCGTTCAGCCCGATACGCAGGTCTACGATCTGGGCTGCTCACTCGGCGCCGCGACGCTCTCCATCCGCCGTAACGTCAATCAGGCAGGCTGTAAGATCATCGCCGTGGATAACTCCCCCGCGATGGTGGAACGTTGCCGCCGCCATATTGACGCCTGGAAAGCCACCACCCCGGTAGAGGTGATTGAGGGCGATATCCGTAATATCACCATCGAGAACGCCTCCATGGTCGTGCTGAATTTTACCCTGCAATTTCTGGCGCCGGACGATCGCCAGCTGCTGCTGGACAAAATTTATCAGGGGCTGAATCCGGGCGGCGCGCTGGTGCTGTCGGAAAAATTCAGCTTTGAAGATGCGAAGGTGGGTGAACTGCTGTTTAACATGCATCATGACTTCAAGCGGGCCAACGGCTACAGCGAGCTGGAGATCAGCCAGAAGCGCAGCATGCTGGAGAATGTGATGCTGACCGACTCGGTGGAGACCCACAAGGCGCGTCTGCGCCAGGCGGGATTTGAACATAGCGAGCTGTGGTTCCAGTGCTTTAACTTTGGCTCGCTGGTGGCGCTGAAGGACAGTAAATCCGCATGATTGACTTCAGTAACTTCTACCAGCTGATCGCGAAAAATCATCTCTGCCACTGGCTGGAGACGCTGCCCGCGCAGATCGCCGCCTGGCAGCGCGATGCCCTCCATGGACAGTTCAAACAGTGGAATAACGCGGTAGAGTTTCTGCCGGAGATGGCCCCTTATAAACTCGATCTGCTGCACAGCGTGACGGCGCAGAGCGAAACGCCGCTGGATGAAGGGCAAAAACGGCGTATCGAGAAGCTAATGCGCAACCTGATGCCCTGGCGCAAAGGGCCGTTTTCGCTGTATGGCGTCGATATCGACACCGAGTGGCGTTCTGACTGGAAATGGGAGCGCGTGTTGCCGCACCTCTCCGATCTGAGCGGGCGCACCATTCTGGATGTCGGCTGCGGCAGCGGCTATCACCTGTGGCGCATGATTGGCGCGGGCGCGCATCTGGCGGTCGGCATCGATCCCACCCAGCTCTTTCTCTGCCAGTTCGAGGCGGTGCGCAAGCTGCTGGGCAATGACCAGCGCGCCCACCTGCTGCCGCTTGGCATCGAACAGCTTCCCGCTCTGAAGGCCTTTGATACCGTCTTTTCCATGGGGGTGCTCTACCACCGGCGTTCACCGCTGGAGCATCTGTGGCAGCTTAAGGATCAGCTGGTCAGCGGCGGCGAGCTGGTGCTGGAGACGCTGGTCGTTCCGGGCGATGAACATACGGTGCTGGTCCCGGGCGATCGCTATGCGCAGATGCGTAACGTCTACTTTATCCCTTCCGCGCTGGCGCTGAAAAACTGGCTGGCGAAGTGTGGTTTTGTCGATATCCGTATCGCCGACGAGTGTGTGACGACAACCGAAGAGCAGCGTCGCACCGGGTGGATGACTACCGAATCGCTGGCCGATTTTCTCGACCCGAAAGATCAGAGCAGAACGGTGGAAGGCTATCCCGCGCCGGTGCGCGCGGTGCTGATTGCGACGAAGCCCTGACGGGCCCCTCACCCCAGCCCTCTCCCCAAAGGGGAGAGGGTGAAAAACAGCCTCGCATTCCGGTCCTCTCCTCCAAGAGGAGAGGGTGAAAAACAGCCTCGCACTCCGGTCCTCTCCTCCGAGAGGTGAAGGTGAAAAACAGCCTCGCACTCCGGTCCTCTCCTCCGAGAGGAGAAGGTGAAACACAACCTAGCCCAGCTTCTCCTTTAGCACCGGGCCAATCGACTCAAACGCCTCTGCGGAGATGATATCCACGTGGGCGCAATCCTGATAAGAGACCTCCAGCTCGCTTACCCACGGCGCCCATGCCTGATGCGGATCCATTGTCTGCGTACGGCTGGCGACAAACAGCGTCGCTTTGCCGTCAAACCTGGCGCTGTGGGCGGTAGTAAGCAGGCGCACCGCATCCGCGTAGTTGCCTTCAATGGCGCGGAAGAGTTCGCCGGAGGTCTGCCCCTGCTGAGCGGCGATAAATGCCTGACGCTCGCGCTCGATCTCCGCCAGCACCTCGGGGTCGAGTCCGTTGGCCTCTTTTTCTGACCAGTTTTGCGTCTCCGGCGGCCAGGTATCCAGCAGACCGAGAAACGCCACCGTCTCTCCCTCTTCGCGCAGCCGGGCGGCAATCCCCTGGGCCAGCGTGCCGCCGAGCGAATACCCCAGCAGATAATATGGCCCGTGCGGCTGCTGTACCCGCAGGGTTGCCAGATGGTGCGCGATCGCCTCGTCGAGCGTGGCACACTGTGCCATTGGCCCCTCGGGGCGCGGCGACTGAATACCGGTGATGCTCCAGCGCGGATCGAGGTAGCGCGCCAGCACGCTAAACTGCCAGGCAAAGCCGGAGGCGGGATGGAAGCAGAACAGCGTCGGCCCGCTCCCTTTACGTAGCGGAAGGAGCGTCTCATGGCCCAGCCGCTCTGCCTGCTCATCGCTCAGCTCGCTCTCCAGCAGAGCGGCAAGCTGACTCACCGTCGAGGCCACCATAATCTGTCCCGGCGTCACCTTGCGGGAGAAGGTGCGGCTGAGCTGCGCCGCCAGGCGCATCGCCAGCAGAGAGTGACCGCCCAGGGCAAAGAAGTCCGCTTCGCTATCGTTCACGTCGCAGCCCAGCAGCGCGGCAAAGGCCTGCGCCACCGCCACTTCAGTCTCCGTTTCCGGCGCCCGGCCAGCGGTGTGGCAAGTCAGCTCGGGCAGCGGCAACGCCTTGCGATCCAGCTTACCGTTGGCGGAGAGCGGCAGCGCGCCGATCTGCAGCAGCAGGACCGGCACCATGTGCGGCGGCAGCTGCGCCTTCAGGCGCTCGCGCAGCGCATCGCGATCCAGCGGCAGCCCCGACTCCGAGACCAGATAGCCCACCAGCTGGCGCGCGTCGCCCACGGTGGCCGCCGCCTGGTTGATGACGCAGGCGTGCGTCACCGCCTGCGCCACGTCCGGCAGGGAGAGCAACGCCTGGTCAATTTCGCCCAGCTCTATGCGCTGGCCGCGGATTTTCAGCTGGTCGTCGCTGCGCCCCAGATACTCCACCGCGCCGTTATCCAGCCAGCGGGCCACATCCCCGGTGCGATACATCCGCTCGCCCGGGGCAAACGGGTCGGCGATAAAGCGGCTGGCGGTCAGATCCGGGCGGCCCAGATAGCCCTGCGCCAGCTGAATGCCGGTGAGATAAAGATCCCCCGCCACGCCGGGCGGCACCGGGCGCATCATGCTGTCGAGAATGCGCAGCCCCGTATTCCATACCGGAAAACCGATCGGCACGCTGTTGCCGGTGACCGCCGCCAGCGTGTCACCCCAGGCGGGATACCAGCTGACATCCACCGCCGCTTCCGTCGGACCGTAGAGGTTATGCAGCGGCACGCGGGTAAGCTGCTCCCATTCGCGACAGAGCGCGGCAGGGAGCGCCTCGCCGCTGCAAAAGACCCGTCGGAGGCTCCGGCAGCAGGCCGCATTTTCCGGGGTTAATGCGGCGACAAAGGCGGCCAGCATAGAGGGAACAAAATGGGTAGTGGTGACACCGTAACGGGCAAAGAAGTGCTGCATCGCCAGCGGATCGCGGTGCGCTTCCGGCTCGGCCATCACCAGCTTCGCCCCGGCGATAAAGGGCCACCAGAACTCCCAGACCGAGACGTCAAAGCTGCACGGCGTTTTCTGCGCCACCACGTCGCTTGCATCGAGCGGATAGTGGTTTTGCATCCACAACAGGCGGTTGACGATGGCGGTATGCCCCACCATCACCCCTTTCGGACGTCCTGTCGAGCCGGAGGTGAAGATGATATAGGCGGTCTGGTGCGGACGCGCGAGGTTGAGCGGCTCGCTCCCCTGCCCCGCCATTAGTGTGTTGTAACTAAACTTACTGACGGGCAGATCGCGAAAGCGCGACAGCTGATCGTCGGTGGTGATAAGCAGCGACGGCTTCGCATCCTCCAGCATCATGCGCAGGCGATCGTCCGGGTAGCCGGTATCCAGCGGCAGCCAGGCAGCCCCCGCCTCGACGATGGCGTGCAGCGCCAGCGTCAGGAATACGGAGCGCGGCAGCGCCACCGCCACGCTGTCGCCGGGCTTCACGCCGCGCTCGCGCAGGATCGTGGCCAGCGCCACCACCTGCTCGCGCATCTCGCGGTAGGTGAGCGTTATCTGCCCATCCGCCAGCGCCGGAGCCTCAGGCGTTTTTCGCGCCTGCTCCGCCACCAGCGCGCTCAGCGTGGTTTCGGGCAACATCACGGCGGTGTCGTTGATTTCCGCAAGCTGCCGGTACTCTTGCGGCAGAAGCATTTCCGCCTCCCCGCAGGTCAGCTCGCCGTTGGCGGCAAACTGCGCCAGCAGGGCATGCAGACGCGCGACGTGGCGGCCAAGCGTGGCTCCATCGTAACGCTGCGCGTTGGCAAGGATCTCTATGCTCAGCCCGCCCTCTTCGTCCTGGAAGAGTGCCAGCTCCAGATCGTTCACCGGACCGGTCGCCAGGGTGTGGGTCGTCGCCTCCACACCCTCGAGCGCGAGCTGGTAATCAAAGACCTTCACGTTCAGTACCGGGCCAAACAGCGGCGATTCTCCCGCGGGACGCCCGCTGTCGCGGACAATCTGCTCGGCGTCGTAGCGCTGGTGACGACGCATCTTCTTAAGCTGTCCTGCAAGACGCGCGGCCAGCCCCGGCAGGGTTTCCCGGGGGTCAATGGTCACCGCCAGCGGCAGCACGTTGAGCACCGGTCCGGTGGCGGTCAGCGCCGCCGACCCCATGCGGCGCATAAAGATAAACCCGGCGGCATACGTCGGTCGTCCGGTGAGACGGCCCAGCCAGAGCGCCACCAGCGCCAGGGCCAGATCGGTGCGCTGCACCTGGCCTGCGCGCTGCGCAAGCTGGCGAAAATCGCGGCTGTCCTTAAGCTTCATGCGCAGGATCTCGCTGCTGGCGGCACGTCCCGGCAGCGGCGCGGCGGAAAGCGACACCGGCGGCGGAAGCTGGCGGCGCTGTTCAGCCCAGAAAGCGGCGTCGCGATGCCAGGCGTCGCTGTCGCGGTAGCGCTGATATTCGTCTGCCACCTCCGCAAAGGGGGTAAAGGGCGATGCAGGCGTCGGCAGATGATGACGCCATGCGCTGTAGATCGCGGCAATCTGGCGGGTAATCGCCGGGAAACTGAAGCCATCCACCACCAGATGGTGATAGCGCTGATACCAGTACCAGTGTTGCTCGCCCACCTGCAGCAGCAGATGACACGCCAGCGGCTCGCCGCTGTCGACGCGCAGGTTCTGGCTGAGATCCGCCTCCATGCGCGCCAGCGCCGCCGCATGGGGATCGGCACAAGCGCGCAGGTCGATAATTTGCGGCCCGGCGAGGGCCATTGATTCGTCGATCCACTGCCAGATCTCGCCGTTATCCTCTTCAAAGCGGGTTCGCAGGGTATCAGCCTGCATCATGCCTGCCACCACCGCTTTTGCCAGCAGGGGGGCATCAATGTCGCCCTTCAGCTCGACGTAGTGAGCCACGCTCCAGGCGTTGGGCAGGCTGGAGAGCTGTTCCGCCATCCAGATCCCCGGCTGGGCGGCTACCAGAGGATAACGCATCATCTTCTCTCCCCGGCAAAATGGACGGGCAGCAGCGTCTGCCAGTGCTCCGCCAGCCACTGCTGGCACGCCTCCTGCGACTGCGGCGCACAAACCACTTCCCAGCCCGCGGGCAGCGCGCACTGCTGCGGCCAGAGACTGTACTGATTCTGTCTGTTACGTAGAAGGGTGAACTGCCCCTGCGGATCGTCAAAAGGATGACGTAATTCCATAGCAAACTCCTGTCGTAAAAAAGCGCGTCACTGGCTGCTGAGCGGATCCAGGAGGGTTATCAGCCCCTGCGTTAGCCCGCCCCGCCAGCAGAGCGCATCATGTCCGCCGTCAACCTGACGCCAGAAAATCGACTGTGCTGTGTGTTGTAGTTGGGTATAAATTTCCTGACTGGTACGAAAAATCAGCGGTTCCCGGCGGCCCGCCTCGATCACAATGCGCAGCCCGTGCGCGGTTTTTTCACCCGCTTTCAGCTGCGTCGTTAATAGCCCCTCCTCCTGACCGCCCCGGTGCGGCCACCAGTACGATCCGGACTGGCTCAGCACGCAGCCGAAACGCTGCGGCCAGTTGAGGGCGGCGTACAGGGAGGAGAGCCCGCCGAAGCTCTGCCCCGCCACCACGGTGCGATCGGCGCGATCGCTGAAGGGGGCCAGCGCGCGCACCTGCTCCAGTAACTCCTCCTGGATCGCCTGCCAGAAGGCGGGATTACAGGGCAGTTCGCGGCTGCGATGGGTGGTGTCGATAGCATCAATCAGCAGATAGACCGCCGGGGGCAGTTTGCCTTCCGCCGTCAGCGCCGCCAGCGCCGGCCATACCGGCATACTTTCAGCCCAGAACTGGCCATCCAGCAGAATGACCAGCGGGCGCGCTTTCGCTGTCGTCTCGCCGGTGGTAAATAGCCAGACGCGACGCGCGTTGCCGAGCCGCTGGCTGCGCCAGCGAATCTGCTTCGGGGGAGTGTAAGGCGCATCGGGGCAATCCCAGCCGGGCTGCGGCGGGGCGTCGGGCATCTCCAGCGCCGAGACCGGGTGGCCCCGGCCGCCGCGCCAGCTCAGCGGATTACGCGGATCGGCAATCGCCTTCGGTAAAAGCTTGCGCCAGCCTTCGCGCAGCGCCATCCGATCCGGGAGGGCACCATGAAACACATCTGTGGCAAAGTCCTGCGCGTTATCAGAGGGAATGAAGCAGTAACTGCCGCGCCAGCCGGGGCTGAACTCCCCCTCCCACTGCCAGACATCAGTGCCCGGCACGCGCGCCAGCGACTGCGGCCTGGCGTTCTGATGGTGGTCAGTCACGCCGGTGATATAGATCCAGACACGCTTCACGGGGGAGGTAAGTTCCGTTCCGGCCGGATCGCGCCACCAGAAGGTCACGCGGTAATGCTCCCCTTCGCGTACCGTCTGCGGGCCTCGCTTCGATTGCCACCAGCCATCACTTCCCGTTACTTGCGCCGTCACTCTTTAACCTCATGTAAATGCATATTTTTTTATTAGATGCCAAAAATTATTGATAATATTATTGATAACAATTTGCATTTGCAATAGCGTAGTGCCCGCGCTGTGGCAAGCGCGTTGATAAAAAAAAGAGACTTCGCCCTGTGTGCGCCCGGGAGGGGAACGCTTACGCAGGAGACGGAACAACATGCTGTCTTCTCTCCCTTTCGGGAACGGAGCCCGGAGAGGCGCGGCAACGAAAAGCAGGACATAAAATGAATAAGAAGATTCACTCCCTGGCCTTCCTGGTCAACGTGGGAATTTATGGCGTTGCGCTGCCGACAATGGCGCAGGAGACAACCGGTAGCGCGCCACAGGAAGAGACGATGGTGATCACCGCCGCCGAGCAGAATCTCCAGGCGCCGGGCGTCTCCACCATTACCGCCGATGAAATTCGTAAAAATCCCCCCGCCCGCGACGTGTCGGAAATTATCCGCACCATGCCGGGCGTAAACCTGACCGGTAACTCCACCAGCGGCCAGCGCGGTAATAACCGCCAGATCGACATCCGTGGCATGGGTCCGGAAAACACCCTGATTCTGATCGACGGCAAGCCGGTTACCAGCCGCAACTCCATCCGTCTGGGCTGGCGCGGCGAGCGCGATACTCGCGGCGATACCGGCTGGGTGCCGCCAGAGATGATCGAACGTATCGAGGTGATCCGCGGCCCGGCGGCGGCGCGTTACGGTAACGGCGCGGCAGGCGGCGTGGTGAACATCATCACCAAAAAATTCGATAGCCAGTGGCATGGCTCCTGGAACACCTACCTCAATGCCCCTGAGCATAAAGATGAGGGTTCCACAAAACGCACTAACTTCAGCCTGAGCGGCCCGTTGGGCGGCGATTTCAGCTTCCGCATGTACGGTAATCTGGATAAAACCCAGGCAGACGCCTGGGATATTAACGACGGTCACCAGTCTGAGCGTACCGGCATCTACGCGGATACCCTGCCGGCAGGCCGCGAAGGGGTGGAAGATAAAGATATTAACGGCGTGCTGCGCTGGGATTTTGCCCCGATGCAGTCGCTGGAGTTTGAGGCGGGCTACAGCCGTCAGAATAACCTCTACGCGGGCGATACCCAGAATACCAACAACGACAACAGCACTAACGGCCTGGTGAAGAAAAACTACGGCAAAGAGACTAACCGGATCTATCGCCAGCACTACGCGGTGACCTGGAACGGCGGCTGGGATAACGGCATCACCACCAGCAACTGGGCGCAGTACGAGCATACCCGCAACTCCCGTCTGGGCGAAGGTCTCGCCGGGGGAACGGAGGGGCTGTTCAACAGCAATAAATTTACCGACACCGATCTGGCCGATGTGATGCTGCACAGCGAAATCAACCTGCCGATCGACTTTATCGTCAACCAGAACCTGACGCTGGGCACCGAGTGGAACCAGCAGCGGATGAAGGATAGTGCCTCTAACACCCAGGCTCTGCAGGGGGGCGCGATCCCCGGTATGTCCAACGACCGCAGCCCCTACTCCTCGGCGGAGATTTTCTCCCTGTTCGCGGAAGACAACATGGAGCTGACCGAGAGCACCATGCTGACTCCGGCACTGCGCTTCGATCATCACACCATTGTGGGTAATAACTGGAGCCCCTCCCTGAACCTCTCTCAGGGGCTTGGCGATGACTTTACGCTGAAGATGGGCATCGCCCGCGCCTATAAAGCGCCGAGCCTTTACCAGACCAACCCGAACTACCTGCTGTACAGTAAAGGCCAGGGCTGCTATGCCAGCAGCGACGGCGTGGGCTGTTACATGCTGGGTAATGACGATCTGAAGGCCGAAACCAGCATCAACAAAGAGGTTGGGCTGGAGTGGAAGCGCGACGGCTGGCTGGCGGGCGTGACCTGGTTCCGTAACGACTATCGCGACAAGATTGAAGCGGGCTATGCGCCGATTGGCCATACCTCTTCCGGTAAGGTACAGACCGATATTTACCAGTGGGAAAACGTGCCGAAAGCGGTGGTGGAAGGACTGGAAGGGACGCTGAACGTGCCGGTCAGCGATACCATCAACTGGACCAACAACATCACCTGGATGCTGCAAAGCAAGAACAAGGAGACTGGCGACCGTCTGTCGATCATCCCGGAGTACACGCTGAACTCGACCCTCAGCTGGCAGGTACGTCAGGATGTGTCATTGCAGTCGACCTTCACCTGGTACGGCAAGCAGCAGCCGAAGAAGTACAACTACAAAGGCGAACCGGCGACCGGCTCCGAGACGGATGAGGTGAGCCCGTACAGCATTGTGGGCCTGAGCGCGACCTGGGACGTGACCAAAAACGTCAGCCTGACCGGCGGCGTGGATAACGTCTTTGATAAGCGCCAGTGGCGTGCAGGTAATGCCCAGACCACGGGCAACGCCACGACTGGCGCCTATATGTATGGCGCAGGGGCATATACTTACAACGAGCCTGGCCGTACCTGGTATATGAGCGTGAATACGCGATTCTAGGTAAAAGCAAAACGGCAGCCCCGCTGCCGTTTTTAGTGTTTTCTCCCCCTCCCCTTTGGGGAGATGGCCGGGGTGAGGGCAAGGTAAAAGCAAAACGGCAGCCCCGCTGCCGTTTTAGTATTTTCTCCCTCTCCCTTCTGGGGAGATGGCCGGGGTGAGGGCAAGGTAAAAGCAAAACGGCAACCCCGCTGCGTTTTTAGTGTTTTCTCCCTCTCCCCTTTGGGGAGAGGGCCGGGGTGAGGGGCCCCACGCCACACTGTCAAATAGGGGAAAACCATGCACACCACCCACAGCACATTTTCTCTTGCCGGCCACACCGTTCACCGCATCTTTTTCGACCCCACCACCTTCAGCGACGCCGATCTTCTCTGGCTCCCCCACTACGCGCTGCTGGCTAACGCCGGACGCAAACGCAAAACCGATCACCTGGCCGGGCGCATCGCCGCCGCGCATGCCTTACCTGACCACACGGTTCCCGGCATCGGCCCCGGCGGAGAACCACTCTGGCCGGACGGCATTTCCGGCAGCATCACCCACAGCGGTACGCAGGCTATGGCCATTGTCACGCAACACCCTGCGCTTATCGGCATCGATTGCGAAACGATCCCCCCCGAAAACGAAGCCAGGGAGATCAAAGACGGCATCATTGATACAGAGGAAGAGACCGTGCTTTCCCGCTCGGGATACCCGTTCGCCCTCGCCCTGACGCTGGTATTCAGCGCCAAAGAGAGCCTGTTTAAGGCCCTCTTCCCGCAGGTGCAGGCGTTTATGGGATTTGAAGCCGCCCGCGTCACCATGCTGGACGAGGAGACGCTGACGCTGGCGCTGCCCCGTCCGCTGACGGGGTTTGCCGAAGGCACCGCTTTCACCCTTCACTGGCTACACAACGGCGAGGGGGTGATTACGCTGCTGTCACACTCTCCCGCCGCCGGGCCTGCACGCTGGTCACCACAAACGTTACGATAAATACCACCGCGAACAGCACCACAATGGTCGGCGCAGGCGCGCTGTCGAGATAAAACGACGCATAGACGCCGCTCACCGACACGAGGGCTGAAATGGCGACCGCGACCAGCAGCGCCATATGAAAGCGCCGGGTGATCAGCACCGCGATCGCCCCCGGGGCAATCAGCAGCGAAATCGACAGAATAATCCCCACCGCTTTCAGCGTCGCCACGATGGTCAGGGCAACCATGCACAGTAAGCCGTAGTGCAGCCAGCGGGTGCGCAGGCCGCTCGCCTGCGCCTGCTGATAATCAAAGCAGAACAGCAGAAAATCGCGCCACTTCACTCCGATGACCAGCGCAATCAGCCCCGCCACGATACCGCTTTGCACAATGTCCATCCCGTTAATGCCCAGCATATCGCCGAACAGAATGTGGTCGAGATGCACTTCGGGTTTCACGGCAATGTAGAGAATAAGCCCGGCGCCGAACATGCCGGAAAAGACGATCCCCATGACCGTATCCTGCTTGATTCGGCTGTTATCCTTCAGGTATCCGGTGGCGACCGCGCAGAAGAGACCGGCAACGAAGGCGCCCAGCGCCAGCGGCAGGCCCATCATCCACGCCAGCACGACGCCGGGAAAGACCGCGTGGCTCATGGCATCGCCCATCAGCGCCCAGCCTTTCAGCACCAGAAAAACCGACAGCAGTGCACAGGGTACGGCCACCAGAAGGGAAATAAGCAGCGCGTTATTCATAAACGCAAACTGGAAAGGTTCGAGGAGCAGCGCCATCATGGGTGTACCTCCTTCGCCCGGCGGCGGCTGGCGAGTAGCCCGTGCTTCGGCGCAAAGACGAACGCCAGCAGGAACAGCAGCGTCTGGGCGACCACGATAATGCCGCCGGTCGCGCCGTCCAGGTAGTAGCTGGCCCACGCGCCGAGGAAGCTGGTGATGCTGCCAATGGCGACGGCAATCATCAGCAGGCGCGGGAAGCGGTCGGTGAGCAGCCAGGCGGTTGCGCCGGGGGTGACCACCAGACAGATCACCAGAAAGGCACCGACGGTTTGCAGCGCCGCCACGGTAGAGACCGCCAGCAGCGTGAAGAAGAGGATCTTCAGCCGTTCAGGACGCAGACCGATGGCGCGGGCGTGGTTCTCATCAAAGAAGGTCACCATCAGATCTTTCCATTTGAACAGCAGGATAACCATCGACACCACGCCGATAATCGCCAGCTGGAGGATATCTTCCGGGGCGATAGCCAGAATATTGCCGAGCACGATGGTCTGAATGTTTACCGAGGTCGGGTTGAGCGAAACCATAAACAGGCCGAGGCCGAAAAAGGAGGAGAAGATCAGCCCGATAATGGCGTCCTCCCTCAGGCGGCTGCGCTGGTTGAGAAACAGCATGCTCCCCGCCGCCAGTCCACCCGATAAAAAGGCCCCCAGCGAGAAGGGCAGCCCGAGCATGTAAGCCCCCGCCACGCCCGGTACGATGGAGTGCGACAGCGCATCGCCGATCAGCGACCAGCCTTTCAGCATCAGATAACACGAAAGAAAGGCGCACAGCCCACCCACCATCGCCGAGACCCACATCGCGTTGAGCATGTACTCGTAGCCAAAGGGTTCGAGAAGCGCGTTCATTTTACCTCCTGCCGACGCGTCACAAAGGGCCGCTCATCGTCGGTAATAATGCGCTCTTCAGCGCCGCTGAGCACCACGTGGCGCAGCACACCGCTGAAGGCCCGCTCCAGATTCTCAGCGGTAAAAGTGGTTTCCGTCGGGCCGCTCGCCAGCACGGTGCCTTTCACCATCACCGTGTAGTCGCAAAACTCCGTGACCGAGCCCAGGTTGTGCGTCGACACCAGCATGGTTTTGCCCTCGTCGCGCAATTCGCGCAGCAGGCTGATAATTTTCGCTTCGGTTTTGACGTCCACGCCGGTAAACGGCTCGTCGAGCAGGATCACCTCCCCCTGCTGGGCTATCGCCCGCGCCAGAAACACGCGTTTCTTCTGCCCGCCGGAGAGTTCGCCAATTTGCCGGTGACGCAGCTCGAGCATATCCACACGCTTCAGGGCCTCGGTCACGATCTGCCGATCGCGTGCTTTAGGCCGGCGCAGAAACCCCATATGCCCGTAGCGCCCCATCATCACCACATCCTCGACCAGCACCGGAAAGGACCAGTCGACCTCCTCTGACTGCGGCACGTAGGCGACCAGGTTCTGACGCAGCGCCCGGTGAGGCGGCATACCGAGGATCGTGATATCGCCGCTCGCCACCCGCACAAAGCCCATCAGCGCCTTAAAGAGCGTCGATTTGCCGGAACCGTTTACCCCCACCAGGGCGGCAATCGAGCCGCCCGGCACGCTGAACGAGGCATCGCGCAGCGCCGTATGGCCGTTGCGCCAGGTCACGGTCACGTCTGTGACAACAATCCCCTTCTGCATGATTACTCCTTCATTCCGTCATGAATCCCCTGCACCAGCGTGCGGGTGGTGACATTGAGCAGATCGATATAGGTTGGCACCGGACCGTTTTTCGCGCTCAGGGAGTCGACGTAGAGCACGCCGCCGTAGTGGGTGTCGGTTTCCCGCGCCACCTGGCGGGCAGGTTTATCGGAGACCGTGCTTTCGCTAAACACCGCCGGGATCTGATGCTTTTTCACCAGATCGATAACCTTGCGCACCTGCTGCGGCGTACCCTGCTGATCGGCGTTGATCGGCCACAGGTAAAGCTCTTTCAGTCCCAGATCCCGGGCCAGATAGGAGAAGGCCCCTTCGCTGGTCACCATCCAGCGTTTGTCTTGCGGGATCTCTGCCACCTGCTTGCGCAGCGGTTCCAGCGTCGCGGTGATTTTCTGTTTGTAGGCTTCGGCGTTACGCTGATAGGCCTGCGCATTGGCCGGGTCGTACTTCACCAGCGCGTCGCGGATGTTATCGACGTAAATCAGGGCGTTGTCCGGCGACATCCACGCGTGCGGATTGGGCTTGCCGTTATAGGGCCCGTCGCTGATCCCCATCGGGGTGATGCCTTTGGTGACAATCACCTCCGGCACGCCGTTCAGATGCTGATAAAAGCGCTGGAACCAGAGTTCCAGATTCATACCGTTCGCCAGGATCAGCTGCGCCTTTTGCGCGCGTTTGATATCCCCCGGGGTGGGCTGATATTCATGGATTTCCGCCCCCGGTCTGGTAATGGAGGTGACTTCTGCGGCATCACCCGCCACGTTTTTCGCCATATCCGCGATGACGGTAAAGGTGGTGATAACCTGGAACTTTTCAGCGGCGTGCGCGCCGGTGGCGGTTATTAACAGCGCGCCGAGCAACAGACGCTTCAATCCTTGCAGTAGGTGCATCGCAGAAGTCTCCTGAGGTGGTTAAATTCAAAGCAAAATTAGCCTGAACTATAAGATATAGCACAGGCTATATTTAAATGAAAATTGTTATCATTAAAGTTATGTCAACGCGGGGTATCAGGGGGCTTTTAGGAAAAGTGCTTTCTTTAATCTCTCCCGGTCAGGAGTATGATTTACGCTCAATACCCATACAAAATAAATGGATTTGATATGCCCGTTAATGAAAGGATTCACCCCACATCGGGAACCCCGATTAATCAGGGTGGGGTCAGGCAGCTCACGATTGGGGAAATTGCTCTCGCTAAGACACTTTACGGTTACAGCATTCGCTATCATCTGGTGTGGGTGCACAGGGAAAGTTATCTTCCATTTAATCTGCAACCGGTTGATGTGGCAATGAGTCCCAACGGGGAAATGTGGTATAGAGAGGAAACGTATTCACCGGATTTTTCGCTAGAGAAAAGCCTCCGAAAAAAGCATCGATTCATGCATGAAATGATGCACGTCTGGCAGACGCAAAAAGGTATGTTTGTCAGAACCAGAGGATTATTTTCTGGCATTGCTGATTATTCATACAGCTTAGATAAAGCAGATCTATTGCATTATGGTTTAGAGCAACAGGCATCAATAGTAAGTGATTATTGGTTATTGAAATATCATGGATTAACAAACAATGAGCATTTATTTGAATATCGTGATTTTAATCGAAATGAGACTATTTATTACCTTCTTCAGAAATACCAAGCGATTTTGAGAGGTTTTCCTGGATGAAAAAAATAATTACCTTACTTAGTCTATGCATTTTACTGACGGGTTGTCCTGGAGGCAAACGTGCACCACATCCCAGAGCCACGTACATTAATGGAGATTATCTTTGCTTTAGCGTAAATAAAAAAGACAAACTTAATTACTATACAATTTACTCTAGTGAAGGTAGCGATATAACTATCGTGACGGGTTCTGGAAGAGAACAATTGAATCTTAACTACCCTGACAATTGCATAGACATCAATTGGAAATATGGATATACCTACGTAATCAACTATGGTCTAAATGATGAAGATTATGAACATGAGTTTTTTATTGATAACGATGGGCAACTAACTAATCCTGGAGAATTATAATGTCATTACCCGCTTACTTATTTCTCTACGATGAGAATGGAATGCTCGTTCAGGGCGACTGCATGATGCCAGGCCGGGAAGGTGCTATCGAAATTATGAACAGCAGTTACGGCATAAAATTAGCCGTCGATAGTCATACCGGAAATATGACCGGAACACGACAACATAGCCCGGTTACTCTGCATAAGCAATTAGATAAAGTGAGTCCTTATCTTGCCGTTGCCGCCTGCGAGGGCAGACGCCTGCAAAAAGCCATTATCAAATATTATGAAATTGTTGAAGCAGGAGCAGAAAGAGAGATCTATACCATTACGCTTGACAGCGTAGTGATCTCATCTCTGGATTTCACACATGTCTATTACCCCGGCAGCTCAGCGCCGAATATGCATGAAGTGGTTGGGCTTCGGTTTCGGGGCATTCAGTGGAATTATGTTAAAGGCAATATCCTTTATGACGATGCATGGATAAAACCTGCGCAGAAAGAGAAAAATAACGCATAATTTTCTTCTCATAATGCATATGGCTGCGTAGCTCGGATTGGCTCGTTCTGCAATTCCCGGATGTTTTTTTCCGTAGCTTCTCGAGACTTCTTGCTGAATCTTTAATTCTGCATTATTCCTTCGGCATTAGTCCGATCTCGCAGGTAATTTTAAGAAAGAAAATATCACTCTTAAACCCATTGCGTATTTAATGCCTGATGGCGCTTCGCTTATCAGGCCTACGGTAGAACCATTTTGTAGGCCGGGTAAGGCATCGCCGCCACCCGGCATGATGGACAACTCACTGCCCGGCAAGCGCTCTGTAAAACGCCGGATTCTCCCGAATCACGTTGAGTACCTTCGCCGCTAACCCGGTTGGGTTACGTCGCTTAGACTCCCAGCTTTTTATCGTATCGACGCTTGTGCCAAGCGCCTTTGCCATTTCGCTTTGGGTGACATTAAGCTCTTCCCTGATTGCACGAACATCTGCGACTTCATAGCGGGTTATTCTTGCGGGCATTTTTTTACCGGACTGGATCTCAACAGCCTCTTCCAGTGAGGATTTCAGTTCATCAAAGATACTCATCACATTTCTCTCCTTGTTCCGTAGGGTACATAGTACACCCTCCTTGATTCCCTTTCAATGTGGTTTTGGTCAGCAGATCGGTTAGTTTTTAAGTTCACCTTTCTCTTTATCAGTCAGGCGATCCCGGGTACTTTTTGAATAGGCCATGAGCAAAAAGATGACCTCTTTTGTGGCAAGAAAATAGATTACCCTGCCGCCACCTCTCTTACCCCTTGACCCCGCGCTCATCCGAATTTTACGCAAGCCACCTGTGTGCTGAATCAGGTCGCCTTTATCAGGCCTGGCAATCAGTTCCTTTTGAAGTTCCTTCAATTCATCATCTGTCGCGATGCACTTTATCTGGCGCGTAAAAAGTAATGTTTCGATAAATTCTATTGCATGGCTCATTTACAATTCCTTTTTGAGAAGCAGCAATCGCCTGATAGTGTTTCAGGTTCCCGCCGCTATATTACTCTTCCCTGAGTAACGCCACGTCATATAACTGTATATAAACACAGATATACTTATGTTTTCAGATTTTGTTTAAACATCCGGAAACATCACGCTATTTCCCGGCGCTTCCCGGTGCAGATGGATAAAGTTCAGGTGCTTTTCATACTGATCCAGAATATCCGTGATCACCTGCTCCTTACTGTAATCCATCAGATCGTTGCCCTGGCTTCCCTCCAGCAGGAAGGTCTCCAGCCGGTAGTAGGTCGATTTCCCGCTGCGGGCGCGGTAGGTAAAGCCCGGCACCGAATATTGCTGCGGCCAGATCTGGTAGACAAAGTTCTGCTCGTCGCCCATGTGCACCTTCAGATCCAGATGCCCCAGCGTCTCCCCCTCCTCCGGCAGCAGTCGCGTCAGCTCCACGTGCGCGCCGCGAAGCCTTAACTCCTGGGCCACCTCTTCCATGGCCGGGAAGCAGATGGTCTCCATCATCTGCGCGGTATAGCGGGTGCCGGGATAGTTCATCAGGCGCGACAGACGCTTCTTCCAGCTCAGCCTGTCATGATGGCCCAGCGGGCGCGGCGCGGTATCGCGGCTGGCACTTTCGCGGCGGTAATCTTCCACCTTGAGCGATTTATACAGCCCCGCCATCACGAAGAAGATCACAAAGCTGAACGGCAGGCCCATGATCACCGTGGTGTTCTGCAGCGCGGAAATACCGTTGGTCATCAGCATTCCGAGCGTCAGCAGGCCAATCGCCACCGACCAGAAGATGCGCAGCCAGTTCGGCGCGTCGCTGTTAATGTCCTTCAGCTTCGAGGTGAAGTTCCCCAGTACCAGCGCGCCGGAATCCGCCGAGGTGACGTAAAAGAGCAGGCCGGTAATGGTGGCGACCGAAGCGCTGAAGGTAAAGGCCGGGTACTGCGCCAGCAGGCTGTAGAAGCCGCGCTCCGGGTGCGTCATCGCCTCCTGGGCAAAGGTCGCGTTACCGTGGATGATCTCATACAGCGCGCTGTTGCCGAAGATGGACAGCCACAGCAGGGTGAAGGTAAACGGGATGATCAGCGTTCCCATCACGAACTGGCGGATGGTACGCCCGCGTGAAATCCGCGCCAGGAAGAGGCCGACAAACGGCGACCAGGCCACCCACCACGCCCAGAAGAAGAGCGTCCAGTTGTTCATCCACTCCACCGGACGATCGAAGGCGAAGCTGTTGAGCGTCATGCCGGTGAAACGGTTGATGTAATCCCCTACGTTCTGCACCAGCGCATTGAGCAGGAACGAGGTGTCGCCCATAAAGAGGACAAACAGAATCAACCCCAGCGCCAGCGCGACGTTGAGCTCTGAAAGGATACGGATCCCCTTATCCACGCCCGACGTCACGGAAATCGTGGCGATAATCACCGACAGCGCAATCAGCGCCGCTTTGGCCCCTATCGAGTCGGGAATATCAAACAGCACGCTGAGACCGTAGTTAAGCTGTACCACGCCGATGCCGAGCGTCGTGGCGATACCAAAAATGGTGCCGATCACCGCTGCGATATCCACGCTGTGACCGATCGGGCCGTTGATTTTTTTGCCGAAAATGGGATAGAGCGCGGAGCGGATAGTGAGGGGCAAATTATAACGGTAGCTAAAGTAACCGAGCGCCATTCCCATCAGGGCATACATCGCCCAGCCGGTCAGTCCATAGTGAAATAGCGTCCAGACCATCGCCTGGCGCGCGGCCTCGATGGTCTGCCCCGCCCCTTCCGGCGGCTGCATATACTGGGTGACCGGTTCGGCCACGGAGAAGAACATCAGGTCGATACCAATCCCGGCGGCAAAAAGCATCGCCGCCCAGCTCAGCAGGCTGAACTCCGGCCGGGAGTGCTCCGGCCCGAGCTTTACCGAACCAAACCGCGAACAGGCGATACAGACCACAAAGACGATATAGAGCGTGGCGGCCAGCAGGTAATACCAGCCGAAGGTTTTAGAGACCCAGTTCAGAGTGCGCCCAATCCACTCGGCGGAAAAGTCGCTAAAAAAGAGCGTCATCAGGGAAAACAACAAAATAAGTCCGGCGGAGGTATAGAAAACCACCGGATTGATTTTGTCTTTTTCTCTGGTCTGCGTGAGATCTGTCATCCAGTACCCTTATGTTTTTTGTAACTATTAAAACCAAAAAGCGCAACAATTAAGACACATTTTATATTGAACGTCCAATCAAAAACCGTTCTAATAGTTAACCAACGCTGATGAATGGAGTGGCAAGAATGCCCAAACTGGGGATGCAGCCGATCCGGCGCAGGCAGCTGATCGACGCCACGCTGGCCGCAATAAACGAAGTAGGAATGCATGACGCCACCATCGCGCAGATCGCCCGGCGGGCGGGCGTCTCCACAGGGATCGTCAGTCACTATTTCCAGGACAAAAACGGTCTGCTGGAAGCGACCATGCGCGACATCACCGGTCAGTTGCGCGACGCGGTATTGAACCGTTTACGCGCCGTGGCGAACGCCAGCGCAGAGCAGCGCTTACAGGCAATTGTCGACGGCAATTTCGATGAGACTCAGGTCAGCGGTGCGGCAATGAAGGCCTGGCTGGCCTTCTGGGCGAGCAGCATGCACCAGCCGATGCTCTATCGCCTGCAGCAGGTGAGCAGCCGCCGTCTGCTGTCGAACCTGATCTGCGAGTTCCGCCGCGAGCTGCCGCGTGAACAGGCTGAAGAGGCGGGCTACGGGCTCGCCGCTCTGATCGACGGTCTCTGGCTGCGCGCGGCGCTGAGCGGTAAGCCGCTGGATCACACCCGCGCCCGTGCGCTCACCAGCCACTTTATCAGCCAGCATTTAAAGACCGAATAACCGAGGAGAATTTATGTCCCGAATGGCAGAACAGCAGCTTTACATTAATGGTGGTTATATATCCGCCACCAGCGGTCGCACCTTCGAGACCATCAACCCGGCGAACGGTGAAGTCCTGGCGAGCGTACAGGCCGCCGGGCGAGAAGACGTTGACCGCGCTGTAGAGAGCGCTACGCGCGGGCAGAAAATCTGGGCGGCGATGACCGCCATGGAGCGCTCACGCATTTTGCGTCGCGCCGTCGATATCCTGCGCGAACGTAACGATGAGCTGGCAACGCTTGAAACCCTCGACACCGGTAAAGCGTTTTCTGAAACCTCGACCGTCGACATCGTCACCGGCGCGGACGTGCTGGAGTACTACGCGGGGCTGATCCCGGCGCTGGAAGGCAGCCAGATCCCGCTGCGCGACACCTCGTTCGTCTATACCCGGCGCGAGCCGCTGGGCGTGGTGGCGGGCATCGGCGCATGGAACTACCCCATCCAGATCGCCCTGTGGAAATCGGCCCCGGCGCTGGCGGCGGGTAACGCGATGATCTTCAAGCCGAGCGAAGTCACGCCGCTTACCGCCCTGAAACTGGCGGAGATCTACACCGAAGCGGGCCTGCCGGACGGCGTGTTTAACGTTCTGCCGGGTGTGGGCGCAGAGACCGGACAGTACCTGACCGAGCATCCGGGCATCGCCAAAGTCTCATTTACCGGCGGCGTCGCCAGCGGCAAAAAGGTGATGGCGAACGCCGCGGCCTCGTCCCTGAAAGAGGTGACGATGGAGCTGGGCGGTAAATCCCCGCTGATAGTGTTTGACGACGCTTCTCTGGATCTCGCGGCAGACATCGCCATGATGGCGAACTTCTTCAGCTCCGGCCAGGTATGCACCAACGGCACCCGCGTGTTTGTACCCGCGAAGTTTAAGGCGGAATTTGAGCAGAAGATCGTTGAGCGCGTGGGCCGCATCCGCGCGGGCGATCTGTTCGATGAACGCACCAACTTTGGCCCGATGGTCAGCTTCCCGCACCGCGACAGCGTGATGCGCTATATCGCCAAAGGCAAAGAGGAAGGCGCGCGCGTGCTCTGCGGCGGCGACGTGCTGAAGGGTGACCGGTTTGATAACGGCGCGTGGGTGGCCCCGACCGTGTTTACCGACTGCACCGACGAGATGACCATCGTGCGCGAAGAGATCTTCGGCCCGGTGATGTCCATCCTCACCTTTGAAACCGATGAAGAAGCCATTCGTCGCGCCAATGCTACCGATTACGGTCTGGCGGCGGGCGTTGTGACGGCCGATCTGAACCGCGCGCACGGCGCCATTCATCAGCTCGAGGCGGGCATCTGCTGGATCAATACATGGGGCGAATCCCCTGCTGAAATGCCGGTGGGCGGCTACAAACACTCCGGC
This sequence comes from Pseudenterobacter timonensis, assembly GCF_900021175.1. GTDB lineage: Bacteria > Pseudomonadota > Gammaproteobacteria > Enterobacterales > Enterobacteriaceae > Enterobacter > Enterobacter timonensis. The sequence goes on from NZ_FCOP01000013.1 coordinate 294,748, forward strand.
ATTGGCCGCGAGAATGGCGTCATGACGCTGCAAAGCTATACACAGGTGAAGTCCATCCAGGTTGAGATGGGTAAATTCCAGTCCATATTTTAACCGGGAGGTTTATTTGCAATTTGATTACATCATTATCGGGGCCGGCTCTGCCGGCAACGTTCTGGCTACACGACTGACGGAAGATCCGAACACCAGCGTCCTGCTGCTGGAAGCAGGCGGCCCGGATTACCGCTTTGACTTTCGCACCCAGATGCCTGCCGCACTGGCATATCCGCTGCAGGGGAAGCGCTACAACTGGGCCTATGAAACCGAGCCAGAGCCGTTTATGAATAACCGCCGCATGGAGTGCGGACGCGGTAAAGGGCTGGGCGGCTCGTCGCTTATCAACGGTATGTGCTATGTACGCGGCAACGCGATGGATCTGGACAACTGGGCGAAAGAACCGGGTCTGGAGCACTGGAGCTATCTCAACTGCCTGCCCTATTACCGTAAGGCAGAGACCCGCGACGTGGGGCCAAACGACTACCACGGCGGCGACGGTCCGGTGAGCGTTACCACCTCGAAGCCGGGCGTGAACCCGCTGTTTGAGGCGATGGTGGAAGCGGGCGTGCAGGCGGGCTACCCGCGCACCGACGATCTTAACGGCTATCAGCAGGAGGGCTTCGGCCCGATGGATCGTACCGTGACGCCGCAGGGCCGACGCGCCAGCACCGCGCGCGGCTATCTGGACCAGGCGAAACCGCGCCCGAACCTGACCATCCGCACCCACGCCATGACCGATCACATTATTTTTGACGGCAAGCGCGCAGTGGGCGTTGAGTGGCTGGAGGGCGAAAGCACTATCCCATCCAACGCGACGGCAAACAAAGAGGTATTGCTGTGTGCCGGGGCGATTGCCTCTCCGCAAATTCTGCAGCGCTCCGGCGTCGGCAACGCTGAGCTGCTGAAGCAGTTCGATATTCCGCTAGTACATGATTTACCCGGCGTGGGGGAAAACTTACAGGATCACCTGGAGATGTATCTCCAGTATGAGTGTAAGGAGCCAGTCTCCCTCTACCCGGCCCTGCAGTGGTGGAACCAGCCGAAGATTGGCGCCGAATGGCTGTTTGGCGGCACCGGCCTGGGCGCGAGCAATCACTTCGAAGCGGGCGGGTTTATCCGCAGCCGCGAGGAGTTCGAGTGGCCGAACATTCAGTACCACTTCCTGCCGGTGGCGATTAACTATAACGGCTCGAACGCGGTGAAGGAGCATGGCTTCCAGTGCCACGTTGGCTCCATGCGCTCCCCGAGCCGCGGGCATGTGCGCATCAAATCCCGCGATCCGCACCAGCATCCGGCGATCCTGTTTAACTATATGTCCCACAAACAGGACTGGCAGGAGTTCCGCGACGCGATCCGCATCACCCGCGAGATCATGCACCAGCCGGCGCTGGACAAATATCGTGGCCGTGAAATCAGCCCGGGCGTTGAATGCCAGACGGACGAACAGCTGGACGAGTTTGTACGTAATCACGCCGAAACCGCCTTCCATCCGTGTGGCACCTGCAAGATGGGTTATGACGAGATGGCGGTAGTCGACGGTGAAGGCCGCGTTCACGGGCTGGCAGGGTTACGCGTGGTGGATGCGTCGATTATGCCGCAGATTATTACCGGCAACCTGAACGCCACCACCATCATGATTGGCGAGAAGATTGCCGACGCGATCCGCGGGCGCGAGCCGCTGGCGAAGAGCACGGCGGCCTATTATGTGGCGAACGGGGCACCGGTTCGCCGCTGAGTGCGAACTGCTCCCCTCACCCTAACCCTCTCCCCAAAGGGGAGAGGGAACTTGAACCCCCTCTCCCCTTTGGGGAGAGGGCTGGGGTGAGGGGAAATTATTTCCGAAATTCCTCAAGCCGCCTGACCTGCCGCCCTTCCCCGTCAAAATTCTCCGCCGCCAGCCAGGCCCGCAGCTCCATGTCTCTTTGCGGCCACTCGCCGTCAATGATGGAGAGCATATCGCTGTCCCGGTTGCGCCCTTTGCGCACCAGCTTCTGGCGCAGACGCCCTTCCCGGACAAAGCCCAGCCGCTCCGCCGCTTTGCGTGAAGCAACGTTCATCGAATCACACTTCCACTCGACGCGGCGGTAGCCTGTTTCGAAGGCATTTTTCAGCAGCAGCCAGACCGCCTCGGTGCCGATGGTGCTGTTTTTCATTTTGCGCGACCAGGTGACGTGGCCAATCTCTACCGAGCCCGCCATCCGCTCAATCGCCATGTAGCAGACCAGCCCCACCGCATGCCCTGAGCGTAAGTCGATGACCCCATAAGGCACCAGCGCCGCATCCCCGACTTTACCCTCTACCCAGCGCGCGGTGGCCTCTACGCTCTCAGGCTGGACGCTGGCAAGCCAGGTCCAGTCGCTGTTATCACCCAGCGCGTAAGCGTCAAAGAGATCCGCGGCGTGACGCCCGGCGTCCAGCGGCTCAAGGGCGCACCAGACGCCCGTCAGCGGCGTGCGCGTTAGCACGCCGGCGCCATGCCAGTCGGGAACGGGATCGTTAACAAGTTGACCATACTGATTAAGTTCGGGCACGGCGGTGACTCCTGAAGGGGGTAGCTCTCTGTTATAGCAGGCTTACTTCAGAAGTTTAATAGTGGCGTCGATATCAATCTCATCTTCGGAGAAGATATGGGTCGTTTTCTGGAAGGTCGTAATCGCGAGCTTCTTCACCGTGCGCATTTCGCCCGGCTTCGCGGTGGATTTGGGTTTGATATTATTCATCAATATCCCGACCGACAACACCGCGTTCTCTTTATCAATACCGCTCTCGACGGGCACCTCTTCGCTAAAGACCACGAAGGATTTTATCGAAGCGAGCTTCAGGCGCTCGCCTGCGATATAGATGTACTTACTTTCCGGGACAACTTTTACCGCATACGCAGAGAGCCCCTTGTTATTGGTGCCAGGCTCGAAGGTCACGGCTGCATCTTTCTTGATGAGCTCCGGATTCGCGACCTTAATCACGTGAAAGTAGCGATTGTCGCCGTTTTCATCTCTGATAAAGCCAAAGCCTTTCTCTTTAAACCACGTTGTGATTGTTCCGTTCATTACCGTTACCGCCTGAAAATAGACTCTCAAATTTTTGCAGCGCGCAGTGTAAAGCACAACGCCCGCGGCGACTACGGCTTTGGTCAAAAGGCGAGTAAAAAGCAGCCAGCCGTTTCGCTCATTCCGAAAAAATGCATCGCGCCCATCCAGCGCCGCGCCCCCCTGGCCGGGTGACTATACTTAAGCTAATACAGACAACGGAGCGCGCTATGCCCTTACCCGATTTTCATGTTTCCGAACCCTTCACACTCGGCGTTGAGCTGGAGCTGCAGGTGGTCAATCCGCCTGTCTACGACCTGAGCCAGGACTCGTCGCAACTGATTGACGCCGTAAAGGCTGATATCAAGGGGGGTGAAGTTAAACACGATATCACCGAAAGCATGCTGGAAATCGCCACGGGCGTCTGCCAGAACATCGACCAGGCGGCAGCGCAGTTTTCCGCCATGCAGCAGGTGATCCTGCGCGCCGCGGCGGAACATCACGTGCAGATCTGCGGCGGGGGTACCCACCCCTTCCAGAAGTGGCAGCGCCAGGAAGTTTGCGACGACGAGCGCTATAACCGCACGCTGGAGATGTTCGGCTATCTGGTTCAGCAGGCGACCGTCTTTGGTCAGCATGTCCACGTGGGCTGCCAGAACGGCGATGACGCCATCTATCTGCTGCACGGCCTGTCGCGCTTTGTGCCGCACTTTATCGCGCTGGGGGCAGCCTCGCCCTATATGCAGGGCAGCGACACCCGCTTCGCCTCGTCGCGGCTCAATATTTTTTCCGCCTTCCCCGACAACGGCCACCTGCCCTGGGTGAGCAACTGGCAGGAGTTTGAAGGGCTGTTTCGCCGCCTGAGCTATACCAGCATGATCGACAGCATTAAGGATCTGCACTGGGATATCCGACCCAGCCCGCATTTCGGCACCGTGGAGGTGAGAGTGATGGATACGCCGCTGACCCTCTCCCATGCCATCAACATTACCGGCCTGATCCAGGCGACGGCCCACTGGCTCCTGACCGAGCGGCCTTACAAACACCAGGAGCGCGACTATCTTCTTTATAAATTTAACCGCTTCCAGGCGTGCCGCTTTGGGCTGCAGGGCATTCTGACGGATGTCCATACGGGCGAACAGCGCACGATTGCCGAGGATATGGCCTGGCTTCTGGAGCGGGTCGCGCCGTCGGCGGAAAAGCTGGGCGGCATGAGCGCCATTAACGAAATCGCGCAGATGCTGAAACAGGAGAAAAGCGAGGCGCAGCGGATGCGGGACTTTATCCTCGACGGCGGCTCCCTCACGTCGCTGGTGCAAAAACATTGCGAACTGTGGGCGACCAGCCCGTAACGCGGGCGAAAAAAGGATAAAAAAAGGCCCCTGTTGAAATTGCAGGGGCCTGGTACGAGCAAGCATCATATTGGGCGACATGATGCGCGGTAAAAATCGGTACGTTGCTACACGTGATAACGATCAATTAGTGATTTCATTACCGCAACCGACTCTCCATCCACACCGTAGCGCGAATATTCATCCGCCGCGGCATCCGTCGACATTGACAACCCTGTATTGCGATAGCGCATGGGTGAAGGCGTCCATCTGCCTGCTGAGCTATGCAGCTCTTTCACCCCGGCGCGTATAAATAGCTCCAGATTGCTGGCGCGAACTCCTGCGCCCGCCATTATTATTGGAACACCGGATTCGCGGTTTAGTTCCATAATTAATTGCAATCCTTTTTCAGCCGTCGGCTGTTGCCCCGAGGTGAGCACCCTTGCCACCCCCAGTTCCGCCAGACTATCAAAGGCTTGCTGCGGACTGGCGCACATATCGAAGGCGCGATGAAAAGTTACCGATAGCCCCTGAGAGGCGGCCATCACCTGACGCATCCGCGCCATATCTACCCTTCCCTCTTCATCCAGTACCCCGACCACCAGACCAGGGAAGCCCAGATCGCGCACCAGAGCGATATCCTCCAGCATGGCGCGAAACTCCTCTGCGGAGTAGCAAAAGTCGCCGCCCCGGGGACGAATAATGGGGTGAACCGGAATTGTCACCCGGGAACGGACCGATTTCAGCACGCCGTATGAGGGGGTAAGCCCGCCCTCTTTCGGCGAAGCGCACAGCTCAATGCGGTCCGCCCCGTTATGTTGCGCCGTTACCGCACAGGCTTCGCTGTAACAGCAGATCTCCAGTAGCGCCATCCCTCTCTCCTGACTCGTCAAAACTCGCCACATCATGCCATGCCGGCGGGCATCAGACCCGGAGCCCGCTCACATTCGTCTGCCGCCTACGCTTCACTGGCGATAATTTGTTCGATGGTCCAGGGGTGGAACTTCACCGTCACGCTACCGTCGGTAACGGCAAGCGTCGGGTTAGGCAGCCGCTCGCGTTCCCCTTTTGGCGAGCTGGTTTTGACCGCAATCCCCGGCTGGCTGAGTCCTTCATCGCTTAGCAGTGCCAGGGCGCGGGCATTCAGCGTCTCCGGCTCGCCGGGGAGGACAATCTCGATATGCTCCCAGCCTTCATGGGGATAGCGCTTTTCGCCGGGCCAGGGCAGCTCCACCACGTGAAACTGCCAGTGGGCGACGCAGACCGGCTGGCGCAGCCGGAAGAGGCAGATAGGCCGCCCGTTAATGATATTCTCCGACAACAGCTCGCCGCACTGCTCAAATCCCTTGCGCCAGCGCTCCGCCGTGGCGTTCTGGTGGCAGCGCAGGGAGATGTGATCGGCCGCAAGCGGCGCAATATCCAGACCGAGACGAGTGGCAAGTTCTGTGAACGCCTGGGTGAATCGGGGTAAATCAGCTGAAATATCATGCAGTTCTTCAATGGATTGCCAGTTCGCCATCGTTGCCTCTCTTAAACAGATTGAAAGGCGCTAATTTACCCCGTTGCGCCCGCCCGACCAACCGCTGATTTTCCGGCGCGGCGACTGCATGCTTATGCAGCTTTAACGCCACGGTTTTCCGATCCGCTCCCGGCGCGCGGAGTGCTGACGGCAAAGGCCATTTGCAGTATACTCCCGCCCTAATTCTTTAACTTGCGCGGGGAAGTGATTGCCCGCAGCGAAAATGTAAGGTATCCAGGTGAATATTCAGTCTCTTCTCTCCGAAAAAGTCAGTCAGGCACTGATTGCCGCAGGCGCGCCTGCGGATTGCGAGCCGCAGGTTCGTCAGTCAGCGAAGGTGCAGTTTGGCGACTATCAGGCTAATGGCGTGATGGCAGTAGCTAAAAAACTGGGCATGCCGCCGCGACAGCTCGCAGAACAGGTACTGTCTCATCTGGATCTCGCCGGTATCGCCAGCAAAACCGAGATTGCCGGTCCGGGCTTTATCAACATTTTCCTTGACCCGGCGTTCCTGGCGCAGAATGTGGAAGCGGCGCTGAAGTCCGACCGCCTTGGCGTCAGCCAGCCCGACGCGCAGACCGTCGTGGTCGATTACTCGGCGCCGAACGTGGCGAAAGAGATGCACGTGGGCCATCTGCGCTCCACTATTATCGGCGATGCGGCCGTTCGTACCCTTGAGTTCCTGGGCCATAAGGTGATCCGCGCCAACCACGTGGGCGACTGGGGCACCCAGTTCGGGATGCTGATTGCGTATCTGGAAAAGCAGCAGCAGGAGAACGCGGGCGAAATGGCGCTGGCGGATCTGGAAGGGTTTTACCGCGAAGCGAAAAAGCACTACGACGAAGACGAAGCGTTCGCCGAGCGCGCGCGCAGCTATGTGGTTAAGCTGCAGGGCGGCGATACGTATTTCCTTGAGATGTGGCGCAAGCTGGTGGACATTACCATGTCCCAGAACCAGATCACCTACGATCGTCTCAACGTGACGCTCACCCGCGACGACGTGATGGGTGAAAGCCTCTATAACCCGATGCTGCCGGGCATCGTGGCCGATCTGAAGGCCAAAGGGCTGGCGGTGGAGAGTGATGGCGCGACGGTGGTTTTCCTTGATGAGTTCAAAAACAAGGAAGGCGAACCGATGGGCGTTATCATCCAGAAAAAGGATGGCGGCTATCTTTACACCACCACCGACATCGCCTGTGCGAAATATCGCTACGAGACGCTGCATGCGGATCGTGTGCTCTATTACATCGACTCCCGTCAGCACCAGCACCTGATGCAGGCGTGGACGATCGTGCGTAAGGCGGGCTATGTGCCGGACTCCGTACCGCTGGAACACCATATGTTCGGCATGATGCTGGGCAAAGATGGCAAACCGTTCAAAACCCGCGCGGGCGGGACGGTGAAGCTGGCTGACCTGCTGGACGAAGCGCTGGAGCGCGCCCGTCGCCTGGTGGCGGAGAAGAACCCGGATATGCCGGCGGACGAGCTGGAGAAACTGGCGAACGCGGTGGGTATCGGGGCGGTGAAATATGCGGATCTCTCCAAAAACCGCACCACCGACTACATCTTCGACTGGGACAATATGCTGGCGTTCGAGGGCAATACCGCGCCGTATATGCAGTATGCCTACACCCGCGTGCTCTCCGTGTTCCGTAAAGCGAACATCGATGAAAGCGTGCTGGCTAACGCGGCCGTTCTGCTGAATGAAGATCGTGAAGCGCAGCTGGCGGCGCGTCTGCTGCAGTTTGAAGAGACGCTCTCCATCGTGGCCCGCGACGGTACGCCGCACGTGATGTGCGCTTATCTGTACGATGTGGCCGGCCTCTTCTCTGGCTTCTACGAGCACTGCCCGATTCTTTCCGCTGAGAGCGAAGCGGTACGTAACAGCCGTCTGAAGCTGGCGCAGCTGACGGCGAAAACCCTGAAGCTGGGTCTGGATACCCTGGGTATCGAAACCGTAGAGCGTATGTAACTGTTTTAATGGTGCGGGAAAATGCCTGATGGCGCTTCGCTTATCAGGCCTGCAAAGACTGTTAAACCGATACCACCGCTTGTAGCCCCGGTAAGCGCAGCGCCACCGGGGAAAATGCCTGATGGCGCTTCGCTTATCAGGCCTACAAAGGACTGTTAAACCGATACCACCGCTTGTAGCCCCGGTAAGCGCAGCGCCACCGGGGAAAATGCCTGATGGCGCTTCGCTTATCATGCCTGCAAAGACTATTAAACCGATACCACCGTTTGTAGCCCCGGTAAGCGCAGCGCCACCGGGGAAAATGCCTGATGGCGCTTCGCTTATCAGGCCTACAAAAGACTATTAAACCGATACCACCGCTTGTAGCCCCGGTAAGCGCAGCGCCACCGGGGAAAATGCCTGATGGCGCTTCGCTTATCAGGCCTACAAAGACTGTTAAACCGATACCACCGTTTGTAGCCCCGGTAAGCGCAGCGCCACCGGGGAAATAGCCAATAAAAAACCGGCAAATGCCGGTTTTTTTTATCAGAAATATTTCCGTAAATATTCCGTCAGACAGAGAATGGCCATCGCCTGCCCGTACGGCATGGAGGTGAGCGGGATCTGGCGATAAAACTCCAGATCGCTCCCCATCCCGGTACCAAACGACGTCTGCAGCAGCTCTCCTTCCGGGGAGATATTTTTCACAATCCCGCGAATCGCCTTCTCCGCCACGGTCGCATACTCCGCCGGAACATAGCGCTTACGTACCGCCTTCAGAATGCCATAGGCAAAACCGGCCGTTGCGGATGCCTCCAGGTAGGAGTTGTTATCATCCAGCAGCGTATGCCACAGGCCGCTCTCATCCTGGCATTTCGCCAGCGCGGCGATCTGCGCGTTCAGGACCTGGAGCAGATAACGGCGTACGGCGCTCTCTTCAGGCAGATCCACCAGCTCGATAAAATCGGGGATCACGATGGTCAGCCAGCTGTTGCCGCGCGCCCAGCGTGCTTTGGCAAAGTTATGGTGGCCTTCGTAGTTCCAGCCGTGGAACCACAGCCCGGTTTCCCGGTCCATCAGGTTCTGGATATGCAGCAGGAACTGATAGATGGCCTCTTCAACATACGCGGGGCGATCCAGCAGCTTGCCGATTTTCGCCAGCGGCAGCACCGTCATCATCAGCGTGTCATCCCACATCTGCTGGTGATTCTCTTCCGCCAGGGTGATGTGCTGCATACCGCCATGTTCGGTGCGCGGCATCTCGTACATCGCCCACTCCGCCCAGCTCTCCAGCCACGGCAGCCAGGCGGGGTTTTTCGTCTCTTCATAGCGATACGCCAGGGTCAGAAACGGCGCCATGGTGTTGACGTTTTTGGTGGTTGCCCCCTCGCTGAAACGTTCGGTAAACCAGCTGTCGATAATGTCGCGCATGGCGACATCCCCGGTCTGGCAGTAATACTGCCAGATACCGTAAAGGCCAACGCCGTGTGTCCACTCCCAGCCTGCCCAGCCTTTGGTGTCAATCACGCGTCCGTCATCCAGCCGCAGTAAAAATTCGCCGGTTTTGTCATGGATGTTCACCAGATTATGGGTCACCTTTTCAATCAGCGATTTCAGCTCATCCCGGGCGATAAAGCGCTCCGGCTGGCAGAGTAATGGGCTATGTTTGACAGGCCAAACCTTCATATTCTTAACCTCTGTGATATGTCGAATTCAGGACCGCGCCGGGCTTCAGGGAAGGCGCAGCCGGTTTATTACGATTCAGATAGCCGATATTGTTATTGCCCCACAGCGACTCGTACGGCATCCCGGCCAGCATCTCCACCGTGGCGCGGGCCTGCGGCGTTATCGCCTCGGGCATTGCGCGCCCGGACTCGCGCATTCTGGCGGTCTCTTCACGCAGGGTGCTGTGGGTTTGCAGGTTGAGCTTAAAGCGCAGCGAGACCAGGAAACCGCAGGCGAGCACCAGCAGCGTACCCACGCTTAAGATCATCAGAATGGTGTGGCTCACCTCTGCAGGCTGAACTTTCTGGCCGCTGACGAAGCCGGACATCTGCATCACGATCCCCACCAGCATCACCGCCCCGGCCTGGGAGGCCTTGCGGGTCAGGGTCATGATCCCGGCGAAGATCCCCTCCCGGCGCTGACCGGTAATGACTTCATCCACGTCGGCAATGTAGGTGTAGGTGTTCCACGGCACGTAGTTGATACCGCCGCGTCCCAGACCGGCAATCGCCGATACCAGCAGCAGCAGAGAATAGATATCGCTCAGACCGGCATAGTAGAGCAGTGCATAGGAGAGCGAGGCGAGACCGAACAGTACCACCACCATACGGTAGGAAGGAGCCGGCCCAAAGCGAATGCAGAGCGGGATCATGCCGATTACGGCGATAAACTGGAAGGTCGCCATGGTGCCCAGCAGGTTAGAAGCCATGGACGCTTCCTGCATCAGCACAAAGACCACGTAATAGGTAAAGACTGCATTAAAGACATCCTGGGCGATATAGCCGCCGAGGTACATCCCCAGATGCTGGCGGAAGATCTTGATGCGCAGGGTGGAGCTGAGTTCGATAATCAGGCGGTTGATGCTCTGACTTAAGGTCAGCTGCTTCTTCTCCTCTTCGGCGCGCAGCGCCGCTTCGGTCCACTCTTCACGCGGCCGCTCCCAGGTGAAGCACCAGACAAGGATAAGCATCACCGCGCAAAGAACGGAGAAGACCAGGCTTGCGTAAAAGAAGGAGATGGCGTTGTCTTTGCCGAAGTGGGTCAGCAGGATCCCCGGCAGGAACGAAGCCAGGATCGCCGACATTTGCGCCATCGAAATGCGCGCGCCGGAAAATTTGGTCTTCTGTTTGAAATCATCGGTCATCTCCGGCACCAGCGTCTCATAAGGCACCAGGATCATGGTGTAGATGATATCGAACAGCAGATAGGTGAGCAGGTAGTACCAGAAGCTCATCTCGCCAACCCACATCAGCGAATAGCTGAATACGCAGGGAATACCGAGCAGGATAAAGAATTTACGGCGACCGAAGCGTTTACCAAACCAGGTCGAGCCGAAGTTATCGGTCAGAAAGCCCATCAGGGGGCTGACCACCGCGTCCAGCACCCTGGCGGCGGCAAAAATGAAGGTCGCCTGAATCGGGGAGAGCCCGCAGAAGGTCGTGTAAAAATATAACAGCCAGGCGGCGGTGAGGGCTGTCGTGCCTGCCCCGAGGAAGTCGCCTGACCCGTACGCTAAATAGTTTACGAGTCCGATTTTACGTTTTTTCATTGCCGTCAACCCTGTGAGTGTTGGGAGACTCCCTGTAAACAGACCTCATCGGGAGTTTTTACACGGCTACAGTAAAAGCATCGCTATGTTGATACCTTTCTGTTTTTGCCACCCCCAGGCCAGGGATGGCAAAAATGCAAAGAGAGCCAATACGCGCTTCACTGATTTATAAAACAGCGTTTCTTTTGCATCAAAAGGAGGGGCCATTTTTGCGATCTGCGTTCAGGTTCTGCTGAAAAATGGCGAAAAGACGGGCGGTTAGCGGTAGTTAACAATCACCTCATTACGCTGCACTTTCAGGGCGGGGATCAGACGCCCGCCGCCGGGCACCTCCCAGATAAAACGCAACGGTTCAACGGCGGGCACGCCGCTAAAGGCGTGCGTAGTGCCGCTTTCGCCATCCAGCTCGGTGCAACGGGACTGGGAGCAGAGACGCGCCCTCAAACCGGCGGGCGTTGGGCCGATGAGCTGGTAGCGCCAGGCCACCAGCGTCATCTGACCGGAAACCGGCGTCGCGGGCGCCAGCACCCGCGACGAGGCGGCCACGCCACGGTGGTTCAGGGTCAGGCCGATACTGCTCGCCTGCCAGCTCCCCTCTCCCGCCGCCTCTGCCGCCAGCGGTAAAAAGAGCAGCCAGAGCCAGTTACGCATCACTTACCTCCTATCGTTGCCGTCATGCGGATATGCCGGTTATCGGACAGCTCCATATTAGAGAGCACCACCAGCTGCGGCAGGCTGCGGCGCAGGAAGCGGGAGAGCAGCGGACGCAGGGCATGGTTGACCAGCAGCACCGGCGGCGCGCCGAGCATCTCCTGACGGCCCAGCGCCTCCTGGGTCTGCGCCAGCAGCCGATCCGCCAGACCGGGCTCCAGCCCGCCGCCCCCCTGCAGCGCCTGCAGCAACAGCCGCTCCAGCGGCGTATCCAGGCCGATGACCTGCACCTCTCCGCTGCCCGGGAACCACAGCTGAGTGATGGCTCGTCCCAGCGCCACGCGCACCACGGCGGTCAGCTCGTGCGGATCGCTCTGTAGCGGCGCGTGCTCCGCCAGCGTCTCCAGAATGGTGCGCATATCGCGGATCGGCACTTTCTCATCCAGCAGATTTTGCAGCACCTTATGCAGGGTGGTGAGCGTCACGACCCCCGGCACCAGATCTTCGGTCAGCTTCGGCATCTCCTGGGTCACGCGATCCAGCAGCTGCTGCGCCTCCTGGCGCCCAAACAGCTCGGCGGCGAACTGGCCGATAAGGTGGTTAAGGTGGGTCGCCACCACGGTGCTCGCCTCCACCACCGTATAGCCCTGGATCTGCGCCTGCTCTTTCAGGGCGCTCTCGATCCAGATAGCCGCCAGCCCAAAGGCGGGGTCGATCGTCTGTTCGCCCGGCAGCGTGCCCGCGGCGGTGCCGGGGTTAATTGCCAGCCAGCGCCCCGGATAGGCGTCTCCGCTGCCAATCTCCACCCCTTTCATCAGGATGCGGTAGCGGGCGGGCGGCAGATCCATATTGTCGCGAATATGCACCACCGGCGGCAGGAAGCCCATATCCTGGGCAAATTTCTTACGGATGCTGCGGATGCGGCCCAGCAGTTCGCCATCCTGCTGGAAGTCCACCATCGGGATGAGGCGATAGCCCACCTCCATGCCCAGGGAGTCCTCCAGTTGAACGTCGTTCCAGGAGGCTTCCACCGCCTGGGTGTTCTCCGGCTGCCGGACCGGGGCCGCCGGCTCCTGCGGTTTTGTCTCCCGCCCGCGCATCCACCAGGCCAGCCCCAGCAGCGCCGCGGTAAAGAGCAGAAAGACCAGGTTTGGCATACCGGGCACCAGACCGAGCAGCCCCAGCACCGCTGCGGAGAGCAGCATCACCTGGGGATTGCTGAACAGCTGCCCCACCATCTGCTCGCCCACATCCTGATCGGTGCTGACGCGGGTGACGATCACGCCCGCGGCGGTGGAGATGACCAGCGCCGGGATCTGCGCCACCAGGCCGTCGCCGATGGTCAGCAGGGTGTAGCTCTCCGCCGCATGTCCCATATCCATCCCGTGTTGCAGCACCCCCACCAGCAGGCCGCCCACCACGTTAATCACCATGATCAGGATGCCCGCGATGGCATCGCCGCGCACAAATTTACTCGCCCCGTCCATGGAGCCGTAAAAGTCCGCCTCCTGGGTCACCTCGGAGCGGCGCTTTTTCGCCTCCTCTTCGCCAATCAGCCCGGCGTTGAGATCGGCGTCGATCGCCATCTGTTTGCCCGGCATCCCGTCCAGCACGAAGCGCGCCCCCACTTCCGCGATACGCCCCGCGCCTTTGGTGATAACCATAAAGTTGATGATCACGAGGATGATAAAGACCACGATACCGATGGCAAAGTTACCGCCCACCAGGAAGTGGCCGAAAGCCTCCACTACCTTTCCTGCCGCCGCGCCGCCGGTGTGCCCTTCCATCAGAATGATACGGGTGGAGGCGACGTTCAGCGCCAGGCGCAGCAGCGTGGTGAAGAGCAGGATGGTCGGGAAGGCGGCAAACTCCAGCGTGCGCTGGGTGAACATTGCCACCAGCAGTACCATAATGGAGAGCGCGATATTGAAGGTGAACAGCAGATCGAGGATGAACGCCGGCAGCGGCAGAACCATCATCGAGAGGATCAGCAGGATAAGTATCGGCCCGGCCAGCACCTGCCATTGCGTCGATTTCATATTGCCGGGCAGGCGCAGCATTGCTACCAGATTAGCCATCACTTTCCTTCTCGTTCAAAAAATCCAGCGCCTCGGGCACCGGAAGGTTGTCAGGTTTGACGGGACGTTGCCCGCCCGCCAGCCGCCAGCGTTTCAGCTGCCAGACCCAGGCCAGCACCTCCGCTACGGCGGCGTAAAGCTGCCCCGGGATCTGCTGGCCGATTTCAGCATGACGATAGAGGGCGCGCGCCAGCGGCGGCGCCTCCAGAATCGGCACCCGGTTTTCCGTTCCTATTTCACGGATGCGCAGCGCGATAAGCCCTGCCCCCTTCGCCACCACCTTCGGGGCGCTCATCTTGTTCTCGTCATAGCGCAGCGCCACCGAGTAGTGGGTCGGGTTAGTGACTATCACGTCCGCTTTCGGCACATCCTCCATCATGCGACGACGGGCGGCGGCGCGCTGCATCTGGCGGATTCGCCCCTTCACGTGCGGGTCCCCCTCCATCTGCTTATATTCGTCGCGAATATCCTGGCGGGACATGCGCAGCTTTTTCAGGTGGCTGTAGATCTGGAAAAAGACGTCAAAGCCCACCATCGGAATGATGCTCAGCACCACCAGCAGCGCGCCAAGCCCCACCAGATTCAGCGCATCACCCATCGCGGTGAGGGGCGATTCGCTGATCAGGTGCATCATCTCCGGCCACTTGTGCCAGAGGTAGAAGCCTGCGGCGCTGCCCATCAGCACCGATTTCAGCAGCGCCTTGACCAGCTCCGCGCCGCTCTGGGCGGAGAACATCCGCGCAATACCCGGCAGGGGGTTGAGTTTGGAGAATTTTGGCTGCAGCGATTTGCCGCTAAAGACCAGCCCGCCCAGCATGACCGGGGAGACGAGCGCCACCAGTACCACCCCGGCAATCAGCGGCAGCAGGGCAATCATGGCGTTTTTAATCAGTTGAATGATTTGGCTGAGGATCAGATTCGGATCGTTGACCATGCTGTGGTCGAAACGCAGCCCGGCGGCGAGCATGGCGGCCAGCCTGCGGGCAAGCGACTCGCCGCCCCACCAGATGATGCACACGCCGACAACCAGGATCAGCAACGAAGTCAGCTCTCTGGAACGGGGGATCTGCCCTTCCTCACGCGCTTTTTCAAGTCGGTGGGGTGTGGGGGCTTCTGTTTTGTCCTCGTTATCTTCTGCCACGGTGCGCTCGCTGCCTGAAATTCATGGCTATCATGCCAGCCGCGGGAAAAAGCAATGGCGGGAAAAGCCAGAGGATCCTGGCTCTTTTCGAAGGTTTTTAGCACTCTCCCCCGCCACGCCGGGGGAGAGGGAAATCAAAAGCCGAGGCTGTCCAGCAGATCGTCCACCTGGTCCTGGCTGGCGACTACGCCCGCCTTGCTGGTGTCGAGCTGCGGGCCGTTGAGCAGGCTCTCGTTCTCGCGTTTCGGGCGCGCGGCGGGTTCCGGCATGTTCTCCAGCAGCACCATCAGCAGCTGACGCTCAATCTCCTGAATCACATCCATCATGCGCTTGATCACCTGACCGGTAAGGTCCTGGAAATCCTGCGCCATCATGATGTCCAGCAGCTGGGCGTTGGTGAAGCTGGTGTGTCCCGGTACCTCTCCCAGAAACTGGCGGGTATCGGTGACCAGCTCGCGCGCATCCGCCAGCTCGATGGGATTTTCAAACCAGGCGTCCCAGCGCTGGGTCAGCGCTTTCGCCCCCTTCTCCATCTCATCCTGGTGCGGCTGGGAGGCTTCGACGCTGTTGAGCGCGCGCTCCGCCGCCTGGGCCGTCATCTGCACGACATAGTCGAGACGGTCGCGGGCGTCGGGAATCGCTTCCGCCGCTTCGGCAATCGCCTGGTCGAGGCCCAGCTCGCGCAGGCTGTCGCGCAGCATGCGCGTCAGGCTGCCGATACGGGCGATTATGTCGGCGGGCGAATGGTCTTCTGTGGGTTTCATTGCAGATTGCATCATCACCGCCACCTCACATGCCGAGTTTCTCGAAGATCTTACCGAGCTTCTCTTCCAGCGTGGCCGCGGTGAACGGCTTCACCACATAGCCGCTGGCGCCCGCCTGGGCCGCGGCGATAATGTTCTCTTTCTTCGCTTCCGCCGTCACCATCAGCACCGGCAGCGCCGCCATTTTGCCATCCGCGCGAATGGTTTTCAGCAGCTCCAGGCCGTCCATGTTTGGCATGTTCCAGTCAGAGATGACAAAGCCAAAACCGCCCGCCTGCAGTTTGTTGAGGGCATCCACCCCATCCTCCGCCTCTTCTACGTTATTAAAACCCAGCTCTTTCAGAAGGTTACGCACGATGCGACGCATGGTGGAAAAGTCATCCACAACCAAAAATCTAAGCTCTTTGTCCGCCATAAAATCCCACTCCTCTTTAAATACGTATCGCCTGTCCGGCACTGATTTTCGCCAGCATCTGCTGGCTTACCTGGCTAAGATCGACCACTTCGCTCACGCCACCCATATTGATGGCCTCGCGCGGCATGCCGAACACCACACAACTTGCTTCATTCTGCGCGATGGTCCAGGCGCCAGCCTGATGCATCGCCAGCATACCGGCGGCCCCGTCGTTGCCCATCCCCGTCAGGATCACCCCCACGGCGTTGCGCCCGGCGTGTTTCGCCACCGAATGAAACAGCACATCCACCGACGGACGGTGCCGGTTAACCGGCGGCCCGTCATGAATTTTGATCTGATAGTTAGCGCCGCTGCGCGCCAGCTCCATATGTTTATCCCCCGGGGCAATATAGGCATGCCCCGGCAACACGCGCTCGCCATCCTCAGCCTCCTTCACGCTAATCTGACAGAGCTTGTTGAGGCGTTCGGCAAAGGAGCGGGTAAAGCCCGGCGGCATATGCTGCGTAATGAGAATACCCGGGCTTGAGAGCGGCAATGGCTGGAGCACATGGCGAATCGCCTCTGTTCCGCCGGTTGAAGCGCCAATCGCCAGCAGCTTTTCCGAGCTGAGCAGCGGTCCGGACTTGAGCGCCACCGGCGCGGCGAGCGGCCTGTGCGCCCCCAGCCGGGCGCGGGAGGCGGTGCGGATCTTGTCGGCAATCGTCTCGCTATAGGCCAGCATCCCCTCGCGGATGCCGAGCTGCGGCTTGGTGACGAAATCAACCGCCCCCAGCTCCAGCGCGCGCAGGGTGATCTCCGACCCTTTCCCGGTGAGCGAGGAGACCATCACCACCGGCATCGGACGCAACCGCATCAGCTTTTCCAGAAACTCGATACCGTCCATGCGCGGCATTTCCACATCCAGCGTCAGCACGTCCGGGTTGAATTTTTTAATAAGGTCCCGGGCAACGAGCGGATCGGGTGCGGTCGCCACCATCTCCATATCGCTGTGGCTGTTGATAATCTCGGTCATGATCTGGCGCATCAGCGCGGAATCATCGACGGACAGTACCCTGATCTTACTCATGCTTTTTCCTTACTCAGCGCATAGACCGTCTGCCCGCGCAGGCTGAACTCGCGCACGAGGTTGCTGAAATTCTCCGAATGACCGGCAAACAGTAATCCGTCGGGTTTGAGCAGCGGGACAAAGCGGCGCAGGATCGCCTGCTGCGTCTCTTTGTCAAAATAGATCATGACGTTACGGCAAAAAATGGCGTCAAACGGCCCCGGCGCGCCATACTGCTTCTCCAGCAGGTTCAGGGGGGCGAACTCCACGTGGTTCGCCAGCTCCTGGCGCACGCGCACCAGCCCGGCATGCGGCCCGGTGCCGCGCATGAAGTAGCGCTGAAGCTGCTGCGGGGAGAGCGTTTTCAGCTCATCCAGGCGGTAGATACCGTTGCGCGCCTTCTCCAGCACCTCGGTGTCGATATCGCTGGCAAAGACGCGAAAGCGGCCCGGCGCCATCCCCAGCGTATCGGCAAGGGTAATGGCGATGGAGTAAGGCTCCTCGCCGGTGGAGGCCGCCGCGCTCCAGACGCGGTATTCCCCGCGCTGCGGGCGGGCGTGATCCGCCAGCACCGGAAAGTGGTGCCCTTCGCGGAAAAAGGCGGTCAGGTTGGTGGTCAGCGAGTTGATAAAAGCCTGCCACTCCGCGCTGCTCGGGTTGGCCTCCAGCATTCCAAGATAGCGGCCAAAGTCATCCAGCCCGAGCGTGCGCAGGCGCCGCACCAGGCGGTTGTAAACCATGTCACGCTTGTGATCCGCGAGCACGATCCCGGCACGCTGGTAAATTAACTGACATATCCGACGAAAATGCGCGTCGGATAGCGCAAGGCGCTGGGTCATCTGTAACATAAGTGACGTTTGCCCCGGGGGCGGTGATGATGTCATAGCGCCTTCTTTCTTCCCTTAGGATACAACCGGTACAGCCTGTGGCCGTCCGACTTCCGCTGCTTCAGCCTGCTCTTTAACCTTAAATACCGCCACCAGCCCTGTCAGTCGGTCGGCCTGGCCCGCCAGCTGGTCGGTCGCGGTGGCAGCCTCCTCCACCAGCGAAGCGTTCTGCTGCGTCACCTGATCCATCTGGGTGACCGCCTGGGCGACCTGCTCGATCCCCCGGCGCTGTTCGTCGGAGGCGGAGGCGATTTCACCCATAATGTCGTTGACGCGCGTCACCGAGGTGACAATCTCGGTCATGGTGCGGGCGGCGGTATCCACCAGCCCCGATCCCTGCTGCACGCGGGCGACCGACTCCTCGATAAGCCCTTTAATCTCTTTCGCCGCATTGGCGCTGCGGCTGGCGAGGTTACGCACCTCCCCGGCCACCACCGCGAAACCGCGCCCCTGCTCCCCTGCCCGCGCCGCTTCCACGGCGGCGTTGAGCGCCAGAATATTGGTCTGGAAGGCGATGCCATCAATCACGCTGATAATGTCGCCAATCTTCTGCGAGCTGGCGGCAATCTCCTGCATGGTGCTGGCGACCAGCGACGCCTGGCTACCGCCCGTTTTCGCCGTCTGCGCCGCCTGCTTCGCCAGATCGGAGGCCTGACGCGCGTTATCCGCGTTCTGGCTCACCGTCGCGGTCAGCTCCTCCATGCTGGCGGCGGTCTGCGCCAGAGACGCCGCCTGCTGCTCGGTGCGGGCGGAGAGATCGTTATTGCCCGCCGCGATCTCCGCGATGCCGGTATGCATGGCGTAACTCCCCTCGCGCACCTCGGTCACCGTCTTGCGAAGCGAGCCCTGCATCGCCTTCAGGCTGGCAAAGATGGCGGAGATTTCATTTCTGCCATAGACCGCCACCGGACGCGCCAGATCGCCCTGGGCGATACTGTCAAAATGGCTGCGGATAATCGCCAGCGGCCGCACGATCATGGTGCGTGACCAGAGAAGGGAGCCGCCGGTCAGCAGCACCGCCAGCACCACCGCCGCCGCAAAAATGATGCCGGAGATCTGGTAGCTGGTGCGGCTCACCTCACCTGCGCGCGCGATAAACCGATCGTTCTCCGCCTGCCAGGCGTTAAAGCTGTCGTCAAAGGCAGCCTGCGACGTCTGCACCGGCGCGGTCAGAAAGTCGGAGAGCTGGTTGTTCTCAAGCCAGGTCGCCTGGTGCGCCAGATCGCCATACCAGGCGGCAAAGCCCTTCTGCATCTGCGCGGTGAGCGCCTTTTCCCTCTCGCTTAACGCCTCCCGGGCGCTAAAGGTTTTGAACCGCTCGTCAGCCTGCTTAAGGCTGGCGCGCGCCACGCCCATCAGCGCCTTTATGTCGTCCGGCGGATAGCTGAGCGCGGTTAAGGTACCCGCCTTGTTCAGCGCGGTGCTGGCCTGCAGCAGCACTGCCCGAACCTGGGCGAGCGAAGCGCGTTGTTGATTACTCTTCTCGACTTCCTGCAGGTTCTGATAACCATCGCGAAACGCCCAAAAAGACAACCCGTTACTGCCGACCTGCAACAGACCGCACACGATCAGAATCAAAAACAGTGTGGTCGAGATACGAATACGATTTAACATCCACGCTCCCATTAAGCGGCCAGCCGCCGCGGTTAACCGTCAGTCAAAATGTTTCCCAGTTGTCGTTATCTCCCGCCGCCTGCGCGCGAGGGCGAACGGGCGGTAAGAGAGGCGCGCTCCCGGCGTTGTGGCTCCGGGAGGTTGTGCTTTTTACGCTCTGCAGGCGAAAGGCCGACACGGCCATCTTCAGGCGACTCGCCTGATCCTCCAGCGACGCGGCGGCGGCGGCGGACTGCTGTACCAGCGCGGCGTTCTGCTGCGTGACGCGATCCATCTCCGATACCGCCAGCGCCACCTGATCGATGCCGCGGCTCTGCTCGTCAGAGGCGGAGGCGATCTCCGCCATAATGTCGGTGACGCGGGTGATCGCGTTGACAATCTCCTGCATGGTGTCGCCCGCGCTCTCCACCAGCACCGAGCCGGTATCCACGCGCGCCACCGAATCTTCGATTAACGTCTTAATCTCTTTCGCCGCGTTGGCGCTGCGGCTCGCCAGGTTACGTACCTCCCCGGCCACCACCGCGAAGCCGCGCCCCTGCTCCCCCGCCCGCGCCGCTTCCACGGCGGCGTTGAGCGCGAGAATATTGGTCTGGAAGGCGATACCGTCGATGACGCTGATAATGTCGGCGATCTTCTTCGAGCTGCCCGCGATGTCATGCATGGTGTTGACCACGCCATCCACCACCTTGCCGCCGCGCAGGGCGGTCTCCGAGGCGGTCTGCGCCAGCTGCGACGCCTGGCGGGCGTTATCCGCATTCTGTTTCACCGTCGCGGTGAGCTGCTCCATGCTGGCGGCGGTCTCTTCCAGGGCGGAGGCCTGCTGTTCGGTGCGGGAGGAGAGATCGTTATTGCCCATCGCGATATCGCTGGTGCCGGTATAGATGGCTTCCGATCCTTCGCGCACGTCGGTGACGGTGGCGATGAGCGAGCGCTGCATATGGTCGACGCTCTGCGCCAGCGCGCCAATCTCGTTGCGCCCGTCGAGGGTGAGGGTTTGGGTAAGATCGCCTGCGGCTATCTCCCGCAGGTGCGCCATGACCCGGCCAAGCGGCGTCAGCAGAATATGGCGGATGCCGTACCAGGCGCCGATCAGCACCAGCGCCAGGGCCAGGGCCAGTCCCACCATCTGGGCTTTGGCAAAGCGGTAGTCGTTCTGGCTTTCGCTAAAGGCGTTGTGATAGAGCCCGTTGCTGGCGTTGGCGTAGTCGCTTATTGCCGCGCCGAGGGCGTTCTGCATCCCCTGAGTCGGCTGGGCGAAGTAGGCCTCCATATTGCCGTGCTCCAGAAACTGCACCAGCTCCGTCAGCCCGGCAAAGTAGGCCTGGTAGCGCTGGTCTACCGCCGCGCCCGCCTGCGCCATCACCGCAGGCGAAGGGATCTTCTGAAAGGCGTCGTAGTGTTTCGCAGCCTGCGAAAGCGTGGTGCGGGCATTTTTTAGCAGCTCCGTTTTCGCGCTGCTCTGCTGGTTGTTCGGATCCATCATCATCCTGGCCGAGGAGCGGCTCAGGTTGATACGGGTCTGCAGCATCAAATCCCAGGTGAGGTTCAGCTCGCTTTGCCGAAGGCGCAGGTCGTTCGCGGCGGAGAAGCTCTCCTGATTCTGCTTTAAGGAGGAGAAGAGCAGCCCACCGGAAATCAGCTGGAGCAGTGCGAAAATGACCAGCACCATCATCAGCAGCGTTACTATGCGGATACGATTCAACATACAACACCTTCTCAACGATTTGATAACGGTGTTATCGGCAGGGGCGCAGGGAACTTTACGTTTGCGTCAGGGAAAAGCGCACTCAGAACGCGACGTCGACCACCAGGGTGTCGGTGTAGGTGCCCGCCGCGGGCGTGGTCTGGCTGGGGAGCACCTTTGCCGTGTAGTTATAGGTGCGTAAAAGCCCGTCGGTACTCACCTGGGAGGAGGCGGAACTGGCCCAGCGTTCGCTGCCGGTGCTGCCCCAGCGGTTGCCGGTCGCCGCTTTGTAAATCTCATAGGCCAGGCGGTTATTGCCGCTTGCCATATAGCGAACATTATTGCTGGCGTAGCTGCCATTGTTAATTCCTATGGTATAGCTGCTGCCCTTGGTGCAGGTGACGCCGATCGACTGGGAAACGGTGGGGAAGTTTTGCACGACCGGCGAACTGCCGAAGCTGACGTTGGGGGTCGAGAAGGTACTACAGTCGTTGGTCACGTTCATATTCAGCGTGATGCTGGTGGCAACGGTGCCGGTCTGCGGGCTGAGGCAGACGCCCACTCCCGCCGCGCAAACGTTATAGTTGACGCTGAAGTTTAGCACCACCTGGTAGGGACCTGCCGACACGTTCTGCCCCGGCACGGTCCGAAAGTAGAGGGGAAGATTGTACTGCTGGGAGCCGAGCAGCCCCAGCAGGGTCCCTCCGCTCCAGGTATAAGATCGACCAATCAGTACCTCGCCGCTGCCCCCGCAACTGGTCTGCCCGCAGAGCCGTACGGGGATAACGTCTGGCACCGTCGTATTATCGGTGCGCTTCAGGTTGGCCCGGCTACTGGCCGAGACGGTGGCGCCCGTATAGCTGAGCGTGACGGAGTCGTTGGTCAGCACGTTGAGTATGGTATCGCAGCGCACCACCAGCCTGCCCATCACCTCCAGCTCGTTCGAGCCGCCCACGGCAAAGGAGGTGACACTGCCAAAGGCGGCGTTGACGGTGCTGACGGTACAGGCCGCCCAGCCACCGGAGCTGACCAGCAGCAGAAAAAGCAGCAGCAGGCGCTTCATGGCGCCTCCCGGCAGAGCAGCGGGCCGTAGGTTTGCAGCTTATGGGCCGGATTCGCGCCCACCGTCAGGGTGGCGTAACAGCGTTTGCCGTCCGGAGTGGTGACCTCCAGCGCGTTGATGTCATGGAGGTTCTCCAGCCAGGCGAGGCCGTCATACCCCACCACCGCCACAGGGCTGGACGGACGCCGCACCTGGCTCCCCACCGGGACAGGCAGGCCGCTGGCGTCATGCAGAATAACGCTCGCCACCCGCTCCTGCTCCATCGGAAAATCGACCAGATAGCCGCTGTGGCGGCGGATCGCCACTCGCCGCTCCGTCTCTTTTAAGCGCGTGTCCGCCGGCAGGTTGAGGGTGTTGATGCTGTAGCTTGCCGGATAGTAGGCGGAGACGCCGCTCACCAGCAGGTAGCCGTTGCGGTTGGTTCTGCCGACAGGCTGGTTCTCATAGCTGACCGGCACGTCCGGCTGACCGTCGGTGCTAATCACCACAAACGCGTCGTTGATCTTATTGGCGGCGAACAGCTCCCCGTCCATCAGCACCAGCGAACCCATCGCCTCGCCCCACCAGGTCATCATCCCCTCTTCGCCGTAACCGCCGCCCTGCAGTTCGATATTATTGTTACGCCAGCCGAGGGTCGCCTGCTGATAGTCGCGGGAGCGGGACTGGTTGGCCCAAGCCATATTCCAGCTAAAGCCGCCGTCGGTTGGCATGGAGTGGTTGTAGTTGATACGCTGCGTGCTGCCCGCGTCAGGGGTTTGCTCAAAGGTCACCGCCGCGCTGTCCCGCTCGCCGAGCGGCACCTGCAGCGACATCGCCACCGTCCAGTCGTCCCGCTGCTGGTCGCGGCTGGCGGCCAGGTAGATACTGCTGCTCCCCCACAGGTTGCGGCTCCAGGAGAGGTTCAGCAGTTCGGTTTTCTGATCGTCGAAGCTCTCCACCCCTATCCACGCCGCGCCAATATTGCCGTAATCCCCCATATTGAAGGTGATGGCATATTGATCCGTATTGCGGCTCAGGGTGGCGACCGGCTCGTTGTTTTCGTCGTAGACGGTCTGCTGGTCATAGAGCGCCAGGTTGCCAAAGCCGCGATCGCGCCGGGTATGCTGGGTGGTGATGCTGAACTCGCTGGTGCTGTACTGGTAGCCCCAGCCGATTTGCCCCCCCTCGTCGTCGCGCATCCGGCTGCGGCTGTAAGAGCTATTGACCACCCCGAAGCGGCCGATTTTCACAACCGCCCCTGCGCCACCCAGCGCCAGCTCTTCCGCCGCCTCGCCGTGTCCCTCCAGGGTCAGCCAGTCGGTTACGCCGTAACGATACGATCCGCTGCCCGCCGCCGGGCCGTAGTCAAAATTCCTGATGCCGTAATTTCGCCGCAGGCTGCCGAGGGTAATAGCGCCGTCACTCAATCCCGTGGAGAGCAGATCGCTGGTGACGTAAAAGGGCAAGGTAGTGCTCACCTGACGTCCGAGCGCGTCGGTGGTGACCAGCACCGCATCGCCCGCGCCGTTGATATAGGGGAGATTGGTAAGGGTAAACGGCCCCGGCTGAAGCCGGGTGGAGCCGGAGCGATAGCCATTGATAAAAAGATCCACCGAGGTGGGTACCGCCGCCTCACCGGAAAATTCGGGCAGCGGCCAGGTGACCAGATCGGGGCGCAGGGAGAAGTCGCGCCCGTAGCTTATGCCTCCCATCCGCACGCTGCTGCTCCAGCTCAGGGCGTCGCTAATGACATCCCCGGCCATAAAGGTGGTGGCGTCCTCCTCGTCGGTGATCATCAGCGTGGTGTCGTAGCGAACGTACCCCTCCTGCTGGCCGCTGCCGCCGGTGAAGTTCTCCCTGACATAACCGGTGGACGAGAACGAACCGTTTTCGTTGAAATAACGAAACTCGTGCCACAGGGCGGCCTGCCCGCCGGTGTGTTCGCTATGGCTGGTGTAGAGATCATAATTCAGCAATGCCCCTCTGCCGTAGTGAGGCTTATTTTGCGCGGTCTGCCCGCCAAAGGGGATGATGCGCGACGACACCCACTCTCGCGGCACCGTCAGCAGCAACCGCTGACCGTTGCTGTCATACTCCGTCTGCACCTGCGCAAGGCTGGAGAGATTGACCTCGCCGGACGGAACATGCTCCGGCGGCAGGCCCGCACGCAGCAGATCGGCGCCGGAGAGGTAAAACGCCCCGCCGCGCCGGGTAACGGGAACCACCTGCCCGGTCTCATAATGGTTCACCACCAGCGCCAGCTGGAAAACCGCATCATTAGCCACCGCCCGCGCATCGGGGGGCGGCGGCAGTTCATCATCCCCGGCCCAGGCGCTTATGCTGATGCAGAGCAGGATCGCCATGGCCGGTTTCAGTTGACGGGGGCCGACTGCCATGGCGTATTCCGGGCGTTAATCTCCGCGCTCATCTTACTTGCCCGGCTGACGCCCGACGGCAGAGGCCAGCTGCGGCTGCTGCGGGGCAGCACATAGCCTAATAGCCCGTCCGCTACGCTGCGGTTATCCAGCTTCACCTGGCTTAGCCGCACATGAATATCGCCGTTATTACGCACCTGCAAAGCAGGCTTGCCCCCCTCCTGAACGATGCGCCAGCTCAGGTCGCGGGTCTCGACCAGCGCGTGATGCGCCCCCTCCTGAATCGTGGCTACCCCCTGTCCGTAGACAAACAGCGGAATGGAGTAGCGCATCTGCAGTTTGAGACCAATCTGCGGCTTGCTGTTATCGTTCGGCTGGGGGATCTCATCCACAATGATGCGGTAAGCCTGCTCCACTCCCGCCGGGATATCGGCCTGCCTGATAAGACGGATAAGCTGTTTGCTGCCCTGGCTGATGGTGACGATGGGTGGGCTGGCGACCACATCCTGCTGGGCGGTGTAGCGCTCGTAGCCCCCCTCCTGCTTCCAGCGTACGATGCGCACCTGCATGGTGGTCGGGCTGTTGCCCTGATTCTGGATCCAGAGTTCGGTTGCCCGGGTATCCGCGGAGAGCCACGGATCGATAGGCCACAGCAGGATGGTGGCCGCCGCGTTGACTTGTCCCATACCGGCGGCCAGCAGCGCCACGCCCGCCGCGCCATAGCGTAAAAAGGCTACCTTCATCGACATCTCCCTGTTTCACCATGACAGCGTCACGGTAAGTTGATCTGAATAGGTTCCGGCGGGGCTCAATCCCGTCAGAAGCGCCACACCAAAGAGCGGCAGCGCAATGTTGTTGCTGTTGGTATAGGTCACCGCCACCGCCTGGTTGACCCCGATTTCACTGTTGGCGGCAAGCGAGCTGCTGCTGTAAAGCCGGTAGCCCACCCTCTCCGTTCCCCCGGCGCGCTGCATCTGCCTTACCGAGGCGTAGTAGCGCCCGCCGTCAATGCTCATGGAGAGCGCCACGCCCGGCGTGCAGGCGATAGAGAGCGAACCGTCGGGCACAAAGCTGGCGCTGACCTGGGTGCGATCCACCCCGGAGCGGGTGCCAAAATTGAGCGTCCCCAGACTGCCGCCGCTGCCAGTGCTGACCGCGCATCCCGGCACAATCGTCGCGCTGACCTGAAAGGACTGGGTGGTCACCGCCCCGGCGGGCGAAGCGATTAGCCCCGCCGCCAGGAGAAAAAAGAGGCGCACGCTTCCCTCTGCGCCAGCGCGCAGATCCGTTCTCATAAAGGGGGAACGCTAGTACGTCACGCTAACGTTGATAGTGTCGGTGTAGGTGCCGGGCACCACCGTCACGCTGTTGCCGCCGCCGGTGATACGCCCGTAAAGGGTGTAACTGTCGACGCCGCCTGCCGTGGAGGCGACCGGTATCGCCGTGTTATTGGCGATCACGTTGTTATAGCCGCTGTCGCTGTAGAGGCTATAGGCGACCCCCTGCCCGGTGTTCGCGGTATTGATCAGGTAGCGAGCTGGGGTCCCGGGGGTACCGATGATGGTACCCGGCGCGGCGGTATTGGTATTGCCGGTGATAGCGACCGTATAGCTGGTGGTCGTACACTGGATGGTGAAGGTATTCCCCCCGTTAGCGCCGGTGAGCTGGGTGGTGAGCGTGGAGAAGGTTGCCGGGTGCGTACCAAAATCCAGCGTACCGAAATTAATACCGTTTTGCGTGGGCGAGCCGTTGATCAGGCACCCGTTGGTGAGCGTCAGCGTTGCGCCTATGGTGCCGCTGCTGGTCACCGCCAGCGCCTGCTGCGCCGTTGCCGCCAGGATCGCGCCAGAACAGATGAGAAGGAGTTTACGTTTCATTTACAGCCCTCCGGCAAAGATTGCCCTGCGTTTAAACATTTTATGGATAAGACTCAATCTGTTAGCGCCGCTTAAATATGTTAACGTTAAGTTAAACAAAATTTAGTTTATGGTTTCGATTTATAACAAACTTATAAATTATGTTCGCCATAACGGGTGATTGACAGATAAAACCATTTAATTTCAGGAGGTTGATACATAAATCCCGAAGAATTTCAGGCGCAGCGGGAGGATATATTTATTAAAACGTGATTTATTTCACAATATAACGCGGGGAAAACTCTTTTTTGCAGGAAAATAAGGCGGAAAGAAAGGAAATAATATTTTAGCAGACATTAAATATAAGTTAAGCAGCCCGGAAATAATTATTCCGGGCTGGCGTGAATATCAGGCGACGTGGTTCGCGGCCATATCCAGCAGCGCCATCTCATCGCTGTTAAGCAGCTTTTCAATGTGCACCAGGATCAGCATCCGGTCACCCAGCGCGCCGAGGCCCGTGAGATACTCCGTTGACAGCGTCACGGCAAATTCCGGCGCCGGGCGGATCTGCTCGGCGGTCAGGGAGAGGACGTCAGAGACGCCGTCGACCACAATGCCCACCACCCGCTGGCCCAGGTTGAGCACAATCACCACGGTGTTGTCGTTATACTCCACCTCGCCCTGGCAAAATTTCACGCGCAGGTCGACAATCGGGACGATAACGCCGCGCAGATTGGTGACGCCCTTAATAAACGCAGGCGTATTGGCGATGCGGGTCACCTGATCGTAGCCGCGGATCTCCTGCACTTTCAGAATATCAATGCCGTACTCTTCTTCACCCAAGGTGAAAACCAGAAATTCCTGCCCTGATGGCTCGCCGGCCAGCTTGGTTACATTACTCATACCGGTCATGTTCTACCCTTTTACTTAATCAGGCGGCGGTGCTCGCCACGCGTTGTTCACGATTTAAACCCTGAAGCGCCGAGACGTCGACGATCAGTGCGACGCTGCCGTCGCCAAGGATGGTGGCGGCGGAAATCCCTGGCACCTTGCGGTAGTTACTTTCCAGGTTTTTCACCACCACCTGGTGCTGGCCAATCAGCTGATCGACCAGCAGCGCATAGCGGCGACCGGCGCTTTGCAGAATGACCACAATCCCCTGGGTGGCTTCGGTTTTGGCGCCTTCGACGTCAAATACTTTCCACAGCTCCACCAGCGGCAGGTATTCGCCGCGCACCTCCAGCACGCGCTCCCCGCCCGCCAGCGGATGCAGATCCTGCTCGCGCGGCTGAAGAGACTCCATCACCGCGTTCAGCGGCAGGATAAAGACTTCGTCCGCCACCTTCACCGACATCCCGTCGAGGATCGCCAGTGTTAACGGCAGCAGAATGCGGATGGTGGTGCCGCTCCCCTGCTTCGACTGGATCTCCACATGGCCGCCCATCTCCTGGATGTTCCGTTTCACCACGTCCATTCCCACGCCGCGCCCGGAGACATCGGTCACCTGCTCGGCGGTGGAGAAGCCGGGGGCGAAGATGAGCATGCCCACCTCTTCGTCGGTCATGTTCTCGTTAACCGCCATCCCCTGGGAGATCGCCTTCGCCAGAATGCGCTCGCGGTTGAGTCCCGCGCCATCGTCGGTCACTTCAATGCAGATGTTGCCGCCCTGGTGTTCGGCCGAGAGGATAAGATTGCCCACCGGGGATTTCCCCGCAGCCACGCGGCTTTCCGGCGACTCGATACCGTGGTCGAGGCTGTTGCGCACCAGGTGCGTCAGCGGATCGATGATGCGCTCGATGAGGCTCTTGTCCAGCTCGGTGGAGCTACCCATCAGCGTCAGCTCCACCTGCTTGTTAAGCTTGCTGGCGAGATCGCGCACCAGACGCGGGAAGCGGCTAAAGACATACTCCATCGGCATCATGCGGATAGACATCACCGACTCCTGCAGATCGCGGGCGTTACGTTGTAACTGCCCCATGCTGGTGATGAGATCCCCGTGGGTGACCGGGTCAAGCTCGTTGGAGCGCTGGGCCAGCATCGACTGGGTGATCACCAGCTCGCCCACCAGGTTGATAAGCTGATCCACCTTCTCCACCGCCACGCGAATGCTGGTGGATTCGCTGACGCGGGGTGCCGGTTTTTCGCGCTCGACGCGGTTGGGCGCCACGCTCTCTTTTGCCACCGCCTGTAGCGACGGCGCTACCGCTACCGGCGCTGGCGTGGCCGGTGCGGGTGCGACGACGGGCGGTTCAACCTGCGAAGCGGCGAGCGGTTCAAAAGCGATCTGGTCCGCTTCAATGACGAAGCAGAGCACCGCCACGATGTCATCCTGGCTTACAGAATCATCGAGGGTGGCGGCAAGGCTCTCTTTATCTTTCACCACATCGGTGATGGTCGCGAGGTTACGCAGCTCCTCCTCCAGCAGATCCACTTCGCTCTCTTTCAGGCGTGACAATACTATCCGCACCCCCGCCGGAGCGGCGGCGGCGGTCGGTTCTACGACGCTCAGCCTGGTCGGGCTGACGGCGGGGACAGCCGCCTCGCCTTTGGCCTCCAGCGCCAGCTGGCGCAGGGCGTTGCAGATATATTCGAAGCTGGCAGCGTCCGGCTCTTGCGAGCTTTTATAGGCGTCAAGCTGTTCCTGCATAATATCTTTGGTTTCCAAAAACAGGTTAATCATGTCGGTGGTAAGCTGCATTTCGCCGCGCCGCGCGTCGTCCAGCAGGTTCTCCATCAGGTGGGTGGTCTCCTGAAGGATGGTAAAACCAAAGGTTCCGGCGCCGCCTTTAATGGAGTGCGCCGCGCGGAAGATGGCGTTGAGCTGTTCCGCATCGGGATCTTCCGGCACGAGATCCAGCAGGTGCTGCTCCATGTCGGCCAACAGCTCGTCGGCTTCATCAAAAAATGTCTGGTAAAAATCGCTAATATCCATGCTCACGCTATCACCTCGGATTGGCTGGTGGCGATGTGGGAACGTCAGCCGAAGGGAGAGCCCCGGGCTGTTTTAACTCATCCAGTGACTCATTCTGGCTTTCGGCGTTTTCATGCAG
The DNA here is from genome assembly GCF_900021175.1 of Pseudenterobacter timonensis. GTDB lineage: Bacteria > Pseudomonadota > Gammaproteobacteria > Enterobacterales > Enterobacteriaceae > Enterobacter > Enterobacter timonensis. Next base: position 324,487 of record NZ_FCOP01000013.1, read on the forward strand.
GATCGCCTGCTCCGCCTGCCGGTTGAGCACTAAAAGACTGATACGACGGTTGATGGCATCCTCCGGCCCGCGGTCGCTGAGGCGCATGGTGGCCGCCATGCCTACCACGCGCAGCACCTTGCCATCGTCCAGCCCGCCGGCGACCAGCTCGCGGCGCGAGGCGTTGGCGCGATCGGCGGAGAGTTCCCAGTTGCTGTACCCCTTTTCGCCGCTGGCGTAGGGGAAGTCATCCGTATGGCCGGAGAGGCTGATCCGGTTGGGGATGCCGTTAAGGATCGGCGCGATGGCGCGCAGTATGTCGCGCATGTAGGGCTCCACCTCCGCGCTGCCGGTTTTAAACATCGGGCGGTTCTGGCTGTCGATAATCTGAATACGCAGCCCCTCCTGCACCAGGTCTATCTTCAGGTGCGGGCGCAGGGCGCGTAGCTTCGGGTCGGCCTCGATAAGCTGGTCAAGATCGCCGCGCAGCTTCTTCAGGCGCGCCTGCTCCATGCGCTGCTTCAGCGCGTCGATATTGGGCTCTTTTTTGACCTCCCCCTTCTGCTGGGTGAAGTCATCGCCGCCCCCCGGAATGGGGCTGTCGCTGTTGGAGATGCGCGGGCCGCCAGTCACCGCGGTCGCCAGCGGCGTGCGGAAATATTCCGCGATCTGGATAAGCTCTTTCGGACTGGAGATGGAGATAAGCCACATCACCAGAAAGAAAGCCATCATCGCGGTCATAAAGTCGGCGTAGGCGATCTTCCACGAGCCATGGGAGCCGTGGCCGTGGCTTTTATGCCTGCGCTTTTTGACGATGACGACAGGATGGGACTGGTTTTTCATGCGTCCTCGGTCGTCGTCTGCTGGTTAGGGTTTTTCACCGCCCGCACATGTTCGTCCAGCTCGATAAACGACGGACGCTCGCTGGAGTAGAGGGTTTTACGACCAAATTCCACCGCGATCGGCGGCGCGTAGCCGTTGAGGTTGGAGAGCAGCGTCACCTTGACGCACTGCATCATCTTGGTGGTTTCGGCGCTTTTCTGGCGCAGCACGCTCGCCAGCGGCGAGATAAAGCCGTAGGCCAGCAGGATACCGAGGAAGGTACCGACCATCGCATGCGCGATCAACGCCCCCAGCTCCGCTGCCGGACGGTCGGCGGAGGCGAGCGCGTGCACCACCCCCATCACCGCGGCGACAATCCCGAAGGCGGGCAACGAATCGCCCACCAGCGCCAGCGCGTTAGCAGGCACTTCCGCTTCGCTCTCGTGAGTTTCGATCTCTTCGTCCATCAGCGCTTCGATTTCGAAGGTGTTCATGTTGCCGCTAATGATCAGGCGCAGGTAGTCGACGATAAAATCGAGCATCATGGCGTCGGCGAGAATGCGCGGATAGCTGGCGAAGATTTCGCTCTCTTTCGGGTTCTCGATATCGCGTTCAAGGGAGAACATCCCCTGCTGGCGCGACTTGGCCATCAGGCGATAGAGCAGCGCCAGCAGATCCATGTACATGGTTTTGGTGTATTTCGACCGCCGGAACAGCAGCGGTATCGCCTTCAGCGTCCCCTTGATCGATTTACCGTTATTGCCAACGATAAACGCCCCTACGCCTGCCCCGCCGATGATGATCAGTTCAGCCGGTTGATAGAGTGCTCCAAGGTGCCCGCCGGTCATCATATAACCGCCGAAAACTGTCCCGATAACGACCAGGTAACCTAATAAGATAAGCACGACATCATCCTTCCACTAGTGACTATGGCAAGGATGCGCAGACCGGGGGTTTATCCCTGTGCGGGCCAAAAAAAAGCAGCGGTAAGATACCGCTGCTGGAATGAGGTGCCCACAGAGAGAGGTTAAACAGCGTGTCCGATCTGTTCATCCAGCAGTTGTGGAATACTATCGGCAGCTTCCGGGGAAAGTTTACGTCTTTTTACCGCACGGGAAGGCGGCTGGCAGAGACTGCAGGCGAAGCTGCCCGCGGGCTGGTGCGCGTGGGTAATAAAGTTTCCGTCACAGCTGCTGCAGCGGGAGAGCTGAAGCATGCCGCTCTCCACAAAACGCACCAGCGTCCAGGCGCGGGTCAGCGCCAGCAGCGGCCCCTCTTCCGGCTGCGGACACTGCTCCAGATAGAGCTTATAGGCTTTGATCACGGCGTCGACGCCGCTGCAGAGGCCGGTTTTCAGCAGATACTGCCAGGCGTTGCAGAACATGGAAGCATGGATATTCTGCTCCCAGGTCATAAACCAGTCGGTTGAAAAAGGGAGCATCCCTTTCGGCGGCGGGCTTCCGCGCAGCTCTTTATAAAGTTTAATCAGGCGTCCACGGCTTAACTGCGTCTCGCTCTCCAGCATCTGCAAACGCGCTCCCAGCGAAATTAGCTCCATCGCCAGCTGAATATCGCGCGCTTCCTGGACAATGCTCTTTTCGCTCATCGTCAGGCCCTTTTCTTGCGGGCAGATTCATCCGGCTGGCTGAGTTCATTAAGCAGACCGGTGGAGAGTAAAATGCCGGTGTGGATCTGTTGCAGATCGTCCACGCGCGACTCCTGGGTCAGGCGTGTAATGGTCTGGTGGCTATCGAAACGGAACTGGCAGATCAGCTGGTTCGTTTCGGCAAGCTTCACCATCTGCGGCAGGGTAAGCCCACCCAGCGTGGTCGCCATCTCTTCGGTAATACCGAGCCGGAACATCGCGGTAGCCTTGTCCTGACCGATGAGACGCTGGGCCAGCAGTAAATATGACAGATTGATGTCATAAATGTGTTTGAGCAACTCGGATGTATGCATTTTTCCCATCCAGAATGACCAATTATTATTTTATGCGGTTAGCCCGCACCCCGTGATGTCGCCGGGAAAGCCCCGGAAAAAAGAAAAGGCGAAATGCATAGTTAAATCAAGGACTAAGTTTAAAAAATTACGCAAAAAGAAAGGTATTTATTGTGCTTACGCATTTTAATCCTTTCTTACATATTCCTAAGATTTTTCCTAAATCGACGCAACTCTACTCGCGCGCCCTAATACATACAATGCAGCCTTGCTGGAATTTTAAAAAAAGTGTGATGGTCGTCACATAATTAACCCTAATATTTGTTAGAAATCCATCAGCGAGACTTCTAATTTGCCCGTTTTTTATACAAAGCTGGCACGATTCTATTCTGAATCATCGAATACTCATGCATAAGGGGCGCCATCTTGTTATGACGGTGAACTAAGCAAGAGAAATTTGAGAAAAGTGGCGGAAAGGCAAGTTTCTTTAATAGAAACAACAAACTTTTATGTATACAATCAAATGGTTAAGCTAATAACAACTTTAAACAGTTGACAATCGTTATCATAACAAAATCGATTATGGCTTTTTAAAACCATTTAACGTTTCTGGCGGACATTTGTTAAATTTAAGTTAAGTATTTAATTTTGGTCAACTTGCTGCCGTTAACAGTTATTCTTTTGATAAGAATAATTAATGAATATTTATGATAACCATCACATTCCTGTCATTTTGCCTACTTGCGGCGCAGGCGGAATCGCGCTAATGCTGAAGTATGTTCCGCAAAAAAGCGTAGAGAGGCGATGAATGAGTTATTCCCATCTGCTTGTTTCTGTAGCTGTTTCCCCTGAAAGCCACCGGCTGGTGGCGAAAGCGGTGTCGATCGCGCGCCCGCTCAACGCCAGAATAAGCCTGATCACCCTCGCCGCCGAGCCGGAGATGTATAACCAGCTGGCCGCGCCGATGCTGGAAGATATACGGGATCTGTTGCAGGAGGAGACGAAACGCTTTCTGGCGGAGCTGGTGGAAAGTGCGGATTACCCGATAGAGAACACCTTTATCGCCACGGGCGAACTGAGCCAGCAGATCCTCGATCTCTGCGCCAGGCGGCGGGTCGATCTCGTGATCTGCGGCAATCATAACCAGAGCTTTTTCTCGCGCGCCGCCTGTTCAGCGAAGGCGATTGTCAGCGCAAGCCAGGTGGATGTGCTGCTGGTGCCCCTCGGGAACGGCTAAGGCTCCCGGGGGCGTCCCATCAGGCCAACTTAGGGAAGGTTGCGACCTTTTTTTGCAGATTGCTCTCCGCGCTGCGGGGCGTTATACGCCCGAGGTCGCTGATAAAGCGGGCCTGCCAGTTGTTAATATCGTTTTCACGAATCACCTTCATCATATCGGCATGGCGTGAAATACGCTCCGTCAGCGGCATATCCAGCGCCCGGTGCAGGGCGTTGGCCACATCGTCACGGTCATAGGGGTTAACGAGCAGCGCCGAGGTGAGCTCGTTGGCCGCGCCCGCGAACTGGGAGAGCACCAGCACCCCCGGGTTCTTCGGATCCTGCGCGGCGACATACTCTTTCGCCACCAGGTTCATCCCGTCGCGCAGCGGCGTCACCAGCCCCACCTCCGCATAGCGGAAGACCTTCATCAGCACCTTGCGGTCAAAGTGCTGGTTGAGGTAGTAGAGCGGCGTCCAGCCCAGCTGACCGTAGCGGCCGTTAATGCGCCCCGCTTCGGTCTCCAGCGTGTGGCGGATATCCTGGTAAGCCTGCACCTCCCCACGGGAGGTCGGCGCAATCTGCGTATAGCGGATTTTACCGTGATGCTCCGGATATTTTTCCAGCAGCGTCTCGTAGGCGAGGAAACGTTCCGGCAGCCCTTTGGAGTAATCCAGACGTTCCACCGAAAAGATGTTTTTGACGTTTTTCAGCTCTTCTTTCAGCTGCGCCAGCTTGGGCGGCAGCGGACCGGCGGCATCGGCGGCAATCTCATCCGGTTCGATACCGATAGGATAGACCTCGGTGCGGAAATTTTTGCCCCAGGCGCTGTGCGACTTGCCTTCATGCGTGGTCAGACGCGTTTTGCCCGACAGGCTGTCGAGGAAGGCCAGACGATCGTTTTCAGTCTGGAAGCCCAGCAGATCGTAATCGCAAAGCTGTTCCAGCAGCTCCTCATGCGGCGGCAGCGCGTTGAAGATTTCCGGCGTCGGGAAAGGAATATGCAGGAAGAAGCCGATGCGGTTATTCACCCCCCGCTTTCGCAGTTCGCTGGCGAACGGCAGCAGATGGTAATCGTGGATCCAGAGGGTATCATCCTCTTCAATCAACGGCAGCAGCTTGTCCGCCAACAGCGCGTTGACGCGGCAGTAGCCCTCCCAGGACTCACGCTGGAAATTGACCAGGTCGAGGCGATAGTGGAATGCCGGCCAGAGCACGGCGTTGGAGAACTGCGAATAGTACTCGTCGTAATCCTTTTCGCTCAGGTTAAACGACGCCCAGGTAATATTGTCCTGCGTCACCTTTTTTAACGGCTGATCCTCATTGCCAATCTCTCCGCTCCAGCCAAACCACAGACCGCCAGCTGCCTTTAACGCGCCTAATACGCCCACCGCCAGGCCACCTGCGCTGGCTTTTTTATCGTCCGGTGGTGCGATACGGTTAGATACTACGACTAAGCGACCCATAATGATTTCTCCTGTTGTTATTCGCTATTTGTTGTTGTTGCTGGTTAGCGACTTCAGTAATCCACTGCCAAACGCTCGCCACACTGGCGAGACGCCATTTGGCTGCGGTTTCACCCAATCCAACCTTTATTGAAACGCCGCCTGCTTCATTGACGACGTTAAATCCATACTCATCCGTAAGGTCATCCCCGACAAACACCGGCGTCCTGCCTTTAAATGGCGCTTCGGCCATAAATGCGACCAGCGCCTCCCCCTTGTTAATCCCTCTTGGCTTTATCTCGACCACACATTTCCCCGGCTGGAGCGCCAGACGATCGCTCGCCTCAACGATTGACTGCGCCAGGCTGATAATTGCCTGCTCATGTTCCGGCGCCTGGCGGTAGTGCAATGCGAAGGCCATCCCCTTCGGCTCAAGCTCGGTGCCCGGCAGCATCGACAGCGCAGTAGAAAGCCGCGCATGCAGCGACTTAATCAACGCCTCGGGAAGCGTAACGATATGCGTGTTGCCATGGATGTCGCGGCGCTCGGCTCCGTGTACCCCGGCAAGCGGGAAGCGATAAGGTCTGGCGAGCGAATCAAGCTCGGCCATGGAACGCCCTGATATCAATGCCAGCGCTCCCTGATTCATCTCTGAGAGCTGATGAAGCGCCCGCAGGACATCGGCGGGTACGGCTACCTGATCGGGATGCGGTTTGATCTCGGCAAGCGTGCCGTCGAGGTCAAAGAAAAAGGCCAGATTTTCGGATAATACAGGCGGTACGGCTAACGTGTCTGCCACCCTTTCCTCCTTACAGTTGATTGAGACAGGAAAACAGCCCCTGTCTCTGGCAATGTAAGTATAGACAGTGTGACGCTGCTCGCCATTTGACAAACCGCCTTTTCTGGTCCACCGCGGGCGATTCAGGCGAGCAGCTGTGGGTAAAAAACCGTACAAATTGTCGTCAGCAGAGAGTCAGACTGTACGTTTCGATTTTTGCTTGTAACGGTCGAATATCACGGCTGCCAGCAGGATCAGGCCGCGAACCACGTACTGGGAGAATGGTGAAATATTCAACAGGTTCATAGCGTTCTCGACGGTGCCCAGAATCAGGATACCCGCCACCACATATGAGATTTTTCCTATGCCTCCCTTGAGCGAAACGCCCCCTAACACGCACGCTGAGATGACGATCAGCTCATAGCCGATGGAGGTCATCGGCTGACCGCTGGTCATACGCGAGGCGAGGATAATCCCCGCAGCGGCAGAAACGAGGCCAGAGAGGATAAAGATAATAATCTTAGTGCGGACCACCGGGACGCCCGCCAGCCGCGCCGCCTCTTCGTTGCCGCCAATTGCCAGCGTATTGCGGCCAAAGGTGGTGCGGTTAAGCAAAAAGCCAAAAATAATCAGGCAGGCCACCGTCAGCCAGATGGGCGCCGGCAGGCCGAGCCAGTTGGCGTAACCGAGCGTAAAGAAGCGCTCATCTTCAATCCCCACCGCTTTACCGTCGGAGATGATATAGGCCAGGCCGCGCACGATCTGCATGGTGGCAAGGGTGGTGATCAGGGCGTTGATCTTCAGCCGGGCAATCACAAAGCCGTTGACCAGCCCGCTGGCGACACCCAGCAGCAGCCCCGCCAGCACGCCGATCCAGAGGCTTTCGGTGAGGTTAATCACCACCGCCGTGGTGACCCCGGCGCAGGCGATAACCGACGCGACCGACAGGTCGAAATCACCCGAGGCGAGGCAGAACAGCATACCGCAGGCCACCATGCCGGACATGGAGATCGCCAGCCCCAGCCCCTTCATGTTGACGAAGGTGGCGAAGTTCGGCACAAAGATGGCGCAGGCCACAAAGAGGACGGCAAAAACCACCAGCATCCCATACTGGTCCCAGATGCGCCCGATGCTGAAAAACGATTTCGGCGCGCGCGAGGTCGTAACAGAGGACATCATTAACTCCTTACTCAGGCAACCGCCTGGCTGACTTTAGGCATGGCGAGGCTTAGCGCCTGCTGCTCATTCGCCTCTTCGTGTAATAGTTCACCGGCAATTTCCCCTTCACGCATCACCACGATGCGGTCGGCAACGCCCAGCACTTCGGGCAGGTCGCTGGAGGCGAACAGCACCGCAACGCCGCGCTGCGCCAGCGCGTAAATCACGTTATAGATTTCGTGTTTGGCCCCCACGTCGATGCCGCGCGTCGGCTCATCCAGCAGAATCACCTTCATCTCCTCCGACAGCCAGCGCCCAAGGATCGCCTTCTGCTGATTGCCGCCCGAGAGGTTCATGATCAGCTGTTCGGCGCCGGGGGTTTTAATATTGAGCGAGCGGATGTGGTGCGCCGCGTTGCTCTCCTCCCAGCCGTCATTGATCAGGCAGCCCGCGCGAATGTACTTGCGACGCGCTGAGATGTTGATGTTGTCCTGCACCGAATGAACCGGAATAATCCCCTCGGCCTTGCGATCTTCAGGACAGAGCATCATTCCCGCCCGGATAGCGTGCGCCGGCTTCTGGATATCCACCGGCTGCCCGTCGATATAGACCTGCCCGCCAGTAATGCGCGTACCGCCAAACAGCCCTTTCATCAGCTCGCTGCGCCCGGCTCCCACCAGGCCAAACAGGCCGACAATTTCGCCGCTGCGCACCGTCAGGCTTATCGGCTGGCGTACCCCTTTGGCCTTGACGTTCTCCAGCCGCAACCGCTCGCTCCCCTGCTGCCTCGGCTGCCAGTGGTAGATATCGCCCAGGTCGCGTCCCACCATCGCCTGCACCAGCTGATCGTGATCCACCTGCTGCATATCGGTAAAGGTACGTACGTAACGCCCGTCCTTAAAAACGGTGATGGCGTCGCTGAGGGCAAAGATCTCCTCCATGCGGTGGGAGACGTAGAGAATGACCCGCCCCTCTTTGCGCAGTTCGCGGATCACCCGGAAGAGGTTTTCGATTTCACGCGCCGAGAGAGAGCTGGTGGGCTCGTCAAAAGCGATAATTTTGGCGTTCCGCGCCAGCGCCTTGGCGATCTCCACCATCTGCCACTGGCCGATGGAGAGATATTTCAGCGGCGTTTGCGGATCGATATCCAGCCCCAGATGTTTAAGCTGTAACCCCGCCTCATAGTTGAGCAGCGAGCGATTCACAAAACCGCCCTTGTGAGGCAACTGCCCCAGGTAGATATTCTCCGCCACCGTCATTTCAGGCACCAGGTGCAGCTCCTGATAGATAATAGCGACCCCGGCGTTAAGCGCCGCCGTGGTATCCGCGAAGGCTACCTCCTGCCCGCGGATCGCCAGCGTGCCGGTGGTCGGGGTATAGTTGCCGCTGAGGATTTTTAAGAGCGTGGATTTCCCCGCGCCGTTCTCCCCCATCAGGGCGTGAACCTGCCCGGGGTAGCAGTCGAAGCTGATATCGGTTAACGCGTTAACGCCGGGGAACGTTTTACCGATGCCGCGAAACGAGAGGTACGGTTCAGACTGTTGCATAACGTCTCCGTGATTCCAGTGAGCTGCGCCAGCGCGCCTCTGTCCGGGGCGCGCCAACGCTATCCATTACTTGCCGCCTAATCCTTTTTTCGCCAGCTCCTCTTTGAAGTTATCGCGGGTAATCAGCACCACGTCGGTCACTTCGGTGAATTTCGGCGGCTCAGCATCTTTGGTCACCCAGTTGTAGAGCATTTCGCTGGATTTATAGCCATGCACGTCCGGGCTGGGGAGCAGCGAACCGTAGAAGCCGGTCGCCTGCGCTTTTGACAGCTCGCTCACCGCGTCAACGCCATTAATGCCGATACCAATCACGTCTGCCGCCTTGAAGCCCTGCCCTTCGGTGGCGCGCACGCCGCCCAGCACGGTGTTGTCATTCATCCCCACCACCAGCCAGTGTTTGACCTCAGGGTGCTGCACCAGCATGGAGTTCGCGGCATCGAACGCGCCGGGAATATCGTTGGATTTGGTCGGTACTTTATAGATCTGTTTTTCCGGGAAACCGGCCGCTTTGAGCGCATCCATCGATCCGGTGGTACGACGGCGGGCGGTATCCAGCTCATCGGCGGTAATCGCCATCACGCCGGTCTCTTTGACATCCCAGCCGCGTTTCTGCATCTCTTTATAGAGCTCCTGCCCCTGGCGCTCGCCAATTTTGGTGGCCGCCATCATCACCAGCGGAACGGTATCCATCGGCTTGCCTTTGGCGTTAACGAACTGGTCGTCCACCGCGATCACCTTCATATCGTAACCGCGAGCTTTAGCGACAATCGCCGAGCCAAGTTTCGGGTCGGGGGTGCAGATAACAAAGCCCTTCGCGCCGCTGGCCGCTAGGCTGTCAATAGCGTTCAGCGTCTTTTCGCCGTCCGGTACGGCGATTTTAATTACGTCGAAACCTAAATCTTTGCCCGCCTTATCGGCAAATTTCCATTCTGTCTGAAACCACGGTTCTTCCGGCTGTTTAACCAGAAAACCGAGTTTTAAATTTTCCGCCATAGCGGATTGTGACATAACAGCAGCCAGTCCAATGGCCGCCAGCGCTTTAGTAAATTTGTGCATGGTTGACTCCAGCTTCAGCATTTTTTTATGCAGGGATTATTTTCACGCTTCTGGTTTATTCAGTCTTAAAACAAGGGATTAGCGCTCGCCTTGAAATAAGAGGTAATACTGGCAGTAGTTTTAGCGGGAAATTAATCATCCATAAGAGAGCGACATCACACCGCAGAATTACAGTAAATGCGTACATAAATTCAGCGGAAAATGACATAATGCGGAAGATATTTGTCAGACAAATACGTCAGGGCAAAGCAGAATGATCCATAAGCGTAGCCAGTCAATCCTTGTACCGGGCGACGACGCGCCCGGGTGATTACCAGCGATAATAGATGTGATCGGCGTGATCGCGTACCGGCGCCTCATCGCCCAGCAGTCGTGCCGAGAGCGTAAAGGCAAAATCAAAAACATGGCCCAGCCCTTTGCCGCTGAGCAGGTTTTGGTCCTCGACAACCGGCGCGTCTGTATATTCCCCGTCGGGAATGGTCTGCCAGAGATCGCCGGAACAGACGTAGCGGCGCCCTTTCAGCAGCCCGTTCCCCCCCAGCACGCGCGCGGCGGCGGAGCAGATGGGGCAGATAAGCTTGTTGGCCTCATCGTGCGCTTTGACAAAACGCACCACCTCCGGGCTGGCAGCCAGATTAACGCTCCCCTGTGGGCCTCCCGGCAGCACAACCGCGTCATAGAGCTCGCTGCTGCGTTCCGCCAGCGTATGATCGGCCACCATGGGTATAGAATGATAACTCACCACCGCCCGGGTCTCCGCGCAGGCCAGGGTATCGACCTCTATATGCAAACGACGCAGAATATCGATCGTCACAATCGCTTCCGCCTCTTCAAACCCGGGTGCCAGCAGTACCGCTACCTTCGCCATCCTTCACCTCTCAATTAATTAAAACATCGTTTCATTCTTTCAAATGGTGAAACGGTAAACCTGTGTCTGGATCACGTTTTTGTCCCTTTGCGAAAAATTGATCTAAAGCGCTATTTATAGGAATTTTCGCATAAGCAAAAATGGATATTTTCAACAATGCTTCATTACGTTCCCGCTTCGGATAAATCCTGTAGCGATAATGTAAGTGCGAGCTTCATCAGTCCCTTAGCAGCGAATCGTTTCGCAAAGAGAAATAACTCTCTTTTAAAGGGGTTAGCGACCGGGAACAGGGTTATTAATGTTTAGAAGGGTTACATCCTGTTATTATCATTTGTAATGGAACGTAAACCCAATTGGTTAAGACTTTTCTCACTCTGGATTTAGCGCTATTCTCATTTTATTGACTTCAGAATAGCGGTTTGCGGCCGTCTGCTTCTGGCGCGCCCGGTATTTATTCTGCGGTGAAATGTCTCTCTACATAAATAAGGATATTTTTATGGCTGCTTCAGGAATGATTCAGAAACTCAACGCGCAAATGAACCTCGAGTTTTACGCATCTAATCTCTATTTGCGCCTGAGCGACTGGTGTTCAGAACATAGCCTCAACGGTTCAGCGGCTTTTCTGCGCACCCAGGCGCAGAGCAACGTCACACATATGATGCGCGTTTTCGATTATATGAAGCATGTCGGCGCTAACCCAATCGTGAAGGCGATCGACATGTCCGATGAAGATTACTCTTCGCTGGAAGAGTTATTTCTGAAAACGATGGAAGATTACGAAAAACGCTGTGCGACCTTAAACCAGCTCGCTGAAGAAGCAAAAGCCCTGCATGACAGTTCCACCTTTGACTTTATTCAGGATATCGAAAAAGAGCAGCGGCGGGATGGGCAGTTGTTAAAAACCGTTCTGGATGAAGTACGTAGCGCCAAACATGCCGGACTGGGCATGGTGCAGACTGACCGTTACCTGCTCAACAGAGTTAACGACCAGCGTCATTAATCCCCCTTTCGGGATCTCCTCATTACGCCCTCTCTGACAGAGGGCGCCTTCTGACGGGCCAGCGGCGAAGCGCTCCTCTTCCTCCGGCCCGCGTTTTGCAAAAAACGTATCTATTTTTAAAACATGGGTTTATTTTAATGTGACTCGCTCTGCGGCGTGAACTTCATATCGATCAGCGCAATGGCTTTTTGAATGGCGCGCACCGTTACCGGATCGGCCGCGGCGGGATGACGGGTGAAATCGATGTTTTTAAGCTGAGTGGACATCTTCTCGCGCACTTCTACCGGCGCGATAACGTCCAGTACATCCAGAATCTGTTTGATGACCAGCTGGCAGGCGACAACGTCAGAGACCAGTTCCTGATCGGCGTGTTGATTTTGCGACATAAGCTTCTCCTGTTTTAAAGGCCGCCATAGTAGCAAAACCCGCAGCGAAACATCTGCGCTATCGCTGTGGCAGACGTAAAAAAACCTGCCGAAGCAGGTTTTTTTATCAGAACATAGCGCCTGGGGGTACGTCTTTAAAAGTGTTGCAATAGTTAGCCCACATGCTTTTCAGGATTTTGCGAAATTTCATGGTCATGATGCTCCAGCGATTTGTTATGCAGGTGTTATTGTCTGTCCGCATATAATATGATCGCCCTCACAAAAATCAATGGTTATGTGACCTTTATCACGCTTGAAAAAGCAGCAAGCTGGTCGGATTGTTAAATTTTATCGAATAAAATCCGTCACTTACGCACATATAAATTCCAGTAAATTTTTATAAAATAATTTGAAACGGCGAAAAACAATGAGTGAAAACCCTTGCGGACAAGAGAGGCGCGGGCTCTCTCCGGCGGCCCTGCTGGTTGCCGGGGCGTTCTTTATGGAGTTTCTCGACGGCACCGTGATTGCCACCGCCCTGCCTGATATGGCAAGGAGCTTTGGCGTCCGGGCGGTGGATCTTAACATTGGCATTAGCGCCTACCTGATTACGCTCGCCGTACTGATCCCCGCCAGCGGCTGGATTGCCGACCGCTTCGGCGCGCGCAAGGTCTTTACGCTGGCTTTAGCGCTCTTTACCCTCGCCTCGGTGCTCTGCGGCCTTAGCACCTCGGTCGATCAGTTTGTCGCCATGCGCATATTACAGGGGGTGGGCGGCGCGCTGATGGTGCCGGTGGGCCGTCTGACGGTGCTGCGCACCACTCCCCGGCATCAGCTTATCACCGCCATTGCCACCCTGACGTGGCCCGCGCTGGTAGCGCCCATTATCGGGCCACCGCTCGGCGGGTTTATCACCCGCTACGCCAGCTGGAACTGGATCTTTTTCATTAATCTGCCGCTGGGGCTGCTCGCGATTGCGCTGGCGCTGCGGATCATTCCCGATCTGCACGAGGATACGCGCCGTCCGTTCGACCTTCCGGGGTTCCTTGCCACAACGCTCGCGATGGTGAGCCTGGTCTGTGGGATGGAGCTTCTGGGCGGGGAACAGATGCGGAGCGCCACCGTTCTGGCGCTGCTGATCACCGGCAGCCTGGCGCTGGGCTGGGCCATTCGCCACTTTCGCCGGACGCCATGGCCGATGATCCGTCTGGATGCGCTGGCGGTGCAGACCTTTCGCGTCACGATGTATGGCGGCTCGCTGTTCCGGGCCTCCATTAGCGCCGTCCCCTTTCTGCTGCCCCTGCTGTTTCAGGTGGGCTTTGGGATGGATGCGTTTCATTCCGGGCTGCTGGTGCTGGCGGTGTTTGTCGGTAATCTCACCATCAAACCCGCCACCACGCCGCTTATTCGCGCGTTAGGATTTAAGCGCCTGCTGCTGATAAACGGCGCGCTCAACGTGATCGCCCTCCTCGCCTGCGCGTTCCTGACGCCCCAAACCCCGGTCTGGCTGATAATGCTGCTGCTCTGTCTTGGCGGGGTATTCCGCTCCGTTCAGTTTACCGCCGTCAGCACCCTCGCCTTTGCCGATGTACCTTCGTCGCAAATGAGTTACGCCAATACGCTTTTCTCCACCGCCACGCAGCTGGCGGTCGGGCTTGGCATTACGCTTGGGGCAATTGGGATTCGGCTTGGCGAACAGATAAGCGGGCTGCTGGGGCTGGCCGCCCTCCCGGGAATCGGTTTTCGGCTGGCCTTTGTCTTTATCGCGCTGATCTGTCTGCTGGGTATGGCGGATACCCTGCGATTAAGCCGGGATGCAGGAAGTGCGGTTTCCAGGAAAGGATAAAAGAATAAAGCCAGCAAAGCTGGCTTTGGGATTAACCGACGATACCGCGAACGAACGCTTCGATCTCTTTATCCTGGCAGTTTTCAAAGAAGCACTGCTGGAAACGCGGGCCGGATACGGCGGTCTTCACCAGTTCCGGGTCGATGGCGCGCAGGGTGTCGAGGTAGTTCTCTTTCACCACCGCCGCTTTCACCTGGTTGAGGATCCCGGCGTTACGCACCTGTGGCTCTTTACGCTCCGGCGGATAGCCCTCGCCTTTACGGCCAGTGAACGCTTTTTCAAAAATAAAGCGCACGTTCAACTCCGCGCCCCAGCCAAAGCCTTTGGCAAACGGCAGAGAGAGCGCGTTACCGTTGTTGATCTGGGCAAAGAGGAACGCGTCCGCCGGATCGATGCAGTAGCCGCAAATGACGCCCGGGTGGATGTTAAGAGACATCAGCGCGCCCTGGCCGGTGCCGCAGCCGGTTACAACAAAATCAACGGCTTTTGAATTTAAAAGAATGCTCGCCATAATGCCCAGATGGATGTAGGTGAGGTGATGATCGTTCTCGTCACTCATCCCCACGTTGTAGACCGGGAAGCCTTTTTCGTCTGCCACGCCCTTCAGTTCATTAAGGATGACAGCGTTTTTGCTCGCCTGGCTGTTTTCCATCATCAGTGCAATTTTCATTCTTCATCTCCTGAATACGTTGCGGTAGACCCGCCATGGATAACTCATCGCTTAAACCTTACTATCTGGCAAACATACTTTCAAATTAAATGAAATTTTGTTTTAAAAAATAAAGAGGCGCTCACAAAATCCCACTTCGCTCTGTAGCGCTGCGGCCTCTTCGCCTCGTCGCGAAGAGAAACGGTGCTTTACGCGGCTATTCAGGCCATTGCCCGCCCGCTTGCGCGGTAGGATAACCCGTTACCATTCACACAGGGCACGTCATGAAAAAAGTAAGTTTTGCCGTTGCGCTTCTGCTGCTGGCGGGCTGCAGCGTCACCCGGGAGGCGACGGTGAGCAGCATGGATGCGCCGGGCGGTATCGTCAGGCTGGAAGCAGGACAGGCTATGCTGCAGGATACCCGTTACGATGAGTATGTCACCCACGGCACCGCGACCCGCGCCTGTCAGTCGATGGGCTATTCAACGGCGACAAGCTATGGCGAGCCGGTGACCACCTGCACCCTTTTTAGCGGCTCGCTCTGTATGAACGAGAAGATCACCCTGCAATATAAATGCTCCTGGTCCGTCGCCCCGTCATCTACCCCAGCCGCCTATTAACTCGCCTGCCAGCCTGGCGCTGGCAGGCTCTTTATTAATATTCTCAATAATTCTCGTTTATATTTTCCGTCATTGCCAATGCGTGTTATTCCCATTCGTATTTTTAATAATTCAGATATTTATTTTACCTTTTGCAAATAAATAAATAACAAATTATAGTGGCGCTCTTTCCTGCCCTGAAAATAAAATGGAGTTGCCGCATGTTGAAACCTGAAATGATTAATAAGCTCAACGAGCAAATGAACCTGGAGCTTTACTCCTCTCTGCTTTATCAGCAGATGAGCGCCTGGTGCAGCTTTCACAGTTTTGAAGGGGCGGCGGCGTTTCTGCGTCGCCACGCGCAGGAAGAGATGACCCATATGCAGCGCCTGTTCGACTATCTTAACGATACCGGCAGCCTGCCCCGCATCGAAAACGTGGCCTCGCCTTTTGCAGAGTATGCTTCTCTCGACGCCCTCTTTCGCGCAACCTACGAGCACGAGCAGCTGATCACGCAAAAAATCAATGAACTGGCGCATGCCGCCATGAGCAGCCAGGACTACCCGACCTTTAATTTCCTGCAGTGGTATGTCGCAGAGCAGCATGAAGAAGAGAAGCTGTTTAAATCGGTGATCGATAAACTGACGCTGGCGGGTAAATCGGGAGAAGGGCTCTACTTTATCGACAAAGAGCTCGCGACGCTGGATGCGCAAAACTAATTCTGATAGTGCCGGTTCGCCGGCACTTTGTATTTCGCAACACGCTTCCTTCCGCGCAACGCCGCTTCCGATTTACCGCCTGATGTCATCAGAAAATAACTTTCCCGCAGCTTCACTATAAAACTTTGGTTCACGCTCCCTCTTTTTTCGGGGCAGCACAGAGACAGCCTCAGCCCTTTCCAGAACGATCCCTCGCAATATCGTAAAGATATCAATACACTATCTGTAACGGTGATTTGACGAGATTACGCTTTTCCCTTACCCTGCGCCGCAGAAACGGTTGTGTTACAGAATCGCTACAGAGGAAAGAGTGAAAAACAGAACGCTTGGAAGTATTTTTATCGTGGCGGGCACCACGATTGGCGCAGGAATGCTTGCCATGCCGCTTGCGGCGGCGGGCGTTGGCTTTGGGGTTACGCTGCTGTTGTTAGGCGGTCTGTGGGCGCTGATGTGCTATACGGCGCTTCTGCTGCTGGAAGTCTATCAGCATGTGCCCGCCGATACCGGGCTGGGGTCGCTCGCCGCGCGCTATCTTGGCCGTTACGGACAATGGCTCACCGGGCTGAGCATGCTCTTTCTGATGTATGCCCTTACGGCCGCCTATATTAGCGGCGCGGGGGAGCTTATCGCCTCCAGCGTGAACGATGGATGGGGTATGGCTCTCAGCCCGTCGTCTGGCGCCCTGCTTTTTACTCTGGTGGGCGCTGGCGTGGTGTGCGTCGGCACCTCGTTGGTGGATCTCTTTAATCGTTTTCTTTTCAGCGCCAAAATTATCTTCCTGGTGGTGATGCTGGCCCTGCTGGCCCCGCACGTTCACCATATCAACCTTCTGACGCTGCCGCTGGAAAAGGGGCTTGCCCTCTCGGCCATTCCGGTGATTTTTACCTCCTTCGGTTTTCACGGCAGCGTGCCCAGCATCGTGAGCTACATGAACGGCGACACCCGCAAGCTGCGCTGGGTTTTTATCACCGGCAGCGCGATCCCGCTTATCGCCTATCTCTGCTGGCAGCTGGTTACCCTGGGCAGCATTGATCCTGCCACCTGGGGAGGATTAATGGCGCAGCACGCCGGTCTGAACGGCTTTTTAGGAGCGCTGCGGGAAGTGGTTGCCTCACCGCACGTGGAGCTGGCGGTACATCTGTTTGCCGATCTGGCGCTGGCCACCTCCTTCCTGGGAGTGGCGCTGGGGCTGTTTGACTACCTGGCGGATCTTTTCAGGCGGCGTAATACCGTGGCGGGACGTCTCCAGACGGGAGCCGTTACCTTTCTGCCGCCGCTGGCCTTCGCGCTCTTTTATCCGCGCGGATTTGTGATGGCGCTGGGCTATGCGGGTGTGGCGCTCTCTGTCCTGGCGCTGCTGCTCCCGGCCCTGCTGGCGTGGAAAAGCCGTCAGCGCTATCCCGGCGCGGGCTACCGGGTCGCGGGCGGCAAGCCAATGCTTTGCCTGGTCCTTATCTGCGGGATCGTGGTGATCCTGGTGCAGTGTTTAATTACCACCGGACATCTGCCCGCCGTGGGGTAAAAAAATGGGCTCTCAGGAGCCCGTTTTATTAATGCAGGCAGCAGCTTTTAAACTTTTTACCGCTACCGCAGGGACAGGGATCGTTGCGGCCCACTTTCGCGCCGTTCACCAGCGGCTGCGCTTTAGCGACGGCCTGCGGGTTTTCGGCCCAGTAGTGATAGAGGCGCAGCGCCGCAGGGCGGATACCCTCTACACTCGCCATATACTCCTCTTCCGTCATCTCATCCACGCGCGTGCTTTTCTCATCGCTGCTGTGCAGCGCGATATGCTCCAGGTCGGCTTTACGCTCCGCCGGCAGGGTTGACCAGTCGGTCAGCGCTACGCCGCGCATGTAGCCGTAGCACCACTCTTCAACGACCACCCACTCCTGGCCATCCACCTCGTTATAGCCAAACACCGGCTCAAACTGATCGGGATAGTCGCTAAGGCGTTCGGCGATATCGTTCATATGCTTGAAGCAGAGATCGATAAAGCGGTTCATCTCCCGATCGTTTTTCCAGCGCGGAATATACTTTTCCCCGCCCCACATAGCCACCAGCCAGACATCAGGCTCCACCACAACGGGCCCGGAGAGGATAGCGGTGAGCATCCCGTCAAGCTCTGACACATCAATCAACGAGGCCTCTTCATGACCGTAAGTGGTTAACGTCTCTTCAAGCCACGCCAGTTCGCTTTCATTTAATGGGCCTTCAGACATGGTCATTCTCCTGCGCAATATTATGTGGGGTGGGAGGGTAACACAGAAAAAAGGTAACGATTCGCTTTTGCCTGGGTTATTTCTGTCGGGTCAGGGCCTGACAGAACTCTAGCTTCGACTATGGCCTTCCCGGTTTAATAAGGTCTCTGGAAAAAGGGAACTGGCCACGCCAATCAGCAGGTATTCCAGAAAAGTGAGCCGGGTCGGTCCAAATTCCGGCCAGATGCCCGTATCATTTCTGTTCCAGGCTTTACACCAGAATCTAATCTCTTGCTTTAACTGGGGCTTTTCCGCCGGATAAGCGACAAACAGGCTCTCCGCCCAACGCTGGTATTTTATGGTCATGTGTCTGGCATCATGGCCGGGCAACACGATCGCGCTCAGATCTCCGATATGATACTGATAATTATCGCCCCAGCGGGCAAATTTATCTTTCACCCTTGCCACATCTTTGATATTGGCTGAAATAAGGTTAGTACGACCTTTCGATTCCGTCTTACCAATATAGAGCGGTAAGACTTCGTCCTGGTGGCAGGTAAACATCATATAGATGAGCCCGTCATACTGCTCGCGTTGATGCAAAATATCGTCTGTAAGGATCGCCGTTTGCGCGATTACGTTTGCCTCCATCGACTCACTACGTGCAAGGATATTTCTGACGTTAGTTCTGCCTGATTTTCGGATACGCACCATAAATTGCGGATCGATATCGAAGAGAGGAGCGCTATTTTCAATAATATGCTGGTTGTGACAGAAGTCATCCCATAGCGCCTTGCGTTGGTTAACAACCTGCTTTGTTGACATTTTTAACTTTTCTACCTGCTATCTTTTTTCCTGATGATATCATCGCGGGATTCGATAAACCGCTTTTACTCACAGGTAAACCATGAAAGCCAGCCAGACCCTTTATGGCAGTATTACGCTCCAGGCCATTGAACTTATCAGAGCAGGCTCATCTCCCGTGGAGGCCTGGCTTCGCGCGGTCAGCGGAAAAGAGAAAGGTTGCCCAAAATCAGCCTTTCTAAGCCTGTGTCAGTTTGGGTGGGTAAAAAATGTTCCGAGGGGATTGTACCTTTCTCCGCAAGCGTTAAATGGAACGAATAAAGAGTATACGATTCGTGCAGCACAAATTGTAATGGCTGACACAGAGGCAACGCATACGCCACCTCAGCTATGGAAACGTAGCATCTCCGGCCTGCCCCATCCTCCTGCTAATCATAACCAGCAAATGAATGTCGTACTTGCGCTTAAAGAGGCGGGCGTGCTTGTTAAGGGAGATATACCGTAATAGCGCCGAATAAAATAGGGACAAAAACAAAAAAACCACCTTTCGGTGGTTTCACGACACTGCTTATTGCTTTGATTATTCTGGCTTTCCCCAATGGTACCCGGAGCGGGACTTGAACCCGCACAGCGCGAACGCCGAGGGATTTTAAATCCCTTGTGTCTACCGATTCCACCATCCGGGCTCGGGAAGAAAGTGGAGGCGCGTTCCGGAGTCGAACCGGACTAGACGGATTTGCAATCCGCTACATAACCGCTTTGCTAACGCGCCTTAAATCTGTTGTCTTTCGACCAGCACCCGCTATCGCCGATGCTTTAAACTGGAGCGGGAAACGAGACTCGAACTCGCGACCCCGACCTTGGCAAGGTCGTGCTCTACCAACTGAGCTATTCCCGCATTTTCAAGCTTTTGCTAATCGCTTGATTTTATTATCGTCTGGCAATCAGTGCCGCCGTTCGATGCGTTGCATTCTACTGATATGATCTTTTGAGTCAACGATATTTTTTGCCTGTCAGGATCGTTTGCTGAAATTTACGGCGAAACGATCACTGATCAAGCAAATCCCCCCGCGCAGCGTTCAGATATTGCAGCATAGACCACAATGTCAGTACCGCCGCGACCCACAGCAGGCCAATTCCTGCCCACTCCACCAGCGCGTTCGGACGCCAGAGCATCCACACCAGCGCCGCCATTTGCGCCGTGGTTTTAACTTTACCGATCCAGGAGACCGCCACGCTGCTGCGCTTGCCGAGCTCCGCCATCCATTCGCGCAGCGCGGAGATAATAATCTCGCGGGCGATCATGGTTGCCGCCGGCAGCGTCACCCACCAGGTATGATAGTGTTCAGCCACCAGCACCATGGCGATTGCCACCATCACCTTATCCGCTACCGGATCGAGAAAGGCGCCAAAACGGGTGCTCTGGTTCCAGCGGCGCGCCAGATAGCCATCAAACCAGTCCGTCACTGCCGCGATAAGAAAGATGAGCGCGCAGGCAAAAGGAGCCCACACGAACGGTAGATAGAACGCCAGTACAAAGAATGGAATCAGTACAACGCGAAAAAGCGTGAGCAACGTAGGGATATTCAATCGCATAGTGACGGTAACTGTTTGTTGTCAGTAAAATTTAGCTCTATGTTGCTACAGAGCCCTTAATGTTTCAACGAGTAGTAGATCTTTTCTGCCAGCCCTTGCGAAATACCTGGCACTTTTGCGATTTCCTCTACGCTGGCGTTAAGTAATCCTTGCAATCCGCCCATGTACTTCAGCAGCATCTGCCGACGTTTTGGCCCGACCCCCTCTATCGTCTCCAGCGTACTGGTATTTTTGACCTTCGCCCGTTTCTTGCGATGGCCGCTGATCGCGTGATTATGCGATTCGTCGCGAATATGCTGGATAACATGCAGCGCCGGAGAGTCTGGCGGCAGGCTTACCCCCTCCCCTTCGGGTTCGAAGAAGAGCGTCTCCAGCCCGGCTTTACGATCGGTGCCTTTCGCCACGCCAAGCAGCAGCGGATGCGCTTTATCCCAGGAGACGTCCAGTTCAGCAAAAACCGCCTTCGCCTGCCCCAGCTGCCCTTTCCCGCCGTCGATAAGAATGACGTCCGGGATCTTACTCTCTTCGATTGCTTTACCGTACCGCCGACGCAGCACCTGGTTCATCGCCGCGTAATCATCCCCCGGCGTGATGCCGGTAATGTTATAGCGGCGGTACTCCGCCCGCAGCGGGCCGTTGGCGTCAAAGACCACGCAGGAGGCCACGGTTTGCTCCCCCATCGTATGGCTGATATCGAAACACTCCATCCGCTTCACTTCAGGCAGCTTTAAAAAGGTTGCCAGCGCGGCAAGCCGCTGGTGGATGGTGGACTGCTGCGACAGCTTCGTGGTCAACGCCGTGGCGGCGTTGGTGCGGGCCAGCTTAAGATAGCGGGCGCGATCGCCGCGCGGTTTGGTCTGCACGTTTACGCGTCGCCCCGCCAGCGCGGAGAGGGAGTCCGCCAGCAGGGTTTTATCGTCAAGGCTGAAGTCGAGAAGGATCTCGGAGGGCAGCGTGCGCATCTGGCTTCCCTGCAGATAAAACTGGCCGACAAAGGTTTCCACCACTTCCCCAAGCTCGGTGCCGCCCGGCACTTTTGGAAAGTAGCTGCGGCTGCCCAGCACTTTGCCCTGGCGGATAAAGAGCACGTGGACGCAGGCCATGCCGGCATCGAAGGCCACGCCGATCACATCCAGATCGTCGCCATTGTTGGAGACGAACTGTTTTTCCGTCACGCGCCGCACCGCCTGGATCTGGTCGCGGATGCGGGCCGCCTCTTCAAAGTTCAGCGCCTGGCTCGCCTTCTCCATGCGTTCAATCAGCTGGGTTAAGACCTGATCGTCTTTCCCGGCGAGAAAGAGGCGCACATACTCCACCTGCTGCGCATACTCCTCTTCGCTCACCAGCCCCTCCACGCAGGGCCCCAGGCAGCGTCCAATCTGGTATTGCAGGCAGGGGCGGGAGCGGTTGCGATAGACGCTGTTCTCACACTGGCGAATAGGGAAGATTTTTTGCAGCAGCGCCAGCGTCTCGCGCACGGCGTAGCCGTTCGGGAAGGGGCCAAAGTACTCCCCTTTCGCATGTTTAGCGCCACGGTGCATCGCCAGCCGGGGGTGGGTGTCCCCGCTCAGGAAGATGAACGGATAGGATTTATCGTCGCGCAGCAGCACGTTATAGCGCGGCTGGTACAGTTTGATGTAGTTATGCTCCAGCAGCAGCGCCTCCGTCTCCGTATGGGTAACGGTGACATCAATCTGCTGGATCTGCGCCACCAGCGCCTCGGTTTTGCGCGAAGCGAGATTAGAGCGGAAGTAGCTGGAAAGGCGTTTTTTGAGATCTTTCGCCTTTCCCACGTAGATTACCGTACCGCCTGCGTCATACATACGGTAGACGCCCGGCTGGCTGGTTACGGTTTTAAGAAAAGATTTTGAATCGAACACGTCACTCACTGACTGGTTAGGGTCTCCGCATTGCACAGACCATGACGGATGGCCAGGTGAGTGAGTTCGACATCGCCATGAATGTTCAGTTTACTGAACATACGGTAGCGGTAGCTGTTCACCGTTTTCGGGCTGAGATTCAGCTGCTCAGAAATCTCATTCACCTTTTGGCCTTTGGTTATCATCAGCATAATCTGCAATTCACGCTCAGACAAACTGGCGAACGGTGATTCTGTCTTTTGCGGCTCAATCTGACTTAACGCCATCTGCTGCGCAATATCCGACGCGATATAGCGCTGCCCTGCGTGCACGGAGCGAATGGCATTCACCACCTCCTGCGGCGCGGCCCCTTTGCTCAGGTAGCCTGCCGCCCCGGCCTGCATCACTTTGGCAGGCAGCGGGTTCTCCGTATGGACGGTCAACATAATGACTTTCGTATCCGGGCAGGCGCGGGCAATTTTGCGGGTAGCTTCAAGCCCGCCGATACCAGGCATACTCATATCCATCAGCACGACATCGGCGAAATTGGCGCGACACCATTTGACGGCATCTTCACCGCAGCAGGCTTCGCCCGCAACTTTAATACCTTTTATATCTTCAAGAATGCGACGTATCCCTGCGCGCACCAGTTCGTGGTCATCAACAAGAAGGACGTTGATCAAAGGAAACTCTCCAGAATAGGGATAACGCTATCGACGGCTTAATTTCACTTATATTAACGGTTTTCCTCGCAACTTTAAAACGTTAAAAACGTCGTTAATCGGCCTGGTTCGCGTTTTTGGAAATTACTTTTTACAGTAGTAGAAAAGCACTTTCCAGGCGTACCAAGCTTTGTCGGCCAT
Source organism: Pseudenterobacter timonensis (assembly GCF_900021175.1). Taxonomy (GTDB): domain Bacteria; phylum Pseudomonadota; class Gammaproteobacteria; order Enterobacterales; family Enterobacteriaceae; genus Enterobacter; species Enterobacter timonensis. The sequence continues at coordinate 347,791 of NZ_FCOP01000013.1, forward strand.
TTTTAATCGCCTGTTTTCGAAGAGTTACGAAAAAGTTCCAGTTCAAAATAAGATAAAAAAAGCGGCCTCTTTTTTGTAACAATGATTAACCAGACAACAACAAACAATAAACACTTCCGTTTAAGCACCGTTATAAAAGTTTATATAAAATACATGTTTAACAAAATAAGGAGGCGGGAGAAAAGTACAAAAATCAACCTCTGCTTTTTTTTCGCAAGCTTGTGGTATACTCCCGCGCCTTATCGTTCATCGTCGCGCTTAAGCGCCGTAACATTGAGAGGAAAATAAATGAGCACCCCTGAATTCGCCACTGCGGAGAATAACCAACAACTGGCGCAGGAAGTCTCCTGCCTGAAAGCGCTGCTGACCCTGATGCTTCAGGCAATGGGCCAGGCTGATGCGGGCCGTGTGATCATTAAAATGGAAAAGCAAATTGCACAAATGGAAGCCTCTGGCCAGGCTGACGTATTTGCCAGCACCGTTAAGCAAATTAAACAGGCTTACCGTCAGTAAAAAAGAAACGGCTGAAAGCGTGATGCATTCAGCCGTTTTTGTGTCTGGCACGCAGAACCGGTTCTCTGTCAGATAAGCCCCGTCGCGGCGGCATAGCAGGCAATTTGTGTTTTATTCGGCGCGTTAAATTTCTTTTGCATATTTTTCTGGTGAAAGTTCACGGTATTCTCTGAAATAGAGAGGATGATCGCAATTTCGGCCGACGTTTTCCCTTCCGCTGTCCATTTCAGTATTTCTTTTTCACGCTTGCTGAATTTCATCTCAGGCGGCATCACCATATCATCTTCAAAACGCAGCAGCGTGGTGAGCGCCATTTGCACCAGCATCTGCAGACGCAGCTCAATCTCTTCTTTATCCAGCGCGCCATTCGCTTGCTGCCTCCCGGAGACGGAGAGGAAGCCGAGCGCGTGGTTAGGCAGCATCATGCACTGTGTGATGCCTTTACGCAGGCCGTGGTCGCGTGCGCCATCCCATAACGGCTGGGCGTCAACGAAGAGTTCATCAGTCCACGGAAGATGCCCGTGCACATAATTTTCCCGTTTTAATACCGGATCGATAGCATAATAATTTTCCGACTGATATTGCGCCAGCCACTCGGCTGGATAGCTGGAACGGACGGAAATTTTGGGACGCGTAAACGGCACAGGATGCCGGACGCACAGGGCGTAATAATCAAATTCAAGATGACAGGTTTGTTGCTGAAGCTCCTGAAACACCTCGTCCGCTGTGGTCATTGCTTTAAACCGGAGGGCGCAATCCCGTCGCCATGTAAAAAAGTCTATATCATTCATACCAAACGAATGAAACCCCTTCGCGTTAATCATTATTTTCGTGAATATAACCTAACACATAAATCATATTTATATATAGAAAATATCGACCCAACGCCGATTAACTACGGCTTTTATGCGGTCTCTGTCGATGATTCAGCAGAAATGAATGGCTATATGGGGTAAGCGAAAAGATAATTTGCCCCGGCGTAACAAACCGGGACAAATATGCTTGATAATGTTACTGCAGCAAGAATTTCTCCAGAAACTGTTGCGTACGCGGTTGCTGCGGCGCGGTGAAGAGCGTTTTCGCCGGTCCCTGCTCCACGATGCGTCCCTGATCCATAAAGATGGCGCGGTCAGCCACATCCCGGGCAAAGCTCATCTCGTGAGTGACAATCACCATCGTGCGTTTCTCCTGCGCCAGCTGACGAATGGTGTTCAGCACCTCGCCCACCAGCTCAGGATCGAGCGCCGAGGTCGGCTCGTCAAAGAGGATCACGTCGGGACGCATGGCCAGCGCACGGGCGATGGCGACGCGCTGCTGCTGGCCGCCAGAGAGCCGCCGGGGATAGCTCGTCTCTTTGCCGGAAAGCCCCACCTTCGCCAGCAGCTCACGCGCCCGGGTCGAGGCCTCTTCCCGGGATTCGCCTTTTACGATGACCGGACCTTCAATAATGTTCTCCAGCACCGTACGGTGCGGAAAGAGGTTAAAGTTCTGAAACACAAACCCGACGTGCTGGCGCAGGCGGCGGATCAGCCCTTTCTGCTGGCTGAAGGATCGGGCGGTATCGATGGTAATATCACCCACACGAATGGTTCCCCCCTCCGGCTGCTCCAGCAGGTTGATACTGCGCAGCAGCGTGGTTTTGCCCGAGCCGCTTGGCCCGATAATCGCCACCACTTCGCCCTTCTGCACCTCCAGATCGATGCCATGCAGCACCGTCTGTCCGTGAAATTTCTTTACCAGGTTTTTGATGTCGATTGCGCTCATTTCGGATCTCGCTCCTGGCGGTTAAGCTGATTTTCAAAATAGTTTTGCAGTGCCGAGAGCACCGTGGCCATTACCCAGTAGATCAGCGAGGCGGCCAGATACATGGTAAAGACCTCCAGCGTGCGGGAGGTGACCAGCTGCGCCTGACGGAACAGCTCCGGCACCTGGATAGTGGCCGCCAGGGAGGTATCCTTCACCAGGCTGATAAAGCTGTTGCTGAGCGGCGGTAACGCCACCCGCGCCGCCTGGGGGAGAATTGCCCGGCGAAGGGTTTGCCAGGGCGTCATGCCGATGCTCGACGCCGCTTCCCACTGGCCTTTATCAATGGACGATATCGCCGCGCGCAGCGTTTCAGAGGTATAGGCCGCCGTGTTAAGGGACAAGCCTATCATCGCCGCCGGGATCGGATCCAGCTCAATGCCAAACTGCGGCAGACCGTAATAGATCATAAAGAGCTGGGCGATAAGCGGCGTACCGCGAAAGATTGAGATGTAAAAACGCGCCAGCCAGCGCACCGGCAACAGGGGGGACATGCGCATCAGCGCCAGCACAAAGCCCAGCACCAGCCCAAAAAACATACCGCCGATACTGAGCTGGAGGGTGAATACCGCCCCCTTGAGCAGATAGGGCAGTGAATCGATAACCAGTTGGATACTTTCTTGCATTATTCTTTTCGACCCAGTCAGACGTGAGGATGATAAGCGAAGAGCGCCGGGGCGCCGCCGGTGTGGATAAACAGAATGGGCCCTTCATCCTTAAAGCGCTTCCGGGCAATACCGTCAATCAGCCCCGCCATCGCCTTGCCGGTATAGACCGGGTCCAGCAAAATTCCTTCCAGGCGCGCCAGCAGTTTAACCGCCTCCATCCCCGCTTCGTTAGGTGTGCCGTAGCCCGGCGCGAAATAGTCATCCCACAGCATGATATCCGCCTTCGCCTGCAGCTCCAGCCGCTGCGCCACCTCCTGCTGGAGCGTGACCACCTTCGGCTTCTGATCCGCGACGCTTCGCGACACGGTTACGCCAATCAGCTCGACCTCCGGCATCAGCTGTTCCAGCCCGACGGCCAGCCCCGCGTGGGTACCGGCGCTGCCCGAGGCGACCACCACCGAGGAGATCGTAACCGCGCCTTCGCACTGCTGGGTAATCTCCAGCGCGCTCTCCACGTAGCCCATTGCGCCCAGCGCGTTCGAGCCGCCGACCGGGATCACATAGGGACGAAACCCCTGCGCTTCCACCCGCGTGGCCAGCTCCTCGAGCTGGGCGGCGGGATCGATCAGGGCGTCACACATCTCCACCTGAATGTTAAAGAGATCCAGCAGCAGGCGGTTGCCGTTGGTGAGGTAGTTTTCTGCGCGCGTGCCGATCGGGTTTTCCAGCAGCGCCACGCAGTTCAGCCCCAGCTTCGCTGCGACTGCCGCCGTCTGGCGGACATGGTTAGACTGAATGGCGCCGGCGGTGATGAGGGTATCGGCCCCTTCCCGCAGCGCATCCGCCGCTAAAAACTCCAGCTTGCGAAGCTTATTACCGCCCATCGCCATGGGGGTGACGTCGTCACGCTTAATAAAAATATCGCGCCCGATATAGTCAGAAAACCGCGGCAGATACTCCAGCGGCGTAGGCGCGCCAATAAATTCAAGCCGCGGAAAATGCGTTAAATTCTGCAAAGACATGAAACCTCCTGTATCCCTGTTCATTTTTATTATGCACGCTGGTGCGGCAGAAATAAAAAAGGCGCTTTTAAAAGCGCCTTTTTCGCAAAGCCTGGCTTACTGAGTGACGTCAGCGCCGAACCACTTCTCGGAGAGCGCCTTCAGGCTGCCATCTTTCTGCATCTCTGCAATGGCCGCGTCGATCGCTTTCAGCAGATCCTCGTTGCCTTTGCGGACCGCGACGCCCGCTTCCTGACGGGAGAAGGCATCGCCAGCCACCGCCAGGGTATTATTGGTTTTCTTGACCAGATCCAGCGCCGCCAGACGGTCAACCAGAATGGCGTCGATACGGCCTACGCGCAGATCCTGGTATTTGGTCGGGTCATCATCGTAGGTACGAATATCCACGCCCTTCACGTTCTGGCGCAGCCACTCTTCGTAGTTGGTCCCCAGCCCAACGCCCACTTTCTTATCTTTCAGATCGGCGGCGGACTTGATGCTGCCCTCGTTGCCTTTCTTCACCAGCGCCTGGATACCGGAGACGGTATAGGGGGTGGAGAAATCATATTTTTTCTTCCGCTCGTCGGTAATGGTGACCTGGTTAATCGCCACATCAATGCGTTTGGAGTCCAGCGACGCCAGCATACCGTCCCATTTGGTCGGCTTGAGGGAGGCTTTGACGCCGAGATGTTTCGCCAGCGACTCGGCAAATTCCACCTCAAACCCGGTCAGTTTGCCATCGTCACCCTGGAAGCTGAACGGCGGATAGGTGCCTTCCAGTCCTACCAGCAATGTGCCGCGCTCTTTAACCTTGTTGAGCAGCCCTTCCGCCGCGAACGTTTTCACGCTCATTCCTGCGACCAGCGCCACCGCCATGACGCCCATCAGCGCCTGTCGACCGAGAAGTGCAAGTTTCATAGATACCCCGTGATGTGGAATTTCTGCGTAGTGTAGAGCCTTCGCCCGGAACCACAAAGGCGACTGCGCTACATCTTATTCATTTTTAATATATATCAGAAGTTGCCTGAGTCGAGAGTTTTTGCATCAACCGCCCCGGCATTTGTGCTTTATATTGCGCGTACTTACGCAGCGCGATGCGGTAGTTGTTGGTGCTGGTGGGCGGCAGCCAGGGCTCCAGATTTTCATCCAGATAGCCTTCGCGCAGCAGTTCGCGGGAGACATTTTTTAACGTGAGGTATTCCCCGAGACGACGCAGGCGCACCACATACTCGCGCACGGTGCCGTGACTCATCTCGGTTTGCTCGAAGAGAAACTGCTTAAAGCCGATGATATCGAAGAAGTCGCTCTGCTCTTTGCAGTGCAGATCGCCGCAGAAGCGGCAGAGCGCCACCCACTCTTTTTGCTCTTCAAGCCATGCCGCTTCATCCATTAGCGTGTCGAGACGGGAGATGGCAATTTTATTGACGATTTCGCCCCGGCGCACCAGCGTGATGCGATCGAGCAGCTTTTTACAGTGGGCGCAATGCGTCTGGCTGTGTTTAAAGTCTTTGAGGTAGCGGCTTAAAGGCCGTCTTTTTGGTTGCTGCACCGTCATGATAACTCCTGGGTTTCAATACGTTGTGCGGCATTTTTCGGGCGAGTGTTCACCTATAGCTTACCCAGCTTTGTACGTAAGCGTTTAATGGCCTGGCTGTGCAGCTGGCTGACCCGCGACTCCCCTACCTCCAGCACGGCGCCAATCTCCTTGAGATTGAGCTCCTCCTGGTAGTAGAGGGTTAACACCAGCTGTTCGCGCTCCGGTAACGCTTCAATGGCATCCATCACGCGCTGGCGGAGGTTACTTTCCAGTAACTGGTGTAACGGGTTTTCCTGCTGATGTTCATCGGTAACCAGCTCAATGCTATCGCCATGCTCTTCCCGCCACTCGTCATAGGAGAAGAGCTGGCTGTTATTGGTATCGAGCAACATCTGGCGATATTCTTCCACCGGGATGCCCAGACGGTCTGCCACTTCGGTCTCCGTCGCGTTACGTCCCAGCTCCTGTTCAAGCTGTCCTAATGCCTGTGCCACTTCGCGCGCGTTGCGGCGAACGCTGCGCGGCACCCAATCACGACTGCGCAGCTCGTCCAGCATCGCACCACGAATACGCTGTACTGCGTAAGTCGTAAATGCCGTTCCTTGCAGAGCGTCGTACCGGTCAACTGCGTTCAGCAATCCGATACCGCCTGCCTGTAGCAGGTCGTCAAGTTCAACACTCGCCGGCAAGCGCACCTGAAGGCGCAATGCTTCGTGACGCACCAACGGAACATAACGCTGCCACAGCGAGTGTTTATCCATTACCCCTTCAGCGGTATAGAGTGAAGTCACGATAAACAGCCCTGCGTTAATTGAGTTATCGGCATGATTATCCGTTTCTGGAGGGGTTTTAATCGGGTGAATAGTGGGTGAAATGGGGGGTTATTTAGCAGTTTTAGCGCGACTGAAACGAAAAAACCCCGCCGGAGCGGGGTTTGAGCAAGCAAAAGGCGATTAGCCCTGCAGCAGGGAGAGGATCTGCTGTGGAACCTGGTTCGCTTTAGCCAGCACGGAGTTACCCGCCTGCTGGATAATCTGCGCTTTAGACATGTTGGACACTTCGGTCGCATAGTCGGCGTCCTGAATACGGGACTGCGCTTCAGACAGGTTGGTGGTGGTGTTGTTCAGGTTGGTTACCGCGGAATCCAGACGGTTCTGGATAGCACCCAGGGAAGAACGGAATTTGTCGATAGTGCTAATCGCATCATCCAAAGTTGCCAACGGATCAGCCGTTTTGGAGGTTTTATTCTCAGTGCTGTATACCCCGTCAGCGCCTTTATAAATGTCTTTACCAGCACTGTTAGTAATTTTGCCATCTGCTTGTGCATAAAAGGTTGATACAGTATCAGTATCTTTTGTTAAGGAACCATCAGCGATAAAACCATCGCTTGTACCAGCAGCAGTAACACTATACACACTACCACCAATAGTAGCACTATAAGCTTTACCCGTAAAAGCAGTCGCTGAGACAGTTGCGCCTTCGATATTGACGGTACCAGTATCACCAGCTGCAGTATATTTTACACCCGTATCAGTTGTAATAGTCGTCGGAACTGCTGCGCCACCACTGTCTTTATTCTTCAATAATCCATCAAGTGTTGCTTGATCTGGTGAACCTGCAGTATTTTTAGTCAGGTTACCAGTGGAATCTAAATACAACTGATCGCCATCACTGGATTTAATATTACCAGCATCGTCAATAACTACATTCTGTTTGGTGCCACCAATGTCAACAGAAGCTGAAACTGTCTTGCCAGCTGCTGGAATCAGATTTGCTGCAGCATTAGCTTGGGTAACATCAGTCGCCGTATATGAGAACGTCTTAGAATCTGCGTTGTAGGTATAAGTAGTTCCTACTGCGGCATCAGCGAGGCTAGTTGCACCAGTCGCAGTGATCTTATCACCTGTTTTCAACGCAGCCAGGATGTCTGCAGTTGCCGCAGCTTTATTTGCAGTAGTTTTAGTATACGCAGTACTCCCATCAGAAGAGGTCAGTCCTTTGACATAACCATCTTTAACAAGCCCATCGGCAGTAGCTGAAACACTGGCCTTATCTGCACTGCCATTCACGTTAAAACCAGTCAGGTTTAATGTGGAAGAGTCAATTTTTTTCAGGTCGATAGTGATGGTCTGGCCATCATTTGCGCCAACCTGGATTTTCATGGAACCGTCTTTCGCCAGTACGTTCACCCCGTTGAACTGGGTCTGACCGGATACGCGGTCAATTTCGTCCAGACGGGATTTGATTTCGTCCTGGATAGAATCCTGATCCTGCTGGGAGTTAGTACCGTTCTGAGACTGTACGGTCAGCTCACGGATACGCTGCAGGTTGTTGTTGATTTCAGACAGCGCGCCTTCGGTGGTCTGCGCAACGGAGATACCGTCGTTGGCGTTACGAGCCGCCTGAGTCAGGCCTTTAATGTTAGAGGTGAAACGGTTAGCAATCGCCTGGCCCGCAGCGTCATCTTTTGCGCTGTTGATGCGCAGACCGGAAGAGAGACGCTCAATGGCGGTAGACATTGCCGACTGGTTTTTGTTGATGTTGTTCTGAGTGATCAGCGAGAGGCTGTTGGTATTAATGACTTGTGCCATGATTACGTTTCCTGTGTTACAAATCAGAGTTTCGAGTCGGGCTTCCACCCATCGGCTTCATCGCCGTCAAAGGTGTTATCGTCTGGCGCAAAACAACCTTTAGAATTTTTTTGCGATCGTCAGTGATTTTTTTAGCCACGGAAATATCCCTCTCTATACGCCTTATTCCCGCCATTAAAAAACGCGATTCAACCGTAAACTTTGCGCAGTTCAGGCCGATAACCCTTCTATTCGTTCTACGTGTCGATAGATTAAGGAATTAAGATGGCAAGTATTTCTACGCTGGGAGTTGGTTCGGGTCTGGCTTTGGGAGATATTCTGGACAGCCTGACCGCTGCTCAGAAACAGCAGTTAACGCCGATTTCAAATCAGCAGTCTTCCTATACGGCAAAACTTAGCGCCTACGGCACGTTGAAAAGCGCGCTGGAAACGTTCCAGACGGCGAATACGGCCTTAAATAAAGCCGATCTCTTTACGGCAACGTCAACCACCAGCAGTTCCACCGCCTTTAGCGCCACCACCTCCGGGAACGCCATCACGGGGAAATATACGATTAGCATAAGCCAGCTGGCGCAGGCGCAGACGCTCACTACAGGCACAACGCAGAAAGACAGCAAAGCCACAATTGCAACATCAGACAGCAAAATTACCATTCAGCAAGGCGGCGATAAGAAGCCCGTTACTATCGATATCAGCGCCGCAAACTCGTCGCTGAACGGCATTCGTGACGCGATTAACAAAGCCGATGCCGGGGTTACCGCCAGTATTATTAATGTCGGGAACGGGGAATATCGCCTCTCCATTACCTCCAAAGAGACGGGCGCTGCCAATGCCATGACCATCAGTGTCAGCGGCGATACGGTCCTGCAAAGCTTTATGGGGTATAACGGCAAAAAAGATGACAATTCAAACGGAATGATCGAAAGCGTCACCGCGCAGAACGCGATGCTCAAGGTCAATAACGTTGATATCGAAAACAGCAGCAATACGATTAGCGACGCGCTGGAAAATATTACGCTTAACCTTAACGACGTCACGACCGGCAACCAGACGCTGACCATTACCAGCGATCCTTCGAAAGCGAAAAAAGCGATCACCGACTGGGTGGATGCCTATAACTCGCTGCAGGATACCTTCAGCAGCTTGACGAAATATGTGGCGGTTGACGCAGGCGCGGACGCGCAGAGCAGCAGCAACGGCGCCCTGCTGGGCGACACCACGCTGCGCACCATCCAGACGCAGCTAAAAAGCATTCTGAGCAACACCGCCAGCAGCTCGTCGATCAAGACGCTGGCGCAGGTGGGGATCACCTCCGACCCGAGCACCGGCAAGCTTAAAGTAGATGATACAAAACTCACCAACGGGCTTAAAGACAGCTCAGCCGGTATTAAAGAGTTACTGGTGGGAGATGGCAAAAACACCGGGATGACCACCACCATCGCCACCGATCTGACGAGCTGGCTCTCCAGCACCGGTATCATCCAGGCAGCGAAAGATGGCGTCAGCAAGACGCTGAATAATTTAACGGAGCAATATAACGCCACCAGCGCGCGTATTGATTCGATGGTTGCCCGCTATAAAGAGCAGTTCACGCAGCTGGACGTCATGATGAACTCGCTCAACTCCACCAGCAGCTACCTGACCCAGCAGTTCGAAAATACGAACAGCAAAAACTAATCTGACCCGAGGGGGATAACATGTACGGCGCAAAAGGCACACAGGCCTATGCAAAAATTGGGGTTGAAAGCGCGGTGATGAGCGCCAGCCAGCATCAGCTGGTCACCATGCTGTTCGACGGCGCGCTTAGCGCGCTGGTGCGGGCGCGGCTGTTCCTGCAGGACGGCAATCTTCCGGCGAAAGGCGAAGCGCTCTCGAAGGCCATCAATATCATCGAAAATGGTCTCAAAATTGGCCTTGATGAAGAGAGCGGCGACCAGCTGGCACAAAATTTAATCAGCCTCTACGCCTACATGGTTCGCCGTCTCCTTCAGGCCAATCTGCATAACGACGCCGGGGCCATCGAAGAGGTGGAATCGCTGCTGCGCAACATCGCAGACGGCTGGAAGGAGTCCGTTGGTATGCCAAACCTAATTCAGGACGCTGTCTAATGAGCAACGCACCGCAACTGTATACCCTGTATCAACAGCTTCTCGATCAAAGCACGCTTATGCTGCGACTGGCCAGCCAGGGACTATGGGATGAGTTAATAGCCTGTGAGACGGAGTATGTCAGTGCGGTGCAAAAACTGTCCGGCCTGACGCAGACGATGCAGCCTTCCCTGCAGATGCAGGAGCAGCTGAGGCCGACGCTGCGCGCCATCCTTCATAATGAAAGCCAGGTGAAAGCGCTGCTGCAGGTCAGAATGGACGAGCTGGCAAAACTGGTCGGCCAGACCTCCATTCAAAAATCGGTGCTGTCAGCCTACGGCAATCAGGGCGGGCATATTCTCGTTCCACAGCAGAACGCCGAACTTAACCCATAATTTTCCCGGCATACGAGTATCTTATGCTGCGTATGCCGGAAATTTTGCGCTTCGTATTCCATACTTGAGACTCATAGACTCAGGAGATGTTGTATGCGCAACCCCACCCTTCTGCAATGCTTTCACTGGTACTACCCCGACGGCGGGGAACTGTGGCCAGAAGTGACTGCCCTTGCGCCTAATCTCAACGAAATTGGTATCAATATGATCTGGCTCCCGCCCGCCTGTAAGGGCGCAGCCGGGGGCTATTCGGTCGGCTATGACTCCTACGATCTCTTCGATCTGGGCGAGTTTAACCAGAAAGGAACCATTGCCACTAAATATGGCGACAAAGCACAGCTGCTGGAGGCGATTAACGCGCTAAAAGCTCACGATATCGCGGTGCTGCTGGATGTGGTGGTCAACCACAAAATGGGCGCCGACGAGAAAGAGGCGGTGCGGGTCCAGCGCGTCAACGAACAGGACAGGACCCAGATCAATGAGGAGATCATTGAATGCGAGGCCTGGACGCGCTACACCTTCCCCGGCCGCGCCGGGAAATATTCGCAGTTTATCTGGGATTACAAATGCTTCAGCGGTATTGACCATATCGAAAACCCCACCGAGGACGGGATCTATAAAATCGTCAACGACTATACCGGCGACGGCTGGAACGACCAGGTCGATAACGAGATGGGCAATTTCGATTACCTCATGGGGGAAAACATCGATTACCGTAACCGCGCGGTGACCGAGGAGATCAAATACTGGGCCCGCTGGGTAATGGAAGAGACCGGCTGCGACGGCTTTCGTCTCGACGCGGTAAAACATATTCCGGCCTGGTTTTATAAAGAGTGGATCGAGCACGTGCAGGAGGTGGCGCCTGAGCCGCTCTTTATCGTCGCGGAGTACTGGTCCCATGAGGTGGATAAACTGCAGCGCTACATTGAGCAGGTCGACGGCAAGACCATGCTGTTCGACGCGCCGCTGCAGATGAACTTCCATGAAGCGTCGCAGCAGGGGCGCGACTATGACATGAGCCAGATTTTTACCGGCACGCTGGTAGAGGCCGATCCGTTCCACGCCGTGACGCTGGTCGCTAACCACGACACGCAGCCGCTGCAGGCGCTGGAAGCGCCGGTGGAGGCCTGGTTTAAACCCCTCGCTTACGCCCTTATTCTGCTGCGTGAAAACGGGGTGCCGAGCGTCTTTTATCCCGATCTGTTCGGCGCCAGCTATGAAGATACCGGCAGCGACGGCGAAACGTATCATATCGACATGCCGGTTATTGAGCAGCTCCACGAGCTGATCCTGGCCCGCCAGCGTTTTGCCCACGGCGTTCAGACGCTCTGGTTCGATCACCCTAACTGTATCGCCTTCAGCCGCAGCGGCACCGCGGAAGATCCGGGCTGCGTGGTGGTATTGTCCAACGGCGACGCGGGCGAAAAAAGGTTACAGCTGGGGGAAAACTACGGCAATAAACGCTGGCGGGACTATCTGAGCAACCGGGAAGAGACGGTCGAAACTGACGAAAACGGCGAAGGGGTCTTTACCTGTAACGGCGGCAGCGTCAGCGTCTGGGTACTGGAAGAGGTCTTATAACGGGTTGCCGGGGCGGAAAAACCGCACCCGGCAGCATGATTCAGGGAAGCGGGCTGGTGAGCGGATTTTTGCCAAGATAATCCGCACACTCCACCGTAGGGCGATCAACGCGCTGCAGCTCCATGCCGTCATACTCCAGCACGCCATCGTCCAGGTCGAGCGAATAGACGTCGCGCTTGCTCGTTACGTTATAGTAATCGTCCGAGCGCAGCATGATTTTGCCCGGCACCGCGATCACGCGCTGCCACTGGCGGCAATCGAGCGTATCGCCCTCTTTCGTTACCACCAGCGTCGCGATCGCCTCCGGGCTTACCATCGCGCTTTGCGGCCCCATTGACTGCCAGTACCCCACCAGGCTTGCAGGGGCAGGATGTTTCACCACATCCTCATATCTGTCTACCTGCACACACCCGCTTAATGTCATCAGCGCGGCCAATATTGCTATTTTTTTCATCATCTTTCCCGCATGCGAAGAAAAAAATATTGTGGCATTAAAGCGGCCATGCTGCCAGCGAAATGGTCGGGGGGTTATACCTGCATGCTCATGACATGAGCATACATTTTTCATAAACGACAAAGATCGTCCAAGAGCGCGCCAAATAACAGATGGTAACAGTCGTCTAAAACATCAATCGTCTAAGTTCACCTTAGATCGAGTGCTGTTTTATGTCCCACCCATGCCCCATCACATCACTGGGCAGTCGTCATCATCCTTGATGCGGTTGATGAAGTAAGTGACCCGCCCCAGCACCTCCACATCAGCAAGTGCCTCACCTTCTATCGCTTCTCCGTCATCAGTGATTAATGCGCCACCCATCAGCTTAGCGAACTGCGTTCTGCAGTCTGAGAGTATGAGCAGCACATCGGATGCGCATTTACTTGCTGCAGGCTCTATGACAGCGTAACCAGTATCTGTCTCGAGTATTCTTGTCTGAGCGCCGACACCGCATACATCAGTCGGCATTAATGAGCGCTCTACGTAGTCAGTAGCAGGAGACGGAAAGCCCATCAGTGCACCCTCCCCATATTTCGTAGCATCCAGAGACGGTTATCGCTGTGCTCAGGAGTTTTGTCTACGAAGTCGGGCTGGTATCGCTCTATCCATTCGTTCGCATCGGTTAGCGTGAAATGCCATTTGCGTTCACGCAAAGCGTCCACAAAATCCTGTGTAGTCAGCCACCTGTAACCTTTTGGGTTGATCTGCACTGCGCTGATGAATGCCTCTGTCTTGTCCTTTTCTCTCGCCATGATAACCTCCGATAGATACTGTATATTAATACAGTATTACTGATCGGCGGTGTCGATCAACTGAGAATAGGATGATAGACTTCTGCATTCACGGAAATGATTGATTTGAAAAATGTTAAAACTATTCTTGAAGTACACATCTATCGGCGTAATCAATACCCTGATTCACTGGGTAGTTTTCGCGATTTGCATCTACGGGCTGCATACAAATCAGGCCCTGGCTAACTTCTATGGTTTCGTGATTGCTGTGTCGTTCAGCTTTTATGCAAACGCCAGGTTCACTTTTAATTCTCAGACTACTACCATGCGCTACATGCTCTATGTTGGTTTTATGGGCTGTCTGAGCGCTGTCGTTGGCTGGTCAGCTGACAGATGTGGCCTGCCGCCAATAATAACTCTGGTAGGCTTCTCTGCCATCAGCCTTGTATGTGGGTTTATTTATTCTAAATTCATTGTCTTTAGGGATGCGAAATGAAGATTTCTCTGGTCGTTCCTGTTTTTAATGAAGAGGATGCTATTCCTATCTTCTATAAAACAGTTCGGGAATTTGAAGAGTTAAAGAAGCATGAAGTTGAAATTGTATTTATCAACGATGGAAGCAAGGACGCTACAGAATCTATTATTAATACGCTAGCTGTTTCAGATCCGCTTGTGATACCCCTGTCATTCACTCGCAACTTTGGTAAAGAGCCTGCACTATTTGCCGGGCTTGATAGCGCTACCGGTGATGCGATTATCCCGATTGATGTGGACCTACAAGACCCTATCGAAGTTATCCCGCATCTCATAGAGAAATGGCAGGAAGGCGCTGATATGGTTCTGGCTAAGCGCTCTGACCGCTCGACGGATGGCAGGCTGAAGCGTAAAACCGCTGAATGGTTCTATAAACTCCACAACAAAATCAGTAGCCCGCAGATCGAGGAAAACGTTGGTGACTTCAGACTGATGTCCCGAGAAGTAGTTGAAAATATCAAACTCATGCCAGAGCGTAACCTGTTTATGAAAGGTGTACTGTCATGGGTTGGTGGGCGAACTGATGTTGTCGAATATGCTCGTGCGGAACGTGTCGCAGGGAATACTAAATTCAACGGATGGAAGTTATGGAACCTTGCACTTGAAGGGATAACGAGCTTCTCCACCTTCCCTCTTCGTATGTGGACTTACATCGGTCTGTTCGTTGCTGGAATGGCTTTCATGTATGGTGCATGGATGATTATAGACACGCTTGCTTTCGGAAACCCTGTTCGTGGCTATCCTTCACTGCTTGTTTCTGTCCTTTTTCTTGGAGGGGTTCAACTGATAGGAATTGGTGTTCTTGGAGAATATGTTGGAAGGATTTACTTTGAAGTTAAAAAAAGACCTCGCTACATCTTAAAAGCAAACAGGAAGTAAACGGATATTTATATGAATAATATGAAATACAACTCGCTATGGATGATGACTGCTATATTCATAGCTTCTTTTTGTGCAATTGTTTTACGCAGACCAGACATCATATTCAATGCGCAACCATGGGCAGAGGATGGCGTAGTGTGGATGCAATTCATACATAACGAAGGATTCTTTTCTACGATATTCGCACCACAGAACGGATATTATCAAACTATATCCAAGCTAGTTTTTGGATTTGCTCTTCAGTTTGGCTTAGAAAATGCTCCATTAATTGCCAATGTTTGTGCGATTTCTTTGCGTTGTTTCATGATTATGTTTCTTCTCTCATCGAGATTTAAAAGCATCAATATATGGTATAGGTTCGCGATGGTAGTGTATTTCATTGCGATGCCAAATATAGATGAAGGATACGTAAATATAACTAACGCCCACTGGTATCTTTCTGTATACCTTATGATGGTTCTAGTAGCTGAAAAACCAGAGACTAAATTAGGCGATGCCCACGACTTTTTAGTTCTTTTTATTGCTGCACTTAGCGGCCCTTTCATCGTATTTGTTGCTCCATGCCTGTTTATTAAAAGATGTTATGAAAGGGGCGGCATCTGGAATGCAATAAAAGGGGTCAATTCTTTTGACATTATAGCTGCCGCCCTGACACTTATTCAGGTTGTAGCCATTCTAACAACATCCAGCGAAAACAGAACAGCTGCACCTCTTGGTGCTAGCTTCTCTTTATTGTCGGAAATAATTAATTACAGAGTAGTGGTTGGTACTTTTTTTGATAATGTTAAAACGCAAATCATAGATGCCAATTCAGCATTAAACATTATCAGCTTTATTGTTTTGACTATTATCCTCGTTATAATGTTCGTCAAGGGTAGCAAAAACATGAGAGTCTGCATGCTATTCCCTGTGATAATGATTTCATTTTCTCTTGCGCGCCCCATGATGGCGAATGAAGCTGAGCAATGGCCTGTATTTCTTTACCCGGGCGCCGGTCAGCGTTATTTTATCGTAACTAATATATTCTTCTTTGCTTTTGCTTTGTATGTAATACATAGATTAACTGGCGGCAAGTCATTATCAGCATTGTTGCTATCTGCCCTGCTTGTCCCTTTGTACGCATCATATTTCAATATTTACCCCCTCAAAGACATGGCATACAAAGATCAAGTTATGAAATATCATGAGCTTAATAAAGGAGAAAGCATCATGATACATATAAACCCAGGATGGTCATTTAGTCTTATTAAGAAATAGAACAATAAGCGCCCTTTAGGGCGCTTATTGTTGTAATTTTCAACAATTTTTTTCATAATAGTCTAGCTGCCGCGAACTTGTAATGCGCAACATTGCAAAGCCCACATAAGTAGATATTGTATGAAGGGTTCTATATAGTTCCTAGAGCCCCTTCAGAGTTACCAAAGTAATCTCCTCCTTCAATCTCAACATTCCAGTAAGTTACCGGGGATGATGTGGGCCATGAGAGAGCGAAGTTGAGATATAAGCCGCCCACCATCCCAGTGCTTGCTGGGATACTTGCCATTCCAGCATTGAAGTCTTTGATTGAATCAACAGGCATGTTGGCTGCGAACGAACCAGCGGATACTGTTGTGGGTGTCGCGGTACTTAGTACTGCTGTAACTGTAGGTATGTTGCCTGATATGTTGCAGAAACTTGGTATTACCCGGAAGTTAACTCCTGAGCCGTTGCGAATCACAAGCCCTTCATAAGCATGACCATCAGCACTAACAATTCTAATTTTTGCAAATCCACCATTAAAATACACGCTAAAATCTGATTGCGTCACACCACTTCCTGTAGGCAGCAAAGCTTGAGGGCAACGAAGGTGAAACGAATTCAAAGCAACTGCAGTAGGAATAGAAGTGATACCTGACGGGCTAGGTATCTTCTTAGAGTGCGTGACACGAATTTTCTTTTCATCTTGCAGCCATAGGTTATGCGCAGCAAATCCAACTGGTACAGGATTAACAACTATTGCATTAACATAGCAATCGCTAGTTGTAGTGCCATCCTGTTTGTTAGCAATAGTGATTGTATGCCATCCACGGCCAATAATCCTTCCGAGGTACTGTGTGGCTCCATCAGTATAAGAACCATTAGCACCAATTGGACCTGGAACAAAACCTGTACCTATTTCTGTGGCAGTGCTATAGAAAGGGGCCTGTGTATCGCCTCGTAAGTAATAAGGGACTGCAGGCTTGTCTGGAGTTCCTGTAAACCAGTTGGTATCCCGCATTAAAACATAGCAATCCCCCTGAACCTTTCCAGTAATGTTTGCTGCCGCCGCATCAAGAAAGAATGAGAATGTGCATAATGCCGCCTGATTTGCAGGTAAAACTCCTGTAGTTTTCGCGCGTGTCCATGAGTCAGCAGGTGAAACATTAATATTACCTTTTGCATCGCAGTAAGCATAGTTATCCATACTTACACCAGGATACATATATGTCTCATTCGATATCTTATCGTATGTAGTAAGAAGTCCCCCCCCCCATAAACATTGAAACAAGCTGATGTGCGTGAGTCGCATAACCCATACTATTAAAATGCAGGGTATCTGAAGAAATGGCACCTCTGTGGCGTGCATATACGTTTTCTTGAGGGTCATATACTTGGCATCCATATAGTGTTGCCAGATTGCGCATGCGCTTTGACCAAAGAAACCATGCTGCGCCAGGACGAGGTCCGCCTGAAGGAAGGGTAAACAGCACGCACATTCCCCAGTTTATGAGCCTTCTGATCAGCTTTTCCATGCTATCCATATAAACATCTAGCGTAGAACCACCATCGGCGTCATTGACGCCAAGCATTATTATTGCCACATCACAATTAGGATTAGTCTGCCAGTCAGGATTATTCAAGCTTTGAATTGCTGTATACCCAGAAATAGCCCTCACAGTCTTTGTTACATTGCAACCTGATTGTTCATTAATAAAATCAACAAACCTCTGTGGGAATGTTGTTGTTGCATGTTTAGCATTATCTGTGCCATCAATCGGATTAGCATCTGTGGAAACCATATCGTAACCAGCAGTAAGCGAGTCCCCCTGAAATAAAACTTTAAATGTTCCTCTTGAATGAACAAGATAATCAATGCGGCTAAATCCAGCTATGTTTTTTGCTTTATATTCCCCAGAGTCTACTGCGACCAGCCATTCCTGAACAGTTCTTCCATCCTCAGCCCTGACAAGTGATGCACCAGAATTTGAGTTCAATTGTTTTCTAAGTACATCGCTGACATCAACTGGCTGCCATTTCCCCTCACCAACTCCGCCTGCAGATTTAGGACTGGACCCTGCTGGCACAGTTTTTGGCAAAGTTTCGAGGTCATCCCACCTGTACCAGATATTTGTGCTTTCGTCCTGCAAAAGGTCGCCAGCTGCTGTCACAGTACCACCGCCCTGGAATGTACCTTTCAGATTCCAGCCAAGATTGTAAATCTGCTGTAGTACAAGCTGCTTAAGGCCTTCAATGGTGTAATGCTCATTACCGAAGCGGTCAACATAAGTGTTTACCAGTGAGGTAACGAACTCGTCAATTTTCCCGGCGTTAAACTTCAGGTCTTGCGGCTTTTCGCTGGGTACTGGCAGATTAGTTGGTGTAGTGCTCATAATTTTTCCATAAAAAAACCCGGCACGGTGGCCGGGTTCGGTTGGTCGGGGACGGTTCTTATTGGTAGATGGCGTCGCTGTATTCCGCGACGGTCAGAGATACCGTGTTATCTGTGTTCGGTTTGATGCTGTTGACTGTCCATAGCTGACTGTCCAGTTCCTCAACGGTCGCGATGAGGTAGCGCGACGGGAGCTGCACAGTGTCTCCGTTCCAGATATTGAGCTGAATGTTGGGTATTGCTGCGGTGAAGCCGTACTTTGTATCGCTGCGGGCCGTAGCCGGATAGCGCAGCGTCGGGTTACCCATGCTGTCGGTGACAAGCACATACATATCCCCAGTAAATGTGATCGGCTCGCTGGTATCAAAGTTGTTACCGGAGCGGCCGGTGACGTAACCACCCTGCTGGTTGCTGTCGTAGATGTCTGGCATCTGAATGACGCTACCGACCTGGATAATGCCGTCCTCAAACACTTTGGCGTTCATCTTCACGCGCGAGTAGATCAGGCGCTTGGTTTCGCGTAATGCGCGCTCCCGGGCCTGATACTCGTTACGGAAGCCGACTATCTCCAACTTGTTCGGGTTTTCCGCTTCCTGCTCGACGATGGCGCCGTTCAGCACGCGGTAGTTGATGTACGTCTTATTGTTCGTGGTCGGGTGGACGTAGGACACCTGTACGCCGTCGTAGCCGCCAGGAAGCGTGGCCTCGTACGTCATTTTGTAATCGTCCGTCTTCATGTTGGCCCGGTTGAATACGGCCGCTGGGTAATCAACTTTCTGATCTCGGGTGAATGTCAGCACGCCGTCGTCCCAGTACGCCACAACAGACGCCGCATTGCAGATCGCCTGCACACGGTCGCCCAGCGAGTCGTTCTCGTCATCAAACGTGTAGTCGAAGTAACCCAGGCGCTCATCAGGAAGGCTTTCAGCGATCGAATACAGCCCGTACAGGTCAATGCTGCTGACCGGCTGCTCGCCCATAATCAGCCAGGTGTGCGCAACCGCATCAGCGAACGAGCGCGACGGCCTCAGGGTGTAATCCACCGTCTGCGTGTCCAGGTCGTACGTAATGGTGTGGCGCGTCACCAGTGCGTTATATTTGCGCTCGCGGCTGCCAAGAGCGTTCTCTGTCGCGCGGACTTTTACTCGCACAAGCGTGTCGGTCGGGTGAACGACGTTTGTCCTGATGTTGATGCTGTGGATCTCTTCGACCTTGAGCAGTGACGCGTCACCGGAGTTATCCGTGCGCTGGAAGCTGACCGCGTATTTCCCGAACCCGCCGGTCGGAGTGATCTTGTCAGTGCGATAAAACACCTCACTCGTCGACTGGTGCGGCGTCGTCTGCCGGTACGTAAACGTCTGCTGCGTTCCCGGCACCTGGTTGTAGTCGTCGTCGATTTTCCAGATGACAACCTTCCAGTTGGTCTCTTTCTTCCCGCCGAGGCTGGACTGGGTATGCAGCCACAGCTGCGTTGACTCGACCGGGGAAAAGAACGGCCCAACCACCAGCGCCTCGTTATCGTTCAGGATGAATTTCGTGGTGTTGATCGTGGCATTCGCCGGGATGTCCTGCGGACCCTCCAGCTGGTTCATTGTGAACGTGTACCAGCGCACCGGGTTAACAACCGCGCCATCGTTTGTTTCAACGGCGGAGATCAGCGTTCCGGAGAATGTCGCATCGGTAGTCACGTTGCCGGAGGCCGTGCTATACGTCACGTTGATGGTGAAGGTTACAGCGTGCGGCAGCACCAGCCCCATGAAATAGTCGAACTCAGCCTGCTTAACGATTTTCATCGCTATCTGGCCGCCGGAATACGTTCCGCTGACCACCGTGTTTGCCGTTGCTGTTTCGATCGGGAAGTCGCTGGCTTCGTTCTGTCCCGGAACTTCCTGCCCGTCTACATCATCGAAACTGTAACCCTCTACTATCTGGGAGATTACCTCACCTGGCTTGTAGAACTGGTATTCAGCGCCAGCCATACTGCCTAAACTCGACTCTGAATAGCGCACAGACTCGTAGTCATACTCTCCGATGCCAATACACATCCACTCTGTAACGTACTTCAGGCCGCCATCTTTAGGTGTCTCTGAGATGTACTCGAAAACAGATTCCTGTATCAGATCCGGGAACGACCTGACCTGTCCGTAAATATCAGGCTTCGCTTTATAGACGCGGGCGGTATTTGTCTGCCCTGTCAGGCTATTGTTGGGCGAATCGACAGAGTTACCACCGGTGTTGGCGATGGCTGGCTTAGGTGCAAGGAACGAAAATACCTGTCCAACCACTTTAAAAATAGGGCTCAGGATGTCATCTACTACGCCCTTCGGCTGGTCGAATATCTGGATATGGTCCAGTTCGCTCAGTTCAAACGCCAGCTCATCGTCATCGCCCAGCTTCACGCCGTTACGGACGATCAGCAGATCACGGTGAAAGGTAGCGTCATTGGCCGCCAGCCAGTCATAAAAAAGGGTGTCGTTTGGCACCCTGCAACGCAGCTTAGGCGTTCCTGGAAAATTCGATATCTCAACCAGCGCCATACGAAAAGTACTCCACTTTGGTGAATGCCCGCTGAATGACCAGCAACGAGTCCATGCGTACACTTCCGTTCTCTCCACGCGAGTGCAGCGCCTTCCGGTTCAGTACCAGGCCAACGTGCGCTGGTTGCGTGCCGCGGTACCCGACGAATATCCCTCCCTCGACAGGTTTATCGACCTGGCGCCAGAAAACGACGTCACCCTTATAGCAGGTGAAGAAGTCCTTACCGGCTTCGTAGTCCGGCGTCTGGTGCAGTTCAATGCCGAGAACGTGCCGATAATACAGCACCACCAATGCCCAGCAATCCATCGCACGGAATGTGCAACTCCTGTTGGCCCATGGCTTTCCAATAACAACTTTGATGAAGTCGGATTTATCCATGTCACTCACCGTGGCGGGATGTAAAACCTTCATGACTGCGGAGAGCTTCAGCGCGAGCGGTACATGCATCTTCAAAGTTTACGAACTTCCCAAGGTGCTTCTTGCAAAGTCTCGCAACCCATTTTCCGGTGTTTTTGTCAAAACAAACTCCTGTTACTCCTGATGTGTTTTTCGAGCTTTTCCGCCTGTTTCGCTGGTTAATGCTGTTGGTTGCCAGCCTGAGGTTTTCAATATTATTGTTCAGTCTTTCGCCATCAATATGGTCAACTTGATAGCCTGCAGGAATAGCTCCATGGTGCATCTCATAAATAATCCGATGTGCTAGATAGAATTTTTGGTGAAGAACAACCCTGACATAACCTTTACCGTCGCGATTTTTAACTTCATCGCCTGCTTTTTGTAGTGGTTTACTGAATTTGGCCACCTGAACAGAGGTGATATGCTCATCTCAGAACATTACAGGTGCCTCAATGAAAAAAAGAAATTTCAGCGCAGAGTTTAAACGCGAATCCGCTCAACTGGTCCTTGATCAGAACTACACCGTTACAGCTGCGGCCAGTGCTATGGATGTGGGTCTTTCTACCATGACTCGATGGGTAAAGCAGTTGCGGGATGAACGACAGGGTAAAATACCTAAAGCCTCCCCTATAACCCCGGAACAGATTGAAATACGTGAGCTGAAGAAAAAGCTACAACGTATTGAAATGGAAAATGAAATATTAAAAAAGGCTACCGCGCTCTTGATGTCAGACTCCCTGAACAGTTCTCGTTAATCGAGAAACTCAGGGCGCAGTATCCTGTGGTCACACTTTGCCACGTGTTCGGGGTTCATCGCAGCAGTTACAAATACTGGAAAAATAGCCCTGAAAAGCCAGACGGCAAGCGGGCTGTATTACGTAGTCAGGTTCTGGAGCTGCATAACATTAGCCATGGCTCTGCTGGCGCGAGAAGTATCGCCATTATGGCAACCCTGAGAGGCTTCAGAATGGGACGCTGGCTTGCCGGAAGGATCATGAAAGAACTGGGTCTGGTGAGTTGTCAGCAGCCGACCCACCGATATAAACGTAGTGGTCATGAACACATCTCTATCCCGAATCGCCTTGAGCGACAGTTCGCAGTGACAGAGCCTAATCAGGTGTGGTGCGGCGATGTGACGTATATCTGGACAGGCAGGCGATGGGCTTACCTCGCCGTTGTTCTCGATCTGTTCGCCAGGAAACCGGTAGGCTGGGCAATGTCATTCTCACCGGACAGCAAGCTAACCATCAAAGCGCTGGAAATGGCGTGGGAAACCCGAGGTAAACCAGCAGGAGTGATGTTCCACAGTGATCAGGGTAGCCACTACACAAGCAGGCAGTTCCGGCAGTTATTGTGGCGTTACCGGATCAGGCAAAGTATGAGCCGACGCGGAAACTGCTGGGATAACAGCCCGATGGAACGCTTCTTCAGAAGTCTGAAAAACGAGTGGGTGCCAGTGACAGGCTATATAAACTTTAGCGAAGCTGCTCATGCGATCACAGACTATATCGTCGGGTATTACAGCTCGCTCAGGCCGCATGACTATAACGGTGGGTTACCGCCAAACGAATCGGAAAACCGATACTGGAAAAAATCTAAAGCCGTGGCCAGTTTTAGTTGACCACTACATTTCAGGCCGTCTATGCCAAATGCAAAGCAAAATTCGAAGAGGTTACGCAATGACAGCTCTTTACCAGATCGCCAATGATTTCGCAAAGCTGACTGATTCAGGCATGGAGCCTGAAATGATAGCCGACACCCTTGATGGCATTGAGTGGGAGCTGGAAGCAAAGGTCGAGCAGATCCTTGCTGTCTGCAAAAACGAATCTGCTTATGCCGAGGCGCTGAAAGAAGAAAGCAAGCGTCTTGCAGAGCGCGCAAAAGCCGCAGAAAACCGTGTGTCGAGCATGAAAGATTATGTGGCCACCTCCCTCGAAACAGCAGGAAAGAAATCACTGAAGGCAGGCATTCATCAGGTAACGGTTCGCGCGCCTTCCAAGTCAGTAGAGATTACAGATGCCAGCGCACTTCCTCCTGAATTCGTCGAATACGAGACGAGCATCAAGCCAGACAAATTGGCTATCAAACACCAAATCGAAGCTGGCGTGGATGTACCTGGCGCGCAAATAAAACTCGGCAAACCTTCACTCATCATCAAGTAGGTGGAGCCATGAAACGCACACCATTTTACCGCAGGCCAGGGCGAACCGGGCAATTCTCCGGCCTCCGTGAGCGCGTTATCTGGATGATTCAGACGCGCGGTCGCCCAGTAACCGGCAGCGAAATTGCTGAGAAATTTGGCGTAACGCTCATCGAGTTTAACCGGGTCGCCAACGGCATTACCCGCGGCACCGGACAGATAGCGCAGATAGTTGAGTCGGAAAAATGGCTCAACGGGGACGGCATCTGCGACCGGACTTTCGACCTGGTCACGAAGCCAAAAGTCGTAACACCGCAGGGCAAATCACGGCTGTTCACCCGGCGCGCAATACAGCAGTCGCAGGAAGGCAGACGGCAGGAGTGCATAGCGCGCGCCGCCCGCCGTCGCCGCCTGATTGCTCAGGGCCTCTACATCGACGAAATGGAGTCCATTCTATGACTCACGCTCACGACGACATAAGGGTTGGCACACTGCGCCTTCCCTTCATGGGTAACGGCTGGCTAATGCCATGGGGTGAAGTGGTCGCCAATCCATTAAAGGCGCAGCGGCTCGCTGAGGAATATCGGGAGAGACAGGAGGCAGCATGACAGCGAAATACTCACTTCTGTATGTCGATCCGCCCTGGTCTTACGGCAATACCATCAGTAACGGGGCCGCCGCCGACCACTACTCCACCATGAAGCTCATCGACATAAAGCGCCTCCCTGTGTGGGAACTAGCTGCGGAAAACTCGGTGCTGGCGATGTGGTACACCGGCACGCATAACCAGGAGGCAATCGAACTGGCCGAGGCTTGGGGTTTTACCGTTCGCACGATGAAAGGGTTTACTTGGGTGAAGCTGAATCAGAACGCGGAACTGCGCATCAACAAGGCGCTGGCCGAGGGTGAAGTCACCGACTTTTACGACTTCCTCGATTTGCTTAACGCCGAGACGCGCATGAACGGCGGCAACCACACCCGTGCAAATACCGAAGACCTCTTGATTGCCACCCGCGGCGCTGGGCTGGAACGTAAGCACGCCGGGATTAAGCAGGTGGTCTACAGCCCGCTCGGCGCGCATAGCGAAAAGCCGTGGGAAGTGCGCCACCGGCTGGAGCTGCTTTACGGTGATGTGCCGCGCATTGAGCTGTTTAGCCGCTGCGCGGCGCCGGGCTGGCACCACTGGGGAAATCAGTGCGCCACCGCCGCGGTTGAATTGCTACCCGGCTGCGCCATCGACGTTGTGAAAACGGAGGCCGCATGACGCCAGAAACAGACAACGCAATTCGCGCCGCCTGCCGCCGCTGCACCGAAGAAATCCAGCAGGCCATGCGCAAGAAGCCAAAGCCTAACCGGAACGAAACGGTGCCTCCCATCATAAACAAGCACCACAAGAAAATTGAAGCTCTGGGAGTTAGCCTCCTGGAGTTCGTCGTATACACAGGTCGGCTTAATCGCCGCTTCGGAGTTGATTCATGAGCGATTCGATAGCAAACGGCGCGAAATTAACGCCGGAAACATTCGCAGATTTCATTGAACGTTTGACATATCACCATCGGGGGGAGGGTGTTAATCGTCACGCCACCGCCGATCCGATTTTCATGGTCCAGAAGCAGGCAACCATTTATGGCCTGACGGAGGAGTTCGGAGAATCGAAGATAGTCCATGTCGAAGACTGCGAATGGGATAGCCCGCAAGAATATTGGGACGATCTTGATGAACAGCAGCAGGAAGAGTTAAACGCCTTCTGCATTGACCAATGCGACACAGCCTTTACGGATCTCGATGAAGACGCTCAGTGGGAAGTACTGGCGGACCTTGACGGACACACTGTCTGCGGTACACGTAAAGAGTGGCAGAACATCAACGCTCATTTTACCCGTGAAGCAGCGGAGGCTTTCATTCGCCGCAAACAGCATGATTATCCTCCTCTGCGGGTCTACGTCGAGAGCATGTACTTCGGCTGGGAGTATCAGGAAATCATCCGTGCTCTATGCGACGGAAGGCTGGTGCTAACTGAAAAAAATGGCGGTGCAGCATGAAGGCACTAATAACCAGGTCGCTAAAGCGGCCTTTTTTATTGCTGGCGTTCACATTCAACACAATTAACCGACAGTTCCGGGAGTATTGACCATGGCCGATATCATCGATACAGCAGCAGAGATTGAAGAGCTTCAGCGTAACGCTGCCCTTTCCGCTCACCGGCTCAACCGCAACGCCGTATCAGCAGAGCATTGCGCGGAATGCGGCGAGGATATCCCAGCGCCGCGGCGCGCTGCCGTGCCAGGCTGCCAGACGTGCGCCAGTTGCCAGGCTGATTTGGAACTTATCCGTAAGCAAAGGGGCTTCTGATGGATTACACCAAACTCAGTGATGGTCAAATCAGCGTGCTTATCGCAAACCTTCTTAAGCCGAAATATGAAGCAGAAATCAGTCCTCATCACTCAGGAGGTGCTCAGCTTAGCCGGGATTGGTGTGGAACCAAAGCAACCACTGGCTTCTTCCCTTTGCACAAAGCGGAAGAGCTTTTCCCGGTAATGAAGAAACATCGGATCAGGCTCGTTCCATCAGGCAAGACTGTATGGATGGCATCACACGAATTAGGCGTCACCGCCACTCACCGTAATCCACTTCGCGCCGTGGCAATCGTCTACCTACTTTTGCAGGAGTCAGCCAATGTTCCAGCTAATTCAACGGGGTCAGATTTACGCTGACCAGCACAGTTGGCCCGTCATCATCCATAGCTGCACTTCTCAGATAGTCCGCTACTGGCGACAGGGCCGGATTAACACCGCTTCAATCGACCGATTCAACAATGACTTTGAGCACCTCGATCACCGCGAGGCGGCTCAGATACGCGCCGAGCTTGAGACGAGCGAGCACATTAAATCGCTGCGCGCCCAGCGTGCGGCATGAGGAGGTTAACTGATCATCCCGAAATGCTTCATCGCTTGCTCTATATAGGTGACGAACTTATCAGGGCATTCATACACCCTTGAGTCAGGAGAAATGCGGTTCGGTGCCTGTTTCATCTGGAACCCATGCAGATGCTTAACATGTGCGATATGGCATGTTTTTACGCTTACACCATTATGAGCTTTGACGTATTCCTGGATCTGCTTATAGGTAGCCATGCACCTCTCCTTTTCAATACGACTCAATATACCTGACGACTAACGCAACTGATAGCCAGTTATGAGCTGGCTATTGGGTGCGAAAGCACTGCTCCGTTATCCCCCATTTTGCCCGGCCCTGCGCCGGGTTCTTTTTGCCTGGAGAAACCCATGAGCGAAATGACCTTAATCGTGCCCAACGACTGGGTAACCGAAGAAAAGCTCGTCGAGATTACCGGCCTTCGCCCGGGCACTATCGAGCGGGCCCGCAAAAAATGCTGGATGGTAGGACGGGAATACCTTCACGTCTCACCGGACGGAGTGCCGAAGAAAAACAGCGAATGCATGTACAACCGTAAGGCTGTCGACCAGTGGGTTGAGAGCATGTCAAAGAAACAGCCGGGTGCGCGCCAATGAAGATCCGTTTATGCTTAGCGGGCTCTTGGACGTCAGGAGGGAATAATGGCTAAGTCAGCATACCCAACAGGCGTGGAAAACCATGGCGGTACGCTCCGCATATGGTTCATCTATAAAGGCAGCCGGGTGCGTGAAAGCCTCGGAGTGCCGGATACACCAAAAAACAGAAAGGTCGCTGGCGAGCTGCGCGCGTCGGTGTGCTTTTCGATTAAGACCGGCAACTTCAACTATGCAGCGCAATTCCCAGACTCGCCTAACCTGAAAAGGTTTGGGGTGGAGAGCAAGGAAATCACCGTGCTGGAGCTGGCAAATAAATGGCTTGAACTGAAACGCATGGAGATCAGCACCAACGCGATGGCACGTTATTCATCTATAGCGCGCAATATGGTACCAAGGATCGGCGGTGACAGGCTGGTATCTGCAGTAACACAGGAAGACCTGCTGTTTATCAGAAAGGAATTGCTGACCGGTTATCACACCCTGAAGGCAGGACAGAAAACGCCGGTTAAGGGCCGCTCAGTCAGAACGGTCAACAACTACATGAAGACCATGGGCGGGATGTTTAAGTTTGCCGCTGATAGCGGTTATGTACGGGTGAATCCGTTCACCGGGATCGCCATGCTTAAGCGGTCACGATGCGAGCCTGACCCGCTGACGCGCGATGAGTTTGTCAGGTTGATTAACGCCTGCGCCCACCAGCAACTGAAAAACATGTGGTCTATTGCCGTCTACACCGGCGTGCGCCACGGAGAACTTGTGTCGCTGGCCTGGGAAGATATCGACCTGAAAGCGGGTACGATGATGATCCGCCGGAACCACACGTTAACGAAGGAGTTCACCCTTCCGAAAACAGAGGCCGGGACGGACCGTATCATCAACCTCATTCAGCCAGCGATCGACGTGCTGAAGAGCCAGGCCGAGTTAACACGCCTGGGTAAGCAGTATCAGGTTGAGGTGAAACTGCGCGAGTATGGCCGTACCGATGTGCATCCATGCACGTTTGTGTTCAACCCGCAGATCGCATCACGTAATGGCCGTGCCGGGCATCATTATGCAGTGGGGTCGATTAACCAGTCGTGGGAAGCGGCAATGCGACGCGCCGGGATTCGCTATCGCAGAGCATACCAGTCCCGGCACACGTATGCATGCTGGTCGTTAGCTGCCGGTGCCAACCCGAACTTCATCGCGAAGCAAATGGGCCACACCGACGCGCAAATGGTTTACCGGGTGTACGGATCCTGGATGGCTGAAAATAACCAGGACCAGGTACTCATCCTCAACCAGAAATTGAGTGAGTTTGCCCCATCCATGCCCCACGCCGTGGGATCGGATGGTTATTAATTATAAATATCATTAGGTTAGATAACCTAAACTTGCATGCTCATGACTTCCTGATAGGCCGCCACCAGCTTGTTACGCACCTGCAGACCCATCTGCAGCGAAACGGAAGCTTTTTGTAGATCGGCCATCACGTCGTTGAGCGCCACGCCCGGCTCGCCGAGGGTGAATTTCTCTGCCTGGACGCGGGCGGCGGTCTGCCTGTCGCTGATGCGGTCGAGGGCGGCGTGAAGCTGGCCGGCAAAGCTCACCTCCTGCGGCGCGTCGGCAACGCTCTGATTGTGGGCGCTCAGCGCCGTTGCCTGTAGCTGACTCACTACCCCTTCAATGCCCTGTATAGCCATGACGCTCCCCTGATGGAATTTTACGCGGCCAAGATTAGCATCTTGTCAATAAGATAAAGGCGCTAAATAGCGTTAAAAAACCAGGTTATTTGGCCCATAGAAAATCGTGAAGCGGCCAATAATGGCAGGGCCATCTCTATGGACCTTTTGTCGTGTTTGCCGACCCGGGAGTCAGTTTTGTTTCACTACACGAGTAACGTTATCCACTTTGCCTTGCGAGGTGCGCTATGAGTGCCACAGCCGCCGCGCCACAAAATAAATCAGCTGAGTGGATCAACCGCCTGCGCGCCAACCCCAAAATCCCGTTGATTGTGGCCGGTGCCGCCGCTATCGCCATTATCGTCGCGATGGTTCTGTGGGCAAAGAGCCCTGACTATCGCACGCTCTACAGCAATCTCTCGGATCAGGACGGCGGGGCCATTGTGACCCAGCTGACCCAGATGAATATCCCCTACCGCTTTTCCGATAACGGCGGCGCGCTGGAAGTACCGGCGGATAAGGTGCATGAGCTGCGCCTGCGCCTGGCGCAGCAGGGGCTGCCCAAAGGCGGCGCCGTCGGCTTTGAGCTGCTCGATCAGGAAAAATTTGGTATCAGCCAGTTCAGCGAACAGGTGAACTACCAGCGGGCGCTGGAGGGAGAACTGGCCCGCACCATTGAAACGCTGGGGCCGGTGAAAAGCGCCCGGGTGCACCTGGCGATGCCCAAGCCGACCCTGTTTGTCCGTGAACAAAAGTCCCCTTCCGCTTCCGTTACCGTGAACCTTGAGCCCGGCCGCGCGCTGGACGAAGGGCAGATCAGCGCCGTGACCCATCTGGTCTCCAGCGCGGTGGCGGGCCTGCCGCCGGGCAACGTTACGCTGGTCGATCAGAGTGGCCATCTGCTGACCCAAAGCAACACCAGCGGCCGCGATCTGAACGACGCGCAGCTTAAATATGCCAACGACGTCGAAAGCCGCGTGCAGCGCCGTATCGAGGCGATCCTCGGCCCGATTGTTGGGGCGAGCAACGTCCATGCCCAGGTGAGCGCGCAGATCGACTTCTCCAATAAAGAGCAGACCGAAGAGCAGTACAGCCCGAACGGCGATCCTGCCCAGGCGGTCATGCGCTCGCGCCAGCTGAACGAAACCACTCAGATCGGCGGCGCTTACCCCGGCGGCGTGCCAGGTGCCCTCTCTAACCAGCCTGCCCCCGCGAACGCTGGCCCGATCACCGCTCCGCCGGCCAATAACCAGAACGGGCAGCAGAACGCGCAGCAGCAGACTACCTCTACCGCCAGCAGCAGCGGTCCGCGCAACACCAGCCGTAACGAAACGACCAACTACGAGGTCGATCGCACCATTCGCCATACCAAAATGAACGTGGGGGATGTGCAGCGATTGTCGGTGGCCGTGGTGGTTAACTATAAATCCCTGCCGGATGGCAAGCCGCTGCCGCTGACCGCCGATCAGATGAAGCAGATAGAGGATCTGACCCGCGAAGCGATGGGGTACTCCGAAAAACGCGGCGACACCCTCAACGTGGTCAACTCGCCGTTTACCGCGACCGATGAAACCGGGGGCGAACTGCCGTTCTGGCAGCAGCAGGCCTTTATCGATCAGTTGATGAGCGCCGGGCGCTGGCTGCTGGTGCTGCTGGTGGCATGGCTGCTGTGGCGCAAGGCGGTTCGCCCGCAACTGACCCGCCGCACCGAGCAGGCGAAAGCGGCCCAGGCGCAGATGCAGGCCGTTAAAGAAGAGAATGACGCGGTGGAAGTTCGCCTCAGCAAGGATGAACAGCTCCAGCAGCGCCGGGCTAACCAGCGTATGGGCGCCGAGGTGATGAGCCAGCGCATTCGCGAAATGTCCGATAACGATCCGCGCGTGGTCGCGCTGGTCATTCGCCAGTGGATGAGTACAGATCATGAGTAACCCGCTTACCGGTACAGATAAAAGCGTCATCCTGCTGATGACCATCGGGGAAGATCGCGCCGCCGAGGTATTTAAACACCTCTCCGATCGCGAGGTGCAGACCCTCAGCGCGGCGATGGCCAACGTGCGGCAGATCTCCAACACGCAGCTCACCGAGGTGCTGGGAGAGTTTGAGCGCGAGGCGGAACAGTTCGCCGCGCTGAACGTCAACGCCAATGAATACCTGCGTTCCGTGCTGATCAAGGCGCTGGGCGAGGAGCGGGCCGCCAGCCTGCTGGAAGATATTCTGGAGACGCGCGACACCGCCAGCGGCATCGAAACGCTTAACTATATGGAGCCGCAGAGCGCCGCCGACCTGATTCGCGACGAGCATCCGCAGATCATCGCCACCATTCTGGTCCACCTCAAGCGAAGCCAGGCGGCGGATATTCTGGCGCTGTTCGACGAGCGTCTGCGCCACGACGTGATGCTGCGTATCGCCACCTTTGGCGGCGTGCAGCCGGCGGCACTGGCGGAGCTGACCGAGGTGCTGAACAACCTGCTCGACGGCCAGAACCTCAAGCGCAGCAAGATGGGCGGCGTAAGAACCGCAGCGGAGATCATCAACCTGATGAAATCCCAGCAGGAAGAGGCGGTTATTACCGCCGTACGCGAGTTCGACGGCGAACTGGCGCAGAAGATCATCGACGAGATGTTCCTCTTCGAAAACCTGGTGGATGTGGACGATCGCAGCGTCCAGCGTCTGCTGCAGGAGGTGGATTCGGAATCGCTGCTGATCGCCCTGAAGGGTGCCGAGCAGCCGCTGCGCGAGAAGTTCCTGCGCAACATGTCCCAGCGCGCGGCGGATATTCTGCGCGACGATCTGGCCAACCGCGGCCCGGTGCGTCTCTCTCAGGTGGAGAACGAGCAGAAAGCGATTCTGCTTATCGTGCGTCGTCTGGCGGAAACCGGCGAGATGGTGATCGGCAGCGGAGAGGATACCTATGTCTGATGAGCTGCCGTGGAAGCGCTGGACGCCTGACGATCTGGCGCCTCCCCTCTCTGAATTTGTCCCCGCCTTCGCGCCAGAAAATGAGGAGGAGCCCGCCGCACCCCCTGAACTGAGCGAGGAGGAGCAGCGCGCCCGGATGCTGGCCCAGCTGCAGATGCAGGCGCACGAGCAGGGCTTTAACGCCGGCATGAACGAAGGCCGGCAGCAGGGCCATGAACAGGGCTATCAGGAAGGAATGGCGAAGGGGCTTGAACAGGGGCTGGAGCAGGCCCGCCAGCAGCAGGCGCCGCTTCACGCACGGATGCAGCAGCTGGTGAGCGAGTTTCAACATACCCTTGACGCGCTGGACAGCGTAATCGCCTCGCGCCTGATGCAGATGGCGCTGGAGGCGGCGCGTCAGGTGATTGGCCAGACGCCCGCCGTGGATAATTCAGCCCTCATCCGACAGATCCAGACCCTGCTGCAGCAGGAGCCGCTCTTCAGCGGAAAGCCGCAGCTGCGGGTTCACCCTGACGATCTCCAGCGCGTCGAGGAGATGCTCGGCGCCACCCTCAGCTTGCACGGCTGGCGGCTGCGCGGCGATCCGACGCTGCACCAGGGCGGCTGCAAGATCTCCGCCGACGAGGGCGACCTCGACGCCAGCGTGGCGACGCGCTGGCAGGAACTGTGCCGCCTCGCGGCGCCAGGAGTCGTCTGATGACTGCCCGTCTCACCCGCTGGCTTAACACCCTTGACGCCTTTGAGGCGAAGATGACGCAACTCCCCTCCGTGCGCCGCTACGGGCGCCTTACCCGCGCCACCGGCCTGGTGCTGGAGGCGACCGGGCTACAGCTGCCGCTGGGGGCCACCTGCATCATCGAGCGCCAGGAGGGTAACGAGACGCGGGAAGTGGAGAGCGAGGTGGTCGGTTTTAACGGCCAGCGCCTGTTTCTTATGCCGCTGGAAGAGGTGGAAGGTATTCTGCCCGGCGCCCGCGTCTACGCCAAAAATGGCGCGGGCGACGGCCTGCAGAGCGGGAAACAGCTTCCCCTCGGTCCGGCGCTGCTGGGCCGTGTGCTGGACGGCAGCGGCAAACCGCTGGATGGCCTGCCTGCGCCCGATACCACCGAAACCGGCGCGCTCATCACCCAGCCGTTCAACCCCCTGCAACGTACGCCGATTGAGCATGTGCTTGATACCGGCGTGCGCCCCATCAACGCCCTGCTGACGGTAGGGCGCGGACAACGTATGGGCCTCTTCGCCGGTTCCGGCGTGGGGAAATCGGTGCTGCTGGGAATGATGGCCCGCTATACACAGGCGGACGTGATCGTGGTGGGGCTTATCGGCGAGCGCGGACGCGAGGTGAAAGATTTTATCGAGAACATTCTCGGGGCCGAAGGGCGCGCCCGCTCGGTGGTGATTGCCGCCCCGGCGGATGTCTCTCCGCTGCTGCGTATGCAGGGAGCCGCCTACGCCACGCGCATTGCGGAAGATTTCCGCGACCGGGGCCAGCATGTGCTGCTGATAATGGACTCCCTCACCCGCTACGCGATGGCGCAGCGTGAGATTGCGCTGGCGATTGGCGAGCCGCCCGCCACCAAAGGCTATCCACCCTCGGTCTTTGCCAAACTGCCCGCGCTGGTGGAGCGCGCCGGTAACGGCATCAGCGGCGGCGGCTCGGTCACCGCCTTTTACACGGTGCTCACCGAAGGGGATGACCAGCAGGATCCGATTGCCGACTCGGCGCGCGCGATCCTCGACGGCCATATCGTGCTGTCGCGTCGGCTGGCGGAGGCCGGGCACTATCCGGCCATCGACATTGAAGCGTCCATCAGCCGCGCCATGACCGCGCTGATTACGGAACCGCACTACGCCCGGGTAAGGATGTTCAAACAGCTGCTCTCCAGCTTCCAGCGTAACCGCGATCTGGTGAGCGTTGGCGCCTATGCCCGGGGCAGCGACCCCATGCTCGACAAGGCGATTGCGCTCTGGCCGCAGCTGGAGGCCTTTTTACAGCAGGGTATTTTCGAACGTGCCGGCTGGGAAGATTCCACGGCGGCGCTGGAGCTGATTTTCCCGCAGGCATAACCGGGATGGAGGGCGACGATTGTGGCGCAAAACGGCGCGTTAGCAACGCTAAAAGATCTGGCAGAGAAAGAGGTTGACGATGCCGCGCAGCAGCTCGGGGCCATGCGCCGCGGCTACCAGCAGGCGGAAGAGCAGCTGAGAATGCTGATGGACTATCAGCAGGAGTACCGCACCAGCCTCAACAGCGACATGGTGCAGGGCATCGGCAGCCAGCGCTGGATCAACTATCAGCAGTTTATTCAGACGCTGGAGGTGGCCATTGAACAGCATCGCCAGCAGCTTAACCAGTGGAGCAGCAAAGTTGAGCGGGCGCTCGACTTCTGGCGCGAGAAAAAACAGCGGCTGCAGGCGTGGACCACCCTGCAGGAGAGGCAAACCGCCGCCGCCGCGCTGGCGGAAAACCGTCTGGACCAGAAAAAGATGGATGAATTTGCCCAGCGGGCAACAATGAGGAAACCGGAATGATCACCCTGCAACACCTGCTGACTACCGACAACGAGCCCGCTGGCGTCACGCCCGGGGCTACTCCGGACGAGGGCAGTCACGACTTCCTCTCCCTGCTGGCGCAGGCGCTGACCACCCGTCCGGCGCAGGAGGGGGAAACGCCCCTCACGCCTGGCGAACTGAAAAACGCTACCGGGAAAACACCTCTGCTGCAGACGCGCGATGCGCCGACCCGGCTTGCCGATCTGCTGGCGCGTCATGCCCTGAACGAAACGTCTCAGGAGGAGCAGATCCTGCCGGCAGGAATGGTGCCGGTGGCTCAGGACGACGCGCTCAGGACGCTCACCGCGGCGGCGCAAAAGGCGCAGAGCAAAAGCGAGCTGAGCGACGACGATCTGGCGGGGCTGAGCGCGCTGATGGCGATGCTGCCGCCACCGCAAGCCGTCACGACGATCGCCCCCCCGCCCTCCGTAACCGCCACCGCGTCGGCTGAACAGCCTGTCGCGACGGCCGTCATCGGCGCGGCCATCACGACAGCGGCTATCCCGGCCGCGGGAGACGGTAACCAGCCCGCCCTGATCGATGTGGCAACCGGGCAGGATAAGGGTGCGACGCCAGCCGACAAAGCGCCTCTGCCCGCTGACGGCATCCCAGTGAAAGCAGCGGAAACCAGCGCGCTGAAGGATCTGTCACCCGCTGCGCAAAACGCCACTACGCCTGGCATCGCGCTCGCCCCGGTGATGAGCAACAGCGTGACCGTCGCGCCTGCCGCCAGCCAGGTCACCAGCGCGGCGGTCATCAGCCAGCCGCTGGGCACCGCGGAATGGCAGCAGGCGATTAGCCAGCACGTCACGCTCTTTACCCGCCAGGGGCAGCAGAGCGCGGAGCTGCGCCTGCACCCCGAGGAGCTGGGCCAGGTACAGATTTCGCTGCGTCTCGATGACAGCCAGGCGCAGCTTCAGATGAGCTCGCCGCATAACCACGTGCGCGCCGCGCTGGAAGCGGCCCTGCCAGTGCTGCGCACCCAGCTAGCGGATAACGGTATTCAGCTGACCCAGAGCACCATCAGCAGCGATACCTTTAGCGGCCAGCAGCACTCCTCCTCACAGCACAACGCCCCTCGCTCCGGCCAGCAGGGCGCCAGAGAGGATGAGAACGACGAGCTTCTTCCCCTCCCCACCACGCTTCAGGCCGCCGCCCGGGGCAACGGAGCGGTAGACATCTTCGCCTAAACGCCAGAGGTAGCATGATTATCCCCGTCTTTTCCACGCTTTGACCGGCGGCGGACGCGGGATAATCACCGCATAAGCAGTACCGAAACAGGAAGCCCCTATCAGATGACTGATTCCGCTATCACCAAAAAGAGCAAGCGCTCCATCTGGATCCCGCTGCTGGTGTTGATCACGCTCGCCGCCTGCGCCACCGCGGGCTACAGCTACTGGCGTATGCAGAAGTCGCCGACCACGGCGGCGGCGGCAGAACCGCCTCCCCCGGCAGCGCCGGTCTTTTTCCCGCTGGACACCTTTACCGTTAACCTGGGCGACGCCGACCGCGTGCTCTATATCGGTATTACCCTGCGCCTGAAAGACGAAGCGACCCGCGCGCGACTGAACGACTATCTGCCTGAAGTGCGCAGCCGCCTGCTGCTGCTCTTCTCCCGTCAGGATGCCAGCGGACTCGCCACCGACGAAGGGAAACAGAAACTGGTAGAGGCGATCAAGCAGACGCTGGCCGCGCCGCTGGTGAGCGGTCAGCCGCGCCAGGAAGTGACCGACGTTCTCTACACAGCTTTTATCCTGCGGTAATCACATGGGCGACAGTATTCTTTCTCAGGCAGAAATCGATGCGCTGCTCAACGGCGACAGCGATAAAAGCGACGATCCGCAGCCGGGGGCGAAGGGCGAGAGCGATATTCGCCCCTACGATCCCAATACCCAGCGCCGCGTGGTGCGCGAACGCCTGCAGGCGCTGGAGATCATCAACGAGCGTTTTGCGCGTCAGTTCCGCATGGGGCTCTTTAACCTCCTGCGCCGTAGCCCGGATATTACCGTCGGGGCGATCCGCATTCAGCCCTATCATGAGTTTGCGCGTAACCTGCCGGTGCCGACCAACCTTAACCTGATCCACCTCAAGCCGCTGCGCGGCACCGGGCTGTTTGTCTTTTCGCCGAGCCTGGTCTTTATCGCGGTGGATAACCTTTTCGGCGGTGACGGACGGTTCCCGACCAAGGTCGAAGGACGCGAGTTTACCCATACCGAGCAGCGGGTCATCAACCGCATGCTGAAGCTGGCGCTGGAAGCCTACAGCGACGCCTGGAAGGCGATTAACCCGCTGGAGGTGGAGTATGTGCGCTCCGAGATGCAGGTGAAATTTACCAATATCACCACCTCCCCGAACGATATCGTGGTTAATACGCCGTTCCACGTGGAGATTGGCAACCTCACCGGCGAATTTAATATCTGCCTGCCGTTCAGCATGATCGAGCCGCTGCGCGAAGTGCTGGTCAACCCGCCGCTGGAGAACTCCCGCCACGAAGATCAGAACTGGCGGGAAAATCTGGTGCGTCAGGTACAGCACTCACAGCTGGAGCTGATTGCCAACTTTGCCGATATTCCGCTGCGCCTCTCCCAGATCCTGAAGCTGCAGCCCGGCGACGTATTACCCCTTGAAAAACCCGATCGCATTATTGCCCACGTGGATGGCGTACCGGTGTTGACCAGCCAGTACGGCACGCTTAACGGTCAGTACGCGTTACGCGTCGAACACCTGATCAACCCGATTTTAAATTCGCTGAATGAGGAACAGCCCAAATGAGTGATATGAACAATCCGTCCGATGAAAACAGCGGAGCACTGGACGATCTGTGGGCTGAAGCGTTAGGCGAGCAAAAAGCGGCGCCGGGTAAAAGCGCGGCGGACGCCGTATTCCAGCAGCTGGGCGGCGGCGACGTCAGCGGCACGCTGCAGGATATCGATCTGATTATGGATATCCCGGTCAAGCTGACCGTGGAGCTGGGGCGTACCCGCATGACCATCAAAGAGCTGCTGCGCCTCACCCAGGGCTCGGTCGTGGCGCTGGAAGGGCTGGCTGGCGAGCCGCTGGATATTCTGATCAACGGCTATCTTATCGCCCAGGGCGAAGTGGTGGTGGTGGCTGATAAGTACGGCGTGCGCATCACAGACATCATTACCCCGTCTGAACGTATGCGTCGTCTGAGCCGTTAAGCATGAAAACCCAGGCAACTCTCACCCAGCCCTCTGCTATGCCCGGTTCGCCGCTGATCCATGTGAGCGGGGCGTTGTTCGGTATTATTGCTTTTATTCTTATCGCCGCCTGGCTGGCGAAGCGCTTTGGTCTGGCGGGGAAAACCGCCGGTGCCCGCGGCCTGAAGGTCAGCGCCAGCGCCTCGCTGGGTCCCCGCGAGCGGGTGGTGGTGGTTGAGGTGGAAGATGCCCGGCTGGTGCTGGGGGTAACCGCCTCGCAAATCAGTCTGTTACATACGCTGCCTGCCGCCCCGGTTGTCGATACGCCGCAGGTGGAGCGCCCCGCCGATTTTCAGGCGGTGATGAAGAATTTGCTTAAGCGTTCCGGGAGATCCTGATGCGCCGTTTGTTATCCCTTACGCTTGCAGGCGCGGCCCTGTTTAGCCCTGCCGTCTATGCCCAGCTTCCCGGCCTGGTCTCTACGCCGCTGGCCGGAGGGGGACAAAGCTGGTCGCTGTCGGTGCAGACGCTGGTCTTTATCACCTCCCTGACCTTTATCCCGGCCATTTTGCTGATGATGACCAGCTTTACCCGCATCATCATCGTTTTTGGCCTGCTGCGCAACGCGCTGGGCACCCCCTCCGCGCCGCCCAACCAGGTGCTGCTTGGCCTGGCGCTGTTTCTGACCTTTTTTATTATGTCGCCGGTTATCGACAAGATTTATGCCGACGCCTATCTGCCGTTTAGCGAAGAGAAAATTTCGATGCAGGAGGCGCTCGAAAAAGGGGCGCAGCCGCTGCGTGAATTTATGCTGCGCCAGACCCGACAGGCCGATCTGGCGCTCTTTGCCCGGCTGGCGAATAGCGGCGAGCTACAGGGGCCGGAGGCGGTACCAATGCGCATTCTGCTGCCCGCCTACGTGACCAGCGAACTTAAGACCGCCTTTCAGATCGGCTTTACCATTTTTATTCCGTTTCTGATTATCGATCTGGTGATCGCGAGCGTCCTGATGGCGCTCGGGATGATGATGGTGCCGCCAGCCACCATCGCCCTTCCCTTTAAGATCATGCTCTTTGTGCTGGTGGACGGCTGGCAGCTGCTGGTCGGCTCGCTGGCCCAGAGTTTTTACAGTTAAGGAACGCGCCATGACCCCAGAATCGGTGATGATGATGGGCACGGAAGCGATGAAAATCGCCATCGCCGTGGCCGCCCCGCTGCTGCTGGTTGCCCTCGTGACCGGCCTTATCATCAGCATCCTGCAGGCCGCCACGCAGATTAACGAAATGACCCTGTCGTTTATTCCAAAAATCATCGCCGTGTTTGTGGCGATGATTATTGCCGGGCCGTGGATGCTGAACCTGCTGCTGGACTATATGCGCAACCTGTTTACTAACCTGCCCTATATCATCGGCTAAGCGCGCATGCTGCACTTTACCAGCGATCAATGGCTTGCCTGGCTGGGGCTCTACTTCTGGCCCTTTCTGCGCATTATGGCGCTGATCATGACCGCCCCCATCCTGAGCGAAAAAGCGATTCCTAAACGGGTTAAAGTGGGGCTAGGGCTGCTGATGACTTTTGCCATCGCACCTTCCCTGCCGCCGGTGGATGTGCCCATTTTCTCGGTGCAGGCGGGCTGGCTGGCGCTACAACAGATGCTGATCGGCGTGGCGATTGGTTTTACCATGCAGCTTGCCTTTGCCGCGGTGCGCACCGCCGGGGAGCTGATCGGCCTGCAGATGGGGCTGTCGTTCGCGACCTTTGTCGACCCCGGCAGCCATCTCAATATGCCGGTACTGGCACGCCTTATCGACATGCTGGCAATGCTGCTATTTCTCAGCTTCAACGGCCATCTGTGGCTCATCTCCATGCTGGCGGATACCTTTCATACGCTCCCTGTCGGCGCCAGCCCGGTGAACAGTAACGCTTTTCTGGCGCTGACCCGTGCCGCCGGGCTCGTCTTTCTCAACGGGCTGATGCTGGCGCTGCCGGTTATTACCCTGCTCCTTACCGTGAACCTGTCGCTGGGCTTACTCAATCGCATGGCACCGCAGCTTTCCGTATTTGTCATTGGCTTTCCGGTCACTCTGACGGTGGGATTGATATTAATGGCGTTGCTCATGCCACTTATCGCCCCTTTTTGCGAACATTTATTCGGTGAAATATTCGATCTGCTGGCAGACATTATTCGGGAATTACCTGCCGGGGCTAATCCCTGATGTTCATATTGTTTCTTTGAGGAAATTCCTAAAGTAAAACCTGACAAACATCTTCCAGGATATATCTGGTGCGGTTTAATTATTTTTATGCCCCTCACACTCCGCAACATTTACTTTACTTTAAGATGATTCCTGGCAAATTATACGTAACTTTACGGGATAGTGAGTTCGCCTGAAAGTTCTTGTAACGCTCACAGGTTATTCGTTTTTTTTCCATCCCGTATGGCTGTTTTGAGCTCTCAGGCAGATGGTGAATTATCGTTACGCATTGAGTGAGGGTATGCCATGTCAACGATCATTATGGATTTATGCAGTTACACCCGGCTAGGGCTAACCGGGTATCTGGCCAGCAGAGGGGTAAGAAAAAGAGAGATCAACGATGTCCACACCGTTGACGAACTTGCAGCCGCCTGTGACACCTGCAGGCCTGGCGTGGTGTTTATTAATGAGGACTGTTTTATTCATGATCCCGCTAACAGTCAGCACATTAAGCAAATCATTAATCAACATCCTAAGACCTTATTTATTGTTTTTATGGCGATAGCGAATATCCATTTTGATGAATATTTGCTGGTACGAAACAATTTGCTGATCAGTTCTAAGTCGATCAAACCCGAGTCGCTGGATGACATTTTGGGTGATTATCTGAATAAAGAAGTTAAAAATGTAGGAGTAGTTAATTTACCTACGTTATCATTAAGTCGGACTGAATCGAGTATGCTACGAATGTGGATGGCAGGTCAGGGGACAATTCAGATTTCCGATCAGATGAATATTAAAGCGAAAACGGTTTCATCACATAAAGGTAATATCAAACGGAAAATCAAAACCCATAATAAGCAAGTGATCTATCATGTTGTTCGTCTGACAGATAACGTGACCAACGGTATCTTTGTCAATATGCGTTAACTTTCCCTCTTCTGCTTTTTATTTGATCTCTGGCCTGGCCAGAGATTTTCCTCTGGTTCGCGTCTGGCCTGTCGGGCGGCGCAGGCCAGCCCGACATCACCTCACTCCGCGCTTTCGACAAAAATGCCGTCCGGATGGCCCACTTCGTTAAAGAACCAGATCCCCAGAGGATAATCCTCCAGCGATACCAGGTACATTGTGCCTTCATTAAACTGCTCGACTGCCAGCACCACGCCAGGGCGGCGCGGCCCACCGTCCGTCTTGACGGTTACCCGATCGTTGACCTTCATAAGCTCCTCCTGTGGTTTTGAGCAGTGTAGAACAAAAGCTCCCGTCTGGCAGCGCTGAAAGAGACGAATGCTCTTTTTCCAGGCAGTCTATACTTACCGATGGACCGATCCAAAGAGAGGTAAGGGTTATGAGAGACCCGAATGCGAAGCACGAGGAGACGGTGGATATCGACGCCCTGCTCGCTGCCATCAATGAGATCAGCGAAAGCGAAGTCCATCGCATTGAAGGCGAACCGGAAAAAGTGAGTATCAATGGACAGGATTTTCACACTTACCGCGAGCTGGCTGAGGCGTTTGAACTGGATATCCGCGATTTTAGCGTGACGGAATATAATCGCTAAAACGAAAAAAATCCCGGTCATGGAATGGCCGGGATCAAACTTGCTTTTGCAAGAAGCACTTGTAAATTCGTTACACCAGGAAATCTGATGTAAGAATTACCTTATCTGCAAATAATTTGCATGACAAGCTTTATTCTTGAGACGAATAGCCTCTTTTATATAGCTTAACATTATTTATAAGGCGCGTTCCGCGCGGCGCAAGGCTTCTGCGGGATCGTTACCAAAACATCCTCTCATTAATTTAAGAGTTATCCTGGTATTTTCCCTTATATTCAGGAAGGGCTGGAGGCGACGACCCGATTCCGTCCCTGCTGCTTCGCCAGATAGAGGCGCGCATCGGCAATCGACTGGAGCTGCTCAAAGTCAAAATTTCCTCGCTCCTGTGAACTGCTCACGCCCAGCGAGGCACTAATGCGCAGGGTGGTGCTTTTCCTCACCAGAATTTCCTTACTGTTGATTAAAGCGCGGATACGTTCCGCTACGCTGGCGGCCTGCTCTGCGGTTGCGCCCGGCAGCAGAATGCAAAACTCCTCTCCGCCCACGCGGCCTGCCACATCGCTGCTGCGTAACGAACCGGCAATCAATCCCGCCGTGTGCGAAAGCACCCGGTCGCCCGCCTGATGGCCGTAGCGGTCGTTAATGCTTTTGAAAAAGTCCAGATCAAGCTGAATCACCGAGAAGGGCCGCTTTTGCTGGAGGCACTCGTCAGAGAGCGCTTTCGCCCGTTCAAACAGCGCGCCGCGGTTGTGCAGGCGGGTCAGCGGATCGTGCCACGCCTGCCACTGCAGCGAGTGCTGAAGAACGTACATGTTGTTGACCATGCGCCGTATCACCACCCAGGAGAGAAGCAACATGCCGGTAAAAAGCGCCCAGAGCAGGAAGAGCGCAATACTGATGCTGCCGAAATCGCCCCGTATCCCCTGCTGCAGAGTATGAACACGCACCAGTACCCCGTCAAAATGGTGAAGCCGCTGCCAGCTGACGTAACGGCCTCCCAGCCGCAGCCCTCCTTCCGTATCGTTACCTATAGCGTGGGCCAGCTGCGCCAGCTCGCGTTTGTCAAAAGCCGCGCTTTGGCCGGTGGAGGAGATAAGCGGGTGAAGCCGGTTGTCATAAAGCTGGTAAAGCCCTTCAGCATGGTCCTCTAAAGCCTCCGCCAGCAGCTTTTTCATCAACAACGGCGAGAAATCCATCGCCAGCACCCCATACCAGTAGCGGTCAAACCAGACCGGCACGCTGGCGGTGATGAGAGGCTTGTCCAGCCCTTCCGGAGAAGATGGCGTGATAAACCATTTCAGGCCGCCGGCGCGGTTGTTGCGCTCTGACTGGAGCGTAAACCAGGGGCGGGTGACGTAGTGGTAATAGCGGGAAACAATGGTGTAGTCACGTTCCTGGCTGTTCGTTGCCAGATAAAAGCCCGCGCGGGAGACATACATGACCCGCTTCTGGGCTAAATCAGGCTGGGCGCCGAGACGCAGCAGATAACCGACCTCCAGCGCCGCCGTCAGCTCGTTGTTCAGTCTGG
This sequence comes from Pseudenterobacter timonensis, assembly GCF_900021175.1. Lineage (GTDB taxonomy): Bacteria > Pseudomonadota > Gammaproteobacteria > Enterobacterales > Enterobacteriaceae > Enterobacter > Enterobacter timonensis. Next base: position 390,357 of record NZ_FCOP01000013.1, read on the forward strand.
CGTTATCACGGGAAAGGAGGCTGGTTCTGGCAACAAAGGCATCTGACACCCCTTTGAGAGGCAGCGTGCGTTTCTCCTCCACCGCCAGCTGCCACCAGGTGAGACGGCGAACCTGAGGGAATCGCGTCACTTCGTTACGAAGTATCTGGAACGCCAGCGGCGTCTGCAGGGCCTCCCCCATGCTGTGCCGATAAAAGAGAAGCTGGTCGATGTTAAACTGCAGCTTGCTGTCCAGCGCGCTGGAGACCGATTCCAGATCGTTTTTCTGGCTTGAGATATAGGCCTCTTCCAGCAACACCGCCTCGCGCCATGTCAAAAGCGTTGAGAAGATGAGGACGAACAGAAAACAAAGATTGACGATGCGTTCCGGACGATTGCGTAACCGCCTCAGAACTGACCTTTTTTCAACGAAGGTATCACGTTGCACGCTCTCTCCCTGCTGACCGCCCTACTCTTTTCGCATAACATTGACCCGCGGCGGTCATCTCTTAAAAAAAGCACCGCGCGGAATCAACGTCAACAACAAAAACGCCCGGACAAGCCGGGCGCTGCGTGATTAAGCCTTCTCGTGCCGTTGCCGTCCATCGCCGCGCTGAAGCTCCTCTTCACGAAACGCTTCGCGCTTGATGCCGTAGCCATCGTGCCAGCGGCACTCCACCATGCCGCTGGCATAGCCGGTGACAATCATGCGTGGGCCACCGTTTTTCGGTCTGACTTCATCACTGACTAAAAAGACCATACCTGCCTCCTTTATCAGGGTGAAACCGTTTCAATTTAGACGAGGAATGGCCTTTTTGCACAGCGCACCGTCTGAATTTTACTCCGAAACGCCACCGCGCAGCTTTTCCACCGCTTTAACGCCCGCGAATACCACCAGGCCGACGATAAAACCCACCACCATATTCAGCAGCGTAGGCAGTACCGCGGCGACGAAAGCGCCGAGCCCTGCGGCCAGATGTTCAATTGCATGATGCAGCGGCGCAATGCCATGTACGACAATCCCGCCGCCGACTAAAAACATCGCCAGGGTGCCGATAATCGTGAGCGATTTCATCAGCCACGGGGCCAGCACCAGCAGCCCTTTACCGATCCCCTTTGCCACCACGCTCTGTTTCTCTGCCAGCCAGTAGCCCATATCGTCCAGCTTGACGATAAAACCGACCAGGCCATAGACGCCAATCGTCACCAGAATGGCAATCCCGGAGAGCACCAGTACCTGGTCGAGCAGCGGCGCCTCGGAAACGATGCCGAGCGTAATGGCGACGATTTCCGCCGACAGGATAAAGTCGGTGCGAATCGCCCCTTTCACCTTATCGCGCTCGAAGGCCTTAGGGTCCTGCGCTGCCAGCGCTTCGAGCCGCTCCCGACGTGCCTGCGGCGTTTCGCCCTCTTTATGGGAGAAGGAGTGAATAACCTTCTCCACCCCTTCAAAACAGAGAAATGCCCCGCCGATCATCAGCAGCGGCGTAATGGCCCAGGGAATAAAGGCGCTGATAAGCAGCGCCAGCGGCACCAGGATCACCTTATTGAGAAACGATCCTTTCGCCACGCCCCAGACAACCGGCAGCTCCCGGTTAGCGCGCAGGCCGGTGACCTGCTGGGCATTAAGAGAGAGATCATCGCCCAGTACACCGGCGGTCTTTTTCGCCGCCAGTTTCCCCATTACCGAAATATCATCCAGAAGCGTGGCAATATCATCCAGCAACGTTAATAAGCTACTTCCTGCCAAAATGTCATCCTTCTTATTTTGCAATCTGAACAGATAGTATGAAGCAAAACGGCCAACCCCGAAACTTTACGCACGGCGTGGAACATTTTTCAGCGTAAAGGAAGAATGGCGACAGGACGTTGCCGCGAAGAGATTCAGGGCGCGGCCACCGTCAGGGCATGAATACCCAGCGTGTCGATCTCCGCGGCCTGCCCGCCGCCGCAGATCCACTCCTCCAGCCGCTCCGTCAGGGCGTTATCATCGAGGCGCTTGCGGCCACGTAGCGCGCACTCCCAGACAATCAACACCCGCCAGCCCTCACCGATAAGCGTGGCGGTATCGCGAGCATCCCGCGCGACGTTTTTGCCAATTTTTTCCAGCCAGAACGCGGTGCGGGTCGCGGGCACCTTAAAGAGATAGCAGTCGTGATGGTGCCAGAAGCAGCCGTGGGTAAAGATGATGCAACGATAGTCATCCAGCACAAAGTCGGGCCGCCCGGCGAGGGCCGCGTCCTGCATGCGGAAGGTGAATCCCGCCTGCGTCAGCAGCCCCGCCAGCCGTTTCTCAATGGCGGTGTCACGCGTGCCGATAGCACGCATGTTTTTGCTGCGAGTCGCCTTACTGTGTACATCCGTCATCGACGGCCTCGCTCAGACGGCACGCTGCCGCCTGCCTGATGCGCGACTCCAGCAGCCTGGCCACAGCGGCAAACGCCGGGACGACAACGGAGTTGCCAAACTGACGGTAGGCCTGAGTATCTGATACCGGAATGCGAAAGCGATAGCCCTGCGGCGTTTCAAACCCCATCAGTCGCGCGCACTCCCGGGGCGTCAGACGGCGCGGGCGCCGACGCTGGTTCTGCGGATCGTCAAAATGTTTCTCCCCCAGCGCCTTATCCCAGCCGCGGTCGATCAGGATCTCCGCGCCATCTTTGTAGTAGCGGGCCGAGAGCGTGCGGGTCACGCTGTGCGGATTAGCCGGGTCGACCATACCAAAACCAAAGCCATTGCCCTTCGCCTGGTGTTTTTTGGCATAACGATAAAGGTATTTCCAGAGGACCGGCGTCAGGATGAATTTATCGTCAACCTCCGGCTCCAGTAGCTCGGCCAGGGTCAGACGGCGCGCCGGATAAAGCGCAGGGAGATCCCGAAGCGTAAAGTCGCCGCGCAGATTCAGATCCCGCCGAAAACCCACAAGGACGATGCGCTCCCGGTGCTGGGGCAAAAAGTGTTTCCCGTCGATGATTTTCGGATCGTCCGGCCCCATCTCATCCGCGTCCGCCACGTCATAGCCCAGTTCATCCAGGGTCTGCATGATAATGCGGAAGGTTTTCCCCCCGTCGTGGCTCTTGAGGTTTTTAACGTTCTCCAGCACAAAGATTGGCGGCCGGCGCGCGTCAATTATCCGCACCACGTCAAAGAAGAGGGTTCCCTGGGTATCGCAGGCAAAACCGTGGGCACGCCCCAGGGCATTCTTTTTCGAGACCCCCGCCAGCGAGAAAGGCTGACAGGGAAAGCCCGCCAGAAGGACATCGTGCGCCGGGATGAGCTGGCGAATATGTCGCGCCGCCTCTTCATCGCTCACGCCGGTTTTATGGCTCAGGGTCACGTCGCGAATATCATCGTTGAAGCGGTGATGGTCAGGATCGCAGTACCAGTTCGCCTTATAGGTGCGCACGGCATGTTTGTTCCACTCGCTGGTAAAGACGCACTGGCCGCCGATGGCCTCAAAGCCGTGACGGATACCGCCGATACCGGCAAACAGATCGATAAAACGAAACGCATAGTGAGGATGCGCAGCGGGCGGACGGGGCAGCAGGCCGCGCAAAAAATCAAATTCATTCTCGCTTAACCGGCGCCCTGCCCGCTCGCTGGTAACGAGACGTTTCAGAATGGCGGGGCTCCAGCGGCTTTCCCCGATGTCGTTCAGCCTGGCGGCCAGGGTTTTGGCATCATAGATAGCCAACAGCTGGTTTAAAAGCGCCTGCACCGTCGCGGTAGATTTCTCCACCCCGCGTGCCGACTCAGTCACTGATGATTTTTCCTGCATACTTTTAACCGGAAGAGAGAGACTGGCAACAGATTATCACAGATTGACATGCCTGGCCCCGCGCCAATCGGCCTGATACGGCCTCATCACACGTAAACGAGCGCCTTATGATTACGATTTCTGCTATTTCGCTTGCAGGAAAACATTCTGCCCAATTATTTATTCATGTCGAATGATTACCTTTTTATATTCCTGAACTGGATATCACCAGACGTTGTCGGTGAAAAAATGTTGTGCGATGATAAGTACGTTTTAAGTCTCCTGCTTTTATTTTGAAATTATTTTCAAACATCATCCACTTTCCCGGCGTTTACGTGCCGGGCCTTTCTTTTTTCCTCCCCCTGAAACACATCACCCGAACAAATAACAACATAGAACACATAACATGCTGAAATAGAAATCTATTTTTATCTAATATAATAGTAACCAATCACATTCATAAGAAAAATAATGAGAACATTATAAATATTTTGAAATACTTTTTAGCTTCTAATTACATTTAATAATGGAACTGTTTCCGGACAGATAGAATAGTATCGCGAATGTAGTTACGGAGCGTAACTACATATATTCATAGAGATTATATTTATAAGGGATATATAATGAAAAGAAAAGTTCTGGCTATTTTAGTACCCGCTTTATTACTGGCTGGCGCGGCCAACGCGGCTGAAATGTATAATAAGAACGGCAATAAAGTTGATCTTTACGGTAAAGTCGACGCGCGCCACACCTTCTCCGATAACTCTGGCGATGATGGCGATGAGACCTACGTGCAGGTCGGATTCAAAGGCGAAACTCAGATCACCTCACAGCTGATCGGTTATGGTCAGTGGGAATATAAAACCTACGCGAACAACACCGAAAGCGCGGGAGACAAATCCTTCAACCGTCTCGCCTATGCCGGTCTGAAACTCACCGACGTTGGCTCCTTCGACTACGGCCGTAACTACGGCGTCGTGTACGACGTGGAAGCCTGGACCGATATGCTGCCGGTGTTCGGCGGCGACTCCTATACCTGGACCGATAACTTTATGGTAGGCCGTGCAAATGGCGTGGCAACCTACCGTAACCAGGACTTCTTCGGCCTGGTCGATGGCCTGAACTTTGCGCTGCAGTATCAGGGCGCCAATGAAGGTTCCAACGCCAACGAAGATCAGGAAGGCACCAAGAACGGCCACAACGATATTCGCTTCCAGAACGGTGACGGCTTCGGCATGTCAACGTCTTACGACTTCTCCGGCGATCTGGAAGGTCTGAGCCTGGGCGCCGCGTACGCCTCTTCCGACCGTACCAACGAGCAGGAAGGCGTAGGCCGTAACAACGCGCTGATTGCGGGTGGCGAAGAAGCGGATGTCTGGACCATTGGCGCGAAATATGACGCAAACAACATCTACCTGGCGATGATGTACGCTGAAACGCGCAACATGACCCCTTACGGGGACTATGGCATTGCGGATAAAACCCAGAACTTTGAAGCCGTTGCTCAGTATCAGTTCGATTTCGGTCTGCGTCCGTCTCTGGCGTGGGTCTACTCTAAAGGCGTTGATCTGACTTATCCTGGCGGCGCAAACCGTCCGCAGGGCCGCACCGAAGATGTCGACCTGGTCAACTACATCGACGTTGGCGCTTCCTATGCCTTTAACAAAAACTTCTCCGCCTATGTTGATTACAAAATCAACCTGCTGGATGAAAATGAGGATTTCTACGCCATGCAGGGTATCGCTACAGACGATATCGTCGGCGTGGGCATGATCTATCAGTTCTGATCCGTTTAAAACAGAAAAGCCCGCTACGCGGGCTTTTTTATGTTAGCGTCGTTATGGCGCTTCCTGTAGCGCCACGCGCAGAAAACCATTGTTTTGATCCAGCAGCTCGCGCGCCTTCCAGACATCCATGCCGGTCAGCACCATCAGGATCGCGGTTTTACAATGAAAGTTAGCGCTTTCCAGCGCCGCCTTCGCCGTCGCGCGGGTGCAGTCTCCCGCTTCCATCACAATGGCTATCTGCCGTTCAGCCCATCTGGTGCTGCTCGCCTCCAGATCGACACGCAGGTTGCTATACACTCTGCCGGTACGCACCGCCAGTCCGGTGAGGATCATATTAATTATCATCTTCTGCGCGACGCTGGCCTTGTTGTTGCCAAATCCGGCGACCACTTCCGGCCCGGTCTGCGGAGTAATGACCATGCTGGCGAGCTGGGCCGCCTCGCTCCGGTCATCCTGGGTGATGATAGCGACCGGCGAACCGAGCGACCATGCGTGGCGCATAGCGCCCCAAACCCAGGGTGTTTTACCGCTGATGGTTAACGCCAGCAACATATCGTGCTCGCTGTAGTTCCGCGCCTGCAGATCGGAAACGCCGCGATCGTAATTTCCCACCTCCTCCCGAGCCTCAAGCCCGATAACGGCATGTTTGCCTGGCGCATATTCCTCTGCCGCCTGTACCGCGGCGCGCCCGGACGATCCGGCCCCGACGAAGAATACTCTTCCCCCCCGGTTTAAGGTGGCCGCCGCGTTATCCACGACGCGCGCGATCGTCGGCAGAAAAGGGGTAATGGAATCGGTAATCAGTTTATCATCCCGGTGGATGACGCTAAGCATGTCGAGCGTAGAGAGTCTGTCGATATCCTCTGTCTGCGCGTGACGTCTTTCCCTGACCAATCCATTTAGCTTAGTACTCATATACCGCCTCCTTTTTTAACAATTCCCACACACTATAGAGTGTTTTTACCGGTTCACCTGCGAGGGGGGTCACGAAAAGCGCGCCCTTTATCTGCTTTTACATGCCTTTATGAAAGCGCCGTCATCAGCGATAATTACCCCTTTACTCTTCGCAGCAGGGTTTCCATGAGCGATTTACAGCCTGTTTCCATGACGCGTAAGCGCCCCATGAAGCTCAGCACGCTGGTCACGTTAATGATTTGCGGTGTGATTGGGTCGGTATTGTTAGTGTTATGCGCCCTCTATTTTATGCAGATCACGAAAGCGACGCGCGACGGCGTGAAAGATACCGCCCTGGCCATCGCCCGGACGCTGGCCGATGACCCGGAAATTAAGCGCGGCCTCTTGCTGTCGCCCGCCACCCCGCTTATTCAGCCAATTGCCGACGCGGTGAGCCGACGCAACGGCCTGCTCTATGTGGTGGTGACCGATATGCGGGGCGTGCGTTTTTCTCACCCGGATACCCGCCTGCTGGGCCAACAATTTATCGGTGACGATCTCGCCCCAGCGCTGAAGGGCAAAGAGAACGTCTCGGTTAACCACGGCGTGCTTGCCGAGGCGCTGCGTGTATTTACGCCGGTTTATGATGCCGCTCATCGCCAGATCGGCGTGGTGGTGGTTGGCATCTCCCTCAAAAAGGTGGATGAACAGTTGAGCCGCAGCCGCTGGAGCGTGATCTGGACGGTGCTGTTCAGCGTACTGGTAGGTACTCTCGGCACCTTGGCGCTGGTGCGCGTGATAAGGCGCATCCTGTTTGGCCTGGAGCCGTATGAAATATCCGCCCTCTTTGAACAACGCCAGGCGATGCTACAGTCGCTCAAGGAAGGCGTGATGGCCATTGACAGCGCCGGGCGCGTCACCATGGTTAACCACACCGCCCGGCAGATCCTGCTGTTGCCCTCTGACGAATCCGGAGAGACGCCGATGATGGATCTCCTGCGCGACGTGGCGCGCAGCGGCGTCGCCCGCCAGGACAGGGAGATCAACTGCAACGGCCGTCTGCTGGTCTGCAACACCGTGCCGGTAAAAAGCCGCGAGGACGTTATCGGTGCGATCTGTACCTTTCGCGACAAAACCGAGATCCGCCAGCTGATGCAGCGTCTGGATGGCATGGTGAACTACGTTGACGCTCTGCGCAGCCACTCACATGAATTTATGAATAAGCTGCATGTTATTCTGGGCCTGCTGCATATGAAGCGCTACGACAAGCTGGAGGAGTATGTGCTGCAAACGGCGCACAACTACCAGACCGATATCGGCGCCATTCAGAGTAAGATCAAATCGCCGGTGATCGCGGGTTTTCTGCTGGGCAAAATTAATCGTGCCAAAGAGGCGGGCGTTACGCTGACGCTGGCAGAGGAGTGTCTGGTGCCGGATACGGCGAACGAACAGCAGGTCACGGTGCTTATCACCGTCCTCGGCAATCTGATTGAAAACGCCCTCGACGCCATGTCCGGCCAGCAGGAAGGCGAAGTAACGCTGCTGTTACATTATCAGAACGGCTGGCTGAGCGCCGAAGTGAGCGATGATGGTCCCGGTATTGAGCCCGCGCGCCTGGCCTCTATATTTAATAAAGGCTACTCCACTAAAGGGGAGCACCGGGGCGTAGGCCTGTTTCTTGCTCGTCAGGAGGTTGAAAAACTGGGCGGTGAACTCACCGTCGAGTCGGAACCTGGCGTATTTACTCAATTTTTTGTTCAAATTCCCTGGGATAGCGAGAGGTTAATCGCGTGATAAATGTTTTAATTGTTGATGATGACGCCATGGTGGCCGAGCTTAACCGCCTGTATGTAAACCGGGTAGAAGGGTTTAGCTGCTGCGGCGTGGCCTCTACGCTCGCCCAGGCCACGGCTGTCATTTACGATCCTCTCCAGCCTGTCGATCTGGTGTTGCTTGATGTCTATATGCAGCAGGATAATGGTCTCGATCTGCTACCGACGATCCGCGCCTCAGGCCGCGCCATCGATGTGATAATGATCTCCTCCGCCTCTGACGCCGCCACCATCCAGACCTCTATGCACTATGGGGTAGTGGACTATCTGATCAAGCCGTTCCAGTTTCCGCGTTTTGAAGAGGCGCTTAACGGCTGGAAAGAGAAAAAACAGATGATGGGGGCGCACCAGTACTATGAGCAGGCGGACGTAGACCGGCTCCTGCACGGCGGCGCGCCGGAACTGGCGGACAGCAAACGGCTGCCGAAAGGGTTAACGCCACAGACGCTGCGCACCATCTGCCAGTGGATCGACGCCCACCCGGAGGCGGAGTTTTCCACCGACGATCTGGCGAACGCGGTGGGCATCTCCCGCGTGTCGTGCCGCAAGTATCTGATATGGCTTGCGCAAATCACCATTTTGTTTACCAGCATTCACTACGGCGCGACGGGGCGACCGGTCTATCGCTACCGGCTACAGCCGGAACAGGCGGGATTGCTCAAACAGTATTGCCAGTAAGGCGAAAGGTATTATCCAGCAGCGTAAAGCGGAAATGGCGCGCTGAGGAGAGGATCACTTCTTGCGAACGGGTAACAAAAATCGCCTCTATATCGGGCCGTGCGCGTAGCGCGGCACACCCTTTCGCCACCCCCATGCCGTACAGGAGCGTCGTCCAGATATCGCCGTCCAGCGAGTCGGTAGAGATCACGGTGACGCTATCCAGCTCGTTATCCAGCGGATAGCCGGTGCGGGGATCGAGGATATGATGATAGCGTTTGCCGTCGCGCTCAAAGTAGCGCTCGTAGGTGCCTGACGTGACAACCGACTTGTCGCTCACCACCAGCGCGCCCACCAGCGCCTGCCCTTCGCTGAACGGTTTTTTCAGACCCACCGTCCAGCCGCCTTCCGGGGAGCCGAGCGTCTGCACGTTGCCGCCCAGGTTGATGAGACCTGCCGTTTCGCCCGCCTTACGCAGATAGTCCCGTACCCGGTCGGCGATATAGCCTTTGGCGATAGCGCCAAGATCGATCTCCATGCCGGGGCGGGTTAAGAATACGCTGCCCGCCTCTTCGTCCAGGCATACCTCCGCCGGACTGGTGAGCGCCAGCAGCGCGGCGATCTCCTCCGCAGGCGGTACGCTGTCGCCCTTAAAGCCAATTTTCCAGCGCTTCACCAACGGGCCGATCGCCAGGTTAAAGGCGCTGCCCGGCACCAGGCTCGCCGCCTTCGCGCAGCGGATCAGCTCAAACACCGGGCGGCTTACCGTTACGGGATGACGGCCCGCGGCGTGGTTAATCTCCATGACCTGCGAAGGGGTGCGGTTCACGGTAAGCAGATCTTCATACTGCTTGATAAGGCGAAAGACCTGCGCGGCGAGCGCTTCATTGTGCGAGTAAAGCTTGAGCAGGATGGGAGAGCCCATCAGTACGGCGGAGTAGCTGTAGATACGATGGTCAGATGACATACGATGGTTCCCTGTTAACATTGCCGGATGGCGCTGCCCGGGCCCTTCAGGAAGGGACCGGGCAGTTTCGCTACCCGGCCTTGAGCGATGTGGCGTTTACCGTTTTGCGCGCATCGCCGCCTGGTGTCCTGCAAGGGTACCAAAAATAATGATATCCGCCACTGCGTTACCGCCGATACGGTTGCCGCCGTGGATACCACCCACCACTTCACCGGCAGCAAACGCCCCCGGAATGACCTGGTGCTCCCTGTTCAGCACACAGGTCTCGGTGTTGATAGTCACGCCGCCCATGGTGTGGTGTACGCCCGGGGCGATACGGATCGCGTGGAACGGCCCTTCATTAATCGGCGCCCGCAGCGCGGTGGTACGGCCGAAGTCATCGTCGTGCTGTTTTTCCACGAAGCCATTGTAGCGTTCCAGCGTGGCGAGGAAGGCGTGGTAATCCATGCCCAGCATCTCCGCCAGCGCTTTTGGCGAGCTGGCGCTGGTGACTAGCCCTTTCGCGATATACTCATCCGCCGCTTTGTTTTTCGCCCGCACATGCTCGTCAAAGACGATATAGGCATATTTTTCCGGCAGGGCGATAATCTGCGCCGAAACCTTGTCGCGGGTCTCCATCTCATTGAAGAAGCGGTTGCCCTGCTGGTTCACCAGAATCGCTCCGCCGCCGCGGATGGATTCGGAGATAAGGTAGGAGGTAGTCTGCTCCACGGTCGGGTGGATCTGAATTTCACCCATATCCACGGTACCGGCGCCAATGCGCTCCAGCAGGGCGATGCCGCCGCCGGTGGCCCCTTTGTGGTTGGTGGTGACAAATCCGTCCAGATCCGGGCGATATTTCACCACCATCTGGCTGTTGGCGCTGAAGCCGCCGGTCGCCACGATCACGCTTTGGGTGGAGACAACTATCGTTTCACCCTCTTCCGTGGTGAGGCGTACGCCAGTTACTTCACCGTTTTCAAACACGATGTCGGTAACGGAGGTATCCAGCATCACCTCAATGTTGCGCTTGTTGACGTTGCGCACCAGGCCGCTGATCAGATAGCCCCCCACCGCTGAGCCATCTTTCGGACGATGGGTACGATCGATACTCATCCCGCCGGTGGTAGTAATGTCGTTCAGCATGATGCCGCGAGTCGCCAGCCATTCGATAGCCTGCGGCGCGTTCTCCACGAAGCGGTGCAGCAGTTCAGGGTTGTTCTTGTTACCGCCCCCTTTCAGGCTCTCCTGGTAGAAGAGCGCTTTGCTGTCCTGAATGCCTTTGACGCGCTGGAAACGAGTTTCTGCCGCGTTCATCCCCGCCGACGCTTTAATAGTGTTGCCGCCGATGGTAGGCATTTTTTCGACGATCAATACGCTCGCCCCTTCGTCATGGGCCTGGATAGCAGCTGCCAGCCCCGCCCCGCCGCTGCCCACGACCACCACGTCAACGCGGCGATCCTGATTCAGGTCAACGCCCTCTTCCGCCGCCAGCGCCTTGCTGGATTTCACCATCGCTTTCGAGACCGCTTTTTTCACCGCCTCGCTCTGGCTGGTGGCGCCGGTAATCGCGTCCACATGCGGGGTATTGGCATCCAGAATACGGGTGCGGATCTCTTCAAAACTGGTGATAAATTCGACGTTTTGATCCGGGCCTTCCGCCAGCTCAATATCGGCGATACGGTCGGTTTCGAGCGTAACGTTGATGACCAGTTCGTTGGCGTCGTCCTGCACGTTTTCCACAAATACGCCCGGCTTAAACTTCGACTCCCCCATGCTCATGTCGCGGATCATCGCTTCCACCAGAGAGAAACGCCACAGCGGTTCAGGGATGTTCAGCGCTTCGCGCCGGGTGCTGTCCATAAACAGCTCCAGAGTCTCACCGTTACGAACGCGTTCGGCCCAGTCCGGGTAGGCGATGGCAGCGCGACCGACGGCGATCAGGTCATAGCCATGATCCATAGCCACACAGGCATCGCTGGCGTTGACCACGCCGCCCACGCCCATGATTGGAATTTGCGCCAGAGTTTCGGAACGCAGGGCGCAATACCGATCGATAAGCGGGGTCGGATCGTCGGTGTTCACGATGGAAGGACGCAGCGCCGCGCCAAGGGAGAAATGCAGGTAGTCCAGCCCGCGTGCCGCCAGTTTCTCCAGCAGGTAGAGGGTGTCATCGAAACGGATACCGGGTACTTCCAGCTCTTCCGGGGAGAAACGATAGCCGATAATGAAGGCGTCATCGGCGTACTGGCGCACCATTTTGTGGGTGATATCCAGCACCGCCAGGGGGAATTTGGCACGATTGTCACGGCTGCCGCCCCACTCGTCGCTGCGCTGGTTGGAGTTAGGGGAGTAGAACTGTTGAATCAGGTAGGTATTGGCGCCGTGGATCTCCACCCCGTCGAAACCGGCCTGAATGGCGCGGCGTACGGCTTCGCCGAACTTACCGATCATCCCTTCCACTTCTTCCCCGGTTAAGGCGACAGGGGTTGCAGCCCCTTCACGCGGTGCGGCAACGGCGCTCGGGCCGACTGGTGTACGCCCGCCGATAAGCTTCGGGTCGACCATGCGGCCGCCGTGATAGATCTGGAGAATCGCTCTGGAGCCTTCCCCGTGGATGGCGTCGGCGATTTTCGCAAGGCCTGGGATTTTGTCATCGTGATCGATACCAATGGCTCCCGGAAACGCCAGCCCCAGATCGTCAATAAAGCAGCATTCAACGATGATAGTGCCGATGCTGCCTGCGCGGACGCGGTAATACTCCACCAGCTCACTGGTAACGGAGCCGTCATAATACCCCGTACAGGTGGTCATCGGAGCCATAAATAATCGGTTTTTCAGCTCTGTACCGTTGGGTAAAGTGAACGAGCTAAACAGGCGATCGTTAGTGTTCATAATAATACTCCAAACTTAAAATTAATTTTCAAATTCTGTATCGGCCCGCGTTTTGGTTCTATTTTTCGCCGAATTTCATAATGCCTACTATAGCGATATCTTTAATTACAAAAGTGATTACGTTAGTTATAAAACTATTTAATCCCACCAATAACATCGTTAATACAAAAGTGTTAGAGACAATAACTCACTTCATTCACATCAAAATAAACAATGTTAACTTTTCGTTTACTTAGCATCACCTCATCAGGAATAATAATATCTATATTTTACATATACTTATAAAACAAATCCAGATCTTATGGGATATTTTAGTCGTCATTGTTAGTTATTCAGTTAATAATAACCACATAACTCAACAGGGTTATTCCCATTCGATTATTTCTACTCCTGTAATTGCGTTTTTTTGATCGCGATCAAAAGAATCAGCCCTCAAAAGCGCAATATATAAATATGTTCACATTTTAATTTAGCGCTTCCAATAAAGCGTTAAATCGCTATTAGAGCGATGGCAAAAAGAGACCTTTAATAACTAAAAAAAGCAAAATAATTAAAAAAGATCTCGCGCCTCGCTTTATTAACCCCATTCCTGACAACTTAAGACGTGAAACTATGAATGCAAAAACAGCTGTAACGCCCTCTGCGGCGAGCAAGCCGGCAAACGGGAAGAAAAACCGTCTGCTCATGTTGGCGCTGCCGATTATTGTCGCAGTGCTGCTCTTGTTTGTTCCGGTACCGGCAGGCTTACCGCCCTATGCCTGGCACTACTTCGCCATCTTCGTCGGGGTGATTGTCGGTTTGATCTTCGAACCGCTGCCCGGCGCGGTAATTGGCCTGACCGGGGTGGTTGCTATCGCCCTGTGCAGCCAGTGGGTGCTCTTCAGCCCCGAACAGCTGGCCGATCCGAAGTTCAAGCTCGCGGGCGCTTCTTTTAAATGGGCGGTAAGCGGCTTCGGCAACTCCACCGTCTGGCTGATTTTCGGCGCCTTTATGTTTGCTGCCGGTTACGATAAAACCCGTTTCGGCCGCCGCCTGGCGCTGATCCTGGTGAAATATCTGGGCCGCCGCAGCCTGACGCTGGGCTATGCCATCACGCTCGCGGATCTGCTGCTGGCACCGTTTACGCCGTCCAACACCGCGCGTAGCGGCGGGACCATCTACCCGATCATTGCGAACCTGCCGCCGCTTTATGGCTCGAAGCCCAACGACCCGAGCGCGCGCCGCATCGGCTCCTATCTGATGTGGGTGGCGATCACCGCCGCCTGTATCACCAGTTCGATGTTCCTTTCCGCGCTGGCGCCAAACCTGCTGGCCCTGGCGCTGGTGAAGAGCATTGTGGGCATCAACATCTCCTGGGGCACCTGGTTTATCGCCTTCCTGCCGCTGGGCGTGCTGCTGATCCTCGCCATGCCGCTGCTGGCCTACTGGTTCTATCCGCCTGAGGTCAAAGTCAACGATGAAGTGCCTCTGTGGGCGAGCCGCGAGCTGGAGAAGCTGGGCAAACTGTCGCGCAATGAAATTCTGCTGCTGGTCTTTGTCTGCTGCGCCCTGCTCATGTGGATCTTCGCTGCCGCGTGGATTGAGCCGGCAATGGCGGCCCTGCTGATCATCGGCCTGATGCTCTGGACCGGCGTGCTGGAGTGGAACGATATTACCGGCAACAAAGCGGCCTGGAACACCTTCGTCTGGTTCGCCACCCTGGTGGCGCTGGCGGACGGCCTTTCCGCCACCGGTTTTATCGGCTGGCTGGGTAAAGAGGGCGGCATGCTGATGAGCGGCATCTCCCCGGGCGTGGCGACCATCGTTCTGCTGCTGGCGTTCTATCTGCTGCATTACCTCTTCGCCAGCACCACCGCGCACACCACCGCGCTGCTGCCTGCGATGCTGACCATCGCCTCCACCATTCCGGGCATGAATATGCAGGTGTTTGTCCTGCTGATGGTCACCTCGCTGGGTATCATGGGGATCATCACCCCTTACGGCACCGGCCCGAGCCCGATTTACTACGGCAGCGGCTACCTGCCGACCAAAGACTACTGGCGCCTTGGCACTATCTTTGGTGCGATTTTCCTGGCCGCCCTGCTGCTGATTGGCTATCCGTGGATGACCATGATGTTCTGATTCTCGCCGCCGGGTGGCAACATCCGGCGGTTTTATTTTATGGAGTGAAAAGCGATGTCCAATAAACCGTTTGTTTACCAGGATCCCTTCCCGCTGGCAAAAGATGAGACTGAATACTATCTGCTGACTAAAGAGCATGTCTCGGTGGCTGATTTTGACGGCCAGCCGATCCTCAAGGTCGAGCCGCAGGCGCTGACCCTGCTGGCACAGCAGGCGTTCCACGATGCGGCGTTTATGCTGCGCCCCTCCCACCAGCAGCAGGTCGCTGCCATTCTGAACGATCCGCAGGCCAGCGAAAACGATAAATATGTGGCCCTGCAGTTCCTGCGCAATTCTGAAATCGCGGCCAAAGGGGTGCTTCCAACCTGCCAGGATACCGGCACCGCCATCATTATGGGTAAAAAAGGTCAGCGCGTCTGGACCGGCGGCGGCGATGAGGCGGCGCTCAGCCAGGGTGTCTATAACACCTACACTGAAGATAACCTGCGTTACTCCCAGAACGCCGCGCTGGATATGTATAAAGAGGTCAACACCGGCACCAACCTGCCTGCGCAGATCGATCTTTATAGCGTGGACGGCGAAGAGTATAAATTCCTCTGCATCGCCAAGGGGGGCGGTTCCGCCAATAAAACCTATCTTTACCAGGAGACCAAAGCGCTGATTACGCCAGCGAAGCTGAAAAACTACCTGGTGGAGAAGATGCGCACCCTCGGCACAGCCGCCTGCCCGCCGTACCATATCGCCTTTGTGATTGGCGGCACCTCCGCGGAAAGCACTCTGAAAACAGTCAAACTCGCCTCCACCCGCTACTATGACGGCCTGCCGACTGAAGGTAACGAGCACGGCCAGGCGTTCCGCGACGTGCAGCTTGAAGAGGCGCTGATGCAGGAGGCGCAAAACCTCGGCCTCGGCGCGCAGTTCGGCGGGAAATATTTCGCCCACGATATCCGCGTCATTCGCCTGCCGCGTCACGGCGCGTCATGCCCGATTGGTATGGGCGTCTCCTGCTCGGCAGACCGTAATATCAAAGCGAAGATCAACCGCGACGGCATCTGGATCGAGAAGCTGGAGCACAACCCGGCGCAGTATATTCCGGCGTCGCTGCGTGAACAGGGTGAAGGCGAAGCGGTTAACATCGATCTTAATCGCCCGATGAAAGAGATCCTGGAGCAGCTCTCCGCTCACCCGGTCTCCACGCGTCTCTCACTGAACGGCACCATTATCGTGGCGCGTGATATCGCTCATGCAAAACTGAAAGAGCTGCTCGACAATGGCGAAGCGCTACCCCAGTACGTAAAAGATCATCCGATCTACTACGCGGGTCCGGCCAAAACCCCGGAAGGCTATGCCTCTGGTTCCTTAGGCCCGACGACCGCAGGGCGCATGGACTCCTATGTGGATCTGCTGCAGTCCCACGGCGCCAGTATGATCATGCTGGCAAAAGGTAACCGCAGCCAGCAGGTGACCGACGCCTGTCATAAGTACGGCGGCTTTTATCTGGGCAGCATCGGCGGCCCGGCGGCGGTCCTGGCGCAGAACAGCATCAAGAGCCTGGAGTGCGTGGCCTGGCCTGAACTGGGGATGGAAGCCATCTGGAAAATCGAGGTCGAAAACTTCCCGGCGTTTATCCTGGTGGATGACAAAGGCAACGATTTCTTCCAGCAGATCCAGAATAAACAGTGCGCGGGCTGCTCGCAGCGCTAACCCCTCCCGAAGCCAGGCAGCCGCCTGGCTTTTTTAATGCTCCCCTGTCGCTTCGGGGATCGCGCCCGACGCATTAATTTTAACCCTCCTCTGTTAGCTATACTGTTAATACGTTAACGGAGGTGTTATGTGTGGACGATTTGCTCAGGCGCAGAGTCGTGACGACTATCTGACCCTGATCACGGATGAAACCGATCGGGATATTCCCTGGGATCCGCTTCCTCTGGCGCACTATAACGTTGCGCCCGGTACAAAAGTCCTGCTGCTTTATGAGCAGGAGGAAAAGCTGCGTCTCGATCCGGTCTTCTGGGGCTATGCCCCCGCCTGGTGGCATAAAGCGCCCCTCATTAATGCCCGCGTCGAAACTGCCGCCACCAGCCGCATGTTTAAGCCGCTCTGGCAGCATGGCCGGGCCATCTGCTTCGCTGACGGCTGGTTTGAATGGAAACGGGAAGGTGATATTAAACAGCCCTGGTTTATTCATCGCGCAGACGGCCAGCCCATCTTTATGGCAGCCATCGGAAAGCGGCCTTTTGCGCAGGCGAATGAACATGAGGGGTTTTTAATCGTGACGTCCGCCGCCGATAAAGGGCTGGTAGATATACACGACAGGCGGCCTCTGGTGCTCTCCCCTGAGGCCGCCAGGGAGTGGCTGCGTCAGGATACCGATAGCCAGCAGGCACAAACCCTTGCCAGGGAGGGCGCAGTGGCGGCCCAGGAGTTCGTCTGGCACCCCGTTACGCGGGCAGTAGGGAATATTAAAAATCAGGGCCCGGAACTTATCGCTCCTCTGACGTAATTCTGTACTGCTTTGTTACCAATGATAAGACCTTTCCCTTCCTTCATCACTATTCCGTAGTGTTATTCTCTTTTTTTGGCGCATTAAACAGAACAGCGTAACATTCCTGCGGCTTCCAGGGGAGATTTCCTTTCTCCCTGATATATGCATGGAGAAACTATTTCTTCAGGAAACCATTCACTAATAATTGTCTTTATTTCAGGAATTACAGGTAGAGAGAAATATAAAATTTTTTTGAATATCAGCCTAATAGTTTAAAGCATGATTACATGTGCTGCTTAAACCCTGATCATAAATTGATCAGAAATATTAATATTACTTTTATAAATACATTTTTTTACTTTGTAAGAATTTACTATATCCTTATGATTATAAAGAGTTTTGTGTAAGCCCTTAAAATCATACCAGTTTTAAGACAGTGGTAATGTTGCCGTCTAATGGTTCACGTGCTAAATATATTCATATCTTGATTAAATTATTTTTAGCTTAAGTTCTGCATGAGGTATACGAATGGCATGGAAAGTCATGAGTTCTATTATTTGTCCTGACACGGGAATCGTATATTCGAGTATTACCAGTATGAAATTGCTTAAGCTCATTATCTGGTATGAGAGTGATGTTTATTTATACCCTGGAGATATCATCACTCCTACGCAGTCAGGCGTAATCATTAACGGCCGGTTTCAGCGTCTTACCCTTTATAATGTTTCCCCGTACCGCAAAAATTTCTGGCTGGAACTTGAGGATAAGATGTCCTGCCCCTATAACAGACACCCCTCCGCGGGCACCTGTCATTACTCCCACCAGTGCCGCGCACAAAAATGCCCTCATGGGTTCGTCACCAATCCCCATGCGCTGAATGTAGTCAGAATGCGTCATTGATACGCCAGCTGGCGTACAAAGTAGGTTTTTATCTCAATGGGATTTGAATCACTGAAAATCGCGAGCGTAAGTGCTTGAATAGTGGCGGAGAGAGGGGGATTTGAACCCCCGGTAGAGTTGCCCCTACTCCGGTTTTCGAGACCGGTCCGTTCAGCCGCTCCGGCATCTCTCCGTTTTAGGGTTGCCATAATGCCAGGAAATTTGGCATTTTAACAGCTCCTGACCCTGCAATTTTGTTCAAGTGATGAGTTTGCGAGCAAAGCGATGATAAAGTGGCCCTGGAAGTCGAATGAACCCGCTAAAAATGTGGCGTTACCGTGGGAAGACGCGCTGGCCATCCCTCTTTTGGCGAATCTCTCTTCGGCGGAACAGGCCCGTCTGGTACAGCTTGCCGGACGTTTTCTGCAGCTAAAGCGTCTGGTTCCGCTACAGGGCTTCGAACTCAACGATCTGAACAGCGCGCGCATCGCGCTTTTATTCGCGTTGCCGGTACTGGAACTGGGCATTGAGTGGCTGGATGGCTTCCATGAAGTATTGATCTACCCGGCCCCCTTTGTGGTGGATGATGAATGGGAAGATGATATTGGGCTGGTACACAGCCAGCGCGTGGTGCAGTCCGGCCAGAGCTGGCAGCAGGGTCCCATTATCCTCAACTGGCTCGATATTCAGGACTCTTTCGACGCTTCCGGTTTTAACCTGATTATTCACGAAGTGGCGCACAAGCTCGACAGCCGCAACGGCGATCGCGCCAGCGGCGTACCCTTTATTCCGCTACGCGAAGTGGCGGGCTGGGAGCATGATTTACATGCGGCGATGAATAACATCCAGGATGAGATCGACCTGGTTGGCGAAAGCGCCGCCAGTATTGATGCCTATGCGGCGACCGATCCGGCGGAATGTTTCGCGGTGCTGTCGGAGTATTTTTTCAGCGCGCCGGAGCTTTTTGCCCCCCGCTTCCCGGCCCTGTGGCAACGCTTCTGCCAATTTTATCAGCAGGATCCGCTGCAGCGTTTACGTGATAACGAGCGCCCTGATCCCCTTTCTTCCGCTCAAGTACATTAAAACGCCATTCTGAGCTATAATTAGCCAGTTGAATCAGCACTTTAAATTAGGTGTTGACACAAAATAGCGAGGCCATTAACATGCGCCTCGTTCACACGATTCCTCTGTAGTTCAGTCGGTAGAACGGCGGACTGTTAATCCGTATGTCACTGGTTCGAGTCCAGTCAGAGGAGCCAAATTCAGAAAAGCCCGCTTTTTAGCGGGCTTTTTGCTTTTCTGCTTTCTGCTTCTGACTTGTAGCTTTGGGCCTTCACGCCCCCACCGCAATTTCCCTTTTCGGCCGTTTCGACGCTATCGCAACACCATTCGCACGACCCGTTTCACACCTCCATCTGCTGGCCGCATGGCTGATACCTGCCCTCTTTTTCCGGCGTTATAGCGAGCTAATAACGCTGATTGCAAGCAAAGCATCTATATAGCACCAGAAAATGTGAGGAAAATATGAAGTTAATGAAAACAAATATTACAAAAACAGTTGCTAGCGTAAACGGAATCTCTATGATAACGATAACAATTATCAAGTAAGGCAACTATGATCCCGGTCGCTTGCTCCCCACCCGGCTCATCCGCCTTAGCAACATTGCGTACTGACACACATTCAGGATCAACATAACAATGAAAAGTTCTCATCTCTGGGTATTGAATCCGTGCCTGCTTGCGATGCTTTCTGCCTCTGCGTGGGCGGAAGAAAAAAAGGAAGAAGATATGGTCGTCTCCGCCAGCCGTGCGCACCGCAGCGTGGCGGAGATGGCGCAGACCACCTGGGTTATTGAACAGGCTGAAATTGAGCAGCAGGTTCAGGGCGGCAAAGAGATTAAAGAGGTGCTGGCGCAGCTGATACCGGGCATGGACGTCAGCAGCCAGGGACGCACCAACTACGGCATGAACATGCGCGGGCGTTCGATGATGGTGATGGTGGATGGTGTGCGTCTGAACTCATCGCGCAGCGACAGCCGCCAGCTTGACGCTATCGATCCCTTTAATATCGATCATATTGAAGTCATCTCCGGCGCCACCTCCCTGTATGGCGGCGGCAGCACCGGCGGCCTGATTAACATCGTCACCAAAAAGGGCCAGCCGGAAAGAGAGGTGGAGTTCCAGACCGGGGCGAAAAGCGGCTTTAACAGCCATAACGACCACGACGAGAACGTCTCGGCGGCGGTCAGCGGCGGCAACGATAACGCTTCCGGACGGCTCTCCGTCTCTTACCAGCGCTACGGCGGCTGGTACGACGGCAACGGCGACGAGGTGATTATCGATAATACCCAGACGGGGCTGCAGTACTCTGACCGTCTGGATGTAATGGGCACCGGCACCCTGACCATCGACGATCATCAGCAGCTGCAGCTGACCGCGCAGTACTATAATAGCGAGTCTGACGGCAAGCATGGCCTCTTCCTCGGCGAGAACTTCTCAGCAGTCACCGGCGAGGGCAACGCCAGAAATCAAGGCAACCTCGATTCGGACCGTATTCCAGGCACCGAGCGTCACCTGATTAACCTGCAATACTCCAGTACCGACTTCTTCGGGCAGGATCTGGTGGCGCAGATCTACTATCGCGACGAGAGTCTGACTTACTACCCCTTTCCGACCCTGACCAGGGGCAGCGTAACCAGCATCGGTGCATCGCAGCAGAACACCGACTTCTACGGCGGCAAGCTGACGATCAACAGCGAACCGGTGGAGGATCTGACGCTGACCTGGGGGGTGGACGCGGAACATGAAACCTTCGACGCCAACCAGCAGTTCTTCGATCTGGCGAAAGCGGCGGCGAGCGGCGGCATGGAGCTGGATAACGCCTATAACGTGGGCCGCTACCCGAGCTACAGCATCACCAACCTCGCGCCCTTCCTGCAGGCGAGCTACGACATCGAAGCCATTACCCTGAGCGGCGGCGTGCGCTACCAGTACACGGAAAACAAGGTGGACGAGTTTGTCGGCTATGCCCAGCAGCAGGGCATCGCCACCGGCAGGGCCACCTCGGCGGATGCGGTACCGGGCGGCAAAACCGACTATAACAATCTTCTGTTTAACGCCGGGATCCTGGGCCGCCTGACCGAACGCCAGCAGCTGTGGTTTAACTTCTCGCAGGGCTTCGAGATCCCCGATCTGGCGAAATATTACGGTTCCGGTACTTACGAGCTGGTGGATGGTCACTATCGTCTGCTGAACAGCGTCAACGTTAACGACTCGACGCTCGACGGCATTAAGGTTAACGCCTACGAGCTGGGCTGGCGCTTCACCGGCGATAACCTGCGCACGCAGATTGCCGCCTACTACTCGCTTTCCGACAAGACCATCACCATCAACAAGTCAGATATGACCATCAACCTCGAAGATGACAAACGGCGTATCTATGGGGTGGAAGGCCAGGTGGACTACTTCTTTACTGACAGCGACTGGAGCACCGGCGCGAACTTTAACGCCATTAAGTCCGAAACGCAGCAGGATGGAAAGTGGCAAAAACTGACCGTAGACAGCGCCAGCCCCTCAAAAGCCAGCGCATGGGTTAACTGGGCGCCGGGTGACTGGACGCTGCGCGTGCAGAGTACCCAGACCTTCGATCTCTCCGATGCCGACGGCAAGAAGATTGACGGGTATAACACCGTGGATCTCCTCGGCAGCTACGCCCTGCCGGTGGGCAAGCTGAGCTTCAGCGTGGAGAACGTGCTGGATAAAGATTACACCACCGCCTGGGGACAGCGTGCGCCGGGGCTCTACAGCCCGACCTACGGCGCACCGGGCCTCTATACCTATAAGGGCCGCGGTCGGACCTTTGGCCTGAACTACTCGGTATTGTTCTGATAAACGGCGCCGCCCGTTGTGCGGGCGGCGCTTAGATCTGCCAGTCAAGCGCCACTTCTTCCGGCTCCATCACCTGTCGCCTGATCTCCTCCATCGATAAACCAGCGTTGCACAGCTCGATAAAGCGCCAGACGTAGTTACGCTGCAGCTGCCCGCGCTTCAGCCCCAGCCAGACGGTATTGGCATCGAAGAGATGCCGGGTATCCAGCCGCACCAGATTTTCCGCCTCCCGTTCTGCGCCGGACTGTTCGGCCACCAGGCCAATACCTAACCCCAGTTCAACGTAGGTTTTTATGACATCTGAATCCTGGGCGCTGAGAATGATATCTGGCGTCAGCCCCTTGCGTTTAAACGCCTCGTCAATACGTGAACGGCCGGTAATCCCCTGCCGATAGGTAATCAGCGGCCATTTAGCAATCGCCTCAAGCGTTAAGGGGGAAATTTGCGTCAGGGGGTGATCCGCTGGCAAGAGCAGGCTGTGATGCCAGCGAAACCAGGGGAAAGCCACCAGCAGCGGATCGCTGCTTAGCCGTTCGCTGGCAATGCCGATATCCGCCCCACCGTTTTGCAGCAGCGTTTCGATCTCCTGCGGCGTGCCCTGAATAAGCTCCAGACGCACCTCGGGAAAAAGTTCGCGGAAGGCCTTGATGACAGAAGGCAGGCTGTAGCGCGCCTGGGTATGGGTGGTGGCGATAGTCAGCACGCCGGTGGCGTCGTTGGTGAAGAGATCCGCCAGACGACGGACGTTACTGGCCTCGTTCAGGATACGCTCGGCAATCGCCAGTAACGCTTTCCCCGGCTCCGTCATCCCCAGCAGCCGTTTACCGCGCCGGATGAAGATCTCTATACCCAGTTCTTCCTCCAGTTCGCGGATATGGCGGCTGACGCCCGACTGGGAGGTATAAAGCATACTGGCGACTTCGGTCAGGTTGTAGTCCCGCCTTGCCGCTTCACGGATAATTTTAAGCTGCTGAAAGTTCACGATTCGCTCCGGACCATCTGACATAACGTTATTGTTAAAGTCAGCTGGCCCGCAGAACAAATAATAAAACTCCGTATCTTATGCTTTAAGGGAATATCAACTCACCAGCTGCAGCTCGCGGTTTTCCAGCATCGGGCGGCTCACCAGCGACATGAGGATCTCTTTTACCGCCTGGGCCTGCGGGGAGAGCGAGCCGCGCGCGGAGGCGTTCAGCGACAGCGGCAGGCTCATGGAAGGGGTCGTGATGCGCGCCATCCAGCCGTTTGCCGCTCCGCAGAGCGAGCGCGCCGCCGATTCAGGCAACACGGTTACCCCCATTCCGCTGGCAATCGCGGCGGTCAGCGTGGAGAGAGAGTCAATCTCGCCAATAATTTTTGCGGTCAGGCGACGCAGGGAGAAAGCTTCATCCACGCGCAGACGCACGGCGCTGTAGTCGCGCGGCAGGTAGAGATTCATCTCCGCCACCGCCGCCAGATCGACGCTCTGCCCCGGGCAGTCGCGCGTGCCGACCAGATAGAGATCCTCTTTCAGCAGCGGCTGGCTGGTGATCCCCGCGATAGGCGCGCGATCGTAGAGTACCGCCATATCAAGCTGGCCGCTCAGCAGCTTATCGTTTAACACCGCCCCGCTGTTTTCGTGCAGATAGACCAGCACTTCCGGCAGCTCGGCGCGGACCGCCTGCAGCAGCGGCATGGTAATGGAGGAGGCAGCCGTTCCCGGCGCCAGGCCAATAGAGACATGGCCGCTGAGAGTCTGCCCGACGTTATTCACCGCCAGCTGCGCCTGCTCACACTGGCGCAGGATGGTCCGCGCGTGGGTATAGAGCACCTTACCGGCCTCGGTAGGCGTCACCCCGCGCTTGGTACGGATTAACAGCTGCTGATTCAGTTCACCTTCCAGAGTGGCGACCTGCTGGCTGAGCGCAGGCTGTGCGATATGTAACACTTCTGCGGCCTGGGTCAGGCTGCCGATATCGACAATTTTCACGAAGTATTTCAGTCGTCTTAAGTTCATGTTGCCCCCTGTTCAAAATAACGCGCCGGTGCTGACGCAAAGTGATGAAAGGGTTTTGCAATATGAATGCCACTTTTAAGCATTAACGTTTAACGGCGTTAAGCGGCTGAAAATAAGAGAAACTAATCCCCAACCCGGGTTTTGCAGGCAAACAGCGGATTCCGATCTGCCCCATAAGGGGTAAATTTGCACCAAAAGAGGGCGTGCCGTGTTAAAAAATCGTCGCCCTGCTGATTTTGTCAGCAAACGAACAACTTAAGACGTTCCACCCTTTGACAAGGTCCCCTCACCCCGATAATATGCGCCCCGTTCACACGATTCCTCTGTAGTTCAGTCGGTAGAACGGCGGACTGTTAATCCGTATGTCACTGGTTCGAGTCCAGTCAGAGGAGCCAAATTCAGAAAAGCCCGCTTTTTAGCGGGCTTTTTGCTTTTCTGCGTTTATGCGCGCGGGTCGACATGAATAATCTTTCTGGCAACGATTCCGGGATATTTTATTTAGCGTCTTCTCCTGCCAGGCTGGTTAAACTTTCAAACCCAACGTTTACCTTAACCCCACGCCCGGTTCTGGATAACGACCCTGTAACCATCAGAATCGACAAACGTTATGCCATTCACATCCCAGTACGGATTAAATGCGGTGGCCACGCTAAAGCCAGCAGCACGCATTCTGTCACAAACTTGTTCCCACTCCGCTTTATCAGGGTAATAGAGCACCAGCAAATCCTCTTCTGTTGGTGAGGGCTTCAGCGGATGACGGCGGCACCAGGTAAACTCGATATGCCAGCCCAGCGCTTCATGCCCGAGCATGATTCCGTCAAATCCTTCATGATCATTGAAGTCGGCAATCTTATTGAGTTTCAGCCCCTGGCTGTACATTAAAAATGATCGGTAAAGATTCGAAACGGGTCTGGCAATACGCATGTGCATAACCATCCGGTACGCTCCTTTTCAGCAGATGTTCATATTGTCCTGCTTAGCTTACAGAAAATGCCCCATCCGATTTGTCGGTTAGTGCCTGCCGGTCATTGCACGTTTTCCGCGCCGCCCGCAAATAAATCGTTTCCTCCTGTCGCCTGTCGCGGTAGTCTCATTGCCTGCGTCGTTAAGACCCACGCAGTGTGAGTAACCTTTCAATATTCTAATAACTAAAAAACTAAAGACAGGACAACTATGGACTCCACTCTCTCATCCGATCGCCTGGCCGAGGAGACCCTTTCGCTTAACCGTGCCCGCCGCGCTGCCCTGGGCAGCTTCGCGGGCGCCGTCGTCGACTGGTATGATTTTCTGCTGTATGGCATTACCGCCGCGCTGGTGTTTAACCGCGAATTTTTCCCGCAGATCGGCCCGGCTATGGGCACGCTGGCGGCATTCGCGACCTTTGGCGTCGGCTTCCTCTTTCGTCCGCTCGGCGGGGTGATCTTCGGTCATTTCGGCGACCGGCTGGGCCGCAAGCGCATGCTGATGCTCACCGTCTGGATGATGGGTATCGCCACGGCGCTCATTGGCCTCCTTCCCTCCTTTGCCGCTATCGGCTGGTGGGCGCCCGTGTTGCTGGTAACGCTGCGCGCCGTTCAGGGCTTCGCGGTGGGCGGCGAATGGGGCGGCGCGGCGCTGCTCTCCGTTGAAAGCGCGCCAAAGCATAAAAAAGCGTTCTACAGCAGCGGCGTCCAGGTGGGCTACGGCGTGGGGCTGTTACTCTCCACCGGGCTGGTCTCGCTTATCAGCGTCTATACCACGGATGAGCAGTTTCTGAGCTGGGGATGGCGGATCCCCTTCCTGTTCAGCATCGTGCTGGTGCTGGCCGCCCTGTGGGTGCGCAACGGTATGGAAGAGTCGCAAGAGTTTGAGCAGAACAAGCCCGCAGCAAAACGGTCGCTGCCGGTGGTGGAAGCGCTGGTAAAACATCCCGCCGCCTTCGGGAAGATCATCGCCCTGCGCCTGTGTGAACTGCTGACGATGTATATCGTCACCGCCTTCGCGCTGAACTACTCCACCCAGAATCTCGGCCTGCCGCGTGAGCTTTTTCTGAATATTGGTCTGCTGGTGGGCGGACTGAGCTGCCTGACTATCCCCTGCTTCGCCTGGCTTGCGGATCGGTATGGCCGTCGGCGTGTTTATATTACCGGGGCGCTTATCGGCACCCTGAGCGCCTGGCCCTTCTTTCTGGCGCTGGAGTCGCAGTCGCTTTTCTGGATTGTCTTTTTCGCCATTATGCTCGCCAACGTCGCCCACGACATGGTGGTCTGCGTGCAACAGCCAATGTTTACCAGTATGTTTGGCGCCAGCTACCGCTACAGCGGCGCCGGGGTCGGTTATCAGGTGGCGAGCGTGGTGGGCGGCGGCTTTACGCCGTTTATCGCCGCGGCGCTGGTCACTTTCTCCGGCGGCGACTGGCACAGCGTGGCACTCTACCTGCTGGTCGGCTGTCTTATCTCCGCCGCGACGGCGCTGCTGATGAAGGAGACGCCCTGAAGTCTGACTTTTGTTTCACAAACGTGTGACATACTATCGGGTAAGCCGCACACCTGTGGAACAAGGAGACAGAGATGATTAACAAGGGCTCCAGCCTGACCCCGACTCAGGCGCTGGATAAACTGGAAGCGTTATATGAGCAGTCGGTCAACGCGTTACGCGACGCGATTGGCCGTTACATTGAGGAAGGTACGCTTCCCGAACAAGAGGCCAGAAACAACGGCCTCTTTGTCTATCCCTCCCTCTCGGTCACCTGGGACGGCAGCACCACCAACCCGCCCAAAACCCGCGCCTGGGCCCGTTTCACCCATCCCGGCTGTTTTTCCACCACCATCACCCGTCCGTCGCTTTTTCGCGCCTATCTTGAAGAGCAGCTGACCCTGCTCTACCGGGATTACGGCGCGCATATTGCGGTAGAACCGTCCCGGCATGAGATCCCCTATCCCTACGTGATTGACGGCTCGGCTCTGACCCTGGACCGCTCGATGAGCGCGGGGCTGACTCGCCACTTCCCGACCACGGAGCTGTCGCAGATTGGCGATGAGACCGCCGACGGGATCTACCACCCGGCAGAGTTCGCCCCGCTGTCGCATTTTGACGCCCGCCGCGTCGATTTTTCCCTCGCGCGCCTGCGTCACTACACCGGCACCCCCGCAGAGCATTTCCAGCCCTTCGTGCTGTTTACCAACTATACCCGCTACGTGGATGAGTTTGTGCGCTGGGGATGCAGTCAGATCCTCGACCCGGACAGCCCCTACATTGCCCTCTCCTGCGCGGGCGGGATCTGGATCACTGCCGAAACCGAAGCGCCGGAAGAGGCCATTTCCGATCTGGCGTGGAAAAAACATCAGATGCCCGCCTGGCATCTCATCACCGCCGACGGTCAGGGCATTACCCTTATCAACATCGGCGTTGGCCCGTCAAATGCCAAAACCATCTGCGATCACCTGGCGGTATTGCGCCCGGACGTCTGGCTGATGATCGGCCATTGCGGTGGGCTGCGTGAAAGCCAGCTGATTGGCGACTATGTGCTGGCCCACGCCTACCTGCGCGACGATCACGTGCTGGATGCGGTGCTGCCGCCGGATATTCCTATTCCAAGCATCGCGGAGGTGCAACGCGCCCTCTACGACGCCACCAAAGAGGTGAGCGCTATGCCTGGGGAAGAGGTAAAACAGCGCCTGCGCACCGGCACCGTGGTTACCACTGACGATCGTAACTGGGAGCTGCGCTACTCCGCCTCCGCCCTGCGCTTTAACCTGAGCCGCGCGGTGGCGATCGATATGGAGAGCGCCACCATCGCCGCCCAGGGCTACCGTTTTCGCGTCCCTTACGGCACTCTGCTCTGCGTCTCCGACAAACCGCTGCATGGAGAGATCAAGCTACCGGGGCAGGCAAACCGCTTCTATGAGGGGGCTATTTCCGAACATTTACAGATCGGCATCCGCGCTATCGATCTTCTGCGGGCGGAAGGCGATCGGCTCCATTCGCGCAAGCTGCGTACCTTTAACGAACCGCCGTTCCGCTAACTAAAAGGCCACCCTATGCAAACCACTTCAGCTTTATCCTCGCTGCGCCGCTGGTTACAGGAAAACCGCCTGGACGGAATGATCGTCCCGCGCGCCGACCCGTGGCAGAGCGAGAACAGCGCGCCGCATGATGACAAGCTCGCCTGGCTGACCGGCTTTGACGGCTCCGCCGGGCTGGCGCTGGTATTACCCGATCGCGCCCTGCTGTTTGTGGACGGACGCTACCAGGTGCAGGCGCGCCTGCAGGTTAATACCGATGCGTTTGAGATCCACCATCTGCATAACGAGCCGCTGGCGCAGTGGTTGCAGGAGAACGTGGCTGCGGGCAGCCGCATCGCCTTCGAACCGCTGCTGATGACCAACGCGGAATATGCGCTGCTGACCGCCACGCCGTGCCAGCTGACCCCGCTTGAGGCCTCGCCCTTTGATACCCTCTGGCACGATCGCCCGGCGGCGCCCGCAGGAGAAATCCGCGAGATGACGCTGGCGGTGAGCGGAGAGAGCAGCGCGGAGAAGCGCCAGCGGGTGGCGCAGCGGCTGGCCGAGGTCGGCGTGGATTATCTGGCAATTACCCTGCCGGATAATATCGCCTGGCTGCTGAACGTTCGCGGGGCCGATGTGCCGATGAACCCGGTACCGCTCTCGTTTGCGCTCCTCAGCCGCACCGGAGAGGTGGAATGGTTTGTAGCCCAGGCGAAGCTGCGAACATTGCCCGCCAGCGTGCTGGAGGGGGTCACCGTCGCTCCGCAGGAGGCGTTTGTTGAACGCTGCCGCGAACTCAGCGCGGGCAGGCGCGTCTGGCTGGATGAAAACGCCGCCCCGGTGGCGCTGCGCTTTGCTATCGAGCCGCAGGGCGAAATTCTCTGGCAGGCGGATCCCATCACCTTTATAAAGGCGATCAAAAATCCGGTGGAGCTGGCGGGATACCGGGAGTGTCACCTGGCGGATGGGGCGGCGTGGGTGAACTTCCTGGCCTGGCTGTCGCGGGAGGTTCCCCTGCGGGAGGCTGACGGCAATCCCCTTACCGAGCTGGAGGTACAAGACCGCCAGCTGGCGTTTCGCCAGCAGCAGGCGGGCTTTATTGAGCCAAGTTTTTCTACTATCTCCGCGGCAGGCAGTAATGCGGCGATGTGTCACTACCACTCCAGCGAGGCGACCAGCCTGCCGCTGACCCGCGACCAGTTTTATCTGAACGATTCCGGCGGCCAGTACCAGAACGGGACTACCGACGCCACGCGCACGCTTGCCTGGGGCAAAGTGACCCCGCAGCAGCGCCTGCACTACACCGCCGTGCTGAAAGGCTTTTTAGCGCTGATTGGATTGCAGTTTCCTTCCGGCACCCATGGCCACCAGCTGGATGCATTTGCGCGTCAGCCGCTGTGGGCGCTGGGGCTGGATTATGACCACGGCACCGGCCACGGCGTGGGGCATCAGCTGTTGATCCATGAAAATCCGCAGCGTATCGCCAAAAAGGTCAATCCATGGCCGCTTGTGGCGGGCAGCATTATGACCATTGAGCCGGGCTATTATCAGGAGGGAAGCCACGGCATCCGCATTGAGAACCAGGTGGAGATTGTCGACAGCGCGCCGGGCTTTTGTCGGTTCGCCTCCCTGACGCTGATCCCCATCGACCTCAACCAGGTGGAATTAAACCTGCTGAGCGAGCGGGAGAAACAGTGGCTGGATGAGTATCACCAGCGGGTGCGGGAAGCGCTGTCGCCGCGAGTGGAGAGCGATGCGCGACCATGGCTCTTTGCCGCCACCGCCCCGATACGGGTTCAGGGCAGTTAAGATGTGGCCGGGCGGCTTAAGCGGCCCGGTAAACGCAGAAAAGCAAAAAGCCCGCGAAAAGCGGGCTTTTCTGAATCTGGCTCCTCTGACTGGACTCGAACCAGTGACATACGGATTAACAGTCCGCCGTTCTACCGACTGAACTACAGAGGAATCGTGTGAACGGGGCGCATATTATCGATGGCACTCCCCGTTGTCAAAGGTTGAATGCGCAAAACCGATCGTTTGCCGATTTATTCTCCACCTTGCGCATTTGGCAGCCGTTCTGCCGGGGGCGCTGACGCTAGGGCGGGTTTAACCCGCGGATATTTCCATAGCCAGCGGCCGCTGACCATTCGCCAGTAGAAGAGCACGCCACGCACCGCCCAGTCGAGGAACATCCCCAGCCAGACGCCGACCACGCCCCAACCGAGCACAATCCCCAGCGTATAACCGGCCACCACGCGACAGCCCCACATTCCCAACATCGAGACCCACATGGCGAAACGGGCGTCGCGCGCCCCTTTCAGCCCGGCGGGCAGCACCCACGACGCCGCCCAGATGGGCATAAAGGCGGCGTTGAGCCAGATGAGGATTTTCACCACCTCTTTTACATCCTCTTCATGGGTGTAAAACGAGGCCATCAGCCCGGCAAACGGCGCCGTTCCCCAGGCGATAAGGGTCAGCCCGATGGTGGAGAGCCAGAAGACGTGGCGCAGCTGGCGCTCCGCCTGGCCTATCTGCCCTTTTCCCAGTCGTTTGCCGGTGATGATAGTGGAAGCCGACCCGAGGGCGTTACCCGGCAGGTTGATGAGCGAGGCAATGGAAAAGGCGATAAAGTTACCGGCGATAACGTCGGTGCCCATACCGGCCACAAACATCTGGGTGAGCAGTTTACCGCCATTAAACAGCACCGACTCAATGCTGGCAGGAACCCCGATGCCCATCACCTCCCAGATAATGGCGAAATTAAGTGGACGGAAATAGCTTCTGAGGGTGATGCGCAGCTCCGGCTTAAAGCCCACCATCAGCACCACCACGATTGCCGCCGCGCCGATGTAGCGGGAGATGGTCAGCCCGAGGCCCGCGCCGATAAAGCCCAGCCCGTCCCAGGAGAAAATACCGTAGATGAGCACGGTGCTGATCATGATATTGAGGATATTCATGCCGCCGTTGATCATCAGCGGAATTTTAGTGTTCCCTGCCCCGCGCATCGCCCCGCTGCCAATCAGCGCGATGGCTGCCGCCGGATAGCTCAGAACGGTCGTCTCAAGATAGGTCAGCGCCAGCGCTTTGACCTCCGGGGTCGCTTCCCCGGCGATAAAGTCGATAATCTCCTGACCAAAATAGTGAACTACTCCCGCCAGGATGATGGAAAAGAGGGTCATGATCATCAGCGACTGGCGTGCCGCCTCGCGCGCCCGCTTCGGATCGAGCTTACCCAGGCTGAAGGCGACCACCACCGTGGTCCCCAGGTCGATGGCGGCGAAGAAGGACATCACCACCATGTTAAAGCTGTCGGCAAGCCCCACGCCGGCCATTGCCTCTTTACCCAGCCAGCTTACCAGGAAGGTACTCAACACCCCCATCAGCAGAACGCAGGTATTTTCCAGAAAAATGGGGATCGCAAGCGGGGTGATTTCACGCCAGAAAAGCACACGATAACTTTTGCGTTTGGCATACCAGGGCGTGCGTGCGACGGCCCGGTGTAAAGCGGCAGTGACGTTCAAAATGGACCTTAGGGATAAAGTTGAAACTTCATTTCAAATGATGGGGCAGAAACCAATATCCTGCAAAGTATTTCCTTAAAAAAATTGTTGGGAATTACAACAAACTGTCGACAGAATCGGCAGTTGAACAAAAGTAGGTAAGATGGGGTTTGACAAAACTTTTTTCGCCGCTAAGATTAGCCTCCACAACGATTCCTCTGTAGTTCAGTCGGTAGAACGGCGGACTGTTAATCCGTATGTCACTGGTTCGAGTCCAGTCAGAGGAGCCAGATTCAAAAAAGCCCGCTTTTTAGCGGGCTTTTTGCTTTTCTGCGCCGTCAGAAAGAAAATAAAAAAGCTCCCTGATGAGGGAGCTTTTTTCTGGCACTGAAAAGGATTATTCGCCTTTGGCTTCGGCGCTTTTCATTTCGCCCATTACCTTCAGCTTCTTGGAGATGTCGCGACGCTCTTTGGAGAGCTCAGCGTTTTTGATGATGTAATCATCCACACGGTCTTCATAGTCGCTTTTCATGCTGGCGATAATGCCCTGGATCGCTTCCACGCTCATGCCCGGCTTGATGTAGTCGCTCAGGTTGTCCAGCAGCAGTACGCGCTTCTGGTTGTCACGGATCTTCTTCTCTACGTCCTGAATTTCACGCTGCAGTTTGTTTTTGCGGCGGAACAGACGCACGAACTCCAGAACATCCTGGAACGAAGGTTTAGTAGTTTCCATTTTTACACCCCTGATAATGTGAGATTCGGATTCGTTAAAGCAACCACTGTGGCCATCACCTTAACTGACAGCGGTTGCGAATGACAATGTCTATAGCGTTTGAATCTATCATAACCTCAAACGGTGCTGAATCGAAGCAGCCTGCATCACATCGGAAAATGGCTGCTTTTTATTTGCGCAGCGCGCGGCAGATCAGATGGGAAAGCAGCTCCAGCTGACGCGCCAGCTCCATACTCAGCCAGACATAGCTGTGGATCGGTGTCTCCGCCACGTTATCCCCCTTATGCTCGCTGATAAGCTGCCGCAGCTCCACCACAATGTCGTTCAGACGCTCGGTATTAGCCAGCACCGGCTGCGGATTCCCCTCATACAAGGCGTGGGCGATGGTCAGCAAAGTTTGCTGCGTCATCTGCTGCGTCTCCCTGAGGGTCTGCGCGTTAAGCAGCACAAAGTGGCTGGCGCGCGAGGCCCAGTGCGCGTTGATTTGCAGCTCCAGCATGCAGACCAGATTGCGGCTTACGGTCTGGATCGCCTCAAATATCGACTTCTGAATGTGGGTCTCTTTACTGGCGGGAGTGATTAAACCGCGCATTTTCACCACATCGTTGAGAATTTTTTGCAGATGTTTTTCCAGACGTGGCCGCTCGACCAGATTCGGCGAAAATCCCGCCTGATAGACGCGATTAAAGGCGGTAACGTAGCTCGCCATCTGAATGCGCCAGTGCAGAAAGGCCCGCTGCGGCCAGATGCCGGTAAAGAGCATCGCCAGCAACGATCCTAATATGACATCGCCGCTTCGCCAGAGGGCAGTTGCCATATCCCCCGCCGGAGCGCCGACCACCACCGCCAGGGTGATGCCAATCAGCAGCGCCTGGTAGGGCCGTTTCCCCAGCGCCAGAAAGCCGCAGAGAAACATCGCGGCGGCGCACCACACCAGCATAACCGGCATGGAGAACAGCTCCAGGCGAAGCGCGATCAGGCCGAGCGCGGAGCCAAAAATGGTGCCGCCAATCCGCTCAAAGGCGCGGGGCACCACGTTTCCCCAGAAGGAGATGGGCCCCATCACCACCACCAGCGTAATCAGCGGCCAGGTGCCTTCGGGGATCGCCGCCATGCGCACCAGTACAAAGGTGATGATAAAGGCCAGGGCGATGCGGCACCCGTGCACGATTCGATAGTGCTGATAGAGACGAATTTCGAAGGGGGTTAAGGATTTGTCCGGACGCACACCTGCTCTCCAGCAACTCGGCAAACCGTAATTGTACTGCGTTTTGCGCGTGGCGCATCAACTGTGCCGCCCCCCCCTTCTGAAATCAGGCACAAATCGCTTAAACGACCCGGCTCTGCACCGGCACAAACATTTCGATCTGCCAGTAACCGTCCGCCTTGCCATCATTCAGATAGCGCTCAAAACAGGGCCGGGGAGCGATTTCATAGTGCGTATCTTGCAGCAGACTATTGAAGAATTGATACCAGGGGGTGGCGAAGTCATGATCTTCCACGCGCGCGGCAGCCACGGCATATTCCCCGCCCGCCAGTTCGGTGAGGATGACCCCTTCGCTGTTTTCGGGAATAACAAAATCGTCCGGGACGGTCACCGAGGTATTACAGCGCAGCTTTTCAGCGGGAACCTCATCGGGATTATCATAGTAGACGGCCACCCACTCCAGCGGCTCAATGTGACGCCCGTCCACCCACATGACAAGCTGCTCAAATCCCTGCGGAAGGGTTTGATCCCACGGCCCGACAAGATGAAAGCCGGCTATTTTACGTTTTTGCTGCGGTCTGATGTTGTAGTCCATATCGCCTCCCACGCATACTGTATGAATAGCCAGTATAGGGTGGGATTTGCCCGCGCGACAACGTGCTTTTGGTCAAAATGCGAGCAGACTCGCAGAACCACCAGTCTGCCCGGGAGGTGTGGCTTTAGAGCTTCTGATGCAGATAGTCGCTAAAGCGGGAGAACATGCCCCCTTTTTTCACGCTCTCC
This sequence comes from Pseudenterobacter timonensis, assembly GCF_900021175.1. GTDB lineage: Bacteria > Pseudomonadota > Gammaproteobacteria > Enterobacterales > Enterobacteriaceae > Enterobacter > Enterobacter timonensis. The sequence goes on from NZ_FCOP01000013.1 coordinate 424,679, forward strand.
AGCGTGACCAGCGGCCAGTGGGCGACCACCTTGTCGCCGTCATAGAGCTCAATTTCACCGACGCGCTGATGGGCGCTGATGGGCGCATCCAGCTCGTTTTTGTCCAGTACATATTTGGCTTTGATTTTTGACACTTCAGCCCTGGGCAGCGCCATCCAGTAGTCACGATCGGTGCCGAGGGCGATTTTCTCTTTATCGCCATACCAGATCCGCTCCGTTCCTACCTGCTTACCGCTACGCAGGATCTGCACGGTGTCGAAATTGCGCTGTCCCCACAGCAGCAGCTTACGCGCCTGCTCTTCACGCCCTTTGGAACTCTCAGCGCCCATCACCACGGCAATCAGGCGACGCTGTCCGTCCACCGCCGAGGCGATAAGGTTAAAGCCCGCGCCTGAAGTGTGCCCGGTTTTCAGCCCGTCGACGTTCATCTCTTTGTCCCACAGCAGGCCGTTGCGGTTCTGCTGGGTAATGCCATTCCACGTCAGGCTTTTCTGGCTGTACATGTGATAAAACTCGGGCTCGCCGTGGATAATGGCGCGGGAGAGGACCGCCAGATCGTAGGCGGAGCTGTGCTGCCCCGGCGCGTCCAGACCATGCACCGTTTCAAAGTGGGTATCCTGCAGGTGCAGCTTCTGCACGTAGTCATTCATCATGCGCACAAACTGCGGCTGGCCGCCCGCCACATAGTCAGCCAGCGCCACGCAGGCGTCATTGCCGGAATCGACGATCAGGCCGCGGCTCAGATCGCGCACGGTGACACGGTCACCCGGTTTTAAGAACATCAAAGAGGAGCCGTCAAAAACCGGATTGCCCTTCGCCCAGGCGTCACGTCCGACGGTTACGACATCATCCGGGGTGATGCGGTGGCTGTCGATGGCGCGGTCGACCACATAGCCCGTCATCAGCTTGGTAAGGCTCGCTGGATTGCGCTGCTGATGCTCATTGCCTGCCGTCAGTATTTGACCAGTCGTGTAATCCATTAGCACCCAGGAGCCGGCCTGAATGGCAGGCGGTTGCGGTGTGAAATCCATGGGAACAGCAGCCCGCGCGGATGAGAGGCTGAGAGTAATTAAAGAAACAGCAATAAACAGGCGGCGTTTCAACGGTGTATCCTCGGGGTCGTTTAAAATCGCAGACCTTTTTACGGAACTTCCTGTGTCCTTACCTGAGTAAATTGCAAAGAAATGTGACAGACAGCAAGTTTTTACCGGCACAGGCCTCGCATTTTTGGTCTCAGGTCACGCTTTTCCTGCGCGTGTTGAGAGGGATGGTTTACCATAGAGGTGAAACTTTTTAACAGGATGGTATTACCGGTGTCTGATTCCGCCCCGCGCCCCACATTTCTCTTTCATGACTACGAAACCTTCGGCACCAGCCCGTCGCTGGATCGGCCCGCCCAGTTCGGCGCGATCCGCACCGACGCCGACTTTAACGTCATTGGCGAGCCGGAGGTGTTCTACTGCAGGCCCGCCGACGACTACCTGCCGCAGCCCGGCGCGGTGATGGTTACCGGGATCACGCCCCAGGAAGCGCGGGAGAAAGGGGTTATTGAGGCGGAGTTCGCCCGCCGCATTCACGACCTCTTCACCGTTCCCGAGACCTGCGTGGTGGGCTATAACAACGTGCGCTTCGATGACGAGGTAACGCGTAATATTTTTTACCGCAACTTCTACGATCCCTACGCCTGGAGCTGGCAGAACGGCAATTCGCGCTGGGATCTGCTGGATGTGATGCGCGCCTGCTATGCCCTGCGCCCTGAGGGGATCAACTGGCCGGAAAACGACGACGGCCTGCCGAGCTTCCGCCTGGAACATCTGACCCGCGCCAACGATATTGAGCACGGTAACGCCCACGACGCGATGGCGGATGTCTATGCCACTATCGCCATGGCAAAAAAGGTAAAGGCCGCCCAGCCGCGCCTGTTTGATTATCTGCTGAGCCACCGCAGCAAGCAGAAACTGATGACCCTGATTGACGTGCCGCAGATGAAGCCGCTGGTGCATGTCTCCGGCATGTTTGGCGCCCTGCGCGGCAATACCAGCTGGGTCGCTCCGCTGGCCTGGCATCCCGATAACCGCAACGCGGTGATTATGGTCGATCTCGCGGGTGATATTACTCCCCTGCTGGAGCTTGAGAGCGCAGAGTTGCGCGAGCGGCTCTATACCGCGAAAGCGTCGCTGGGGGAGCGGGCAGCCGTCCCGCTCAAGCTGGTGCATATCAATAAATGTCCGGTGCTGGCGCAGGCCAATACCCTGCGTCCGGAGGATGCCGAACGGCTGGGCATTGACCGGCAGCAGTGTCTGGAGAACCTGAAAATCCTCCGGGAAAACCCGCAGGTAAGAGAGAAGGCGGTCGCCCTCTTTGCCGAAGCGGAGCCTTTTGTGCCCCAGGATAATGTTGATACGCAGCTCTATAACGGCTTTTTCAGCGACGCGGACCGCGCCGCCATGAAGATTGTGCTGCAAACCGATCCGCGTAACCTGCCGGCGCTGGATATCACCTTTGTCGATCCGCGTATTGAGAAGCTGCTTTTCAACTACCGGGCGCGAAATTATCCCGGCACGCTCGACGAGGCGGAGCAGGCGCGCTGGCTGGAACATCGCCGTGCTCTCTTCACACCAGCGTTTCTCGAGGCATATGTGGGTGAGCTGGAGAGTTTGTTTGTCGAACATCAGGGAGATAGCGAGAAACAGGTGCAGCTGAAGGCGCTCTGGCAGTATATGCAGGAGATTGTTTAGCCCTCCCGGCTGGCGGGAGGGCGGCGTATTACGCTTTCTGAACGGTGATGCTCCAGGCGGCATCGCCGACCTGCTGATAGTCGGTAATGGCGTGGCCCTCTTCTGCCGCCCACTGCGGAATGGCTTCCGTCGCCTGGGTGCAGTCAAATTCAATAACCAGTTCATCACCGCTGGCCATCTCTGCCAGCGCCGCTTTTGCTTCAATCAGCGGAAAGGGGCACACCTGGGTGACCACGTCGAGTTTTTTTACAGCCATAACAGCTCCTGTTTTCAGTTAAGCCGTCGCCGCCGCAAGTTTCGCCTTGCGCTGCGGACGAACATACAAGAACCATGACGCGGTCCATACGCCAAGGATCATAAATACCAGACCCACCCAGCCCTGCCAGGTCATCATTGCGGTCATCACCAGCCCGTTGCCGATAGAACAACCGCCCGCCATGCTCGCCCCGACGCCCATCAGCAGGCCGCCAGCCGCGCTGCGCAGCGTGGTTTGCGCATCCGCGGCGCGCACGCGAAACTCCCGGCTGGCTTTGGCGGCAATAAACGACCCGAGAAAGATCCCCAGCACCAGGAACACTCCCCAGTTGAGGAACTTGCTCTGTCCGGCCACCAGAAACTGCAGGATGTTTGCCGTCGGCGAGGTGATGCCTAAACCGAACATACGCCCGGTAGCCTCGCTAAGCGGCCACGCCAGCAGCGCAATCAGCCCGATCAGGACAGCGGTAACAAACGGATGCCAGCGTTTTTCAAACAGCAGGTGCGCCAGCCCGCGACGACGCGGCGGCAGCGTGGCGACCCTGAGCTTCGGTTTTTTCAGCTCTTTGCGCACCACCCACAGCGTTACGGCCACCAGCAGCGCGATAAGCGGCCAGACGGAGAGGCCCAGGGTTGCGGCAATAGAGTTATGTTCAGTGCTGTATGTTTTCAGCACCTGATTCAGCCCCTCCGCATGCGGGGAGCGCATTACGGCGCTCATTACCATATAGGTCGCGAGCGCAATCCAGCTGCCGATCAGCCCCTCGCCCGCGCGATACCAGGTACCGGTGGCGCAGCCGCCAGCATAGACAATACCGAGACCAAAAATGTAACCACCTGCGATCGTGCCGAGCCACGGAAACGCCCCCGCGTCATATTGCACCACGCCAAGCTGAATAAGGGTAAATACCCCTACACTCTGAATGGCAATAGCGATCAGCAGGGCGTAAAACATACGGTTGTTTTTAGCGATATACATATCGCGAAAGCCGCCGGTCAGACAGAATCGTCCGCGCTGCATAACAAAACCCAGCAGCGCGCCGCAGAACAGTCCGCTTAATATCATTGAAGGCATCATAATTAATAAGTGAGCAATATATCAGAATGCGAATTATTAATGAGGTGAACGCATGGAACCAATAACCAAATTGTCTAACATAGTCCATTTGGTTATTACTCTTTGTCAGACATGAAATAGCAGGCATAAAAAAACCGGAGAATATCTCCGGTTTTTTTCTTTAAGCGAAACGCTAAACGTTACGCGACATCTTCATATTGCGGAACCGGATTACGGAAGCTTTTGGTTACGCAGGCAAGGTAGACCAGACCGATACCGGCCCACACCAGGCCGAGGATCATGGAGCTCTCTTCCAGGTTGATCCACAGCGCGCCAACGGTCAGAGCACCGCACACCGGCAGAAGCAGGTAGTTGAAGTGGTCTTTCAGCGTCTTGTTACGCTTCTCGCGGATCCAAAACTGGGAGATCACCGAGAGGTTCACAAAGGTAAAGGCCACCAGCGCGCCGAAGTTAATCAGTGCCGTTGCGGTTACCAGGTCAAAGTTGATCGCCAGCAGCGCAATCGCGCCCACCAGCAGCACGTTCCAGGCCGGGGTACGCCACTTCGGATGAACATAGCCGAAGAAACGGGTCGGGAAGACGCCGTCGCGGCCCATGACATACATCAGGCGAGAGACGCCCGCATGTGCCGCCATACCGGAAGCCAGTACGGTCACGCTGGAGAAGATCAGCACGCCCCACTGGAAGGTTTTACCCGCCACGTAAAGCATGATCTCCGGCTGTGACGCATCCGGATCTTTAAAGCGCGAAATATCCGGGAAGTAGAGCTGCAGGAAGTAAGAGGCGCAGATAAAGATCAGACCGCCAATCAGCGCCGTCAGGAAAATCGCGCGCGGAATCACGCGCTCCGCGTCTTTGGTCTCTTCGGAAAGCGAAGAGATACCGTCAAAGCCGAGGAACGAGAAGCAGAGGATAGTCGCGCCGGTAATCATCGGCACCACGTGCGCCCCTTCAGACCAGAACGGACGGGAGCTCACCAGGGTGCCAGCCCCTTCCCCATGCAAAACGCCATAGATGATAAGGCCGACAATCACCGCAACAATCCCCATCTGCAGCACGACAATCAGGGTGTTGAAGTTAGCCACGGTCTTGATGCTGCGCAGGTTAGAGATGGTCATAAAGGCCACCAGCGCCACAACGAAGATCCACGACGGCACGGATGGCACCAGCGCTTCGAAGTAAATTTTCGCCAGCAGAATATTGATCATCGGCATGAACAGGTAGTCCAGCAGGGATGACCAGCCCACCATAAAGCCCACCGTCGGGCTGATGGATTTCTGCGCGTAGGTGTAGGCAGAGCCCGCCGACGGGAAACGGCGAACCAGTTTACCGTAGCTCAGGGCGGTAAAGAGAATAGCGACCAGCGCAAAGGCGTATGCCGTTGCGACGTGACCGTCAGTGAGGCCTGCAACGATACCAAACGTATCGAACAGCGTCATCGGCTGCATATAGGCAAGGCCCATCATGACAACCGGAATTAACGTAAGCGTTTTACGTAATTCCACGCGAGAGGTTTTTGGAGTTGCATTAAGCGACATGGTGATTCTCCTTTACGGTGAACTCCGCCGCGTAAGCGAAATATTGCCCCATTTTGTTTATTCCTCAGCGACAACAACTGTCGGTTTTTAGTAAATATCTATCCGGTACGAGCCCGGCCTCTTGGATTAAATGACATTTCTTACATGCAAAAAAAAATAACCGACGCCTTTTATATCGTCGATTATTCCTGTGTTTTGCAGCGGCGCATTCTGCATCATTTTTGATACAAAAGGCAATACTTTACGAAGCTGATTACAATTTTTTCTTTTCTAACCGACTGATTACTCACAGTCGGCCGGGGCGTAAACGGTGGAAATAGCACTATTTGCTAAAATCTCATCACGCCACCAGGCGCTGGCCAGCCCGGCAGTCTGTTCATTCCACCCCACCCATACCGCTTCGTTACGGTTTTGCGACTGCACCTGTTTTTCAACCAGCGCTCCGCTCTCAATAAACCGCTGCGCCAGATACCGCGGAAGATAACCGCATCCCAGCCCGCTTATCTGTAACTCAAGTTTAGTCTTAAAATCGAAAACCGTGATCGCTTCCTGATCGTCCAGCAGTTGAGACGAGACGGCGCAGCCTGCCGCGGAGCTGTCGCCCACCACAATGGCGCGATGCTGTTTTATCAGACGGCGGTTCAGCGGCTCGGGCTCCTGGGCCAGCGGATGGTGCGGGGCGACGACAAAGACCTGCTCCAGCGTCCCCAGACGGGCAAAGCCGAAGGCGCTCAGCTCGGGCGGCTCATGCAGCGCGCCGACAATAATATCCGCCCGCCCCTGGGTTAACGCCTCCCATGAGCCCCCCAGCACGCCGTTGATAAACTTGAGCCGGGTAACGCTGTGGCGCTGGTAAAACGCTTCGACAAGCGGCGTCAGCAGGGAGAAAGGAAAAGTATCATCCACCCCGATCACCAGCTCATTTTCCCAGCCCTGATGCAGCTTGACGGCCTGCTTTTCCAGCTCCCGCACCGTCTGCAGCACCTCCCGCCCCTTCTCCAGCAGCATCTGCCCGGTGCGGGTAAAACGCGCCCGGTGGCCGGAGCGGTCAAGAAGCTGGATATTCAGATCGTTTTCCAGCTTGTGCACGGTATAGCTCAGCGCCGAGGGCGTTTTATAGAGCCTGGCCGACGCCGCGGCGAAGCTGCCCTCTTTTTCCAGCGCATCGAGAATGATCAGAACGTCCAGCAGCGGTTTCATGCTTGCCCCCTCGCGGTGTGCGATCGCGCCCGCGGGTGACGTTACTCCATCGGCATCACCAGCGGATCGGGATATTGATATTCAAATCCCAGCTCATGGCAGATACGGCTGCCGTCGATCAGCTTGCCCTGCCCTTCCCCGGCCACATCACGGAACTGCGGCGGCTCCAGTCCCAGTTGCCGGGCCATGACGGGATAGAAGGCGCTGCGGGCTGGATGAACGGGTGCACATATATTATAGATGTGTCCGCCTTTTGGAGCCTGCAGCAGTAAGGTAATGGCGGCTACCACATCATCCAGATGAACCAGGTTCACCCCGTGCCCGCCGTTCGGCGCGCTTTTTCCGGCAAAGAAACGGCCAGGATGACGCCCCGGGCCAACCAGCCCCGCCAGACGAAGGATATCCACCTGGGTGCCGGGAAGATTATGCAGCCAGTCCTCCAGTTCCTTTAGCACGCGCCCGCTGCCGGTTACCGGGTTGCGCTCGCTGCTCTCTTTGACGTTGCCCTCGGCCTCGCCGTAAACGGAGGTGGAACTGGTAAAAATGATGCGCGGAATATGATGGGCTAACGCGCTATCAACAATCTCCTGCACCGCCTGCAGGTAAAAGTTCTCCCCCGGGCCGGTGCGCCGGGCGGGCAGCGTGATAACCAGCGCATCCACATTCATTAACGCGTCCAGATCGTCCGTATCGCATACCAGCTCCGGCTCCAGGCGCAGCTCCACGCTCTCGATGCCGCACATTCTGGCGGCTTCGACGCCATCCACCGTCGTTTTGCTGCCGGTTACCTGCCATCCTTTGGCCGAGAGCGACATCGCTAACGGCATGCCTAACCATCCTAAACCGACAATTGCGACCTTTTTCATGCGTTTTCTCCTGGCTTTCACGCGTCTGCTATAAGGCTACGCCAGCACCGCGGAGCTGACAATTCATAGCACCAATATGAAATGAATTAATGATTAAAAAAAGCCCTTGCTTTCTGCAGCCTAAGTGGTTTAGGTTAAAAGACATCAAGTGAATAAGCATTCATCGAGAATTTATATGACACGCGTTCAATTTAAACACCACCATCATCACCATCATCCTGACTAGTCTTTCAGGCGATGTGTGCTGGGAGACATTCAGATCTTCCAGTGGTGCATGAACGCAAGAGAAAGCCCCCGGAAGATCTTCTTCCGGGGGCTTTTTTTTGGACCGCATTCAGACAGGCTTTAACAGGATCACGAGGATAAAAAATGTTAGATAACTCACGTTTACGCATAGCTATGCAGAAATCAGGCCGACTGAGCGACGATTCACGCGAACTGCTGGCGCGCTGCGGGATCAAAATCAACCTGCACACCCAGCGTCTGATTGCGCTGGCGGAAAACATGCCTGTCGATATTCTGCGCGTGCGTGATGACGATATTCCGGGGCTGGTAATGGATGGCGTGGTGGATCTCGGCATCATCGGCGAAAACGTGCTGGAAGAGGAGCTGTTAACCCGCCGCGCCCAGGGCGAAGACCCGCGCTATTTTACTCTGCGCCGTCTCGACTTCGGCGGCTGCCGCCTGTCGCTGGCTACGCCGGTGGATGAGGCGTGGGACGGCCCGGCGTCGCTGAACGGTAAACGCATCGCCACCTCTTATCCTCACCTGCTTAAGCGCTATCTCGATCAGAAAGGGATCCAGTTTAAATCCTGCCTGCTAAACGGCTCGGTGGAAGTGGCTCCCCGCGCGGGGCTGGCTGACGCCATCTGCGACCTGGTCTCCACCGGCGCGACGCTGGAGGCCAACGGCCTGCGGGAAGTGGAGGTGATCTATCGCTCCAAAGCCTGCCTGATCCAGCGCGACGGCGAGATGCCGGCGGCGAAACAGCAGCTGATCGACAAGCTGCTGACCCGTATTCAGGGGGTTATCCAGGCCCGCGAGTCAAAATATATCATGATGCATGCGCCAACCGAACGCCTGGACGAAGTCATCGCCCTGCTGCCGGGCGCCGAGCGCCCCACAATCCTGCCGCTGGCAGGCGATCAGCAGCGCGTGGCGATGCATATGGTCAGCAGCGAAACCCTCTTCTGGGAAACCATGGAGAAGCTAAAAGCGCTGGGGGCCAGCTCCATTCTGGTGCTGCCGATTGAGAAGATGATGGAGTGATGGCCATGAGTTTTAATACTCTCATCGACTGGAACAGCTGCACCGAAGCGCAGCAAAGCGAACTGCTGATGCGTCCGGCGATTTCCGCCTCCGACAGCATCTCCCGCACCGTGGCCGAGATCTTGGATAACGTGAAGGCTCGCGGCGACGATGCCCTGCGGGAGTACAGCGCGAAATTTGATAAGACCGACGTGGAGACACTCCGGGTCACCGAACAGGAGATAGCCGAAGCCAGTGCGCGGCTGAGCGAGGAGCTGAAGCAGGCGATGTCGGTGGCGGTCAATAACATCGAAACCTTCCATAATGCCCAGCAGCTCCCGCCAGTGGATATTGAGACGATGCCCGGCGTGCGCTGCCAGCAGGTGACCCGCCCGGTTGACTCGGTCGGCCTCTATATTCCGGGCGGCTCGGCGCCGCTCTTCTCCACCGTGCTGATGCTGGCAACCCCGGCGCGCATTGCAGGCTGCCGCAAGGTGGTGCTCTGCTCTCCGCCACCGATTGCCGATGAGATCCTCTACGCAGCAAAACTGTGCGGCGTCCAGGCCGTCTATAAAGTGGGCGGCGCCCAGGCGATTGCCGCGCTCGCCTTCGGCACCGGGTCCGTACCGAAAGTGGATAAAATATTTGGCCCGGGCAACGCCTTTGTCACCGAGGCCAAGCGCCAGGTGAGCCAGCGGCTGGACGGCGCGGCGATTGATATGCCCGCCGGGCCATCCGAGGTGCTGGTGATTGCCGACAGCGGCGCCACGCCCGATTTTGTCGCCTCCGACCTCCTCTCCCAGGCCGAGCACGGCCCCGATTCGCAGGTGATCCTCCTGACCCCGGACGCAGAGATGGCCAGACGGGTGGGCGAAGCGGTGGAGCGTCAGCTCGCCGCGCTGCCGCGTGCCGAAACGGCGCGCCAGGCGCTCTCCGCCAGCCGGCTTATCGTGACGCGCGATCTGCAGCAGTGCATCGCCATCTCTAATCAATATGGCCCGGAGCACCTGATTATTCAGACCCGTAACGCGCGTGAGCTGGTAGAGAGCATCACCAGCGCCGGCTCGGTGTTTCTCGGCGACTGGTCGCCGGAATCGGCAGGCGATTACGCCTCCGGCACCAACCACGTGCTGCCGACCTACGGTTACACCTCCACCTGCTCCAGCCTGGGGCTGGCGGATTTCCAGAAGCGGATGACGGTGCAGGAGCTCTCCCGCGACGGGTTCGCCGCCCTGGCCTCCACCATTGAAACGCTGGCGGCGGCCGAACGCCTTACCGCCCACAAGAACGCCGTTACGCTGCGCGTTGCAGCCCTGAAGGAGCAAGCATGAGCATCGAAGAGTTAGCCCGGGAGAATGTCCGCCGCCTGACCCCGTATCAGTCCGCCCGTCGTCTGGGCGGTAACGGCGACGTCTGGCTCAACGCCAATGAATTTCCGACCGCGGTTGAATTTACCCTGTCGCAGCAGACGCTGAACCGCTACCCGGAGTGTCAGCCCAAAGCGGTAATCGAAAACTATGCCCGCTACGCTGGCGTCAAACCGGAGCAGGTGCTGGTCAGCCGCGGCGCGGATGAAGGCATCGAGCTTTTGATCCGTGCCTTTTGCGAGCCGGGGCAGGACGCGGTGCTCTACTGCCAGCCGACCTACGGCATGTATAGCGTCAGCGCTGAAACCATTGGCGTGGAATGCCGCAACGTGCCGGCGCGGGATAGCTGGCAGCTTGATCTGGAAGGGATCGCCGCCAGCCTGAACGGCGTAAAAATGGTCTTTGTCTGTAGCCCTAACAACCCGACCGGGCAGCTTATCGACCCGCAGGATATCCGTACCCTGCTGGAGATGACGCGCGGCAAAGCGCTGGTGGTAGCGGATGAAGCCTATATTGAATTTTGCCCGCAGGCGACGCTCGCCGGCTGGCTTACGGAGTATCCGCATCTGGTTGTGCTGCGCACGCTCTCCAAAGCTTTCGCCCTGGCGGGACTGCGCTGCGGCTTTACGCTGGCGAATAAAGAGGTGATCGATCTGCTGTTAAAGGTCATCGCCCCCTACCCGCTCTCCACCCCGGTGGCGGATATCGCCGCCCAGGCGCTGACCCCGGCGGGCATTAGCGCCATGCGCGAGCGGGTGGCGCAAATTCTGGCCGAGCGTCAGTATCTCGTAGAGGCGCTGAAAACCATTCCCTGCGTCGAGCAGGTATTCGATTCCGAAACCAATTACATCCTGGCACGCTTCACCGCCTCCAGTGCGATATTTAAATCTTTGTGGGATCAGGGCATTATTCTACGAGACCAGAATAAACAACCCTCCCTGAGCGGCTGCCTGCGCATTACCGTTGGCACCCGGGAAGAGAGCCAGCGCGTGATTGACGCCCTGAAAGCGGAGAAAGTATGAGTCAGAAGTATCTCTTTATCGATCGTGACGGCACGATCATTGCCGAGCCGCCGAGCGACTATCAGGTCGATCGCTTCGACAAGCTGGCCTTTGAAGCGGACGTGATCCCGGTGCTGCTGAAGCTGCAAAAGGCGGGCTTTAAGCTGGTGATGATCACCAACCAGGACGGGCTGGGTACCGACAGCTTTCCGCAGGCCGACTTTGACGGCCCGCACAACCTGATGATGCAGATCCTTACCTCGCAAGGGGTGGTCTTTGATGAAGTGCTGATCTGCCCGCACCTGCCGGCGGACGAATGCGACTGCCGCAAGCCGAAAGTGAAGCTGGTGGAGCGCTATCTCGCCGACGAGGCGCTGGATAAAGCTAACAGCTACGTGATTGGCGATCGCGTCACCGACATCACGCTGGCGGAGAATATGGGCATCACCGGGCTGCGCTACAGCCGAAACGATCTCACCTGGCAGCAGATTGGCGAACAGCTGACGAAGCGCGACCGCTACGCCCACGTGGAGCGTAACACCCGCGAGACGCAGATTGACGTGAAGGTCTGGCTGGATCGCGAAGGGAGCAGCAAAATCAACACCGGCGTAGGCTTCTTTGATCACATGCTCGACCAGATTGCCACCCATGGCGGCTTTCGCATGGAGATTACCGTCAAGGGCGATCTCTATATCGACGATCACCACACCGTGGAAGATACCGGCCTGGCGCTGGGGGAAGCGCTGAAGCTGGCGCTGGGCGACAAGCGCGGCATCAATCGCTTTGGCTTTGTGCTGCCGATGGACGAATGCCTGGCGCGCTGCGCGCTGGATATCTCCGGCCGCCCGCACCTGGAGTATAAGGCGGAGTTCACCTACCAGCGGGTGGGCGACCTCAGCACCGAGATGGTGGAACACTTTTTCCGCTCGCTCTCCTATACCATGGGGGTGACGCTGCACCTGAAAACCAAAGGCAAGAACGATCACCATCGCGTGGAGAGCCTCTTTAAGGCGTTTGGCCGCACACTGCGCCAGGCGATCCGCGTGGAAGGCGATACGCTCCCCTCCTCCAAAGGAGTGCTGTGATGAACGTGGTTATCCTGGATACCGGTTGCGCCAATCTTCACTCCGTGAAGTCGGCCATTATCCGTCACGGCTATGAGCCTGTGGTCAGCCGCGACCCGGATGTGGTGCTGCGCGCCGACAAACTCTTTCTGCCGGGCGTCGGCACCGCACAGGCGGCAATGGATCAGATCCACCAGCGCGATCTGGCAGATCTGATCCGAGCTTGTACCCAGCCGGTGCTGGGGATCTGCCTCGGCATGCAGCTGTTAGGGCGCCGCAGCGAAGAGACGCAGGGGGTCGATCTGCTGGGCATTATCGATGAGGATGTGCCGAAGATGACCGACCACGGCCTGCCGCTGCCCCATATGGGCTGGAACCGCGTCTACCCGAAAGCGGGGGATCGACTGTTCCGCGGTATTGAGGACGGCTCTTACTTCTATTTTGTCCATAGCTACGCCATGCCGGTTAATCCCTACACCATCGCCCAGTGCCACTACGGCGAGCCGTTTACCGCCGCGGTGCAGAAAGATAACTTCTTTGGCGTGCAGTTCCACCCGGAACGCTCCGGCGCCGCGGGCGCGCAGCTGCTGAAAAATTTCCTGGAGATGTGATGATTATTCCCGCGTTAGATTTAATTGACGGCACAGTTGTCCGTCTCCATCAGGGTGACTACGGCCAGCAGCGCGACTATGGTAACGATCCGCTGCCGCGCCTGCAGGCCTATGCGGACCAGGGCGCAGAGGTGCTGCACCTGGTCGATTTAACCGGCGCGAAAGATCCAGCCAGGCGCCAGATCCCGCTGCTCAAAACGCTGGTGGCGGGGGTAAACGTGCCGGTGCAGGTTGGCGGCGGCGTGCGCAGCGAAGAGGATGTGGCCGCCCTGCTCGCGGCTGGCGTGGCGCGCGTGGTGGTTGGCTCCACGGCGGTGAAAGATCCTGAGACCGTTAAGGGCTGGTTTCGCCGCTTCGGCGCCGACGCGCTGGTGCTGGCGCTCGACGTACGCATCGACGAACAGGGCAACAAGCAGGTGGCGGTAAGCGGCTGGCAGGAAAATTCCGGCGTCACGCTGGAGGCGCTGGTTGATACCTACGCCGCGGTCGGGCTGAAGCATGTGCTCTGCACCGACATCTCCCGCGACGGCACGCTGGCGGGCTCCAACGTCGCGCTTTATGAGGAGATATGCGCCCGCTATCCGCAGGTGGCGTTTCAGTCCTCTGGCGGCATCGGCGGCCTTGATGATATCGCCGCCCTGCGCGGAACGGGAGTACGCGGCGTGATCGTCGGGCGCGCCCTGCTGGAAGGCAAATTTACGGTAACGGAGGCGATTCAATGCTGGCAAAACGGATAATTCCCTGCCTGGACGTGCGCGACGGCCAGGTGGTTAAAGGGGTGCAGTTCCGCAATCATGAGATCATCGGCGATATCGTGCCGCTGGCGAAACGCTATGCCGAAGAAGGCGCCGACGAGCTGGTCTTTTATGATATCACCGCCTCCAGCGATGGCCGCGTGGTGGATAAAAGCTGGGTGGCGCGCGTGGCAGAGGTGATTGACATTCCCTTCTGCGTGGCGGGCGGCATTAAGTCCGTGGATGATGCCGCCAAAATTCTCTCCTTCGGCGCAGATAAGATTTCCGTCAACTCCCCGGCGCTGGCCGACCCGGAGCTGATTACCCGTCTCGCCGACCGCTTTGGCGTACAGTGCGTTGTCGTGGGTATCGATACCTGGCACGACGCGGCAACCGGCAAATATCATGTGAATCAATACACCGGTGACGAAAGCCGCACCCGCATCACCCGGTGGGAGACACCCGACTGGGTGGAAGAAGTGCAAAAGCGCGGCGCGGGAGAAATCGTGCTTAACATGATGAACCAGGATGGCGTGCGTAACGGCTATGATCTGGCGCAGCTGAAAATGGTGCGCGAGCGTTGCCATGTCCCGCTGATCGCCTCCGGCGGCGCAGGTACGATGGAGCACTTTCTGGAAGCGTTCCGCGATGCGGACGTGGACGGCGCGCTGGCGGCCTCGGTATTCCACAAACAAATTATCAATATTGGCGAGTTAAAAACGTACCTGGCAAGCCAGGGCGTGGAGATAAGGATATGTTAACAGAGCAACAACGCGCACAGCTGGACTGGGAAAAAACTAACGGGCTGATGCCGGTGGTGGTTCAACACGCCCTCTCAGGGGAAGTGCTGATGCTGGGCTATATGAACCGCGACGCCCTCGACAAAACGCTGGAGTGCGGCAAAGTCACCTTCTATTCCCGCACCAAAGAACGTCTGTGGACCAAAGGCGAAACCTCAGGTCATTTCCTGAACGTGGTCAGTATCGCCCCCGACTGCGACAACGACACCCTGCTGGTACTGGCGAACCCCATTGGCCCCACTTGCCACCTCGGCCACTCCAGCTGCTTTGGCGACACCAGCCACCGCTGGCTGTTTCTCTATCAGCTGGAGCAACTGCTGGCAGAACGTAAAACGGCAGACCCGGCAAGCTCCTACACGGCGAAGCTCTATGCCAGCGGCACCAAGCGTATTGCCCAAAAGGTAGGTGAGGAAGGAGTCGAAACCGCGCTGGCCGCGACGGTCCACGATCGCGAGGAGCTCACTAACGAGGCCTCTGACCTGCTCTACCATCTGCTGGTTCTCCTGCAGGATCAGGAGCTCGATTTAACAACGGTAATCGATAATCTGCGTAAGCGTCATAAATAACAAAAGACCGGGGAGACCCGGTCTTTTTTTGGATAACAATGCTGGTTAGAGCTTCTGTAAGCCCTATCCAGGCAAGCGTAATTATCAGGCTCTTGCCTGATAGTTACGCAGCGCGTTACGCCCCAGCACGACCCCGGAACCGATAATTCCCCCCAGCAGAACGGCAAGGATAAGGGTAATCGCTTTTTTCGGGCTATCGCGACGAATCGGCAGATTCGGCTTCATGACATAACGATAGGCATGGATGGTTGCCGGATCGACCTTCAGCTTCTCGATATCAAGCAAGTTCTGTTTGTTCTGGTAGTAAGCGCCAGAGAAGGTGAGCGGACGCGAAGCTTCATTCGCCATCATGGAGCTGAGCGCATCGCTCCCCAGTAAGAACATACTCTCCTGCGTCACATCCTGGGTCTGCTGGATACGCGGCGTAGTCACTTTGGCCGCTTCAGCATACTTCAGCGCTTCGGCAATCTGCTTGATGCGCAGATCTTTCTGCTCTTGCGACACCTTCTCCATGTTCTCGATAGAGCTGTTGAGCGTAGTGATCTGCTGCTTAATGTTATCATTAAGGTCAACCACCAACTCTTTAGCAATCTGCTCATCCACCTGTTGAATATACTGGGCAAGCTGCTTTTGCGCCGCCTCGGCGGATTCGCCGACGTAACTCACATTCAGGGGCAGGCTTTGCCCTTTTACAGTGGGCTCGATAGTTAATTTTTCCGGCACTTCCTGGTTATCCAGCGCTTCGGCAAGGGCGCTAAAGGCAGAGTTGAAACGCCCAATAGCTCGCCCTTGTACATCAGGCATGCTGGGCGCCGCGCCGCCATAGAGGATATTGAGCGCAGTGCTATAGGTGGCAATTTGCGCAGCGTCAGGCTGGGTAATAATTGCCGTAGAGGTCCATTTCTCTTTGGCAATAGCCAGATAGCCCACGGCAAGAATAATAAAGGCGATGATAAAGGCACCGATTACCCACTTACCCCGCCATAACTGCATCACTAAATCAATCAGGTCGATCTGTTCCGGGTCATTATTGCGGCTGACCACATTATTGTTCTGCGTCATACGATCCTTAAAGAGAAAAGCGCAAAAAGAAATTTATTCATCTAGTGTATCGCCTGATGAAGATTTTTCTATAGGAATTCGGTCAGTTATATCGAAAAGATTGGTTTGGTAAGGCGCGGGCAGCAGGCTATGATAACCGCCATCCAGGTACCCTTCAGGTACCCGTAAGAAAGAGAATGAATGAGGAATGGTATGAAATTTCTGGTCACCGGCGCGGCAGGTTTTATCGGCTCACACGTCAGCAAGCGTCTGCTAGATGCCGGGCATCAGGTCGTTGGTATTGATAACCTGAATGATTACTACGACGTCAGCCTGAAGCAGGCGCGCCTTGATCGCCTCGCAAACGAGCGTTTTACCTTCCGTCAGCTTGATCTGGCGGACCGCGAAGGCATGGCTACGCTGTTCGCTGAAGAGCAGTTCGACCGCGTCATCCACCTTGCCGCCCAGGCCGGGGTGCGCTACTCGCTGGAAAACCCGCACGCCTATGCGGATGCCAACCTGGTGGGCCATCTTAACGTGCTGGAAGGCTGTCGCCACAACAAGGTGCAGCATCTGCTCTACGCCTCTTCCAGCTCCGTCTATGGCCTGAACCGCAAGATGCCCTTCTCTACCGATGACTCAGTGGATCACCCGGTCTCCCTCTATGCGGCGACCAAAAAAGCAAACGAGCTGATGTCGCACACCTACTCCCATCTCTACGGTTTGCCGACAACCGGCCTGCGCTTCTTTACGGTCTACGGCCCGTGGGGTCGCCCGGATATGGCGCTTTTTAAATTCACCAAAGCTATGATTGAAGGCAAGCGCATCGACGTTTACAACTACGGCAAGATGAAGCGTGACTTCACCTATATCGATGATATTGCCGAGGCGATTATTCGCCTGCAGGATGTGATCCCGCAGGCCGACGCCAGCTGGACGGTAGAGAACGGCTCTCCGGCCACCAGCTCTGCGCCGTACCGCGTCTATAACATCGGCAACAGCTCGCCGGTTGAACTGATGGATTACATCACAGCGCTGGAAGAGGCGCTGGGCATTGAAGCGGAAAAAAATATGATGCCGATCCAGCCAGGCGACGTGCTGGAGACCAGCGCCGATACTCAGGCGCTGTATGAGGTGATTGGCTTTAAGCCGCAGACCTCTGTCAAGGAAGGGGTGAAGAACTTCGTGGAGTGGTATCGCGAGTTTTATAAGGTATAAGCATTAATATAAAAAAACCCGGTACGATACCGGGTTTTTTTGGCCTGATGAAAGTCAGTCGCTGCCGAACAGATCGCGGGTATAGACCTTATCCGCCACGTCAGCTAAGTCGTCTGCCATCCGGTTAGAGATGATGACATCCGCCTCTTTCTTGAACGCATCCAGATCGCGCACCACGCGGGAGTGGAAGAACTCATCTTCCTTCATCGCCGGTTCGTAAATGATCACCTGCACACCTTTGGCCTTGATACGCTTCATGATCCCCTGAATAGAAGATGCACGGAAGTTATCAGAGCCGCTCTTCATGATCAGACGATAAACGCCCACCACTTTCGGCTGACGCGCCAGAATGGAGTCAGAGATAAAATCCTTACGGGTGCGGTTCGCATCGACAATCGCTGAGATCAGGTTATTAGGCACCGACTGGTAGTTGGCCAGCAGCTGCTTGGTATCTTTTGGCAGGCAGTAACCGCCATAGCCAAACGACGGGTTGTTGTAATGGTTGCCGATACGCGGGTCGAGACAGACCCCTTCGATAATCTGGCGGGTATTCAGCCCCAGGCTTTCAGCGTAGCTGTCCAGCTCGTTAAAGTAGGCGACGCGCATCGCCAGGTAGGTGTTAGCGAAGAGCTTAATGGCTTCGGCTTCCGTAGAGTCGGTAAACAGCACCGGGATCTCTTTTTTGATGGCTCCTTCCTGCAGCAGCGCGGCAAAACGCTCTGCGCGCTCAGAGCGCTCGCCAATCACAATACGTGACGGATGCAGGTTGTCATAGAGCGCTTTACCCTCGCGCAAGAACTCCGGGGAGAAGATAACGTTGTCGATGCCGAGTTCTTCTTTGATCGCTTTGGTAAAACCGACCGGAATGGTGGATTTAATGATCATCACCGCGTTCGGGTTAATGGCGATCACATCCTTAATTACCGCCTCAACGCTGGAGGTGTTGAAGTAGTTGGTTTTAGGATCGTAATCGGTCGGCGTGGCGATGATGACGTAATCCGCATCGCGATAGGCATCTTGCTTGTCGGTGGTCGCGCGGAAATTGAGCGTCTTGTTGGCGAGGTAATCCTGGATTTCTTTGTCCATAATGGGAGAAATCTTTTGGTTAAGCATGTCTACCTTTGCCTGGACAATATCCAGAGCGACAACTTCATGGTGTTGCGCTATTAAGATACCGTTTGAAAGACCAACATAGCCTGTTCCTGAGATGGTTATTTTCATTCGTTCAACGTCTTCATGTTTGAGTGTCAGGAGGCGATAACAGCGCTACCGCAATAATAAACTTTTGGGGTTTTACCTCTTATCCTGAACTGCTGTCAAGGCCACCAAAGAGCTGGGATAGCCGGAAAAATCAGGGTTTTATGCTACTTCGTTACAAATGAGTCCAGAACGGCAGCACAAAGATAGCTTTTACAGTCAAAAAAAAGCCCGGCAATATTTGCCGGGCATTAGCATAAAACAGGCTAAATCAGATTAATCCAGCCACTCGGTGTGGAACACACCTTCTTTATCGGTGCGCTTATAGGTGTGGGCACCGAAGTAGTCGCGCTGGGCCTGGATCAGGTTAGCTGGCAGCACTGCTGCACGGTAGCTATCGTAATAGGCAACGGCTGCGGAGAAGGTCGGAACCGGAATACCGTTCTGCACCGCATAAGCGACTACGTCACGCAGCGCCTGCTGGTAATCGTCCGCGATTTTCTTGAAGTACGGAGCCAGCAGCAGGTTCGCGATAGTGGCGTTTTCTGCATAGGCATCGGTGATTTTCTGAAGGAACTGCGCGCGGATGATGCAGCCGGCACGGAAAATCTTCGCGATTTCACCGTAGTTCAGATCCCAGTTATTTTCATCAGACGCAGCACGCAGCTGGGAGAAGCCCTGTGCGTAGGAGACGATTTTACCCAGGTAGAGGGCGCGACGCACTTTCTCAACGAACTCCGCTTTGTCACCAGCGGGTTTAGCCTGCGGACCAGAAAGTACTTTGGAGGCGGCTACGCGCTGCTCTTTCAGAGAGGAGATATAACGCGCGAATACCGATTCCGTGATCAGGGAGAGCGGTTCACCCAGATCCAGCGAGCTCTGGCTGGTCCACTTACCGGTGCCTTTGTTCGCCGCTTCATCAAGGATCACATCGACCAGGTAGTTACCCTCTTCATCTTTCTTAGTGAAGATGTCTTTGGTGATGTCGATCAGGTAGCTGCTCAGCTCGCCGTTGTTCCACTCGGTGAAGATCTCTGCCAGCTCTTCATTAGAGAGATTCAGGCCGCCTTTCAGCAGGGAGTAAGCTTCTGCAATGAGCTGCATATCGCCATATTCAATGCCGTTATGCACCATCTTCACATAGTGACCCGCGCCGTCGGGTCCGATATAGGTGACGCACGGCTCACCATCTTCTGCGACAGCGGCGATTTTGGTCAGGATAGGTGCAACCAGCTCGTAAGCTTCTTTCTGGCCGCCAGGCATAATGGAAGGCCCTTTCAGGGCGCCCTCTTCACCACCGGATACACCGGTACCGATGAAGTTGAAGCCTTCTTCGGAGAGTTCACGGTTACGACGGATGGTGTCCTGGAAGAAGGTGTTACCGCCATCAATAATGATGTCGCCTTTTTCAAGGTAAGGCTTCAGGGAGTCGATGGCAGCATCGGTACCCGCGCCCGCTTTTACCATTAACAGGATACGACGAGGCGTTTCGAGAGACTCAACGAACTCCTTCACCGTATAGAATGGAACCAGTTTCTTACCTGGGTTCTCAGCGATGACTTCTTCGGTTTTTTCACGGGAGCGGTTGAATACGGAGACGGTATAACCACGGCTTTCGATGTTGAGCGCCAGGTTGCGCCCCATTACTGCCATACCGACAACGCCGATCTGTTGCTTGGACATTACATACTCCTGTCTTACAGTTGATCGCCTAGGGAACTTGCCCTACGGCAAAGGGTAAAGGGTAAAGGGTAAAATGAATGTTAACTCAGTTTTCAAGCTCCGATCTACGATACAGCCTAGATGCTCTAAAGAATATAAGCAGTCAATAAACATATTTAGCATTAATCCGCAACCTGACCTAGGCTTAATAGTTGAACTCATCCACTAACATTATAAAAATCGATAATATCCTTCTGACTGTCAGCTGGTGTAACTTGATATTTGCCATCTTCTTCTTTAAGGATCTTATAAAAATGCTCACCAATCACTGATATGTGAGAATATTTACTTGAACATTTATTATCAAATAATGAACATCCTAAAAAATAATTTGGCCCATAATTAATATTGAGTATTTGCAAAATTGTCGGCGCTAGAGAGAGGCTATTGCTTCCATTAGCATCTATGATTTGGTGATTCACACCGGCCCCAACCATAATCAAAGGTATGGTATCTACAAAGTAATCAGATGTAGTATTGAAGCTTTTTTTAAAGTCAGGTGCAGGAAACGTAGAGTGATCAGCAGTAATAATCAAAAGAGTATTTTTATAATATGAACTTTTCTTAAACCAATCAATGAAGTGGCCTAGCTGATAATCGTAATTATAAAATTTATTGTAATAAATATTTTCACCATTATTAAACTTCTCATCGGGACTGTCCATTCCATGGTGAGTTCCAGAAGAATAGACTCCGATAAAGAAGGGAGTGCTATTCTGTTTGGAGACAATCTCTTTAAGAGCTGTAAATATTTTTTTGTCAGACATCCTGTCGTCTTTGTGCCAATTAAAATCTTCCATACCATATACTTTTTTGAAGGGCATGGTCCCTATCAATGTATTAAGATTGCTATGTTTAGCAGTTGCAGCAATAAAATATGAATCATAATCATATGCATTCAAAATTTCTGGTAAAGCAATCAAACGATTTATATAATTTTTAGAAACAGTCGCATTATCTATTTGGAAAAAACCTTCACCTTTAACATCAACTCCATCACGATATTGATAAGATGAATTTAGCTGTCCCCTCAAACCTCTAAAAGTAGCAGCAGTATGATTGAAATAGTTTTTAAAAATCAATCCTTCCTCGTAAAGAGAATCAATATTCGGAGTTACATTTAAGTCACGCTCATTCTCAGAGTCAATAACCTTTGAAGACATTCCTTCAGTAAATAATATAATTATATTTTTAGGCGCGCCATTTGGAAAATAGCGAGAAAGATCCTGCGCTTTGTAAAAATCAAATTTAAGGAATTTATTCGCTATTTCAGGATAGTTATAATTAGGTTTGTAAGAAATTTGCTTGTAATATTGACAGGCTGTCCTCGTAAGATGATGCACTGGCCCATCAATGACAATAAACAATAAACAAAATAATAAAAAATGTCTTTTAGATGTCCTATAGTCACTTTTGTAGATAAATAATGAAAAGAAAATATACAACATTATTATGATTAAACTTTGCAAAACAACTTTATATCCAACAGCCTGAAACTCTGACAAATTACTTAAGGTGAGAGGGATTATATAGTCGCCACTACTAACAATGGAACTAACTTGTGAGCCAATTATTATACAAAAAACCATCCATAAGCTAACCCTTATAACCCTTCTTTTAAAAAAGAGAACACCTAAAAAAAACAAAACTATTTCGCCTAAAAAAACCATTGCTTTATGAAAGCTAACAGGTGAGAATGAAAATATTGCAAAGGTGAGTGTTAGTATAACAAATAATGGAAAATAGCGCGATGGGTAATGTATTTTATAGAATTGCATTTAGTTCGCCAGACGATAATATTAATCACTTAGAATATTACTTTTCAAAATAAACTGAGCAATATTCGGATACCATTTTTTCTTTAGTGAAATTTTGCGTGACATATTTTTTAGCATTAATACCATGTTCAGCTAATAATTGGCGATCCGTAAGATAAGATAACATGCACGCAGCTAATGCCTCAGCCCCACCATCATAAAGAATTCCTGTCTCAGATGGCAGCACTACCTCTGGAATTCCTTCAACATTAGTGGCAATAGATGGTATACCAAAATAAGCAGCTTCAACAAAAACGAGCCCAAAAGCCTCCCATTTCGAAGGCTGACATAATACATCGACTTCATTTAGGAATTTACTTTTATCGTTAATCCAACCTGGCATATATATCTTATCTTGGAGATTAAAATCAGCAATCATCTGGCAGCATTTATTGCGTAATTCTCCATCACCTGCAAGAGTGAATTTCGGCTTGATCGGACCAGAATATGTATTTAATACAATTTTGACTGCTTTGATAAATTCTAAAGGATTTTTCTGCTCATCCAGTCGACCAAAAAAAGCAAAATGCATTTCATTAATTTTAGTATTTTTAACAGGCGTTAGCTTTTCAAAATCTACACCATTATAAATAACTTTACTTTTTACAAAAGGGTAATATTTTGTATAAAGTTTGTTAACAGTGATATTTACATCACCAAATAATGTTGCTATGTTTTCTAAAATATAAAATATGAGCCTTGAAATAATATTAGCATGTGCGTGAAACGCTATGCCGTGAACGGTATGAATGACTCTCTTCGTCCCTGCGCATTTTGCAGCTATTCTAGCGATAATTCCCGGTTTTGTAGAATTGGTGTGAACAATATTATACTGCTCATTTCTAAAGAGTTTATAAAGTTCAAAAAAGCATTTAACGTCATGTAATCCAATTTCTCTTTTCAAAGAAGGAATAGAAATTATTTTTATTCCTTGAACTGAAAACAACTCTACAAAATCATTATCAAATATTTCCCCGCATATAACAGTCTTATCAGTAATTTCTCCAGCACATTTACTGTTTCTGTCTAAACCTGAGAGAATATCCAAAGTAATTTGCTGGACACCAGATAATTTTGGGATAACCTGAACATGGGCAATTTTCATACAAATAACCTATAAAAAACAAATTAGCTAATTAATTAGAATTCCTTTAAAAAGGGAAATTATAATTAAAAATCTATATTTAACTTTGTCTAACCAGCTTCTTTTACTTGCAAATCCAGTAGTAGTTACTGTCGAACTGTGACGTCGATATAATATTAAAGGCTTTTGCAAAAAAAATACTTCACCATAATAAGCTCCTATCATTCCGAGCCAAAGATCATGTCCTATAGCGTATTGAGGAAAAGGAAAAGCTTTTTTTAATACTGATCTATTGAAAGCCATACAGCAGCCATGAAAAGAGCTTTTATATATTGTCCGAATTATACTTTGACTAGGTTTAATATATGAAAAATAAGATTCAATCAAAACATTATTATTTTCATCCACAACACTACAATTACAGACAACAACAGTTGGTTTATCGCTTTTCAGGTGTAAAAGGGTATTACTGATGCGGCCTTCAAGCCATATATCATCTTGATCTGAAAGAAAGATATAATCACCAGAGGATTTTGAAAGCGCATTTTGGACATTTAGTGAAACTCTGCCGAGGATGTTGTTATTAAGTTTTGAATTTGATTCAGATTTGAAGTTGTAAATTTTAATTCGAGGATCATTTAAACCTTTAATAATATCTATTGTATCGTCCGTTGATGAATTATCTGATATGATTATTTCATCATCATTAGAAATTTGCGACAGAATACTATTAATTTGTTGTTTTATATATTTAGAACCATTAAAAGTTGGAATGCAAACAGAAATCATTTTTTTCCTCTAATATAACTTTTTAGAAAAACTTTCAAGAAAATTATTTTTTTAGTTCTCATAAGGAGCTTTAACCCTCTAATCAAGACCATAGCAAAATAAATGGCATCATCTAATATACTCTCTCTATGGCATCGCTTGGCACATTGACAATATATTTCATATCTCACTACGAGGTTTTCGTAGTTCTCATCTTCATTTGATAAATCTTGTTGTAGCGATAGAGGTATGAGATAAAAATGAGAAGTATATTTCTTGAGCCTTTCAATAAATTGAAAATCGCTAAAATCCAAATAAACATCCTCTTTGTAACCGCCACTACGAAGTGCGGTTTCTACATCAAGTAACATACCACTATTAATAGGCGAGTATTTATCTAACGAATAAATATTTGATTCTAATTTTCCAATGACGAAACCGCGATGAAATGCATATTTTAGAGGGGAACAATGCTCTCCATTCTTTGTAACCAGACTTGGCACATAAATTTTTATTTCTGGATAGTTATTAATTGCGCTTAAATAGCTCTCCACAGCTCCGAATGGAAAATGGGTATCTTGATCTAATATTAAGACGAATTTATATCCCAACTGCTTGGCTATTTTCAGACCGGTATTATAAGCAGTACTTACCCCTGCGTTATTAGGATTGTGAAAATATATTATATTCCTTCCTCTATATACCTTTTGATTTGAACTAAAGTTATTGTTCTCTCCTGGTGTATTATCATATACATAAATATCACATATCGAGCCTGCAACGTCACTATCTAAAAGCGTATTAATACTCTCAGCGTGAATAAGTCTTTTTTTATATAAAACTACTATAGGTAATATAATTTTTTTCATTTTTAAAAATGATATCCGTTTACAATTCCATTATGAAACAAATTCATTAGCAGAATGCAAATTGTTAAGACTACTATTCCAAGTCGAATCATCCTGGCTTGTTTACAGTAAGTAGCTAAAATAGGCAATACCACAATATCAGCTACCGAATATAATTCACTAACTCTAATAGCAAAAGCAGGGAGAGAGGAAAACAGTACGAGACAAACAGGAGATAATGAATATAATTTGCTCAGCAACACCATGGGAGTATTATTTTCGAATTTTCTCGAATTCGCAAAAATGAAAGTTATTACGCAAAGCCTTACCAACTGCATAATAGATGTAACATTCACTGGTTCGATCATTCCATTTTCAGTTTGATAAGTATAAATTGCAAGTTTTTCTCGAAGCACTGAAATAGGAATATACTGTAGGACCCTAAGCGGGCTAATATTTAGATAGATTAATAGATAGCCAGCAATTATAAGACAATAAATAGTTAAGATATAATAAATATTGATTTTTCGCTTATCAAAAAGTAAGGTTATTAGTAATATGACCATTGAAAAATGGAAAAGTGAAGAAAATAATACTAATATAATAAATTTTCTCTGCTCGTTTTTAACCAGATATTTTATCGCGTAGAAACCAATTGCACTGGCGGCTCCTATTCTTATTTGAGTTAACTCGTGTACAAAATAGAAATTGGAATAATATATTAAGAGAGACAAACAAATATAGGGAGAAAATGTAATAATAAACTTCGATTTATAATATATCGCAATGAGTGCGAAAACAAAAAAGATCAGTACAGGAGACCCGGTTAAGTAATGAGAAATATAGGCTGCTAATATAAATGTTGGTTCTATGGTATAGGGCTCGCCATTGATTAAATAGCCATAAATACTTATATAAGTTTCATAATCTCTATCTACACCTTCCCCTCTTAATATTGCCAAAATGAAGAGAATCACAATGCCAGTATAAAAGAACGCTTTGTTATTTTCACAATAACAGCATATCAATAAAAAAAACAAAATAATTATATAAATAAGCATTCTGACCTACTAATGATTATCAAACTTTCTTATTCCTTTACGAAGACAATATTTCAATACATAACAGCGTCTCCGTAGCCCCCATAAAAACTTCATTGGCTTTGCTAAAAACAGATAAAACAATCTTATTTTGGTATTAACCTGATTTAATTGTGTTTTTTTAAGATCTGCTCCCATTATAGTGAAGCATTTTACTTTCTCCTCTAATTTTGACTTGTCAATTTTTTCTTTGTAATTAATCCAGCCATGATGTTCAGCTATGAAATTTCTAGGTGTTCTACACGAGTATAATTCTGGACGAAGATATCTAATATGGTCAGGATAAAATTTATAACCATCAATAGACCAATCCCATCGATATATAGCAGCTGTCGTATCAACTGGTGAAATATAAAGAGGCCCTATTTTCAGCCCTTCATCATATAATTTTTTTTCTTGTTCATATATTTCTTGGTAAAAAGGATCATTAGAAATGAGCTCCCAATTTAGAGAAAGTCCTATTTTACCAATGCATTTATATTGTTCCATAAAGGATACTAATTTTTCTAACCAACAGCTTTCACAATTATAATTATTAAACTCTATGTCACCATCAGTTAGCACAAAATATTTGGAGTTTTTTATTTTATTTATATGTTCCAAGTGTTTATTTAAACCTAATACCCAAAAATTATCTTTATTTCTTATTATAGTAATACTATTATGACTTGAATAGTTGTTGAGAATTTCTTTTTGCTCTTCATCTTCAGAATTATTATCTATGACATAGATATGATAAGGAAGTTTTGTATACTCAATAATTGAGTCAATGCATTTTTTTAAAAATTTATTTTCATTCCTCGTCATAATTACAATTGGAATATCACCACTCATTTTATAACCTTATCAAGAGTTGTTGTTTTATGAAAGTGCGAAAGTCATTACTTCCAATAATGAAGATTAAGCCACCTATAAAAGATGACAGTATCCCCAGTATTGTACAATTAATAATAAATTCGCCAAATGAACTTTTTTGTATGGCGTCCATGAAATTCATACATTTAATGAATATAATATATAAAATAAAAACGTTTAGAGCTGACAAAAACCAGACTGAACCATGATGTATGATAAACTCGCTATTATTTTTCTTAAACGCTTTATTAAATAAATAATAAGGTCTGGCGATCATAATAACACAAATGTTTGATATAATTGTTCCTATTATAACGCCATTTATTCCTAGAAACTGCACTAGTATTAGTGAGAACAAAAGGTTTAGCCCACCCTCAAGGATTGGCAAATGCGTGTCAGACATATATCCGTAAGCAACTTTAAATATATCAACAGATGTTCTTGCTATAAGACAGAAGCAATTAATTGCTAACAGAACAACTGTTAGTTGAGGCAGAACTACAGTTTTACCCAACCAATGAAATATTAATCCGCTAGATGCTATATAATAACAAAAAGCTAATATTGAAGATATACACATAAATATACTATTTATTTGCATGAATTTAATTACAGTAGCGTCATTTCCTTTTTCTTGTAAATGATGCCCTAGTGCGGAATTCAAAGGAACGCTTAGTGTAGTAATTAGAAAAGACATTGCCTGAAGCAGCATAACATACGAAGAATAAGACGTTACAAATGCCAGACCTAAAAAAATTGACACTATAATGTAATCAGTATTAAAAATTAATACGCCAGAAATTTTATGTATGAATGTTTTTTTAACTTCTGAGAAAATTTTTTTTTGAATACCTTGTAGTTTTCCAGTATCAATATTGGATAAAAATGAATAATTTTGCTTAATTAGTTTTTTAAAGACAAATAATTGCAATAAAACTGAAACCACTTCTAAAATACTAAATGTTATAAAGCCAAAACTAAATTTTAAAGCTATTATTTGTAATAGAAAACATAATACACGCCCAAATCCATTGATTATTCTGATATAATATACTTTCTGATCAGCAGTTAATAATATGGATTCAGCGCTATAACTATATGATAATGCCGTACTTGAAACAAATAGTAACCAAGGTATATATAAGTGGTAAATGTCTATCTGTGATTTAACAATAAATGGTAATAATGCGGCTATTAATATTCCAAAACCAAAAATAACCTTCTGGATTATAGAGTATATTTTTTTTATAGCCTGAATTGTCGTAGCCAATTTTACATTATCATTATCACTTAAAGGTTTAAATAATAAGTAAGTTGAGGCGGTCCCTAATCCTAATTCAGCTAAATTTAAAAAACCCAGCATCTGATTTATAAGCAAATAATAGCCAGTCAATTCAGTGCCAAGTGTATCAAAAAATACTTTCCTGACCCAAAAAGTCATTAACATTATTAAAATAGAAAAGATAACCCCATATTTAAATGACTTCACAACATTTTTTTTTCTCATGAGCTTTTTATTAGCTTATCATTAATATTACAAGAAAAGAAAGCACTGCACGATAAATGCAATGCTTACCTAGTTACGGGTATTATAGTGCTTTTATTTCCACACCCAATCGATCTTTATCAGAAAGTATAAAATCCTGCTCTAAATTTGGCCATAATATATTAATGTCGGGATCACACCATAAAACGCTACGCTCATGTTTTGGCGAATAATAATTTGTAGTTTTATAAACAAACTCAGCCGTTTCGCTTAAAACTAGGAATCCATGAGCAAAACCCTCAGGTATCCAAAATTGGCGTTTATTATCAGCTGAAAGATTAACACCGACCCACTTCCCGAAAGTTTGAGAGTTTTTACGAACATCTACTGCAACATCAAATACTTCCCCTACAATGCAACGTACGAGTTTAGCTTGCGCAAACGGAGGAACTTGTAAGTGTAATCCCCGTAGTACTGCTTTTACTGATTTAGAATGATTATCTTGAACGAAATCAACTTTCCGCCCTACTGCTTCCTCGAACACTTTTTGGTTGAAGCTCTCCATAAAAAAGCCACGATCATCGCCAAAAACTTTGGGTTCAAAGATTAATAAGTCACTAATTTCAGTTTCCAGAACGTTCATTTCAATAACCTTTAATCATTTTTAATAAATATTGACCGTAAGCATTTTTAGATAATGGCTGTGCTAAGCGATTAACTTGTTCTGCATCGATAAAACCTTTACGAAAAGCTATCTCTTCAGGGCACGAAACCTTTAACCCTTGGCGCTCTTCAATAGTCGCAATAAAATTACTTGCTTCTATCAAACTCTGATGAGTACCCGTATCCAGCCACGCATATCCACGCCCCATCATTGCCACAGACAAAAGGCCTCGGTCAAGATATATACGATTTATATCTGTAATTTCTAATTCACCACGTGAAGAAGGCTTCAGATTTTTCGCCATTTCTACCACATCTTTATCATAGAAGTACAGACCAGTAACGGCGTAATTACTCTTCGGATCTAAAGGTTTTTCTTCCAGACTGATTGCGGTACCGTTCTTATCAAATTCCACGACGCCATAACGCTCAGGGTCGTTGACGTGGTAAGCAAATACCGTAGCACCATCGCCTTTGTTAACTGCGGCTTCAAGCTGTTTAGGCAGATCATGCCCGTAGAAAATATTATCGCCCAGTACCAAAGCGCAGTTATCTTCACCAATGAACTCTTCGCCAATAATAAATGCCTGTGCCAGACCATCCGGACTAGGCTGCACTTTATAATGCAGATTCAGCCCCCACTGGCTGCCGTCACCCAGAAGCTGTTCAAAACGCGGCGTATCCTGAGGTGTACTGATGATCAGAATGTCTTTAATCCCCGCCAGCATCAGCGTAGACAATGGATAGTAAATCATTGGTTTGTCGTAAATTGGCAGTAGTTGCTTACTTACCGCGATGGTCACAGGATAGAGACGAGTACCGGATCCACCGGCAAGAATAATACCTTTACGTGTAGCCATTATAATTTCTCTATAAACACGAAATGCCCGTAAACGGGCATTTTTAAATGATTAAATGGATTGCGCCGTGAAAAGCTCAGCAAGCATACGTTTCACACCAACCTGCCATGCGGGCAAGACCAGGTTGAAGTTCTGCTGGAACTTCCCGGTATTTAAGCGTGAGTTGTGCGGGCGACGCGCAGGCGTTGGATATGCAGTAGTTGGTACAGCATTCAGCTTTTCAATAGCCAACTCAACGCCTGCCTTTTTGGCTTCGTCAAATACCAACGCCGCATAGTCGTACCAGGTTGTCGTCTCAGAGGCAACCAGATGATAAAGCCCGGCAACGTCTGGTTTCACCATCGCGACACGAATGGCGTGGGCGGTACAATCGGCTAACAGCTCAGCGCCTGTTGGGGCACCCACTTGATCATTAATGACGGACAGTTCTTTGCGTTCTTTAGCCAGGCGCAGCATGGTTTTAGCGAAATTATTGCCTTTCCCCGCATATACCCAGCTGGTACGGAATATCAAATGCTTAGGGCAATGCTCCTGCAGGGCTTTTTCGCCATCAAGCTTGGTCTGGCCATACACATTCAGCGGTGCCGTCGCATCCGTCTCACTCCAGGGGGTTTCGCCATCACCCGGGAAGACATAATCCGTGGAATAATGAACAA
This sequence comes from Pseudenterobacter timonensis, assembly GCF_900021175.1. GTDB lineage: Bacteria > Pseudomonadota > Gammaproteobacteria > Enterobacterales > Enterobacteriaceae > Enterobacter > Enterobacter timonensis. The sequence goes on from NZ_FCOP01000013.1 coordinate 455,060, forward strand.
CCCAGGCGCCGATTTGCGCAGCTTCTTTAGCGATAGCTTCAACGCTTGTGGCATTAAGTAGCTGGGCAAACTCTGGCTCTGATTCTGCTTTATCCACTGCAGTGTGTGCGGCGGCGTTGACGATAACGTCAGGTTTAATATTACGAACCGTCTCAGCAATCCCTTCCGGGTCGCTGAAATCACCACAGTACTCTTGAGAATGCACATCAAGCGCAATCAGATTACCTAAGGGTGCGAGTGCGCGTTGGAGTTCCCAACCCACCTGCCCTGTTTTACCGAACAGAAGAATATTCATTACTTGCGCTCTCCATAATTCTGCTCGATCCAACTTTTATAGGCACCGCTTTTAACGTTATTCACCCACTCTTGGTTGCTGAGATACCATTCAACAGTCTTGCGAATCCCGCTTTCAAAGGTCTCTTCTGGCTTCCAGCCAAGTTCAACACCAATTTTATGGGCATCAATCGCATAACGGCGGTCATGGCCTGGGCGGTCGGAAACATAGGTGATCTGATCGCGATAAGAACCATCTTTAGGGACTATTTCATCCAGCAAGTCACAAATAGTAAGCACGACATCAAGATTTTTCTTCTCGTTATGGCCGCCGATATTATACGTCTCTCCAGGTTTGCCCTGAGTAACAACGGTATACAATGCGCGTGCGTGATCTTCCACATATAACCAGTCACGAATCTGGTCACCTTTGCCATAAATCGGCAACGATTTACCATCCAGCGCATTCAGGATCACCAGCGGGATCAGTTTTTCCGGGAAATGATACGGACCGTAATTATTAGAGCAGTTGGTTACTATGGTCGGGAATCCGTAGGTTCGCAGCCAGGCGCGCACCAGATGATCGCTGGATGCCTTGGAGGCTGAATAGGGGCTACTTGGCGCATAAGCCGTTGTTTCAGTAAACAGCGGTAGCTCACCAGGTTGCTCATCCGGGTGCGGCAGATCGCCGTAAACTTCGTCAGTCGAGATATGGTGAAAACGGAACGCGGCTTTCGCAGTATTGTCCAGAGATGACCAGTAACCACGCGCCGCTTCAAGCAGAACATAGGTGCCGACAATATTGGTTTCAATAAAAGCTGCAGGCCCGGTGATAGAACGGTCAACGTGGCTCTCTGCCGCCAGATGCATCACCGCATCCGGCTGGTGTGTAGCAAAAATACGCTCCATTGCCGCTTTGTCACAGATGTCGGCTTGCTCGAAGGCATAGCGTTCGTTATTACTCACTTCCGCAAGTGACTCAAGATTACCGGCGTAAGTTAATTTATCGACATTAACCACTTCATCCTGAGTATTATTAATAATATGTCGTACAACTGCTGAGCCGATAAAGCCGGCACCGCCCGTAACAAGAATTTTCACGTTATTTATTCCGTCCGTAAAATATAGCGAGATATTGCAGCCCGGTTAGACGTTAATTTCGCGGATTAGAAATTATGCACGCTACCGCCCCTGGCTCGACAGCTACCAGTGGACTGACTTCTCTGGAAATGTAAAAACAGCGTTTAGGCTATAGATGCAAAGCCCATTCAGCCACTACAAACAGGCGTCAATTGTCGTCTTAATTGATATAAGAAACAAGTGAAAATCTGCGACGGGTAGCGCAAAAAAGAGGCACATAACAAGTTGAAATAACTAGCTTTTAACGCAAAGCGGCAACCAGAGCTCATCCATTTTACAATGAACGAAACAGTGGTTGCCGTCAGATTGGGTACGACTGAGAAAGGGCAGGCTGGCTTAACTATCAGCCAGCAGCTTCTCAATACTCTCCCTGAACTTCGCCCCTTCCTTCAGGTTGCGCAGCCCATAGTTCACAAACGCCTGCATGTAGCCCATCTTCTTACCGCAGTCGTAGCTGTCACCGGTCATCAGCATCGCATCAACCGACTGCTTCTTCGCCAGTTCGGCGATAGCATCGGTCAGCTGGATACGGCCCCAGGCGCCCGGCTCTGTTTTTTCCAGCTCGGCCCAGATATCGGCGTTCAGCACGTAGCGACCTACGGCCATCAGATCAGATTCAAGTGTCTGCGGCTGATCCGGTTTTTCGATGAACTCTACGATACGGCTGACCTTCCCTTCGCTGTCCAGCGGCTCTTTGGTTTTGATAACGGAGTACTCGGAGAGATCGCCTTTCATGCGTTTCGCCAGCACCTGGCTGCGGCCGGTTTCTTTAAAGCGGGCCAGCATTGCTGCCAGATTGTAGCGCAGCGGGTCAGCGGAGGCGTTGTCCAGAATGATATCGGGCAGAACAACCACAAACGGGTTATCCCCTACCACCGGACGCGCGCAAAGGATAGAGTGGCCCAGCCCCAGCGGCTGCGCCTGGCGCACGTTCATGATGGTGACGCCTGGCGGACAGATAGACTGCACTTCAGCCAGCAGCTGGCGCTTAACGCGCTGCTCCAGCAAAGCTTCGAGTTCATAAGAGGTGTCGAAATGGTTCTCTACCGCGTTCTTGGAAGAGTGGGTAACCAGTACGATTTCTTTGATCCCTGCAGCAACAATCTCGTCGACGATGTACTGGATCATCGGCTTGTCAACGATCGGTAGCATCTCTTTAGGAATCGCTTTCGTGGCAGGCAGCATATGCATGCCCAGACCCGCTACCGGAATGACTGCTTTCAAATTAATCATTATTTCTTCCACCTTAAAATGGTTGACGAATTATAGCGCTTAAAGCCATTTTCGCCAGCATGTTTTGCCTTGTTTGCACGTCTGATATTACCTATTTGCCCCACCAATAAAAGTAGTTCTTATCTGAATCATTCGCGATGCTTTTCCGGGATTTATCCCAAAATAGCCCCGGCTTATCGGTGTGGCAGCGCAAAATTCAACCGTTCCGTATTCACCACCTGCTGATCCACCCGGTCGATATCCACCGAACTCTGCCCTTTTTCATTCACTGCTTTGATGTTTGCCAGGGAGAGGAGCGTCTCCTCTTTCGCCATAAACTTGCCGCGCACATCCTTGCGCAGGTCGAAGTGCATCTTCAGTGCCGGGCCGGTTTTGGCCTCCTGCATCACGTTGATATTCCGCAAAAAGAGATGCTGTGGCTTGTTGTGCAGCTCCAGCGTCGCACGCTGCATCTCCACGTTGGTGATCGCCACAAAGGAGGTGGCATTGCCTGAGGAGATCTGGATGCCGCGCAGCGTGTAGGGAAGCTGGCGGTTGTCCATGCGGATATCGTTGAGCTTAAAGTTTTGCGGGATGGAGAGATAATTCCCTTTGATTACGCCGTAGCCAATCAGCATGCCGGCGCTATTAACCATATCAATATTATCTATGACGAAATTATCACATCCATAAATAGCCACCGTGGCGTTATCAATTCCCGCTTTTTTACTGAACTCCGGGGTAATGTTTTTGGCTTTGACGTTTCGGATGACAAAATGCTTACCGTTTTCCACATGCACCAGCTGGCGGCAGTTGCTGCCGGTGATGTTTGCCACCACGAAATTTTTAACCGCCTGATGCTCCGGATAGTCGTTGTCGTAGGTGCTCCCGGCCAGTCCGATGCCGATCCCCCAGTTGATTTTGCCGTTGGTGCAGTTGATGTTGTCGATAACGTGGTCGGAGATAAGGATATTATGGTCGTTGATCGCCACGTTCCACTCTATCGCATCCCCCTGCAGGTGGCTGAAGTGGCTGTTGGTGATGCGCGCCCCGTCCACCTGGTTATGGAATCCCTGGCGCAGAATGGCGTAGTTGGCCTTGCTGACGCGAATGTTGTCGATGAGGAGGTTACGCATCACCCGTGGCTTTTTGCCGCCGATGTAGATCTGGGTAACCGGCCCGTAGCCGCTCATCGCCAGTCCCTGGATCACGCAGTCGGAGCCGCGCACGTCGAGGGTGATATTCTCCATCCGCCCTGCCCCTTCCCCTACCACTTTACTGCCATCCTGCAACACAAAGCGTCCGCGCCCGTTGCCGGTCAGCGCGCCGCGGATGAGCAGCGTTTTGCCCGCCGGAATAAAGATAGCGGCGTTGATGTTTTTACAGGTCAGGTCGGCGGGCACCACCACCGTATCGCCTTCGGTAAAAGCCTGTTTAAAGGCGGCGATCCAGTCGCGGTTGTTATACTGGCGAATGTTAACCGTGCCGCCCGCCGCCCGAGCCAGCCCGGGCTTAAGCAGCGGCGTGGCCGCCAGCAGGGAAAAGGCGGAGACAAAGGTGCGTCGGGAAATCTTTTTTAGCATACAACCTCGCGGTTAAAGCGTTTGCAGCAGGCTCGCCAGCTGTCGGTTGATCACCTGCTGATTAAACTCGGCCTCGACTTTTTGCCGGGCGTTCTGCAGGACCGGTGCCAGCGCCTGCGGAGGAATATCGCTGAATGCGGCCAGACACTCCGCCAGCGCGGCAGCGTCATTCTCCGGTACCAGCCAGCCGGAGCGGCCCGGGTCGATAAGCTCAGGAATGCCGCTGTGAACCGTGGAGACCACCGGGATCCCCACCGCCATCGCCTCCATCAGCGCCACGGGTATCCCCTCCATGTCGCCGTCTGTTCCGGTCACCGACGGCAGGAGGAAGACATCCGCCTCATCCAGCATCGCTTTGACCTCGTGGCTCGGTTTAAAGCCCGGCATCTCCACATAGCCTTCCAGCTGGTACTGCTCGATGAGCGTGCGCAGACGTCGCTCCCACGGCCCCATCCCCAGAATGCGGTAGCGGAAGTCGACGCCGCTGGCCTTCATCTGTCGGCACGCCTCGATCGCCACGTGTAGCCCTTTTTTCTCGGTCAGACGGGCTACGGAGATGATCTGCAGCGGCTTACCGGGCGCTTTGACCGGCCGCTGGGTAAAGCGCGCCATATCCACGCCCATACGTGAGACGGTAATTTTATCCGCCGGGCAGCCCATATTTTTCAGGCGACCGGCCCAGAGTTCGCTGATAGGCAGCATCATGTCGCCCCGGCGGAACAACTGCTGATACTCCGGGGTGTAGTGGTGAAGCACCTCGCGGCTGGAGATGTCGATGCCGTGGAAGATGGTGGCGATCTTACCCTCCAGCACCCCCAGCTCGCGCAGCTTGGCGGCCGTCACGCCGGCCGGGCCGAAATGGGCGATAAAGACGTCGGCGCGATACGGTTTTGCCGTCTGGCCACAGATAGAAGAAAGGATGAGGTTACGCGATTCATCGCCATAGCGGGCAACGTTCAGCGCCCGCCAGGTCGCCGGGCGGTGCAGCCCCAGCAGCGTCTGCCCGGCGCGATGGCGCAGCTTGTTGAGCTTGCCCGGCGGCTCATCCTGCAGCCAGCGCGTTTTGGCCTCCAGCCCGTACTGCGTCCATGCCGCATGGGTGTTCTGCGTATCGCCCTTTTGCAGGGCGACAATCTCCACCTCATATCCCATGTCGATAAAAGCGGTGATCTGATTAAGCACAAAGGTTTCAGACGAGAGCGGAAATTTCAGCAAGAAGAAACCGACCTTCATTTCCCCTCCCCGATACGCGCCAGCACGGATTTCACCATCTCCAGGCCGTTGGCGCGCTCGGCGCTCACCGCCTGCGCCAGCCGGGTGTTGATGGCGGGAAGCTGGCCGAGCGTATCGGCGACCATCGCCTCCAGCGAACCGTCCAGCAGATGACGAATATCCACCGCCATCTCCGGCATGCCGAGCTGCTGCATAATGCCCGCCGACTTGTGTTCGTAGTTAATGGCGATAGCGGGGGTGCCGAAGTTCATGGAGATGATTGCCGAGTGCAGGCGGGTCCCCACCGTCAGGTCACAGGCGGCGAGCAGCTTGCCCATCTCCAGATCGTTAAGCTCATCCATTACCACGTGATAGCGCGACGGATCGCTGACGTGCTGGCGCAGGTTGAGCGCCACCATCCGGTCATCTTTGTTGTAACTGTCGATACCGGTACAGGTGGAGAGCGCCAGCACCTGGTAGCCAGCATCAAGCACGCGGTTCACCACCCCTGCAAAAGCTTTTTCATAGGCCGCCTGGGTGGTGCCCAGCCGTTTATCGAAGGGTGCCAGTTCACGCAGGGTAATGGCGACGGTTTTCTGCCTGCCCGCCACGTCAAGCCAGTGCTGGACGGCGTAGCTCGGCTGGAAATGGTCGTGCTGATGATCCACCAGCCAGGCGGTATCAACGCCGTGCTCCACTTTACGGGTGTCGATCTCGCTGCGCTTCATCATCTCCAGGCTGACCGATTCACGGAGGATCAGCGCGTCGCAGTGGCCGAAGACGTAGTTCGCCAGCTGGTTAAACTGCGGATCCTGGAACGGGCCGACGCTGTGGCCAATCATAAAGAGCGGCTTTTTGGCCATAAAGGTGCAGAGGGCATGTTCAAACTGCGGCACGCCGTAGAGATCCACGAAGAACGAACCGCCCACCTGAATAATGGCGTCATAGCCCGACAGCAGACGGACAAAATCGGTAAAGCCCTGGGCGATGGCGATATTGCGCAGTCGGCCGGTGTCGGTGACACGGGAGAGCAGCACCTGATGCTGATAGCGGCGGCGCAGCACCTTTTTCACGCGCCCCATCACGCCGGCGGCGCTGTTGTGCTGCTTCATCTGGCCGTAGAGCGGATCGCCCATCACCGGGCGGTTCAGCAGCCAGGAAGAGCTCACCGGATAGCGACTCATCACATCAACGTCAGTCTCAGGCCGCAGGGTGTTAATGGCATCCAATAACCCGCGCAGAATGGCGCTGTCGCCACGGTTACCGCAGGTGTGGTTGCCCAAAATCAGTAATTTCATAATGACCTCATAAAATTGTATGTTGCTCGCTGCCGCCCCTCACCCCAGCCCTCTCCCCGGAGGGGAGAGGGGGAAGCGCGCGCCCTGTATAAGCACCGCACCCTGAAATGCCCCCTCTCCCCGCCGGGGTGAGTAGGAAGCGCAAGCCCTGCATAAGCACCGCGCCCTGAAATGCCCCCCACTCCGGTGGGGCGTATCCGGGGCTTTCAGCGTGCACGGAACAGTCCCCTCTCCCCTTTGGGGAGAGGGTTAGGGTGAGGGGTCAACCCACTCACCCTGCCCGCAGCAGCGTTTTCATCTTCTCGCTACGGCAAAACTGACGTTTCATCTCCACCACCAGCGCGTTGCGCGACAGCACAATCATCAGCGCAAAGGCCAGCGCTCCGGCGGCAATCTGTACCGCCAGCAGCGTCCCCAGCGCCATCTGGCCCTTCAGCGCCACGCCCAGGCCATAGCTTGCAACCAGCGTAGGAATAGAGAGCCAGAACGGCAGCCAGAGGCTCAGGATGTACTGCCGGTAGCTGGAGCCCAGCACCGGCTTTATCATCACGAAATAGCTCAGCACGGTATTGACGATCTGCACCGCCAGGAAGCCGAGCGTTACGCCAATGGCTCCCGCCAGGTGGCCGCCGACGATAATCGCCGGTACAAACAGAAACGTTTTAAAGACGTTGAACTTAAAGCTGATATCAACGCGCGCTTTCGCCATCAGCAGCGAGCCGATGGGGTTGCCCACCGAGCGCAGCAGCCCGACGACGCAGAGCAGCTGCAGGATCGGTACAATCCCGGTCCACTTCTCGCCAAAGACCAGCGGCACAAAGTTATTCGAGACCACCATCAGTCCTAGCAGCGCCGGAAAGTTAATAATCCCCACCACCGAGAGCAGCTTGTAGAAGTTGACCCGCAGCTTTTCCGTGTCGTCCTGAATCTTGGCGAACGCCGGGAAGAGCACGCGGGTAATGATCGGGTTAAGCTTCATCGGCGGCACCACCGCCACGTTGTAGGCGAGGTTATACCCGCCCGCGACGCTGGCGCCGAGGATGCGCGCCAGCACCAGCGTGGAGAGGTTGGTGTTAACGTAGTTGATCAGGCTGTCGGCGGTGAGCCATGCGCCAAAGCGCAGGTTGGAGGAGACCGACGCCAGCGAAAAATGCAGGCCGGGACGGTAGATTTTGCGGCCAAAGTAGCCAAAGAGCAGCGTGCGCACGGCGGAGTTGACCAGATAACCCAGAATGGCGGTCATCGCCAGCGGCCAGAAATGGGCGCTGATCACGGTAAAGGTGAAGCCTGCCAGCACCGCGCTGGTTTCAATCATGCCGATCTTGTTAAATTCCAGCTCCTTTTGCATCAGCGCGCGGAACTGCTGCCCGTGGGGGATCACCACAAAGGCAAAGGAGAGCGTGCGGATAAGCGGCGCCAGGTCCGGGTTATGCAATACGCCGGCAATGACGCCCGCCAGCAGAAAGACCGCGGCAAAGACCACTATCCCCAGCCCGACGTTGAGCCAGTAGAGGGTGGTCAGCTCCAGATGGCTGATCTCTTTTCGCTGGATAATGGAGTTAGCGATGCCAAAGTCCGACAGGGTATCGGCCAGCGCGATAATCACCAGCGAGACGGTCAGCAGGCCGAACTGGTGGTTATCGATGATGCGCGCCAGCACCGTCATCTGCACCAGTCCAAGCCCGATAATAATGATGGTCGCCATCGCCGACCATTTGGCGCCGCTGATGGTTTTTTCTCGTAAGCTCATCTTAGTACGCCGCTTTATTGACGAAGCCTTTGAAAATGGTCAGAAAGACGATCTTGATATCGAACCAGACGCTCCACTCGCGGATGTACTCCAGATCGAACTCAATGCGTTTTTCCATTTTCTCCAGGGTGTCGGTCTCCCCGCGCCAGCCGTTGATCTGCGCCCAGCCGGTAATGCCCGGCTTCACCTTGTGGCGCAGCATGTAACCTTCAATCAGGGCGCGATACTGCTCGTTATGCGCCACCGCGTGCGGGCGCGGCCCGACGATAGACATTCCGCCGGTCAGCACGTTGATAAACTGCGGCAGCTCGTCAAGGGAGGTGCGGCGCAGGAAGTTCCCCACCCGGGTTACGCGGGGATCGTTCTGCGTCGCCTGGGTCACGACCTTGTCGTTCTCCATCACCTTCATGGAACGGAACTTCCACACCATAATCGGCTTGCCGTCCATACCGTAGCGGGTCTGGCGGAAGATGACCGGGCCCGGCGAACTCAGTTTTACCGCCAGCGCAATGCAGCAGAGAACCGGGGAGATGAGCAGCAGGATGAGCGAAGAGAGAACGATATCTTCGATACGCTTCAGTACGCGGTTAGTGCCCGACAGCGGCGTGTCGTAGAGCGGCACCACCGGCACGCCGTTCACTTCTTCCACGCGCGAGTGCAGGATATTAAAGGTAAAGACATCGGGGATCAGGATCACGGAACAGGTGGTATCCGCCAGCTCGCGCACCAGCTTTCTGATGCAGGCTTCGTCGCGCATTGACATGGCGATATAGACGTTATGGATCTTCCCGGCTTTGGCATCCTCGACGAGCTGTTCGTAATTCCCCGCCCAGTCCGCCGTTACGCCGCCAGGTTTGGCGTCATGGTAAATCCCTACCACCTCGTAGCCCAGCCATGGCTCCTTACGGAAGCTCTCCAGCAGAACGCCGCCGACCGGCAGATCGCCCGCCACCGCCACGCGGCGCGTGTTATAGCCACGATTGCGCAGCCAGCCCGCGCCAAAACGAATCAGGGAGCGGCAGACCACCATTCCCACGCTGGTCAGCAGATACCAGCTAAACCAGGTGATAAAAGGATTATCAAAGTCGTTATTAAACGCCATCAGCCCGGCGCTAAAGATCAGGCTTAAGGTCCAGTTCTGTAACAGCAGCAGCAGTTCAGTCGAGATTTTAACGCCGCGCCAGGAGCGATAAAAATCGGTCATCCCGCCCAGCATCTGGAACACCACCAGCGTGAGGAGTGCCATCAGCAGGTGCATATATAAGAACGGCAGCCCGCTGACCTGACACACCACCCATAGTCCACCGAACATGATGGTGATATCAGAAAAACGCTGCACCATAGAGATTAACGATGCATTCGTTTTGGCTCGCTCGCGCTTTTTTAGATTTGTCATCGTTGTTCCTGTTTTATTATTCCCCTCACCCTAACCCTCTCTCCAGAGGGGAGAGGGAACTTTGACACCCTCTCCTGTAGGGAGAGGGCCGGGGTGAGGGGTAAACGTTACTGATTCAACAGCGCCAGAATGTCCTTCGTTCGCGCTTCCATGAGCGACACATCGCCGCGGGACTCCACGTTCAGGCGCACCACCGGCTCGGTGTTGGAGGAGCGCAGGTTGAAACGCCACTGGGGGAAGGTCATGCTGATGCCGTCGGTGCGGTCGATCTCCAGCGCGTGCAGGGCGAAGTGGTGCTCCACCCGGGCAATCGCCTCTGCGGGAGCCGCGAGCTTGCTGTTGATCTCCCCGCTCGCCGGATAGGCCGCCATCCGGTCCGCCACCAGTTCGCCCAGGGTTTTCCCCTTCACGCAGAGCAGCTCGGTCACCAGCAGCCACGGGATCATGCCGCTGTCGCAGTAGGCGAAGTCGCGGAAATAGTGGTGGGCGCTCATCTCGCCGCCGTAGATGGCATCCTCTTCGCGCATGCGCTCCTTGATAAACGCATGCCCGGTTTTCGACATCACCGGCGTGCCGCCTGCCGCTGTCACCACATCAACCGTGTTCCAGGAGAGGCGCGGGTCATGGATGATTTTCGCCCCCGGATTTTTCTCCAGGAACGCCTGCGCCAGCAGACCGACGATGTAGTAGCCCTCGATGAACTGCCCTTTTTCATCGAAGAGGAAGCAGCGGTCAAAGTCGCCGTCAAAGGCGATACCCATATCGGCGCCGTGTTCGATGACCGCGTTACGGGTGTCGTCGCGACACTCCGGCAGCAGCGGGTTGGGAATGCCGTTCGGGAAGCTGCCGTCCGGGGTGTTGTGCACCTTGATAAAGGTCACCGGCACCTTCAGCGCCTTAAAGCGTGCTTCCAGCGCATCCACCACCGGGCCCGCCGCGCCGTTGCCGGAGTTAATGACCAGCTTCAGGGGTTTGAGGTTCGCCACGTTGATATAGCCGAGCAGGTGGTCGATATAGTCGCTGCGCGGGTCGATGCGGGTGTAGCTGCCGCGTGTCGCCTCGTTCACCGGCGGGAAGTCGTTGGCTTCCGCCAGGCGCTGCACGTCGCGCAGGCCGGTGTCGCCGCTGATGGGACGCGCGCCCCTGCGCACCAGCTTCATGCCGTTGTAGTCCATCGGGTTATGGCTGGCGGTCACTTCGATACCGCCGTCCACGCCCAGATGGAAGGTGGCAAAGTAAATCTCTTCGGTGCCGGAAAGGCCAATATCAAGCACATCCACGCCCGCGTCCTGCAGCCCTTTCGCCAGCGCCAGCTTGAGGGATTCGCTGGTGAGGCGCACGTCGCCGCCCAGCACGATGGTTTTCGGCTTTAAATATTCGCCGTAGGCGCGGCCAATGCGCCACGCAATCTCTTCGTTCAGCTCTTCGCCCAGTCTGCCGCGGATATCGTAGGCTTTGAAACAGGTTAATTTTGTCATGTTTTTACCCTTCTTCAGGCAACAGTTAGCCCTGCCACTTAATGGCCAAATTTATTTTTTGTCATTCGCAGGCCCGGTCAGCGCAGCGCCACCGGGCATGATTCGGAGTGCTACACCCGCCCGTAGCGATCCTCGAAGCGGACGATATCGTCCTCTTCCAGATAGGAGCCGGAGCGCACCTCGATCAGGTCGAGCGGAATTTTGCCGGGGTTTTCCAGGCAGTGGGTCGCCCCCAGCGGAATGTAGATGGACTCATTCTCGCCCAGCAGCTTCACCTCGCCGTCGATGGTCACTCTGGCGGTCCCCGCCACTACCACCCAGTGTTCGGCGCGGTGGTGATGCATCTGCACCGACAACCCCTCGCCCGGCTTCACGGTGATGCGTTTCACCTGATAACGGTCGCCGGCGTCGATGGAGTCATATTTCCCCCACGGGCGGTAGACCTCCCGGTGGATGTGGTGCTCGTGGCGGCCATCAGCCTTAATCTGCTCCACCACTTTTTTGACGTCCTGCACGGCGTTGCGATCGGCGATCAGCACCGCGTCTTTGGTCTGCACCACCACCAGATCCTTTACCCCGACGGTGGTCACCAGCCCCGATTCCGCGTAGACGTAGCTGTTTTCCGTTTTGTGGCTGATAACATCCCCGTGATGCACGTTGCCCTCGGGCGTATGGGCGCTGATCTCCCACAGGGAGGACCAGGAGCCGACGTCGCTCCAGCCGGCATCCATCGGCACCACCACCGCATCCGCCGTACGCTCCATCACCGCGTAGTCGATGGACTCTTCCGGACAGGCGAGGAACGCCTCCTCATCCACGCGGATAAAGTCGAGATCCGGGTCGACGGTGCTCATCGCCTTTTCACAGGCGCTGAGGATATCGGGGCGATATTTCTTCAGCTCCTCCAGATAGCGTCCGGCGCGGAAGAGGAACATGCCGCTGTTCCAGTAGTATTCGCCGCTCGCCACGTAGGCCTGGGCGGTCTCCAGATTCGGTTTTTCCACAAACTGCGCCACGTCGAAGGCGACGCTGTCGCCCTCGCCCGGAGTTACTTCGCCGCGGCGAATATAGCCGTAGCCGGTTTCCGGCAGATCCGGCACGATGCCGAAGGTGACCAGCTTGCCGCTCTCGGCATAAGGAATGGCGGCATGGACCGCGTCACGGAAAGCCTCTTCCTGCTGGATGACATGATCCGCCGCCAGCACCAGCATCAGGGGATCGCTCTGCGGGCTGGCCCGTTTCGCCGCCAGCGCCGCGAGGGCGATGGCCGGGGCGGTGTTACGTCCGGCAGGCTCCAGAATGATATTTTCCGTGAGTTTGTTGAGCTGGCGCAGCTGCTCGGCAACGATAAAGCGGTGCTGTTCGTTACAGATCACCACCGGGCTTTCACACTCCACGCCGTTCAGACGGCAGACCGTCGTTTGCAGCATGGTGAGATCCCCTTTCAGGCAGAGGAACTGTTTGGGATAGAGCACGCGGGAGAGCGGCCACAACCGGCTGCCAGAGCCGCCAGCCATCACGACCGGAAAAAGTTTGCTATGACTCATGATTCATCCCCGTATATCTGCAATAAATTGGCTAAGCACATTCTCTTTCTCGAGCGTGCGTTCGGCATACTCACGTGCCACCGTGTTCTCCTTTGGCATGGCAAGCGCCTGTTCAATGCCCGCGACCAGCGCCGATACCGATTCCGGCTCGACGCAGACGCCAATACCCGGCCAGTTCTGGCAGAGCTGGCCTAATTCCGTCTCAGGCTCGGCGGTGATCACCGCGTTACCGCCCACGGCCAGAATATTGGTCAATTTGGAAGGCAGAACCGCATCCGCCGCGCCGCGTTTCTGGACCACCAGATGGCAGTCGCCCATCTTCAGCAGGACGGGCAGCGTCTCGTAGGGCTGAAGCGGGAAAAATTTCACATTGGTCAGACGGCGTTCAGCCACCATCTTCTCCAGTCGCGCCTTACCGCCCCCCTGCCCGACAATGACAAACATCCAGTCGTGGTTGCGAAGCTGGGTGGCCGCCTCGATGACGTTTTCCAGCCCCTGCTTTTCCCCGATGTTCCCCGAATAGAGGATGATTTTTTGCGAGGCGGGCAGCCCCAGCTTGGTGCGTAGCGCCGACACGTCGCTGGCGGCCACGTCACGAAAGCGCGCCACTTCAGACCAGTTGGGGAAAAAGATCACCTTTTCCGCCGCTACCCCCTTCTCCTGCGCTTTATTCATCATCGAGCGGGAGATGGTGGAGACATAGTCGACGTTATGCAGGCCGCTGCGCTCAAAGGCGCCGGCGAGCTTCGCGACTTTGCCGCCCTTGCCTTTCCCCGCCATACCCAGACCGAGCATGGCGTCCACTTCATAATCCTGGATGTGCAGCAGGGTGCGGGCGCCGGAAAGTTTGCCGAGCAGACGTATTCCCGGCGTGCAAAAGAGCGTCGGCACCACGCCGATAATGCGGTCCGGCTTCCAGCGGCGCTGCGCCATCAGCGGGAAAAAGCTGCTGAGGGCGAAGCTGCCAAGATGAATTAAACGTTTCAGCGTTGAAGGCTGTTTCGGCACATAAAGCGGGCAGCGCCAGACGGTGGCGTTGCCCTCTTCCCGGCGGTAGCGCCAGCTGGAATAGCGCTCGCCCACCTTCCATTCCGGGTAGTAAGGCGGGGCCGTAATGACCCGCACCTCGTGCCCCTGGCTTGCCATCCACTCCACCATTTCGCCGGTGTATTTGCCGATCCCAGTAAGCTCCGGCGAGTAGTTAATGCCATACACCAGTATCTTCATAACCCCACCGCCTGACGCTCAGAGAGAAAATAGGCGCGGCTGTTGTCATGGACATTGTCGCTCGCCAGCAGCGCGGCGGGCGTCAGCCAGCGGTAATCGTCATGCTGAGCGTCGGGCAGACGCAGGTCGGCCTGGCTGACCTTCAGGCGAAAACCAAGCACCACGTAGTGGGTGGTGAACCCGGTGCCGGAAAAGTTATCGTCATAGAAGTGCTGCCAGACGCCGTAAAACTGCCCTGCCGTAAGCGGCAGGCTCAGCCCCAGCTCCGCTCCGGTGAGGCGCGCGAACGCATCGGCAAGCGTCTCATCCTTTTGTACGCGTCCGCCCGGCACAAACCAGAAGCCCTGCGCAGGACGGTTGGTGCGTTTACCGAGCAGGTACTCGCCCCGTTCGTTCTCCACGATCAAATCGATGGAGATCAGCGGGGTCGAGCGTACTACCGTGGCAAAATCTTCCTGACTTAAAAACATGGTTACCCCCGGAAGCGGTGCTGGTTTTCCAGGAACCACTGGTATGTGCTTGCCAGCCCCTGCTCAAGCGAGACCTCGTGATACCAGCCAAGCTGATGCAGACGGGTGACATCCAGCAGCTTGCGCGGCGTGCCGTCCGGTTTGGTGGCGTCAAAGACCACGCGGCCTTTATAGCCCACCACTTTCGCGATAGTCTGCGCCAGCTCGCGAATGGTGCAGTCCACGCCGGTGCCGACGTTGATGTGCGACAGCATCGGCTCGGTATTCTCCTGCCACACCTCACGGTCCAGCTCCATCACGTGAATACTGGCCGCAGCCATATCATCCACATGCAGAAACTCACGCATCGGCGTACCGCTGCCCCAGACCACCACGTCCGCGGCGTTGTCGGCGGTCGCCTCGTGGAAGCGACGCAGCAGCGCCGGGATCACATGGGAGTTGCTCGGGTGGAAATTGTCGTGCGGCCCGTAGAGATTGGTAGGCATCACCGAACGGTAGTCGCGACCATACTGGCGGTTATAGGACTCGCACAGCTTGATCCCGGCAATTTTGGCGATGGCGTACGGCTCGTTGGTCGCCTCCAGAGTTCCCTGCAGCAGCTCGCTTTCCGCGATCGGCTGTTTGGCCAGCTTCGGGTAGATGCACGAGGAGCCGAGAAAGAGCAGCTTATTCACGTTGTGCAGATGCGCGGCGTGAATGATGTTGCTCTCGATCATCATGTTCTCGTAGATGAAATCCGCCGGATAAGTGTTGTTAGCGACAATGCCACCCACCTTCGCCGCCGCCAGATAGACCTGATCGATGCGCTCGCTGGCGAAAAACGCTTCTACCGCGCGGCTGTTCAGCAGATTCAGTTCGTCACGGGTGCGCAGCACCAGCTCCACATCGCCGCGCTGTTCGAGCTGGCGTACAATCGCGGAGCCGACCATTCCGCGATGGCCGGCAACAAAGATACGTTGTTTGCTCATTCTTAAGACTCCAGCGCGATGGCGACCTCATAGCCGTGAGACTTGAGCAGGGAGTGTTTCTTCGCCGCTTCGAGATCCTTGGCGACCATCTCAGAGACCATCTCCTGCAGCGTGGTTTCCGGCTTCCAGCCCAGTTTTTCGTGCGCTTTGGTCGGGTCGCCCAGCAGGGTTTCCACTTCCGCAGGACGGAAGTAACGCGGGTCGACTTCCACAATCACGTCGCCTGGCTGTACGCCCGGGGCGTCATGACCGGTCACGGAGACAACAATGCCCTTCTCTTCTACGCCGGTGCCTTCAAAGCGCAGCTTAATGCCGAGCTGAGCCGCCGCCATCTCTACAAACTGACGCACGGAGTACTGCACGCCGGTGGCGATAACGAAATCTTCCGGCTGCTCCTGCTGCAGCATCATCCACTGCATCTTCACGTAGTCTTTGGCGTGGCCCCAGTCGCGCAGGGAGTCCATGTTGCCGAGGTGAAGGGTTTTCTCCAGGCCCTGAGCGATGTTGGCGATCGCGCGGGTGATTTTGCGGGTCACGAAGGTTTCGCCGCGACGCGGGGATTCGTGGTTAAAGAGGATGCCGTTACAGGCGTACATGCCGTAGGATTCACGGTAGTTAACGGTGATCCAGTAGGCGTAGAGTTTGGCCACAGCGTACGGAGAGCGCGGGTAGAACGGCGTAGTCTCTTTCTGCGGGATCTCCTGCACCAGACCGTACAGCTCTGAGGTGGAGGCCTGGTAGAAGCGGGTTTTCTTTTCAAGACCCAGGAAGCGAATCGCCTCCAGCAGGCGCAGGGTACCCATGGCGTCAACGTCGGCGGTATATTCCGGCGATTCGAAGGAGACCGCAACGTGGCTCATCGCCCCCAGGTTATAGACCTCATCCGGCTGCACTTCCTGCAGGATACGGGTCAGGTTCGAGGTATCGGTCAGATCGCCGTAGTGCAGATGAAATTTCGGGTTAGCGGCATGCGGATCCTGGTAGATGTGATCCACGCGCTCGGTGTTGAACGACGAGGCACGACGCTTGATACCGTGCACTTCATACCCTTTCTCTAGCAGGAGCTCTGCCAGGTAAGAACCATCCTGCCCGGTAACGCCGGTGATGAGAGCGACTTTAGACATGTTTATATTCCTCTGTACTTATCAAATTTATTCAGCTTCTACGCGTTCGCGTATCACCACTGCGGGATTGCCACGGCAAATCTTATTTGCCGGTAGCGACTTAAAAACGCTGCTGCGGGCGCCTACTACGGTGCCGTCGCCAATCGTGACGCCAGGCGCCACAAAAACATCTGTCGCCAGCCAGCATTTTTCGCCAATCACAATAGGGGTGGCGTTAATATCAAAATGCTGGCTCATAAAATCGTGACTGCCGGTGCAGAGATAACATTTCTGCGACACCACGGCATGGGCGCCAATGGTAATTTCCCCGAGGGTATATAACACCGCGTCATCCCCCACCCAGGCGTAATCCCCGAGAGTTAATTTCCAGGGGTAGGTAATTTTTACCGACGGGCGAATCACTACGTTTTTTCCGATTTTTGCGCCGAACAAACGTAACAGAAAAGCCCGCCAGCGATAGAGCACCTGTGGCGACCAGGCGAATAATGTAGCCTGTACCGCCCACCAGATTTGTACTTTAATTCCACTGGCGCCGCGAAAACCTTTCGGCACGGAAAATCCATCAAGCTGCTGCATAATGCGTCCTTATATTCAGGCTTTGTTATATAAGGCTTTCGTTTTACCGGTCGTTTTCAGGCGAAATAAATAGGATAATTCCGCCCAGAATCCTGGCACACGCAAAATCTGGCGCTGGACTTTGCGGGCATCCTGACATAATTCCAGATTATTGGAAGTTGACACGCCGCCCATGGAAAATTCAGAAACCAGCCCTTTAATTCGGCGAAACGGATAACCCGCTTTATAGAGACTGGCCGCCAGCGCATAATCGGACGACACCTTAAACTGCAGATCGTAAGGGTGTTTCTTAAGCCCGGCGGTCGGAAAGAAAATAGCCTGATGGCTCGCCGGCAGGCTGTGGTAAATATACCAACCGGGCTTGGCGTTACGGCTCACCTTATGACCATTACCGAAATCGAGCAGCGCATCGCCGGTAACCATCGCCTCTTCCTTCTGGCGCGACAGCTTACGGGCAAACAGCGCCACATCTTCATGAAACACATCCCCGGAATTGAGGAAGATGGCATAGCGCCCCTGGGCCATGTCGATCCCTTTATTCATGGCGTCGTAGATGCCTCTGTCCTTTTCGCTGATATAACGTAAGTTGAACTCCCCGTTCAGTTTTTCGAGAAATTCCGCCGTACCGTCGTCGGAGCCGCCATCCACTACGATCCATTCAAACGTGAGGCTGGGATCGCGTGCCAGATGGCGCAGCGAGCGCCAGGTTTTTACCACCCCTTCGTAGTTACGAAAGGCGACAGTAATGACGCTAAGAAACATAAATCACCTCGTCATCTGTTCGTAATATTAAGCGCCTTGCGCAAAATAAACGGACATACAATTAAGAACGCATATTCCGGGCTAAATATTGAACCGGTAAAAAACAGCGACACCGGCGTAAAAAGATAAAGCTGAACGCGAAAATTCTGATTATCACCAAACGCGTTGATCATCATTTTGACCACTTTAAACATGTACCACAGGGTCAATATCACAGCGAACCAGGAAAAATAAATAATGAGCAGATACAGTCCATTGTCTATTGTTTTACCCACATCCGCACCGTTAAAGATTCCGAATGATGCGACATATTCATAAAGTGAGCCAAATCTGACTACACCATCAACATGGGTTAAAGAGTGACCCACCATTGCCAGCGGCCCGATAATACGATAATAGGATGACGAGCCTTCCGTTCCTAAATCACCGAGACGCTCGGCAATATAAGGAAACGCAAAAATTACGCCCACTAAAAACAGGGTTAATGAGATAATCGCCAGCGGCAGCTTTTTCTTAATAGCCTCCCGGTTCAGATACTGAAAAGCCCACTCCAGAAGATAAAACAGGATAAATGTCATTACTCCTGAAAACGAACCTGACAGAACGATTCCTGCAAGAATCATAGCATCTGTCTTCGGCGTTTTGATACCAAACTGTTTGATGCTGAGCCAAATTGAGATTAACGCCAGAGCAAAAAATGCCGGTTCGAAATAGAGCGCGGTGGTACGTTTTCCGCCGAACTTAATGAAATTCAGAACATAGCTGTTACTGTAAATCAGATATTTCGAAATTGTCTCCATCAGGCTGCTGCCGCCGGTCAAAATAATTTGCGCCATTTCCATCGCGGCCAGCATGACAATTAACGCAACCACAATATAAAAGAACCTAAGGATTTTCTTATAATTGTGTGGCGATATAGTTTTAAAACGAATACTCCATACCATGCCAATAATGATCACGATATAGACGAAGAGCATGGTGGAGGTAACATACTTGCTGGCGTCCAGCGAGAGACCAAACACATAGTTAAACGCCGTCAGCCCTGCCCCCATGCCCAGCGCAATCATCAGTTTTTTAACGCTGATCTTATCCACATAGAGCAGAAGCAGCACCGGCAGGAAGGTCACAATAGTTATCGGGAAGCTTTCGCCCAGCTGTGCCAGTTTGACGTTGACCAGCAGGTAGATAAGCGGCAGCAGCAGATAACTACAGATTCTGATAGAACGAGACATACTCCTCCAGCATCTGTTGACCGCTATAGGCCCGGCGGCTGCGGCTGCGGAACGATTCCAGGCTGGTGCCAAATACGGCCTGCGCGATCTCGGCCTTCGGCAGTTGCACCAGCGCCAGCACCTGCTGCTCGTTGAACGTTTCGCCCCCGGATTTTTCCAGCACTTCCCGCGCCGCGTCGCTGTGGGTGGCGAGCACCGGCACGCCGATGGAGAGCGCCTCGCACAGAATCAGCGGATAGTTATCCACCCGGGAGCTAAAGACCAGCGCGTCCATCCCGTTAAGGGCGCTCATCAGCTTGCGCTTATCGGTTTCAAAGCCGTGGTTCACCACGTTCGGCCCCTCAAACGGAGAGAATTTGCCGAAGGTGTGCAACTCAATTTGCTCGCCGAGCGCCATCATGTCGCGCACCAGCTGCTGGTTGGTTTTACCGTCGTAGCGCAAATCGTGCGCGACCACGGCGATTTTCGGCCTGCCTGCGGGCTCAGTCACCGGCGTCAGCTCGGCAAGGATCGCTTCCGTCGCCACGTCGATACCATTATTGATGATGTGGCAGCACCCGGCTCCGTAGAGGCTGTTAAACGCATCGGCCACATGCTGGCTGGGGGAGATAAAATGGCAGCCCAGGGCGAGCATCTCGCGAAAGAGCTGGCGCTTGCCCGCCACAAGGCTATGCGCCCTGTCCACCTTAACCGGCGGATAGTTATCGAGCGTCGGGCACTTCCGGCACTCCGTTTTCCACCCTTCGCAGCCGTCGGTAAAAGCGCAGCGTCCGGTGACGCTCCAGTGGTCGTGCAGGGTCCAGACGAAAGTGGTCTCCGGCTTAAGGGCTTTCACCTTTTTACAGAACGCCACCACCTCTTCCAGGTTTAACCAGTAGCTGTGCAGCACGTGAAAGTGCAGCACCACCGGCCCGGCGCTGCGGGTGACGGTGCGACAGAGATTTTTCAGGTTGCCGAACAGATCGCGGTTGAAGAGACGGAACAGCGCAATATTGGCCATAGAGGTCAGGCGCGGCGTCTGTTTAATCACCTGCGGATAGTTATCATGGCTGACGCTTTTTTTGCCACCCTTGCCGTAGCCGTAAACAAAACGCGACGACAACCCTTTTTGCAGCGCCCGCTGGTGCAGATCCAGCGCCACGCCTGCCGCGCCGCCCTCTGCGAGGCGGACGTTAAATTGCAGAATATTCATTTGATCACCTTCACGCGGGCCTTTTCCCCCACCACCAGCGCGTTATCGGGAATGCTGTCCAGCACCACGCTTCCTGCCCCCACGGTGACGTTATTGCCTACCGTGATATCGCCAATCATCACCACGTTTGCGCCCAGCTCGACGTTGTTGCCAATCACCGGGCAGGCCAGACTCTCCGGCCCGCGGTTGCCAATGGTGACGCCGTGACGGATGGTAAAATCATCCCCGGCCACCACGCATTTATTGATCACCACGGCGTAACCGTGATGGATGGTGAAGCGGCGGCCAATGGTGGCGGCGGCCTGGATCTCATAGCCAAAAAGACACTCGGTTATCAGGCGGTAGAGCACCAGCACCGGCGCGGCCCAGAGATTATTCAGTACGTTTTTTTTGCGCCAGACGGAGCAAAAATGCGCGATCCGGTAGGCCAGAACCATGCAGCACGGGCGCAGGCTCCAGCTGTTTGCGCGACAATCTTCCAGCAGCATTATTTCCCCCGCAGCCCGTCAGCCAGACGCTTGGTGTTACGTACCGAAAAGAGCGTGACCAGCGTGCGCCAGTTCATGCGCTTGTTGCGGATCTGGTAGAGGGTAAAGAGCTGATACTTGCGGCTCGCCCGGTCGAATTTGTCCTTGTGCTTGCGGTAAAAATGGAAATAGCCGGAAAACTTCTTCGGCGACGAGGTGATCTGCATCTCCCCGTGGTTGATGTGCAGGATCTGCGTCGCCTCTTCCACCTTCCACGGCTCGCCATACTCCACCACCATCCGCAGGAAGATGTCGTAGTCCTGCGCCGCCTTCAGCTCGGTGTCGAACAGACACTCCTTAAAGCGCCAGGCCCAGGTAAAGACCTGGTTGCCGATGATGTTGCGCTTGTAGAAAAGCCGACGGGAGTACGGCGACTTGGGGTAAAGCGGCAGGCTCGCCGGCTGGGAGTAGACCTCCCCCTGGCAGACATAGTCGTTGGCGTATAAAAAGGCGTGGGTGACCAGTTGCGCCTGGTGCGAGAGAAAGACCGACAGGCGGTTTGGCGTCCACTCATCATCATCATCGATGCCGGTAAGATACTCCCCCCGCGCCTGCATAATGGCCTGATTACGTACCGCGCAGGCGCCAGAGTTAATGGCGTTACGGGTATAGCTCACGCGCGGATCGTTCAGCCCGGCGACAAACTGCGCCAGCTGCTCATAAGAAGAGGAGCAGTCGTCCACGATGATCAATTCCCAGTTATCGTAGTCCTGGCGCAGCACGGATTTAATCGCGCGGATCGCCAGCTGCTGCCGGTTCCATGTTGGCATATAGACAGAAATTAAAGGCCGTTGTGTGGTCATTTTTTTCCCCGAATGGCTGTTTTGCCCCTCACCCCAGCCCTCTCCCCAGAGGGGAGAGGGTGAAAACCGCGCCGGACTGTCCCCTCTCCCCTTTGGGCAGAGGGTGAAAACCGCGCCGGATTGTCCCCTCTCCCCTTTGGGGCGAGGGTGAAACCGCGCCGGACCGTCCCCTCCTCCCTGCGGGAAGAGGATGAAACCGCGCCGGACCGTCCCCTCTCCCTGTGGATAGAGGGTGAAACCGCGCCGGACCGTCCCCTCTCCCCTTTGGGGAGAGGGTTAGGGTGAGGGGAAATAATTTACTTACTGTCAGACTTATATTCGTACTCGTAATACCCGTAATCCTGGTACCCGGTCGCGCGGCGGAAGATGGAGTTAAGGATCACCCCTTTCACCTCGATGCCGTTCTGCTCGAAGCGGTTGAGGCTGGTCTCCACCTCTTTAAGCGTGTTGACCGCGTAACGCGCCACCATCAGGGTGGTGCCCGCATGACGGCCGACAATCGCCGCATCGGTCACCGCCAGGATCGGCGGGGTATCGATCAGTACCAGGTCGTAGTTTTTACTGGCCCACTCCACCAGCTGGGTGAAGCGTTGGCTCATCAGCAGCTCTGACGGGTTCGGCGGCACCTGGCCGCGCGGCACGAGGTCAAAGTTGGTGATGGAGGTCGGCTTAGCGCACTGGGCAATCTCTCCTTTGCCCAGCAGGATCTCAGAGAGGCCGTTGACGTTGTTGGTCCCCAGCAGCTCGTGGGTGTAGCCTTTGCGCATATCGCAGTCGATGAGCAGCACCCGCTTGTTGGTCTGGCTTATCACCGCAGCAAGGTTGGCGCAGACAAAGGTTTTACCGATGGAGGGGCTGACCCCGGTCATCATCAGCACATTGTTCTTAGCCTGCATCATGGCGAAGTGGAGGCTGGTGCGCAGGCTGCGAATCGCCTCGATCGCCAGGTCGGTCGGATTACCCACCGCCAGCAGCTGGCTCTGCTTGTAGCGTTTGACCCCTTTGATGGTCTTGACGCTGTCACGCGATTTTTGCCACTCAGAGAGCGGGATGCTGGCATAAACGCTGATGCCATGCTCTTCCAGCGCCTGCGGGCTTTCGATACCGCGGTTAAAGAGCGATCGCAACAGTACGCCCACAATAGAGAGCATCAGGCCGAGAATAATGCTGCCCAAAATAATCAGCATTTTCTTCGGCTTCAGCACGCCCGGCTGGGCGATAGCCGGGTCGACGATACGTACGTCGCCTACGGTGCTCGCTTCGGTGATCTTCAGCTCCTGCTGTTTATTCAGCAGCTGCATATAGACCTGCTGGCCCGACTCCACGTCGCGGGTCAACCGCAGGATCTCCTGCTGGGTCTTCGGCATCGCGGTCACGCGGTTGTTCAGCTTCGCCTTCTCCTCCTCCAGCGCCTGGCGTTTTTCCATCAGGGTGCGGTAAGCCGGGTGGCGTTTGGTATAGAGTTTGGAGATCTCCGCCTCTTTAAAGGTCAGCTCGTTGAGCTGGGTGTCGATGTTGACCATCGAGTCGAGCACCGATTTGGCCTCCAGCGGCAGATCCACCGAATCCTTATCCTGACGGTAGGCGTTCAGCTTGTTCTCGGCGTCATCCAGATGCGCGCGCACTTCCGGCAGCTGCTTCGCGAGAAAAGCCAGGCTTTTGCCCGCCTCTTCCGACTTGCGCGCCACGTTCTGCTCAAGGTAGTTGCGGGTAATGCTGTTGAGGATGTCGCGGATCTGATCCCGGTCTTCACCGGTAAAGGTGAGGCTCAGCACGCCGGTATCTTTGCCGTTTTCCGTTACGGTCAGGTTGTTTTGCAGGTTGTTGATCATCCCCAGGGTGGAGAACTTAGTGACGGTAAACTCGCTCCCTTCCTGCGCGTGAATGGCGCTGACCATCATCTCCACGCCCGCTTTACGCAGCGGCTGACCTACCTCGCCGCGGGCGTCAAACCCGGCGTCGCTGGTGAGCTGATACTGTTTCGGCCCCAGCACCGTCAGGGTAAAGACCGTGTCGCCCGAGCCTTTCGGCAGGTTAAAGGTGGTGACCTTCACCGTGTCGTTCTGACGGCCCATCAGCCGATCCCAGCCCGCCCCGAAAATCGGGAAGGTATTTTTGGTCACGGAGATATCGAGGTCGAGATCGTCAACGGTTTTGCCCAGCACCAGACGCGACTGAATCAGCTGTATTTCTGCTTCCGATGCGGGCGGCTTATTGGAAAGCGCCGAGCCGATATCCTGCACCAGCGAATTACCGGTATCCTGTTCAATCTGCACCAGCGCGTCGGCGCTGTAGATTGGCGTGGCGAAAAGGGTATAGATGAAGGCGCAGACCGCAAACAGGGCGGTAATGCCCAGCACCCACCATTTAGCCTCGACGACGGTGCCAATCAGGCGGCCGATATCAATTTCATCACTGCCCGACATCGGGGCGGCAGAAGGTTTTGTCTTTTCTGTCATTGTTATCCCTGCTGAGCTTTCAGTGCCTGCGCCCACTGTTGGGCAGACCGATCGAGTAAGGTGTAAACCGCTTCAAACGCCTCGCGGCTTTTGCGATAGGGATCGGGGATCTCACATTCGTTATCCCAGTGACCAAACAGCATCACCTTGCCGCGCATCTCGGGAGCAATCTCACAGAGCGCGTGGATATGGCGTTTTTCCATCGTGAGGATCAGATCATATTCGCGGCACAGGCGGGCGGTTATCTGACGGGCGCAATGCCCGTCCAGCGAGAGGTCGTGCGCGGTGGCAACCTCCGTCGCCCGCTGGTCGGCACATTTGCCCACCAGTGCTCCCAGCCCGGCGGATTCCACCGTCAGAGCGGGCAGATACTGTTTGAGCAGTCTTTCTGCCGTAGGGGAACGGCAAATATTCCCCACACAGACCACCAGAATTTTGTTAAACATCGCGCATTACCAGGTGTGAAGGTCGCTTGCCGTGTCCGTCATGTAGCGAACGCCACTGATGGTTGGCAGCAACTGGTTGATCAGACGGTTCCAGCGGGCAACCGGTGCGGTGGTGACATAAACCACGTCGTAAGGCTGCAGGCGGAACTCGGTCGCCATCACCAGCGAGGTCGCGTCGGACATATCAAGCTGGTAGATATTGGCGATCTTGCCGTCGGTCCCCTTGCCTTTCAGCGGACGGATAACAAAGATGCCGCTGGCGTTGGAGGAGGTCAGATCGATACCTTCGGCGTTGCCCAGCGCTTCGGTGAGCGTCATGCCGCTGAAGTCCATCTTGAGCGTGCTCTGCTTTTTCACCTCGCCCATCACGAACACTTTCAGATCGTCATTACGCGGCACGTAGAGAATGTCGCCCGGGTAGAGCAGGCGGTTCTGGCTCAGATCGCCGTTTTGCATCAGCGCCTGTAGCGAAATACGCTCCTCTTTTCCGTCATGGGTGAGCACCACGTTGCGCCAGTCGGCATCTTCCGTCAGGCCGCCCGCGGCGTTAATCGCATCCAGCACCGTCAGCGGCACGTTGGTGATCGCCTGCTGGCCCGATTTATTCACCTGGCCGGAGATATAGGCTTTCTGCGAGCGGAACGCGGCGATATTAACGTCCACCTGCGGGTCAGCGATGTACTGCGCTAAACGGCCGGTAATATCACTACGAATTTCCGCCAGAGTCTTGCCTACGACGCGGACTTTGCCGACATAGGGGTAGAACATGGTGCCGTCCGGCTGGACCCAGTTGCCGGTATCACTTGAGCTACGGTACTGACCGGCTGGCGTCGTCAGCTCCGGGTGATCCCACACGGTAACGTTAATCACATCACCCGGCCCAACGCGGTACTGATAGGTGGAGATCTCCTGATCCAGCGACACATTCGGCTGCGCAACGTTAGGACGAGGCCGTAATTGTTCGACGAGGCGCGGGGTTAAGGGATAGACATTCACCATGCGGTCAAGGTCGAAATCCGCATCCTGTTGCTTTATCACATCTTTGCCGATGGTTGACATATTGCTGCCGGGAAAGACCGTGCAACCACTCATCAAGGTCACAGACACCAATAATGGCATCAATTTCATTTTGGATTTCATCATTGATTATTTATCACTTTGGCAGAGTAATTATCCTGTGCAATTTAAATAAGCGTACTTGCAGAAGAGATTCACGATGCAGTTAATCTTTTTGAAATATAACTGGCATCAGTCCTAAAAAATGCTTATTCATCCATTGGCTATTGACAGAATAATCGAGGCTGATTCTCACGCTTTCAGGCACGCTACCGCCCTTGGCTTTCAGTTACCAATCCACTGTCTTAACAATATCTTATGGATAAACACCCTCTCAGACATGGCCGCGCAGGTTTATATCAGGCAAATTAATTGCCCGGCTGAGAAAGAATTTCAGCCCTGTTGGCCAGATGAAAAATAGCAGCAAAAAGTTTTAACATTTGATGCTGGAAGAATTGTTGCAGCTAACCTAATAGCAGGCAAGGAGACAACTGTCCGAAGTTTTGCTTTTAAGAATAATATTAAGAGCAAATTTCTTTGGTTTTAGGATTTTCTTTATATTGACAATTAACCGGAAAGAAAACAGCTCTGTGAAATTTATCCGCGTCATTCTTTTTAATGATGATGATACCACCTGGAAATAATAAGGTTATTTGACCAGCTATTATTATTATGTTCTGCAAGAGAAATTCCGGGCTGGCATTGAAATTTGCTCCAGCTTTATCCATGATCAAAGTGTGACATTAGTCATATAACAGAAGGTATTGCTTACGCTATGGAATGGATTGCCGATCCATCAATCTGGGCCGGGCTGGTGACGCTTGTCGTCATCGAGTTAGTGCTCGGTATCGATAACCTCGTCTTTATTGCTATCCTCGCCGAAAAGCTTCCTCCGGCCCAGCGCGACCGCGCCCGGGTAACGGGGCTGCTGCTGGCGATGGGGATGCGCCTGCTGCTGCTCGCCTCGATCTCCTGGCTGGTAACGCTAACGACGCCCCTCTTCACCGTGCGCGGCCTGAGCTTTAGCGCCCGCGATCTGATTATGCTCATCGGCGGGTTTTTCCTGCTGTTTAAAGCAACGGTGGAGCTTAACGAACGGCTGGAGGGGAAAGACAGCGAAAACCCGACCCAGCGCCGGGGGGCAAAGTTCTGGGCCGTGGTGGCGCAAATCGTGGTGCTGGACGCGGTCTTTTCGCTCGATTCCGTGATAACCGCCGTCGGGATGGTGGATCATCTGGCGGTCATGATGGCTGCGGTGATTATCGCTATCTCCCTGATGGTGATGGCGAGCAAGTCGCTGACGCGCTTTGTCAACAGCCATCCCACTATCGTGATCCTCTGTCTCAGTTTCCTGCTGATGATCGGCTTTAGCCTGGTGGCGGAGGGATTTGGCTTTCATATTCCGAAGGGCTACCTGTACGCCGCGATTGGCTTCTCGGTGATAATCGAAGCGCTGAACCAGCTGGCGATCTTTAATCGCCGCCGCTTCCTTTCGGCAAACCAGACGCTGCGCCAGCGCACCGCCGAAACGGTGATGCGCCTCTTAAGCGGCAGGAAAGAGGATGCGGAGCTGGATGCCCAGTCCGCCTCTCTGCTGGCCGATCATGACGATAGCCAGATATTTAACAGCCAGGAGCGGCTGATGATCGAGCGGGTGCTGAACCTGAACCAGCGCACCGTCAGCAGCATTATGACCTCGCGTCACGACATTGAGCATATCGACCTGAACGCGCCAGAAGCGCAGGTGCGCGCCCTGCTGGACAAAAACCAGCATACCCGCATCGTGGTGACCGGCGGCGAGGAGTCTGACGATATGGTGGGCGTGGTGCATATTATCGATCTGCTTGACCAGCAGCTTCGCGGCGAGCCGCTTGATCTACAGGTGCTGGTGCGCCAGCCGCTGGTTTTCCCTGAAGGACTGCCGCTGCTCTCTGCGCTGGAGCAGTTCCGTAATGCCCGCACCCACTTCGCTTTTGTGGTGGACGAATTTGGTTCCGTTGAAGGGCTGGTGACGCTCAGCGACGTCATGGAGACCATCGCCGGGAATCTGCCCAACGAAGTGGATGAGATTGACGCGCGGCACGATATACAGAAAAACGCCGATGGCTCCTGGACCGCCAACGGGCATATGCCGCTGGAGGATCTGGTGCAGTTTGTCCCGCTGCCGCTGGATGAACGCCGTGAATATCACACCATCGCGGGCCTGCTGATGGAGTATCTGCAGCGTATACCGAAGCCGGGCGAAGAGGTGACGGTGGGCGACTACCTGCTGAAAACCCTGCAGGTGGAGAGCCACCGCGTCCAGAAGGTGCAGTTGATTCCGTTGCATAAAGAGGAGACGCTGGATTACGAGGTGTAGGGAAGCGGTAGGTTGGGCGGGTTTCCCCTCACCCTAACCCTCTCCCCAAAGGGGAGAGGGGATTGTCCGGTGCACTGTCTGGAGATATGGCACGACTCGCTTTTCCCTTCAGGGCGTAAAACTCTGGCACTATTTCCCCTTTGGGGAGAGGGGACTGTCCGGCGCGCTGTTTGAAGATATGGCACGACTCGCTTTTCCCTTCAGGTCGTAAAACTCTGGCACTCGTTCCCCCTCTCCCCAAAGGGGAGAGGGAACTGTCCGGTGCGCTGTTTGAAGATATGGCACGGCTCGCTTTACCCTTCAGGGCGTAAAACTCTGGCACTCTTTCCCCCTCTCCCCTCTGGGGAGAGGGGACTGTCCGGTGCGCTGTCTGGAGATATGACACGACTCGCTTTTCCCTCAGGTCGTAAAACTCTGGCACTCTTTTCCCCTCTCCCCTATGGGGAGAGGGTCGGGGTGAGGGGCAATCAGACTTAAAGCTTATCCAAAAACTTCTTCACATCCTTGCCATTCTGCGAATCTTTGTTCTTATCCGCCCAGTCGTTGAGACGACGCTTCGCCTCGCCCTGAAGCTGT
This sequence comes from Pseudenterobacter timonensis, assembly GCF_900021175.1. Lineage (GTDB taxonomy): Bacteria > Pseudomonadota > Gammaproteobacteria > Enterobacterales > Enterobacteriaceae > Enterobacter > Enterobacter timonensis. The sequence continues at coordinate 483,726 of NZ_FCOP01000013.1, forward strand.
TTACGCAGCACCTGGTCCACCTGCAGGTTGTAGTTCAGCGCCTGCCATTTGCCGTAGACGCGCAGGGGAATCGGCGTCTCCTTCAGGAAATCCACTAGCTTCCCTTCGCCTTCCCAGCCGTCGAGCACCCGCACGTTAAAGTGTGTGTCGGCGCTCTCCTGCACCAGATCCAGCGTACCGCTGCCGGTCAGCGCGAGCATGGACGACTCCCCTTCCATCGCGTTCAGCGTCAGCTGCCCATCGTCGAGGGTCAGATCGCTGGTAAAGCGATCCAGACGCGTCGCGTTATCAAAGCTCTCGCTCCCCTTGACGCTGGTGCTGCGCTCCACCGCCTGCTGCACCAGTTGCTGGAAGTTAAGCCCCTCCATGCGGGTGCCGGTTAGCGAGACCTTCGCCTGCCCCTGCCAGCTGCGGCGGAAAGCGTCGGCGTCAATCCGGCTACCGGAGAAATCCCCCGCCATCGTCAGGTGACCGGTCAGGGAGATAGGGTAGTTAAATGCCTTCAGGATAGTGCCAATCTCAACGTTATCCAGCCGCGGCTGAAACTCCGCTTTGGCGGTCTCTTTGCGCACATCCAGCGAGCCCGGCAGCGAAAGGCGTCCGTCGCCCAGCTGACCGCTCAGCTCGGTGATGGTTAACAGCCCCTCATGGTTCAGCATCTGCGCGTTGACCTGGGTAAAGTCCATCCCGCGCCAGCGCAAGCTGTTGGCCTTCAGCCTGATGTCGGCGGTAAAGCCGCGCAGACCGTTATATTCCGGCTGGTCAACCGCCGAGGAGATGACCGGGCGCGTCTGTCTCGCCGCCTGCCCCGTCTGCGCCGCTCTGCTCTGCGGGGCAGCATCGCCCTGCGGCGCGAGCAGATTTTCGAGGTTGAGCTTGTCAAACTGCAGGTCAAAGACCCACTTCGGCGCCTCGTCAAGAATAACGTTCGCCTGCCCCTGCAGCTTGCTGTCGTTGGCCTGGAGCTGCAGATTGTTGAGCTGAAGCTGCTTCTGCTCTTCAAGCCAGACCGCCTGCAGCGTTCCCTGTCCGGTAATCCCCTGCGCAGGCAGATCCGCGCCGGAAAGGGTCCAGCCAAGCTGCTGGATATCTGCCGTCAGCCGGTGCGGATAATCGGAGGCGTCGACGTTCGCCTTCATGGTGATGTTCATGTCGCGCTGGTTGCGGTTCACCCGCCCGGAAAACTCCACCGCGGCCCGGTGACGTTCATCCTGGTCCATTTGCAGGTTGATGTTGCGCACCGTCACCTGCTCGTCATCCTCATGCTGAAAGACCAGCAGGCTATCAGCCACCTTCAGGCTGCCGATATCAAAAGACCAGCCCGCATCCTCAGGCGCATCCGGCAGGGTGTTCTCGTGCGGCACCACCGGCGCGGTCTTGTCGCGAACGGCCTCGGTCTGCGGTGTCAGCTGAATCACCGCCCCTTTGAGCATTACCTGCTGCACCTGGAGCTGATGCGACAACAGCGGCCAGAGCGCAACGTCCAGCCGCATGTTGTCGGCGCTCACCAGCGGCGCCGAGGCCCCAGGGGCGGTTAACGACATCCGACCGGAAAGAATGCTGAGCTGCGGCCAGACATGCCAGCGCAGCGGCCCTTCCAGCTTCAGTTCATACCCGCTGCGCGCTTCGACCTGACGCACCATATAGGCGCGAAAATCGTTCGGGTTAACCAGCAGCACCAACGCGGAAAGGCCAGCAACCAGCACCACCAGCAAGATCATCAGCGTTGTCAGAACTCTTCTCATGGCATCCTCAGTGGACCGGCCTTACGCTCAGTCTTTATCAATACGGCTGGCCACCGCACCCTGCTGATCGCGATATTTCGCATCCTGGCGGCGATTATAAGGTCGTTCTGCCGGGCCGGTCAGCGGCTCAAAGCTGAGCGCGCCGATCATCATGCCCGGTCGCAGCGCCAGCGGCAGTTTACCCGCATTAAAGAACTCCAGCACGATACGGCCTGACCAGCCCGGATCGATACGGTGAGCGGTGACGTGAACCATTAGCCCCAGGCGCGCCAGGGAGGAGCGCCCGTCGAGCCAGCCCACCAGATCGGCAGGCAGGGTCACCGACTCAAAGGTGACCGCCAGCGCCAGCTCGCCCGGATGGAGATAAAAGGCGTCGCCATCCTCAATCACGATTTCGTCGCTCATCACCCGATCCAGCGCGGCGCTGACTTCGTCTTTCGGTCCGCTCAGATCGATAAACGGCGCGGTGTGGCCGCTAAAGGTACGGAATTTGTTCCCCAGACGCACGTCAACGGTGACGCCGTTAATACGCTCCACGGGAGGCCGCGGCGTAATAGAGAGGCGGCCTTCATCCAGCCAGGCTTCTATATCTCGGTCACAAAGACGCATGGCACTTTCTCCTTTCGTGCATCATGCCCTGCTGCAGGAGGCGCGCAGGGCAAACGGTTACCTTTGAACGGTACACAATTCGGGCGGTTTATTCAAAAAACTGACTGATCTTCGCCTTCAGGATATCGATAGCGATGCGGTTTTTCCCCCCGCGCGGCACGATAATGTCGGCATACTGTTTGGACGGTTCGATAAATTGCAGGAACATCGGACGTACCGTTTTCTGGTACTGCGCCATCACCGAATCCATAGAGCGGCCGCGCTCGTTGACGTCGCGCTTGATACGGCGCATCAGGCAGATGTCGAGCGGCGTATCCACGAAAATGGAGAAGTGCATCGACTCCCTGAGGCGGGCGTCGGTGAGCAGCAGGATCCCTTCCAGAATAATGACTTTTTTCGGCTCAATGCGCACGGTTTCTTGCGTACGGGTATGTTCAACGTAGCTGTAAACCGGCAGTTCAATCGCTTTGCCGCTCTTTAGCGCTTCCAGATGCTGGAACAGCAGGCTGTGATCCATCGCGTTAGGATGGTCGTAGTTGGTTTTAACGCGTTCTTCCATCGAAAGATGGGATTGGTCTTTATAGTAGCTGTCTTCGGGAATTACGCCGATGTGCTCATCACCAACCTGTTCGCGCAGTTCGCGGTAGAGCGTACTGGCAATAAGACTTTTACCTGAAGCGGATGCGCCGGCAATGCCTATAATGACGCACTGATGAGACTTATCAGTCATAAATTTAGCGACCTGATTAACCTGGAGTGAAGAAAGGGAGACGCCTCGGCGTCAAACGCGGCAATTATAGGGATTTCGTCTGCCTGATACCAGTCGAATGCGCAGGTAATGCGAGACCGCTTCCAGCGGGCTATTTTCCCTGAGCGAAATTTTCCCGCTCAACTTTCCACCATTAACCGTAAAATTTCCCTGCGCTAACTAATTAATAACTTTATGGTGTCAAATTATGAGCAGTCAGCATAGGAATTGTAAATTGTTTGTACTAGCATAATCCAAACTCAAAATTTAATTCGTCTGGACCTGGCTCCTGTGGCATGGCGTCCCTGGAAAAAGCGGTAATGAATAAACAATACCAGCGCGTTTTGGTTACCCCCCCTGCTCCTCTACTTCGGCTTGTCACTCTTGGTCTGGTCGCCTTTATCTTTACCCTTTTCTCACTCGAATTAACGCATGCCGGAACTTATTTAGCGCCGCTCTGGTTCCCGACCGCCATTATGATGGTCGCCTTTTACCGCCACGCCGGCAAAATGTGGCCGGGCATCGCCCTTGCCTGCTCGTTTGGTAATATTTTCGCCTCCTGGATGCTCAACACCTGGGAGTCGATTAATCTGACCTATACCGTCGTCAACGCCATTGAAGCCTGCGTGGGTGCGCTACTGCTGCGCAAGCTGCTGCCCTGGTATAACCCGCTGCAAAATCTGGCGGACTGGCTGCGTCTGGCGGTGGGCGGCGCCCTGATCCCCCCGCTGCTGGGCGGCACGCTTATCCACTTTCTGATCCCCCACCCTGAGCCGCTGCGCCAGTTTCTGGTCTGGGTTCTGTCGGAGGCGATCGGCGCGCTGGCGCTGGTGCCGCTCGGCCTGCTCTATAAGCCGCACTACCTGCTGAAGCACCGCGATCCCCGCCTGCTGCTGGAGACGCTCCTGACGATGGCGGTCACGCTGGTGCTCTGCTGGGTGGCGATTACCTGGCTGCCCTGGCCTTTTACCTGCGTCATCGTATTGCTGATGTGGAGCGCGGTACGGCTGCCCCGGCTGGAGGCGTTTTTAGTTTTTCTGGTGACCACCATGATGGTGTCGCTGATGATGGCGCGCAATCCCGCCCCGATGTTGCCACAGAGCGCCACCGCGATGATCAACGCGCCATGGCTGCCCTTTCTGATGATGCTGCTGCCGGCCAATGTGATGACGATGGTGATGTACGCCTTTCGCGCCGAGCGTAAACATATCACCGAAAGCGAAGAGCGGTTTCGCAACGCCATGGAGTACTCCGCCATCGGCATGGCGCTGGTGGGGATCGACGGCCACTGGCTGCAGGCCAATAAAGCGCTCTGCCATTTTCTTGGCTACAGCCAGTCGGAGCTACAGTCGTTAACCTTCCAGCAGCTCACCTGGCCGGAAGATCTGCACAGCGATATGGATAATCTTGAGCGGCTTGTGCGTGGCGAAATTAACAGCTACTCCATCGAGAAACGCTACTACAACCGCAGCGGCGAGGTGGTCTGGGCGCTGCTGGCAGTTTCGGTGGTGCGTCACACCGACGGCTCGCCCCTCTACTTTATCGCCCAGATAGAGGACATTAACGATCTTAAACATACCGAGTGGCTCAACAAGCGGCTGATGGAGCGTATTACGCTCGCTAACGAAGCAGGCGGCATCGGCATCTGGGAGTGGGATCTCGAACCAGACGTGATCAGCTGGGACCAGCGGATGTTTGAGCTGTATGAGATCCCGGCGCATACGAAACCGACCTGGCAACTCTGGTACGAATGCGTGCTGCCGGAAGATCGTGCGCAGGCGGAACAGACGGTGCGCGATTCGCTGGCGGCCAGAGCGCCGCTGAAGCTGGAGTTCCGTATCCGCGTCAAAGAGGGGGTGCGCCATATCCGCGCGCTTGCGAACCGGGTGCTGAACAAGCAGGGCGAAGTGGAGCGCCTGCTCGGTATCAATATGGATATGACGGAGGTCAAACAGCTTAACGAAGCGCTTTTCCAGGAGAAGGAGCGTCTGCATATCACGCTCGACTCTATCGGAGAGGCGGTGCTCTGCACCGACGTCGACATGAACATCACCTTTATGAACCCGGTGGCGGAGAAGATGAGCGGCTGGACGCAGGAGCAGGCGCTAAGCCAGCCGCTTCTCAGCGTGCTGCGCATCACCTTCAGCGACAACGGCCCGCTGCTGGAAAATATTCACAGCGGCGATATGTCGCGCGCCGATATCGAGCAGGATCTGGTGCTCCATTGCCGCGGCGGCGGCATCTACGACATTCACTACAGCATTACCCCCCTCAGCACCCTTGATGGTCACAATATCGGCTTTGTGCTGGTGATCCAGGATGTGACGGAGTCGCGCAAAATGTTGCGTCAGCTGAGCTACAGCGCGTCGCACGACGCCCTCACCCATCTGGCAAATCGCGTCAGCTTTGAGACTCAGCTTAAACGCCTGCTGCAGAACGTGCAGGAGACCCACCAGCATCACGCGCTGGTCTTTATCGATCTCGACCGCTTTAAGGCGGTGAACGACACCGCCGGCCACGCGGCGGGCGACGCCCTGCTGCGGGAGCTCGCCTCCCTGATGCTCAGCCTGCTGCGCTCAAGCGACGTGCTGGCGCGTCTCGGCGGCGATGAATTTGGCCTGCTGCTGCCGGACTGCAACGTGGAGAGCGCGCGCTATATCGCCGGGCGCATTATTAATGCCATCAATGATTACCACTTTATGTGGGAGGGGCGGCTGCACCGGATCGGCGCCAGCGCCGGGATCACGCTGATTAATGACCGCAACCTGCAGGCGGCGGAGGTCATGTCGCAGGCCGATATCGCCTGCTACGCTTCGAAAAACAGCGGACGCGGCGTGGTGACGGTTTACGAGCCGCAGCAGGAGCGGATGCACGCGACGCGTAACACCCTGCCGCTGGACGAACAGTGGCACATGATCAAAGAGAACCCGCTGGTGATGGTGGCCCGCAGCGTCGCCTCGCCGCGGATCCCGGAGAGCAGTAGCTTCTGGCTTATCTCCCTGCAGCTCTGGACCAGCCAGGGCGAGAAGGTAGAAGAGCATGCCTTCCGCGCCGGTCTGGCGGAGCCGGAACTGCTGCACGCGCTCGATCGTCGTCTCTTCCAGGAGTTCTTCCGTTGCTGCGCGACGCAGGTGGCGAGCAAAGGCATGGGGGTGGCGCTGCCGCTTTCCGCCGAGGGGCTGGTCAGCGCCACGCTGATGGATGAGCTGCTGGCGCTGCTGGAAATAAGTCCCCTGCCGGGACGGCTGCTGCATCTGGTGATCCCGTCGCAGGTGACGGAACGGCAGGAGGCTGCGGTGCAGGAAGGGCTGCAGAAGCTGCGTCAGGCGGGCTGCCGGATAATCTTAAGCGACGTGGGGGGCAATATGGATCTCTTCAACCAGCTTAAGCCCGGCGCTGCCGACTACCTGATGCTGGATCGGGAGCTGGTGAAAAACGTCCACGCCAACCTGATGGATGAGATGATGGTGACCATTATTCAGGGCAACGCCCAGCGTCTGGGGATGAAAACCATCGCCGGACCGAGCGACGCGCCGCTGTTGATGGATACCCTTTCCGGGATCGGCATCGATTTTATCTACGGCGACGCCATCGGCGCGCCGCAGCCGCTGGAGCTCTTATTGAGCACCAGCTACTTTGGCATTAATTAGGCTGCCAGCCGTCGGTATACCAGATATGCAGCAGGGCGTAGGATCGCCAGGGCTGCCAGCGTTCGGCGTAGCGGCGGATCTGCGCAGGGGTCATCCCGGCGAAACGCTGCTTAATCAGGTAATCATCCGGCAAAAAGACATTTTTAGCCTGCCAGCCGCGCAGCGCAAAGTAGCTGGCGGTCCAGCGCCCAATGCCGGGCTGCTGCTGCAGCGCCTTCATCCCCGCCTCCACATCCTCGGGCGGCGTGAGGGGAAACCGCCCTTCCATTACGGCGCGCGCCAGATGAATTAACGCCTCGGCGCGTCGCACCGGCATCCCAAGCCCTTTCAGCACCAGCGGGTCAGCCTCCGCCAGTACCGACGCCTGAGGGAAACAGCGGTAGCCAGGGCAGGTGGCCAGCGGCTCGCCATAGCGCGCCACCACGCGGGAGGTGAGCCTGGCGGCCATCGCCACGCTCACCAGCTGACCGAGGATCGCCCTCACCCCCTGTTCCCAGGCCTCCACCGAGCCCGGCAGACGCAGTCCCGGTCGCGCCGCCCCCAGCTCCCCCAGCGCCGCCGCAACCTGCTGCGGGTCGCAGCGCAGATCGAAGAGGCGCTCCACGCGGGCCAGACAGGCTTGCGCCACCGGCTGCAGCCCCTCGCTCAGGGTGACCTTCAGCTGATGACGATCGACATCCGGCGTGGCGCGAAACAGGCCGCGATGCCCGTCCAGCTCCAGGCTGCGCTCGTAATAGTCCCCGGTCACGGTCTCAATGCCCTCCACCGCACGGGCGGCGAGAAAGCTCAACATCCATTGCCAGTCATAAGGCGGCTGCCAGTTCAGGGTATACATTACGGCTCCTTTCAGGGTTTTATTCAGCATAACCCGCACAGGAGAATCTCGCCTTGCTGAGATATTCAGAGTTGTCGTTAACGCGCCATTTCGCTAAAGTCTCGCCCTTTCTCAACGGCATGGGGACGACGGCAGTGTTTATTGGCTTTGATTATGGAACGGCAAACTGTTCCGTTGCGGTAATGGAGAACGGTACTCCACGACTGCTGAAGATGGAGAACGGCGGTACGCTGCTGCCGTCGATGCTTTGCGCCCCCACGCGTGAGGCGGTGAGCGAGTGGCTCTATCGCCACCATCAGGTGGAGGCGTCGGGGGAAGAGACCCGGGCGCTGCTGCGCCGGGCGGTGAACTATAACCGTGACGAGGATATCGAGGTGACCCCCGCCAGCGTGCAGTTCGGGCTTGCCTCGCTTGCACAGTACGTGGATGACCCGGAAGAGGTCTACTTCGTTAAGTCGCCAAAATCGTTCCTCGGCGCCAGCGGCCTGAAGCCGCAGCAGGTGGCGCTGTTTGAGGATCTGGTCTGCGCCATGATGCTGCATATCCGCCAGCAGGCGCAGACGCAGGTGAGCGAGACGATTAACCAGGCGGTGATTGGCCGCCCCATCAACTTCCAGGGGCTGGGCGGCGACGAGGCCAACCACCAGGCGCAGGGGATCCTGGAGCGCGCGGCGCACCGGGCGGGCTTTAACGACGTGGTGTTCCAGTACGAACCGATCGCCGCCGGGCTCGATTTCGAAGCGACGCTGCAACAGGAGCAACGCGTTCTGGTCGTGGATATCGGTGGCGGAACTACGGACTGTTCGTTACTGCTGATGGGGCCGCAGTGGCATGCCCGCCGCGACCGCGAGCAGAGCCTGCTGGGGCACAGCGGCTGTCGCATCGGCGGGAACGATCTTGATATCGCCCTGGCGTTCAAGAGCCTGATGCCGCTGCTGGGAATGGGGGGACAAACGGAGAAAGGGATCGCCCTGCCGATCCTGCCCTGGTGGAACGCGGTGGCGATAAACGACGTACCGGCCCAGAGTGATTTTTACAGCGCGGCGAACGGTCGTCTGCTGAACGATCTGGTGCGGGATGCCCGGGAGGCGGATAAGGTCGAGCTGCTGCTGAAGCTCTGGCGCCAGCGTCTGAGCTATCGCGTGGTGCGGAGCGCCGAGGAGAGTAAAATCGCGCTGTCCAACGCCCCCGTGTTTGATGTCGGGCTGCCCTTTATCAGCGAGGGGCTTGCCACCGCCCTGACGCAGGAGAGCCTTGAAATCGCGCTGGCGCAGCCGCTGCAGCGCATTCTGGAGCAGGTTGAGCTGGCGCTTGAAAGCGGCAACACGCAGCCGGATGTGATCTACCTGACCGGGGGCAGCGCCCGCTCGCCGTTGATCAGGCAGGCGCTGGCGCAGAAATTACCGGGCATCCCCGTCGCGGGCGGCGACGATTTCGGCTCGGTCACCGCCGGGCTGGCCCGCTGGGCGCAGGTGGTGTTTACCTCGTGATGTTGTGCCGGGTGGCGGCTCCGCCTTACCCGGCCTACGGTTTGGGCTCTTGCTGTTGTATCCGCCACCCGGCGTTTTTTATGGCACCCTCTGCCATTCAGACAATTCCCGACGGTGTTTCATATTTCCTCCATTTTTCTCCTTCAATGACTTACTAAACTAGTATCATTCCCCCGAAGTATTTTCAGGATGAGAACATATAACGATGAAAGGCAGTCATAAATCCCGCTGGGCAATTGCAGCAGGTCTCATTGTGGTGGTATTTGCCGCCGCCTGGTACTGGCACAGTCACACTTCCGGTTCATCGGCGCCCGCAGGCGCCAGCAATCCACAGCGTCCGGCCGGCGGCGGGCGTCCAGGGATGCGCGGCGGCGCGCTCGCACCGGTGCAGGCCGCCACCGCTATCACCCAGTCTGTTCCTCGTTATCTCACCGGGCTTGGCACCATTACCGCCGCCAACACCGTCACGGTGCGCAGCCGCGTCGACGGCCAACTGATGGCCATCCACTTCCAGGAAGGGCAGCAGGTCAAAGCGGGGGATCTGCTGGCGGAAATCGACCCGAGCCAGTTTAAGGTTGCTCTCGCCCAGGCGCAGGGACAGCTGGCAAAAGATAAAGCGACGCTGGCTAACGCGCGCCGGGATCTGGCCCGCTATCAACAGCTGGTGAAAACCAATCTGGTCTCCCGCCAGGAGCTGGATACCCAGCAGTCGCTGGTGAGCGAGTCCCAGGGCACCATCAAGGCGGATGAAGCCGCCGTCGCCAGCGCCCAGCTGCAGCTTGACTGGAGCCGCATCACCGCCCCCATCGACGGGCGCGTCGGCCTGAAGCAGGTCGATATCGGCAACCAGATCGCGAGCGGCGACACCACTGGCATCGTGGTGATCACCCAGACCCACCCTATCGACCTGGTCTTTACCCTGCCGGAGAGCGATATCGCCACTATCATGCAGGCGAAGAAGGCAGGCACGCCGCTGACGGTGGAAGCCTGGGATCGCGCCAACAAAAACAAGCTCAGCGACGGCACGCTGCTGAGTCTCGATAACCAGATCGATACCACCACCGGCACCATTAAGCTGAAGGCGCGTTTTAACAACCAGGATGACGCCCTTTTCCCTAACCAGTTCGTTAACGCCCGGATGCTGGTCGCCACTGAAGAGAACGCGGTGGTGATCCCCGCCGCCGCCCTGCAGATGGGTAACGACGGCAACTTTGTCTGGGTGCTGAACGACGATAACAAGGTCAGCAAACACCTGGTCACCACCGGCATTCAGAACAGCCAGACGGTCGTGATTAGCGCCGGGCTCTCCGCGGGCGATCGCGTGGTAACGGACGGTATCGATCGCCTGACCGAAGGGGCGAAAGTCGAAGTGGTGGAAGCGCAGAGCGCCGCCGCAGAGAAGCCGCAACGTGGAGCGAAATCCTGATGCAGGTGATGCCTCCCCGCGCCACAGGCGGGCCGTCACGCCTGTTCATTATGCGCCCCGTCGCTACAACGCTGCTGATGGTGGCGATTTTGCTGGCCGGGATTATCGGCTATCGGTTTCTTCCCGTGTCGGCGCTGCCGGAAGTCGATTATCCCACCATCCAGGTGGTGACCCTCTACCCGGGCGCCAGCCCCGACGTGGTCACTTCTGCCATTACCGCCCCGCTGGAGCGGCAGTTCGGCCAGATGTCCGGCCTGAAACAGATGTCGTCGCAAAGTTCCGGCGGCGCGTCGGTGGTCACGCTGCAGTTCCAGCTCACCCTGCCGCTGGACGTGGCCGAGCAGGAGGTGCAGGCCGCGATCAACGCCGCCACCAACCTGCTCCCCTCCGACCTGCCGAACCCGCCGGTCTACAGCAAGGTCAACCCGGCCGATCCGCCGATTATGACGCTTGCCGTCACCTCCTCCGCCATGCCGATGACTCAGGTCGAAGATATGGTGGAGACCCGCGTGGCGCAGAAAATTTCACAGGTCTCCGGCGTCGGTCTGGTGACCTTATCCGGCGGCCAGCGTCCGGCGGTGCGCGTGAAGCTTAACGCCCAGGCGATTGCCGCGCTGGGCTTAACCAGCGAAACCATTCGCAGCGCCATCAGCAACGCCAACGTCAACTCCGCCAAAGGTTCGCTCGACGGCCCGACCCGCGCGGTGACCCTCTCCGCCAACGACCAGATGCAGTCCGCCGACGAGTACCGCCAGCTGGTGGTCGCTTATCAGAACGGCGCGCCGGTGCGTCTGGGGGATGTGGCCACCGTTGAGCAGGGGGCGGAAAATAGCTGGCTCGGCGCGTGGGCCAATAAGCAGCAGGCGATTGTGATGAACGTGCAGCGTCAGCCGGGGGCCAATATCATCGATACCGCCGACAGCATTCGCGCCATGCTGCCGCAGTTAATCGAAAGCCTGCCGAAATCGGTGAGCGTGAAGGTGCTCTCCGATCGCACCACTAATATCCGCGCCTCGGTCAGCGACACCCAGTTCGAGCTGATGCTGGCGATCGCGCTGGTGGTGATGATCATCTACCTCTTCCTGCGCAACGTTCCGGCGACCATTATCCCCGCCGTGGCGGTGCCGCTCTCGCTGGTGGGCACCTTTGCGGTGATGGTCTTCCTCGATTTTTCGATCAATAACCTGACCCTGATGGCGCTCACCATCGCCACCGGCTTTGTGGTGGATGACGCCATCGTGGTGATCGAGAACATCTCCCGCTATATCGAAAAAGGGGAGAAACCGCTCGCCGCCGCGCTGAAAGGGGCGGGCGAGATCGGCTTTACCATTATCTCCCTGACTTTCTCGCTGATTGCGGTGCTGATCCCCCTGCTGTTTATGGGCGATATCGTTGGCCGTCTGTTCCGCGAATTTGCGGTGACGCTGGCGGTGGCGATCCTTATCTCCGCCGTGGTCTCGCTGACCCTGACGCCGATGATGTGCGCCCGCATGCTAAGCCACGAGTCGCTACGCAAGCAGAACCGTTTTTCACTCGCTTCCGAGCGAATGTTCGAGCGGATCATCGCCGGTTACGGGCGTTTGCTGGCGAAGGTGCTTAACCACCCGTGGGCGACGCTCGGCGTGGCGCTGGGGACGCTGGCCTTAAGCGTGATGCTCTGGATCTTCATCCCGAAAGGGTTTTTCCCGGTGCAGGATAACGGCATTATCCAGGGTACCCTGCAGGCGCCGCAGTCCACCTCGTTTGCCAGCATGGCCCAGCGCCAGCAGGTGATCTCCGATATCATCTTAAAAGATCCGGCGGTAGAGAGCCTGACCGCCTTTGTCGGCGTGGACGGCACTAACCCGGCGCTGAACAGCGCCCGTTTGCAGATTAACCTTAAGCCACTGGATGACCGCGACGACCGGGTCAACACCGTGATTGAGCGGCTTCAGAACGCGGTGGCGAAGGTGCCCGGCGTGGCGCTTTATCTCCAGCCGACGCAGGATCTCACCATTGATACCACGGTGAGCCGCACCCAGTATCAGTTTACCCTGCAGGCCACCAGCCTTGACGCGCTCAGCACCTGGGTGCCGCCGCTAATGGAGAAGCTCCAGGCGCTGCCGCAGCTTTCCGACGTCAGCAGCGACTGGCAGGACAAGGGGCTGGCCGCCTACGTTAACGTCAACCGCGATACCGCCAGCCGGCTGGGGATCACCATGGCGGACGTGGATAACGCGCTTTATAACGCCTTCGGCCAGCGGCTGATCTCCACCATCTACACCCAGGCGAACCAGTACCGCGTGGTGCTGGAGCACAATACCGACCAGACGCCAGGGCTCGCGGCGCTGGACTCCATTCGCCTCACCAGCAGCGACGGCGGCATCGTACCGCTGAGCGCTATCGCTAAAGTGGAGGAGCGCTTTACCCCCCTGTCGGTGAACCACCTCGATCAGTTCCCTTCCACCACCATCTCGTTTAACGTGCCGGAGGGCTATTCACTGGGCGAGGCGGTGGAGGCTATCCAGAACACCGAGAAAACGCTCGGCTTCCCGTCCGATATTCAGACCCAGTTCCAGGGGAGCACGCTGGCCTTCCAGGCGGCGCTCGGCAGCACCGTCTGGCTGATTGTCGCGGCGGTGGTGGCGATGTATATCGTGCTCGGGGTGCTCTACGAGAGCTTTATTCACCCCATTACCATCCTCTCCACCCTGCCGACGGCGGGGGTGGGCGCGCTGCTGGCGCTGATGCTCGCCGGCAGCGAGCTGGATGTGATCGCCATTATCGGTATTATCCTGCTGATCGGCATCGTCAAGAAAAACGCCATCATGATGATCGACTTTGCGCTGGCCGCCGAGCGCGAGCAGGGAATGGCGCCACGCGAGGCGATCTACCAGGCCTGTCTGCTGCGTTTTCGCCCGATCCTGATGACCACGCTGGCGGCGCTGCTTGGCGCCCTCCCGCTGATGCTCAGTACCGGCGTCGGCGCGGAATTACGCCGCCCGCTCGGCATCGGCATGGTGGGCGGACTGCTGGTTAGCCAGGTGCTGACGCTCTTTACCACGCCCGTTATCTACCTGCTGTTTGACAGCCTGGCGCTGAAGATGAAGGCCCGCTTCCCGAAGCGTGAAGAGGAGGCGTAATGAAGTTTTTCGCCCTCTTCATCTACCGCCCGGTGGCGACGATCCTGATTTCGCTCGCCATTACCCTCTGCGGCGTGCTCGGCTTCCGGCTGCTGCCGGTGGCCCCGCTGCCGCAGGTCGATTTTCCGGTGATCATGGTCAGCGCTTCGCTGCCCGGCGCCTCGCCGGAGACCATGGCCTCGTCGGTGGCAACCCCGCTGGAGCGCTCTCTCGGGCGGATTGCGGGGGTTAATGAGATGACCTCCAGCAGCTCGCTCGGCAGCACACGCATCATTCTGGAGTTTAATTTCGACCGCGACATCAACGGCGCGGCGCGCGACGTGCAGGCGGCGATCAACGCCGCCCAGAGCCTGCTGCCAAGCGGTATGCCGAGCCGTCCGACCTACCGCAAGGCCAACCCCTCCGACGCGCCGATCATGATCTTAACGCTCACCTCGGACACCTACTCCCAGGGCGAGCTGTACGATTTCGCCTCCACCCAGCTGGCGCAAACCATCGCCCAGATTGACGGCGTGGGCGATGTGGACGTGGGCGGCAGCTCGCTTCCTGCCGTACGCGTGGGGCTTAACCCGCAGGCGCTGTTCAATCAGGGCGTCTCGCTGGACGACGTGCGCACCACCATCAGCAACGCCAACGTGCGCAGGCCGCAGGGGGCGGTGGAGGATACCAGCCACCGCTGGCAGATCCAGACCAACGACGAGCTAAAAACCGCCGCCGAATATCAGCCGTTAATCATTCACTACAACAACGGCGCGGCGGTGCGGCTGAGCGACGTGGCTACGGTCACCGACTCGGTGCAGGATGTGCGCAACGCGGGGATGACCAACGCGAAACCGGCCATTTTGCTGATGATCCGCAAGCTGCCGGAAGCCAATATTATCCAGACGGTAAACAGCATCCGCGACCGTCTGCCGGAGCTGCAGGAGACCATTCCGGCGGCTATCGATCTGCAAATCGCCCAGGATCGCTCCCCCACGATTCGCGCCTCGCTGGAGGAGGTGGAGCAGACGCTGGTGATCTCGGTGGCGCTGGTGATCCTGGTGGTGTTCCTCTTCCTGCGCTCCGGACGCGCGACGCTTATTCCAGCGGTGGCGGTGCCGGTGTCGCTGATCGGTACCTTCGCCGCCATGTACCTCTGCGGCTTTAGCCTCAACAACCTCTCGTTAATGGCGCTGACCATCGCCACCGGCTTTGTGGTGGATGACGCCATCGTGGTGCTGGAGAATATCTCCCGCCACCTGGAGGCGGGGATGAAACCGTTGCAGGCGGCGCTGCAGGGCTCGCGGGAGGTGGGCTTTACGGTGCTCTCCATGAGCCTCTCGCTGGTGGCGGTCTTTCTGCCGCTGCTGCTGATGGAGGGGCTGCCGGGCCGTCTGCTGCGCGAATTTGCCGTCACGCTGTCGGTGGCGATCGGCATTTCGCTGCTCATCTCCCTGACCCTCACTCCAATGATGTGCGGCTGGATGCTTAAACGCAGCACACCCCGCTCGCAGCCGCGCGCCAGAGGGTTCGGACGGCTGCTGATGCGGCTGCAGGCGGGCTATGGCCGATCGCTGAAATGGGTCTTAAACCACACCCGGCTTGTGGGGGTGGTGCTGCTCGCCACCATCGCGCTCAACGTCTGGCTCTACATCACCATTCCGAAAACCTTCTTCCCGGAGCAGGATACCGGCGTGCTGATGGGGGGGATCCAGGCGGACCAGAGCATCTCTTTCCAGGCGATGCGCGGCAAGCTGCAGGACTTTATGAAGATCATTCGCGAGGATAAGGCGGTGGATAACGTCACCGGCTTTACCGGCGGCTCGCGGGTCAACAGCGGCATGATGTTTATCACCCTCAAGCCGCGCGGCGAGCGTAACGAAACCGCCCAGCAGGTGATCGACCGCCTGCGCGGGAAGCTTGCGAAAGAGCCGGGGGCGAATCTCTTTCTGATGGCCGTTCAGGATATCCGCGTTGGCGGCCGCCAGTCGAACGCCAGCTACCAGTACACCCTGCTCTCCGACGATCTGGCGGCGCTGCGTGAATGGGAGCCGAAGATCCGCAAGGCGCTGGCGGCCCTGCCGCAGCTGGCGGACGTCAACTCCGATCAACAGGATAATGGCGCGGAGATGGACCTGATCTACGATCGCGAAACCATGGCGCGGCTCGGCATCGACGTCGAGGCGGCTAACAGCCTGCTGAATAACGCCTTCGGCCAGCGACAGATCTCCACCATCTATCAGCCACTGAACCAGTACAAAGTGGTGATGGAGGTCGATCCGCGTTACACCCAGGATATCAGCGCACTGGAGAAGATGTTTGTGATCAACAGCGACGGCAAGGCGATTCCGCTCTCCTATTTTGCCAGCTGGCAGCCCGCCAACGCGCCGCTGTCGGTCAACCATCAGGGGCTGTCGGCCGCTTCGACCATCTCCTTTAACCTGCCCACCGGCACCTCGTTGTCCGAGGCGAGCGACGCCATCGTCCGCGCCATGACCCAGCTTGGCGTTCCCTCCAGCGTGCGCGGCAGCTTTGCCGGCACCGCGCAGGTTTTCCAGGAGACGATGAACTCCCAGGTGATCCTGATACTGGCCGCCATCGCCACGGTCTATATCGTGCTGGGCGTACTCTATGAGAGCTATGTCCACCCGCTGACCATCCTCTCCACCCTCCCTTCCGCGGGGGTGGGCGCGCTGCTGGCGCTGGAACTGTTCGGAGCGCCCTTTAGCCTCATCGCGCTCATCGGAATCATGCTATTAATAGGGATTGTGAAGAAAAACGCGATCATGATGGTCGATTTCGCCCTTGAGGCGCAGCGCAACGGCAATCTCAGCCCGCAGGAGGCGATATTCCAGGCCTGCCTGCTGCGTTTTCGCCCGATTATGATGACCACGCTGGCGGCGCTGTTTGGCGCGCTGCCGCTGGTGATCTCGGGCGGCGACGGCTCCGAACTGCGCCAGCCGCTGGGTATAACGATTGTTGGCGGGCTGGTGGTGAGCCAGCTGCTGACGCTCTACACTACGCCGGTGGTCTATCTCTTCTTTGACCGTCTGCGATTGCGTTTTTCGCGGAAAAACAGACATACGGTGACAGAGTAAATGACCGATCTCCCCTCTAACGTTCGCTGGCAGCTATGGATTGTCGCCTTCGGCTTTTTTATGCAATCGCTGGATACAACCATCGTTAACACCGCCCTCCCCTCCATGGCCGCAAGCCTCGGGGAGAGTCCGCTGCATATGCATATGGTTATCGTCTCCTACGTGCTGACGGTGGCGGTAATGCTGCCTGCCAGCGGCTGGCTGGCGGACCGGGTTGGCGTGCGAAACATCTTTTTCACCGCCATCGTGCTGTTCACCCTCGGCTCGCTCTTTTGCGCCCAGGCCGACACCCTGAACGGGCTGGTGATGGCGCGCGTGCTGCAGGGGGTTGGCGGGGCGATGATGGTGCCGGTCGGCAGGCTGACGGTAATGAAGATCGTGCCGCGGGAGCAGTATATGGCGGCGATGACCTTCGTTACGCTGCCAGGCCAGGTCGGGCCGCTGCTCGGCCCGGCGTTGGGGGGGATTCTGGTGGAGTACGCCTCCTGGCACTGGATCTTCTTAATTAATTTGCCGGTGGGGATCGTGGGGGCCATCGCCACGCTCTGCCTGATGCCTAACTATAAAATGCAGACCCGACGCTTCGACATGTCCGGCTTCCTGCTGCTGGCGGCGGGTATGGCGACCCTCACGCTCGCCCTCGACGGGCAGAAGGGGCTGGGGATCTCCACCCTGAGCCTCGCGGCGCTGGTGGCGGTCGGCGTTATCGCCATTCTGTGGTATATCCGCCACGCCCGCGGCAACCCGCGCGCCCTCTTCAGCCTGGATCTGTTTAAAACCGCCACCTTCCGGCTGGGGCTCACCGGCAGCTTCGCCGGGCGCATCGGCAGCGGCATGTTGCCCTTTATGACGCCGGTCTTTTTACAGATTGGGCTGGGTTTTTCCCCTTTTCACGCCGGGCTGATGATGATCCCCATGGTGCTGGGCAGCATGGGGATGAAGCGTATCGTGGTGCAGGTGGTAAACCGCTTTGGCTATCGCCGCGTGCTGGTGGCAAGCACCCTTGGGCTGGCGCTGGTGAGCCTGCTCTTTGTGAGCGTGGCGCTGCTGGGGTGGTATTACATCCTGCCGCTGGTGCTCTTTCTGCAGGGGTGCATTAACTCCATGCGCTTCTCCTCCATGAACACCCTGACGCTTAAAGATCTCCCGGACGAGCTGGCCAGCAGCGGCAACAGCCTGCTGTCGATGATCATGCAGCTCTCCATGAGTATCGGGGTGACTATCGCCGGCCTGCTGCTCGGTCTCTACGGGCAGCATCATCTGGGTGCCGACAGCCCCGTCGCCCACCAGGTATTCCTCTACACCTATCTCAGCATGGCGCTGATTATCGCCCTGCCCGCCCTGATTTTTGCCCGGGTGCCGAATGACAACAGCAAGAACGTCGTCATCAGCCGACGCAGAAGGAGAGAATAATGAAGTTCTGGCGCCCCGGGATCACCGGCAAGCTGTTTCTGGCTATCTTTGCTACCTGCATCGTGCTGTTAATCACCATGCACTGGGCGGTGCGCATGAGCTTTGAGCGCGGTTTTATCGACTACATCAAACATGGCAACGAGCAGCGGTTACAGGGGCTGAGCGACGCGCTGGCGGAGCAGTACGCCCTGCACGGCGACTGGCGTTTTTTACGCAATAACGACCGTTTTGTCTTTCAGATCCTGCGCTCGCTGGAGCATGACGGCGACGACGATCGCCCCGGCGCCAATATGCCGCCCCACGGCTGGCGCACCCAGTTCTGGGTGATCGACCAGGATATGCGGGTGCTGGTTGGCCCCCGTGCGCCAGTGCCGCCGGATGGCACAAGACGGGCTATAACCGTCCGGGGCGCGCCGGTGGGCTGGGTTATCGCCTCTCCCGTCGAGCGGCTGACGCGTAACACCGACATTAACTTTGACCGCCAGCAGCGTCAGACCAGCTGGCTTATTGTCGCGCTCTCCACCCTGCTGGCGGCGCTGGCCACCTTCCCGCTGGCGCGCGGCCTGCTGGCCCCGGTAAAACGACTAGTGGAGGGGACGCACAGGCTGGCGGCGGGCGATTTTACCACCCGGGTAGATACCCGCAGTCAGGATGAACTGGGCAGGCTGGCGCAGGATTTTAACCAGCTTGCCAGCACGCTGGAGAAGAACCAGCAGATGCGCCGCGACTTTATGGCCGATATTTCCCACGAGCTGCGCACGCCGCTGGCGGTGCTGCGTGGCGAGCTGGAGGCGATCCAGGACGGCGTGCGCCAGTTTACCCCCGACTCCGTCGCCTCCCTGCAGGCGGAGGTAGGCACGCTGACCAAGCTGGTGGACGATCTCCATCAGCTCTCCATGTCCGACGAAGGGGCGCTCGCCTACCAGAAAGCGCCGGTGGATCTCATCACGCTGCTGGAGATGGCCAGCGGCGCCTTCCGCGAGCGGTTCGCCAGCCGCAATCTGAATATTGTCCTTTCGCTGCCGGACCGCGCGACGGTCTTTGGCGATCGCGATCGCCTGATGCAGCTCTTCAATAATCTGCTGGAGAACAGCCTGCGCTATACCGACGGCGGTGGCGCGCTGCATATTTCCGGAAAGCAGGCGGGCTCGCGCTTTATGCTGACCTTCGCCGACTCGGCGCCGGGAGTGAAAGAGGAGCAGCTGGAGAAGCTGTTTGAGCGCTTCTACCGCACCGAAGGCTCCCGCAACCGCGCCAGCGGCGGCTCCGGCCTGGGGCTGGCGATCTGCCTGAATATCGTGGAGGCGCACGGCGGCACCATCCGCGCCGCTCATTCGCCTTTTGGCGGGGTTAGCATTACAGTAGAGTTACCGCTGTTACGCGATTTATCGAGAGAAGTATGACTGAGTTACCCATTGACCAAAATACGCCACGCATCCTGATTGTGGAGGACGAGCCTAAGCTTGGGCAGTTGCTGATTGATTATCTGCGGGCGGCAAGCTATGCCCCGACCCTTATCAGTCATGGTGATAAGGTGCTCTCTTACGTGCGCCAGACGCCGCCGGATCTGATCCTCCTTGACCTGATGCTCCCCGGCACCGACGGCCTGACCCTCTGCCGGGAGATCCGCCGCTTCTCGGAGGTGCCCATCGTGATGGTGACCGCGAAAATCGAGGAGATCGACCGCCTGCTGGGGCTGGAAATTGGCGCGGATGATTATATCTGCAAACCCTACAGCCCCCGGGAGGTGGTGGCGCGCGTGAAAACCATTCTGCGCCGCTGCCGCCCGCAGCGTGAGCTGCAGGCGCTGGATGCCGAAAGCCCGCTGGTGGTGGATGAAAGCCGCTTTCAGGCTACCTGGCGCGGCAAGGCGCTGGATCTTACCCCCGCCGAGTTCCGTCTGTTGAAAACGCTCTCCCACGAGCCGGGAAAGGTCTTCTCCCGCGAACAGCTGCTTAACCATCTTTATGACGACTATCGCGTGGTAACCGACCGCACCATCGACAGCCATATCAAAAATCTGCGTCGCAAGCTGGAGGCGCTTGACGCCGATCAGTCGTTTATCCGCGCGGTCTACGGGGTGGGATATCGCTGGGAGGCGGACGCCTGCCGGATCGGGTGATTTGATGTCCCCTCACCCCTGCCCTCTCCCCATGTACAGTCCGGGGACATAGTGAACACTTGTTCGGAGACATGGTAGACACTTACAACTGAGGCATAAGAACCCGTTTATGGAGCCGCTTATGCCCTGGGATGCGAGAGATACCATGTCATTACGTACTGAGTTTGTTTTGTTCGCCTCGCAGGACGGGGCGAACATCCGTTCACTCTGCCGCCACTACGGCATTTCACCGGCCACCGGCTACAAGTGGCTTCGCCGCTGGGCTGAAGACGGCGCAGCCGGGCTTCAGGACCGGCCGCGCACGCCGCATCACTCCCCGAACCGTTCACCGGACGGCATCACTGACCTGCTGCGTATGGCCCATGCCCGCCATGAACGCTGGGGCGCGCGCAAGATTAAGCGCTGGCTGGAGGACCGCGGGCATCCCATGCCCGCCTTCAGCACCGTTCACAGCCTGATGGCCCGTCACGGCCTGCTGCCCGGTATGCCTCCCGGCATACCGGCTACCGGCCGCTTCGAACACTCCGCCCCGAACCGGCTCTGGCAGATGGATTTCAAGGGCCATTTTCCCTTTGGCGGCGGCCGCTGCCATCCGCTCACCCTGCTGGACGACCACTCCCGGTTCTCCCTGTGTCTGGCGCACTGCGGGGATGAACGGCGTGAGACCGTACAGCGGCAGCTCGTCAGGGTCTTTGAACACTACGGTCTGCCGGACCGGATGACCATGGACAACGGCGCGCCGTGGGGCGACACCACCGGCAGCTGGACGGGGCCGGAGCTGTGGCTGATGCGTCTGGGTATCCGTGTCGGTCACTCCCGGCCTTATCATCCACAGACCCAGGGCAAGCTGGAGCGTTTTCACCGCAGCCTGAAGGCGGAACTCCTGCAGGGAAGATGGTTCGCCGACAGCAGCGGGCTGCAGCGGGCGTTCGACCAGTGGCGGGCTGTCTATAACCTTGAGCGTCCGCACGAGGCGCTGGGTATGGCGGTGCCGGCCTCGCGCTATCAGCCGTCCGCCCGTCAGTACAGCGCCACCGTCATGCCGCCGGAATATGACGAAGGGGTGATGGTGAGGAAGGTGGATATCAGCGGGAAGCTGAGCATAAAGGGTCTCAGTCTGAACGCAGGCAAGGCCTTCAGGGGAGAGCGTGTGGGGCTGAAGGAAACGCAGGAGGACGGCTGTTATGAAGTCTGGTGGTACAGCACGAAAGTGGGGGTGATCGACCTGAAGAAAAAGTCGATCACCATGGGTAAGGGATGTTAAAAAGTGTTCACCATGTCCCCGAACATCTGTCTACCATGTCCCCGGACTGTACACCCCAGAGGGGAGAGGGGGAAAACCGGTCCTCTGCCCTAACAAGGAGAAAACCGGTCCGCTGCCCCAACGTTGAGCACCATTCACTCCCCTCACCCCTGCCCTCTCCCCAAAGGGGAGAGGGGGAAAATCGGTCCGCTGCCCTAACGTTGAGCGCCATTTACTCCCCTCACCCCGGACTGTACACCCCAAAGGGGAGAGGGGGAAAACCGGTCCGCTGCCTTAACGAGGAGAAAACCGGTCCGCTGCCCAACGTTGAGCACCATTCACTCCCCTCTCCCCTCTGGGGAGAGGGCCAGGGTGAGGGGCAAGGCAAAGCGCCGCGCTTTACCTGCCCGCCCCGCAGCGCTACAATGCCCGCCCTTAAAGTAAGGGATCTCCCCCTGCCGCGGCACCTGGTGCGCGCGGATCTGACCTGTCATCAGAACGAGTAAAAACATGTTTAAACCGGAACTTCTCTCCCCTGCGGGAACGCTGAAAAATATGCGTTACGCTTTCGCCTATGGCGCCGACGCGGTCTATGCGGGCCAGCCGCGCTACTCCCTGCGCGTACGCAACAACGAATTTAACCACGAGAATCTTCAGCTCGGCATTAACGAAGCCCATGCGCTCGGCAAGAAATTCTACGTGGTGGTTAATATCGCGCCGCACAACGCCAAGCTGAAAACCTTTATTCGCGATCTCCAGCCGGTGGTGGATATGGGGCCGGACGCGCTGATCATGTCCGATCCCGGTTTAATCATGCTGGTTCGCGAGCACTTCCCGCAGATGGATATTCATCTCTCTGTGCAGGCCAACGCGGTGAACTGGGCGACGGTGAAATTCTGGAAACAGATGGGGCTGACCCGCGTGATCCTCTCCCGCGAGCTGTCCCTGGAGGAGATTGCCGAGATCCGCGCTCAGGTGCCGGATATGGAGATTGAGATCTTCGTTCACGGCGCGCTCTGCATGGCCTACTCCGGCCGCTGCCTGCTCTCCGGTTACATCAATAAACGCGACCCGAACCAGGGCACCTGCACCAACGCCTGCCGCTGGGAATATAACGTCCAGGAAGGCAAAGAGGACGATGTCGGCAATATCGTGCATAAATATGAACCGATTCCGGTACAAAACGTCGAGCCGACCCTCGGTATCGGCGCGCCAACCGACAAGGTCTTTATGATCGAAGAGGCGCAGCGTCCGGGCGAATACATGACCGCCTTCGAGGATGAGCACGGCACCTATATCATGAACTCCAAAGATCTGCGCGCCATTGCACACGTGGAGCGACTGACGCAGATGGGCGTCCACTCCCTGAAGATCGAAGGCCGCACCAAGTCGTTCTACTATTGCGCCCGCACCGCGCAGGTCTATCGCAAGGCGATCGACGACGCGGCAGCCGGTAAGCCGTTCGACACCAGCCTGCTTGAGACGCTGGAAGGGCTGGCGCACCGCGGCTATACCGAAGGTTTCCTGCGCCGTCATACCCATGACGATTATCAGAACTACGAGTACGGTTACTCCGTCTCCGAGCGCCAGCAGTTTGTCGGGGAGTTCACCGGCGAACGTAAAGGCCCCCTTGCCGCCGTGGCGGTGAAGAATAAGTTTATGCAGGGCGACAGCCTGGAGCTGATGACCCCGCAGGGCAACGTGAACTTTACGCTGGAGCATATGGAAAACGGTAAGGGTGAGGCGGTCTCCGTAGCGCCTGGCGACGGCCACACCGTCTGGCTGCCGGTTCCGGAAGGAATGGCGCTGGAATATGCGCTGCTGATGCGTAATTTCAATGGGGAAAGCACCCGTAATCCACACGGGAAATAGTTCGCGGCAGGGATTTTTGCGGTATGGGAAGATTCTTAGAAACCGATCACATACCGCTTCGTTCAATGCGGGTATTATCCGCCTGCTGAAAAACATAACCCATAAATGCGAGTTGTACCAGGAACCACCTCCTTAGCCTGCGTATCTCCCTTACGCAGGCTTATTTTTTCCCTTTCATCCAGTTCTTACCCGTTTTTTCTCCGGCTGCGATACACTTTTTGATAGAACAAAAACAGGAGCGAAACGGATGGCAGCCTATCCAGATAGTTTACTCATTCTTAATGGCAAGAGCGCGGGCAACGATTTGTTGCGCGAAGCGATTACACAGCTACGTAATGACGGCGTACAGATCCATGTCCGCGTAACCTGGGAAAAAGGGGACGCGGCGCGATATATTGATGAGGCGTGCCGGCTGGGGGTCGAGACCGTGATTGCTGGCGGCGGCGACGGCACCGTCAACGAGATCGCCAGCGCCCTGGTGAGCCTGAACCACCCGCGCCGTCCGGCGCTGGGCCTTCTGCCGCTGGGCACGGCGAATGATTTTGCCACCAGTGTCGGCATTCCCGACGATCTCGACAAGGCGCTGCAGCTGGCAATTGCCGGTAAAGCGGTGGCGGTGGATATCGCCCGGGTCAACGATGAGACCTGTTTTATCAATATGGCGACCGGCGGATTCGGCACCCGCATCACCAGCGAAACGCCGGAAAAACTCAAGGCGGCGCTGGGCGGCGTCTCCTATCTGCTGCACGGTCTGATGCGCATGGATACCCTCAAGCCAGACCGCTGCGAAATTACCGGGGATAACTTTCACTGGCAGGGCGACGCCCTGGTGATCGGCATCGGCAACGGACGACAGGCCGGCGGCGGTCAGCAGCTCTGCCCGGACGCGCTGATTAATGATGGTCTGTTACAGCTGCGGATCTTCACCGGAGAAGAGCTGCTGCCCGCCCTCTTCACGACTCTGACGAAACCAGAAGAGAGCCCCAACATCATGGACGGGGTTTCAGCCTGGTTTGAGATCAAAGCGCCGCACGGCATGACTTTTAACCTGGACGGAGAGCCGCTGAGCGGGGAGCATTTCCGCATCGATCTGCTTCCGGGCGCGCTGGCGTGTCGGCTGCCGCCGGACTGCCCGCTGCTGAAATAATGTCTGCCGGGTGAAGGGGCCTCAGGCCGGGTAAGCATAGCGCCACCCGGCCAGCCTTTATTTGCGCGCTTTTACGCGATGGTGACTTTACTGTCCAGATAGACATCCTGAACGGCATTGATCAGCTTCACCCCATCCGCCATCGACTTTTTAAACGCCTTGCGACCAAGAATTAGCCCCATGCCGCCCGCACGTTTGTTGATGACCGCCGTACGGACCGCATCGGTCAGGTCGGTGTCGCCGCCTGACGCGCCGCCGGAGTTGATAAGCCCGGCGCGACCCATATAGCAGTTAGCCAGCTGGTAGCGCACCAGATCGATAGGGTTATCGCTGGTCAGCTTGCTGTAGACGCGATCGTCGGTATAGCCGAAGTTCACCGCCTTATAGCCGCCGTTATTCTCGGCCATCTTCTGCTTAACGATATCTGCGCCGATGGTTGCCGCCAGATGGTTAGCCTGGCCGGTGAGATCGGCGGAGACATGGTAATCGGTGCCATCCTTTTTAAAGGCGGAGTTGCGCAGGTAGGCCCACAGCACCGTCACCATGCCCAGCTCGTGGGCGCGTTCGAATGCGGCGGAGATCTCCTCGATCTGGCGGCGCGACTGTTCAGAACCAAAGTAGATAGTCGCCCCCACCGCAACGGCCCCCATGTTGAACGCCTGCTCTACGCTGGCGTAGAGCGTCTGGTCATATTCAGTGGGATAACTCAGGGTTTCGTTGTGGTTGAGCTTGACGAGGAACGGAATGCGGTGGGCGTAGCGACGAGAAACGGAAGCCAGTACGCCATAGGTGGAGGCCACGCAGTTACATCCCGCCTCGATCGCCAGTTCCACAATATTCTTCGGATCAAAATAGAGCGGGTTCGCCGCAAAGGAGGCGCCAGCCGAGTGCTCCACGCCCTGGTCGACGGGTAAGATGGAGAGGTAGCCCGTCCCGGCAAGGCGTCCTGTGTTGTAGAGCGTCTGCATGTTCCGCAACACAGCGGGTGGCCGGTTGTTATCCACCATCACCCGGTCGACGTAGTCGTGGCCCGGCAGATAGAGTTGATCGGCCGGAATGGTCATACAACGATGCTGTAAAAGGCTTTCGGCGTCTTTGCCAAGCAACTGCGCAATATCTGTCATAGCGATACTCCCGTAAGTTCCGACTTGCGTCGGTACGTGTGATCTCCTGCATTGCCGCAGGCAGACTGAGAATGTCTCCAGGAAGGGCTCTTTCTCGAACGGGCAGCGCCCATTGCCCTTGCCGGGACAACGTCTAAGCCTGGTACCGACCTGACAGATTTTCCACCGATAGCCCATTTATTCAGCACATTCTGCTGACTCCTTTCAACTTTTTAGCGCTTTACCACCAGGCATGAAAATGGTGCACCGGGCCGATGCCATGCCCGACCTCCAGGGTATCCGCCTGCGCCAGCGCGGCGGTGAGCCAGCTTTTCGCCGCCTGTACGGTATCAGCCCAGCTGCTGTGACGCGGGCGCAGCGCCGCCAGCGCCGCCGAGAGGGTACAGCCCGTACCGTGGGTATGGCGGGTCTTTACGCGCGGCGCGGTAAAACGCTGTTCGCCCTCGCGGGTAAAGAGCCAGTCGGGGCTTTCGTTATCCTGCAGATGGCCGCCCTTTATCAGCACCGCCTCACAGCCCATTGCCAGTAGCGCCCTGCCCTGCTCTTTCATCTCCTTTTCGTTTTGCGCATGCGGTGCCGCAAGCAGCGCCGCAGCCTCCGGGAGATTGGGGGTAATAATAGAGACCTGCGGCAGCAGACGTCTGCGCAGGGTGTCGACCGCCGACGGCGAGAGCAGCGGATCGCCGCTTTTCGCCAGCATCACCGTATCCAGCACGACGTTTCGCACCTGATAGCGCGCCAGCTGTTCCGCCACCGTCTCCACAATCTCCGCCCCGGCCAGCATGCCAATCTTGGTGGTATCGATTCGGACATCGCTGAAAACCGACTCCAGCTGTGCCGCCACGAAGCCGGGGTCGATATGGTAAACCGACTGCACACCCCGGGTATTTTGCGCCACCAGCGCGGTAATGACGGAGCAGCCGTAGGCTTCCAGCGCGGAGAAGGTTTTCAAATCGGCCTGAATACCCGCGCCGCCGCTGGGATCGGTGCCGGCAATGGTTAAGGCGTTTATTCGCTTCATGCCCGCCCCTCCCGCCAGAGCGCATCTATAAACGCGGCGACAAAACTGCCCGGCCCTGCGCTTTGCGAGGCCGCCTGCGCGCCCGCCCGTTTCATTATCCCGCAGGCCGCCGCGACATTCTCCAGCCGATCGCCCGGGAGGGTCGTGCAGGCTGCCACTACCGCCGAGAGCGCGCAGCCGGTGCCCACCACCCGGGTCATTAGCGGATCGCCGCCGGGAACAGAACAGGTACGCTCGCCGTCGGTGACATAATCTACTTCCCCCGTAATAGCGACAATCGCCCCGCTCTGACGTGCCAGCGCTCGGGCGCCCGGCAGCGCGCTGTCGGCGGTATCGGTGGCATCCACGCCGCGCCCCCCTTTGTTGACGCCAGCCAGCGCCAGGATCTCAGAGGCGTTACCGCGTATCACCGCGGGTTGCAGGGAGAGGATCTGCTGGCAAAACCGGGTGCGAAGCGACAGGGCCCCCACCGCCACCGGATCGAGGGTCCAGGGCTTATTCGCTGCCACGGCACGTTCAATCGCCCCGCGCATCGCCTGCGCCCGGGATTCGGTGAGCGTGCCGACATTAATCAGCAGCGCATCGGCGATAGCGGCAAACTCCGGCGCTTCTTCGGCGTCAATCACCATCGCGGGCGAAGCGCCCAGCGCCAGCAGAACGTTGGCGGTGAAGGTCTGCACCACATCATTGGTCATACAGTGAACGAGCGGCGAACGGGTTCGCAGACGTTGTAAGGAGGGTATAGTAGAAAGGTCAGGCTGCATGGTTTCGCTCCTGCCCTGCGTGAAGAAGCGATAGCCTGCGAAGGTTATCTGACTTCCCTACGCTGGCATTATCCAGATCAGGTAATACGGGTATTTCTCAGCCTTCACAAAGAAGGGCACCCCGAGTCATTTAAAACAAAATCAAAAGCTTGCGATTAATGCTCCTCATTAATCCCTGATCAGGATAGTAATGCCAGCGGGAAGTCTTGTAAACGGCAAAAGTGGCCCTTTTGGGCCATGTGTGACAGTTTGAGTGGCAGAATGAGTGACAGGCAATTTTCTTCAGAAACAAAAAAGGCCGGGTTGCCCCAGCCTCATTGAGACGAAATCAGTGTTCTTATTTACTCAAGTAGATATGCACATTGGGCACTTGCATAGTTTGCAGCAGCCAGTGGGACTTTAGCTGCTGCTTTTTTTGCTGCCGGAGAAATCGGGTGATCCGCTTGACCTTGCTCCATAGCCTTTGTCATCCCTTGAGATATCCGATTGGAAATTGATTCACAGCTTTCCCCATTATTGATCCCTTGAACAACCAAACTATCAATATTTTGCGCCATACTATTGGCAATTTCCTGGCCTGCTGCTTGAGGATTATTACGAGCCTTCTCTGTAAATGAGTCAGTAAGTAATCCACCTTTTATAAAGGCTTCAGCGAGTTGATTTTTCGCTAGAGCAACTTGCGATTCGGCTTCAGGTGAAGCCATAGCAGTCATTGAAAAAAAGGAAAAAATAAAACCATCTAACACTAGTAATCTTTTCATGTTATCTCTCTAAGATGCAGGGGTATCACAATTCATATGGCATACTATCTATCATGTTAATTTTCGTAAATAAAATCGAACACCAACACATAAAAAAGCCGGGATTAACCCGGCTCTTATGTTTTCAGTTTTCGTTGTCGCTGTTCGCTGAGGTAGTACCTTACTGCACTGTCGAATCCGTGGTTTTGAATGCGGTCAAGTAGGCTGGAACGACTACAGCCGAGCCGACGCGCCAGCGCTGACATGTTGATAATCGCATCATCGCCCTTGCCATCTAAGATCCACTGCATCAGCGGCATGTTACCAGTACCGATCAAAGCTAATTTCATATGTATCTCCTTTGGAGATTTGCCACAGGCAAACCCGGTAACGGGTATCCGTATATCTCCTTTCCTTTGCCTCGCCAGCAGCGGGGGCAATGCGCCCCCAAAATCTGCTATCTTACGCTGCGTCGTTCGCCAGTCGTGTAATGAAATCCGGACGGTACACAACAGGCAAGATAGAGCTTTCTGCAAATAGCTCCACGTTCTTAAACTTGTCCTGTACGCTCCAGATACGGAAATCAACCGGATCAGCAAATGCCAGATCAAGATTGCGGCTGGTAGCCGTTGCTACATAACCGAAAGGCAGAGCAATATCAGAGGACAGCGGTTTGCTAAAGCGCGGAACCAGGAAGGATTCATCCGGACCAATTCCGTATAGTGCCTGATCCGTGACCTCCACCACTCGAACATTTTCAATGATGAATGTTGAGAATGCCGGAAGCACTTCTTTGTTAAACAACACATCACGATCAAGCACACCGAACTGAACATTCTGACGAACATCAGGGTGATACTTGATGCCGCGAAAAACATTGCTACCTGCAAACAGGATAAATCCATCAAGCTGACCAGCAAGGCCACCCATGCGCACTTTAGCAGCGGTTACTGCATCATCGAGGCTGCGAAGTGGGTCACCAGAGCTAACGCTGGTTTTGATCGTTCCGGTTGCCTGTTGGTATCCAAATTCATCTTCCCAGGAAATGATCGGCTGCTGGGTGTAGGTCGCTTCGACAGTATTTCGGAAGAGTGCATCAGCAAAAATTTTCTCTTTGGTACGCATGTATTTATCATGCATTGCGATAGCTGATGAGGTGACCGCATCCATTACAGACATTTGCAGGTCTGAATTTGGTTTCCTGTATGGTTGCACGTCTGCCGCCGTGATACGGTCCTGATATGCGTATAACGGGGCCTCAATCAGGTGATTGCTGGCGCTACGCTTAGGAATGCTGGACCACTCAGAGCCGTAACGGTTAACAGAGCTTGCCACCTTCTGAGCGACTTCATCAATAATGTCGAGGCTCACCTTCGGACTTGCAGAAGTCTGACGATCACTGAAAACGTTAAGCGTGGAAAGCAAAGTGTTCTTTGCATCCATGTTAACAAAGGTGTTGGTGTAATCCGCGTAGCTGAAATTGGTTGATAGTCCCATGTTGTCTTCTCCTTATTATTATTCTGCGTCCGGTGCGCTTGTACGGATAGCGCCCGTGTTGGTGAGTGCGGCAATAGCATTAGCGCCAGCGGTAGCGCCCATAACAGCGGTGATGGTGTCTTGTTTGATGTAAATCCCGCGATCAGCAACGATGATATGAGCAGCATCTTCTGCCCTGTGGTGGCTCAGAACCAGCAGACAGTCATCACCAGAGACATAAGCAGCCCCAGCGCTGGTAATGCAACTACCCGGCTGGACTTCTACAGCTAGATCGACAGTAATAGTCTTGCGGTCAAAATTCGGATCGGCTGCATACGCGATCACGTCATTGTAAGAACGTTCAGTTGTTCCCATTTTCATATAATTAACTCCCGTTAAATTTCACATAGCTATGTAAACAAAAGGCCAGCGCCTGCTTGAGCCGTAAACGGCAACAGGGCCAGCCTTTCGAATTGTTCCGATGAAAAAAGTGACCGGACAGAGAGAGGTCCGGTGTGAATTTCACTGGTAGGAATGAGGAGGTGATCAGCGCCATCCAAGAGGTAAGGAGCCTCAAACGCTGAACACCTGAGCCAGTTTGCATCATGGCGAGATGACCGACGAGGAGAGCGCCGGATTTAATGGCAATCCAGACCTTAGGCCCAGACTTTGTACGCCCTATAACATCGCAGCGCGATTTAAAACAGAGTTTTAAACCCGTCCACGGGTGCCACAGGCGAATCTTTCTTTTCTGAATACAACCAGCGGTCGGCGAAAACCTTCCCGTGAGAGTGCGGATATTGGCTGTATTTAGAAAAGGCCCGCACGGTGTTCACACAGGCACTTTAATATCGTAAGGAGAAAGGGAAGACAATTGGCTGTAGTATTTCCCTATGCATATTATTTTATCACGTGATTATATCAATTGCAACAAATACTTGGCAAATTTGACGGAAAAAAATTGACTTCTCGACAAAATTGATATAATAGCGGCAGATTCGCCGCCTTCTGTTTCATCATTGAGCAATCCCCAGAATCAGGTTGTTCTGAGCCTGGTTGTTCTCTCGGATTTTGGTGTCCACCAATCCAGCAATTTTGTCATCATGTACAAAGACGTCCATCTGCTGATTAATGTTCGCCTGCCCGGTAACACTGACAGGGATCGGTTGTTGCTTCGCCAAACTGTCGATTGTTGGGACGGTGAATGTTGGCTGCTGCGGTTGTAGTGTCTGGTAGCTTAGGCCGGGAACGTTTAATGATACTCCATCCCAGGCTGTGCCTGAGCCGATATTGCTCTGTTTGCCACTATCCAGCCACGGGTAAATCTGCTTAAGCGTTTGACCGATGCTGCGCGGGTCAAACCCAGTCTTTTCCTTAATCCAATCGGCGGTGCTATTCGCAGAGTCATTTACAACTGTGTTGTAAACTGCATCCGGCAGTGTTGCGCCTTTCTTGAGTTCTTCACCGACTCGCCCTGCGAATGAGAGAATGTTAGTAGTGAGTTCTCCAAGAGCAATACCAAGGCTGTCAGTAATGCTGATAAGGCCCGTCATATTCTGACGTAGATTGTCAGTATTGGCTGCATATTCTCCCAAACCCTGAACGAATGAGGCAGAAAAATGATCTGCAAGACTGGTCTGTACCCTGCTGTACTCCGTCGATAATGCAGCCAGCTTATCGAGGTTGGCTTGTTGTGCCTCAGAAAGAGACCATCCTTCCGTTGAAAGCTTCTTCATTCGATCAATAAGTCCCTGCCCTTCATCATTGAAAACATCAAGGAAAACTGAGCCATCATTCACAGCTTCGGCTAAGTGCCGGGTTTGGTTATCCGTCCATTTGAAAGTTTTCTGCAACTGTTTCAGGTAAGTGATGAAGGTCGGAAAATCCAGCTTCTGGAGTTCTCCGATCACCTTCTGGGCTACCTTCTGGTTGCCGTTGGTGGAGGTCAGCACATTGTTGATAATATCTGCGAACTCGCCACCACCGCTGAAATTCACCTGTCCTGTTTTCTTGTTACGTTTGAAAGAGCCAGTATTCAGCAATTCCCCGGCCTTTTCGGTCGTGTCCTTGTTGAGGTCAGCCAGCTTATCAGCACTCAGTGAGTAACCAACACGGCTCATTGATAAATCCTGAAGTGCTGCAAACTCAAGGTTGCTGATCCCGTACTGCTGGAGTTTTTTCACATCTTGAGAACGCTCAAGGCTTCCTTGTAGGGTCTGACCAACACGAGCAACCCCCATTGAGCCAATCAGGGAACCACCTGCAATTACACCAGTGGCAGCAAGGCCACCATAGCCACGTTCGCTACGTTCACGGGTCAGACGTTGAGCATTAATGCGCCCTGCTCGCTCTGCTTTAGCTCGATCCTTAATCATCTGACGGTTAATACGTGCCTGCCGCCTAGTTTCCAGAGTCGCTTTAGCAAGTTCATGGCGCATTTCTGCGATGGTATAACGCTGCTCGGAGTATCCCTTGGTAGCCTCTTTGATTGCCTGCACAGCTTTCATCTTGTCAGCCAGGCTAGCTCCTTCGATATGACTAATAGTTAAACTGGCACGGCGCAGAGTATCGTATGCAGTGCTCTGGCGTTTAAGACTGGCCTCTTTCTCACGCTGGCGCTTTTCTTCTAAGGCCATAGCCCTTTTGGTGGCTGCGATGTCAGCAGCAACAGCGCCGTGACCACAGTTCATTGCTTCAGTCTGGCGAGAAACAAGACCGGGATCGTAATGTTGACCGCCCATGTTTGGGTTGTAGGTCATCGCTCGTGATCTGGCTGCGGCCTGCACTTTTGCAGATATAGCCGCTAATCGGGAGTTCTGTCGCGCGGCCTGTTCCTGTTGAGATAGCTGGCGAGCCTGTAATGAGGTCATTTTATTGGCATGAGCAACTGCATCCCGTTCCATTTTGGCTTGAATCTGAGCTTGTTTCTGTTGCTGTTTTGATAATTGTTCAGCCTGTCGAAGCCTTGCAGTCTGGGCTTTCGCTGCGGCTAGTGCTGCTTTGCCTTCACTCTGAGCGGTCCGCTTCTGGGCCTTCTCCAGCGCTTTAGCTGGTTTCTCGTGAGCTGCCTTAAGCGAAATTATCTTCTTTTTGGCCTTTTGATATGAGGCATCGTCTGTGATCCACGAGATTTCATTAACGGTGCTGGTAACAATCTTATTGGTCCCACTCATCATACCCCCTGCTGCTTGATGATATTGCCGTAACGATCAGGATCGGATTTTGCGAGTGCAGCAGCCGCTGCTTTAGCCTTCGCCAGCATTTCAGGATCAATGTGGTCAGTGGTATGTGAGACAACCGGACGACTATCAGCACCCAGCGATTTAGAGATCCGTTGTTTAGCACCAGAGGTGTCTCGCATTGGCGAGAGGGCTTCGCCCCGTTTATCCGTGGGTGTTTCAGCCGGGGCTGATTTGAGCAACTCCGGATGTTGATCCAGAAAGTTATCGGTAACGCTCTTCAGATTGTCCCGCGCTTTTTGGAGTTCGTATTCCTCCGGTGTCATGCCGTGCATGGCGGCGAAAATCCGGTCTTTTATTGTGGTCATTTTTATAGTATCTCCAGAGTAGGATAATCCCGCCGATCAGGACGTGACGAAGCGCCACCCAGCCCCAAGGCAGGAAAAAGATGTAATCAAAGTTCATTGGCTCCCGATGTGGGATTATTTGGATTTACGCTTAGTGCGCTTCTTCTTCACTGTCGGCAGTTTGCAGATATTCGCGAACACGTCTGGGTAGTAACCCAACATTTCAGAGTCAGTGATCCCGGCGTTATGCAGGTAATATCTCAGGCTGACGTATGACAGACCATCGCAACGCTTACGGATCTGCTCAGGATGCATCCTACTCCCCCACATTTCACGGATAAATTCTGTCCGGGTTGTCGGTGTCATCATCGCCCAAGTCACCGCCGGTTTTTGACGTGCGAGCCGCCAGACTTCAGCAAACGGAAGATCTAGTGTATTTGCGACAATTTGCAGTGAAAACCCACGATTCAATAGCAAACGGGCTTTACGTTGTGTTTCCAGGTCGGAAGGATTGGACCGGGTTTTGTATGTTGGATTCTCCAGGATGGAGAAAAGGCGTGATAGTTTTTGTTCATCATCTGCGGTCAGTTCACCGCTAACGTTTTCACACAATTATTCCTCCAAATGTTAAAACGGTTGGTTTTCATCCCAGGCTTGGGTTGGCTGTGCATTAGCACCCTGTTTTGCTGCGGCTGCTCTCTGTGCCTGCTGCTGTTTGTAAATGGCATCAGCGCCTGACGGTTCATCGTTAGCGGCTGACCTCGATCCTTTGTATCCATCGCTCTGGATTTTTCTTATATGGCTCTTTATCAGATCCGTTATCGCACCAGGTTTTGCTATCCCCCACATCGCACCATAGGCCATAAATCCTTCATCGTCGTAACCTTCTACCCAGTTGTTGAGGGTATCAAGATCGGCATAGTACCGTTCGTTCACCGCATCATTAGCGGAAATATCATCATGCTGATCGCTATAAACGTCAGATACACCGTCTCGTTTTCCAGCATTGCCCTGATCAGATTCGTCATCGCCTTTTTTCTCCTCGTTTGTTGGCTCTGCTGCTTTTTTCTCCTTAAGCTTGGATTTTGATTCGTCCGGATGTGGTGGGGTAATCCCCAGAACAGCAACAGACGCAGGGGGGATCGCCGTATAATTACTTGAGTTAACGTTACCACGCACTTTTGCAGTCCGTTTTATAACCACTTTTGCAGCATCCAGAGCTTTAAGAGCATCGATCGCAGCCTTTTCTGATACACCCACCTCCCACGCGATAACGTTGGTGTTGGTATGTATCGGATCATCATTTCCACGATTCTTATTCTCCTGAAACGTCCAGATGTACGCATAAATCAATTTCATCGTGGCAGTGAATCGAATATCACCTTCCGCTGTGCGTAGTTTAGTTATTCGGCGAATGCGGGAATAAATGACATCGTAAGTATCAGTTTTTGGCTTGCTCATTATTAATCCCCTGTGGGTTCGTCTGTGATTGGTTATCGCGTTTCTGTATGTGTTTCGCCAGGTTCTGGCACATGTTGCGGATCATTCTGGGAACCGGCATCCCGAGGCGGTCCGACTCTTCACGTAAAATTGCATATGTTTCATCGTCTAATGACAGTTTCATCTCAAAATTCCCTCTCAAAAGGATGTATGGGTGCGCCCCTGCGATCATGGTGGCGATCAGGGGTAAAGGGCCGTGTTTTCGGCTAATTCATATGGTGGCTTGCGCCAGCGGGTAATACTGGGTGTGGTTATGCTGCTGGGGTTATCAGATCCGGAATAGTTCGCCCGGTGATTTCCTCGAGTTCACCACCCGCCTCAATCATTTTGAGCAGGAGGACCTGATCGTTCATCAGCCCGATACCGTAGGAAGCGTAATAAAGGCGGTACGCCGTTAGCACAGGTTGGATGATCTCCATAACATCACGCCCTTTCGCCAATTCAGCAGAGTACGGTTTTAGAATGTCGTTAATGATCTTCGCATTCTTAGCCTGCTGGCGCAGACCTTTGATAATATTCATCGCCTCGCGTGTCGCGGGGTAGAGCTTGTCGGCCTTTTTAGAGCCACCAACACGGGTACGGAACGAGCGAAGATTTACAAGGGAAGTGGTTTTGTTATCGATCGCGGCGACGATCTCAGATGCGGTTGCAGTTCGAAAATCAAACAGTGCGTCTTTTGCCATTTAGTCTCCTGTGGTCAATTAATATTAATTTCTAACTTTATTATTACATTATGTCATAAATCACACTTTTTGTCAAGTTATTTATTGCATTCAAAGTGAATGTGTGCTATGTGATTTCGAAACCCTACACGATATCGATCCATTTGTCAACCCATGTATCATAAAACGCCCTCAGAGGCTCCAGATTCAACGATGCAAGCGAAGCGGTACAACGACACCAACAACAGGAGAAAAGCGTTCAGAACGTGATACAAGGCCGCTGTGCGGTGATGCTCTGTGCATCATGGCATCGCCACCGAATCACAGAGCGCTACAAGGCCGTTAATGAATGGTAACAATGAATGCTCGCGCCGCCCTCAGTTGATCGTCGCATTTATAAGCTCCTGTCGCCCATGCCTCCGTTCACATTGAACTTCCACACACATGCTGGCAGAGCCATTGGGTCACCCGACACACAGAACAGCAACTGGAGGTAGTTGTGATGGGCTATGGAGGGTTAGAAACTCACGAGGTGGCGTGGCTGTTTCACGTCAGCGAAGGTGAGCTTCTTACCACACAGATCCTGAAGAGGCGGAGCCATTCAGAGCAGAGCGATACAGAAGCATCACTCCTTTAACAGCACCAACAATTGAACGCATGTTCAATTTGTCTTTGACCTTAAGGTGTTGACCTTGGTTTTAATGATTTAGTCAAAAGGATGTGTTAGTAAAAGAGTTAACGAAGTTAACATATGTTTTAGTACACTGAACTTTCTTTAGTGGTGAAATACGTCTTACCACTTACCTTTCTTCAGTGGATAACCGCTTACCTTTCTTCAGTGGTACGCAATATTGAGCATCAAGCCAAGCCCCCAACACCGCTTACCTTTCTTCAGTGGTTTATGTCTGAAATTCCGACATGGTTTGTTAAGGTTTTACTAATGGCTCGCCGTGCGACCAGAGGCATTATCATCTCCCTCCCCCCACTTTCATCTGAAATCACCGACCATTCTCCGCGCTGGCTGGAGATTGGCAATACTATACTTGTTTTCTGTCAAAATTTGGTGGATGATCTCCAACCTTGGTTATCCTGTACACAAATGAACTTAAATACACCTTAAATACTCTATAATTCGCAGTTAATTATTCTATTTTGGTCACAATACGTACAAATCAAGAGACTGTCTGTATGAGCGCTATGGTATGTATTACATAACGAAGCCGCTCCAGTGCTGGGTGCGTTAAATCTGTTGGTGGGTATGGGGCTAAGCATAATCACCTTTCTGAACCACCTTTTCACAAAAAATAAAAAAACATAAAAAACCAAAACAGATGTCCTCTGGTGGCTCCTGTATCGCGCTGTGGGATGTCGTGGATTATTGGTATGTCAGTTTACTATTGCGTGGAGATGACGCGCTGTAGCGCTTCTGGTGGAGCATACGGGGCTGTTGGTGGGGAAGTTTACAATAGTGTGGAAAAGGTACGGAGCAATGACGCTTAGGCCAAGAGAATATCACCTGGTGCTGCTGGTTGTATGGCCTGTTGTTCAACATCGGGTGTCTGTGTTCCAGCAATCTAACTTACACAATGTAAAAGTGTAATTTAGCAAGCCATTGATTTATATAAGTTGTGTTGTGAATGAATGCCAAAGAGACACAAGCAGATTGTTTTATGCATAATTTATTCACGTTCTATTCATCCTGTTGTGTGCGTAAAGTGCTACCTCGCGATATTATGAAAAGATGTTTCATTTTTATTGACACGGGCAGAGCGACGGTCTAACACCACAGCCCATGCGCCGGGATATTTTCCGACACAACAATCTGAAGAGTAGCCCCATCTTCCATTCCCCTCTGGGCGGGAGGGGTTAAACCATATATAAAAAATCATTTACAAAGATCAATTTATGATCAATATTAACACTGTAACTTACATAACGAGAGTCGCAAAGCGATTAGCCAGAGGCTAACCCCCACGGGGGCAAGAGATAACGAAGGAGATAGAATGAAACGAGTTGATCCAGTCAGAGACAAAGAGAAGATTGCAGAGGTTGAAAAGCTTCTACGCCAGCATAACAGCAATCCCATTTACGGTGATTTGTGGGTGTTCCTGAACCAGACAGCGGCGCGAGTGGGTGACGCTCTCAGGTTACGTTATGCAGATTTTAATTACCTTGAGGGGAATGTGCTGAACCTGAAAGAACAGAAGACCGGGAAGACTCGATCTATCATGCTGACAGCGAAAGCGCTTGAACTGGTAGCACAACGCCGTGCTGATAATCCTGGTCATGAATACCTGTTCGAAGTGGACAGCAACCGGGCCAAAGGAAAACCGATCAGCCGGGTGACGGTCTCAGCCAAATTCAAAGAAGCCGGGGATATGCTCAATTTGCACATTGCGGCGCACAGTCCACGCAAGAACCTTGGCTATCACGCCATAAAACGTGGGGTAAGTCTGCCGACGCTCACGAAGCTGTTCGGGCATTCATCGCAGGCGGTCACGCTGGCGTATTGTGGGATCATGGATAAGGATGTTGAAGACGTATTCCAGGCAATCGATTATTGAGGGTGCAACTATGAAGAAAGTTTTACTATGTGTTGTGGCACTGCTGCCGCTGACGGCTCATGCAGGAAAAATCACCATGAGCAACCCCGACGAACAAGTATTAAAGGGCGGGAGGAGGCTTTGTACTTACGAAAACAGCATTTATCTGTTTACCTACGTAACCAAAGGAAAATGCGCTTATGCCAAAACTTTTGACACAAGCGATAATGAAAAAGATTGAACGTGTTATTTTCGTGAGCGCTTCGCGTATTCAGTACTCAATGCTTTCAACAAATTCGTTTCTTTACCCTTCTGAGATTCTTTCTGCCTTTCTTCCCATTCAACTTCTTGCTCTACTTGGGAGATATTCTTACGAGGGCGGGTGTTCAGCCTCGCTTTAACTGTAGGCTCATTACTGGTAAAGTTACGTTCAAAATCAAGTTTAATTGAACGCATTTCCGCATGCATTTTCACATATCCACGAACCATACTTTCTTTGAATTTATAAAAACCTCTTCTCTTATCTCCAAATGCGGATATAACTATCTCACCATATTCTTGCTTACCTAAACAAGTCAGGATACGGCCAAATTTACTTTCATCTGGATTATTATTTGCAATAAGGCCTTTCCAAGATAATTGGTCAATGACATCAATATATGAGATAAGAATATCGCTTTTCTTACGTTGCATATCCGCCGAGTCAGCAATTGACCATAGTACATAAGCAACATCAGGACTTCTTCCTTCTGTAGCCAAGTTATAGTCTTTCTTCAAAAATTCCGCAACGGAACTTACAGCATCCTTCAAACCACTTAAAAACATTGGAAATGTTATTTCTGTTGTCCCATCTTGATACGCCTTGATAAGCATTTTTTCGCAAATCAGGTGAATATAGTGAGGGTATCCATCACTGAGACCAGCAATTCTGAATCGGACATCGTCTGGCACTTTTAGACCAAATTCATTAAATGCCCTGTCAATTATGGCATATCGACCGCTCCAAGATAATGGTTCAAGTTTCATTTCTTGGATTTGTCTGGAACTAGAAGCATGACCGCCCAAGAGTTCGTGCAATGATTGACCAATACCTGTAAATATGATTTTGACCGGGCTTTTTCTGTCACCAAGCTGTTTTAAGAGTGAACCAAATTTCTCTTTTTCTTCAAGTGATGAAATTTGATCAAACTCGTCAATAACGATGTAGGGTGCATCAGAGTGAATTTTTGTTAGAAGACCCAAAGCATAGACAGCCGAAGATACATCGTTGATCTCTACAGTTTCTTGCTGTTTATGGAATTTGTGTTCAAGCTTAACCCATGTAGCACCAACACCTATAGATACACTGGCGGTAAACTCTGCTTTCTTGCGAGCATCCATTCGTTCTACCGCATCACGAAAAGCATCAGCAATTATGCCTGCAAGAGTAGACTCCGCCACACAACTTACCAAGATAGGATCGTTCTGTTCCTGCATATTGTAAGCCACCGTATGGGCTAACGATGACTTCCCCACCCCACGATCACCAAAAATAAATGCATGGCGACCAGGTGCATGTAATGCCATTTCCAGCATATCCACTTGGTCACTACGGCCAAATAGAAATTCACTGGCATCGATAGGTTCTGCTGGACGAATCACTGTATATAATTTGTCCAGAAAATCATGCTTTGTTGCTTGCAGAAAATCCTTCACATAAAGCCCCTTTTATCGCTCATATCCAGTAAAATTTAGCCGGTTCGGAAAGTAGATTAATTTTATAACTAGGATAAAATCCAAGCAATGGCAAACGGTTAGCCCATTGTCGGACTGATAAGGATCACCAGCATAAGCCGTCAATTACATAACAAACCGTGGATAGCGGGAACGTATGAAGATACCGCCTAGTGATCCCTGAACCGCTTTTCTCGTGGCCTACCACTTGTTGCAAGTGCGCCAAGTTGCCAACCCAGCCAGCTAAACAGGTTGAAATCATAGTATGCCGGAAGCTATGCACCAAGCGCCGCTGCCCATAATCATCAAGGTACGGAATACCAAGCTGATCGCGGACATCTGCTAAAACTTTGCCGATCTTCGGCATGTTCTTACCCGACACAGGAGAGAAGATTTTCTCTTTCCACTGACGATTAACAAAATCTAGGAAACCCCACTCGATCAGTTTGGGGTGGATCGCAACTTGTCGCGTTGCATTCTCGGTTTTGCCCTGCCCTCCTTCTGCTATCAGGAGATAATGCCGCTGGCTGTCCTCGTCATACTTGATCTGTGATTTCTCCAGTTTGGCGATCTCTCCCCTTCTGGCTCCGGTGTATGCCAACAACAAGGTGATCCACTTCTCCCAGCCGTCAGGCTGCTTGAGCGCCCAACCAACAAATTTTTTCATTTCTGCTGCACTATATGCGCCAAACCTCGCCTTAGATGGCGCAGCAACAACGCCATCAGTCGGAGACTTCTCCAGAATATCTTTATTGTCAGTCAGGAAGGTTTTGAACAGCGATTTGTAGATCTTCAGATGCTTATGGATTGACTCTGCGCCAACCAAATCTTCAGGCGGTACATCATCACACTCGATTAGTTGCTGAACAGTCATCGACCGATAAGGCTGCACAACACGCTTAGGCAAGTTTTCAACAACTTCCATCACCTGCTTGATATCTTGTTTTGTGATGGTCGTTACATCGGTTGATGCGCCAAGGACAATGAACAGGACTTCCATAAAGCGCTCATTGGCCTGTGAAATTGCCTTCGTCCAGTTCTGAGCCTTCTCCTTTTTGTACATGTTCCACGCGCCAGCCAGCGTTAGCACTTCTTTTGGCTCATCTTGCTTTTGTGGCTTAGTAACTGCTGCCGGGGTAACAGTCTTTCGGTATTCCTGAGCAACCATCGGCTGAATATTGCTCTGCTCATTATTGAGGAATTGTTGAACCAGCCAGTGTTCACTCTGCTGCTTTAAGCGGTTACTGAAATCTGAAAGACGTTGACCAAACTGATCCGGGTGAATGGTTCCACGTTTGACTAAGGGAATGGCTGGAGAAGCAAATGACATCAAGAGTTGCGCGTGGCTGTGGCTATCTGTCTCTAACGACCGACGGAAATATTTATGACCCGACAGGCGAAAGCTGACGTAGTAGATCCCGTTACGGATGATGGTGTGATTGATAGATGTGTGTGCCATTTTGTTTGTCTCTGTGAGTGACAACATAACAAAATGAAGAGAA
Source organism: Pseudenterobacter timonensis (assembly GCF_900021175.1). Classification (GTDB taxonomy): domain Bacteria; phylum Pseudomonadota; class Gammaproteobacteria; order Enterobacterales; family Enterobacteriaceae; genus Enterobacter; species Enterobacter timonensis. The sequence continues at coordinate 524,796 of NZ_FCOP01000013.1, forward strand.
AAAACCGTGCAAGTCTTTGATTTATATCTTAGATAATCGCCAGGACTACGCTGGCATTATCCAGATCAGGTAATACGGGTATTTCTCAGCCTTCACAAAGAAGGGCACCCCGAGTCATTTACATCATGGGAATAATGTTTCTCACTACTCCCCGACCGGCATAGTAATGCCCGCGAAAAGCCTTGTAAACGGGAAAGGCGGCGCGTCGGGGAAGTGTGGCAGGCTACCGGGCGCAAGACGAACGGGTTAGCGGCGCCGCCCGTTTCATCTCCCGCTCCACCTTTTTATACAGAATGCCCTAAAGCTTCATTCACAAATATAATTTTCATATGAAATTAAGCTCACATCTCACGGCGCGTAACGTTTTAGCTATCCGTGCTTTATGTGATCTACGTCAAAACTTTAAAGGTTGCCTTCCGGGATAGTTGCCACCCGAAACATTTGTTTCTTTATTAGAGATAAATATCTCTTAAGCGCCCTTTCCCGGCATAAAAAAAGAGATCCGTAACGGGCTGATGCCCCCCGAAAGCCGCTGATGGATAAGCGCTTTCTATGAAACATTACTTTTATTGAGAGTGTAAGAATGAAAAGCATGAAGAGATCAGCGGTAGCCGTGCTGGTGATGAGCGTTGTAACGACGGTGTCAGTGAATGGTGCGAAAGCGGCTCCTGCGGCTTACGATCAGGTCTATCAGGAAGGGCAAGAAACCTTGCTGATTAATACCCATAAGCAGGTGCAGGATAATATCGATGCTATTACCGCTACGACGACAGCGATTAACGATATTAAAAATGATGTGGGTGGTAACACGCTCGATATTTCTAACTTGCGCGGCGATCTGGATGCGGAAAGTACAGGTCGTATTGATAACGATCGTATACAAAACCAGCATATCAACGGTAATACGCAGCGCATCACCAGCGCAGAAGCCGATCTTAACCTTACCAAAGATGCAGTCATCATGGTAAATAGCGATCTGCAAAACGCGAAGAGCGCGCTTGCGGATCAGGCGCAGCATGCGCAGGAGACGGCGGACAAAGCCGATGGCAAAGCTGATAGCGCCCTGCAGGAAGCGAGCGCTGCGCTGAATACAGCCGGAAGCGCAAAAATGGATGCAGCGACGGCTAATACGAAGGCGGACCAGAATAGCGCCGATCTGCAAAAAGAAACGGCTGCCCGCCAACAGGATATTCAGGCGGTCAAATCTGACGTTGCAGGTAAAGTCAGCCAGATGGTTTACGCGGATGATAAAAAAGATCAGGCCATGACTGATGACAAACAGGACCGCCGTCTTGCCTCCCTTGAGAATCAGCCTAAGCCTAAAGATGGGGCACAAGGCCCACAAGGTTTGCCGGGGCTGAAAGGTGATACAGGAGACTCTGTTAAAGGCGACAAGGGTGACAAGGGTGACAAGGGTGACAAGGGTGACAAGGGTGATTCTGTCAAAGGTGATAAAGGTGATACAGGTGATAAAGGTGATGCTGGCGCAAACGGTGTAACTACAGTTATACACAAGAAAGAAATCGATAGCACCACTATCGGCCAGGTTAACGCCAATACGCAAAGCATCAAAACGGTAAACGATAAAACTCAGGTCCAGGCGCAGGATCTGCAAGCGGCGAAGCAGTTTATCAGCCAGGCGCAGGCGGCGAACAACAACCGCTTCCAGTCCCTGAAAGACGAAGTTGATGGTAATAAGCAGGAAGCGCGCGGCGGGGTTGCCTCTGCCATCGCTATCGCCTCTATGCCGCAGGTGCAGGCAGGTCAAAAATTTATGCTGTCAGCTGGCGCAGGCGCGTTTAAAGATGAGCAGGCGGTCAGCGTAGGCGCCTCGTTCCATGCCAGCGAAAACACCATTATCAAGGCGGGCATCAGCGATTCCACCAATAATGATTTTGCTATGGGCGCGGGGGTTGGTATTGGATTCTGACGACACCCTATCGTCACGTTCAACACCTTAAGGCTTATGGCCAAACGTATATTTTACTCAGTATTCGTCTCTGCGGCATTGATATTTACCGGCTTTTTTATCGGTTATATCTATTTCGTATTAATGAACGTAAGCTGTATCAACTGAAGTCGTCGTAATAATCCCGGCAAATAAGCCTGAGAGCAATTTATTTGCCCAGTAAACCTTTAATAAAAAGATAACGAAATGAATAAAGTAATGATGATAGTCATGGCCGCCACTGTTCTGGCCGGCTGTTCTTCCCCTGCTGAAAGAATGGCCGCATGTCAGGCGCAGGGGGTGAGCCGCGATGCGTGCTATATCTCTGAACAAAACCGCCAGGCCACCATTAACGCGGCGGCAGAAAAGCAGGCGATGGAAAACGCGCAGGCGCTTTATCCTGTGCAAAAAGCGCAGGCCGCCCACGTGGCCGATCCGATGCGGGAAGCCACGCTGACCGCCCCCGGCATCAAAGCGAAGCTCTCCAACGGCTTTTTCACTGCCACCATCAACGGTAAAAAAGCCAAAGTGAAGCGTTTTAATGCTCACTATTATGAAATCAGCGGCGCGGGCTATATCCTCTCGGTTTCGCTTGATGATGAAAATATTCAAAGCGCCTCCTGGACGAAAGCCCACTCCAGAGATAACGGTATTATGCAGGTAAAACAATAACTGCCCGCCCCGCCTTCTGGCGGGGCTTTTTAACGCAGCGGTAATAACACACACCAGGCAACGCTAAATTATTTCCTCCATTAAAATCTATTCCCGCTTCGTTTACCTGCGCGTCAAAAATGTTACACGCATGTAGATAAGAGAAACGCGCTATTAAGCAAAATGTGCGCTCCCCGTTTTTATCCCTGAGAAAGCACGATTTGTAACACTCTCTGTCGCAGATTTACACTCACAGAATACACAATCTAACTTCTTGTTTTTAATGCATTTAATAAGGGTCACCACCCCCTTGCTGCCGGGTGGTGCTATCCCCGGGCTTTTTCAGGCAAAACAGGGAGTAAATTAACCATTGAGCCTGACATCAAAAGGCTCTATATTGGCGGCGTTTTTTTACAGGCCAACCTTTTTACTTACTATTTATTCAATCGTGGCGCATAGCGAAGCCGCGGTTGTGGGAGTGATATGATGACGGATAAAGTCCGTATTGACACCGCAGATGCCCGCAAAAGCAACGAAACCTACCTGGCCCGTCAGGCCGAGTTTGAATCAAACGTCAGGAGTTACCCGCGCAAGCTGCCTTTAGCGATTACTAAAGCGAATGGCGTGTGGATCACCGATGCTGATAATAAAGAGTATCTGGACTGTCTGGCAGGCGCAGGCACCCTTGCGCTTGGCCATAACCATCCTGACGTGCTGCAAAGCATCCAAAATGTCATTACCAGCGGCTTGCCGTTACATACCCTGGATCTGACGACGCCGCTCAAAGACGCGTTCTCAGAATACCTGCTCTCTCTGCTGCCGGGCCAGGGTAAAGAATACTGCCTGCAGTTTACCGGCCCGTCCGGTGCGGACGCCGTTGAAGCGGCACTGAAGCTGGCGAAAAAAGCGACCGGCCGCAGCAGCATTATCAGCTTCTCCGGCGGCTACCACGGCATGACCCACGGCGCGCTCTCCGTGACCGGCAACCTGTCGCCGAAAGAAGCGGTGGATAACATGATGCCGGAAGTGCAGTTCATGCCTTATCCGCACGAGTACCGCTGCCCGCTGGGTATCGGCGGCGAAGCGGGCGTGAAGGCGCTGAGCTACTACTTCGAAAACCTGATCAACGACGTGGAAAGCGGCGTACGTAAACCTGCGGCGGTCATTCTGGAAGCCGTTCAGGGCGAAGGCGGCGTGAACCCGGCACCGGTTGAGTGGCTGCAGCGCATCCGCAAAGTCACCCAAGAGCACGGCATTCTGCTGATTCTGGATGAAGTTCAGGCGGGCTTCGCGCGTACCGGTAAATTCTTCGCGTTCGAACACGCAGGCATCGAGCCGGACATCATCGTTATGTCCAAAGCGGTTGGTGGCGGTCTGCCGCTGGCAGTACTCGGCATTAAGAAAAAGTTCGACGCCTGGGCGCCGGGCCACCACACCGGTACTTTCCGCGGCAACCAGCTGGCGATGGCGAGCGGCCTGACCACTCTGCAGATCCTGAAAGAGCAAAAAATTGCCGATAAAGTGGCGGTCCAGGGTGAATGGCTGAAAGCGCAGCTCAATGAAATGAAGAAGCGCTATCCGGTAATTGGCCACGTTCGTGGTCTGGGCCTGATGATCGGTATTGAGATCGTTAAGCCGAACGAAGCGGCAGACCATATGGGCTGCTTCCCGGGCGACGGCGAACTCTCTGCCCTGCTGCAGAAGAAATGCTTTGAAGCGGGCCTGATCCTGGAGCGTGGCGGCCGTAACGGTATCGTTCTGCGCCTGCTGCCTTCCCTGCTGATCAGCGATCAGGATCTGAAGGTATTCCTGGATAAATTTGAGCAGGCGCTGCTTGCCGCGGGCGTTCGCCCGGTATAACCGGAGTTGTTTTAAGATGTCGGAATCAAACCCAATTTTATCCTCCTCGGCGCAGAGCATCGAAGCCTATAAGCAGGCGATCGAGCAGAGCAGCCAGGCGGTAATGCAGTGGCTGCAGCAGTCTGAGATGTATCAGGGGAAAACGGTCGCCGAACTGCGCGACACCATCTCTCTGAACTTCAGCCAGAAAGGGCTTGGCAACGAAGAGGCGATTGCGCGCGCGGTAGAGTACTTCCTGAAAGACAGTCTCTCCGTACACCATCCGCAGTGCGTGGCGCACCTGCACTGCCCGAGCCTGGTGGTAAGCCAGGCCGCGGAAGTGCTGATTAACGCCACCAACCAAAGTATGGACTCCTGGGACCAGAGCCCGTCGGCCACCATTATTGAGATCAAACTTATCGAATGGCTGCGTAGCCGCGTGGGCTACCAGGCTGGCGACGCGGGCGTCTTTACCAGCGGCGGCACCCAGAGCAACCTGATGGGCCTGATGCTGGCGCGCGACGCATTCTTTGCGCGCCAGGGCCACTCGGTTCAGCAGGATGGCCTGACAGGCGATCTGCGTAAAATTCGCGTGCTCTGCTCCGAAAATGCCCACTTCTCCGTGCAGAAGAACATGGCGCTGATGGGGCTGGGTTACCAGTCCGTGCTCCAGGTGAAAACCGACGAGCATTGCCGGATGGATCTGCGCGATCTGGAAGCGAAAATCGCCCAGTGCAACGCCAACGGCGAACAGATCCTGGCGATTGTCGCGACCGCGGGCACAACCGATGCGGGCGCTATCGATCCGCTCCGCGCGATTGCTGAACTGGCGGCGAAGCAGAATATCTGGGTTCACGTGGATGCGGCCTGGGGCGGCGCGCTGCTGATGTCTGAGCAGTATCGTCACTACCTGGACGGTATCGAACTGGTGGACTCCGTGACGCTGGACTTCCACAAGCAGTTCTTCCAGACCATCAGCTGCGGTGCTTTCCTGCTGAAAGAGGCGCGCCACTATGAGCTGATGCGCTATCAGGCTGCTTACCTGAACTCTGAGTTCGACGAAGAAGCGGGCGTGCCTAACCTGGTCTCCAAATCTCTGCAGACCACCCGTCGTTTCGACGCGCTGAAGCTGTGGATGAGCCTGGAAGCGCTGGGTCAGGAGCAGTACGCGGCGATCATCGATCACGGCGTAACGCTCTCTCGGCAGGTGGCTGACTATGTACAGACGCAGAGCGCGCTGGAGCTGGTGATGCAGCCGCAGCTGGCGAGCGTGCTGTTCCGCTTCCGTCCGCAATCGGCGATGAGCGATGCGGATGTGGCGCTGTTGAACCAGAAAACGGGCGATGCGCTGCTGGAGTCGGGCCGTGCCAACGTGGGCGTGACCGAGCACAACGGGTTGACCTGTCTGAAGCTGACGCTGCTGAACCCGACCGTAACGCTGGACGATATCAAAGTCCTGCTGTCGCTGGTGGAACGTACCGCAGAAGAGATTCTGGCGAAGTAAGTTTCTCAGTTAAAAGCCCCTCAGATGAGGGGCTTTTTTTTGCCTGAGAATAACGCCGAAGGGAGGTTACGTTTTATCCCTCGGCTTTTCGTCTGCGTACCCGTAGTCATAAGCGTGACGATAGCCGGTGCGGTAATAAGAGGCGGATGAATGGACGATATCATTCAGAATGGCCCCTTTCACCGCGACGCCCACCTGCTGGAGTCGTTTGAGACAAACCTGCATCTCTTTGGCGGTGTTCATGCCAAAACGCGCCACCAGCAGCGTGGAAGCGGCTGCCCGCCCGACCAGCAGCGAGTCGGAGACGGCCAGGATCGGCGGCGTATCCACAACGACCATATCATAACGGGCATTGGCCCACTCCATCAGTTGCTGAAAAGCCTCCCTCATCAGCAGCTCAGAGGGATTACCCTCTACTTCACCGCAGGTGATCACATCGATCCCCCCCGCCTCGTAGCGCTGTACGACCTCTTCACAGTGACGGCTACCCGCCAGCACCTGTGCCAGCCCGTGCGTGTTCGGCAGGCTGAAGATATGGTGGACATAGCCTTTGCGCATGTCCGCGTCGATAAAGAGCACCCGCTTTCCCGCCTGGGCAACGACGCTCGCCAGCGAAGTGCTGACCAGGGTTTTTCCACAGTCCTGCGTGGGGCCCGAAATCATAATAATACGGTTCTCCGCCTCCATCAGGGTAAAGTGGAGGCTGGCGCGCAGCCCGCGAACCGCTTCCACAAAAAGATCGAGAGGCTTGTCCACCGGCAGGAACGGCACATTTTTTATGATGTGCTTGTTACGCCCATACCAGAGGTTTATCCCGTGCAGGCGAGTCTGTTTCCACAGCCAGGGGGAACGCGGCAGCGTCGCCATGACCTCAAAGCCCTGCGCTTCCAGCGCATCGGAACCGTCAATGCCGCGCCTCAGGGCGAGGCGTACCATCACGATCCCTGTCGAAAAAATCAGCCCCGAGAGCACGCCAAGCACCATAATCAGCATCTTTTTAGGTTTGATCGCCTCCGGCTGCGTCACCGCGGCGTCAATGATCCGCACGTTGCCAATGGTGCTGGAACGGGAAATATTCAGCTCCTGCTGGCGGGTCAGTAACTGCTGATAGATCACGCGTCCTGAATCGACGTCGCGGCTCAGACGCAGGATATGCTGCTGCGTGGTCGGCATGGTGGTGATGCGCTTGTTCAGCTTCTCTTTCTCCGCCTCCAGGGTCTGGCGTTTTTCGAGCAGTGCCCGGAAGGTGGGGTGATCTTTCTTAAAGTGCTGCGACACCTCCGCCTCGCGGAAGGTCAGTTCGTTGAGCTGATTTTCCACATTGACCATCTGCTCCAGCAGCGATTTCGCTTCCAGGGAAAGATCCACGGAGTCGCGCTGCTTACGATAGTCGTTAAGGCGTTCTTCAGCCGTCTCCAGCTCACGCTGCACCTGCGGAAGCTGACGCTGCAAAAATGCCAGGCTTCGGGCATCCTGTTCCGCCTGACGCCTGATATTTTGCTGGAGATAGTTTTCCGCAATGTGGTTCAGCGTCTTCTCCATCTTTTCGGGATGGGTGCCGATAAGCGTCAGGCTGAGCATGCCGCTTTGCTTGGCCAGCTCCGTTACGGTTAAAGCGGTGTTGAGCGCGTTGATGGCCTCGAGCCGGGTCTGCTTGCTGAGGAAAAACTGGTCGCCGGGAGCGGCCTCTATGCTTTTCACCTCAAGCGTCACGCCCGCCTGGTAGAGCGGCTTGCCCGTCTCACCCTGCGCATGGATCCCCGCCCCTTCCACGCGAAAATGGGTGCTATCGAGCACGGTAATAAGCAGCTCATCCTGCGAGCCGGGAAGCTGTAACATGCCGAGCGTTAACGAGGCGGGCTTCTTACCGGCAATCTTCGCCCAGAGAGGGCCGACCACCGGCAGATAGCGCTGGCGGACGCGGTAGTTAAGTCTGAGTTCATCCACCGTTTTGCCGAGGATCATGCGCGACTTCAGCAGCAGCATCTCCGGCTCGGCATCCGGAGTGAGATCGGGCGCCAGCTTCTCCAGCGTCTGCCAGGGGCTAGAATCCTTCTTGCTCTCTACCTGTATCAGCGCATCGGCCCGGTATACCGGGGTGGCAAAAATAACGTATAACCCCGCAGCAAGGGTAAATAATAGGGTAAAAACCAGAATCATCACGCGATGATCGATTGCTTCTCCGAGCAGACGAGCCAGATCCAGCTCGTTCTCTTCGCTCGCGGAAGCGCCATAGCCATCTGTAATATATGAAGACATAGGTGCCTGCTCCTTAGCGGCTCAATCTCTGAGCCCATTCCTGACTCGCGCTGCCAAGCAGGGCGAATACATGTTCAAACGCGTCAACGCTCTTACGATACGGATCGGGGATTTCCCGCCGCGCCAGCCACTGGCCAAACAGCAGCGCCTTGCCCCGGCAGGCAGGCGCTATGCGCGAAATATGATCCAGGTGCGCCAGCTCCATCACCAGAATCAGTTCATATTCCTGTAAAACCTGCGCTGTCAGCCGGCGCGCCACGTGCCCTTCCAGCGACACGCCATTCAGTTCGGCCACCCGCCTGGCAAGCGCGTCTGCCGGTTGCCCCACCAGAGCGGCGAGGCCCGCCGAGGCGACGCGCATCTGTGGCAGAGCCTGACGCAACAGGCGCTCCCCTATGGGCGAGCGGCAAACGTTGCCGGTGCAGACCACCAGGATTGAGCCAAACGTCATTGCGGCCACGAGCGGATATAGCGAACCGTTTCGGTAAGGTCATGTACACCGGCGATCGTCGGCACGAGCTGGGAGATGACCCGGTTCCAGCGCGACAGCGGCGCGGTGGTGACATAGACGATATCGTAGGGCTGAAGCTGAAATTCGGTGCCCAGCACCATCGCCGAGGCATCTTTCGCGTCAAGCTGATAGATGGCGGCGATTTTTTCAGAAGGTGCCTTTTTCTGCACCGAGCGGATCACGAATATGCCCGTCGCGTCGGCCATATTCTGGTTCAGCCCGCCCGCGCTGCCGAGCGCCTCGGCCAGCGTCATCCCGCTACGATCCATCTTCAGCGTGCTCTGCTTAACCACTTCGCCCATCACAAACACCTTCAGCGCGTCGTTACGGGGAATAAACAGAATATCGCCAGGATAAAGCAGCCGGTTTTGCGTCAGATCGCCATGCTGCATCAGGGCATAGAGGGAGAGGCGGGTATCTTTTCCCTTATGTGTCAACACCACGTTTCGCCAGTCGGCGTCGGTGGAGAGGCCCCCCGCCGCGTTGATGGCGTCCATTACCGTAAGCGGAATGTTGGTGATCGGCTGCTGACCCGATTTAACCACTTCGCCCGTGACGTACGCTTTTTGTGAACGGAAAGCGGCCACGCTGACGTCGACCTGCGGGCTTTCAATGACCCGCTCCAGACGGGAGGCGATCATGTCGCGCACCTCAGGGGTGGTTTTCCCTGCGACGTGCAGCTTGCCGATATAGGGATAAAAAAGGTTACCCCGGGCATCGACCCAGTTGCCGGTATCGCTGGCGCTGCGATACTGGCCCGCAGGCGTGGTCAGCTCCGGATGATCCCACACGGTGATGTTCAAAATATCGCCCACACCGATACGGTATTCCCACTGCTTCAGCTGCTCGTCGAGTTTAGGATTATCCTGAGATTTAGCTGGCGCGGATCGCATGCGTTCAATCAAAGAAGGGGTTACGGGATAAACGTCGACGCGTTTATCCAGATCATAATCTTTATCATCGGTGCTTATTACTTTTTTGCCTGACGTGGTCAGATGTTGCCCAGGCATAATTACGCACCCGCTAATCTGAGTGGTAATTAAAAAAATCGCGAGGAGATTTACTATTTTTTTCATTATAGACTTCTGTCATTAATATCATAGTCACCCGTACAGATGGCGACGCCGGGAACTCTTTAAAAAACAATACATTCAAATAGTTAAGAAATAAAAATTCTAAATGGTTATATATAAACGCTGATAATCAGGGTTTCCTTACAATTAGCCACAGGCAAAGCAGACATTTAAAATAATTAAATTAACGCATATTTTCTCGGCGAGAAATTGTAAACCCTGGGAATGTAAAAATCATGTTTCTAAAGAGAGAAAAAGGGATTGCCGGAACTTTTTAGGAAAATATTAAGTTATTAATTAATCCTATAAGTAAAAAGCAAAGCATGTATTCATCAGAAAAATAATTAATGGACCTGAGGGTGGGATTTTTTGATCACTTTTGTTACATTTTTTCTTAAACGCGCGTCGCGCAGGCAAATAAGATAAGGTTTTTGCCGCGCTGGAAAGGCAGCGGGCAATAGCATCAGTAAGCTATAAGTTAACCGGAGAAAAAATGGCTAAGCGTAAATTGCTGCTTCTGGGTATGTTTTTGGCTCTGACGGGCGCGGCGAAGGCTGCTCCCCAGCCGGCCGCGGCCCCTTCAGGCATCCAGGCTTATGAAGAACAAGAGTTTATCGCCGATTTTACGAAATTTAAGATTGGCGATACCGCCCCGGCGATCTACCAGACCCCGGAGTACACCATCAAGCAGTATCAGCTGCGTAATCTCCCTGCGCCTGACGCAGGCACGCACTGGACCTATATGGGTGAAAACTACGTCCTGATTAACAATACGGACGGCAAAATCCTTAAAGTGTACAACGGAGATATCTTCTATCACCGTTAAGCGCGTCGAGGTTCGTCCCTGGCGGGAGAGCGATCGCCCTTTTCTGCGTACCCTCTATCTGCATGCGCGCCGGCAGGCCTGGCCGTGGCTGGATGGCAGCGGCTGGCAGCTGGAGGACTTTGATGCGGCCACGCTCAACGAGCAGATCTGGGTGGCGGAGCAGGCAGGCGAACGCGTGGGGTTTGCTTCCGTCAGCCCGCAGGATAATTTTCTGCACAACCTCTTTGTCGATCCGCAGCACCAGCGCCAGGGGGTGGGCGGTTTATTGCTGGAGCAGGTGCAAAGGACGTTTACCAGTACGGGGGCGCTGAAGTGCCTGGTAAGAAACGAGCAGGCGACGGCCTTTTACCAGCGCCACGGCTGGCACATAGAGGCGACGGGCGACTCTCCTGAGGGAGAGTATTATCTGATGCATTACCGGTTGCGTTAACGCCGGATGGCGCGGCGCCACTGGCCTACAACATCGCAGTCTGTAGGCCGGGCAGGCGCAGCCGCCTCCCGGCAATGTGGCGCAATAAACTTATACCGCGCGAAACGCAATCTCACCCGGGATCACTTCGCCCTGCCAGTAAAGCTGCGCCGCCACGCGTCCCGCCAGCTGACGATAAATCTCCGCAAATTCGCTTGCCGGGCGGCTCACGACGGTCGGCTTACCGGCATCCAGATCTTCGCGCAGCGTAATATGCAGCGGCATCTGGCCCAGAAGCTGGGTGTGATACTGCTCGGCCAGCTTCTCAGCCCCGCCGGTGCCGAAGATCGGCTCGTGGTGGCCGCAGTTGCTGCAGATATGCATGCTCATATTTTCGACGATGCCAAGTACCGGCACCTCGACCTTCTCGAACATCACGATCCCTTTTTTGGCGTCGATCAGCGCAATATCCTGCGGCGTGGTCACCACGACCGCCCCCGTTACCGGAATATTTTGCGCCAGCGTCAGCTGGATATCACCGGTGCCCGGCGGCATGTCCAGTACCAGGTAGTCGAGATCCGGCCAGAGCGTCTCCTGCAGCATCTGCAGCAGCGCCTTGCTGGCCATCGGGCCGCGCCATACCATGGCGTTATCGTCGGTTACCAGATAGCCGATGGAGTTGGTCGCCAGCCCGTGCGCCATAATCGGCGCCATGTGGGTGCCGTCCGGCGAGGTGGGCCGCTGATTTTCCGCGCCAAGCATAGCCGGCACGGAAGGACCGTAAATATCGGCGTCCAGAATGCCAACCTTCGCCCCTTCAGCGGCGAGCGCCAGCGCCAGGTTTACTGCGGTAGAGGATTTACCTACCCCGCCCTTGCCGGAGCTGACGGCGATAATGTTTTTCACGCCGTTCACGCCCGGCTGGTTTTTCACCCGCTTCAGCGTGGCGATATTGTGCGACAGCTTCCAGTCGATCGCCTTTGCGCCGGTAATGCGCAGCAGCTCGGCGCTGCACTGCTCTTTTAACACCTCGAAGGCGTTCTTCCAGACGAACGGCATCTGCAGTTCAATATGAAGCGTCTCATCCAGCCACGCCACGTGGTGCAGCGCCTTGAGGGTGGTGAGATTGTGCTTCAGGGTGGGGTGCTGAAAATTAGCCAGCGTCCCGGCAACTATGGCCCGTAAGGCCTCCGGGGATTTGGCCTGGGATTGCGAACTCATCCCGACTCCTTTGTCGTTGTTCTAAAAGACCTGGTAACTATCCAGTTTACCCCAGAGACAGTAATTATTCATTTATGGATTAATGCCCTTATCACTTGGCGTAGATATTCCCTTTCGGGTAACATCAAACCCCCTTTTCACTGTTAAAAGAAGTAATACTCACTATGACTCAAGTCGCGAAGAAAATTCTGGTGACGTGCGCCCTGCCGTACGCTAACGGCTCCATCCACCTCGGCCACATGCTGGAGCATATCCAGGCTGATGTCTGGGTCCGTTACCAGCGAATGCGCGGCCACGAGGTGAACTTCATCTGCGCTGACGATGCCCACGGCACGCCGATCATGCTGAAAGCGCAGCAGCTAGGCATCACGCCGGAGCAGATGATCGCTGAAATGAGTCAGGAGCATCAGACCGATTTTGCCGGTTTTGACATCAGCTACGATAACTATCACTCCACGCACAGCGACGAGAACCGCGAGCTGGCCGGGCTGATCTACACCCGTCTGAAAGAGAACGGCTTTATTAAAAACCGTACCATCTCTCAGCTCTACGATCCGGAAAAAGGGATGTTCCTGCCGGATCGTTTCGTGAAAGGTACCTGTCCGAAGTGTAAATCTCCGGACCAGTATGGCGATAACTGCGAAGTGTGCGGCGCGACCTACAGCCCGACCGAGCTTATCGAGCCGAAATCGGTAGTCTCCGGCGCCACGCCGGTGATGCGTGATTCCGAACACTTTTTCTTCGACCTGCCGTCGTTCAGCGAAATGCTGCAGGCGTGGACCCGCAGCGGCGCGCTGCAGGAGCAGGTGGCGAACAAGATGCAGGAGTGGTTTGAATCCGGCCTGCAGCAGTGGGATATCTCCCGCGATGCGCCCTACTTCGGCTTTGAAATTCCGAACGCGCCGGGCAAATATTTCTACGTCTGGCTGGATGCGCCGATCGGCTACATGGGCTCCTTCAGGAACCTGTGCGACAAGCGCGGCGACACCACAAGCTTCGATGAATACTGGAAGAAAGATTCCACCGCCGAGCTCTACCATTTTATCGGCAAAGATATCGTCTACTTCCACAGCCTGTTCTGGCCAGCGATGCTGGAAGGCAGCAACTTCCGCAAGCCGACCAACCTCTTCGTCCACGGCTACGTGACGGTAAACGGCGCGAAGATGTCCAAATCCCGCGGCACGTTTATTAAGGCCAGCACCTGGCTGAACCATTTTGACGCCGACAGCCTGCGCTACTACTACACCGCGAAACTCTCTTCGCGCATCGACGATATCGACCTTAACCTGGAAGATTTCGTACAGCGCGTAAACGCGGATATCGTCAACAAAGTGGTGAACCTGGCGTCGCGGAACGCGGGCTTTATCACTAAACGTTTCGACGGCATGCTGGCCGCGGATCTGGCTGACCCGCAGCTCTATAAAACCTTTACCGACGCGGCAGAGACCATCGGTGAAGCGTGGGAAGCGCGCGAGTTTGGTAAAGCGGTGCGCGAAATTATGGCGCTGGCGGATCTGGCTAACCGCTATGTGGACGAGCAGGCGCCGTGGGTTGTCGCTAAACAGGAAGGCCGCGACGCGGATCTGCAGGCTATCTGCTCCATGGGCATCAACCTGTTCCGCGTGCTGATGACCTACCTGAAGCCGGTTCTGCCGCAACTTGCCGCTCGCGCCGAAGCGTTTTTAAATACCGAACTGAGCTGGAATGCCATCGCGCAGCCGCTGCTCGGTCATAAGGTGAACGCCTTTAAAGCCTTGTATAACCGTATCGATATGAAACAGGTAGATGCCCTCGTGGAAGCCTCAAAAGAAGAAGTAAAAGCCGCCGCCGCGCCGGTTACCGGCCCGCTGGCCGATGACCCGATCCAGGAAACCATCACGTTTGATGATTTCGCTAAAGTCGACCTGCGCGTGGCGCTGATTGAAAACGCGGAGTTTGTGGAAGGTTCCGACAAGCTGCTGCGTCTGACGCTGGATCTGGGCGGCGAGAAGCGTAACGTCTTCTCCGGTATTCGTTCTGCGTATCCCGATCCGCAGGTATTGGTTGGCCGTCTGACGGTGATGGTGGCGAACCTGGCGCCGCGTAAAATGCGCTTCGGCATCTCCGAGGGGATGGTGATGGCCGCAGGCCCGGGCGGGAAAGATATCTTCCTGTTAAGCCCTGACGAAGGGGCGAAGCCAGGCCAGCAGGTGAAATAAACGAAAAAGCCGGATTTGAAATCCGGCTTTTTTTTTGCCCGGCACCGCTACGCTTGCGCGGGCCTGCGGTTTTGCAGGCCGGGTAAGGCGAAGCCGCCCCCCGGCAAAACCATCACGATTTCGCGTTATGCACCCGGTGGGTCAGCCCGCGCAGGAAATTGCGCATAAACTGATCGCCACACTCGCGGTAGTTTTTATGATCCGGCGCGCGCATCATGGCGGTGATCTCCGGCATCGAGACGCGATACTTCTGCTCCGTCATGATGGCCTGAATGTCGTCGGTTTTCAGGGAAAAGGCGATACGCAGCTTTTTCAGCACCGTGTTGTTGTTAACGCGACGCTCCAGCGCCAGCTCGGGCGCGGACTCATCCTTGCCGCGTTTGTCGTAGATAAGGCCGTTCAGGAAGCCCGACAGGATGATATCCGGGCAGCGCACGAAGCCCTCCTCATCCTCTTTGGTCATCCAGGTGTCGAACCCGGCGGAGGTGGATTCCATGCCCGCCAGGGCAAGGATGCGCACCATATCGTTGTTATTTGCCTTCAGCGTATAGCGCAGGCTGCGGAGAATATCGTTACTAAGCATGAGAGCCTTATGATCGAGTAATGCAATAGCGCGCAGTGTACCAGTTTTACAGCCCAATCGCCTCTTTCAGGCTCTTCAGGTAGCGGCGGCTGACCGGCACCGTCTGTCCTGCGCGCAGTACCAGCTCCGCCTGGCCATTCTCTTCCAGACGGATCTCCTTCAGATGCGCCATATTCACCAGGTACTGACGATGGCAGCGCAGCAGCGGCGTCCGGCTCTCCAGCGTGCGCAGGGTCAGCTCGGTAAACCCTTCACTCCCCTCTGCGCTGGTGACAAAGACGCCGCTCAGACGGCTGCTGACAAACGCCACGTCATCCATCTGCAGCAGATAGATGCGGCTGTGTCCGGTGCACGGGATAAATTTCAGCGGCTGCTGGTGCTCCGGCAGCCGCGTCACATCCTGCGCGCTGCGCTCGTGGCGCAGACGGGCGAGAGTTTTCTCCAGCCGTTTCTCTTCAATCGGCTTTAAGAGATAGTCAAACGCATGCTCTTCAAACGCTTTCACCGCATACTCGTCAAAAGCGGTCAGAAAGACGATATAGGGGCGGTGCGCCGGGTCGAGCATCCCCACCATCTCCAGACCGCTGATACGCGGCATCTGGATATCCAGAAAGAGCACATCCGGGCGCAGCTTATGCACCGCGCCGATCGCTTCAATTGCATTGGCGCACTCTCCGACAATCTCTATCTCAGGGTGTTCCGCCAGCAGCACCCGCAGGTTTTCCCGCGCCAATGGCTCATCATCCACTATCAGCACTTTTAACATCCGTTTTCCTCCATGGGCAGTCGTAGGGTAATGCGGGTGAAGCGGTCCGGCTCGCAAATCACGGCAATGCCGCAGTCGTCGCCGAAACGGGCGCGCAGCCGTTTATCCACCAGGCTCATCCCGAGCCCGCCCGACTGCGCGTCGGGCTGGTAAAGGCCAGCGTTGTCCTCCACGTCCAGTACCAGATGGTGATTAAAACAGCTGGCGGTAATGGCGATCTCCCCCCTGCCCAGCAGCTGAGAAGTGCCATGCTTGATGGCGTTCTCCACAATCGGCTGCAGGGTAAAGGCGGGCAGCCGCTGGTAAGCCAGCTCGTCCGGAACGAACAGCGACACATGCAGGCGCGACTGAAAACGCGCCTTTTCTATTTGCAGATAGGCGTTCACATGCTCAATCTCGTCAGCCAGGGTGACAATCTCCGAAGGACGCTTCAGGTTCTTGCGAAAGAATGTAGAGAGAAATTGCACCAGCTGGGTGGCCTGCTCGCTGTCGCGGCGGATCACCGCTTTCAGGGTATTGAGCGCGTTAAAGAGAAAATGGGGATTGACCTGGGCGTGCAGCAGCTTGATCTCCGACTGAGTGAGTAGCGCCTTCTGCCGCTCATACTGCCCGGCGAGGATCTGCGCCGAGAGCAGCTGCGCGATTCCCTCCCCCAGGGTACGGTTGATAGAGCTGAAGAGCCGGTTTTTTGGCTCATAGAGCTTGATAGTGCCCATCACCCGCTGGTTCTCCCCGCGCAGGGGAATAACCAACGTCGAGCCGAGCTTGCACTGGGGATGGAGCGAGCAGCGATAGGGCACTTCGTTGCCGTCGGCGTAGACCACTTCGCCGGTCTCTATCGCGCGAAGCGTATAGGCCGACGAGATCGGCTTGCCCGGCAGATGGTGATCGTCACCGGTGCCGGTAAAAGCCAGCAGCTTTTCGCGATCGGTGATCGCCACCGCGCCGATATCCAGCTCCTGCCAGAGCACCTGCGCCACCTTCATGCTGTTCTCTTCGTTAAACCCCTGGCGCAGGATCCCCTCCGTGGAGGCAGCCACCTTCAGCGCGGTGGCGGAGAAGGCGGAGGTATATTTTTCAAACATGGCCCGCTTGTCGAGCAGGATACGCATAAAGAGCGCCGCGCCGACGGTATTGGTTACCACCATCGGGGTGGCGATATTCCTCACCAGATGCAGCGCATCGTCGAAGGGACGGGCGATAAGCAGAATGATGAGCATCTGCACCAGCTCGGCGACGAAGGTGATCGCCCCGGCGGTGAGGGGATTAAACACGTTATCCGGCCTGCCGCGGCGGATCAGATAGCTGTGAACCAGCCCGCCCAGCAGCCCCTCCACGATGGTGGAGACCATACAGCTCAATGCAGTCATGCCGCCCATGGAGTAACGGTGCAATCCGCCGGTGAGCCCCACCAGCCCGCCGACGACCGGGCCGCCCAGCAGCCCGCCCATGACGGCGCCAATGGCGCGGGTATTGGCGATGGAGTCTTCGATATGCAGCCCGAAATAGGTGCCGAGAATGCAGAAGATGGAGAAGGTGACGTAGCACAACAGCTTGTGCGGCAGGCGCACGGTGACCTGCATCAGCGGGATAAAAAGTCGCGTTTTGCTCATCAGCCAGGCGATAACCAGAAACACGCACATCTGCTGAAGCAGCAGCAACACCAGATTAAATTCGTACATACCCGCAAACCGCACCTGCTTAAAGCGCGTAACATACACTGATGCCTCTTCACTTTCTTTGAAGCATTGCAAAAAACGTAAAAATCGTGCCGGGGATCACACCGTTTCGCCACAAATTGCCCCGCTCCGGGTTTTATGCCGACAAACGGACAATTCTTCCTGGTTCGTCGATCCGCGTCTACAGTTATTCTGGGTATGCGTAAGCCTGGGGGCGGAGATGGCGCTGTACACGATAGGTGAAGTGGCATTGCTCTGTGATATTAATCCGGTCACGCTGCGGGCATGGCAGCGTCGCTATGACCTGCTTAAGCCGCAGCGCACCGACGGCGGCCATCGCCTGTTTAACGAGGCGGACATCGATCGCATCCGGGAGATCAAAAGCTGGATCGACAACGGCGTGCAGGTGAGCAAAGTCAAAATGCTCCTGAGCCAGGAAGGGGCGGAAAGCCACAGCGAATGGCGCGAACAGCAGGAGTTCCTGCTGCGCTTGCTGCAGGCGGGCAATCTGCAACGTCTGCGGGGGTGGCTCCATGAGCAGGGTCGGGATCACCCCGCGCAGACGCTCATTGTCCATCTCTTTATTCCGCTGCGCCGCCGCCTGCAAAGTCAGCAAACCACCTTACAGACCCTCTTAAGCATGCTCGACGGCGTGCTGATTAACTATATCTCCGTATGCCTCGCCTCGGCGCGCAAACGCGGCGGCAAGGATGCGCTGGTGGTGGGATGGAACGTTCACGACACCACCCGCCTGTGGCTGGAGGCGTGGATCGCCGCCCAGCAGGGATGGCGGGTTGACGTGCTGGCTCACTCGCTGGCGCAGCTGCGACCGGAGCTGTTTGAAGGCCAGACGCTGCTGGTCTGGTGCGGCGATCTCCCCACTCCCGCCCAGCAGCAGTCCCTCAACGAGTGGCGCCAGCATGGCTATGCGGTCTATCCGCTCGGCCAATCCCGCATTTAATGGTTCATTAACAGGTGTGCTTCACCGTATAATTATTCAGTTAACAACAGGAGCACATGATGAAAACAAGCAAAATCGCCGTCATTATTCTTTTCGCCTGTATGGCTATCGGCGGCATCGGCGGCGTTATGCTGGCGGGCTACTCTTTTATCGTTCGTGGCGGTGTCGGCTGATAAAGCGCGCCAGCCGCTCGAAGGCGCGATCCACAACGATGGCGGCCAGCGCCACCAGCAGTGCCCCCTGAAGAATATAGGCCGTATTAAAGCCGCTCAGGCCGATAATAATCGGCGTGCCGAGCGTGCTGACGCCCACCGTTGAGGCGATAGTCGCCGTACCAATATTCACGATCACCGAAGTGCGGATCCCCGCGATAATAACCGGCGCGGCAAGCGGCAGCTCCACGCGCAGCAGCCGCTGCGTGCGGCTCATCCCCATTCCCTGCGACACGCTCAGCACCGCTTCGGGCACCGCCGCCAGCCCCGCCAGCGTCGCCTGTAAAACCGGCAGTACGCCATAGAGGATCAGGGCGATAACGGCGGGCTGCTGACCAAAGCCGATGACCGGCACCGCAATTGCCAGTACCGCGACGGGAGGAAATGTCTGACCGATGGCGGCGATGGTCTCCACCAGCGGGCGAAACTCCCGTCCAGCCGGGCGCGTCACGGCGATCCCCGCCCCCACACCCAGCACCACGGCGATAAGACTGGATATCCCCACCAGCCAGCAGTGGGCCAGCATCAGGCTGATAAAGCTCTCCTGCTGATAGACCGGGCGCGGCAGTTCAGGAAACAGCGCGGCGAAGAGCGGCCCGCTGTGAGGCATCAGCCATAGCAGCGCCGCCAGCAGCGCAGCCAGCCAGAGGAGCGGATCACGCACCCACTTCATGCGCCGCCTCCCTCTCCAGCAGATCGCGAAAATAGAGCGTGCCGCACGGCGCGCCTGTCTCATCCACCACCGGCAGGATCTCGCAGCGGCGGGCGACAAAAAGCGAGAGCGCCTCGCGCAGATTCATCTGCGCCTGCAGCGGCTCGCCCAGCGCCAGCCCCGGCGTCGGGCGCATACAGTCCGCCACGCTGCGCAGGGAGAGCAGGCGCACGCCCAGTTCGCTGCGGCCAAAAAATTCCCGGACAAAATCACTGGCCGGATCGGTGAGCAGGCTCAGGGGAGTTCCCTGCTGCACCACCCTGCCGCCATCCATCAGCACCAGGTGATCGGCCAGACGTAGCGCCTCGTCGATGTCGTGCGTTACCAGCACGATGGTGCGACCAAGAATGCGATGAATGCGGGTCATCTCCGCTTGCAGCGCGCTGCGGGTTACCGGATCGAGCGCGCCGAACGGCTCATCCATCAGCAGCACCTGCGGATTGGCGGCCAGCGCCCGCGCCACCCCCACGCGCTGCTGCTGCCCGCCGGATAGCTGGTGCGGGTAGCGGTCGCGCAGCGTACTGTCCAGCCCCAGCAGCGCCATTAGCTCCTCCACCCGCTCACTGATTTTTTGCCGCCGCCATTTTTGCAGCTGCGGCACGGTGGCGATATTCTGCGCTACCGTCCAGTGCGGAAAGAGGCCGATGGACTGAATGGCGTAACCCATCCGGCGGCGCAGCTCCAGCACCGGCAGGCTGCGGATCTCCTCCCCGGCGAAGCGGATCATGCCGCTGTCATGCTCCACCAGCCGGTTGATCATCTTGAGGGTGGTCGATTTTCCGGAGCCGGAGGTGCCAATCAGCACTGAAAAGGCCCCTTCCGCAAAATGCAGATTCAGGTCGCTGACCGCCTGCTGCCCGGCAAAGCTTTTATTTACGTTCTGGAACTCAATCATCTTTTTTCCCCTCAATCAGGGCCAGCCACAGGGCAAACAGGGCATCTACCACCACCGCCAGGGCGATGGTCGGGATAACGCCCAGCAACACCAGATCCAGCGCGCTGCTGAGTAGCCCCTGAAAGACCAGCGCCCCGAATCCGCCTGCGCCAATCAGCGCCGCAATCACCGCCATGCCCACCGTCTGGACCGCCACCACGCGCAGGCTACGCAACAGCAGCGGCAGCGCGAGCGGCAGCTGGATCTGCAGAAAACGCTGGCGCGCGCTCATGCCCATGGCGCTGGCGCTCTCCAGCACATCCGCCGGAACCTGATCCAGCCCGGCCACGACGCCGCGCGCCAGGGGCAGCAAGGCGTAAAGCACCAGCGCGATCAGCGCGGGCGTCAACCCTGTCCCGGCGATCCCCAGCGAGGCGAGCGCCGGAAGTGCCTTCACCAGCCCCGCCAGAGGGGCGATCAGCAGGCCAAACAGCGCCACGGAAGGGATAGTCTGGATAACGTTCAACACGGCAAACACCCCGCCCTGCCGGGAGGGACGACGGTGACACCAGAGACCAACGGGAATGCCAATCAGCAGCGCCGGGACCAGCGTGCCGATGAGAATGGTCAGATGCTGAAGCAGCGCGTTGTCAAAAATCTCCTGACGATTCGCGTACTCCTTCAGCAGAGAGAGGTGGTTAAGCTCGCCGCTGAAGAGCAGCGCCAGCGGTAAAATCCATAGCTGCGCATGCAGTAGCCAGCGCCACAGCGGGTGTCGGGTCAGCCTGCGAATGGCGTCGCTACAGGCCAGCAGGCAGAGCGCCATCCACAGCCACAGGCCGCTGCCGATGGAGGTGCGGGCGAGAGGCGTCTCCACGCTGGCGAGGTGGCTGGCCGCCTGCCCGGCGCTCCAGGTCAGCAGCGCAAAGAGCAGTTCGCACACCAGAAGCGTCAGGATAAGCGACCGCCGCCCGCGCCGCAGCGACAGCGCCAGGATAATCCCCAGCGCCGCCACCATCGGGACGAGGCCAAACGACCACACCTGCCAGAGCGCGCGCCCCTCGCCGGAAACCAGCCGGTTAGGGGCGAAATTCACAAACGGCAGCGCGCAGGCCGCCAGCGCCACTAACGCCAGCAGCATCAGCACGCGGTTATGACATGTTATCGGCACAGCCCTGTCCTGTTACTTCACCAGTCCTTTTTGCTTCAGATAGTCTGCCGCCACCTTTTTCGCATCCAGCCCTTCCACCGCGATGCTGGCGTTAAGCTGCTGGAGCGTTTTTTCATCCAGGCTTTCGAAGACCGGCTTCAGCCATTCGTCCAGTTGCGGATACGCTTTCAGCACCGCCTCGCGGACCACCGGCGCGGGCGCATAAATCGGCTGCACCCCTTTCGGGTCGGTAAGCGTTTGCAGCCCCAGGGCCGCCACCGGGCCGTCGGTGCCGTAGGCCATCGCCGCGTTAACGCCGGAGGTCTGCTGGGCAGCGGCCTTGATGGTCACCGCCGTATCGCCACCTGCCAGCGACAGCAGCTGGCTCTGCTCAAGGCTGAAGTCATAGGCTTTTTCAAAGGCGGGCAGCGCATCCGGGCGCTCAATAAATTCCGCCGAGGCGGCAAGCTTAAATTCTCCCTTCTCTTTCAGGTAACGGCTCAGATCCGCCAGAGAGGTGAGCTTGCCTTTTTCCGCCAGATCCTTGCGCACGGCAATGGTCCAGGTGTTGTTAGCCGGGGCCGGAGTAAGCCAGATAAGCTTGTTCTGCTCCGCATCCAGCTTCTTCACCTTCTCATAGCCCTCTTTCGCATTTTTCCAGGCCGCATCGTTCTCCTGCTTGAAGAAAAAGGCGCCGTTGCCGGTATATTCCGGGTAGATATCCAGCTCGCCGGAGGTGATCGCCCCCCGCACCACCGGCGTGGTGCCAAGCTGCACTTTATTTACCGTTTTAACGCCGTGGCTCTCCAGCACCTGCAGGATGATATTCCCCAGCAGCGCCCCTTCCGTATCAATTTTTGATCCCACTTTTACCGGCTCGGCTGCCAGCAACGGCAGGCTGAGCGCCGCCAGCAGCGCCACAGAACCCAGCATCCCCTTTGAGAGTGTCATCACGCTTTCCTCATTATTTTGCCGCCTTTTTCATAGGCTTGAGTGAAAAGCGTAGTCGAAAATCGCCGTATTAACGTAGCCGCAGGAGAGGTTTTTTAGTGAAGAAAAGATTTGCCCCCGACAAGCGGGGGCAAAAGGGAGGGATTACAGCAGTTCGAACTCGCCCTGGTTAACGCGGGCGGAATCGAGGCCGATAAAGACATTGAATTTGCCCGGTTCCGCATCGTATTTCATCCGCTGGTTCCAGAACTTGAGGGCATTCACATCAATCGGGAAGCTGACGGTTTTGGTTTCACCCGGTTTGAGATCGATCTTCTCAAAGCCGCGCAGCTGCTTAACCGGGCGGCTCATGGAGGCGGTGACATCCTGCACATACATCTGGATGACCGTCGCCCCTTCCCGCTTGCCGGTATTGGTCACCTCCACGCTGGCGGTGACGCTGCCGTCACGCTTCATCGACGGGGCGGACATCTTCACCGGCGAGACCTTAAAGGTGGTGTAGCTCAGGCCATAGCCAAAGGGATAGAGCGGACCATTGGCTTCGTCGAAGTAGCGGGAGGTGTACTTGTTCGGCTTATCGGCGTTATAAGGACGCCCGGTGTTAAGGTGGCTGTAGTAGACCGGGATCTGCCCTACCGAACGCGGGAAGGAGATCGGCAGCTTGCCGGAGGGATTGTAATCCCCGAACAGGACGTCGGCGATGGCGTTACCGCCTTCGGTGCCGGCAAACCAGGTCTCCAGCATGGCGTCAGCCTGCTGATCCTCTTTCACCAGCGCCAGCGGACGTCCGTTCATCAGCACCAGCACCAGCGGCTTGCCGGTCGCTTTCAGGGCGGCAATCAGGTTGCGCTGGCTCTGGGGAATGGTGATATCGGTACGGCTCGACGCCTCATGCGCCATCCCCTGCGCTTCCCCTACAACCGCCACGACTACATCCGCCTGCTTCGCGGCGTTTACGGCTTCATCGATCATCGCCTGCGGAGTGCGTTCATCTACCTGCACCGCCGGTTCGTACTGGTTGAGGAAGTCAACAATGCCCTTATCGTCGGTAACGTTGGCCCCTTTGGCATAGATGACCTTGCCGCTTTCACCCATCGCATTTTTAATGCCGGTAAGCACGGTTACAGACTGATCGATCACGCCCGCGGCGGACCAGCTACCCATCACGTCGCGCTTGCTGTCCGCCAGCGGCCCCACCACCGCCACCGTGCCGCTCTTTTTCAGCGGCAGGGTATCGAGGCGGTTTTTCAGCAGCACCAGGCTTTCGCGGGCCACCTCGCGCGCCTCTTTACGGTGCAGGCGGCTTTCGGCGTTCGTATCTACCGGGTCGGACTCTTTCGGCCCCAGATGGCTGTATGGATCGTTAAACAGCCCCATATCATATTTGACGTTCAGCACGTGGCGGGCGGCGTCATCCAGCTCCGCCATCGTCACCTTGCCACTCTTGATAAGGCCCGGCAGGTATTTACTGTAATATTCGTCCGCCATGCTCATATCCACGCCGGACTTCACCGCTACGCGAACCGCATCTTCCGGGTCGGCGGCGGTGCCATGCTTAATTAGCTCTTTAATCGCGCCGTGGTCGGAGATGGTGATCCCCTTAAAGCCCCACTCGCCGCGCAGCAGATCTTTCAGCAGCCAGGGGTCCGAGGCGGCCGGCGTGCCGTTAAGCGAGTTCAGGGCGATCATCACCCCGCCGCTGCCCGCATCCAGCGCCGCTTTGTAGGGCGGCATATAGTCGTTAAACAACCGCTGGGAGCTCATGTCGACGGTGTTGTACTCCTTGCCCCCCTCCACCGCGCCGTAGGCGGCGAAGTGCTTCACGCTGGTCATTACGGAATAGCGATCCGCCGGGCTTTTGCCCTGCATCGCCTCGACCATGGTTTTACCCATCATGGCGGTCAGGTAGGTATCTTCGCCAAAGCCTTCCGACGCGCGGCCCCAGCGCGGATCGCGCGAAACATCGACCATCGGCGCCCAGGTCATATTCAGGCCATCATCCGCGGCCTCATAAGCGGAGACTTTGCCGACGGTTTTCACCGCGTCAAGGTTAAAGGAGGAGGCAAGGCCAAGACTGATTGGGAAAACGGTCCGCTGGCCGTGTACCACGTCGAAGGCGAAGAAGAGCGGGATCTTCAGGCGGCTTAGCGCCATCGCCTGATCCTGCATAACGCGGATATCCGGTCGGGTGACGGTGTTAAAAATGGCGCCTACCTGACCCTTTTTAATCATTTCGCGGATCGCCTCTTTCGGGTTATCCGGACCGACGCTTATCAGGCGCAGCTGGCCGATCTTCTCATCGACCGTCATCTCCTTGAGCAGCTTGCTGACAAAAGCGTCACGGGCCTGCGGCGTTAACGGATGCGCATCCGTCCGTTCGTCAGCCAGAGCAGGCTGTAGCGCCAGACTCACCGCGACACCTAAAGAACATAGCCATTTCATGTCGTTTTTACTCTCTCAAATAACTGCCGGCAACGTCGGCCAACGCTTGCGAAAAACGCAGTGTGCCATAAACACCCCAACGCGGGCAGGTTTATACTCTGATTTTTCTCATAAATACGCGTTCGCTTAACCTTTAATCGCGCTATGCTTTACAGAATTTCCCCACCACAAGGAGTGGAAGATGTCTTCTGTTCGAACGCAAAATAACGATCTCTTCATTCGCGAACTGTCGCGCCTGGTTGGCGATGCTCACCTGCTCACCGACCCGGCCAAAACCGCCCGCTACCGTAAGGGCTTCCGTTCCGGCCAGGGCGACGCGCTGGCGGTGGTCTTTCCCGGCACGCTTCTGGAATTATGGCGCGTTCTTGGCGCCTGTGTGGCCGCAGACAAAATCATTTTGATGCAGGCCGCGAACACCGGTCTTACCGAAGGCTCCACGCCAAACGGGAACGACTACGATCGCGACATTGTCATTATCAGCACCCTGCGCCTCGATAAATTGCACCTGCTGGATAAAGGCGAACAGGTGCTGGCTTATCCCGGCACGACCCTCTATTCGCTGGAAAAAGCGCTCAAGCCGCTGGGTCGCGAGCCTCATTCGGTGATCGGCTCTTCCTGCATCGGCGCCTCTGTCGTGGGCGGGATTTGCAATAACTCCGGCGGCTCGCTGGTACAACGCGGCCCGGCCTATACCGAGATGTCGCTCTTTGCCCGCATCGATGAGAACGGCAAACTTCAGCTGGTGAACCATCTGGGAATCGACTTAGGGGTAACGCCGGAGCAGATCCTCAGCAAGCTGGATGATGACCGGGTGCGCGACGAGGATGTGCAGCACGATGGCCGCCCGGCGCACGATCGCGACTATGTCACCCGGGTGCGCGACATTGAGGCCGATACCCCCGCGCGCTATAACGCCGACCCGGACCGCCTGTTTGAATCTTCCGGCTGTGCCGGCAAGCTGGCGGTTTTTGCCGTGCGTCTCGACACCTTTGTAGCGGAGAAAAATCAGCAGGTCTTTTACATCGGCACCAACCAGCCCGAGGTACTGACCGAGATCCGCCGCCATATTCTCGGCCAGTTCGCCAGCCTGCCGGTAGCGGGCGAGTATATGCACCGGGACATTTACGACATCGCCGAGCGCTACGGGAAAGATACCTTCCTGATGATCGACAAGCTTGGCACCGACAAGATGCCTTTCTTCTTCACCATGAAGGGGCGAACCGATGCGATGCTGGAAAAAGTCTCGCTCTTTAAGCCGCACTTTACCGACCGCTTTATGCAGAAAATCGGCAATGTCTTTCCGGCGCATCTTCCCTCACGGATGAAGAGCTGGCGCGACCGCTACGAGCATCACCTGCTGCTGAAGATGGCGGGTGACGGGGTGGCGGAAGCGCAAACCTGGCTGACGGAATTTTTCAAAACCGCCGAAGGGGATTTCTTCGCCTGTACGCCGGAAGAAGGGAGCAAAGCTTTCCTGCATCGCTTTGCCGCCGCGGGGGCCGCCATTCGTTATCAGGCGGTCCATTCCGAAGAGGTGGAGGATATTCTGGCGCTGGATATCGCCCTGCGCCGTAACGACACCGACTGGTTTGAGCGGCTACCGCCTGAGATCGACAGCAAACTGGTGCATAAGCTCTACTACGGCCATTTTATGTGCCACGTCTTCCACCAGGACTATATCGTCAAAAAAGGGGTGGATGCCCATGCGCTGAAAGAGGAGATGCTGGAGCTGCTGCGCGCGCGCGGCGCGCAATATCCGGCGGAGCACAACGTCGGCCATCTCTACGAAGCGCCGGAGACGCTGAAGAAATTTTATCGTGAAAACGATCCGACAAACAGCATGAACCCCGGCATCGGCAAAACCACGAAGAAGAAATACTGGCAGGAAAACGCGCCTTCAGCAGACTCCACCTCCCCCTCTATGGAAGAGACGATAAAGCCGCACTGAAATGATTGTTAACGTTACCACAATCATAATAGAGTAGCTTTACCCCGCCGGAGAGAGCGCTCTCCGGCCTTTCTTTCTGGGAGTAAGCAGCTCATGGCCGCCATTGATATTTTATCTGCGTCCGAGACCGAGGTACGCGACGCGCAGCCTGACGATGTCCACGCGATTGCAGCCATCTACGCCTGGCATGTTCTTAACGGACGCGCCTCGTTCGAAGAGGTTCCCCCTACCGACGAAGAAATGCGCCAGCGCATGGAGAAGGTGACTGAGGCAGGGTTACCGTGGCTGGTGGCGCTTTACCGCGGCGTGGTGGTGGGTTATTGCTACGCCTCTTATTACCGTCCCCGCCCGGCTTACCGCTTTACGCTGGAGGAGTCGATTTACGTCGATGCCAGCACCACCGGGCGTGGCTTTGGCAGCGCCCTGCTCTCTGCGCTGATCGCGCGCTGTGAAGAGGGCCCGTGGCGACAGCTGATTGCGGTAGTTGGCGACGGACATAATAATCCCGGCTCGCTGCGTCTGCATAAGAAGCACGGATTTGAAGTGGCCGGACAGCTCAGAAGCGTCGGCTACAAGAAGGGAAACTGGCGCGATACGCTGATTATGCAGCGCCCCCTCAATGAGGGCGACTGGACGTTGCCGGAATAAACGCTGGCCCGGTTTTCCGCCGGGCCATCATCGCTTAATCGTTCTGCGCGGTCTGCGCGCTCGCCATCTGCGCCGCTTTCTGCTTTTTATAGCTCAGCGCCGCCGCAGGCACCGGCATCACCTTCCCGGTTTCAATCCATGTCCGCAGACGGCTGGCGTCGGCGAAGTGGGTATATTTGCCGAACGCATCCATCACCACCAGCGCCACCGGCTTGCCGTTAAAGACGGTCCGCATCACCAGACAGTGGCCAGCGGCGTTGGTAAAGCCGGTTTTGGTCAGCTGAATATTCCAGTTGTTACGGTAAACCAGATGGTTGGTGTTACGGAACGGCAGCGTATAGGCGGGATGGGAGAAGGTCGCCATATCTTCCCGCGTGGTGCTGAGCTGGCCAATCAGCGGATACTGTTTGGTGGCGATCAGCAGGCGGGTTAAATCCCGGGCGGTGGAGACGTTATGGATCGACAGCCCCGTCGGCTCAACAAAATGGGTGTTAGTCATACCCAGCGCTTTCGCTTTGGCATTCATCGCGCGGATAAAGGCGTCGTAGCCGCCCGGATAGTGGTGGGCAAGGCTGGCGGCAGCGCGGTTTTCCGAGGACATCAGCGCCAGCAGCAGCATATTTTTACGGCTGATCTCGCTGTTAAGGCGCACGCGGGAGTATACGCCTTTCATCTCCGGCGTATGGCTGATATCCACCTTCAGCGTCTCGTCCAGCGGCAGGTGGGCATCCAGCACCACCATCGCGGTCATCAGCTTGGTAATGGAGGCGATCGGCCGCACCAGATCGGGATGGCTGGCGTAGATCACCTTGTTTGTATTGAGATCGACAATCATCGCGCTACCGGAAGCGATTTCCGGCTGGGTGGCGGTGGTAGCCGCAGCGGTGTTTGCCAGTACCGGCGTGGCAACGGGCACAGCCAGAATCAGCGCAAGGCTAAGTAGTGAAACGCGGAGTTTGAGCATGGCGAGATTTCAGATAATTATTCATGCACGTGATGACGTACGCTGCCTGCGTTAACGGGCAAACACAGGCTGGCTAAGGCATGATAGCGGGCCTGGCGGGATGTCGCCAGTGAAGAATCATGTTGAAATGCTGCATTGCTGGCATTTACGCCAGCAATGCTTTTTCCTCAAAAGAGGTGGTATCCGTAGCCCCAGAGGATCACCGTCAGCGCCAGCAGCACCTCCAGTAACAGGACGCCAATCGCCAGGGTGGGACCGGAAAAATTGAGCCCCTCTTCTTTGTTGATATTAAGAAAGGCGGGAACACCGATAAAGAGCAGATAGCCGGTATAGAAGAGCGCCACCGCCCCTGCCAGTGCGCAGAGCCACACCAGCGGCCAGAGCGCCACGATGCCACTTAAAAAAAGCGGCGTCGCCACATAGCCCGCAAAAACCATGCAGTTGGTGAGCGGCGGGCGTTGCGGATAACGGCGCGCCATCCAGTGAATAACCAGCCCCATCACCGCCACCCCGGCCAGCATCAGGCCATAGAAGGCGGCGCCAAAGAGCAGCCCCGTCATGAGAGAGAGCCTGACGACGTTGCCGTCGCCAAAGTCCCAGCCGATTTGCGTCGTACCGATAAATGCGCAGATCACCGGCACCGCAGCCATCAACAGGACATGGTGCGTGTAATGATGCGCGACCGTTTCGTTTTCGTTGCGGATGACCCGCATTTCACGATCGGGATGGGAGAAAAGTCCCCAGACATGGTTCATACAGCCCCCTTGTTGTCGGCGAGGTTAGCACCAGAGGTAAGTATAATGCAGGCTGTAGATTATTTTTTGTACAGCCGCAAAAATGCGTTGCCTGGAATCCTCTGTAGTTGCCCGCATCGTGAACGAGAGAGTGTATGCTTAAAGCTGGTTTTTTCAGGGAGACGACGTTTACCCCATGGATATCAACAGTCTGATTGCGCATTACGGCTATGCGGCGCTGGTTGTCGGCAGCATGGCCGAGGGTGAAACGATTACCCTGCTTGGCGGCGTGGCGGCCCATCAGGGTCTGCTGCGTTTTCCGTTGGTGGTAGCCGCCGTGGCGCTGGGCGGCATGATTGGCGATCAGGTGCTCTATCTGCTGGGGCTGCGCTTCGGCTCCCGGCTGCTGGGCCGCTTCAAGAAGCACCGTAAAAAGATCCATCGCGCGCAGCGGCTTATCCAGAACCACCCTTACCTGTTTGTGATCGGCACTCGCTTTATGTACGGCTTTCGCATTATCGGGCCGCTGCTGATAGGCGCCAGCCGCCTGCCGCCGAAGATTTTTTTGCCGCTGAATATCGTGGGGGCATTAGCCTGGGCGCTGATATTCACCTCAATCGGGTACGCGGGCGGAGAGGTGATCGGTCCCTGGCTGCACAGCCTGGATCAGCACCTTAAACACTGGATCTGGGTGATTCTGGCGGTCGCGATCGTGGTGGGCATCCGGCTCGGGTTTATGTACCGGGAAAAAAGGCGGGAGAAGCGCCGCTAAAGCGATCTCCCCCCCTTTGGCTAACCGTTACTCCGCAGGCTTAAACTGCGGATTCGCCAGCATAAAACCGCCGTCCACGATAAAGGACTGGCCGGTGGTGTAGCTGGCATCGGAATCGCACAGCCAGGCGACGAGGCTCGCAATCTCCCGGGTATAACCCGGCCGGCCGAGCGGAATGTTCGGCATCGACCCCTCTTTCACCTCGCTCTCGCTCATATCGTTCATCGGAGTGGCAATGGCGCCAGGCGCCACGGCGTTGACGAGGATTTTGTGACTCACAAGCTCAAGCGCCATCGATTTGGTTAAGCCGCCTAAAGCATGTTTGGCTGCCGTATAGGCGCTGGCTTCCGGCAGCGGCGTATGCTCATGTACCGAGGTGATATTGACAATCCGCCCGCCCTCGCCCTGTTTTACCATCTGTCGGGCGGCAATTTGCGAGCAGAGAAAGGCGCCATCCACATCCACGGTGAGGATCGAGCGCCAGGCCTCAAAGTCCATCTCCAGGAAGGGGGCTTTGGTCATGGCGCCCGCATTGTTTACCAGCACGTCGAGACGCCCTAGACGAGCGATAATCGTCTCCAGCGCTTTCGCCCCGTCGGGAAGATGGCTCAAATCGAGCTGTACGGCTTCGGCGCGGCGACCCAGCGCTTCGATTTCGCGACAGGTCTTTTGCGCACCCTCTTCGTCGCTGTGCCAGGTGACGCCGATATCAAACCCGCGTTCAGCCAGCATCAGCGCCGTGGTTTTGCCGATCCCTGAATCAGATGCCGTGACGATAGCCACGCGTTGCGTTGTTCCCATACCTACCTCCAGAAGTGTACAAAGAGGTAAGTATAGATAACGCCCGCGGTTTAACCCTGATGGTAACCGCCGCCCAGCGCGGAAGTGAGCTGTAGCGTGGCGTCCACATACTGCCCCTTCAGCGTAAGCCCGGCGATCTGCTCCTCCAGGGAGGGGATTTTGGCTTCGCTCAGACGGGAGCCGGCAATAATCCCGGCGTTAAAGCGCGCCTGGGCCAGCTGCACAACCCGTTCGGCATCGGACTCCACCTGCTGCTGATGCTGGTTTTTTTGCATCAGCGTCTCGACCTGGCTGGCGCTGTGGGCGACTTCATTCACCGCATCCACCACCGCTTTGTTGTAGTTCGCCACCGACAGATTGCTTTGCGCCTGGGCGATATCGAGGTTGGCGTTCAGCCGTCCACTGTCAAAAATCGGCAGGGAGAAGCCGGCGGTCACCCCCATCTGCTGGGCTGACGAGCGGAAGAGATCGCTCAGGTGCAGCGCATCCTGCTGCAAAAAGCCCATCAGGTTGACATCGGGATAGAAGGCCGCTTTTGCCGCGTCGACTTCGCTGAGAGAGGATTCAATGTACCAGCGCGCCTCCTGCAGATCCGGGCGGCGGGCCAGCAGCTCATAGCCCAGCGTCGGGGGCAGCGAGGCCTCCACCTTCGGCAGCGCGTGCGGCGTCAGGGTAATGGAGGGCGAGTTGGTCAGCGCCTGCAGGCGGACCTCGATCTCCTTCATTCTGCCTTGCACGCCCGCAATCTGCTGCTCGGTCTTGCTGGCGTTGATGTCGGTTTCCACCCCTTCCACCGAGGAGGTGATGCCGTGCTGATAAAGCGCGCGGTCGGCGCCGATAATGTTCAGCTGCTCCTGCTTAACCTTCGTCAGCAGGTTACTGATGGCCGATTCGGTCTGCCATTGCCAGTAGAGACGTGCCACGCTGGTAGCCAGCAGCTGGCGGGCCTGCTCCATCTCCGCTTTTTGCGCATTCACTCGCCCGACCCGGGATTCAACCAGGGCACGGTTTTTACCCCACAGATCCAGATCCCATCCGGCGGTCAGGCCGAAGGTGGCGTTGGTGTACCACGGCCCGGTGGTGCCGGCAGCCGGATCGTTAAGGGCGAAGGGACCCATTACCCCTTCAGCCGACATCTTTTGCCGCTCCACATCGCCTGAAAAATCGAGGCGCGGGCCGTCTGCGGATTCCGCCATTTGCGCCTGCGCCTGCGCCAGCACGATGCGCTGACGGGCAATCGCCATGTCCGGGGAGTCCGCCAGCGCCTTGTCGATCAGCCTGTCGAGCTGCGGATCGTGAAAATCTTTCCACCAGCTGTTTTTCGGCCACTGGCGGGTGATAAGCGTGGTGTCGATTCGGGCGGCGGGAGCTTGCCTGCTGAGCGACGGCGCCGTATCGTGCCCCGGCGCGCAAGCGACAAGCAGACAAGAGAGAGGAAGACAAATAAGCAGAGAAGCGGAACGTTTCATAGCGGCATTCACAGGCAAAAAGAAAAACGCAAAATACGCCTGCTGTTGCACTTTTTTTTAGGAAGTCGTGGCAATCCGTAAAATGTCATACTTGCACACAATCAGAAAAATATTTTTGTTATAAATTAGTGAATTAGATGTATTAACAATGCTTATGGATTTTACCTGCCGTCAGGCTGCTACACTTTCTTTATACAAGTGCAACTGGCAACGGAGCAGGGAATGAAAATCTTACTGTGGGTTATTTTAATTATCTTTCTGATCGGCCTGCTGGTGGTTACCGGCGTATTTAAGATGATTTTCTGAGGATGGACCCGACCGCGCGCCCGCGCGGTCGGCTGACGTTACTGCGCAATCACCCGCGCAATTTCCGCCGAACTTTGCAGAGTACGAATTTGCTGAAAAAGGGTCAGCGCCTCGCTGTACTCTTTACGTAAATAACTCAGCCACTGTTTAATGCGCGCCACGTGATAGAGGCCGGTATCCCCCTGCTTCTCCAGCCGGGTATATTTTTGCAGCAGGGTCATGACTTCCGGCCAAGGCATGCGGGGTTCGTTATATTTGATTACCCGGCTGAGGTTAGGCACGTTCAGCGCCCCGCGGCCAATCATCACCGCCTCGCAGCCGGTCTGCTGCATACAGGCCTGCGCGCTCTCGTAATCCCAGATTTCACCGTTGGCGATAACCGGAATGGTCAGACGTTTGCGGATCTCGCCAATCGCCTGCCAGTTGATGCGCTCGGCTTTATAACCGTCTTCTTTGGTGCGCCCGTGCACCACCAGCTCCGTGGCGCCCGCCTGCTGAACGGCATCGGCAATTTCAAACTGGCGCGCGCTGCTATCCCAGCCAAGACGCACCTTAACCGTGACCGGCAGCTCAGCCGGCACCGCTTCGCGCATCGCTTTCGCCCCGCGATAGATAAGGTCGGGATCTTTCAGCAGCGTGGCGCCGCCGCCGCTGCCGTTGACCATTTTCGACGGGCAGCCGCAGTTAAGATCCACGCCCCACGAACCAAGCTCCACCGCCCGGGCGGCGTTTTCCGCCAGCCACTGGGGATGCTGGCCGAGCAGCTGTATACGCACCAGCGTACCGGAGGAGGTGCGGCTCTGGCGGTGAAGCTCCGGGCAGAGCCGGTAGAACGATTTTACCGGCAGCAGCATATCGACCACCCGCAAAAACTCGGTGACGCAGAGATCGTAATCATTCACCTCGGTCAGCAGCTCGCGCACCAGCGAGTCAAGCACGCCTTCCATCGGGGCCAGTAAAACACGCATATCGTTACCCGGAAAAAAAAGAGGCGCTATGGTAGCGCCTCTGCATGCAGCTTTCCACTGCCAGACGCGGGCGGCTGGCGGCGAAGGGTAAAACGCCTGATGGCGCTGCGCTTATCAGGCCTACAAAGGCTATGTGCGTTAAAACGCCTGATGGCGCTGCGCTTATCAGGCCTACAAAGGCTTTGTGCGCTAAAACGCCTGATGCGCTGCGCTTATCAGGCCTACAAAGGCTTATGTGCGCTAAAACGCCTGATGCGCTGCGCTTATCAGGCCTACAAAGGCTTTGTGCGCTAAAACGCCTGATGGCGCTGCGCTTATCAGGCCTACAAAGGCTTTGTGCGCTAAAACGCCTGATGGCGCTGCGCTTATCAGGCCTACAAAGGCTATGCGCGCGCAACGCCATCGGCAATCAGGCTACCGCGGCTGCAGGCAATTATCCTCTTTCCACCCGTACAACCACTCTATACCGCGATAAAACTCCGCCTGCGTTTTCCCCTTCCAGAGCAGATTACGTACCTGCCGCTCCACCCCTGCCGCGTGGTACAGTCGCCCCATCTCGCGGGTTGACCAGACGATACGCGCCGTGCGCGGGATCCGCACCGACTCATAGAGCGCAAACGCGCTGGCCGCATCCCCGCCGCACTCGGTCAGCGCCTTGCCCAGCGTAACCGCATCTTCCAGCGCCATGCAGGCCCCCTGCGCCATATACTGCGCTACCGGATGCGCGGCGTCGCCCACCAGCGTGATACGATCGTTGCCCCACTTGCCGACCGGCTCCCGGTCGGCGGTGGACCAGCGCCGCCAGGAGGTCGGTTTATCCAGCATCTGGCGCGGGCGCGGGTGAATGCCTTCAAAATAGGAGAGTACCTCTTCCTTACTGCCGTCGCGCACGCCCCACTCCTCCTTTTCACGGCTGTGAAAGGTCACCACCAGGTTGTACTGTTTCCCGCCGCGCAGCGGATAGTGAACCAGGTGACAGTGCGGCCCCGCCCACAGTACCGGCGCGTTGATTCGCAGATCGTCCGGCATATCCTCCCGCTCCACTACCGCCCGGTAGACCACGTGGCCGGTCACGCGAGGGGTATCGCCGAGCAGACTTTGCCGCACCACCGACTTCACGCCGTCGCAGCCGATCAGAATATCCGCGGTCCAGCTGTTGCCCTTGTCGTCAAACACGGTGACCTCGTCGTCGGTCTGGCGGATATCCACCACCTGCGTCGAGGTGCAGTAGTTCACCCCGGGGTGCTGCAGGGCCGCTTCCCAGACGGTGGCATGAATATCCACCCGATGGATCACCGCATAGGGGCCGCCAAAGTGCTCCCGGAACGCCTCTCCCGTTTCAATGCGAATCACCTCTTCACCGTTCACCGCGTCCATCATGGTGATGTGATCGGTAAAGACCGCGCGCTGGCGGGCCACGTCGCCCACCCCGAGGCTGTCGAGCGCCGAAAACGCGTTCGGCCCCAGCTGGATCCCGGCGCCAATTTCGCCGATCTCGTGCGCTTTCTCCAGCAGCATGACCTGAATGCCCTGACGGGCCAGGGAGAGCGCGGTCGCCGCGCCGCCAATACCGCCGCCGACAATAATAGCCCGCGTGACTTTAGCCATATTTTTCTCCTTCTCCGTTTACGCCGGGATCTTATCCTGCTGGTTTTCAGGGGCGGCGGTGATAAAGGCAGGCAGCGCCATACAGGCCTCATAGACCGCTTTACAGCGCGGATAGCCGCTCAAATCACAGCCCATTCGCAGCGCGTTCGCCCACTGCGGCACCAGGCAGCAGTCCGCCAGCGTTGGCGTAGCGCCAACACAAAACGGGCCGACATCGCTGCGGCGCAGCAGCTGCTCCACCGCGCTGAGCCCCTGCTGGATCCAGTGTGCGTACCAGCGATTTTTCTCCTCCTCGCTCACCTTCAGCTCGTCGCTGAGGTAGCGCAACACCCGCAGATTGTTGATGGGGTGGATATCGCAACAGATGGCGTAGACCACCTCCAGCACCCGCATACGCTCCGGATCGTTCGTCGGCAGCAGCGGCGGCTGCGGAAAATGTCTGTCCAGCCAGTCAGTAATCGCCAGCGACTGCCCCAGCGCGTCGCCCTCATCGGTGATCAGCGCAGGCACCAGCCCCACCGGATTGAGACGCCGGTACTCCAGCGAATTTTGCTGGCCGATACGGATGTTGACCCCCACGGTCTCATGGTCAATGCCCTTCAGCGCCAGCGCGATGCGGACGCGATACGAGGCGGAACTATTAAAAAAACTGTACAGCTTCATCGCTCACCTCAGACAATTTTCACCGAAATGGGGGTTAACCCCTCTACGTTACCGGTGATGGTTTCGCCCTTCACAACCGCGCCAACGCCCTCCGGCGTGCCGGTGAAGATCAGATCCCCTGGCTGAAGCTCGAAGAAGCCGGAGAGATAGCTGATGGTCTCTTTCACATCCCAGATGAGGTGTTCGATATCGCTGCGCTGGCGATCCTGGCCGTCAACCTGCAGCCAGATGGGGGCTTTGTCGAGAGACGGCACGTCGGCCACCTTGTGCAGCGGCGCAATCGGGGCGGAGAGGTCGAACGCTTTGCCGATCTCCCACGGGCGTCCCATCTGGCGCATCTCCATCTGGCGATCGCGGCGGGTCATATCCAGACCGGTGGCATATCCCCAGATATACTCCTGGGCCTCTTCCAGCGGGATGTCGCTGCCTTTTTTACCGATGGCGACCACCAGCTCGATCTCATAGTGGTAGTTGTCGGTCTGCGCCGGGTAAGGCAGGTTCAGGGTTTCGCCCGCGGCGACCGGCACCACGGCGTCGGCGGGCTTACAGAAGAAGAACGGCGGCTCGCGGTCCGGGTCAAAACCCATCTCCCGGGCATGCGCGGCGTAGTTACGGCCTACACAGTAGACGCGGCGTACCGGGAACTGCTCCTCGCTGCCAGCGACCGGAATCGCCACCGGGGCCTGGGGTTCAAATACATAGTTGCTCATTGTTCTTCTCCTGATTAATAACGCGCTTCACGGAACAGCCCCAGGGCTTCCTGGACTGGCCGGTCCGAAAAACTAAATAACACGCTCTCTTCTGGCGTGCGGAAAGAGACGCTGTGCCAGGTCGGCACCACAAAAATATCTTTCGCGCTGAAGCTGAAGGTCTGGTTGCCGATGGTCACCTCGCCGCTCCCCTCCACCACGTGGTAGATGGTGCTATCGGTGGTACGCGCCTGGCGGGAATGGAAGCCTTTCGGCAGCAGCTGCAGGAAGGCGCCCATGGAGGGCATCGGGTAGCCGCCGGTAACCGGGTTGACGTAGCGCATCTTGTAGCCGTCCCACTCGTCGGCCTCGCCCATGCGGGTCAGGTCGTGCAGCGCATCGCGGCTGCGGTCGTAGCGATAGTTGAAAATCGGCGAGGAGTTACCGGCCTGATGGCGCAGCGGCAGCATGTTGGCGGCGTAGCGCGGCAGGTAGTCCCCCTCCTTGCGCGTCACCGGCTGCTGCTCCTCCGGATAATCTTCGGCGAAACCGCAGCCGAGGTAGTTCACCAGCGGCAGATCCAGGCCGTCCAGCCAGACTACCGGCTCATCGCCCGGGTTACCGTGGTCGTGCCAGCGCCACTGCGGGGTAAGGATAAAGTCGCCCGGACTCATCCGGGTGCGCTCCCCGTCAACGGCGGTAAAGGCG
Organism: Pseudenterobacter timonensis; assembly: GCF_900021175.1. Classification (GTDB taxonomy): domain Bacteria; phylum Pseudomonadota; class Gammaproteobacteria; order Enterobacterales; family Enterobacteriaceae; genus Enterobacter; species Enterobacter timonensis. Next base: position 561,843 of record NZ_FCOP01000013.1, read on the forward strand.
CCCTGCCCTTCCACCACAAAGCGCAGCGCCGACTGGTTATGGCGATGGCTCGGCGCCACTTCGCCCGGCATGATCAGTTGCAGACCGGCGTAGAGCGATGAGGTAATGGATGACTGTCCGCGCAGAGCCGGGTTTTCCAGCACCAGCACGCGGCGTACCGCCTCTTTCGCGCCGATCAGGGTACCGCTCTCCAGCAGCAGCGGGCGTATTTCCTGATAGTTCCAGTAAGCGGGCGCGCAGTTGGCGTTCGGCGTTTTCGGCACCAGATGATGCAGCGACTCCCACAGCGGCGTCAGGTTTTGCCCGGCAATGTGCTGATAGAACTGCTGGCGATCGTGTTTTACGTCAGAGGTCATTATTATTCTCCTTAACTTTTCACCGCGCCCGTGACGGGCAGCGATTCGGGTACATGACGCACGGCCAGGGTGAGTAGCGCCAGCATGACGGCGCTGATGGCGGCCGGTACGGCAATGACAAAAAAGAGGGTGTCGAATGAGAAGTTCATCGCCATCATTATGCCGCCGGAGAGAGAGCCGACGATGGCGCCGCAGCGGCCAATGGCGTTTGACCAGCTCACGCCGGTGGCGCGGCTTTGCGTGGGATAGAGGGTGGCGGTCAGCGCGTTAAGCCCTACCTGCGAGCCGCTGATGCCGATGCCGGTGCCAAAAATCGCCGCCGCCATCAGCCACAGGCCGTTTTCGCTCAGGCCAATCATCACGATACAGACCGCGCCCAGCGCATAACTTATCGCCAGCACCCGGAACGGGTTGAATTTATCCATCAGCGCCCCGAGCAACAGCGCGCCCAGCGTGCCGCCTGTCTGGAACGCCGCGGTGACCCAGGAGGCGTGCTGAAGGTCGATACCGCGATAGTTCAGCAGTGTCGGCATCCAGCTCGAAAGTAAATAGATGATAAGCAGGCTCATAAAGAACACCACCCACAGCATCAGCGTGATGGTAAGCTGACGCCCGGTAAAGAGCTGGCTGATACTCCCTTTTTGAGTGGCGGCCGGTTCATCCAGCCAGAACTCCGTTTCGCCATAGCCTTCCCCCGTCATGGCGCTCACGGTACGGCGTATCTCCGTCTGCGGGCGCTGACGACGTACCAGCCAGCGGGGGGATTCCGGCAGCACCGCCAGCAGCGCGAAAAACAGCACCAGCGGCAGGACGCCGCCCAGCACCAGAATGCCGTGCCAGCCGATGACCGGCACCAGCTGGGCGCTGACGATCCCACCCAGCGCTGAGCCGAGGGTAAAGCCGCAGAACATCAGGGTGACCAGCGCGCCGCGACGACGGGAAGGCAGATACTCTGAGGTCATGGTAATGGTATTCGGCATCGCGCCGCCGAGCCCCAGGCCGGTCAGAAAGCGCAGAACGATGAGGGTTTCCAGATTTGGAGAGAAGGCCGACAGCAGGCTAAAGAGTCCAAACAGCGCCACGCACCACTCAATCACCCGCTTGCGCCCCAGCCTGTCGGAGAGCGGGCCGCAGAGCAGCGCCCCGGCGGTTAAACCCAGCAGGCCTGCGCCAAAGAGCGGCGCCAGTTCGCCTGCGCTGAGCTGCCAGTTTTCCCGGATTGCGGGCGCGATAAAGCCAATCGCCGCGGTATCAAAACCATCCAGCATCACCACCAGAAAACAACAGATGATGACGCGCCACTGCATCGCGCCGATGGGGGCGACGTCGATAAGCGCCTGTAGTTCACGTCGTTGCATCATAGGGAGGGCCTCGGTATGTGCAGGTTATCCACATTTCCGTTCACGCTTGCGCCAGAACGGCTCAGGGTAAGATGTTTCTTTTTATGCTGTTATGTTGCCATCTTGTGACATGTGAAATGAGTTGTACAATGGCTTTTCATGCACATCCATAACCTGGAGGTTATGCCAAATGGCGGACTGGACGCAGAAACTGAAGCTGCATCATCTGAAGATGCTGGTGGCGCTGGGAGAACAGGGAAATCTGACCCTGGTGGCGAAGAGGATGCATATCACCCAACCCGCGCTGTCGAAATGGCTTACCCAGTTTGAAGAGGAGCTGGGCCTTACGCTCTTTGAGCGGCACAGCAAGGGGCTGCGCGTTTCGGAGGGGGGCAAGCTGCTGCTGCAACACGCGCAGCGACTGATCAACGATATCGAGCGTTCGCAGTTTGAGATGGAGCGTTTTAAACAGGGCGGACTGGTCGGCAGTCTGAAGATCGGCTGCTCTCCGGTGGCCACCGACTGCGTCTCCCAGGCCATCTTCCCCCTGCTGGCTGAGATGCCGACGCTGCACCTGAATATCGAAGAGAAGGTAATGACGCCGCTGCTGCACGATTTGCAGTCCGGGGCGGTGGATGTGGTGGTCGGGCGTATCGGCGGCCGGGCGCTGGAGCTGCCGCTCAACTATGAGGTGCTCTACACCGAGCCGGTCTGCTTTGTGGCGCGCACCGATCATCCGCTGGCCTGCCGCAGCCGCCTGACCTGGAACGATCTTGCCCCCTGGCGCTGGATCGTCTGGCCCACCGGGACGCCGATTCGCCAGAGTATCGACAACGCGCTGGTGGAGAACGGCGTGAAGCTGCCGGAGAATACCATCGAATCGGCCTCCATGAACGTCAGCGTCAACCTCCTGCAAAGCAGCGATATGATCTCTATCCTTTCTTTACGCCTGGCGGGGCGTTACGCCCGCCAGGGGCAGCTTTCGATTCTGGCGCTGCCGCGCATTGAGCAGAAAGGGAGCGTCGGCGTATTCTGGCGCAAAACGGACAGCCCTTCGCTGGCGCTGAGTCGCTTTCTTTACTATCTCTCTCACCCTGCCCAGGCCGGGGAGTAAATTGTTCAGCGAAGAGTCGCCAGATAACCGACGTTCCGCTTATCTATATCAGGTATGCTTAGAATTCATGATGTGATCGGTAGCACATTTTAAGTCTTAATTGTATGATGAATGCATTCCACCAGAGGTGAATACCATGCTCAAATCACTGAATATCATCTGGCAATACCTGCGTGCATTCGTGCTTATTTACGCCTGCCTTTATGCCGGCATTTTCCTCTCTTCCCTGCTACCGATCACTATTCCTGGCAGTATCATCGGCATGCTGATCCTCTTCGTGCTGCTGGCGCTGCAAATCCTGCCAGCCAAATGGGTAAATCCGGGCTGCTTTGTGCTGATCCGCTATATGGCGCTGCTGTTTGTGCCGATTGGGGTGGGAGTAATGCAATATTATGCGGTGCTGAAAGCGCAGTTCGGGCCAATTGTGGTCTCCTGCGCCATCAGCACGCTGGTGGTCTTTCTGGTGGTGAGCTGGAGTTCGGATCTGGTACACGGCGAGCGCAACGTTATCGGTCAGAAAGGAGCTAAAAAATGATGGCCAATATCTGGTGGTCCCTGCCCCTCACCCTGGCGGTCTTTTTCGCGGCCCGCAAGCTCGCTGCGCGGTTTAAGATGCCGCTGCTTAACCCTTTGCTGGTGGCGATGGTGGTTATTATCCCGTTTCTGCTCTTCACCGGCATCCCCTATGAGCGCTATTTCGCCGGCAGCAAAATCCTCAACGACCTGCTGCAGCCTGCGGTGGTGGCGCTGGCCTACCCGCTCTATGAGCAGTTGCACCAGATCCGCGCCCGCTGGAAATCGATCATCACCATCTGCTTCGTCGGTAGCGTCGTGGCGATGGTCACCGGCACCTCGGTGGCGTTGCTGATGGGGGCATCGCCGCAGATCGCCGCCTCGATCTTGCCAAAATCGGTCACCACGCCGATCGCCATGGCGGTGGGCGGCAGCATCGGCGGCATCCCGGCCATCAGCGCGGTATGCGTGATTTTTGTGGGGATCCTCGGCGCCGTCTTTGGCCATACCCTGCTGAATCTGATGAAAATTCGCACCAAAGCGGCGCGCGGCCTGGCGATGGGCACCGCGTCCCACGCCCTCGGTACGGCGCGTTGCGCGGAGATGGACTATCAGGAGGGGGCGTTCAGCTCGCTGGCGCTGGTGATCTGCGGGATTATTACCTCGCTGGTGGCGCCGTTTCTCTTCCCGGTGATCCTTGCCGTAGTGGGCTAAAATTTGCGATGCGTCGCGCAATTTTCATTGCGATTTCATAAGTTGCATACATAATTAGACTTGGATCACATATAAAGGCCAGGCGGCTCCGTACACTACCGATCCATTAATCCTGGAGATAACGCCATGCATCCACGTTTTCATACTGCCTTTGCCGGGCTTGCCGAAAATTTGCAGTCAGCCCTTGCCCCGATTCTGGCGGATACCCATTTCCCCGCCCTGCTGACGGCCGCGCAGGTCGCGACGCTTAAAGAAGCAACCGGGCTGGACGAAGACGCGCTGGCTTTCGCCCTGCTGCCGCTGGCCGCCGCCTGCGCCCGCGCCGATCTTTCCCATTTTAACGTGGGCGCCATTGCCCGCGGCATCAGCGGAACCTGGTACTTCGGCGGCAATATGGAGTTTCTCGGCGCCACCATGCAGCAGACGGTTCACGCCGAGCAGAGCGCTATCAGCCACGCCTGGCTGCGCGGTGAAAAAGGGCTTAGCGCCATTACCGTCAACTACACCCCCTGCGGCCACTGCCGCCAGTTTATGAACGAGCTGAACAGCGGGCTGGAGCTGCGCATTAACCTGCCGGGCCGTGCGCCCCACACCCTGCGCGACTATCTGCCTGATGCCTTTGGGCCTAAAGATTTAGAGATCAAAACCCTGCTGATGGATGAGCAGCACCACGGCTTTACTCCGACCGGCGACGCGCTGGCGCAGGCGGCAGTCAACGCGGCGAACGCCAGCCATACCCCTTACAGCCAGTCGCCGAGCGGCGTGGCGCTGGAATGTCGCGACGGGCGCATCTTTACCGGCAGCTACGCCGAAAATGCCGCGTTCAACCCGACGCTGCCGCCGCTGCAGGGGGCGCTGAACCTGCTGAGCTTAAACGGCTACGACTACCCCGATATCCAGCGCGCTATTCTGGCCGAAAAAGCCGACGCCCCGCTTATCCAGTGGGACGCGACCGCCGCCACTCTGCGCGCGCTGGGCTGCGACCGCTTCGACCGTATTCTCCTCGCCTGATAGTCTGGTGCGGGCCCCACGGCCCGTGCCTGTCGATGAATTTCCCGGCAATCGAACCGCCGTTTCTTGCGATTAACGAACGGGTAAAGTAGCCTGAGTGAAATTTCATCTTTGGTACGAGTCAACTTCATGTTAAAGCGTCTGTTTTACAGCCTGTCTGTCCTGTTCGGCATACTGCTGTTAACGGTGCTTGGCCTCGACCGCTGGATGAGCTGGAAAACCGCCCCCTATATTTTCGACGATTTGCAGGATCTTCCCTACCGTCAGGTGGGGGTGGTACTCGGTACCGCGAAATATTACCGCACCGGGGTGATCAATCAGTATTATCGTTACCGCATTCAGGGCGCCCTCAACGCCTATAACAGCGGCAAGGTTAATTACCTGCTGCTGAGCGGGGATAACGCCCAGCAGAGCTATAACGAGCCGGTGACGATGCGTAAGGATCTGATCGCGGGCGGCGTCGACCCGGCGGACATTGTGCTCGATTACGCCGGTTTTCGTACCCTGGACTCCATTGTGCGTACCCGTAAAGTGTTTGATACGAACGATTTTATTATCATCACCCAGCGTTTTCACTGCGAGCGAGCGCTGTTTATCGCCCTGCACATGGGGATTCAGGCCCAGTGTTATGCGGTGCCTTCGCCGAAAGATATGTTGAGCGTCCGCGTACGTGAGTTCGGCGCCCGCTTCGGAGCACTGGCCGACCTTTATCTTTTTAAACGCGAGCCGCGTTTCCTGGGCCCGCTGGTGCCGATCCCGGCGTTGCAGGAGGTGCCGGAGAACGCCCAGGGCTATCCGGCGGTGACGCCAGAGCAGCTGCTTGAGCTGCAGAAAAAGAGATAACCTCTGCCGGATCGCGGCTTCGCCTTATCCGTCCTGTGGAGTGGATAAACATCCGCCGGATGGCGGCTTCGCCTTATCCGGCCTACGGTACGGTTTTGTAGGCCCGGTAAGCGCAGCGCCACCGGGCGCTTCTGCCACCGCAGCCATAAACTGCAAAGACAAAAAAACCCGCATCGCTGCGGGTTTTTTATTGTTGCGCTTATTTCTTGCGCGCGTACTTCAGGGAATCCAGCGCCACTGCGAAAATAATAATGGCGCCCTTGATGATGTACTGCCAGTACGGGTTAACGCCGATATAGGTCAGACCGTAGTTGATGACGGTAAAGATAATCACACCGGTCACTACGCCCAGCACCGTCCCCACGCCGCCGCTGAAGGAGACGCCGCCCACCACGCAGGCCGCAATCGCATCCAGTTCGTACATAAAGCCGAGGTTGTTGGTTGCCGATCCGATGCGTCCCGCTTCCAGCATCCCGCCAAAGGCGTAAAACACGCCAGACAGGGCATAGATCATCAGCAGGTTCAACGCCACGTTCACGCCCGAGACCTTCGCCGCTTCCGGATTACCGCCGATGGCGAAAATGTTTTTCCCGAAGCGGGTTTTGTTCCACAGCACCCAGACAAACGCCACGGCAATGAGGGCGTAGAAGGTAATATAGGAGAGGCGGAAGCTCCCTAGCGCCACAAACCCCTGCGTAAAGGTCGAGAAGCCGCTGTCAAAGCCTGAAATAGGCGACGCCCCCACAAAATCGTAGTACAGGGAGTTGATACCGTAGACGATGATCATCGTGCCCAGAGTGGTGATAAAAGGCGTCACGTTGAGGTAGGCGATGATGATGCCGTTAATCAGGCCGATCACCGCGCCAATGGCGCACACGATAAGGATCACCAGCGCAATCGGCATGGTCGCCATCTCCGGAAAGACCTTGTTGGCGTTCTCCATCGACTGCAGCAGCGTGGCCGCCACCACCGCCGCCAGGCCAACCTGACGCCCGGCGGAGAGGTCTGTCCCCTGAGTGACGATAAGTCCCGCCACGCCGAGCGCGATAATAATACGCACCGAAGACTGTGTCAGAATGTTACTTAAGTTCAGCAGACTTAAGAAAGTGGGGTCCTGGAAAATAATAATAGCCAGCAAGACTAAAAGAACAACGTAAATACCGCCTTCTTTCAGATAAGTGAGAAAACTTTTTTTATTCAACGCACTCATGAGGAGCCCCTGATCTTAAAGGTGCAAAGACGCAAGACGCAAAATTTCGTTTTGCGTTGTCGTTTTGGTGTCAACAATTCCAGCGACGAGGCCATTGCTCATCACCAGAATACGATCTGTGATCCCTAACAGTTCCGGCATTTCGGATGAAATAATAATGATCCCTTTGTTCTTCTTAGCCAGCTCGGCAATCAGCTGGTAAATCTCGAATTTTGCCCCCACGTCGATACCGCGCGTCGGTTCATCGAGCATCAGAATTTCCGGCTGGGTTAATAACCAGCGGCCGATAATGACCTTCTGCTGATTCCCTCCCGAAAGTGAACCTATTTGCGTGCGGTGGCCAGGCGTTTTCACGCGCATGGAGTCAATTACCCACTGGGTATCGCTTTTCATGCGGGAATTATCCAGCAGGCCGATTTTATTTTTGTAGTTCCGGATATTGGAGATTAACGAGTTAAAGTTAATATCCAGATAGGCGTAAATCCCGGTGGAACGACGCTCTTCCGTCACCAGTGCAAAGCCGTTATTAATGGCTTCGTTGGCGTTATGGTTATTTATTTTTTTGCCGTGCAGCGTAATGGTGCCCTGCGACTTCTCGCGGATACCAAACAGCGTCTCAACGATATCGGTACGTTTGGCCCCCACCAGCCCGGCAATACCGAGGATCTCGCCTTTATGCAGGTCGAAGGAGACGTCGCGAATTGAGGGCTGGCGCAGGGAGGTAAGATTGCGCACCTCGAGGATCACCTCGCCCGGCTTGTTCTCTTTATCCGGGAAGCGCTGGTTGAGGGAGCGCCCCACCATCATGGCGATGATTTTGTCCATGTCCAGCCCTTCCAGCGGCTGGGTGGCGATCCACTGCCCGTCGCGAAGGATGGTAATTTCATCGCACAGCTGGAAAATCTCTTCCATCTTATGCGAGATATAGACGATGCCGCAGCCGCGCTCTTTCAGTTTACGGATAATGGTAAACAGGTGATTTACCTCTTTTTCCGTTAATGACGAAGTCGGCTCGTCCATAATGACGATTTTCGCGTCGTAAGAGAACGCTTTGGCGATTTCGATCATCTGCATCTGCGACACGGAGAGCGTGCCGACGCGCGCCCGCGGATCGATATCAATATCCAGCTCATCGAAAATCGCTTTCGTATCGCGATACATTTTATCCTGATCGACAAATACGCCTTTGGTGGGATAACGCCCCAGCCACATATTGTCCATCACGGAACGTTGCAGAACCAGGTTCAGCTCCTGGTGCACCATGGAAATACCGTTTTCCAGCGCCTCTTTGGCGGAATGGAAATCGATCTCTTTGCCCTGAAATAGAATGCTGCCAGAATCTTTTTGATAGATCCCGAAAAGACACTTTAATAATGTCGATTTACCGGCGCCGTTCTCTCCCATCAACGCGTGAATAGAGTGAGGACGAACCTTTAAATTAACATTATCGAGAGCCTTAACGCCGGGAAAAGACTTGTTGATATTGGTCATTTCCAACAAGTATTCGCCTGACGATGGAGGAGTAGTGCTGACCATAATTATACCTTGTCGGCCTCGCATAGCGCGTTATAAAAGGGCGCAACGAATTGCGCCCTGTGAGAACAGGCAAAACGTGATTATTTACCGATAAACTCAGCCAGGTTGGACTGGTCTACGCCCACGTAAGGTACGCGAACGATTTTATTTTCAATTTTCCAGCTGGTGCCATCAGCGGCGCCTTTACCGTCGGCGAGGTTCTTCGCCAGATCAAAAGTCGCTTTCGCCTGGTTGTTGGCGTCGTTAAGTACCGTACCGGCCATCGCGCCCGATTTCACCAGCGCCAGCGCTTCCGGCAGGGCATCTACGCCGAATACCGGGACCGAAGCTTTGTTATGCGCCTTCAGCGCTTCAATTGCACCCATTGCCATCGCGTCGTTGTTGGCGATAACCACTTCGATTTTGTTGGCGTTTGGACCGGAGAGCCACGCGTCCATCTTATCTTTCGCCTGGGCGGTATCCCACATGGCGGTATCTAACGCCAGCTGCTGGGTTTTCAGCCCTTTGTCGTTCAGCTCTTTGATAACGTAAGTGGTACGCGCTTCCGCATCCGGGTGGCCCGGCTCGCCTTTCAGCAGCACAAACTGGATCTGACCATCTTTGTTCATATCCCAGTTCGGGTTCGCCGCCCAGTGTTTGGCAATCAGATCGCCCTGAATAATGCCGGACTCTTTGGAATCGGTGCCCACGTAATAGGCTTTGTCATAGCTGTCCAGCGCCTTACGGGAAGGTTCTTTGTTGAAGAAAACAATCGGCACGTTCTGGCCGCGCGCTTTTTCGATGACCGTACCGGCTGCCGCCGGGTCGACCAGGTTAATCGCCAGCGCTTTAACCCCTTTCGCCAGCAGAACGTCGATCTGGTCGTTCTGTTTGGACTGGTCGTTCTGGGAGTCATTCATCAGCAGCTGTACGTCCGGCGCTGTTTTCGCATCTTTTTCAATCGCCTTGCGCACAACCGACATAAAGTTGTCATCATATTTATAAATCGTCACGCCAATACGGGTATCAGCGGCGTGCGCTGCTGCGCCAAAAAGCATGCTTGCCATAACAGCAGAAAGGGTCAACACCTTCTTATTCATGGTATCTCCGGTATTTATGCAGGGTAGTTCTTGTGAATAACGGACGGCGGGCAGGAAGCGAAAAAAACGTTACTGACAGCCGAATTTCACTTATAAAAATTCTTTTCTTCCGTGTTCGGTAAGGCTCCAGAAATGCGTTTTTTTGGTTCAGGAACATGTCGGTTATGCAGGAATGATTTACTTGCCGTTACATAACGTTTCAGGCTCTAAAACGCTGCCATCATAGTCAGCAGGTTGTTAAGATACTGTGAAATTACTCACAGATTGAAAACGGTTACATCACGTTCCGTTATCAGTTAGTGATCGGCGCCACAGTTTGCCGCTGGGCAACCGAATGGCGGCGTACCAGAGTCGGCATGAAGCAGTGCGTTGCACTGGGATCGAGCAGCCCTGCGGCCCCCTGTAGCGCCAGCTCTGTCGCCAGCCGCGCCATTGAGGCGATGGGATAACGCACCGTAGTAAGCTGCGGATCGGTGTAACGGGCGATGGGAATATCATCGAAACCAATCAATGAAAGATGCTGGGGAATGGCGATACCGTTATCCTTGAGCGCGGTCAGCGCCCCGGCAGCCATGCTATCGTTGTAGGCAAACACCGCAGTGAGCTGAAGGTTCCGGCCCAGCAGTTCGACCATCGCCGCCTCCCCGCCCTGCATATCCGGCGTGCCGGTGCCAACCCAGCTCTCCGCAGGGGTAATCCCCGCCTCGCGCAGGGCGTTTTGCCACCCTTCGCGGCGCATCACATCATCTTCAATACGGTGGCTGGAGGCGAGATAGCCGATACGCTGATGGCCGTTATTAAGCAACATTCGCGTCGCCATCATCGCTCCGCTGACGTTATCCAGCCCCACGCAGCGGTGAGCGTAGCCGGGCACGATGCGATTAATCAGCACCATACCGGGGATCTGATCCATAAAACCGGAAAGTTCTTCATCGCTCAGGGCCTTGGAGTGAACAATCAGCGCGTTACAGCGCTGGCGGATGAGGACTTCGATGGCGTGACGCTCTTTTTCCACCTCGTGGTAACTGTTGCCGATCAGCACATATTTCTGGTGCTGCTGGGCGACGACATCCACCGCTTTGACCAGCGCGCCGAAAAAGGCGTCAGAAACATCCATCACCACCACGCCGATGGTGTCGCTCATCTGGGTAGCGAGCGCCTGGGCATTGGCGTTGGGGCGGTAGCCGAGCTGCGTCACCGCTTTCATCACGCTTTCGCGTGTTTCAGGGCTGACCAGCGCGCTTTTGTTAAGCACGCGCGAAACGGTGGCAACGGAAACGCCCGCCAGGCGGGCCACGTCACGAATGGTGATCATATTCCCCATCCTTTAAAAGATTGCAGCAACTCACAGACACCCCCCTGTGTTAAGCAAGGTGGCTATTCTGGCAGCGAGCAGGCGGGGACTACGTGAAGAAGCTCACACGGATGAAAGCGCTTACATCCGTTTTGTTAATGATTGTGATCCAGATCGTTATCTGGATGTATCAGATAATGAAACACCTGACGCACGCGCGGTTAACTGTCGCCACAGCCATTCCACCGGCCCCTGGCGGAAAACGCGCAGCCAGTAGTAAGAGAAGAGCAGATTGATCGCCCAGACCGGAATAACGAACGTCAGCAGCGTGAGCCTGTCGAATTTCATAAACAGGTCAAACCGGTAGAAAAGCGTGGTGCAGATCAGGGTCTGCAGGAGATAGTTGCTGAGCGCCATTCTGCCGACGCAGGCGACTGCCGCTACGACTTTAAGCCGCGCCAGCTGCGGCCAGAAGCCGTAGATCAGCGCGGCGTAGCCCACAGTCTGAAACGGCGCGCTCAGCTCGCGCGGGGCCTGTAACAGGAACGCGCACCAGCGCACATCCCAGTGCAGCTTCCACTGAAGGATAATCGCCGGCAGGTTAATCGCCATGCCGAGCAGCACCAGCCCTGCCCCCACCCGGCGGTAGTGGCGAAGGCTGAACTGGCCGCGCAGCCAGCCGCTGCGCATCAGCGCGGCGCCCATCAGCATCATCCCGGCAAGCTGCCAGCCGTACTGCGCCCCCAGCGCAATCAGGCTATCGCCGAGCATGTCGGCGCGATTGCCGATAGCCTCCATGCCGCCCTGCTGTTTCCAGAACTGCTCATACTGCAGGTTCGCCGCATCCGGCACCCAGCTGCGGCTGGTGGTATCCCCCGCCATCAGCCCCAGCAGCACCAGCACGCCGAGGCCAACCAGATAGAGCATCACGCCGGTGTTAAAGAGGCTTTTAACGCTGTGTGCGTCGCGTATCATCCGCCAGCAGATAAGCCCCACCAGCCCGTAAGCCAGCAGAATATCGCCATCCCAGAACAAGAGGCCGTGAAGGAAACCGAGCAGGACGAGCAGCGTCAGGCGAGACTGGATCCAGCGCTTGCCGCGCCTGAGCAACAGTTGTAGCCCGGCGCCAAAGAGCAGAGCAAAGAGCGTCAGGAATTTTACCTGGGCGAAGAGATCCATAATCGCCCATGTCCAGGCGTCACGGAGGGTGATATCGCCATACCAGGCGGGATTGAGGTAAGCCGCCTTCGGCAGGCCGAAGGCGTTAATATTCAGCAACAGGATCCCCAGAATGGCCACGCCACGTACAAAGTCCAGCGTGACATTACGTTCCATGATCCTGTCCTGTATCAGTTAGTGTGGCGCACCGCGCGCAGAAATTCCTGGCGGGTGTTCTGGCTGGACTTGAACAGGCCGCCCAGCGAGGTGGTGGTGGTGGCGCTGGTCGCATCGCGGATGCCGCGCGCCTTCACGCAGTAGTGAACCGCGTCGATAGAGACCGCCACGTTGTTGGTGCCGAGCAGCGTCTGCAGCGCGGTCAGGATCTGCTGGGTCAGGCGCTCCTGTACCTGCGGGCGCTGGGCGAAAAACTGCACGATGCGGTTGATCTTGGAGAGACCAATCACCGAATCTTTCGGGATATAGGCCACCGTCGCCTTGCCGTCGATGGTAACAAAATGGTGTTCACAGGTGCTGGTCAGGGTAATGTCGCGCACCGTCACCATCTCATCCACCTTCATCTTGTTTTCAATGACGGTGATTTTAGGGAAGTTGGCGTAATCAAGACCGGAGAAGATCTCGTCAACGTACATTTTGGCGATACGGTGCGGCGTCTCCATCAGGCTGTCATCGCTCAGATCAAGGTTCAGCAGCTGCATAACCTCGGTCATGTGACCGGCGATCAGGCGCTTGCGGGTTTCATTATCCATCTCGTTAACGGGCGGGCGCAGCGGGGTTTCCAGACCGCGGGCAACCAGCGCTTCGTGAACGAGAGCGGCTTCTTTACTGAGTGATGGCATGCTTTTTCTCCTGCAGGTGTGGCTGTCTCTCGCTCGATGTAAGGCGAAAGTGTGCGCTCATTGTGCGTGAGGCGGCGCACATAATCCAGTATTCACGATGATAATTATTACAATTGCCGCTGCCTTTCACCCTGACGATGCCATACCAGTCCCCCGCCGATGGCCAGCGCGACTCCCGCAATGCCCAGCGCAGGCTCCAGCCGGTGGGTCAGCCAGGTGGAGATGGCCGAGGTCATCGGCCCCACGAGCTGACCAACGGCGTAGCCGGTGGTGAGCAATCCGGCCATATAACGGGTGTGTTGCGGAGCCAGCTCGCGCCCGTACAGCAGCGAAAGCTGAACCGCGCAGAGGAAACCGCCCCCTACCAGCAGCGCGCCGGTCACCAGCCCGCTCATGCCCGGCAGTAACCATGCGGCTATTACCCCCAGCCCCTGTAGCCAGAGGACCACCGCCAGCCGACGGTTTGAGGTCGAGATATGGCGCATGGCAATGCTCAGCGCGATACCGACCACCGACGCCGCGCCAAAGACCGGCCAGACGAACTGGGCAAAAAGGCTGCCGGGAAAACGCAGAGCCGCCATCTGAGATAAAAAGGTGGCAGGCAGGATATAACCAAACCCGGCGAGGCTGTAGCTCCAGACCAGACGGCGCATATTCTGTGTGAGGGTGAGCGGCTCCGGCGCGCTCTCCGGGCGATGAAGCTGCCCTGGCCGCGGCAGATAACGCCCTACCAGCACCACCAGCAGCAGCGCCAGCACGCCGTAGATCTGCCAGGCCGCTGCGGCGGAGAGCGCATGGGCCTGGATATAGACCGCCAGCAGGCCGCTCAGGGCGATCCCGGCGCCCGGCCCGGCAAAGACCGCGGCGCTCAGGCCCGGCTTGCCGTAGTGCGCCAGCCGCTCATTGCTCCAGGCGGCGATTAGCACCATCGACCAGCCGCTCATGCAGCCGATCGTAAAACGCAGCAGACCATGGACAATGGCATTATCCCCGGCGGCGGAGAGCAGCGTCAACGCGACCGCCCCGCCGATACCGAGCCACAGCCGCCCCTCCACGAAGCGGTGGGCGCGCATTGCGTCCCAAGCGCCCACGAGGTAACCCAGATAGTTCATGGCCGCCACCAGCCCGGCGCTGGTGAGGGTAAGCTGTCCGGCGGCAATCATCAGCGGTACCTGCGGCGTAAAGGCGAACCGCCCTATTCCCATCGCCACCACGAGCACAATGAATCCGCAGAGCGCAATACGCAGCGCCATGGCTACCTCAATTGTTAAAATAAAGTTAATTTATGATGCAACATTTACTGCATAACCGGAAGTGAAAGTTACCTGCAGGTAAACAAATTATCTGTATGATAGAAATAATGATTATCCGTTAGTAAGGAGCTCTGCATGGAACTGCTCGAAGAACATCGCTGTTTTGAAGGCCGACAGCAGCGCTGGCGGCACGACTCCGCCGTGCTGAACTGCGCCATGACCTTCAGTATTTTTCTTCCTCCCCCGATCGACGGGAAAAAACCGCCCGTGCTCTACTGGCTTTCCGGCCTGACCTGCAACGATGAGAATTTCACCACCAAAGCGGGGGCGCAGCGGGTGGCGGCGGAGCTGGGCATTGCGCTGGTGATGCCCGATACCAGCCCGCGCGGCGACGCGGTGGCGGACGATGCCCAGTACGATCTGGGTAAAGGGGCGGGCTTTTATCTCAATGCTACCGAACAGCCCTGGGCGAGCCATTACCGTATGTATGATTACATCCGCGACGAACTGCCCGCGCTGATTGAGGCGGAGTTTTCGGTCAGCGACCGTCGCGCTATCTCTGGTCACTCTATGGGAGGCCACGGCGCGCTTATTATGGCGCTGAAAAATCCGGGTCGCTTCAGCAGCGTCTCGGCGTTCGCCCCCATCGTGAACCCTACGCAGGTGCCCTGGGGACAGAAAGCGTTTAGCCATTATCTGGGGGAAGAGGCGGAAAAATGGCAGGCATGGGATAGCTGCGCGCTGATGCTGGCGAGCCAGGCTGAAGATGCGATTCCTGCGCTGATTGATCAGGGCGACGCCGACCCGTTCCTCGCCGGGCAGCTGCAGCCTGCGGTACTGGCCGAAGCCGCGCGCCAGAAGGCGTGGCCGCTTACCCTGCGTATTCAGCCGGGGTACGATCACAGCTATTACTTTATTGCGTCGTTTATTGAAGATCATCTCCGCTTCCATGCGGAGCATTTGTTCAGATAAACGCGCTATTGCCGGGTGGCGCTGACGCTTACCCGGCCTGTGGATTGTGCGCAATTATTGCCGGGTGGCGGCTACGCCTTACCCGGCCTACGGGTTGTGTGTGGTTTAATACCGGGTGGCATCAGACCGCACGCTCCGTCAGAAGCGGTAATCCACCGCCATAAAGTAGCGACGTCCATCTTCCGTATAGCTGTAATCGTCGCGGCTCAGATCTTTATCCAGCAGGTTCTGCACGCCCGCACGCAGCTTCACGTTTTTGGTTGCCTGCCACGCCGCACCGGTATTCCAGATTACGTATCCGCCGGGGGTTGTCTCGCCGTCGGTAATCGCGCGTTTTTCGCCGGTGTAGTTCCCCTGAACATAGAAGGACCACGCCGCGGTCGCCTGCCAGTCAACGGTACCGTTGGCAGTATGGAACGGCAGCTCGGAGAGCGGCTTGTTTTCACCGTTGCTGATATCCCGACCATCGTTATAGGTGTAGTTCAGCGTCACTTTCCATCCCTCGGCAACCGGGAATTTCAGCTCGGTTTCCAGGCCGCGGATGCGCGCTTTGTTGACGTTGTAGTAACGGAAAATCGGTTCGCCGTCGGCGTTCAGCCCCACGTAGTTTGGATAGCTCTGGGCCTGCTCCACGTTGGCGGTACGGCTGATGCTGATACGGTCGTCAACGTCGTTCTGGAAGGCGGTAATGCTCGCCTGGACGCCCTCCAGCCACCCTTCTTCACCAAAGTAGTAAAGCCCCAGTTCGACACTTTCGCTGGTTTCGGGCTTCAGATCCGGACTACCGACAATCTCACAGGCGCCACGGCAGGAGCCGGTGGTCCAGTCAGGGCTGAGCTGCAGCAGGGAGGGCGCCTTAAAGGCGGTCGCCCAGCCCCCCTTCACCGTTAAGGTGTCGGTGGCGTTATAGACCAGGTAGGCGCGCGGGCTCCAGTGATCACCGTAGGTCTGGTGATCGTCCATCCTCACGCCGGTAGTCAGCGCCAGCGGCTCAAAAATACGCCACTCATCCTCCAGGAACAGCGCGTACTGGCTGGCGGAAGTTTCGCTGCTGTTGCCGCCGGTGAGGTTAACAGGATCTTTCAGCTTGTCGTGACGCCACTCGCCGCCAAAGGTGAGCAGCTGGTTAATTTCACCCAGCGGCAGTACATATTTCCCGTCAACGGAGTTGCTTTCTGAGGTGATGGGGCTGCTGTTGCCCGGGTTCTTATTGTCCACCTTTTCACCGTAGAATTTCAGCTCGCTGTTGCCCACGCCCCAGCGGCCGTTATGGCTCAGGGAGTAGTTCTGCCGCTCGAGACGGTTTTTATCCAGCGAGTCGGAGTCGCGATCCTGACGATCAAAACCGTAGCCCGCAGTAAAGTCGTGGTTTTCATTCGGCGTCCAGGCGAACTCGACGTTGGCGTCGCGGCTGGTAAAGCCTTCAATGCGCGGCGTTTCGCCAGTCGCCGTCGTCGAAGAGGCCTGCTGATCGTCTTTTTCACGTTTTGCGAGGCTGCCGAAGGCTTTCAGCCCCAGCACGCCATCCACCAGCGGGCCGCTGGTATAGAACTGGCCGTTGTAAGTATCGCCGCGATCCCGGTGCTCCTGCACCGTGGTATCCGCCGTCACGCTGCCGCTCCATTTCTGGCCAATTTTTTTGGTGATGATGTTGACCACGCCGCCCAGCGCGTCGGAGCCATAGAGGGAGGACATGGGACCGCGCACCACTTCAATACGCTCGATAGCGTCTACCGGTACCCAGTTGAGGTCAAAATCGTTGTGGCGGAACACGGCGTTGCGCGAGCTGACGCGTTTACCGTCAATCAGGATCAGCGTGTAGCTGCTGTCCAGCCCACGGATGCTTACGCCCTTGCGGTTATCCCCTTCGTTCGTCAGCTGTATGCCCGGTACATCCTGCAACACATCCTTCAGGTTTTGCACCGGTTTACGCTGCAGATCCTGCTGCGTTATCACGCTGATACTGGCGGGCGCATCTTTGAGGTTTTGTTCCGTGGCGGAGGCGGTAACCACCAGCGTCTCATCGGTATCGACCGCCATAACCGGCAGCGTCAGGGACATGGCGGACGCACAAAGTCCTCCCCGAACAAAGGGATTCAACCTAAACATTCCATTTCTCCATGAGGTAAAAACAGCAAAACTAAAATGCTCACAACGCTTTGTTTACGCCCGCTTCACTGGCGGGTCATTTTTGCAGGTGCGGCAGGATGTCACGGTAGTCCGTACAAATGCGGCAAGCCGCCTCGTTCCTGATAGCGGTAACGATAAAACAAACGATAATTATTATCAATTCAATTGTTAACAATTATTTCGTTTTATCCATATTGTGGAGATAAAAAAAGCCCGCTCAGGGAGCGGGCTTCTCAAAGGCAGGCAGCTTATTTTTTTAATCGCTGCGGAAATTCCATCTCGCTATAGCGAACGAAACGGGTTCCCCTGGTCAGCTTATAGCCCCACCAGATCGCCAGGAAGAGCGGAATACCGATATAGGTCGCCGTTACCGCGCCCCAGTCGATGGTATCTGCCAGGAAGGCTTCATAGTTCTGGCCCAGCGTGATAATCAGGCACAGCACAAAGGCGAAGATCGGCCCCAGCGGGAAAAAGCCGGAACGGTATGGCAGATCGTTAATATCGTGCCCCTGCAACACATAGCCGCGACGAAAACGGTAGTGGCTAATGGCAATCCCCAGCCAGGCGATAAAGCCGGTCATACCGGAGGTGTTGAGCAGCCAGAGGTAGACCGTCTGATTACCAAACATGGAGGTCAGGAAGCAGAGCCCCGCAATTACCGTGGTCGCATAGAGCGCGTTACGCGGCACGCCGCCACGGGAGAGCTTCGCGAAAATGCGCGGCGCTTTGCCGTCGCAGGCCAGGGTATAGAGCATACGGGTGGAGGCGTACATGCCGGAGTTACCCGCAGAAAGCACCGCCGTCAGGATCACCGCGTTCATCACCGCCGCCGCCGAGAGCAGGCCCGCGTGCTGGAAGACCAGCGTAAACGGACTGACGCTGATATCTTTCACGTCGTTACGCAGCAGGCTCGGATCGGTATACGGAATGATCAGGCTGATAATCAGGATGGCGAATACATAGAACAACAGGATACGCCAGAAAACCTGACGCACCGCGCGCGGAATGTTCTTTTCCGGGTTTTCAGATTCGCCGGCGGCGATACCGATAAGTTCAGTTCCCTGGAAGGAGAAGCCAACAATCATCGCCACGCCGATCATCGCTGAGAAGCCGCCCGCAAAAGGCGCGTCGCCAATGCTCCAGTTACTCCACCCCGCCGGTTCGCTACCTTTAAAGATGCCGATAATCATCGCCAGGCCGACCACGATAAAGATGACAACCGTGGCGACTTTAATCAGGGAGAACCAGTATTCCGCTTCACCAAAACCTTTTACTGAGATGTAGTTCAGCAGGAAAATGATCCCCAGGAAGAGCGCGCTCCAGATCCAGCCCGGCGTATCCGGGAACCACCAGGACATCACTAGCTGTGAGGCGACGAGGTCGACGGCGATGGTCACCGCCCAGTTGTACCAGTAGTTCCAGCCCAGCGCGAAGCCAAAGCCTTCTTCAACATATTTCTGGCCGTAGGTGGAGAAAGAACCGGATACCGGCATATAGGCCGCCAGTTCGCCCAGACTGGTCATCAGGAAGTAGACCATCAGACCAATCAGGATATAAGAGAAGAGCGCCCCGCCGGGGCCTGCTGCGGAAATGGTCGCACCGGAGGCGACAAACAGTCCTGTACCAATGGAGCCGCCAATGGCGATCATGGTCAGGTGACGCGCCTTCAGTTCGCGGCGCAGGCCAGGCGCTTCTTTGGTTTTAGTATCGGAAACCATATGAAAATGCTATCCCTTCAAAAATTGAGGCGCGATTGTAGCAGACGATCCGCGATCCTTCCGGCAGAAATGCGACGTTATAAGAGAGCTTCATGACCGGGCCGGGATTATAAGTAAAGCAGAAAATCCTCATCCGCTCCCCTGCCCCGCTCAGGCCTCGCAATAACGTAAAAAACGCTGCAGGGCGCTGGAGAGATGCTTCTGGCGGTGGTGAATACACCACAGGGTACGCACCAGCTTCGGCAGCGGCACCGGGATCTCCACCAGCGAGCCGCTTTCCAGCTGTTCGGCAATGACGCGACGGGAGAGGCAGCTTATCCCCAGTCCATGACGCACCGCATGTTTGATCGCCTCTGAATTGCCCAGCTCCATGCCGAGGCGGAACTGCGGCAGATGGGAGAGCAGCAGATAGTCGACAATCTCCCGCGTGCCGGAGCCTTTCTCGCGCAGGATCCACTGCGCCTGCGCCAGCCGCTCCATCGTCACCTCGCCCTGGCATAACGCCGAGGCGGGAGAGGAAAAGACTACCAGCTCATCCTCCAGCCACGGCTCGGCGATGATATCCACGTTATGGCATGGCCCCTCGATAAGGCCAATATCGACGCGAAAGTCGATAATCGCGTTAATCACATCCTGGCTGTTGCCGACGCTCATCTCCAGCGGCAGCGACGGAAAATCGCGGCGGTAGCGGGCAATGACCTCCGGCAAAATATAGTTGCCGATGGTGCTGCTGGCGTAGACGCGAATGGCACCGTTGTCCTCGCGGAACAGTTGCTCAATCTCCGTCGCCTGTTCAAGCAGCGCCAGCGCGCGCGGATAGAGCAGCCGGCCATGCTCATTCACCACCAGCCGTTTTCCGACGCGATCAAAAAGTTGCGCCCCGAGCTGCCCTTCCAGATCGGTCAGGGCGGCGCTCACGGCGGACTGGGACAAGGAGAGCATTTGCGAGGCCTGGGTGGTGGAGCCGCTTTTCAGGACTTCCGCAAAAACTTCCAGCTGGCGCAGTGTAATGTGCATGGTTTCTTACCACTTATAAAGATAGGTTATAAATATATAATCAATTTTATTTTTAAGCCAGATCGCCGTAACCTTTAACCCGGATAAAGGAGAAGGTTATGACTGCACTTACCTTACAGCATCGACGTACATTGTGGCATTTTGTTCCCGGCCTGGCGCTGAGCGCGCTGATCACCGGCATCGCCCTCTGGGGCGGCAGTATCCCGGCCGTTGCCGGGGCGGGTTTCAGCGCCCTGACGCTGGCAATTTTAGTGGGGATGGTTGTGGGGAACACTATCTACCCTACCATCTGGAAATCCTGCGATGGCGGCGTTATTTTCGCCAAGCAGTATCTGCTACGACTCGGGATTATCCTCTACGGCTTTCGCCTGACCTTCGCGCAGATTGCCGACGTCGGGGTAAGCGGTATCGCCATTGATATCCTCACTCTCAGCAGCACCTTCCTGCTGGCCTGCTTTATCGGGCAGAAGATCTTCGGCCTCGATCGGCAGACCAGCTGGCTTATCGGCGCGGGCAGCAGCATCTGCGGCGCGGCGGCGGTACTGGCTACCGAGCCGGTGGTGAAAGCGGAATCGAGCAAAGTCACCGTCGCGGTGGCGACCGTGGTTATCTTCGGTACGCTGGCGATCTTCCTCTACCCGGCGCTCTATCCCCTGCTGGCGCACTGGTTCACCCCGGAAACCTACGGCATCTATATGGGTTCCACCATGCATGAAGTGGCGCAGGTAGTGGCAGCCGGTCACGCCGTCGGCCCTGACGCGGAAAACGCGGCGGTGATTGCCAAAATGCTGCGCGTGATGATGCTGGCCCCGTTCCTGCTGATTCTGGCCGCGCGTGTTAAACAGCTGGCCCCTGCGGGCGACAGCGGCAGCAGCAAAATTACTATTCCGTGGTTTGCCGTTCTGTTCATCCTGGTGGCGGTATTCAACTCCTTCCACCTGTTGCCGAAAGCGGCGGTTGACGCGCTGGTAACGCTGGATACGGTCCTGCTGGCGATGGCGATGGCCGCACTGGGGATCACCACTCACGTCAGCGCGCTGAAAAAAGCGGGTGCTAAACCCCTGCTGATGGCCCTGCTGCTCTTCATCTGGCTGATTGTCGGCGGCGGCGCCATTAACCTGGCGGTACACAGCCTGCTGGCATAATCCGTCTCGTCCTTCTCCTGTTAACTCGCTATCATAGTCTTTTTGGGTTAACAGGAGTCCCTTATGAAATATGTTGGAGCGCACGTCAGCGCCGCAGGCGGTCTCGCCAATGCCGCCATCCGCGCCGCGGAAATCAAGGCGACCGCGTTCGCCCTGTTCACCAAAAATCAGCGCCAGTGGCGCGCCGCGCCGCTCACCCGCCAGACGATTGACGAGTTTAAATCCGCCTGTGAACAGCACGGCTTTGGCCCCGGACAGATCCTCCCCCACGACAGCTTCCTGATCAATCTCGGCCACCCTGTGCAGGAGGCGCTGGAGAAGTCTCGGGAGGCGTTCCTTGACGAGCTTCAGCGCTGCGAACAGCTTGGGCTGACGCTGCTGAACTTCCATCCCGGCAGCCACCTGATGCAGATCGATGAAGAAGCCTGTCTGAGCCGCATTGCCGCGTCGGTCAACTACGCGCTGGAGCGTACCGAAGGGGTGACGGCGGTGATTGAGAATACCGCCGGCCAGGGGAGCAACCTCGGTTTCCGTTTTGAACATCTGGCGGCGATTATCGACCAGGTGGAGGATAAATCACGCATCGGGGTCTGCATCGATACCTGCCACGCTTTCGCCGCCGGGTACGATCTGCGCACCCGCGAGGCCTGCGAAGAGACCTTCGCCGAGTTCGGGCGGGTGGTCGGCTTTGAGTACCTGCGCGGCATGCACCTCAACGATGCGAAAAGCACCTTCGGCAGCCGCGTTGACCGCCACCACAGCCTCGGCGAGGGGAATATCGGCCATGAGCCGTTCCGCTTTATCATGCAGGATTCGCGCTTCGACAATATTCCACTGGTGCTGGAAACGATTAATCCCGATATCTGGGCTGAAGAGATAGCCTGGCTTAAGGCACAGCAAAACGCTGAACAGGCAGCATAAAAAAACCGGGCGCATCAGGCGCCCGGTTTTTTTTTCAGGTCGGGTAAGGCGAAGCCCCCCGGACCTTTTTACGCGGCTTTCGCCACCACGTCAGCTTCCGGGCGTTTCAGCACCGCGTATGAGAGGCCTGCCACCAGCGTACCGGCAACGATCGCCACCAGGTAACCGAGGACCGGGGTGATTGCACCCGGGATCAGCAGTACGAACAGGCCGCCGTGCGGCGCCATCAGCTTCGCGCCCACCGCCATGGAGATAGCGCCCGTTACCGCGCCGCCAACGATGCAGCAAGGCAGAACGCGCATCGGGTCACGCGCCGCGAACGGAATCGCCCCTTCGGTGATAAAGCACAGCCCCAGCACCAGCGCCGCTTTGCCCCCTTCCTGCTGCGCCTTGTCGAACTTACGGCGCGCGATAATTGTCGCCAGGCCCAGCGCCAGCGGAGGTACCATACCCGCCGCCATGATCGCCGCCATCGGCGCGTAGGTCTGGGTACTCAGCAGACCCACACCAAAGGCGTATGCCGCTTTGTTCACCGGACCACCCATATCGG
The DNA here is from genome assembly GCF_900021175.1 of Pseudenterobacter timonensis. Lineage (GTDB taxonomy): Bacteria > Pseudomonadota > Gammaproteobacteria > Enterobacterales > Enterobacteriaceae > Enterobacter > Enterobacter timonensis. The sequence continues at coordinate 584,577 of NZ_FCOP01000013.1, forward strand.
TACACATCATGCCGCCAAGGATCGCGCCCAGCAGGACCGCGTTCGCTGTCCCCATGGTCTGCAGCCAGTGGGTCAGCCCTTCCAGGATACCCGCGACCGGCTTACCGATGAGGTAGATCATCGCCAGGCCAACCACCAGGCTTGAGATAAGCGGAATAATCAAAATCGGCTTCAGCGCCTCCATACTCTGCGGCAGCTTCAGCTTCGAGCTGATAAGCTTCGCCACGTAGCCTGCGAGGAAACCGGCGATGATGCCGCCGATAAAGCCGGAACCGGTGCTCACCGCCAGCATACCGCCGATGAGACCTGGCGTCAGGCCAGGACGGTCGGCGATGGAGAAGGCGATATACCCCGCCAGAACCGGCACCATCAGGGCAAACGCGGAGCCGCCGCCAATCTGCATCAGCGCCGCCGCCAGGGTATCCGGCTGTTTAAAAGCTTCGATACCAAACGCGAATGACAGGGCGATGCAGAGACCGCCCGCCACCACCATCGGCAGCATATAGGAGACGCCGGTCAGCAGGTGGCGATAGGCCCCCGCCGACTCTTTTTTGCCTTCGCTGGCGGCAGACGTTGTCTTACCCGCAGGCTGATACGGCTGCGCTTCCGCCAGCGCGTTATCCAGCTCCTGCGCCGTTTTCTTCAGCGCCAGGCCGGTGGAGGTGCGGTACATCGGCTTACCGGCAAATTTCGCCAGATCCACTTCGATGTCCGCCGCCACGATCACCAGGTCAGCCTCTGCCACCTCTTCCGGAGTGATGGCATTGCCCGCCCCAACGGAGCCGCGGGTTTCAACTTTCACCCACCAGCCGCGTTTTTTAGCTTCAGTTTCAATGGCTTCAGCGGCCATAAAGGTATGCGCCACCCCGGTCGGGCAGGCGGTGACCGCCACGATGCGCTTCGGACCGTCGCTTACCGCAGGCGCGGCAGCCGCCACCGGCGCGGTGTAGGGCGTCGCATGACTTTTGGCTTCGCTCAGGAAGAGCTCCGGGTGCGCCACCGCGCGGTTGATGTCGCCGAGCCAGACTTTTTTGCCGTTCAGCGCGCTGTCAGCAGGAAGGGTTTCACCCAGCACAATCGCCAGCTCGGCATCGTTCGGGTTATCGACAAAGTCGAGATGCGCTTTGCGTGCAGCCGTGCCCAGCAGCGTTTTCGCCATATAGGCGCGGGCCTGTCCAAGGCCGGAATCAATAATCAGCAGCGTTTTCATTATGCCTCTCCTGCTGTCAGTTAAAAGGTTTCAGGTCGACGCGCGCCATCATCGCGGCCAACTGGGTACGTTCAGTAATGCCCACGTTGCTCTGGCTGACGGCCAGGGCGGCAACGGCGGTGGCAAGACGTAAAGTGTGTTCGCTGGATTCGCGCATCAGCAGGCCGTAAATCAGGCCGCCGACCATCGAATCCCCGGCACCGACGGTGCTCACCACCTCCACCGCAGGCGGCTTAGCGATCCACTCGCCGGAGGCATTTACCCACAGCGCCCCTTCAGCCCCGAGGGAGATCACCACGTGAGCGATCCCCTGCTCGCGCAGCGCGTGGGCGGCGTCGATGACATCTTTCATCTCAGGCAGCTTGCGGCCCGCCCAGATCTCCAGCTCGCGGCGGTTGGGTTTCACCAGCCACGGGGAAGCTTTCAGGCCGGCGACCAGCGCTTCACGGCTGCTGTCGAAGATAATGCACGGGCACTGGCTGCGCAGGCGCACCATCCAGTCGGTAAAGGCTTCCGGGCTGACGCCGGACGGCAGGCTGCCGCTGACGCAGACCATATCGAACTGGCCCAGCCAGCTCAGGGAGTCGTTGACAAAACGTTCCCAGTCGGCAGGGGTCACTTCAAATCCGGAGAAGTTGAAATCGGTCACTTCCCCATCTTTTTCGGTCAGCTTAACGTTGATACGGGTACGGCCCTGGACCACCTGGAAGCGGTTGGCGATGCCCAGCTCGCTGAAGAGCTGCTGAAAGCCATCCTGGTTATCTTTGCCCAGGAAGCCGCCCACGGTGACGTCGATGCCTAAATCCTTCAGCACCTTCGCCACGTTGATGCCTTTACCTGCGGCGTGAAGGCCGGTGGTACGCACCAGGTTGACTTCGCCACGCTCCACTTCCGGGGTATAACCCACCAGATCGTAGGCCGGGTTGAGGGTGATGGTTGCAACACGTCTGCTCATTATGCGCCCTCCCCCAGACCGGCGGCGATAGCGTCGCCAATCGCCTTCAGCGCCTGTTCAGCATCCGCGCCCTGGGCGGTAAAGCGCAGGCGGTGACCTTTTTTCACCCCCAGCGCCACAACTTTCATCAGGCTGCGGCCGTTGGCCGGTTTGCCGGAGCCATCCAGGTTAGTCACGGTGATCTCGCTTTCAAACTGTTTGATTGTATTGACCAGCATGGTGCCCGGACGGGCGTGCAGGCCGTGTTCATTGCGTACGACAAACTCCGCGCTCAGCAGGTCGTCCGTCGGCGCATCGTCGCTGGTCAGCAGCGCCAGCAGGGTTGCGGCATCCGCCGTCAGCAGGCGTTCACCTTTGTTGCTCACCAGCAGCTCGCCGAGGCGCTTCAGCACTTCAACCGGCTGCTCGTCAGCCATAGCGACCGTCACCAGCATGGCGGCCGGGCTGCCGTCCACCTCAAAAGGACGGGCGGCGCGGCTCACGGCGATAGCGCTGCGCAGGTTGCCCTCGGCGCTGTCGTTCAGCCAGATGCCCTGCCCCAGATTCAGCGGCTTGTCGTTAATGGCGTGGGCGACAAACGCGGTATCCACCGCGCCCGCCTCTTTCAGGCGACCCGCGTTCAGCGCCTGGAGCGTCACCAGATCGGCGGCGCTGACGTCGAGCGTCAGGGTCTCGTTATCCAGCTTGAGAGCTTCACTCTGTTTTTCCCCCATCAGCAGCGCCCGCAGCTCTTCTGCGGTAGTGGCAGTTTTCAGCTGTTCAGCCACGCTGTCATCGCTCAGCACATGAGTCAGCTGACGCAGCAGGCCCAGATGTTCGTCGCTGCTGGCAGCGATGCCGATAGCCACATAGGCCACCTGCCCTTCACCCCAGAGCACACCCTGCGGGAACTGAAAGACCTGCACGCCGGTTTTCAGCACCTGATCGCGGGTATCGGTGGTGCCGTGAGGAATGGCGATGCCGTTGCCTAAAAATGTGGAGGTCTGCTGCTCGCGCGCCAGCATGCCGTCGACGTAGCCCACTCCTACATTGCCCGTCTGCACTAAGGCGGTGGCAATCTGGCGAATGGCCTCTTCTTTACTTCCGGCCTGCTCGCCGGGATGGATGTTATGCACAGATAACTGGAACATAGTTCTCCTCTCTCGCTGAATTGAATCGTTTCAGCCTGTATGAGAAAATTGGCGCTGACCCGCTCCGTCAGATGAACCGATCAGCGCTGAAACGTTTCAAGAAGTCTTGCGCGTTCTGCTTAAGCTTGCAAGAAAAGTTGTTTTTCTTCCTTCAGAATTTAGAAGTGCAGCACATTTTTCCACCGCCACGGCCTGTTTTGCTGAAGCGGCTGACGCTTGTGCCGCCTTGCTTCAGCACCATTCAGCTCACATTATTTTTTGAAATGGCATTTTGATTTTTTGTGTGCAAAACAGACCTGCTATCTGTTTATTTTCTGACAGGGGGCGTAAACTCCGCGTCTTCCTGTAACTGCTGATAAAGAAAGATGGATAACACCCCCGCTGCCGCCAGACCAAAACCCTTTGATTTGACCTCATCGGCTTTTCTGATTGTCGCGTTTCTCACCGGCATCGCCGGCGCGCTGCAGACGCCGACCCTGAGCCTGTTTCTGACCAATGAAGTGCATGCCCGTCCGGCGATGGTCGGTTTCTTTTTTACCGGCAGCGCCATTATCGGCATTCTGGTGAGCCAGTTCCTGGCGGGTCGCTCCGACCGTAAAGGCGACCGCAAAAGCCTGATTGTCTTTTGCTGCCTGCTGGGGATGCCGGCCTGCGTACTGTTCGCCTGGAACCGTAACTACTTTATTCTGCTCTTTATCGGGGTGTTTCTGAGCAGCTTTGGCTCTACCGCCAACCCGCAGATGTTCGCCCTGGCGCGGGAACATGCGGATCGTACCGGCCGCGAGGCGGTGATGTTTAGCTCTATCCTGCGCGCCCAGGTGTCGCTGGCGTGGGTGATTGGCCCGCCGCTGGCCTACGCTCTGGCGATGGGCTTTGGTTTTACTACCATGTACCTGAGCGCGGCGGTGGCGTTTGTGGTCTGCGGGGTGATGGTCTGGATCTTTCTTCCCTCCATGCGCAAAGAGCCGAAGGTGGCCACCGGCGCCCTGGAAGCGCCGCGCCGCAACCGCCGGGATGCGCTGCTGCTGTTTGTGATTTGCACCCTGATGTGGGGCACCAACAGCCTCTATATCATCAATATGCCGCTGTTTATCATTAACGAGCTGCATCTGCCGGAGAAACTGGCGGGGCTGATGATGGGAACTGCCGCAGGGCTTGAAATCCCCACCATGCTGATTGCGGGTTACTACGCGAAGCGCTTCGGCAAGCGTTTTCTGATGCGAATTGCCATCGTGGCGGGGGTGTTCTTCTATACTGGCATGCTGACGGTGCATACTCCGGCGCTGCTGCTCGCCTTTCAGCTGCTGAACGCTATCTATATCGGCATTCTCGCCGGTATCGGTATGCTCTACTTTCAGGATTTGATGCCCGGTCAGGCGGGAGCAGCGACTACCCTGTATACCAATACGACCCGCGTCGGCTGGATCATCGCCGGCTCGCTGGCGGGGGTGGTGGCTGAAATCTGGAGCTATCACACGGTGTTCTGGATTGCGCTGGTGATGTGCCTTATCACTGTCGTCTGCCTGATGCGAATTAAGGATGTTTAGGGGGCGGTAAGCGCCTCCAGTTCCAGCAGGTAGATCATCGCCTGCTGACGCGAACTGCCGCACATCGCCTGCGATGGCTGAAGGCTGGCGCAGACCTTCGGGCGCAGGGGCGAGCCGAAGATCTGGCACAGGTTATCGTCTGAGAGCTGTACGCAGCGGGTATTGGCGGGCTTACCATCCGGCATCCCCGGGATGGGACTGGAGATGGACGGGGCGGTGCAGCATGCGCCACAGTCGGGACGGCAATCCATAAAGGCTCTCTTAGCGGCGAAGGCCCGTCAGTCGGGCATGGCGCACAGTAACACCTTTTGTGTATTGATGGCAAAAGCCGTTAATTCCGCTTGCCTGAACGCCCTCGCGCGAGTAATTTGGCGCGATATTTTTTACCTCCCGTAAACAGGATTACTGCAATGCCAAGAGCGAATGAAATTAAAAAAGGTATGGTGCTGAATTACAACGGCAAACTGCTGCTTGTGAAAGATATTGATATTCAGTCCCCCAGCGCCCGTGGCGCAGCGACGCTGTATAAAATGCGTTTCTCTGACGTGCGTACCGGCATGAAGGTGGAAGAGCGCTTCAAGGGCGACGACATTGTCGATACCGTTACCCTGACCCGCCGTTTCGTTGATTTCTCCTATGTGGATGGCGACGAGTATGTCTTTATGGATAAAGAGGACTACACCCCGTACACCTTCACCAAAGATCAGATCGAAGAAGAGCTGCTGTTTATGCCGGAAGGCGGTATGCCGGACATGCAGGTGTTGACCTGGGACGGCCAGCTGCTGGCGCTGGAGCTGCCGCAGACTGTGGATCTGGAGATTGTGGAAACCGCACCGGGCATCAAGGGTGCCTCTGCGAGCGCGCGAAACAAACCGGCTACGCTCACCACCGGCCTGGTGGTTCAGGTGCCGGAATATCTCTCCGCTGGCGAGAAGATCCGTATCCATATCGAAGAAAAACGCTATATGGGTCGCGCTGACTGATAGCGCCATTCGCCGGGTGGCGGTTTCGCCTTACCCGGCTTACAAAACACCCATAAAAAAACCGGCCCGCTGGCCGGTTTTTTGTTGGCCCGGCAAGCAGCGCCACCGGGCGACAGGGTTACAGCAGTTCCGGATATTTGGTCATCTTCAGCGCCAGCTCCACGCCGCGCACCTCTGCCATCCCTTTCAGGCGACCAATTGCCGAATAGCCCGGGTTGGTTTTCTTGCGCAGATCGTCCAGCATCTGATGCCCGTGGTCCGGACGGAACGGAATCGGTCGCCGATCGCCCGCCTTTTTGCGGCGCAACTCCTCCTGCAAAATAGCGTCGACCACCGCCACCATATTCACATCCCCATTCAGGTGTGCCGCTTCGTGGAAGGTTTTGGGATTATCTTCCCGGCAGGTGGCCCGCAGGTGGGTAAAATGAATACGATCGCCGAAGGTTTCGATCATTTTGACCAGATCGTTATCCGCCCGCACGCCGTAGGAGCCGGTGCACATGGTGAAGCCGTTGCTGATGCTGTCTACCGTCTCTTTAAGCCACTGCATATCTTCTATGGTCGAGACGATACGCGGCAGGCCGAGGATCGGGCGCGGCGGATCGTCCGGGTGAACGGCCAGACGCACGCCAGCCTCTTCCGCCACCGGCACAATCGCGCGCAGGAAGTAGGCCATGTTTTCACGCAGCTGCGCTTTATCGATATTGCCGTACTCCGCCAGACGCGCCCGGAACTGATCCAGGGTGTAGCCCTCTTCCGCTCCCGGCAGACCGGCAATAATATTGCGGGTCAGTTTCTCAATATCCGCATCGCTCGCAGCGTCAAACCACGCCTGCGCCTGCTGCTGCTCCTCGTCGGTATAGTCCGCCGCGGCACCAGGACGTTTAAGAATATGCAGCTCAAAGGCGGCGAATGCGATCTGGTCAAAGCGTAGCGCCCGGGAGCCGTCCGGCAGCTGATACTCCAGGTCGGTGCGCGTCCAGTCGAGGATCGGCATGAAGTTATAGCAGACGGTGTCGATACCACACGTCGCCAGGTTACGGATGCTCTGCTGGTAGTTGGCGATCCAGGTCTCATACTCCCCGGTATGGGTTTTAATATCTTCGTGTACCGGAACACTCTCTACCACCGACCAGGTCAGCCCTTTTTCAGCCAGCAGCGCCTGGCGCGCCTGGATCTCTTCCACCGGCCATACCTGACCATTAGGAATATGGTGCAGTGCGGTCACAACACCCGTAGCGCCTGCCTGACGCACATCATCAAGAGAAACTGGATCGTTCGGCCCGTACCAACGCCAGGTTTGTTCCATTTCCACACCCTCTTAAGTTGTTATACCAATCTTGAGTGACACATTGACGACTACCATACATGCTTACGGGAAACGGTCAATCCGCCCCGCTGTATTGATTGATCTGGCTCACAGATTGTCGATATTTACGGCTTACCAATTCAATTTGTTGTCATATAACTTTACACTGACATTGTTAATTATTGGTTAATCAGGTGTATACAGATGAATACGATAGCCTCCGCTTCCCTCCCCCCGCACGTGCAGCAGCCGCGCTACGATCGTCAGGCGCTGCGCTCGCGCATTGTGCATTTCGGTTTTGGCGCCTTTCATCGCGCGCATCAGGCGCTGTTAACCGATCGCGTTTTGAATGCCGGGGGAGGCGACTGGGGCATCTGTGAGATTAGCCTGTTTAATGGCGATACGCTGATGAGCCAGCTGCGCACGCAGGATCACCTCTTCACCGTGCTGGAAAAAGGGGCAGAGGGCAACCAGCCGATCGTCGTCGGCGCGGTCCATGAGTGCCTCAACGCCAGACTCGACTCGCTGGCGGCAATCATTGAAAAATTCTGTGAGCCACAGGTGGCGATCGTCTCGCTAACAATCACCGAAAAGGGGTACTGCATCGATCCGGCGACCGGGAAACTCGACACGCAGAACCCGCGAATTGTTCACGATCTGGAAAACCCCTCCACGCCGCACTCCGCACCGGGCATTATTGTGGAAGCGCTGCACCGCCGCCGCGAGCGCGGGCTGACGCCCTTTACCGTCCTCTCCTGCGATAACATCCCTGATAACGGGCACGTGGTAAAAAATGCGGTGCTGGGCATGGCGCAGAAGCGCTCCCCGGCGCTGGCAACGTGGATCGCGGAGCAGGTCTCTTTTCCAGGAACGATGGTCGACAGGATTGTGCCTGCCGCCACCGAGGCCTCCCTGGCAGAAATCGCCCGTGAACTGGGGGTGGAGGATCCCTGCGCCATCAGCTGCGAGCCGTTTATCCAGTGGGTGGTGGAAGATCGGTTTGTCGCAGGACGGCCCCGCTGGGAGATTGCCGGGGTGCAGATGGTGGAAGATGTGCTGCCCTGGGAGCAGATGAAGCTCAGAATGCTCAACGGCAGCCACTCCTTTCTGGCCTGGCTGGGCTATCTGGCGGGCCACGCGCATATCAGCGACTGCATGAACGATGAGGTGTTTCGTCAGGCGGCGCGTCGGCTGATGCTGGACGAACAGGCGCCGACGCTGCAAATCACCGGCGTCGATCTGACAGCCTACGCCGACAGCCTGATTGTCCGGTTCAGCAACCCGGCGCTGCAGCATCGCACCTGGCAGATTGCGATGGATGGCAGCCAGAAACTGCCCCAGCGTATGCTGGCGGGCATACGCGTACACCTGGCGCGTAAAAGCGCGTGGCCGTTACTGGCATTGGGCGTGGCGGGCTGGATGCGCTACGTCAGCGGCGTTGACGAGGCGGGGAAGGTCATTGATGTTCGCGATCCGCTCAGCGATAAAATCCACGACCTCGTTGCCGCCAGCGACGACGAGCGGCGCGTCAGCGCCCTGCTCACCCTGACGGAGATTTTTGGTCAGGATCTGCCCGCCGATCCGCGCTTCGTTCAGGCCATTGACGCGGCATATCAGCGGCTTGTACAGCGCGGCGCGCGGCAGGCTATTATTGATACCCTGAATTTTTAACGTTTTTTGCCCTTAAGGCGGACGAAACGATGCTTCGTTCGCCCTCTCCCTTCCCATTGCTGTTGTTTTTCCCCAGGATTACGGCTAATTGTATGAGCCTCACATAATTCATCCTGGAGCTAACGTGACCAAAACTAACCTGATTACAGGATTTCTCGGTAGCGGCAAAACGACATCTATCCTCCATCTGCTGGCGCATAAGGATCCGGCGGAAAAGTGGGCCGTGCTGGTCAATGAGTTCGGCGAGGTCGGCATTGACGGCGCGCTGCTGGCGGATAATGGCGCGATGGTGAAGGAAATTCCCGGCGGATGCATGTGCTGTGTGAATGGTTTGCCGATGCAGGTGGGGCTGAATACCCTGCTGCGCCAGCACAAACCGGATCGCCTGTTGATTGAACCTACCGGCCTTGGTCACCCCAAACAGATCCTCGACCTGCTTACCTCGCCGGTGTATGAACCGTGGATCGACCTGCGCGCGACGCTTTGTGTGCTCGACCCGCGCCAGCTGCTGGATGAGAAAGCGGTGCAAAACGAGAATTTCCGCGATCAGCTGGCCGCCGCCGACGTCATTGTGGCGAATAAAGAGGATCGCGCCAGCACCGAAAGCCACGAGGCGTTTGAGCTATGGTGGCAGAATTTTGGCGGCGATCGCCAGCGCGTTTACGCCACTCAGGGCAACATCGACCAGGCTCTGCTTGACCTGCCGCGCACCAATACCGCTGAGCTGCCCGCCAGCGACGAGCACGCTCACCATCATGCGGTGAAAAAAGGGCTGGCGGCGCTAAGCCTGCCGTCGCATCAGCGCTGGCGTCGCAGCCTCAACAGCGGCCAGGGCCACCAGGCCTGCGGCTGGATTTTTGACGCCGACACCTGTTTTGACACGATTGGCATTCTGGAGTGGGCGCGGCTCGCGCCGGTGGAGCGGGTTAAAGGGGTGATGCGCACGCCTGACGGACTGGTGCGTATTAACCGCAAAGGGGAAGATTTCTTCATCGAAACGCAAAACGTCGCCCCGCCGGACAGCCGTATTGAGTTAATTAGTGCGGTGAATACGGACTGGAACCTGTTACAGGCAAACCTGTTGAAGCTTCGTTTAACTTTGGGCGACTAACGTTGCCCACAGCTTTCTTATTGACGCGAAGATGATGACGAAACGACTCCCTTTGATTTTACTGTTGAACGCGGCTGGCGTGGCCCTGTTCCTCTCCTGGTATTTACCGGTGAATCACGGTTTCTGGTTCCCGCTGGATTCCGGGGTCTTTCACTTTTTTAATCAGGCACTGGTCAAAAGCCAGACGTTTCTGTGGCTGGTCGCGATTACCAACAACCGCGCTTTTGACGGCTGTTCCCTGCTGGCGATGGGCTCGCTGATGTACTGGTTCTGGCGCAGGGAAGCGGCGCCGGGACGTCGGCGCATCCTGATTATCGGCCTGGTGATGCTGCTCGCCGCCGTGGTCGTTAACCAGCTGGCCCAGGGGTTAATGCCGGTAAAACGCGCCAGCCCCACGCTCTTTTTCAGCAATATTTACCGCGTCAGTGAACTGCTGCATATTCCCACCAAGGATGCCTCGAAAGACAGTTTTCCGGGCGATCACGGCATGATGCTGCTTATTTTTACCACGATTATGTTGCGCTATTTTGGCCGCCGGGCGTTTGCAGTTTCCCTTATTATTTTTGTGGTTTTTGCTTTCCCGCGCGTGATGATTGGCGCGCACTGGCTTTCCGATATCGCGGTCGGTTCATTCACGGCGGTATTGATTGGCATGCCGTGGATTTTATTAACACCGTTAAGCGATCGGTTAATTACCCTTTTTGACCGTTATTTACCCAAACGCCACAACAAATACAAAACAAATAATTAACTCTTATTCACATCATTCATCAGGGATCGTTTTCGATCCCTGAATTTTTTTCGCGCGCCTGCCCGCCCCTGTCATACCGCTGTCATAATAATCCTTTTCAAAATGAACAGATTGCGCGAATTATCACCAGAATTGACGCCTTTTTGACCATTCCTGAGCTCCGCATTTGGCTATCACAAATTCTTATAAAAAAACATCTATTAGTGCTCGCAATAGCTATAGCAATCGGTTAATCTCGGATGCGCTTTACCTGATGGCGGTAAACATTACGAAGATGAATAAGTTTGTGCGTTAGCCCACAGATTTGAGCATCAGGAATTGTCTCATAGTGCGTCGGTAATTAGTCTCGTCACGTTTGGCATTTTCATAACGATATTTATCGTTAAGGACTTCAAGGGAAAATAAACAAAATGGTCAAATCTCAACCGATTTTGAGATATATCTTGCGGGGCATCCCGGCGATAGCAGTTGCGGTTCTGTTGTCAGCATGTAGTTCTTCGAATACCGCCAAAAATGTGCATCCTGAGACGCGTGTTGTGGGTATGGAAGATGCCTCTTCACTGCAAGCCTCTCAGGATGAATTTGAAAACATGGTGCGTAACCTGGACGTGAAGTCCCGTATCATGGATCAGTATGCGAGCTGGAAAGGCGTGCGCTATCGCCTGGGCGGCAGCACCAAGAGCGGGATCGACTGCTCCGGTTTCGTTCAGCGGACCTTTCGCGAGCAGTTCGGCTTAGAGCTTCCGCGCTCCACCTATCAGCAGCAAGAGATGGGTAAATCGATCTCTCGCAGCAAGCTGCGTACCGGCGACCTGGTTCTGTTCCGCGCAGGCTCTACCGGGCGACACGTGGGGATCTACATTGGCAACGACCAGTTTGTCCACGCCTCCACCAGCAGCGGTGTGACCATCTCCAGTATGAACGAACCCTACTGGAAGAAGCGCTACAACGAAGCGCGCCGCGTCCTGACGCGAAGTTAATCGATTCTGTTGTTGGTTATCCCTTGGCTGACAGCAGAATAAAAGAAAGCACTGCTCCGGCGGTGCTTTTTTTTTGCGAACATATAATTAATAGTCAAAGTAATCCAGGTTATAGTCTCGTCATTACACAGGTATAGCCGTCTGTGCTAAAGGTCATCCAGGAACAATGCAGCTCATGTTCACCCGCTACTTCACCAGCCCCCGCAAAATGGCGATCGGTTGTTTTTTTTCCGGCCTGATCGTTGCCCTACTCTGCGGTTCGCTACAGTTCTTCTGGAGCTACCACAAGCGGGAAGTACGCTACGACACGCTGATAAATAACCTGAATGTCTATATCGGAGACTATTTCGCCGAGCTGAAAACCTCCATCGACACTCTGCAGCCGCTGGTGCTGAGCAACTGTGAGGAGGTGCGCGGAGAACTCACCTCCCGGGCGGCTTTTAGCATCAACGTGCGCGCGTTTCTGCTGGTGAGAGACTACATGGCGATTTGCTCCTCTGCGACCGGCGTCATCAATGTGCCGATACGCGAGCTGCTTCCGCAGGTGGATATCACAAAACCGCTGTCGATCGCGCTGCTGGACGGTACGCCCATGCTGCCGCAAAAGCCGGCGATCGCGCTCTGGTATCAAAACCCGCTCATGAAAAACGCCGGGGTTTTTACCACCATAAACCTCAATCTCACCCCCTATATGCTCTATACTGCCCGCCAGGATCGCTTTGTAGGGATCGCGGTGATTATCGGTAACCGGGCATTTACCACCCTCTCCGACACGCTGGTCAGCCTTGACCAACTCCCCCGGCCCGTCGCCCGCACCGCGACGCTCAAACGCGTTCCGGTGACTATTCAGATCTACGCGGAAAGCTGGACCCCTGAGGAGCTGCTCTATGCGATCTTTTTCGGGCTGGTCTGCGGCATCGTTACCGGTACGCTCAGCTACTATCTGCTGGCCCTGCGCCTGAATCCGGCCAAAGAGATCCTCACCGCCATCAAGCGCGGGCAGTTCTATGTGGTCTATCAGCCTGTGGTTGACGCGACCACGCTGCGCATGACCGGGCTGGAGGTGCTGATGCGCTGGCGTCATCCGGTGGCGGGCGAAATCCCCCCGGATGCCTTTATCCAGTTTGCGGAAGCGCAACAGCTGATCGTTCCCCTGACGCGGCATCTCTTCTCCCTGATCGAACGCGACGCGCCGCAGCTACAGACCGTACTGCCGGTGGGCGCCAAATTTGGTATTAATATCGCCCCGGGCCACCTCCACGCCGCGAGCTTCAAGGAGGATATGCGCAAGTTTAACGCCGCGCTGCCACCGAACCACTTTCAGCTGGTGCTGGAGATCACCGAGCGCAATATGTTAAAGGAACAAGAAGCCAGTTCCCTTTTCGAATGGCTGCACCAGGAAGGGTTTGAGATCGCCATTGACGACTTCGGCACCGGCCATAGCGCGCTGATTTATCTGGAACATTTCACGATGGACTATCTGAAAATCGATCGCGGCTTTGTTAACGCCATCGGCACCGAAACGGTGACCTCCCCGGTGCTGGACGCGGTGCTGACCCTGGCGAGCCGGCTGAATATGTCTACCGTCGCGGAGGGGGTCGAGACGCCCGAACAGGCGGCATGGCTGCGGGAGCATGGGGTAAACTTCCTCCAGGGCTACTGGATAAGCCGCCCTCTGCCGCTGGATGAGTTCATCCAGTGGCGCCCGACTATCCACTCTGCCTCCGGAGCGGCGCGGTGAATTATCGCCTCTGCGCGCTGCTGCGCTTCATCTGCCTGCTGCTGGCCTTCTCTGCTCTGCCCCTGCAGGCGCAAAACCTTCGGCAAGGGTACGCGTTCGCCGTGCTGGGCGAGCCGAAGTACCCCGCCAGCTTCAGCCATTTCGACTATGTAAACCCGGCGGCGCCGAAAGGGGGCAATATCACCCTCTCCGCCACCGGCACCTTCGATAACTTTAACCGCTACGCCCTGCGCGGCGTGGCGGCGGCGCGTACCGAATCGCTCTATGACACGCTCTATGTCACCTCGGACGATGAGCCGGGCAGCTACTATCCGCTGCTTGCGCTCGGGGCGCGCTATGCGGACGATTTCTCCTGGGCGGAGATAACCCTTAATCCGCAGGCGCGCTTTCATGACGGCAGCCCCGTCACCGCCCGCGACGTCGCTTTTACCTTCCATAAGTTTATGACCGAAGGGGTGCCCCAGTTCCGCCTCGTCTATAAGGGAGCAACGGTGACGGCTGTCGCCCCCCTGACCGTGCGTATTACCCTCGCCGAGCCGAACAAAGAGAATATGCTCAGCCTCTTTACGCTGCCGGTGATGCCCGCCTCGTTCTGGGCGCACCATAAGCTCAGCGATCCGCTCGCCACGCCGCCGCTGGCGGGAGGCCCCTATCGCATCACCAGCTGGAAAATGGGGCAGTATGTCATCTACTCCCGCGTAAAAAATTACTGGGCGGCAAATCTGCCGGTCAACCGCGGGCGCTGGAATTTTGACACCCTGCGCTATGACTACTATCTCGACGATAATGTCGCTTTCGAAGCCTTCAAGGCGGGGGCGTTCGATCTGCGCCAGGAGGGGGATGCCAAAAACTGGGCGACCCGCTACGTGGGCAAAAATTTTAACCGCGGCTATATCCTTAAAGAGGAGCCGAAAAACGAATCGGCGCAGGATACCCGCTGGCTGGCCTTTAACATTCAGCGTCCGGTCTTCGCCGACAGACGGGTGCGGCAGGCGATTACCCTGGCCTTTGATTTTGAATGGATGAACAAGGCGCTCTTCTACGGCGCCTACAGCCGCGCCAGCAGCTATTTTCAGAATACCGACTATGCGGCGCGCGGCAAGCCCGATAGCGCCGAGCTGGCGCTACTCGAACCGTTCAGGGCAGAACTGCCGCCGGAGATCTTTACCACGCCGTTCAGGGCTCCCGCCTCGGCGGGCGATGGCTTTGACCGGGCTAATCTGCTCGCGGCGAGCCGGCTGCTCGATAGCGCGGGCTGGGTGATTAAAAACCAGCGGCGCGTCAACGCCAAAACAGGCAAGCCGCTCAGCTTCGAGCTGCTGCTCTCCTCCGGCAGTAATAACCAGTGGGTGCTCCCCTTCCAGCACAACCTGGCGCGCCTGGGCATTCGTATGTCCATCCGCCAGGTGGACCGCTCGCAGCTTACCAACCGGATGCGCAGCCGCGATTACGACATGATGCCGCGTCTGTGGCAGGCGCAGCCGTGGCCGAGCAGCGACCTGAGCATCTCCTGGGCCTCGGAATATATCAACTCCTCCTACAACGCGCCGGGCGTACAAAGCCCGGTTATCGACGCGCTGATTGCCAAAATCACCGCCGCGCAGGGGGATGAGGCGGCGTTGCTGCCGCTGGGACGGGCGCTGGATCGCGTCCTGACATGGAACTACTACATGCTGCCGATGTGGTATATGGGCGAGGATCGGGTGGCCCGCTGGGATAAATTTTCCCGGCCCGCCGTCCGTCCCATCTACTCCCTGGGTTTTGACACCTGGTGGTATGATGCCAGGAAAGCCGCCAGGCTGCCCGCCGGGCAACGCTAAGGAATATCGATGGGCGCTTATCTGATTCGACGTTTGCTGCTGATTATCCCCACCCTGTGGGCGATTATTACCCTCAACTTTTTTATTGTGCAGATCGCCCCGGGCGGGCCGGTTGACCAGGCGATTGCCGCCATTGAGTTTGGCGACAGCGGCAGCCTGCCCGGCGGCGGCGGCGAAGGGCTGCGCGCCACCCACGCCCATACCGGCACAGGGAACATCAGCGAAAGTCACTATCGCGGCGGACGCGGGCTGGATCCGGAGGTGATCGCCGAGATCACCCGCCGCTACGGCTTTGATAAGCCGCTCCATGAGCGCTATTTCACCATGCTGTGGAACTACCTGCGCTTTGACTTTGGCGATAGCCTGTTTCGCAGCGCCTCGGTGCTTCAGCTTATTAAAGAGAGCCTGCCCGTCTCCGCCACCCTCGGGCTGTGGGGAACGCTGATCATCTACCTGGTGTCGATTCCGCTCGGCATCCGCAAGGCGGTTTACAACGGCAGCCGGTTCGATATCTGGAGCAGCACGCTGATTATCATCGGCTACGCCATCCCGGCCTTCCTTTTCGCGGTGCTGCTGATTGTCTTTTTCGCCGGCGGCAGCTATTTCGATCTCTTCCCGCTGCGCGGCCTGGTCTCCGCTGATTTCAGCGACCTGCCCTGGTATCAGAAAATTACCGACTATCTCTGGCATATCACCCTGCCGGTGCTGGCGACGGTGATTGGCGGCTTTGCCGCGCTGACCATGCTGACGAAAAACGCCTTTCTTGACGAAATCCGCAAGCAGTACGTGGTGACGGCGCGGGCAAAAGGAGTCAGCGAGAAGCGTATCATGTGGCGTCACGTCTTTCGCAACGCCATGCTGCTGGTGATCGCCGGCTTTCCGGCCACCTTTATTAGCATGTTTTTTACCGGCTCGCTGCTGATCGAGGTGATGTTTTCCCTTAACGGGCTGGGACTGCTTGGCTACGAGGCAACCGTCTCCCGGGACTACCCGGTGATGTTCGGCACCCTCTATATCTTCACCCTGATTGGCCTGCTGCTGAATATCGTCAGTGATATCAGCTACACGCTGGTCGATCCGCGCATCGATTTTGAGGGCCGCTAACCATGCCTTTAAGCCCCGTCAACCAGGCCCGCTGGGCACGTTTCTGCCATAACCGCCGCGGCTACTGGTCGCTTTGGATTTTTGCCGTCCTGTTTGCGCTCAGCCTCTGCTCGGAACTGATCGCCAACGACCGCCCCCTGCTGGTGCACTTTAACGACCGCTGGTATTTTCCGGTCGCGGTGAACTACAGCGAAAGCGACTTTGGCGGCCCTTTTGCGACTCCAGCCGACTATCAGGACCCGTGGCTTCGCCAGCAGATAGATAACCACGGCTGGGCGCTATGGGCGCCCGTTCGCTTTGGCGCCAACAGCATCAACTTTGCCACCGCCACCCCGTTTCCCTCGCCCCCTTCGGCGCAGAACTGGCTGGGGACCGACGCCAACGGCGGTGACGTACTGGCGCGTATTCTCTACGGTACGCGGATCTCGCTGCTCTTTGGGCTGCTGCTCACCCTCTTTTCAAGCGTGATGGGGGTGGTGGCCGGGGCGATACAGGGCTACTACGGCGGGCGGATCGACCTCTGGGGGCAGCGCTTTATCGAGGTCTGGTCCGGTATGCCGACCCTCTTTTTAATCATTCTGCTCTCCAGCGTCATCCAGCCTGGCTTCTGGTGGCTGCTGGGGATCACCGTGCTTTTTGGCTGGATGACGCTGGTGGGCGTGGTGCGGGCTGAATTTCTGCGCACCCGTAATTTTGATTATATCCGCGCGGCCCATGCGCTGGGGGTGAGCGATCGCAGCATCATCTTCCGCCATATGTTGCCTAACGCGGTGGTGGCGACGCTCACCTTCCTGCCCTTTATTTTGTGCAGCTCCATTACCACCCTCACCTCGCTCGATTTTCTCGGCTTTGGCCTGCCGCTCGGTTCCCCTTCGCTGGGTGAGCTGCTGCTGCAGGGTAAAAATAACCTGCAGGCGCCCTGGCTTGGGATCGCTGCTTTTATGTCGGTTGCCGTGCTGCTCTCGCTGTTGATCTTTATTGGCGAAGCGGTACGCGATGCCTTCGACCCCAGCAAGGCGGTATAAGATGACGCAGCCACTTCTGAGCATTGAAAACTTGTCCATCGCCTTTAGCCAGCAGGGGGAGAAGCGCACCGTGGTGCATGACCTGTCGCTGCGCGTACATCCCGGCGAAACCCTGGCGCTGGTGGGAGAGTCGGGCTCCGGTAAAAGCGTCTCTGCGCTCTCGGTGCTGCGCCTGCTCCCCTCTCCGCCGGTGAGCTATCCGCAGGGGGATATCTTTTATCACGGCCAGTCGCTGCTGCATGCCGATGAACGCACGCTGCGTGGAGTGCGGGGCAATAAAATTGCGATGATTTTTCAGGAGCCGATGGTCTCCCTGAATCCGCTGCATACCCTGGAAAAACAGCTCTATGAAGTGCTCTCTCTGCACCGGGGAATGCGCCGGGAAGCGGCGCGCGGGGAGATCCTCGACTGCCTTGAACGCACCGGTATCCGCCATGCGGCTAAACGGCTGGGGGATTTTCCCCACCAGCTCTCCGGCGGCGAACGCCAGCGGGTGATGATTGCGATGGCCCTTCTCACCCGCCCGGAGCTGCTGATCGCCGATGAGCCCACCACGGCGCTGGACGTCAGCGTACAGGCGCAGATCCTGCAGCTGCTGCGGGAGCTGCGCAACGAGCTGAATATGAGCCTGCTCTTTATCACCCATAACCTCAGCATTGTGCGAAAGCTGGCGGACAGCGTGGCGGTCATGCAGAACGGCCGCTGCGTGGAGCAGAACCGCGCTGACGCGCTGCTCAGCGCGCCGGCGCACCCCTATACCCGGCAGCTGCTGGCGAGCGAGCCGTCAGGGGATCCGGTACCGCTTCCCCCTGGCAGCGAGCCGCTGCTGCGGGTCGATAAACTCTCCGTCGCCTTCCCCGTGCGCCGGGGCGTGCTGCGCCGCGTGGTGGATCGTCATCAGGTGGTGAAGCAGATCGGCTTCTCCCTGCGGCCGGGGGAAACGCTGGGGCTGGTGGGAGAATCCGGTTCCGGCAAAAGCACCACCGGGCTGGCGCTGCTGCGGCTGATCGCCTCGGAGGGATCGATTCTCTTTGACGGCAAACCGCTGCACGCGATGAACCGCCGCGAGCTGCTGCCGATGCGCCACCGGATGCAGGTGGTGTTCCAGGATCCTAACTCTTCGCTTAATCCGCGCCTGAATGTCCTGCAAATTATTGAGGAGGGGCTGCGGGTGCATCGTCCCGCGCTGAGCGCCGCCGAACGTGAGGCAGAGGTGATACGGGTAATGCAGGAGGTGGGGCTTGATCCCGAGAGCCGTCAGCGCTATCCGGCCGCCTTTTCCGGCGGGCAGCGCCAGCGCATCGCCATCGCCCGCGCCCTGATCCTCCGCCCGGAGCTGATCGTGCTGGATGAGCCCACCTCGTCGCTGGACAGAACCGTACAGGCGCAGATACTCGCGCTGCTCAAGGCGTTACAGGAAAAGTACCGGCTGGCCTATATCTTTATCAGCCACGATTTACAGGTGGTGCGCACGTTGTGTCATCAGGTGATGGTGCTGCGTCAGGGGGAGATTGTCGAGCAGGGCGAAGGCCAGCGCGTCTTTACCGCGCCTGAGCATGCCTATACGCGTCAGCTTTTAGCGTTAAGCTGACGCTCAGAAAGGGTATTGACCGGAGAAGGGTTCAGCGATCGCCACGCCGAAATTTTTCAGACGACAGGTGGCGGCGAACTCGTCCTGGCTGTTCACAAACAGGCAAGGCTCGCCTTCGCACTCCAGTACGGAGCTGTCGACTTCGATATCGCTTAGCGCCTGGCTCAGACGCTCCATCACGGGCCATGCGTTATCGTCGTCCGGGCTGAGCAGCTTCAGGGCGATAAGGCTGTTTTCACCGCTGTTTCCGTTCTGCGGAATCGGTTCAACTTTTGAACCTGCAAATCCTGCAGACCAGCGGTAGCACTGCGGCAGGCGATGGACAATGGAGAGCTGTAATGTATTCACGTTCTTTCCCCGGAAGCAAAATATACTTCACAATTCATTTACATTTATATTAACACACTGGCGCCAGCCTGCCTTTTTTTTCATCACAAACCGTTTACAGCCTTGTGTAGCGGGACTTAGCCTCTTATTTATCAGACTTTTTTACGGCGGGGGGCAGCCAGGCGTCGGCGCTATATGTACCCGTTTCTGCGATCTAACTCAACCTTTTTAACTACAATGATGTGACTTTTTACACAAATAGATTTTACATAAAAGAAACAAACACCGGGTAAACGAAACGAGTTTCGGTTGATATGCATCAAAAAAGGGGCCCTTCGCGGCCCCTTTCTGATTGTTAAATCACCGTTTTTCGCCGTCGGCTGGCATAGAGGCATAAGAGAATGGAACTGGTGGCGCAGAACGCGATGGACCAGATCATGGGCCAGGCGGTATTGAAGGTTGCCAGCGATAACAGCGCGCCGACAATCGCACCAATGCCGAAACGGAAGGTCCCCGCCAGCGACGAGGCGGTGCCCGCCATATGAGGAAATTCATCCAGGATCACCGCCATGGCGTTAGACGAAACCATCGCCACGCAGCCGACGAAAGCGGCGATGCCCACCACCATTGACCAGAAGCCGAGCCCCAGGAAAGCGCTCACGACCAGCCAGAGCGCCACCGCAAACTGGATCCACAGCCCTCCACGGAACATGTTCAGCGCGCCGATACGGCGAACGAAGCGGCTGTTGATCATGGTCATAATGAAGAGAAAGACAATGTTCAGCGCGAAGTAATAGCCGAAATGTTGCGGTAAGACATGGTTCAGCTCAATGTAAACAAACGGCCCGGCGCTCAAAAAGGAGAACATTCCGGCAAAGCTAAAGCCGCTCGCCAGCATGTAGCTCAGCACCCGCTTATGGCGAAACAGCGAGGCAAAGTTGGCGAGGGTGGTGCGAATATGAAACTTTTGCCGACGCTCAGCCGGCAGGGTTTCATCAATAAAGAAGAAGATCATGACACACGCCAGCAGCGCCGCCAACGCCAGGATCCAGAAAATTGCGTGCCAGCTAAACCAGACCAGCACCGCCCCGCCCACCATCGGCGCCACCAGCGGCGCGATGGTCGTCACCAGCATGACGAAGGACATCATGCGGGAGAACTCATCTTTCGGGTAGATATCGCGCATCAGGGCATTGATCACTACGCTCGCCGCAGCCGCGGCCAGACCATGGAAAAAGCGCATTACAATCAGATAATCGACGCTCTGTGATAGCGCGCAGGCCACCGCCGCCGCGGCAAACACCAGCGTCCCACCGAGGATCACCGGCTTGCGACCCAGGCTGTCCGCCATTGGGCCGTAGAGCAACTGGCCCAGCGCAAAGCCAAGGATATAGGTGCTCAGCGTCATCTGCGCGCTGCCCGCCGGAACGCCAAACTGTTCGGAGATGACCGGCAGCGCGGGCAGGTACATATCGATCGACAGCGGCATCAGCATGGCCAGCAGACCAAGAATAAACACGATACTGAATGAGTGTGGCCTGGTGGTCACAATGAGCTCCTGAAATTAGCGGGATGGGGTGGCGATACTGGCAATTTCCTCTTCCGTCAGCGGACGGTACTCGCCGGGCGCCAGATCCGGATCAAGCACAATCGCGCCAATACGTTCACGGTGCAGGCCAACCACGCGATTGCCCACCGCGGCGAACATCCGTTTGACCTGATGGTAGCGCCCCTCGCTGATGGTAAGTCGCACCTCGGTGGGGGTGACAACCTCCAGCACCGCGGGTTTAGTGAGATCTTTTTCATTATGCAGCTGCACGCCTTTGGCGAACTGCGTGGCCGTGTCGTCGCTGACCGGCGACTCCAGCGTGACGTAATAGGTTTTTTCACAGTGGTGGCGCGGCGAGGTGATGCGGTGCGACCATTGTCCGTCATCGGTCATCAGCACCAGCCCGGTGGTGTCGATATCCAGACGCCCTGCCGCGTGCAGCTTGTGCGCCACCGGCTCGTCCAGAAAATAGAGAATGGTAGGATGATCGGGATCGTCCGTGGAGCAGACATAGCCCTCCGGCTTATTGAGCATAAAGTAGCGCGGGCCGTTCTGCTGGGTGAGCGGATTGCCGTCGTACTCCACCTGATGCTCAGGCTGGAGTTTAAACGCGCTCTCTTTCACAATATCGCCATCCACGGTAACGCGGCTGGCGCGGATCTCACGCCCGGCAATGGCGCGGCTGACGCCGAGCTGCTGAGCGATAAACTTATCAAGTCGCATGAAATTATATTTGCCTTACTGGTGCCAGGAGCCGGACAACGGTCCGAAAAAAGAAGCAGTCAAGAACTGCTCAGTATAACGGTCTGGTTGTGCTGCTCAAGGGAAAAAGTTTCATGGCATACTATGTGCAGATTAACGAATAGCAGGCCCCCATGACTTTTACACTCCGCCCCTATCAGCAGGAAGCCGTCGACGCTACGCTGGCTCACTTTCGCAAACATCAGGAACCCGCCGCCATCGTGCTGCCGACCGGCGCAGGCAAGAGCCTGGTGATCGCCGAGCTGGCGCGGCTGGCGCGCGGGCGCGTGCTGGTGCTGGCGCACGTCAAGGAGCTGGTGGCGCAAAACCACGCCAAGTATCTGGCGCTGGGCCTGGAGGCTGACATTTTCGCCGCCGGGCTGAAGCGCAAGGAGAGCCACGGCAAGGTGGTGTTTGGCAGCGTTCAGTCGGTCGCGCGTAATCTCGACTCGTTCAGCAATGAATTTTCCCTGCTGATCGTCGACGAATGTCACCGCATCAGCGACGATAACGACAGCCAGTATCAGCAGATCCTCACCCATCTGAAGAGCGTGAATCCGCAGATCCGCCTGCTGGGACTCACCGCCACGCCGTTTCGCCTCGGCAAAGGGTGGATTTATCAGTTCCATTACCACGGCATGGTGCGCGGCGACGAGAAAGCGCTGTTCCGCGACTGCATCTACGAGCTGCCGCTGCGTTACATGATTAAGCATGGCTATCTCACCCCTCCCGAGCGGCTGGATATGCCGGTGGTGCAGTATGACTTCAGCCGACTACAGGCGCAGAGCAACGGTCTGTTCAGCGAGGCGGATCTTAACCTGGAGCTGAAAAAGCAGCGGCGGATCACCCCGCATATCGTCAGCCAGATCGTGGAGTTTGCCGGGAGCCGCAAAGGGGTGATGATTTTCGCCGCCACCGTCGAGCACGCCCGGGAGATCACAGGCCTACTGCCACCGCAGGAGGCGGCGCTGATCACCGGCGAAACGCCGGGGCCGGAGCGCGACGCGCTGATCGAGGCGTTTAAGGCGCAGCAGTTTCGCTATCTGGTCAACGTCTCGGTCCTCACCACCGGCTTTGACGCGCCGCACGTGGATCTGATCGCCATATTGCGCCCGACCGAGTCGGTCAGCCTTTATCAGCAGATTGTCGGACGCGGCCTGCGCCTGGCGCCTGGTAAAACCGACTGCCTGATCCTTGACTACGCGGGCAACCCACACGATCTCTACGCCCCCGAAGTGGGCGCACCGAAGGGCCAGAGCGGTAACGTTCCGGTGCAAGTCTTTTGCCCCGCCTGCGGCTTCGCCAACACCTTCTGGGGAAAAACCACCGCCGACGGCACGCTGATCGAACACTTTGGCCGCCGCTGCCAGGGCTGGTTTGAGGATGACGAAGGGCACCGTGAACAGTGCGACTACCGCTTCCGTTTTAAAAACTGCCCGCAATGCAACGCGGAAAATGATATTGCCGCCCGCCGCTGTCGCGAATGTGACACGGTGCTGGTGGATCCGGACGATATGCTGAAGGCGGCGCTGAAGCTGAAGGATGCGCTGGTGCTGCGCTGTAGCGGCATGCAGCTTCAGTCCGGCGCGGATGAAAAAGGGGAATGGCTGAAAATCACCTACTACGACGAGGATGGCGCGGATGTCAGCGAACGTTTTCGCGTTCACACCCCCGCCCAGCGCACCGCCTTCGAGCAGCTCTTTATCCGTCCCCACACCCGCACACCCGGCGTGCCGCTGCGCTGGCTGCGCGTGGACGATATTCTTCATCAGCAGGCGCTGCTGCGCCATCCGGACTTTGTGGTGGCGCGTAAAAAAGGCCAGTTCTGGCAGGTGCGGGAAAAGGTTTTCGATTACGAGGGCCGCTTTCGCCGGGCCAATGAATTGCGCGGCTGAGGGACTTTTCGTTGATGTACG
The DNA here is from genome assembly GCF_900021175.1 of Pseudenterobacter timonensis. GTDB lineage: Bacteria > Pseudomonadota > Gammaproteobacteria > Enterobacterales > Enterobacteriaceae > Enterobacter > Enterobacter timonensis. Next base: position 608,038 of record NZ_FCOP01000013.1, read on the forward strand.
GGGGATTTGAGTATAAAATGCCGCCCGCCTCACATCCGTGAGGCTGAACACTTACCTGCTGCTGGGTCGCCTGTAGCAGGATTTATCTACAGAGAGAAATCAATGTTTACTATCAACGCAGAAGTACGTAAAGAGCAGGGTAAGGGTGCGAGCCGCCGCCTGCGCGCAGCTAACAAATTCCCGGCTATCATCTACGGTGGCAAAGCTGCTCCGGTCTCCATCGAACTGGACCACGACAAAGTGTGGAACATGCAGGACAAAGCTGAGTTCTACGGCGAAGTTCTGACCATCGTTGTTGACGGCAAAGAAGAAAAAGTGAAAGTTCAGGCTGTACAGCGTCACGCGTTCAAGCCGAAACTGACTCACATCGACTTCGTTCGCGCGTAATCGCCAACAGGTTGAGAAAAAACCCCGCACCGCGGGGTTTTTTTATGGCCGTCATTTACCGCCAGAGGTACGGCGCTGCAGCTGATCGCGCAGGTTCGGCGGAGTGCCTTTAATAGTCAGCGTGTCGGTGGCCGGATCCCAGAAAATGCGCTCGCCCAGCAGCATGGCGTCAAAATTAATGGTTAATCCGCCGCCGCTGCCGGCAAATTTGGTTAACTGGCGCAGGGTGCTACGATCCGCCGGGAAACTCTCCTCCAGCTCATAGCCTTTTTCAGCGGTAAATTCCTGGAAGCTCACTTCGCTGACCCCGGCCAGCTCTTTAGACAGCGACTCCAGCTCAATCTCCTCCCCCGCCTGCAGCTGTTCGTTGCAGTAGGAGTAGACCTGCTGGCGCACGTTCTGGCGCTCCGCTTTATCCAGCTGCGCCTCAGCGGTGAAATCATCCACCGCCTGCAGCAGACCTTTGTTCTGCGCTTTGGCATTCAGCCCTTCGCTGGCACCGAGGAAATCCATAAAGAAATCGGCCACCTTGCGCCCTACCCGCCCCTTAAGGAAAGTGAGATAGCGGCTCGATTCCGGGTTGGTTTCCCATTCCGTCAGATCGATACGCGCCACGATATCAGCATGATTGATATCGAGATAGTGAGTAGAGCTGATATCCAGCTGTTCGTTCACGCGCATGCTGCTTAAATTGTTCAGCACGGTCACCAGCAGGTACTCCACCGCCAGGTAGCGGTAGTGGCAGAAAAGGACGATCCCGCCGTCGGCAAAGGGGTATTTCGCCAGCTCGTCACGCAGACGTCCGGTCGCCGCCCGGCTGAACGCCAGAAAATCTTCGTCGCCCTGTCGCTGAAGATGCAGGCTTTGCGCCAGTTCACTCTCTTCGTTGAACATGCCGTAGGCTTTATTTTTGGCGCTATAGACGCGGTGCAGCTCCGCCACCATCTCCACAACGGTAGGGGTAGGTTCAAGTAACGAATCGCGCAGCACCAGCTCAAGGGTTTGCTCATCACGCTTGATAAGCTGGTGCAGGGCAATCTGGTTGATATCCAGACTCATGATAAACTCTCCTGTTAGACCGGGCGGTATTCAACCATCACGCACGCATGTGTGCAACCGAAGATAAAAAGAGGGAAAAAAAGCTCCTGCTACGGTAATATGTTGCCCTTTCAATAACGAACTGATGTTGATTTATGCCACAACTCTCCCGATACAGTGATGAACACGTTGAACAACTGCTGACCGAACTGGCTAATGTTCTGGAAAAACACAAGGCGCCGACCGATCTTTCCCTGATTGTGCTGGGAAATATGGTCACTAACCTGATTAACTCCAGCGTGGCTCCGGCGCAGCGTCAGGCGATCGCCAAATCGTTCGCCCAGGCTCTGCAGTCCTCCGTCAGCAACGACCAGGCGCATTAAGGGAAAAAAACGACAGTTTATGGTGACGAATCGTCAGCGCTACCGCGAAAAAGTCTCCCAGATGGTAAGCTGGGGGCACTGGTTTGCCCTGTTCAACATCCTGTTGGCCATAGTGCTGGGCAGTCGCTATCTGTTGGTGGCCGACTGGCCGACGACGCTGACCGGGCGGATCTTCTCCTGGATGAGCGTCATCGGGCATTTCAGCTTCGTGGTGTTCGCCACCTATCTGCTGATCCTCTTTCCATTGACCTTTGTCGTCATGTCGCAACGGCTGATGCGTTTCCTCTCCGCCATCCTCGCGACGGCCGGTATGACGCTACTGCTAATCGACAGCGAAGTCTTTACCCGTTTCCACCTGCATCTCAACCCCATCGTCTGGGAACTGGTGATTAACCCTGACCAGAACGAGGCGGCACGCGACTGGCAGCTGATGTTTATCAGCGTGCCGGTGATTTTGCTGATTGAGATGCTCTTCGCCACCTGGAGCTGGCAAAAGCTGCGCAGCCTGACCCGCCGACGCCACTACGCCAGGCCTGTGGCCGCGCTCTTTTTCATCGCCTTTATCGGCTCACATCTGATGTATATCTGGGCGGACGCCAATTTCTATCGCCCGATTACTATGCAGCGCGCCAATCTTCCGCTCTCCTATCCGATGACCGCGCGCCGCTTCCTGGAAAAACATGGCCTGCTGAACGCGCAGGAGTACCAGCGCCGTCTGGTTGAGCAAGGGAACCCGGAGGCGGTATCGGTACAGTATCCGCTGAGCGACCTGCGCTACCGCGATATGGGTCGCGGACAGAATGTCCTGCTGATCACGGTCGACGGGCTGAACTACTCCCGTTATGAAAAGCAGATGCCGGAACTGGCGGCCTTCGCCGAACAGAACATCAGCTTTACCCAGCATATGAGCTCGGGTAACACCACCGATGCCGGGATCTTCGGCCTCTTTTATGGTATCTCGGCGGGGTATATGGATGGCGTGCTCTCTGCGCGTATTCCGGCGGCGCTGATTACCGCGCTCAACCAGCAAGGCTATCAGCTGGGGTTCTTCTCCTCCGATGGCTTCAGCAGCCCGCTCTACCGTCAGGCGCTGCTCTCTGACTTCTCCCTGCCTGCGGCGAAAAGCCAGAGCGACGAACAGACGGCGAACCAGTGGATCAACTGGCTTAACCGCTATACCCAGGAAGATAACCGCTGGTTCTCGTGGGTGGCCCTCAACGGCACTAATCTCGATGACAGCCAGCAAAAAGGCTTTACCCGCCGCTATGCGCAGGCCGCAGGCCGCGTGGATGAGCAGATTACCCGGGTGCTTAACGCCCTGCGCGAAGCGGGCAAGCTCGACAACACGGTCGTGATTATTACCGCCGGACACGGCGTACCGTTGGGCGCCGAAAAGGAAACTATGGACTGGTCGCGCCCTAACCTGCACGTGCCGCTGATTATTCACTGGCCGGGCACGCCCGCGCAGCGCATCGGCACTCTGACCGATCATAAAGATATTATGACCACCCTGATGCAGCGTCTGCTGCACGTCAGCACCCCGGCGAACGAGTATTCCCAGGGGCAGGATCTCTTCAGCGCCACGCGTCGCCACGAGTGGGTGACGGCGGCGGGCGGCAGCACGCTGGCGGTAACTACGCCTGAGATGACCCTGGTGCTGAACAGCAACGGGAGCTATGAGTCTTATGATAAGCAGGGTGAAAAGCTGAGCGAGCCGAAAACCCAGCTCAGCCTGCTGCTGCAGGTGTTGACCGACGAGAAGCGCTTTATCGCTAACTGATTTATTATTAATCAGTTAGCGCGTGCAGCTATTGCATTCAATCGGGAAACGAGTAGTATTACTGTCCATGCGTCGGCACGTAGCGCAGCCTGGTAGCGCACCGTCATGGGGTGTCGGGGGTCGGAGGTTCAAATCCTCTCGTGCCGACCAAAACTATCCCATAAAAAAACCAACCTCGCGGTTGGTTTTTTTGTTTCTATTTTTTAGGCGGGAAATTATTGGGGTAAAATGAGAGAATAACAGCGCCAAAACAGATCATCATTCCACCGCATTTGAAACATAGTTTTTGCACCAAAAGCTGTTTAGCACCCCAGATGCTCATTCCAGCGTCCTACGCTGACATCACTTGATTCGATACCATCAACGCACTGGTAGGTCGTCTTGTAACCGGCCCCGTCCACCATCAGCGCCTGGGTGGGCAGCGCTATGGGATAAATAAAGAGAAACGTCCATTTGTCGTAAGGCAGTTTTTGCAGTCCTATTCCGTCTCGCCCGGTTTTACCAGTTACCGTAGGGGTAGGTTTTACCCTCGATAAAAGCTTTTGTTCCTTCGGTGTATCTATATCCATTAGGGAAGTCAGTCACCCCCCTGCACATTTTCATTTTGTCACCGGATACCGTGGTAATTTTGGCATCCGACTGCGGAACCACCGGATCACCTAAATTATCCAGCCAGACACTTACCTTGCCGCCGGGGGCCAGACCAATCACCATCGTGTCACGATAATATGTCTCATCGGGGCGATAGCTGTCGGTATATAACGTGGTCATCTGCTCCCAGGTCCCATTTTTAAACAATATCAGGGTCTCATAACTCTTTTTATCGATGATCGAGTCCCAGCAGAACCGCAGCATCAGGGGCAGTGCCTTACCCTTGTTATAATAGGCCTGAGTCACTCCCAGATGGTCATTCCAGCGTCCCACGCTGACCTGGCTTGGTCTCGTAGCATCAATATAATGATAAGTTGTCTTGTAACCGTCCCCGTCCACCATCAGCGCCTGGGTGGCCTTTGCGGGCAGCGCTTTGGGATAAATAAAAAGAAACTTCCATTCGTCGTACGGCAGTTTTTTGTAGCCCCATTCGGTCTCGCCCGGGGCCGGAGATTTGTCTGTGGTACACCCTGTCGCTGATATCAGCAGCAGCGCGGTAAATATAATTTTAAATCTGGTCATGGTGCCATCCTGTAGCGTTAATAACCGGGCGCTGTTGCCCGGTCTCACCAGTTACCGTAGGGGTAGGTTTTACCCTTGATAAAAGCTTTTGTTCCTTTGGTGTATCTATATCCATTAGGGAAGTCAGTCATCCCCCTGCACATCTTCATTTTGTCACCGGATACCGTGGTGATTTTGGCATCCGACTGCGGAACCACCGGATTACCGCGATCTCCCAGCCAGACGCTGACCTTACCCTCAGGCGCCAGACCAATAATCATGGTTGAACGGTAATAGGTTTCGTCCCAGCGACTGTCGGTGTAAGGGGTGGTCATCTGCTCCCAGGTCCCTTCTTTAAACAGTATCCGGGTCTCATAACTCTTTTTATCGATGACCGAGTCCCAGCAGAACCGCAGCATCAGGGGTAACGCTTTCCCTTTATTGTAATAGGCCTGAGTCGCCCCCAGATGGTCATTCCAGCGGCCCACGCTGACCTGACTTGGTCTCGTAGCATCAATATAATGATAAGTTGTCTTGTAACCAGCCCCGTCCACCATCAGCGCCTGGGTGGCCTTTGCGGGCAGCGCTTTGGGATAAATAAAAAGAAACTTCCATTCGACGTATGGCAGTTTTTTGTAGCCCCATTCGGTCTCGCCCGGGGCCGGAGATTTGTCTGTGGTACACCCAGTCACTGACATCAGCAGCAGCGCGGTAAATATAATTTTAATTCTGGTCATAGTGCCATCCTGTAGCGTTAATAATTAGACGTCATAACGTCGTCGTTTTTTCTGCGTTATCACTCAGCCACTGCTGATCGTCCATATACCATACGGAACGCACCCAGTGGTCATTAGGTTTATTCGGGAAGACAAACGCTTTATCTTCTTTGGGACCCAAACGACGGATAAATATCTCTCCCGTTTTAGGGTCCACCCATAAATTACGATCGGACTCTATGTTCCAGTTGGCGGAGCAGTGGGTATATTTTCCTATGAGTAACTGCTCTTCCTCAGTAAAGGCTTGCGGCACCTGCCCCTGGCGCACCGCTTTCCCCTGGGCGATAGCTTTATCACAAACAACTTTTAGCTCTGCCGGCAGTGAATATTCTTCATCTTCTTCTTGAATTTCATTGAACAATACCCCTGCTTCCTGAGCTGCATCCAGCATCACGCGCAGACAGACGTTGGCCCAGTCATTGGGAATTGCCATTCGCTCAAAAACCACTGCGGCTCCCACCTGTTTTTGTATCATGCCAGCCCGACGTTGATTGCTATTTATCACACCTACGGAGCGAGTTTTGGTGGTGATTTTTCCATGAGGCAAAATGTGCCTTAAGGCAGGTAAAGTCATCAGCATTGCTCTGGCTTCCTCCGCCTTACGATAGACTCGCGTATCGGTTTCTCTGGTATCGTCGCTTACGATTTCAAATTCGGGGCAGCTCAGAAACAGACTTTCATTTTCCTGCAGAGGTGAACCCACCGGATTGTAACCCCCGCCAATGTCTGAATGGGCTCCCGGCAGAGCAAGCTCGGGCCACATGCCCTGAATACTATTCAGGCTGAAGTTATAGCGGTATTCATTCATCGCCGTAATCTGGAAAACTTTCTTCGCGACCGAGGGACGCAATTCCAGCTTCACTCCCGGATTGCTGCGGCCGTTAATGTCGAAGAAATTACTGATCCCGCCAATAGCCGCCACGGTATCGAAAAGCCCCAGGAAGCGGACTTCACCGGAAGGTTTACCATCGTAATAATCACCTCTGAGCCCTTTCACAATCGCCCTGGCAATAGCAGGATCCTGTTCCATAACCCGATTAGCAAAATGCCGCGCCGCCGCCGCCCCACGGCTAAAGCCAAAGACATCAAATTGAATTTTTGCAATACAAAAATCAGGATTTAAATTGAATGTCATAAATTCTAATATCGCACGAGTGATACCTTCCATGGCTTCGTCGGTTTTTGTCACCACACCTTCAAACATATCCAGAATACTGGTACCCAACCCCATACCGATGGCCGAGTCTGATTCACCCACCGCGGTACCTATCCCGGCAATATAAGTCTGAATTTGTGCCTGAGTCTGATCCTCCATCAAGGTTTGATCCGCTATGTAGAGGGAGTTTAACCAATGAATATTTGAATAATACCCTCTATAGCTGCCATTCGAGAGGCTATTTTTATTGATGGCTTCAAAAAAGTCCTCGCAGCTTTGCGCATCCTTTTGATTCACTCCCTGCCTGGGGGCACTGCATTCATTGAACTTCATCAGTCGGGATGCCGTATTTTCCCGATTATTCCCCGTGCCATCGAAAAATACACCAATGGTTAAGGTCACGCCGCGTACTGGTTTTTTCTTTGCGACAACCGTTTTCCAGTCATTATAAATACTGGTTTTATGGGTAGCATCTGTTACATCATATCCCTGATACTTTGTCATTCCGCCTCTCCGTTAGCTTTTATTTTACCGAACTCAACTTTTACCGATGACGGAATGAACGTACTGACCTGCGCTGTTTTGCCTTCTTCATCAGTAATCCCCTGTAAAACATCACCTTCTGCCGTTGTTATGCGATAAGGTGTTGAAGGCTGCGGAATACCTTTATCATCAGTAAGAATAAAACCGCCACCAAATCCTACCGGCATTTCGACCGGCGCTATATCAAGACTGGCTGCGCCCATCTTTTGCATATTCGTGCATTTAAGCAGGATATTTCCCGGGCAGCCCAGTTCAATATTTCCGCCGCTCAGTTTGATATAAGCACCACCACACGCCAGGACCAGTTCCTGATGAGCAGAGACAGTCACTTTCCTTTCAGAACTTTGAATATCAATATCCTGTCGAGCGCTAATCGATAAAGCATCACTCTGCGCCTGAATATTTACCACGCCTTTTGCTGCCAGTAGCTGCATACCCTGATTCTTTGCCAACAGACTGACGGCTTCTCCCGCTGCAGCGGTGAACGACTGGCCAGCACTAATGTCGGTATTGTCTCCCGACATGATACCCACACTTTCACTTCCAGAAGCTATCCGCAGCGCCCTGGCGCTGACCATACCAATCCCCTGTGGAGCATGCAGCAGTATCCCCGGTGCGTTGAGGTCACTTAAAGACGCATTTAACTGTTGCTGACTACCTATATCACCTTGAGTAGCCTTCGCAGAGGTTGCTGCCTTCGCCATACTGCGTGCCAAAGTTAATGCCTGCTCCAGCTGCCGGATAGCTTCATCCATCTCCAGCATCTGTCCTTGCGCCTGCGGCTGCATATCTGCGCTTATAAATACCCCTTTCCCGCCCCGGATACTTATCCAGTCATCCGTCCGCAGCTCCGCGCCCTCCCCCCGCAGCGCCCTGGACGCATCCACATTGTGTCCCAGATTCAGTTGCGTCTTACCGCCGTACTCGGTGCTGAGCTTGATATGCTCCTTACCGCGTTTGTCCTCCATACGCAGTTTGTTAAGACCAGCTGTCCTGATGACGTTGCGTGTGCTGTTCTTCTCCGTTACGTGATCGACATGCCGCGAGTCGTGCAGCGCATGAGCGATATAGGGCCGATCAGGGTCGCCCTCGTGAAACGCTATCGCCACCTCAGTACCCTGGATCAGCGGGAAGTGAAAACCGTACATGTCACCACCGTAGGGTTTGGCAAGACGCACCGGCATGCTCTCCTGGCCTGGTGATTTGTCATCCCGATCGGCGTCAAACCTCACCCGGTAGAGGCCGGACGCATCCTGCCAGGCGTAAATATCGCCAGCCTTTGCACTGGTGACGCGCGCCGTCATCGTCCCGGTCACCTTCGGGCGCGGCAGCAGCGGCGGGCGCCAGCAGACCGTTTCGCTGTAGGGCACCGCCAGCAGGGTCACCCGCAGCGCCTCCTTACGGCTGGCGATAAACCCCGTTCCGGTGATTAATACCGGATCCTGCAAGGGCGCAGGTAGGGTCGACGGCAGACTGTCGGTAATGGTCAGCACCTGTGCCGGCGCAAGCCATGCCGCGGTACTGCTGCCGCTAATCAGAGTCCGGTTCGTCAAAAAACGCTCATGGTCGAGGCGCGCGTAAAAGTTAGCACTTTCTGCCGTCGGGTCGATTTTGTCGCCGCGCGCCAGGTGACGCAGTTTATAGTGGTACACTTCACCGTATGTATGGCCTTCACCATCCCCGCGGGTCATATCCGCCGGCGCAGACTGCAGGACGCTTTGTGCGTCACGGTGGTTATAGTCCCGGGCGGTGACGCTTGCTTCCACCACGCTGTGCGTGACGTTCAGCCCCCACACCGAGTCAGCGCCGTTATCACTCATCCCGGACGGGCTGTTGACCGGCAGGCTTTTACCAAACGTCAGCGCCCGCTGCGCATCGGCAAAATGGACCACTTCGCTCTGCGCCTCTTCCTGCAGGGTGAACCAGTAAAATATCCCTGTCTCCGCTAACAGGCGCTGAATAAACGCCAGATCGCTCTCATGGTACTGGTTTATCTGCTCACGCTTCGGATAGCTTTGTTTGAGGTTAAATTCATACTCCCAGCCCTTCAGCCCATGTTCGGTCAGAATCTGCTCCACCACTTCCGGAACCGATTTGTTGACGAAAAAACGGTGGCTGCGGAACTGTTTATCTATCAGAGAGAGGAAAGGCTCTAGGGTTATCTGATATTTCGCCTGATCTTCTGAACTACTGATACGCCGGAAAGCGGTCACTACGCCATGGACGCGTTTGCATTCTGTAAGGTTCAATAAAATACCGCCGCCCATCGTCAGCGTAGCGGGCTTGCTGAGCAGCTGTGTGGCGTCGATATTTTTATCCGTGCTGGTAAAAACAATATTGTAATAGTAAAGCCTGCTTAAATGTTCCTTGCCACTGAACTCCTCCACATCCAATGATGAGGCACAGGATGGAATATCCAGGCAATAGCGATTAAGACCAGTATTGGCCGTATCAGCCAGTGTGTCTGTCAAATGCATGATACTTTCTCCATTAACGCCTCGGTGTCAGGCATTGCTGCAGATGAGTAGCGCTTCCTTGCCGTGATCCGTGAGGGTATTTTCAACAATCAGATTTAATCTCGGGTTAAATTCCGAAAATACTATCTTGAAGTAATTTTATTGACGTTTTTCTCTATTGCGATAACGAACGACTCTCGTTGCCATTACTGAAACTACCAATAGCAAAGCGTTTAAGCGGCAGTCCGGCTTTCTTCAGCACATCTGTATCCATATTTGCTTTTAGATTTATGCGCGCTTTGGACGCCTCATGCTGGAACGTATCGGCTATGCCTGTTCCTTTCCATTTTAAAATAGTTATTAAGTGAACGATGTTTCCTTACAAAACCATATTAGAATAAACCACAATAAAATATCAACATCAAGGTTAAGCATCTAATAGTAGACTTTCATAAGATTACTTCTCTACAGGATAACAAAGAATACCAGATATGCACTACACCTACGAAAAACGATTATTAGTTGACAAAATGTGAAATAAACAATCACACCAGAGAGAGTTACCAGATTTATTATTTAGCAAATGAATTAATTAATATAAACCGATACATTCGATAAATCATAATAATCACTAGCATTGTAAGACTGAACTATATAACAATGAGAAAGGAATTATTTTGTTAGATCCTGTGCCAGGAGAAGATGTCAATCATGAATATCAATGCAGTCAACATTGTGGAGAATAATACTAATATAAAAAACTAACGTTATGCTCTGCCTTCCCAGACCTCATATAAGTTGTAAATAAAATGTATCTTGATGTGGTTATAGTCCTATCACTATTAACAATTGATTCGGGTCATATCATCTTTATTTTTAATATAATTGTACGGTGTAATTGAAACGGGTTTCACAAATTCCAATCTGTTCTATGCAAATGGTACAGCGATCCTGCCCGTGATTAACCTCATAGCCCATAGAACGAGAGACTAACTGGCACAGGAGTGTTAGAAATCGCTACCAGATACCTTTTTTGAAAGACGATGCCGGGGCAATGATCCGTGGCAGCCATTCTCGTGAAAAACCAACCTCGCGGTTGGTTTTTTTGTTTCTGCCGTCAGGCCTGTTTCTTGTCGTCGCCGCCAAGAAAAAATATCCCCAGCGGAATGGCCAGCAGGATGGTAAAAACCATGCTGTAGACGAAAATCATCGCTGATTGCAGTACAAACATGCTGGTGGTCCACTCGGAGAGAGGGATATTGTATTGCTCAATCACGCCGACAATCGTCGCCCGCCCTACTCCTGCGGCGGCAATCAGAAATACCACAAACAGCGACAGTAAAAACTTCCTGCCTGCGGGAGTTTTCAGTTTTGCGCGAACCATAATGCTCTTCCCTTTACAGATGAATAACACTCTCTTTTGTTAACCCTAACACGTTCCTTTCATTGTTGCCACAACAGCACTTTCATCTAATCAACAGGCAAAAAATCAGCTTATTAATCCAGTTACATGGAAAATATAAGTAAATTTCACCAGTCACTTTTACCGTCTATGCTAACCTGTTAGCGATGTTTTGACAGAAGGAACGATTGTGAAAAAGGTACAGACACTCTCCCTCGCCCTGCTCGCCGCGATCTCCGCCAGCGCCTTTGCCACTGACGTGCAGCCGCAGGAGAAGACAGCCCCCTGGCCACAGGCTGAAAAGGGGATGAAACGGCAGATGATCCAGCTTCCGCCTCAGGATGATGAGTCAGGCTACAAGGTCGAGCTGCTGATTGGTCAGAAGATGAAGGTGGACTGTAATACCCACCGCCTGGGCGGCAAGCTGGAGAGCAAGACGCTGGAGGGCTGGGGGTATGACTACTATCGCTTCGATGCGGTCTCCTCCCCGGTTTCCACGATGATGGCCTGCCCGGACGGCAAGAAAGAAGAGAAATTTGTCACCGCCTGGCTGGGAGAAAACAGCCTGCTGCGCTATAACAGCAAACTGCCCATCGTGGTCTATGCGCCTGAAAATATTGAGGTGAAGTACCGCATCTGGAAAGCTGATAACAAAATCGAAAACGCGGTAGTGCGCTAATTAAAACGCCGGGTCTCACCCGGCGTTGTCTTATCAGAGAGCGATATCCGCCACCGGTTTATTTTCCGGCTGAGGCTTCAGCTCCGCTGCTGGCGCAGCTCCTGGTGCCTGCGGTTTTTCATACTGAAGCTGCAGCACGCGGCTGGTGGACTCCAGCTCCTGCTCGGTGGCCGCCACGTTACCGTTCAGCTTCGTACCGTAGGAAGGAATAATCGTTTTCAGCTTCGCCTGCCACTGCGGGCTGGCCACTTTGTCTTTAAAGACTTTTTCCATCAGGTGCAGCATGATTGGCGCGGCGGTCGAGGCTCCCGGCGAGGCGCCAAGCAACGCGGCAACCGTCCCTTCCTGGTCGCTGACCACTTCGGTCCCCAGACGCAGCACGCCCCCTTTATCCGCATCGCGCTTAATGATCTGCACGCGCTGGCCCGCCTGCCACAGACGCCAGTCCGCTTTCTTCGCCTGCGGATAGTACTCCTTCAGCGCTTCAAAGCGTTCGTCATCGGAGAGCATCACCTGGCTAATCAGGTATTTCACCAGATCGAAGTTATCCAGCCCGACGTCCACCATCGGCATGACGTTAGAGGTGGTGGTAGAGCTCAGCAGATCCCACAGCGAACCGTTTTTCAAAAATTTGGTGGAGAAGGTGGCGAACGGCCCAAACAGCACGACGCGCTTGCCGTCCAGCATGCGGGTATCGATATGCGGAACTGACATCGGCGGCGCGCCGACCGAGGCCTGACCGTAAACCTTCGCCAGGTGGCGGTTCACCACCTCCGGGTTTTCAGAGACAAGGAACTGGCCGCCCACCGGGAAACCGGCATAGTTCTCCGCTTCGGGAATACCGGTCTCCTGCAGCAGCTTCAGCGCGGCGCCACCCGCGCCGATAAAGACAAATTTCGCCCTGATAACGCGCTCCGCCTCATGATTTTTCAGGTCGGCGACGGTGACGCTCCAGCTCTTGTCGGCGTTACGTCTGAACCCGCGCACTTCGGTATTGAGCTGCAGGGCAAAGTTCTGCTTCTTCTGCAGGGAGGCCACCAGCTGGCGGGTGATTTCGCCGTAGTTGACGTCAGTGCCGATTTCAGTACGGGTGGCAGCCACCTTCTGGTTCGGATCGCGCCCTTCCATTACCAGCGGCGCCCACTCTTTGATCTGAGCGTGATCTTCAGAATACTTCATGCCGCGGAACAGCGTGCTCTGCTGCAACGCCGCGTAACGCGCGCGCAGGAAATTAACGTTCTGCTCCCCCCAGACAAAACTCATGTGCGGTACGGTATTGATAAAAGTGTGCGGATCGTGCAGGACGCCGCTATTAACCTGGTGCGACCAGAACTGACGGGAGATCTGGAATGCTTCGTTAATTTCCACCGCCTTTTCGATACTGATGGAACCGTCCTTCTGCTGCGGGGTGTAGTTCAATTCCATCAGCGCCGAATGGCCGGTGCCGGCATTGTTCCAGCCGTTAGAGCTTTCCTGAGCCACGCCATCAAGACGCTCGACCATGGTCATGGACCAGTCCGGCTGGAGCTCCTGCAGATAGGTCCCCAGCGTGGCGCTCATAATACCGCCGCCAATTAAAAGGACATCCGTCTCCTGCTCTTTTGGCGCGTCGGCGCGGGTCGTCATGGAGACGAGACTCAGCCCCACGGCCATGGAAAAGAGCATGGCAGTCGTTTTTTTCATCATATTGCCTTACCTGTAATGGTGCTTTTTGCGTGGAAATTGCAGGCCACATTCGCTGCGGGGAGGACGGTAGCAACTTTTAAAGGGGGTTTAAAGGTTACGAAATTATTGTAATTGTGAAATTTAATGATTGATTGTTTGTAAGGGAATTACATTCTCAACTGGAAATGCGCCGTTTTCCTGGGTACTATGCTGCACTTTGTGATCGCGCGCACGGAAGCTTGCCCTAACCTGCGAATTGTATGTCATTACCCCACACCTCTTCCCTGACGCCCGCTGATGGCCGCGTCATGAGCGTTTTGCGCTCGCCCAAACTTTTTATGCGTGAAACGCTGGCCGGTGTGATTACCGCTCTGGCGCTGATCCCGGAAGTGATCTCCTTCTCCGTTGTGGCGGGAGTTGACCCGAAGGTCAGCCTGATCGCCTCGGTGGTGCTCTGTCTGGCCATGTCGTTGCTTGGCGGACGTCCGGCGATGGTCACCGCCGCCGCGGGCTCCGTGGCGCTGGTTATCGGGCCGATGGTGGCCCAGCACGGCGTGCAGTACATCTTACCGGCGGTAATACTGGCGGGGATCATTCAGATCCTGTTTGGCGTGCTCGGTATGGCGCGGCTGATGCGCTTTATCCCGCAGTCGGTAATGACCGGCTTCGTCAACGCGCTGGGCATCCTGATTTTCTTTGCCCAGGTGCCGCACTTCTGGAGCAAAAGTCCGCTGATTGTCGGCCTCTTTGTGCTGACCATTCTGATCGTGCTCTGGGCGCCGCGCTACATTAAGAGCGTCCCCTCCCCGCTGATCGCCATTGTGCTGCTGACGCTTTTTACCGTCACCAGCGGGCAGATCCTGCCGACCGTAGGCGACGAAGGCTCCATGAGCGGCGGTCTGCCGGGGCTGACGCAGCTGCTGGTGCCGCTTAATCTCCAGACCCTGAGCATCATCTGGCCCTGCGCGTTAAGTATCGCCTTTGTCGGCCTGATGGAGTCACTGCTGACCGCCAAGCTGGTGGATGAACTGACCGTCACCCCTTCCAGCAAACGCCGCGAGAGCATCGGACTGGGCGTGGCGAATATCATGTCCGGCTTTTACGGCGGGATCGCGGGCTGCGCCATGATTGGCCAGACCATTGTCAACGTGGAGATGGGCAAAGGGCGCAGCCGCGTCTCGACCTTTGCCGCCGGGATCGTGTTGCTGGTGCTGGTTACCGCGCTCAGCGAAGTCATGGCAAAAATCCCGATGGCGGTGCTGGCGGGTATTATGGCGATTGTCGCCATAAAGACCTTCAGCTGGCACAGCGTTCAGCCCGCAACTCTCAAAGCGGCGCCGGTGACCGAAACGCTGGTGATGCTGGTGACCGTGGCGGCCACCGTCTACACCGGCAACCTGGCGCTCGGCGTACTGGGTGGACTCGTGGTGATGGCGCTCGTCCCTGCCCGCCTGCGACGCAAAGCGGCCCTCAAAGCAGAAAAATCGTCGCCAGTCCAAAAAAAAAAAAGAAACCGCCGGTATCGGTAATGGCGGTAATCATCACGCTCGACCCCACGGCGGGGTCGCGCCCCAGGCGGGTCATGACCATCGGGATAATGACTCCCATTATGGCTGCCACCAGCAGATTGAGCACCATCGCCAGGGTCATCACGCCTCCCAGCGCCATGTCGTCATACAGCCACCAGGTGATCCCGCCCATTATCCCGCCCCAGACCAGGCCATTGATTAACGCCACGCCCATTTCTCGCAGGATCAGAAAGGTGAAGTTGCCGGGCTGGATCTGCTGCAGCGCCAGCGCGCGTACAATCATGGTAATGGTCTGATTGCCCGTGTTGCCGCCAATGCCCGCCACAATCGGCATCAGCGACGCCAGCGCCACCAGCTGGGAAATGGTCTGCTCGAAGCCGTCGATCACGCGGGAGGCGATAAAGGCGGTGCAAAGGTTAATGGCCAGCCACGCCCAGCGGCTCTTTACCGCCCGTCTGACCGGAGCATAGACATCTTCTTCAGCGCTGAGGCCGCCCATCGCGCGCATATCGTTGCCGGTCTCTTCATAGACCACATCCACAATCTCGTCGATGGTAATGCGTCCCATCAGCTTGCCCGCCGCATCCACCACCGGGGCGCTGATCAGGTTGTCACGTTCAAAGGTACGGGCCGCTTTTTCCGCGTCATCTTCCGGGGAGAAGGTCATCGGATCGGCCTCCATCACCTCGCTCACCCGTATCTGCCCCCCATTCACCAGGATGGTTTGCAGCGTCAACTCACCCAGCAGGGTTTTATCCCGCGAGGTGACAAAGAGCTTGTCGGTGTTCTGCGGCATGTTGCCCAGCCGGCGCAGGTAGCGCTGCACGGCGGCCAGCGTGACGTCGGAGCGGATCGTCACCACCCCGAACTCCATGATCGCCCCGACGCTGTTCTTTTCATAATTCATCACCTGCCGCACGCGGGCGCGCTCTCCGGCAGGCAGCGAGGCGAGCAGGCGGCCGGTAAGGTTACGCGGCAGATGTTGTACCAGATAGATCCGGTCGTCGATATCGAGCGTCTGCAGGGCATCCAGGATCGCCTGGTCGCTCATCTCGTCGATCAGATCGTCCCAGACGTTTTCCGAGGCCTCCAGCAGTACCTGTCCGCGCTCATGATCCTGCACTAGCCGCCACAGCGCGTGACGCTCTTCGGAAGGCAGGGCTTCCAGCGTATCCGCCAGATCGGGCGGCGGCAGATGGGCCACCAGCGCCCCTACCTCAGCAATATCGTCGGCCAGCGTGCCGACATCATATTGCTCAGCCAGGGTGAGCTTACCCAGCAGCGTGGAGGTGACTGCCTTATCGGTGGTGAGCAGCCAGATGAGACGGGCACGCTCCTGGTCGCGTAGCCTGGCGCTGTTTTTCCTGATGTGCATATTTCATAGATCCCTGAAATGAGTTGTTATCAAGCATAGCGCGGGGAAACGTAATTGATACTAAACGGCGGGCGGGAGTGGTCAGAAAAGCGGCAAATGCCGGGCGACGCTGCGCCCGGCGTGCAATTTACGCGGTACGCGCCACCGCATCCCGGGAGGCGGCTACGCGCTCGTCGCCGGTCAGTTCGGTAAGCTGGCCGTTACGCATCTCCAGCAGGCGATCGGCGTGAATGAAGTAGTGATCGTCGTGGCTGATAGCAAAAATGGTTTTACCCATCTCCTGCATCAGCGGCAGAAGCACCTGGTAGAACTCGCGACGGAAATGCGGGTCCTGATCCGCGGCCCACTCATCCAGCAGGATAATGTCGCGCTCCTCCGCCAGTGCCAGCAGCAGCGCCACCCTCTTCTTCTGCCCTTTTGAGAGCTTCAGATTGAGGATGCGGCCATCCTTAAGCTCCAGTTTGTCGGACATCTTCAGACGCGCAAGCCAGGTCGCCACCAGCTGCGGATCCGCCTGCTCTCCCTGCGCCCCCAGAAGCTGCTCAAAGAGCCAGACGTCGGTAAAGACGGCGGAAAAGAGCTGGCGGTAATCTTCCGGTTTTTCCGTCGACATTGGCCGACCGTCGAGCAGAATTTCCCCCGACAGCGGCTGGTAAAGCCCGGTCAGCAGCATCGCCAGGGTCGATTTCCCGCTGCCGTTGCCGCCAATCAGGAACAGCAGTTCGCCGCGCTGAAGGGTAAGGTTAATCGGCCCCACGGCAAAATTATTGTCCTGATAACGGAAGGTGACGTTACGCATCTCCAGGCGCTGCCACTCCGGGAAGCGCTGCGGTCGCGGGAACTCAGCCCGATAGGGTGCCAGCGCGAATTTGTTCAGCTTGTTAAAGGCCACCTGGGCGCTGAGCAGCGTAGGCAGCGCCCCTACCGCAGAGAGCAGCGGCGTGCGCAGGAAGAGCAGCGTCAGGGAGTAGGTCGCCGCCACGTTGGTATCGGCCCAGCCGAGGCTGTTGGCCATCCAGAAGACCAGGCCAATCGCCCCCAGCATCATAATGTTCGACCAGTTCACCGCGCTCAGGTGGAAGGTGTCGGCGCGAATGATATGGTGGCGATACTCCCGGGCGTCGGGAATGTAGAGGTTATTGAAGAGATGCTCGGCGCGCTCACGGTTAAGCGTCAGCTCCTTACGCCCTTCCAGCACCGTCTGGTAGTCGTTGTAGAGCTTATCTTCGGTTTCACGCAGCACCGCCATATGTTTGTATACCCGCGCCACCAGCAGATAACCGCCCCAGATGGTTACGACGATCCAGAGGGTAGTCACCGCCAGCATTTTGCTGGAGAGCCAGGCGAGATAGGCCGCCGAACCGAAGGTCAGGATAATGCCCTGCACCAGCTCCGGTAGTCGCACAAATGCGATGGTTATGGCCCGCACATCGCTGGTCAGCCCCGCCAGCAGGGAGGCGCTGCCGAGCTGTTCGATGCGTTCGACCTGGGTGTCGAGAATACGTTTAATAAATTCGCTGCGCAGGCGGTAAACAAAGTGATGCCCCAGCGCGGTCAGCGCCAGCTGCGAGCCAAGCGTCACCGCCATCAGCAACAGTAGCAGGCCGAGAAACTCCGGCAGCACCGCAAGGGAGGTGTCCACCATCTCGATTAAACGCACGTTAATAAAGGCGATAAGGCCAATGCCCAGCGCGGCGCTGACAAGGCTGAGCGCCATCACGCCGATAAACGGCCAGCGGTACTGCCGCCAGACAAGAAGAAGTAGCTGCATGCAGAGCAATCCAGACAAGAAAAAACAGCCAGCAGTTTAAACTGCCCGCCGCTCACATCAAGAATAATTCTTATTTTTATTCGTTATACGAGGCCTGCCGGAAGGTGAGGTTATACCGATACTCTCCGGTCAGAGGATGATCGCCCGGCTTAAGGGGCTGGATGCCATGATAAAAGAGCCGCGACTCCCCGCCCCAGACCACAACGTCGCCATGTTCGAGCAGCAGGCGTTTCAGCGGATCGTTGCGGCGCAGGCCGCCAAACTGAAACACCGCAGGCAGCCCCAGCGAAACGGAGACGATGGGCGCGCGCAGGTCCGGCTCATCTTTATCCTGATGCAGCGAAAGCTTCGCCCCCGGCGCGTAACGGTTGATCAGACAGGCGTCGGGACGGAAATCGGGATAACCTGCCGCCACGGCCGCCTCGTGGCAAAGCGCGGTAAACGCCTCGGGCATCGGCGGCCAGGGCTGGCTGCTGAGAGGATCGACCGGCGAGTAGAGATAGCCTCGCGCATTGGTCGCCCAGCCCAGCTCGCCACAGTTGGTCATGGCGACCGACATGGTATAACCGCCCGGGGTTACCATATGGCGAAACGGCGCGACGGTCGCGACCTGCGCGATCCCCGCCATCAGAGCGGGCGCGCGAGCCAGCGCGAAGCGGCGCAGAATGGTCGCGCCGGGGGCGAGCGGCTCATGCCAGGGTTCAGCATCGGCAAACAGATCGAGCATTACTCCTCCTCGGTTAACTCGCGCCGCAGCAGTAGCGCCTTGCGGGCAGCTCCCCAGCGGTAGCCGCCGGGGGCGCCGTCGCTGCGTACCACGCGGTGACAGGGGATAATAATCGCCAGCCGGTTGGCGGCGCAGGCCGCCGCTACGGCCCGCACGGCCCGGGGTCTCCCCACCGCCTGCGCCACCTGCTGATAGCTGGCGGTTTCGCCGCGGGGGATGTTGCGCAGCGCCTGCCAGACCTGCTGCTGGAAGGCGGTGCCGCGAATATCAAGCGGCAGCGCCAGAGGGGCGCCGGTGCGATCGAGGCGGGCAATCGCCTCGCGGATCTGCCCGGCGGGCTCTCCCTGCAGCGCCCGGAGCTCGGCGCGGGGAAAAAGCCGCTGCAGCTCCTGCGTCAGGGCGCGATCGTCATCCCCCAGCAGAATAGCGCAGACCCCGCGCTCGCTCTGCGCCACCAGATAGCGGCCCAGCGAGCCGTCGCCGGTCGCGTAATCTATTCTTAGCGCCTCGCCGCCGTTGCGGTACTGCGTGGCGGTCATACCCAGCGCGTCATTGGCCTTGCGATAGTAGCTGCTGCTGTCCGGGAAGCCGGCCGCCAGCACCGAATCGGTTACCGCCGCCCCCTGCTCCAGCGCCTGGCGCAGCCGTTTCGCCCGCGCCGCCTGCTGCCAGGCTTTAGGGGTCATGCCGGTTGCGCCCTTAAAGAGACGATGAAAATGGTAAGGGCTGGTGGCCATCTCGCTGGCCAGCGCCGCAAGCGTCATATCGGGCTGCTCTTCCAGCAGACGGCAGGCTTTTTCAATTTGCGCCATCCGGTGCGCCTGCGGCGCCTCCCGGTCGGGCACACAGCGTTTACAGGGACGATACCCCGCCCGCTGCGCTTCCCGGGCATCCGCGTAAAAGCAGACATTTTCGCGCCGCGCCTGGCGGGCGCGGCAGGAGGGACGGCAGAAAATGCCGGTGGTGCGTACGGCGAAGACAAACTGGCCGTCAGCAGCGGGGTCGCGGGCCAGCACGGCCTGCCAGCGATCCGCATCGGTAAGCGTCAGGTTTTTCATCATGGACTCCTCTTTCAAGCATACCCATAACCTGCCCGATCGCCAGCCGGGATGAACCCGCAACCTTGCTTTTTAATTTCGACCGCTCACCAGAAAGCTGTCGAACTGCGGCGAGGTCCAGGTTTTAAAGCCCTCCCCCTCTTTCACAATCATATAGACCGCCAGCCCCTCCTGACGCACCACCTCTTTGGCCTTTTCCGGCCCCAGCACCATCAGCCCGGTATCCCAGGCGTCGGCCTCCAGCGCCGTAGGCGCAATCACCGTGACCGAGACCAGGTTATGCTCGATCGGCCGGCCGGTTTGCGGGTCGATAACGTGGGAGAGGCGTTTGCCATCCAGCTCATAGTAGTTGCGATAGCTGCCGGAGGTGCTGATGCCGTGGCCATTAATATCGACGATGGCCTGCACCGCGTTTTGCGTGTCGGTGGGCTTCTGAATGGCCACGCGCCAGGGTGTATCGCTGGCGTTCATCCCGCGGCTCACCAGCGCCCCGCCCACGGAGACCAGGTAGCGGGCAATCCCCTCCTGGGTCATCAGCGCCGCGAGATGATCCGCCGCGTAGCCTTCACCGACGGTGGAGAGATCGACAAAGAGATCGGGAATATCTTTCTGCAGATACTGCTGACCATACTGGTTAATGACCGTCAGATGCTGCAGACCGGTACGGGCGCGGGCATTGTCAATCTGCGCCTGATCGGGTGTGGTCACGGGCTGCTTGTCCGGGCCAAAGCCCCACAGGTTGACCAAAGGCCCGACGGTAACATCCATCGCGCCATTCGTCTTGTAGCCCACATGCAGCGCTTCGGTCACGATATCGGCCATCGCTTCACTTACCGGCCAGGGCGATGTGCTGTTCGAGAGGTTAAAGCGCATCAGCGCAGAGTCGTTTTTATAGGTAGAAAGCAGCCGGTCGTCGGCATCCAGCTGATTCTGGATCTTGCCGCGCAGCTCCCCGGCGCGCGCGCTGTCAATGCCGATGACGCTGACGCGCCAGAAGGTGCCCATGGTTTTGCCTTCCAGCACCGTAGCCGCAGGCGCGGTCTGCGTTGCAGCCGGAGTGGAGGTATCGCATGCCGTCAGAAACAAGAGTGCAGCCAGAAAGCTGGCCCGTAAAGAAATCATATCCATTCGTTATTATCCTCATGCCAGGGCGGCAAGAGTACACGTAAATCGCGTTGCGGTTAAGCGCTAAAAAGGGAGTAAAAAAGGGGCCGAATGGCCCCTGAGAAAAGCGTTTTCGCTTAGAACTGGTAAACCAGACCCAGCGCGACGATATCGTCGGTGCTGATGCCTGCAGCCTGGGTGAAGTCGTTATCATCCAGCAGGTTGATTTTGTAATCCACGTAGGTGGACATGTTTTTGTTGAAGTAGTAGGTCGCGCCAACATCAACATACTTCAGCAGATCCTGATCGCCGTAGCCGCCTTCAATGTCCTTACCTTTAGACTGGAGGTAAGCCACGGACGGACGCAGGCCGAAGTCGAACTGGTACTGTGCAACCACTTCGAAGTTCTGCGCTTTGTTGGCGAAACCGTAAACTTCGCTATCGTTCTGAGAATTGCCGAAACGGGTTGCGTTGTAGGTCTGAGAGTACTGTGCCGCCAGGTAGATGTTGTTGGCGTCATATTTCAGGCCGCCGGAGTAAACTTCTGCGCGATCGCCATCACCCAGCGCCGCGGTGTTGTTCTGATCGTAGGTACGTTTGGAAGAGGCCATCGCACCACCAACGCTGAAGCCTTCGCCCAGATCGTAGGTCAGAGACGCGCCGTAGCCGTCGCCGTTCTGTTTCAGAGTGCTGCGGCCGGTATCGTTTTCACCGTCTACGCTGCCGTTTTTACCCTGATACTGCAGAGCAAAGTTCAGGCCATCCACCAGACCGAAGAAGTCCTGGTTACGGTAGGTTGCTACGCCGTTAGCACGGGACTGCAGGAAGTTATCCGCACCGTAGGTGTCGCCGCCGAACTCAGGCAGAACGTCGGTCCAGGAGGTAACGTCATAGATAACGCCGTAGTTACGACCGTAGTCGAAAGAGCCCGCTTCAGCGAATTTCAGACCCGCGAACGCCACACGCGTCCAGGACTGGTTGTCGCTTTCGGTAGTGTTACCCTGGATCTGGTACTCCCACTGACCGTAACCGGTCACCTGGTCGTTCACCTGGGTTTCACCTTTGAAGCCGATACGCATGTAAGTCTGATCGCCATCAGCGCCATCGTCATCAGAGAAATAGTGCAGACCGTCAACTTTACCGAACAGATCTAATTTGTTGCCATCTTTGTTATAAATTTCAGCCGCGTTGGCTGCGCCTGCTACCAGCAGAGCCGGGACCAGAAGGGACAGTACTTTAACTTTCATTATATTAACCCTCTATTATATGCCTTATTATTTGCCACTGCTTACTGATTAACCCTCTTAACCAGTCGGCAACTCATTCTCCGCAAAAAAACAGAATAATCCAACACGAATATGATACGAAAACTTTGAGGATGTTTCATTTATCTATAAAGTTGTTTCAAATTATAAATATTACGGAACTTTTTTAGAGCACTCAGCGCTAAAAAATAGGGCACGCAGAGCGAAAAATAAAAATAATCATCATTAAATCAATCGGTTATGCGATATATTTTTATAGCACTGATTGCCAAAACAAAAATTGAGAAGTTCACTAAAATATTTCTCGCTATCATCATTAACTTTATTTATTACCGTCATTCAGTTTTGAATGTCTGTTTAACCTTATTTGAACCGGATGCCGCGCATTCGGTTTTTTTTTACCTTTCTTTACGTAAACTGAATCAATTTCTGCTACTGCAACATATTAGTAACGTTTATTTCCCGCTCCCCGTTTTGTTCAAAATTCATGCCAAAAATAAATCCGTGTTATAATTTCTTGTTAATTCGTGCTATTTTTTACAGAATTTGCGGGTAATTTGTACAGTTCGACGCTCATTGTACAGATAAACACCCAGCCTATTTGTGCCTGCAAAATTGTTAAAAAGTCCCCCGGAATGTCAATAAGGACGCTGGAAATTCGGGTATTACCCTTTATACTGCCCTATCCCCTTAAGTGCGGTCATCACGGGTTTAACGAATCAATGAGTCAGTCTGATACCACAGCGTCGAGCAAATTTTCACTTCTGCCCGGAAGCATTACCCGCTTCTTTCTTCTGTTGATCATTGTGTTGCTGGTCACAATGGGCGTGATGGTACAGAGCGCGGTGAATACCTGGCTGAAAGACCGCAGCTACCAGATTGTCGATATCACCCATGCGCTGCATAAGCGCATCGACACCTGGCGCTACGCCACCTGGCAGATCTACGACAATATCGCCGCCGCGCCGGCCAGCGCATCGGGAGAAGGATTGCAGGAAACGCGCCTGAAACAGGATGTCTACTATCTTGAAAAGCCGCGACGTAAAACTGAAGCATTGATTTTCGGCTCGCATGACAGCGCCACTCTTGAGATGACGCAGCGAATTTCCAGCTATCTGGATACGCTCTGGGGCGCAGAAACCGTTCCGTGGTCCATGTACTACCTTAACGGTCAGGATAACAGCATGATCCTGATCTCTACCCTGCCGCTTAAAGATCTCTCCTCCGGCTTTAAAGAGACCACGGTGGGGGGCATTGTCGATTCCCGCCGCGCGGAGATGCTCCAGCAGGCAAATGCCCTCGACGAGCGGGAAAGCTTCTCTTCGCTGCGCCGCCTGGCCTGGCAGAACGGTCACTACTTCACCCTGCGTACCACCTTCAATCAGCCGGGGCACCTGACGACGGTCGTGGCTTTCGATCTGCCTATTAACGATCTGATCCCGCCGGATATGCCGCTCGACAGCTTCCGCCTGGAGCAGGACACCGCTGCGCAAAACGCGCGAGCAGCGAATGATAAAGAAAGTGCGGACAGCGTGGCGATCACCTTCAACGGCTCGCGCATTGAGATCGCCTCAGCGCTCACTTCCACCGGGATGCGGCTTGTGTGGCAGGTGCCGTTTGGCTCCTTAATGGTCGATACGCTGCAAAATATCCTGCTGCCGCTGCTCCTCAATATCGGGCTACTGGCGCTGGCGCTGTTTGGCTATACCACCTTCCGCTTCCAGCCAGGACGCCAGAGTGACGCCCCGCTCCCCAGCGCCGCCGGTAAAGAGCTGCGCGTGTTGCGGGCGCTGAATGAAGAGATAGTCTCCGTTCTGCCGCTTGGCCTGCTGGTGCACGATCAGGAAGCGAACCGTACGGTGATGAGCAACAAGATTGCCGATCACCTCTTGCCGCACCTCAATCTGCAAAATATCACCGCGATGGCCGACCAGCATCAGGGGGTGATTCAGGCCACGATCAATAATGAGCTCTACGAAATCCGGCAGTTCAGAAGCCAGGTCGCCTCACGCACGCAGATCTTTATTATCCGTGACCAGGATCGCGAAGTGCTGGTCAACAAGAAGCTTAAGCAGGCGCAGCGCCTGTATGAGAAGAATCAGCAGGGTCGCGCCGCGTTTATGCAGAATATCAGCGACGCCTTTAAGCGTCCGCTGAAAAGCCTGGCGGACCATGCCGGCGCGATGGACACGCCGGAAAGCCGCAAGCTTGCCAGTGAGGCGGATACCCTGGTGCGGCTGGTGGATGAGATCCAGCTGGCAAATATGCTGGAAAACGACGGCTGGAAAGGTAACTCCACCCTCTTCTCCATCCAGGATCTGATTGATGAAGTGGTGCCGGAAGTGCTGCCCGTCATCAAGCGCAAAGGGCTTCAGCTGCTGATTAACAATAATCTGCCGGCCAACGATGAACGCCATGGCGATCGCGACGCGCTGCGCCGTATTCTGCTGATGTTGATCCAGTACTCCGTTACCACTACCCAGATAGGTAAAATCACCCTGGAGGTGAGTACTGACGAATCGGCCGACGATCGTCTGACCTTCCGCGTGCTGGATACCGGCGAAGGGGTAACCCTTAGCGAGATCGATAATCTGCACTTCCCGTTCCTTAACGATACCCAGGGCGATCGCTACGGCAAGGCCAACGCATTAACCTTCTGGCTGTGCGATCAGCTGGCGCGCAAGCTTGGCGGGCACCTCAACATCAAGGCGCGCGAGTCGCTCGGCACACGTTACTCTTTGCATGTGAAAATGGCGGCCAACCCGCAGGAAGAGGATGAGGAGCGGCTGCTGGACGATGTGGTGGTGATGGTGGATGTCACCTCAAATGAGATCCGCAATATCGTAATTCGTCAGCTGGAGAACTGGGGGGCGGCCTGCATCACACCCGATGAGCGGCTGACAAGTCAAGAATTTGATCTCTTTTTAACGGATAATCCGTCTAATCTTACTGCCTCCGGCTTGCTTTTAAGCGATGATGAGCCTGGCGTGCGGAAAATTGGTCCCGGACAATTGCGCGTTAACTTTAATATCAGCAATGCGATGCAGGAAGCGGTACTACAACTTATAGAGGAGCAGTTAGCGCAGGAAGAGCTTACGGAGTCCCCGTTGGGCGGTAATGAAAATGCCGAACTCCATGCCAGCGGCTACTATTCCCTGTTTGTTGATACAGTACCGGATGATGTTAAGCGGTTGTATACTGAGTCAGCCGCTAACGATTTTGCGGCGCTGGCACAGACAGCACACCGGCTTAAAGGGGTGTTTGCCATGCTTAATCTGGTTCCGGGCAAGCAGTTATGTGAAACGCTGGAACATCTTATTCGCGAGAAGGATGCTTCAGGCATAGAAAAATATATCAGCGACATTGACGCCTACGTCAAAAGCTTGCTGTAGCAAGGTAGCCTTATACATGAACAATATGAACGTAATTATTGCCGATGACCATCCGATTGTACTGTTCGGTATTCGCAAATCACTTGAACAGATCGAGTGGGTGAATGTTGTCGGTGAATTTGAAGACTCCACAGCACTTATTAATAACCTTCCGAAACTTGATGCACACGTGCTCATTACCGATCTCTCCATGCCGGGCGATAAATACGGTGACGGGATCACGCTTATCAAGTACATCAAACGCCACTTCCCGAGCCTGTCGATCATTGTTCTGACCATGAACAATAACCCGGCGATTTTAAGCGCCGTGCTGGACCTGGATATTGAAGGGATTGTCCTGAAACAAGGGGCGCCGACCGACCTGCCGAAAGCGCTGGCCGCGCTGCAGAAAGGGAAGAAATTTACTCCGGAAAGCGTCTCCCGCCTGCTGGAGAAGATCAGCGCTGGCGGCTACGGCGACAAACGTCTCTCTCCGAAAGAGAGTGAAGTGTTGCGCCTGTTTGCCGAAGGCTTCCTGGTGACCGAAATCGCCAAGAAACTTAACCGCAGCATTAAAACCATCAGCAGCCAGAAGAAATCGGCCATGATGAAGCTGGGCGTGGATAATGATATCGCTCTGTTGAACTATCTCTCCTCCGTAACGCTGAGCGCAACGGATAAGGATTGATGCTGTTGTATTGCCGGGTGGCGCTTGCGTATGCCCGGTCTGCAAGGCCCGACGGGCACTATAAAAAAGGCCCTTTCGGGCCTTTCTTATACTCGTGATTTCCTCACCCGCTCGGCATAAACCGCCAGGGTCTGCTTCAGTACGTCCAGCGTGACCGGCTTTGACAGGCAGCTATCCATACCCGACTCCAGACAACGCTGCTTCTCTTCCGCCAGCGCGTTGGCCGTCACCCCGACCACCGGCAGAGTCAGCCCCAGCTGGCGAATACGCTGGGTAAGGCGATAACCATCCATATTCGGCATGTTGACATCGCTCAGCACGATATCAATATGATTTTTGCTTAATACATTTAGCGCATCCACGCCGTCGTTAGCGGTCATGCACTGATAGCCCAGCGAGCCGAGCTGGTCGGCCAGCAGGCGGCGGTTAATCGGATGGTCATCCACCACCAGGATCATCATGTCGTCATTCATGGCAACGGAAGAGGCCGCTGACGGCAGCGCCGCTGCGCCTTCCGGCACGACCTCGACGCTGTAGATACGCGCCAGCAGCGTGAGCAGCTCGTGCGGCGTCGCGACGCTGTGCACCCACTCGCCTGGCGCGCGCTCAATCGGGATGCCGATATGACGGCGGCAGAAGGTGATGGTCGCCCTTCCCTGCCACGCCTCTTGCGCCGCATCGTCCGTTAACAGGACGTCGTCCGCCTCCGGGGTCTGCCCCTCATAGCGCACCACGCGCAGGCCGCTGCTGGTCAGCAGCGAGTCGAGATACTCGCACAGGGAGGCGTTATTAACCGCCAGCCAGCAGGTGCGGCCGCTCAGCCCCTCAACCTGCGTTTTTTCGGGGGAGTGCGCATCGTAGAGTGGAATACGAATCGTGAACTGACTGCCCATTCCCGGCTCGGTATCCACCGAGATATCGCCATCCATCATGTTGATGAGCTTTTCACATATCGCCAGCCCCAGCCCCGTTCCCTGGAAGTTGCGCTGTACGCCCGTCCCCACCTGGAAGAAGGGATCGAAGAGGCGAACCACCTCTTTCGCGGGAATGCCCACCCCGGTGTCGCGCACGCGGAACGTCAGATAGTCCCCGGTACGGCAGACATGCAAAATTATGCAGCCGACATCGGTAAATTTGATGGCGTTGCTGAGCAGGTTAGAGATGACCTGCTGCAGGCGCATCGGATCGCCATTCAGCGTCAGCGGCACGTCCGGCTCGATAAAGCAGTAGAGCCCCAGCTGCTTGCGTACCACCAGAGGCAGGTAGTTGGCGCTGATATGGTTCATCACCTCCCGGGGAGAAAATTCGCGCGGTTCGATTTTCAGCTGTTCCGACTCAATTTTTGAGAAGTCGAGAATGTCGCTGATAATTTTCAGCAGCAGGCTGGAGGAGTTGTTCATCGCCGTTACCAGCCTGTCGACCCCTTTCGGCAGCTCTTTGGTCTGCAGCAGGTCGAGGTTACCGATAATCCCGTAGAGCGGCGTGCGCAGCTCGTGGCTGACGGTTGCGAGGAACATCGACTTCGACTGGCTGGCCTGTTCCGCCGCCTGCGCCATCTCCTGTAACGACTCTTCCATCTTCACGCGGGCGGAGACATCCACCAGCACACAGATCGCCACGTTCTCGTTACGGTAGCGCGAGTGCACAAAGCTGATTTGCAGGTTGGTATTATTACTGGTCAGCACGTCGACAAAATTAACCTGCTGGCCGCAGATAATCTGGGTGAGCCGCTGGCGGTCCTCATGCGTAAGCATGTTCAGGTAATTATGCGCCAGCTCGTTACTGAGGATATTGGTCCCGTCCTGGGTACGTAAAATACAGATCCCGACCGGCGCGGAGGCGACAATTTTACGGTTAAATTGCTCATGCTCCTCCAGCCGCTGGGCATCCGCCTCGGCGGGGATAAAGATCTTCCGCTCATACATTCGCGCCAGGGTAAAGAGGGCAATCCCCACCAGCACGTTCAGCAAGATAGAGTTGAGGATCAGCATCCTGATGCGTTCCAGCACCATATCCACCGGCACGGAATAGACAAGGCTCAGAGAGGACGGGGGCAGGTTTTTCTTCAGCACCAGCTCGCGAAAGCCAGAGGTATAGCCAAACCAGGAGCGCTCCTGCATCCAGCGCGGGTCGACCTTCAGGCGATTATCCGGCCCGGTCAGCGAAATCAGCGTATGGCCGTTTTCATCGAGAATGGTCACCCCCATCGGCAGGCTGCCGGGCGTGAAGAAGTTCTCCATGCGGATAGTTTGCTCGGTGCCCAGCAGCGCCTGCAGGCGGTTACCCAGATAGACCGGCGTCAGGGCATAGAAATAACCGATTCCCGGACGCGGCCCCTGGCCGATCCAGAAGATGTTATTGCTGCGCTCATCCTGCGTGGCATTACGGTATTTCATGATGCGCTCATGCAGGGTTTTTAGCGCATCTTCCCGCTCGACCGCCACTTCACGCAAGCCAAAATCGGCCATGCAGAGGTTATCGCTGCCAATCAGGAAGACGCGGTTAAGATCGTAGGCGGCAGAAAAGTTATCCCGCCAGTAGCGCATAAACCACGCCAGCGACTCCAGCGAGCCGCGCCAGGCGGGGCCCATGGCCGTACAGTCAGAATCAGGGAAAAGCGGTTCAAAATTGGGAATATCGGCTTTATCGTTTCGCCCGCGGGTGGTGAGAATACCGTTTTCCGCCGTCAGGCGATTTTCAGCGATGTACTTCAGCTCTTTCATCACATCAGAGGTGCGCTGGATATAGCGCTGGGCCTGATCGGAACTGAGGTTAAACTCCTTACGGATCTCCGACTCCTTCTGATGCAGGGCGTTGACGATGTAAAACACCGAGCACACGGCCACCAGCAACCAAAGCAGGAGCGCTAACGCCCGGAAAAGATAGCGAGAAACTTTTAGCGTGGTACGAAAGGAGACGAGGTATTTCAAGGGGGCGAGGCTCCGCCTTCTGGGTCAAAAAGGATGTGGTTAAGGTAGCGGTAAACGCGTCCTGCCGCAATGTTCACGTATCGGCAAAAATAAAGGGCCGAAACCGGCCCTTTGTACGTTATCAGCGCTTATTCGTCGGCGTCGTCTGCCGCGTCGTCGTCGCTCTCCGCTTCCGGCGCGATCTCATCGTCGCCTTCCGCTACCGTACCGTCGATGGCGTCAAGTTCTTCGTCATCCACCGGTTCAGCCACGCGCTGCAGACCCACAACGTTTTCATCTTCCGCGGTGCGGATGAGGATCACGCCCTGGGTGTTACGGCCAACCACGCTGATCTCGGAGACGCGGGTACGCACCAGCGTACCGGCATCGGTGATCATCATGATCTGGTCGGCATCGTCCACCTGCACCGCGCCAACAACGGAGCCGTTGCGCTCGGTGACCTTGATGGAGATCACGCCCTGGGTGCCGCGCGATTTGGTCGGGTATTCGCTTTCCGCCGTACGTTTACCGTAGCCGTTCTGCGTGACGGTGAGGATAGCCCCTTCGCCACGTGGAACAATCAGGGAAACAACCGCGTCTTCACCCGCCAGCTTAATACCGCGGACACCGGTTGCCGTACGGCCCATGGCGCGAACGGCGCTCTCTTTAAAGCGCACCACTTTACCGGCGGCAGAGAAGAGCATCACTTCATCAGATCCTGACGTGAGATCCACACCAATCAGCTCGTCGCCCTCGTTGAGGTTCACCGCAATAATCCCGGCGGAACGCGGACGGCTGAACTCGGTCAGCGCGGTTTTCTTCACGGTACCGCTGGCGGTCGCCATAAAGACGTTCACGCCTTCTTCGTATTCGCGTACCGGCAGGATGGCGGTAATACGCTCATCCTGCTCCAGCGGCAGCAGGTTGACGATAGGACGGCCGCGCGCGCCACGGCTCGCTTCCGGCAGCTGGTAGACCTTCATCCAGTAGAGACGGCCACGGCTGGAGAAGCAGAGGATCGTATCGTGGGTGTTGGCCACCAGCAGGCGGTCGATAAAGTCCTCTTCTTTAATGCGCGCCGCAGATTTGCCCTTACCGCCACGACGCTGCGCCTCGTAGTCGGTGAGCGGCTGGTACTTCACGTAACCCTGATGAGAAAGGGTTACGACAACATCTTCCTGGTTAATCAGATCTTCGATGTTGATATCCGCGGTGTTGGCGGTGATTTCGGTGCGGCGCTCGTCGCCAAACTGGTCGCGGACCAGCTCCAGCTCTTCGCGGATCACTTCCATCAGGCGCTCGGCGCTGGAGAGGATATGCAGCAGTTCCGCAATCTGTTCCAGCAGCTCTTTGTATTCGTCGAGCAGTTTTTCGTGCTCAAGGCCGGTCAGTTTCTGCAGACGCAGATCCAGAATCGCCTGGGCCTGCTGTTCCGTCAGGTAGTACTGACCGTCGCGTACGCCAAACTCCGGCTCCAGCCATTCAGGGCGGGCGGCGTCGCCACCGGCGCGCTCCAGCATGGCGGCCACGTTACCGAGATCCCACGGGCGGGCAACCAGCGCGGCTTTCGCTTCCGCAGGGGTCGGCGCACGGCGGATCAGTTCGATAATCGGGTCGATATTGGCCAGCGCAACCGCCAGCGCCTCAAGGATATGGGCGCGATCGCGGGCCTTACGCAGTTCGAAGATGGTCCGGCGGGTCACCACTTCACGACGGTGACGCACAAACGCTTCCAGAATCTCCTTCAGGTTCATGATCTTCGGCTGACCATGGTGCAGCGCAACCATGTTGATACCGAAAGAGACCTGCAGCTGGGTCTGGGAGTAGAGGTTATTCAGCACCACCTCGCCCACCGCGTCGCGTTTGATCTCAATCACGATGCGCATGCCGTCCTTGTCGGACTCGTCACGCAGCGCGCTGATCCCTTCCACGCGTTTCTCTTTTACCAGCTCGGCGATCTTCTCGATCAGGCGCGCTTTGTTCACCTGATAGGGAATTTCATGAACGATGATGGTTTCGCGTCCGGTTTTCGCATCGGCTTCAACCTCGGCGCGGGCGCGGATGTAGATTTTGCCGCGACCGGTACGGTAGGCCTCTTCAATGCCGCGACGTCCGTTGATGATAGCGGCGGTCGGGAAGTCCGGCCCGGGGATATGCTCCATCAGACCTTCGATGCTGATATCTTCATCATCGATATAGGCCAGGCAGCCGTTGATCACTTCCGTGATGTTGTGCGGCGGAATGTTGGTCGCCATCCCGACTGCGATACCGGAAGAACCGTTTACCAACAGGTTAGGGATTTTGGTTGGCATGACGTCAGGGATCCGCTCCGTGCCGTCATAGTTATCCACAAAGTCGACCGTCTCTTTTTCCAGGTCGGCCATCAGTTCATGGGCAATTTTCGCCAGACGGATTTCCGTATAACGCATCGCCGCGGCGGAGTCGCCGTCAATTGAACCGAAGTTGCCCTGACCATCTACCAGCATATAACGCAGCGAAAACGGCTGCGCCATACGGACGATCGTATCGTACACCGCGGAATCACCATGAGGATGGTATTTACCGATTACGTCACCAACGACACGGGCAGATTTTTTGTAGGCTTTGTTCCAGTCATTGCCCAAGACGTTCATGGCGTATAGTACGCGACGGTGTACCGGCTTGAGGCCATCTCGGACGTCCGGCAGCGCTCGGCCAACAATGACCGACATCGCATAGTCCAGATAGGAGCTTTTCAGCTCTTCCTCGATGTTAACCGGTGTAATTTCTCTCGCAAGGTCGCTCATCTAACCGCTATCCCTCTACTTTATCCCGGATTCAAAGGTCGCAAATTATAACACATTAGCGGGGTTATAAACCATTTGGTTTATTAACTGATATACTCGCCTGACTAGCAAAATAAGGAGTAGAAGCGCCCATGAATGCCGAAACATCCCAGGTGGTTCACAACGTTGACCACGAAGAGATTGCCAAATTCGAAGCGGTAGCCTCCCGCTGGTGGGATCTTGAAGGCGAGTTTAAGCCGCTGCACCGTATCAACCCGCTGCGTCTGGGCTATATCGCGGAGCGTTCCGGCGGCCTGTTCGGTAAGAAGGTTCTCGACGTGGGGTGTGGCGGCGGTATCCTCGCCGAGAGCATGGCCCGCGAAGGGGCGACGGTCACCGGGCTGGATATGGGATTCGAGCCGCTGCAGGTGGCGCGTCTGCATGCGCTGGAATCTGGCGTGCAGGTCGATTACGTGCAGGAGACCGTTGAAGAGCACGCCGCAAAACATGCCCACCAGTATGATGTTGTCACCTGTATGGAGATGCTGGAGCATGTGCCGGACCCGCAGTCGGTGGTCAACGCCTGTGCAAAGCTGGTGAAGCCCGGCGGCGAAGTCTTTTTCTCCACCATCAACCGTAACGGCAAGGCCTGGCTGATGGCGGTGGTCGGCGCGGAGTATGTGCTGCGCATGGTGCCGAAAGGCACCCATGACGTGAAGAAATTTATCAAGCCGTCAGAGCTGCTGGGCTGGGTCGACGGGACGTGGCTCAAGGAGCAGCATATCACCGGGCTGCACTATAATCCGGTTCTGGATAAATTTAAGCTCGGCCCGGGCGTTGATGTGAACTATATGTTGCACACCACCGCCAAAAAGGCCTGAGGTCATCACGCTTTGATCTGAAAGATTGCGCGACACCCGTTGCGCAATTTTGACCTGCCGTTGAAGAAATCAGCACTCGATCAAATTTTCATTTTTTTTTGTCTAATATTGACATCCCGTTCAGGCCTTATGGTTCGTGGACTTAGCCTTTTTTACGCTTTGACAACCTCAATTTAACCTCAAAATCAACCCTTGTGCTGAAAAGATTAGATACTAGAATACTCACCATATAGCGTTTCTCATATCCAAGACCCCCTATATGTAGTATTTATCCACAGAGTTAGTCACAAGACGGCGTTGTGGATAAGCGGGGGGATATTTTTTATTTCACGGACAGGTACAAACCCACATGAATCAGAGTCTGCTGGTGACAAAGCGCGACGGTAAAACCGAGCGTATCAATCTGGACAAAATCCATCGTGTTCTCGACTGGGCAGCAGAAGGACTGAATAACGTTTCCATTTCCCAGGTTGAACTGCGCTCTCATATCCAGTTTTACGACGGCATTAAGACGTCTGATATCCACGAAACCATCATCAAGGCGGCGGCAGACCTGATCTCCCGCGAAGCGCCGGACTACCAGTATCTGGCAGCGCGCCTGGCTATCTTCCACCTGCGTAAAAAAGCCTATGGCCAGTTTGAGCCGCCGGCACTCTACGATCACGTGGTGAAGATGGTTGAGCTTGGCAAATATGACACGCATCTGCTGGAAGACTACACGGAAGAAGAGTTCAAGCAGATGGACGGGTTTATCGACCACTGGCGCGATATGAACTTCTCCTACGCGGCGGTGAAGCAGCTGGAAGGCAAATATCTGGTACAAAACCGCGTAACCGGCGAGATTTACGAGAGCGCCCAGTTCCTCTACATTCTGGTCGCGGCCTGCCTCTTCTCTAACTATCCGCGTGAGACCCGTCTGGATTATGTGAAGCGTTTTTACGACGCGGTGTCGACATTCAAAATTTCCCTGCCGACGCCAATCATGTCCGGCGTGCGCACCCCTACCCGCCAGTTCAGCTCCTGCGTGCTGATCGAGTGCGGTGATAGCCTGGATTCTATCAACGCCACCTCCAGCGCCATTGTGAAATATGTCTCCCAGCGCGCCGGTATCGGCATTAACGCGGGCCGTATTCGCGCGCTGGGCAGCCCGATTCGCGGTGGCGAGGCGTTCCACACCGGCTGTATCCCGTTCTACAAGCACTTCCAGACGGCGGTGAAATCGTGCTCTCAGGGTGGCGTACGCGGCGGCGCGGCGACCCTCTTCTATCCGATGTGGCATCTGGAAGTGGAGAGCCTGCTGGTACTGAAAAACAACCGCGGCGTGGAAGGCAACCGCGTGCGTCACATGGACTACGGGGTACAGATCAACAAGCTGATGTACACCCGCCTGCTAAAAGGTGGCGACATCACTCTGTTCAGCCCGTCCGACGTGCCTGGCCTGTATGACGCGTTCTTCGCCGATCAGGATGAGTTCGAACGTCTCTACGTGCAGTATGAAAATGACGACAGCATCCGTAAGCAGCGCGTCAAAGCGGTGGATCTCTTCTCTCTGATGATGCAGGAGCGCGCCTCCACCGGTCGTATCTACATTCAGAACGTTGACCACTGCAACACCCACAGCCCGTTCGATCCGGTGGTGGCGCCGGTACGCCAGTCCAACCTCTGTCTGGAGATTGCCCTGCCGACCAAACCGCTGGAAGATGTGAACGACGAGAACGGGGAGATCGCCCTCTGCACCCTCTCCGCCTTTAACCTGGGCGCGATTAAGAGCCTGACCGAGCTGGAAGAGCTGGCGGTGCTGGCAGTGCGCGCGCTGGATGCCCTGCTGGACTATCAGGACTATCCGATCCCGGCGGCAAAACGCGGCGCGATGGGGCGTCGTACTCTGGGTATCGGCGTTATCAACTTCGCCTACTGGCTGGCGAAGAACGGCAAGCGTTACTCCGACGGCAGCGCCAACAACCTGACCCACGAAACGTTCGAAGCGATCCAGTACTATCTGCTGAAAGCCTCTAACGAGCTGGCGATTGAGCAGGGTGCCTGCCCGTGGTTTAACGAGACCACCTATGCGAAAGGCATTCTGCCGATCGACACCTACAAGCGCGATCTGGACGCGATTGTCAGCGAGCCGCTGCATCTGGACTGGGAAGGGCTGCGTGAGTCTATCAAGACGCACGGCCTGCGTAACTCCACTCTCTCCGCGCTGATGCCGTCCGAGACTTCGTCGCAGATCTCTAACGCCACCAATGGCATTGAACCGCCGCGCGGCCACGTGAGCATCAAGGCGTCGAAAGACGGTATCCTGCGTCAGGTGGTGCCGGACTACGAGCTGCTGAAAGATAACTACGAGCTGCTGTGGGAGATGCCTAATAACGACGGCTACCTGCAGCTGGTGGGCATTATGCAGAAGTTTATCGATCAGTCGATCTCAGCTAACACCAACTACGACCCGTCGCGCTTCCCGTCAGGCAAAGTGCCGATGCAACAGCTGCTGAAGGATCTGCTTACCGCTTATAAATTTGGCGTGAAGACCCTTTACTATCAGAACACGCGCGACGGTGCGGAAGATTCACAGGATGACCTGGCGCCTTCTATCCAGGATGACGGCTGCGAAAGCGGCGCATGTAAGATCTAAGTACTTTGCCGGGTGGCGCTACGCTTACCCGGCCTACGGTTTTGTAGGCCCGGCATACGCAGTGCCGCCGGGCAATAAAATCTCAACAGGACTCTCCGCAATGGCATATACCACCTTTTCACAGACGAAAAACGACCAGCTCAAAGAGCCGATGTTCTTCGGTCAGCCGGTCAACGTGGCCCGCTACGATCAGCAAAAATATGACATCTTCGAAAAGCTGATTGAAAAGCAACTCTCTTTCTTCTGGCGACCTGAAGAGGTCGATGTCTCTCGCGACCGTATCGATTTTCAGGCGCTGCCGGAACATGAAAAGCACATTTTTATCAGCAACCTGAAGTATCAGACTCTGCTGGACTCCATTCAGGGACGCAGCCCGAACGTGGCGCTGCTGCCGCTGATCTCTATTCCGGAGCTGGAGACCTGGGTCGAAACGTGGGCCTTTTCCGAGACCATCCACTCCCGCTCCTACACCCATATCATCCGCAATATCGTTAACGATCCGGCGGTGGTGTTTGACGACATCGTCACCAATGAGCAGATCCTTAAGCGTGCGGAAGGGATCGCCCATTTCTATGACGATCTGATTGAGATGACCAGCTACTGGCATCTGCTGGGCGAAGGCACCCACACGGTGAATGGCAAAACCGTCACCGTCAGCCTGCGCGAGCTGAAGAAAAAGCTCTACCTCTGTCTGATGAGCGTCAACGCACTGGAAGCGATCCGCTTTTATGTCAGCTTCGCCTGCTCTTTCGCCTTCGCCGAGCGCGAACTGATGGAAGGCAACGCCAAAATTATCCGTCTGATTGCCCGCGACGAAGCGCTGCACCTGACCGGCACCCAGCATATGCTGAACCTGCTGCGCAGCGGCGCGGATGACCCGGAGATGGCGGAGATTGCCCAGGAGTGCCAGCAGGAGTGCTATGACCTGTTTGTGCAGGCGGCGCAGCAGGAGAAAGAGTGGGCGGAATATCTCTTCCAGGGCGGCTCTATGATTGGGCTGAACAAAGATATTCTCTGCCAGTACGTCGAGTACATCACCAACATCCGTATGCAGGCGGTCGGCCTTGATCTGCCGTTCCAGACCCGCTCTAACCCGATTCCGTGGATCAACACCTGGCTGGTCTCTGACAACGTACAGGTGGCGCCGCAGGAAGTGGAGGTAAGCTCCTACCTGGTCGGCCAGATCGACTCCGAAGTCGACACTGACGATCTGAGCAGCTTCCAGCTCTGATGAGCCGCGTCACGCTTCGCCTTTCCGGTACCCAGGTGCTGTGCCAGGAAGATCACCCTTCCCTGCTGGTGGCGCTGGAGTCACACCAGGTCGCGGTAGAGTATCAGTGTCGTGAAGGTTACTGCGGCTCCTGCCGCTGTCGGCTGGTGGCAGGCCAGGTTGACTGGCTGACCACCCCGCTGGCCTTTATCAACGACGGGGAAATCTTGCCCTGCTGCTGCCGGGCGAAAGGCGATATAGAGATAGAGATGTAGTACAAAAAACGGTAACGCTAAGTTACCGTTTTTTGCCGCGCGTTTGCCAAAGCGACGCTGTCGTTGAGCTTTAGTTGCCGGACGGCGACTCCGGCAAGAGAGATTCCACCACGTTAATCCAGCCGTGCTCCAGGGCCACTTCTTTACCGTTCAGCCAGCGGCGCAGCATGTTCAGCGCCATCATGGCGCAAACCTCCTGACGCACCTGCAGGCTATGGCGGGTCGTACTCATTTTAACGCGTAGCGCGTAAGTTCCTTCCGGCGCCGCCAGGGCAAAATTCAGATGTTCACCGTCATCGCCTCCGACGGCGAGCGCCAGCCCGGCAAAATGGTTGACTCTGCGCTCGGAGGCCCAGCGCGCCGTCTGCGCCAGCGTCTCCTGCTGGAAAGGCACCACTTCGCTGGCAAGCAGCGGCGCACCGGCTCGGGAAAGCTGCAGCGCCAGCAGGCCGCCGGTAAACTGCTCGCTTAAGGTGATACTGAGCTGGCGTGACTGCAGATGCTGCGCGATCTGCGCAGGCAGCCCCCCGGTCCCTTCGAAGATGATGCTTTCTCCCGCCACACGCTTAACTTCAGGCCACAGGGCCAGCATCGCCGCTTTTTGCGTTGCCGGGCCGGTAAGCTTGAGCTCAATAATCGGCATGGAGGAGCGATAGCCCATCGACACCCCTTCCGGCAGTGCCAGCGTATCCAGACTCTGGGCGAGGTCGCTTTCGGAACGGCCGAAGGTGGTCAGACGCAGGCAAACTGGCGGTTCGGGCAGGGTGAAGCGCTGGCGCAGACGCGGCAGGATCTGCTGCTCCACCATCACCTTAAATTCTGACGGTACGCCGGGGGTGAAAAACATCAGACAGCGATTGAGCTGCAGCGCGAAGCCGCAGGCAGTGCCGACGGGATTATCAATAAGCTCGGCGCTGGCGGGGATCTCCGCCTGCTTACGATTGCTGGGCGCCATAACCCTGCCGCGTTCGCTGAAAAAGCGCTCCATCTCTGCAAGCCACGCCTCGTGCAGCACCAGCTCTTCACCTTTGGCGGTTGCGGCGGCCAGCGCGCTGAGATCGTCGCTGGTCGGCCCCAGGCCGCCATTAACAATCAGTACATCAGCCTGTTCGCTGCGCTCGCGCAGAATAGCCACCAGCGACGCCAGATTGTCGCCCACCGTATTACGGCGCGTTAACGGTAATCCTTGCTCAAAGAAAAAATCGGCCAGCCAGGCAGCATTGGTGTCGGTAATTTGACCATGCAGCACCTCGTCGCCGGTGGAAAGCATCTCCACATTTAACATTGTGTTCTCCCGCTAATATGGTGAAAACACTATAACGCAAATGAAGGGAGCTGGAAGAGGAAACAGGCGCGGCAGACCGCCGCGCCGGAAGATCAGAAACCTGCGCTTACGCCCACGTAAGGGCCATCGGCCAGCGCGTTGTCGCGGTTGCCATCTTTACCCGCCAGGTTCAGATAGCGGTAACCCGCTTCGATAGTGATTGGACGCATAATGGTCCAGCGTGCGCCCGCATTCGCTTCTTCATAGCTTTCGATACCGCTGGAGAGCGAATCCGGGGAGTAATAATACTCACCGAACAGACCGAAGCTGTTGCCGATCTTCCACTGCAGGCCGCCGCCTACCGCTGCCGCGTAGCCTTCGTCACCGTCGTTAGGGTTGGTGTAGATCCCTTTACCGCCTACGGTTGCCAGAAACGGCCCCAGGGGCACGTTAAGACCCAGACCGAGACTCGCCGCGTCGCCGTCATCGTCGTTGTGCGTCCAGTTACCGCTCAGCGCCAGACCAGAGGTTTCGGTCCCCAGGCCAAAGCCCAGGTTAGTGTAATCTTCACCCGCCTGGCCGTTAAAAGAGATGGCGTTCGCCGCCGCAGAAATAAACAGCAGGCCTAAGCCCGCCCATGCCACTTTTTTCATTATCGTCATCCTGCACTTAAAAAGGATAAAGTCCCAAACCGCGAGATTTTAACGTGCGCTGAGCAGGGATCAACGTTCCGTCAGTTTAGAGGCGCATTAGTTTGTAACTATTTGAAACTATCGCATAACCCTGAACCCAGCGGCAGCGTACTGAGTCGGGACGGGATCGGTCTGAACAGGGATCGGTTTTGAGTTTTTCCTTATCAGACGGGGCATGGCTGAGAGCGAGAAAAAGCGTCTCCAGAATATTAAGGCGGTCAGGCGGGGTAAAAAGTACTCAGACGTCGGCGTGGCGCTAAAGACAAACTAATAAGAGCAACGGGAGCATCTGCTCCCGTGTTGTTGCAGGCTAGTGGCGAGCCTGCTCCACCAGCTCAGGCGACAGGCCGGTAAGCTTCACCACCTTTTCAGGATCAAGCCCGTTCTCCAGCAATTTACGGGCGATGCGCATCGCCTCCTGCTCAATCCCCTCCCGGCGTCCCTGGGAAAGGCCCTGGGAGAGCCCTTGAGAAAGGCCCTCTTCACGAAGATATTGTGCAATATTCATTAACGTCTCCCTGTGTTCGTGGTCCACTGTGCGATCGGCAAGACCCTCCAGAAAGGCTGCCGGACTGGCGGTGTTCCCTACCTGTAAAAGGTAGGTCAGCAGTGCCTTAAGCTGAACGTCGCTAGTGTATCGCAGCGACAACAGCGTTGCCAGATGCGCCTGAAGTTCCATCAAATCCCGTTGTCGCACATGTTTTTGCACCATCTCGAGCATGGCGATTCGCCGGTGCTGAAGGATCTCTTCGTCAGGTATACGGGTAATATCCACCAGCGGAAACGGGCCGGAATAGAGCGCCTTCGCCTGTTCGGGCAGGCTGAACCCGTCAAGCCAGCGCATCGACCAGGGGTAAGGCGAGCGCCGTCCATGATAAAAAAGCAGAGGTATCACCAGCGGCAAAAGGTGGTGCCCTTTCTCCAGATGTCGCTGCATCGCTGCGATCGCATAGCGCATCAGCCGAAACGCCATATGGCGATCCGGACTGCTCTGGTGCTCGATCAACACATAGATATAACCCTCTCCCTCACGGGTTTTCACCGACCAGAGAATATCGGTACAGCTGTGGCGCAGGCTTTCTTCCACAAAACTTCCCGACTCCAGCGAAAGGGTGGAAAGATCGCACAATGAGCGCAGCGCGACAGGCAAGTGGATCTCTATAAAATCGCGGGCCGTCCCGGTATGCGAAAGAAGCTTACGGAATACCGCGTCGTGCGGGGTAAACGAAGATGAATGATGCATGGCCTTCCCTGTAATAATGATTCCGCAGGCACCCTATCACAGCCTCGTTTAACGCGGCGTTTGGGCTAAGTATTCTTCTGCCATGCTCGCAAATCAGTGGTCAATAAGCTGAAAGCGCAGCCGCACGCAGAGTCCGCCCAGCGTCGCGCTGCGGGTCAGCTGAGGATGGCTGCGGTGCAGCCGGGCGATATCATTCACCAGCGCCAGACCGATGCCCGAACCAGCCACCTCTCCAGCCGTCGCCAGACGATGAAACGGCGCCAGCGCCTGATGAATCAGGCTCTCTTCGATACCCGGTCCGTTATCCTCCACGCTCAGCAGCGCCGTGCTCTTCTCCCTCTGCAGAGAGACGGTCACAATTCCCTGCGCCGGAGCGTATTTAATGGCATTATCAAGCAGGTTCGCGCAGAGTTCCCCCAGCAGAACCGCATCCCCCTCGATTATGACCGGGCGCTGCTCGCCCTCGTAACCCAGATCGATGCCTTTACTGCGCGCCTGCGCCAGCCGGGAAAAGCAGCTGCTTTGCACCACCTCCAGCAGATCCACCGCAACAAACTGTTGCTCACCCTGCTCCCGGCGCCTGACGGCGGAGAGCTGCAGCAGACGCTCGGTCAGCTGAATGGTGTTATCCAGCGTGGCGTTAATGGCCCGCAGGCTCTCCTGCCATAGCGCCGGATCGCGGCTCGCCAGCGCGACCGCGGTCTGCGTCTTGAGCACCGCCAGCGGCGTTTTAAGCTGATGGGAGGCGTCTGCGCTGAAGCGCTCCTGTCGTGAGAGCACGCCGCGCAGCCGGTCGATATAGCGGTTAAACGCCACGATAAGCAGACGCGTTTCCGACCAGGGAAGCAGTTCAGGAAGCGGCGCCAGCAAGCCTGGCTCGCGGCGCACCATAAGCGAAGAGAGCTGGCGCATGGGGCGCAGCACGCGACGTAACAACCAGGCAGTTAATACCAGCGTCAGCAGTACCAGCAAGCCCTGGGAAACCCAGGAGGTAAAGAGCAGATGGCTCGCCAGCAGGCGGCGCGACTGGAGGGTTTCCGCCACATAAATTTCCGCCATCCCGACGATGCCGCCTTCGTTTACCGGCTGCAGCAGGCGGGCTACGCGAATTGCCGCCCCGCGATACTCGGTGTGATAAAACCAGGCCAGCGCCGGATAGAGCGTGGTACGCGAGGTCGCGGGCGGCATCTGCGGCAGATCGTCATAGCCGGAGATCACCCTGCCGGCCGGATCCACCACCTTGTAGTAAAGCCGGTCGTTCATATTCAGCTCAAAGCTGTCGAGCACTACCCACGGCACGTTGACCATCAGCCTGCCATTACGCACCGCGAGCCGCTCCGCCACCGTCCGCGCCGACGACAGCAGGGTGCGATCGTAGGCCTGCGTCGCGGCCTGCAGCGCGCTGACATAGCTGTTAAAAGCTGATAACCCCCACAGCAGCAGCAGCGGCAGCCCGAGAAACAGCAGCAGCTGAAAATAGAGCGACTGTGGTTTAGCCCATCTCATCGCCCTGCTCCAGTACATAGCCCAGCCCGCGCAGGGTGGTAATACGGACGTCGCTACCCGCCAGCTTCTTGCGCAGACGATGGATATAGAGATCGATACTCTCGGGGCTGACATCGTCACTGAGGCTAAACACCTGGTCAAACAGCTGCTGACGGGAAACCGGCCGGGTGCGGCGATACATCAGCACCGTCAGCAGAGAAAGCTCGCGCGGCGTCAGGGAGAGCCGTTCACCGCGCAGGGTAAAATACCCCTCGTCATTAAACTCCAGTCCACCAAGCTGCGAGGCGGCCTGCGCCCTCCCCTCGCTGCGGCGCAGCAACGCCCGCAGCCGGGCGTCTAACTCCTCCAGCTCAAACGGCTTCGGCAGATAGTCATCCGCACCGGCGTTGAGCCCCTTTACCCGATCGCTGACCTCGCTACGGGCGGTTAAAAAGAGCACCGGGAGCGTCTGTCCACGCTTTCGCAGCCGGTGCACCACCTCCAGCCCGGTCATTTCCGGCATGCCGATATCCAGGATCGCTACCGCGTAACTTTCCCCCTGCAGCAGATGATCGGCGGCGCGGCCGTCAAATACGCAGTCTACGGCAAATCCGCCGTGCACCAGCGCTTTCTCCAGCCAGCGGGCCAGCTCACGGTTATCTTCGGCGAGTAAGAGACGCATGTCACATCCTGTAAAGTTCGGGCCGCATTGAAAGAGAAATGAAAGGTTATTGTTTTAACAATCATGCAACGGAACTGCTACACGGCGGTTCACATAATCAATAAAAAACCTACCGTACCCGTACTCCCGGTTCGCCGGCGTGAGGATAAACGATGAAAAAACAGTTACTTTTCACACTTGCTGTAAGCATGTTCATGTCGGGCGCTTCTGCCGTGCAGGCGCAGGAGGCGCCATCCCGTACGGAATGTATCGCCCCGGCCAAGCCCGGCGGCGGCTTCGACCTGACCTGTAAGCTGATTCAGGTCAGCCTGCTGGAGACGAAGGCCATCGAGAAACCGATGCGCGTTACCTACATGCCCGGCGGCGTGGGCGCGGTAGCCTATAACGCCATTGTCGCCCAGCGCCCGGCAGAAGCGGGCACCGTGGTGGCCTTCTCCGGCGGTTCGCTGCTGAACCTGTCGCAGGGGAAATTTGGTCGTTATGACGTAAATGACGTGCGCTGGCTCGCCACCGTGGGCACCGATTACGGCATGATCGCCGTTCGCGCCGACTCCCCGTGGAAATCCCTGAAAGATCTGCTGATCGCCATGGAAAAAGATCCCAACAGCGTGGTGATTGGCGCAGGCGCCTCTATCGGCAGCCAG
This sequence comes from Pseudenterobacter timonensis, assembly GCF_900021175.1. Lineage (GTDB taxonomy): Bacteria > Pseudomonadota > Gammaproteobacteria > Enterobacterales > Enterobacteriaceae > Enterobacter > Enterobacter timonensis. Next base: position 651,028 of record NZ_FCOP01000013.1, read on the forward strand.
GACTGGATGAAAGCCGCGCTGCTGGCGCAGCAGGCCAAAGTGGATCCGCACAAAATGCGCTACGTGGCCTTTGAAGGCGGCGGTGAGCCGGTGACGGCGCTGATGGGCAATCACGTGCAGGCAGTATCGGGCGATCTCAGTGAAATGGTGCCCTACCTGAGCGGGGATAAGATCCGCGTGCTGGCGGTCTTCTCCGAAAACCGTCTGCCGGGCCAGCTGGCAGACGTCCCAACCGCCAAAGAGCAGGGTTATAACCTGGTCTGGCCGATCATCCGCGGCTTCTTCGTCGGGCCAAAAGTGACCGACGCCGAGTACCAGTGGTGGGTGGATACCTTCGCAAAACTTCAGCAAACCGAGGAGTTCAAAAAACAGCGCGATCTGCGCGGGCTGTTTGAGTTCAACCTGAACGGCAAGCAGCTGGACGAGTACGTGAAAAAACAGGTGAATGACTACCGCGAACAGGCGAAAGCCTTTGGTCTGGCGAAATAACCGGAGGCGCTATGAGCGATCGCATTTTTGCCGGGATCTGGCTCCTGCTCTGCATCGGCGGGCTGTTTGTCGCCTGGCAGATCCACAGCGAATACAGCTATGAACCCGTGGGGCCACGCCCCTTTCCGCTGGGCATTGTTGGCCTGATGCTGCTCTGCTCGGTGGCCCTGCTGCTGCGCCATCCGGACACCGTGGAGTGGCCGCCACGCCGCACGCTGCAACGTCTGCTGGTAATGGTGATTGTCCTGCTAATGTACGCGTGGGGCTTTGAGTGGCTCGGCTTCCCGATTGCCACCGCCCTGCTGACGATGGTGATTGGCATACTGTTTAACGCCTCGCTGCCTGCGGCGGGGATCTCCGGGGTCGTACTGGGCATTTTACTCTGGTACGCCTTCGACCGCCTGCTGGACGTGACCCTGCCGCTCGGCGCATGGTTTAATTAACGGAGCACGCTATGGATACCTGGATCTATCTCTCTCAGGGTTTTGCGGTAGCGATGACGCCGGAAAACCTGGTTATTGCCCTGATAGGCTGTTTTGTCGGGACGATTGTCGGCCTGCTTCCGGGGCTGGGGCCGATTAACGGCGTGGCCATCCTGCTGCCGCTGGCTTTTGCCCTGCATCTGCCTGCGGAATCGGCGCTGATCCTGCTGGCGACCGTCTATATCGGCTGTGAATATGGCGGGCGGATCTCGTCGATCCTGCTTAACGTCCCCGGCGACGCGGCGGCGATCATGACGGCGCTGGACGGCTATCCGATGGCACAGCAGGGACGCGGCGGCGTGGCGCTCTCCATCTCTGCCGTCAGCTCCTTCTTCGGATCGCTGATTGCGATTGGCGGCATTATTCTCTTTGCGCCGGTGCTGGCCCAGTGGTCGCTGGCGTTCGGCCCGGCGGAATATTTCGCGCTGATGGTTTTTGCCATCGCCTGCCTTGGTAGCATGATGGCGCAAAACCCGCTGAAATCCTTTCTGGCGGCGCTGATTGGCCTGGGGCTCGCCACCGTCGGTGTGGATGCCAACACCGGCGTCTACCGCTTTACCTTCGACAGCGTGCATCTCTCCGATGGCGTGCAGTTTATTGTGGTGGTGATTGGTCTCTTCTCGGTATCCGAAATTCTGCTGATGCTGGAGCATACCAGCAGCGGCCAGACGCTGGTGCGTAAAACGGGAAGGATGCTCTTTAACGCCAGAGAGGGGTTACAGTGCGTGGGGACTACGCTGCGCTCTTCGGTGATCGGCTTCTTCGTCGGCATCCTGCCGGGAGCCGGAGCGACCATCGCCAGCGCCATTACCTACATGACGGAGAAAAAGCTCAGCGGCAACAGCGACAGCTTCGGCAAAGGGGATATCCGCGGCGTCGCCGCACCGGAGGCCGCCAATAACGCCTCGGCCTGCGGCTCGTTTATTCCGATGCTCACCCTGGGCGTCCCCGGTTCAGGCACCACGGCGGTCATGATGGGAGCGCTGACGCTCTATAACATCACCCCCGGCCCGGCGATGTTCACCGAGCAGCCGGATATCGTCTGGGGCCTGATCGCCGCGCTGCTGATCGCCAACGTCATGCTGCTGGTAATGAATATTCCGCTGATTGGCCTCTTTACCCGCATGCTGACCATTCCGCTCTGGTTTCTGGTGCCCGCCATCGCCGCCGTCTCGGCAGTAGGCGTCTATGCGGTGCACAGCACCACCTTCGATCTGGTGCTGATGGTGGCGCTGGGGGTGTTGGGCTACATCTTACGCAAGATGCAGTTCCCCATGTCGCCGCTGATCCTCGGCTTTGTGTTGGGCGAAATGCTGGAGCAGAACCTGCGCCGTGCCCTCTCCATCAGTAACGGCAACATGGCGATTCTGTGGGAAAGCGGCGTAACAAAAACGCTGCTGGCGATGGCGATCCTGGTGATTGTGATGCCGCCGGTCCTGCGCCTGCTGCGTAAGCGCAGCCGCAGGGCGCAGGTGGATGTCGGCTGATTACCTTCTCAGCGAGGCGTTTACCCACTGCTGTAACGCACGGCGGGAGATTTTAATCCCGCCGTTTTTTAACCCGTCAGGCAACACCAGCCAGTGCACCGGCTGCTGAAAGCGAGCCAGCCTGTCACGCACCCAGAGCGGAAAAGCGGCGATATCGGCCCCCTCTTCGCACTCCACTACCGCGACCGGTCGCTGTCCGAACTCGGCGTCATCCAGCGGCACCACAAAGACCTGGCTTATCTGCGGATGGGCGCCGATTACCCGCTCCACCTCTTCCGGCTGGATCCCCTCTCCGCCACTGAAAAAGAGGTTATCCATGCGTCCCAGGATAGTGAGCGTGCCGTCACGCAGCTCGCCGCGATCGCGGGTGGCAAACCAGCCCTGCTCGTTGACCAGCGGCGTCAGTACCCCGTCGCGCCAGTAGCCGGAGGCCATACTTCGCGCCTTCAGCCAGACTTCGCCCTCGACAATCCGCACTTCCCTGCCTGGCAGCGCATGTCCCACGTCCGCCAGTCCGTCCGCCTCCTTCGCACAGACCGTGGAAGCAAACTCGGTCAGCCCGTAGCCGCACCAGGTGCGTATCCCCTGCTCCCTTGCCCGTAGCGTCAGTTCAACCGGAATCGCCGCGCCGCCGAGCAACACCGCCTTCAGGGCGACTTCGCTGCGATCGTTAATCAGCCGCCAGAGCTGGGTAGGCACCAGCGAGGCGTGGGTGCAGCCTGCCAGCATCTGCGCCAGCGGCTGTTTGTCCCGCACGGTTAACCGCGCCCCCGCCTGCAGCCAGCGCCACACGATCCCCTGGCCCGACACGTGGAACAGCGGCAGCGAGAGCAGCCAGTCATCTTCCCCGCCGTAAGGCATCAGCGCCAGCACCCCTTCGGCGCTGGCAAGGTGGGCCGCGCAGGTATGCACTGCCGCTTTCGGTAGACCAGTTGAACCGGAGGTTAAGGTCATAGAGGCGAGCCGATCCGGGCGCCAGGTTACCGCATGGCTGCCGGTTGCCTGCGCAAAATTCAGCGCTGGCAGCCCCGGGTAATCACCATCCAGTACCAGGCCGAAGCGCAGGGTGAGCTGCGGCAACAGCACGTCCAGCAGGGGGCGCGGCAGCTGGGGATTGACGGGCAGAATGCGCGCCCCGCACTGGAGTAACGCCAGCCAGGCCAGCAGCGTGTCGGGGTGGTTTTGCGCCATCAGCATTACGCCGTCGCCTTCTCTTACCCCCTGCTTCGCAAAGCCGCCCGCCAGCGCGTCGATGCGCTGGCAAAGCTGGCTCCAGCTGAGCGTTTCGTCGTTAAGACGCAGGGCAAGACGATCGGGCTGAATCGCGCGCCAGCGGCGCCAGGGCCAGTCATTAACGATCATCGCAGCGTCTCCAGCGCCTCAACGCCCGCCAGGGGCAATGGGCTGTCGGGCCAGCGCCGCAGCAGTTGAGTCTGCATAAGGTGGAGCGTATCCAGGCCCGGCAGAGTCTGCGGCGTCAGCCAGGCGGCGATGCGCGCCAGCTGCGTCAGCCCGAGGCTCGATTCGATGGAGGAGCTAATCACCGCCGTCAGTCCCAGCCGATGCGCCGCTTCCACCTGGGCTCGCACCTTATCAAGGCTGCCGGTGAGCGTCGGCTTGATGACCACCGCGCTCACGCCCGGCTCCGCCGCAAAGCGGAAGTCCTCTTCACGCAGGCTCTCATCCCAGGCGATGGCAATCCCGCTCTCCCGGGCAAAGGCGAGCGAGTCGTCGCGAGATTTGCACGGCTCCTCCAGAAAGGCGATGCGGTCGCGCCAGGCTGGATTAACATACTTCGCGAACTGCTGTGCCCTGAGCGGCGTCCAGGCGCGATTGGCGTCCAGACGCAGGCGCAGATCGGGGATCGCTTCCAGCAACAGATTAACCATCATGCCGTCGCGCACCGCTTCGTAGAGTCCTACTTTTACCTTCGCGACCTTCTCCCCAGGCATACCGGAAAGCTGCGCGAACAGCGCGTCGGGATCGCCCGTGCAGAGCGGTGCGGCACGATAGTCCGCCGCCGCAGGCAGGCTACCCGCCAGTTCAGCCAGCGCGCAGCTAATACCGAAGGCCACCGAGGGCTGCGTCGGCAGCTGCGGCGATCCCCCCTGACGCCAGGCATCCGCCCACGCCAGAAGCGACGCCTGCGCCTCATCGTGCGTTTCCGCGCTAAAGCCCGGCAGAGGAGAGATTTCCCCCCACCCTTCCCGGCCCGCGTCCTGCAGATGGATAAACAGGCCGTCACGGGTTTTTAACCGCCGCTCACGCAGCACCACGCCCGCGTCCATCGGTATCTGCCAGCGGTAAACCTGCGCGTTACGCATTACGGGTTCCGTTTGAATTTGCTGAAGTCAGGCTGACGTTTTTCGTTAAACGCGTTGCGCCCTTCCTGACCCTCTTCGGTCATATAGAAGAGCATGGTCGCGTTGCCCGCCAGCTCCTGCAGCCCCGCCTGGCCGTCGCAGTCGGCGTTGAGAGCCGCCTTCAGGCAGCGCAGCGCCATCGGGCTGTTTTGCAGCATTTCACGACACCAGCGCACGGTCTCTTTTTCAAGTTCGGCCACCGGTACCACGGTGTTGACCAGCCCCATATCCAGCGCTTCCTGCGCGTTGTACTGCCGGCAGAGGAACCAGATTTCACGCGCTTTTTTCTGACCGACGATGCGGGCCATATAAGAGGCGCCCCAGCCACCGTCAAAGGAGCCGACTTTCGGGCCGGTCTGGCCAAAGATGGCGTTTTCCGCCGCGATAGTTAAATCGCACATCATATGCAGTACGTGACCGCCGCCGATGGAGAAGCCAGCCACCATCGCCACCACCGGTTTCGGGCAGGTACGAATTTGACGCTGGAAGTCGAGCACGTTGAGGTGGTGAACCCCGGAGTCGTCCTGATAGCCGCCGTAGTCGCCGCGCACCTTCTGGTCGCCGCCAGCGCAGAAGGCTTTTTCCCCTTCGCCGGTCAGGATGATAACGCCGACATTGTCGTCATAGCGGGCATCGGCCAGCGCCTGGATCATCTCCTTGACGGTGAGGGGGCGAAACGCGTTGCGTACCTGCGGGCGGTTGATGGTGATTTTGGCAATGCCGTCCGTGGATTTGTGGTAGCGGATGTCGGTGTAACCTTCGGAACAGTCCTGCCATTCCACCGGTGCGTAAAGCATTTGTTCATCAGGATAGATCATAGCGGGTCCTTTATTGAAAGACGCAGTATTTGAGCCAGGCACGCCGCCACGGCAGCGGGGTTTTCCCGGTGGGCGTTGTGTCCGGCATGGGAAATCGGATGGCGTTCCGCGTTCAGTTCGGCAGCCAGCGCGCCGAACTTGCTGTCATGTTCGCCATAGAGATAGTGAAAAGGGATGTTACGGTTGCGCAGCGCTGTACGCAGGTCGGGCTGCCCCGCCAGGGAGGTGGCCTGCAGCATCGCCGCCAGCGCCTCGCCGTTGTTACGGCTGCGCAAAGCGACCAGCTCGCGGCGCTGCGCGTCGGTGAGGGAGGCGAAAACCGGCTGGCGATACCAGTCGCTAAAGACGCTCTCCAGCGGCTCGCTGCGAAAGCGCTCAGCCCAGCGCGCGTCGGCGTGGCGTCTCGCCTCCTGCTGCGCCGGATCGGTCAGGCCAGGATGGCCCCCTTCGACAATAAGTCCCTGCAGCCCTGACGGGCGGGAGGCGTGATACATCGCAACGCGGCCGCCGAGGGAGTAGCCCACCAGCCAGTATTCTAGTATGTTGTAACTAAGAAGAGTAGCCCGTAGCCAGGCGTCGACCTCGGCAAACCCCGATACGGTAAGCGCTGCATTATCGCCATGCCCCGGGAGATCGAGGAAAAGCTGTGGATAATCCGCCAGCCGCTCCCCCACCGCTCGCCATTCGCGGCGGTCGCCGGAAAAACCGTGCAAAAAGACCAGCCAGGGCAGATTGTTCCGCGTGCGGGAGGGATGGTTCATAGCTGGCTAACCTGCGCCAGTAAGTGCTGCAGCGTTTGCGTGCCGTCGGTCGCGTTGACCACCAGCTCGATAAGCGTCGCACCCGGCCGCCGCCACGCATTCTCCAGCGCCTCTTCCAGCGCGTTCCAGCTTTCCGGGCGGTGATAGGCCAGGCTGAACATCGCCGCCGCATGCGCAAATTCCACGTTTTGCGGCATCAGGTAGAAGCGTTCACGTTCATTTTGCGGCGTGGGCAGCAGGGAGAAGATCTGGCCGCCGTTATTATTCACCACGATCAGCACAAAGGGGGCGGAGGCCTGCCGCAGCAGCGCCAGGGCGTTAAGGTCGTAAAGCGCGGAGAGGTCGCCCACTATCGCCAGCGTCGGCTTGCCGCTCGCGCGTTGTACCCCCGCCGCGGTGGAGATCAGCCCGTCGATGCCGCTGGCCCCGCGGTTGCTGTAAACCGGATAGCCCGCCGGCAGACGCGCAAACGCATCGATCAAACGCACCACCAGACTGTTGCCGACAAAAAGTTGTCCCTGTCCGGGGAGGTAATGGCTGATGCGGTGCGCGAGTCCGGCCTCGCTGAAGCTTTCGCAACGCCGGGTCGTCAGTTCCCACGCCTGGCGGGAGAGCTCCGGGATCGCGCTTACCCACGGGTGGCGTTTTTCTGCCGGATGAAGCGCCAGCCACTCGTCAATCCGGCTGACCAGGCGGCGACCGCGATGATGGGCGGGATCGAGCCGCCCTTCATGCGGATCCACCAGCCAGTACTCCTGCGGCGTGCAGGTCGCCTGCCACTGGAGCAGCCTCTTCCCGGTCAGGCTCGCGCCAAGCTGAACCACAATCTGCGCCTGCGCCAGTTCGGTGACCGCCCGGGCGTTCCCCAGCCAGAGGTCGGCGCAGGGCAGCGGCTGTCCGGTCTGGGAGAGGACATCGCCAATTAGCGGCCAGCCGAGCGTTTGCGCCCATTCGGCTACCAGCTTGCCCTCGGCGGCGCTCATGCGCCCCGCCACTACCACGCCGCGTTTCTGTCGCCAGAAAAACCAGTCCCGCTGTTTCGCGCTCTCAAGCGAGGTTTGCGCCCGCAGCCAGGGTTGATCGCTTTCCCACCACTCCCCCAGCGCCGCCTGCCACTGCGTGCCGGTTTCATCCATCTCTCCGTAGAGCGGTTCGGCAAAGGGGCAGTTGATATGCAGCGCGCCGCTGCGCAGCGAACCGAGGGCGTTATCGAGCGTTGAGACCAGCCAGCTCGCCGGGATATCCTGCGTCGGACGTGGCAGGGAGAGCGCCTGCGACGGATGCGAGGCGAAGATCCCCTGCTGGCGGATGGCCTGATTTGCCCCGCAGTCGATCAGCTCCGGCGGCCTGTCCGCCGTCAGCAGAATCAGCTTTTCACCGGTCAGGCCCGCCTCAATCAGCGCCGGGTAGAGGTTGGCTACCGCCGTACCGGAGGTCACAATCACCGCCACCGGCGCCTGGCTGACCTTAGCCAGCCCCAGCGCCAGATGGCCAAGGCCACGCTCATCAAAATGGGTGTGATGAATAAATGCGCGGTTTTCAGCTGCCGCCAGAGTTAAGGGGGTGGAGCGGGAGCCCGGGGCGATGCAGACATGCCTGACGCCATGACGGGTCAGCGCTTCGAGGATCACCGCCGCCCAGCGTCGGTTAAATGAACTTACTGACATGAGTTTGTCCGGTATCAATATTGCGACACAGTATAAATAATAGAAAAAATCGGGATTTTGATATGAATCGGGATCGCGTGAATCAGTATTAATCCAAAAGGAGCAGGCTTCTCAAACCGGCCGCTTTATTCTCAATTTCCTGCCACTCCTGTTCGGGATCGGAGCCGCTGACGATCCCTGCCCCCGCATAGAGACGCACGGCCGATTCGCTCACCCGGGCGGAACGCAGCGCAACGCAAAACTCGCTTTGTGCCGGGGAGAGATAGCCGGCGGAACCCGCATACCACTCCCGGTCAAACGGCTCGACGCGCTGGATCCACTCCCGGGCGGGCTGGCGTGGCAGGCCCGCCACCGCCGCCGTTGGCTGAAGCAGCGACAGGCACTGCGCGTCATTAGCATCGTTCATCTGCGTCCAGATGCAGCGGCGCAGATGCTGGACTTTCCGCAAGCGGACCACCTGGGCGGGTAACACTTCCAGCGCGCGGGTGTGGCGCTGCAACCGCTGGCAGATATCCTCTACCACCAGCATATTCTCGCGCTGGTTTTTGTCATCATTGAGCAGCCACTGCGCCAGGCGCCCGGCCTGCGCGTCATCCGGGTGGCTGGCAACCGTCCCCGCCAGCGCTTCGGTGCGCAGAAGGGTACCGCGCCGCCGCCACAGCCGCTCGGGAGAGGAGCCTAAAAAGGCGGTATGACGATCGAAAACCATGCAGAAGTGATAGCAGTTAAGGTTGATTCGACGGCTGGCGGCCATCAGCGCCACGGCGCTGAGCGGCTCGCTGAAGGTTAAATCGGTCGCGCGTGCCAGCACAACTTTCTCAAACGCTCCGCGCCCGATGGTGTCGGTCGCCTCGCGGATAAGCTGCAGCCACGCCGGATGGTCGGGAAGATGGGTTTCATGCAAAAGAGTGGCGGGCAGCGATTCAATGGGTTTCATGGCCGCCAGCTGCGCTAAAAAGGTCAGCGCAGCCCGGGCATCCTCCTGCAGGGAATCGGTGCTAAAAAGGTTTACCCGCAGCGTTGCCGTGCCGCCGGTGCGTAGCCACAGCAGGCGCGGCAGAAACAGCGCGCCAGCTTCCGGCGTAAAGGCATTCAGACCACAGAGGCGGGTGTCGTCCGAAGCTTCCTGCCGGTGTAAAAAATCCTGCGCCTCAGAGAGAGATGCGAAGCGTATTACCGCCCCCAGCGCCGCCAGCTCTTCGTCGCCATTGCGCTGCTGCCAGTAAAACTGCGGCCAGACTGACTGGGCGCCAAGCCAGGCGAGAGGATCGAACGCATCGTTCAGGGGGAAAGAGACATCAACGTGAAACAGGCCAGGGGTGGCGGGGATTTCGTTAGCCAGACGGCTCTGAAGCTGTTCTGATGCGACTGAAATGGAATGCACGCGGACCTCTCCCGGTAAAAACCCCACATTATACGGGGTACTTGCCCGAAAAAGCAGTACCCACGTACAGGAAGCGGTGAACCGATCGTGCGGTCAGGTTTAGCGGCGGGCGAGCAGCAGGCCCAGCACCAGCCCGGCAGCGGCGCCTACGCCAATCCCCTGCCACGGTTTTTCATGCACATAATCATCGGCACGATAGACCGCTTTTTTGGCACGGTAGTAGTAGTTATCCGACGCGGTGCTGACGCGGGTTTTAACATCATGCAGCGCCTGCTCAGCGCGCGCTTTAAGCTCAATATACTTCTGATCCGCCGGATCGCCTGAGGAGCGGAGCACCTCTTCCAGCGTATCGCTCAGCAGAGCCAGATCGTCATCGACACGTGTATCCCAGGATTGATTTGTCATAGCCTTCTCCATGTTATTGCATCAGTCAGCTAACTATAGACAACGCTGGGCTATTTCGCCTGTTTCGCTTCCCGAGCCATGCCGATATGAGGAATGCCATCCTCGTCATAGACTGGTGTGACGGGCGTAAAGCCGAAATGGGCGTAAAAGGCCTGCAGATGAGCCTGCGCGCCGAGGTATAACGCCTTGTCAGGCCACTGTTTTTCGCAGGCCTGCAGCGCCTGCTCCATCAGCTGGTAACCGAGCTTTTCGCCGCGTGCTTTTGAACTGACGATAACCCGGCCAATCACCACCGGGTCGACAGGCTCTTCACTTTTCAGAATCCTCGCATACGCGACCAGTTCCCCCTCTTTCCAGCCGAGAATATGGCGGTTCTCCCCCACCAGATCGTCGCCGTCGATATCCTGATAAGGACAGGTCTGCTCGACGATAAAGACTTCGCAGCGCAGCTTAAGCAGGGCGTAGAGCGCGGGAACGTTCAGTTCACTATGGTGCAGATCTTGCCACTCAATCATCACAGACTCCTTATGCGTTATCATCTCGTTATACTAAAGCCTTTTCGCCTGCAACCAAGAGAGTTTGCGCATATGGAACTGATTTTTCTGGGTACCTCCGCCGGCGTGCCGACCCGCGCGCGCAACGTCACCTCCCTTGTGCTGGATTTGCAGCACCCCACCCGCCCCGGCGTCTGGCTTTTTGACTGTGGCGAAGGGACGCAGCAGCAGCTGCTGCGCACCGCCTTCCATCCCGGCAAGCTGGATAAGATATTTATTACCCATCTGCATGGCGATCATCTGTTTGGTCTCCCCGGCCTGCTCTGCAGCCGTTCGATGGCGGGCAATGCCGCGCCTCTTACTCTTTACGGCCCGGCGGGACTTGCTGAGTTTGTTGAAACGGCGCTGCGCCTGAGCGGCTCCTGGACCGATTATCCCCTGGAGATCATTGAGATTCGCGAAGGGGTGGTGCTGGACGATGGTTTTTATAAGGTGACCGCACGGGCGCTTAATCACCCTGTGGAGTGCTATGGTTACCGTATCGAGGAGGCGGACAAACCCGGCGCGCTGGATGCCGCCGCGCTCATTGCCGACGGGATCCGCCCGGGGCCGCTTTTCCAGGCGCTCAAGCGTGGCGAAACCGTAGTGCTGGAGGATGGCCGGGAGGTCAACGGCAAGGACTATCTCTCCGCGCCGCTACCGGGTAAAAAGCTGGCGATTTTCGGCGATACCGCCCCATGCCCGGCGGCGCTAGCGCTGGCGAGCGGCGTCGATCTGATGGTGCATGAGGCGACCCTTGAGACGGCAATGGAGGAGAAAGCCAACAGCCGCGGCCATAGCTCGACGCGTCAGGCGGCGCTTCTCGCCCGTGACGCGGGGGTGGGAGAGCTGATTATCACCCACGTCAGCTCCCGGTATGACGCGAAAGGGTGCGAGGCGCTGCTGGCGGAGTGCCGCGCCCATTTCGCCCGCACCCGGCTGGCGAATGATTTTGCCCGTTTCCACCTTTAATCCTGCATTTTTCCCTCCGCGTGCCGATAACCCGTTAAGGCCAGCATTTCACTTGAGGGTAAAATGGATAATTTCCAGAAAGATATTGATGACAGGGCGAATCTGACCCTGTCGAACCGTTTTGAACTGTTACTGTTCCGTCTCGGCACCTCCCTGCATGAGAACAAATCGGAGCTGTTTGGCATTAATGTCTTTAAGCTGCGTGAAATTGTGCCGATGCCGACCTTTACCAAACCGGCGGGCATGAAATCGCCGCTGCTGGGGATGGTCAATATCCGCGATCAGGTGATACCGGTAATCGATCTGGCGGCGGTGGCGGGCTGTAAGCCAGCCACCGGACTGAACATTCTGCTCATTACCGAATATGCCCGCAGCGTGCAGGCGTTCGCCGTGGAGTCGGTAGAGAATATTATGCGCCTCGACTGGAAGCAGGTTCACGCGGCGGAGACGGCGGTAAGCGGGCGCTATATCACCAGCATCGCCTGCCTGGATGAAGGAGCCGAGACAAATGCGCTGGCGATGGTGCTGGATGTGGAGCAGATCCTCTACGACATCACCCCTTCCCATCACGATCTGCACGCCACTAACCTGACGCCCCGCACTTCACCATTAAACCGGGCGCGGTGGCCATTGTGGCGGAGGATTCAAAAGTGGCGCGCGCCATGCTGGAAAAAGGACTACAGGCGATGGGGATCCCGGCGCAGCTGCATATCACCGGTAAAGAGGCATGGGAGAAAATTGGCCTGCTGGCCGCACAAGCCCAGGCGGAAGGCGTCCCCGTTACCGATAAGATAGCCCTGGTGCTGACCGACCTGGAAATGCCGGAGATGGACGGTTTTACCCTGACGCGTAAAATCAAAACCGACCCGCTGTTACAGGCCATTCCGGTGGTGATCCACTCTTCTCTTTCCGGCAACGCCAACGAGGATCATATCCGTAAGGTGAAGGCCGACGGCTACGTGGCGAAGTTTGAGATTAACGAGCTGTCGTCGGTGATTGAGGAAGTGCTGGATCGGTCGATGAAGAAAATTGAGGGGCCGTTGATCAGCCGCAAGCAGCTGGCCTGATTGCCGGGTGGCGCTGCGCTTACCCGGCCTACAAAATCCCTGAACCGTAGGTCGGGCCACCCGGCAACAAAACCCCCGAACCGTAGGCCGGGTAAGGCGAAGCCGCCACCCGGCAACAAAAAACCCGCCGGGGCGGGTTTTTCCGTTCTGTGAGGCAGGTACCCTCTCCCGCCGCACAGAACGCAACATTAAAAAAGGCAACTTACGTTGCCTTTTTTCTTTTACCTTACATCAGCGGCATCGCATGCTGCACGATATCAATCAGCGGCTGCGGATAGATACCGAACACCAGCACCAGCAGTGCGGAGATCAGCACCACAATCCCGCCCGCGCTGTACTGCCAGTTACGCGGCGCGTCGCGGTTAAGCTGCTGCGGCGCGCTCAGGTAGAGGCTCACCGCCACGCGCAGATAGTAGTAGAGACCGATAGCGGAACCGATCACCACCGCAGCCACCAGCCACCACAGGTGCGCATTCACACCTACCGCCAGCACGTAGAACTTACCGATAAAGCCGAGGGTCATCGGGATACCCGCCAGGGAGAGCATCATCACCGTCATGACCGCCGACAGGATCGGACGGTGCCAGAACAGACCACGGTAGGAGAAGAGCGAGTCTGCATCCGGGCCGCGATACGGGCTGGACATCAGGCTGACTACGCCGAACGCGCCGAGGCTGCTGAACAGATAGCCAGCCAGGTAGACGCCTACGGTTTCCATCGACATCTGTCCGCTCTGCAGCGCAATCAGCGCCACCAGCAGGTAGCCCAGGTGGGAGATGGAGGAGTAGCCAAGCAGACGCTTGATGTTGGTCTGGCTCAGCGCCATCAGGTTACCGAAGATAATGGAGGCAAAGGCGATAATGCCCAGCACCACGCGTACCGCTTCGCTGTCGCCCACCGGCGCGTAGAGGAACAGACGCATCACCACCCCGAAGATAGCGATTTTGCTCGCCGTCGCCAGGAAGGTGGAGACCGGCGCAGGCGCGCCCTGGTAAACGTCCGGCGTCCAGAGGTGGAACGGCACCAGAGAGAGTTTAAAGCCGAGACCCACGATCATCATCCCCAGACCGGCCAGCAGCAGCGGCTCGTGCAGCATGTTGTCGCCGAGGCTCTTGCCGAGCGCCAGGAAGGAGAGATCGCCGGACTGCGCATAGAGCAGCGCAATACCAAACAGCAGGAAGGAGGAGGCGGCGGCAGAAAGAATGGTGTACTTAATGCTCGCTTCCAGAGAGCGCTTCTGGCGGAAAGCGTAACCCACCAGGCCGAACAGCGGCAGGGAGATCAGCTCAATGCCGAGGAACAGCGCCGCCAGATGGTTGGCGTTCGCCAGCAGAATACCGCCCAGCGCGGCAATCAGAACCAGCAGGTAAAACTCTTCTTTGTTGTCGTAATAGCCTTCCAGCCACGGGTAGGCAAAGGTACAGGTGGCGAGGCTCGCCAGCAATACCATCCCGGTATAGAGCATGGCGTAGCCGTCAACGCGCATCAGCGGGGTGACATCCATCGCCCCCGCCTGGCCAACAAACCAGAGAGAGACTAACGCGGCGTTCAGCCCGATGACCGACAGCGTGGCATTGAGGAAGTGATTGCGTCGCCACGCAATGGAGAGCATCACAACCACCACCGTCAATCCGACGATCAGCAGCGGTAGCAGCGCGATCAGTTGTTGTGGAGTTATTGTCATGGCGATTTACGGCCTTGTAGTAGAAACAGAATTAACAAACCACTGCTGGATATTGCCCATCGCGGAGTGCGAGGTATCCAGAATCGGCTGCGGATAGAAGCCCAGCAGCACCAGCAGTACGACCAACAGCAGGATGATGAACAGCTCGCGCAGCGACATCCCCGGCAGCGCTTTCGCGGCAATTTCACTCTTCGCCTTACCGAAGTAAGCGCGGTGCAGCATCGCCAGCGAGTAAACGGAGGCGAACACCAGGCCAAAGGTGGACAGCACGGTGATAACCGGCACCACTTTATAGCTACCGAACAGGATCATGAACTCGCCGACGAAGTTACCGGTGCCCGGCATACCCAGCGTTGCGACCGCGAAGAACATCGACATCGCCGGGAGCCACTTAATTTTGCTCCACAGGCCGCCCATCATACGCATGTCGCGGGTGTGCAGACGTTCGTACAGCTGACCACACAGGATGAAGAGACCGGCTGCGGAGAGACCGTGCGCGATCATCTGGATCACCGCCCCCTGGTAAGCCAGCTGGCTGCCGGTGTAGATAGCAATCAGCACGAAGCCCATGTGGGAAACAGAGGTGTAGGCGATGAGACGTTTGATGTCGTACTGGGTGAAAGCCATCCACGCGCCGTAGAAGATGCCAATCACGCCAAGCCACATGGCGATCGGCGCAAACTCCGCAGAGGCGTTCGGGAAGAGCGGCAGGGAGAAGCGCAGCAGGCCGTAGGCCGCGGTTTTCAGCAGAATGCCCGCAAGGTCAACGGAACCGGCGGTCGGCGCCTGGGAGTGAGCGTCCGGCAGCCAGCCATGCAGCGGCACCACCGGCATTTTCACCGCAAAGGCGATGAAGAAGCCGAGCATCAGTAGGTATTCAACACCGTGCGACATTGGCGTTTTCAGCAGATCTTCATAGTTGAAGGTCCAGACGCCGGTCGCGTTGTAGTGCACAAACACCAGCGCCAGAATCGCAATCAGCATCACCAGACCGCTCGCCTGGGTATAGATGAAGAACTTGGTGGCCGCCGTGATACGCGTTTTACCGTCGGACGCCTTATGGCCCCACAGCGCGATCAGGAAGTACATCGGCACCAGCATCATCTCCCAGAAGAAGAAGAACAGGAACATGTCGATGGCAAGGAACACGCCGATAACGCCGCCCAGAATCCACATCAGATTGAGGTGGAAGAAGCCCTGGTATTTTTCGATTTCTCGCCAGGAGCAGAGCACCGCCAGCACGCCGAGCAGACCGGTCAGCACCACCATCAGCAGCGACAGGCCGTCAATGGCCAGGTGGATGGTAATGCCAAAACGCGGGATCCACGGCAGGATAAATTCAGACTGCCACTGCGGAATACCTGCAGACTGGGTCAGAGAGTAGCCGCCCTGCAACCAGAGTTGCAGGCCAAGCGCGAGCGTCAATCCCATAGTAATCAGCGCAATCCAGCGCGGCACTTTCACGCCGAAGCGTTCGGTCTGCCAGCACAGGAAGCCGCCGATAAAGGGAATCAGTATTAGCCAGGGTAATAACATGGCGATATTTGTTCCTTGTTTAAGTCCAGTTCAGGCTATCTTGCTCGTCAACACGCACCCCGGCCGTGCTCGCAATCTTCACGTACTTCTGTACGCTCCGGTTGCTGCGCGCAGGCGGTGTCCACTCTGACGTCGCCGATAACGCCTGTCCTTTCGGACCTGATTTTCAACGAATTTTAAAAATTCTCTTTAGGTTCTGTCGGATGACGCTAACGCTTATCCGCCCTACTTTTGTAGGCCCGGTAAGCGCAGCGCCACCGGGCAAAACCGTAATATCAACTCAACGCAACACCATCAGCAGCGCCAGCACAACCACCGCGCCGATGCTCATGGAGGCCACATACCAGCGCAGATAGCCGTTCTCGCTTAACAGCAGCCCTTTACCGGCAAAGCGGGAGAGGATCGCCGGGATATTCATCAGGCTGTTCAGTGGGTCGCGCTTCAGCAGCCACGCAATACCGAGGAACGGCTTGACGAAGATCATGTCGTACAGCCAGTCGAAGCCCCACGCGTTGTACCACCAGGTACCCAGCAGACGGCCCGGCGCGCTGTTGGCAATCGCCGTAACCAGCGTGCGTTTGCCCAGCCACAGCCATGCGGCAATCAGGATCCCCGCAATCGCGACCACGCCAGAGGTGATCTCAAGCGTCAGCACGCGACCGTGCTCGAGCTCGGTGGTATCCGGCAGTACGCCCTGCAGCGGCGGAACAATCAGCGCGCCAACGAAGGTGGAGAGAACCAGCAGCACAATCAGCGGCAGGTGGTGAGTAATCCCCTTCCCTGCGTGAGCGTGAATTTGTTCTTTACCGTGAAAGACGATGAAAATCATACGGAAGGTATAGAGCGAGGTCATAAACGCGCCCACCAGGCCCGCAACCATCAGATTGATATGACCGTTCGCCATGGCGCCCGCCAGGATCTCATCCTTACTGAAGAAGCCTGCGGTAACCAGCGGCAGCGCCGACAGCGCCGCGCCGCCCACCAGGAAGCAGACATAGACCAGAGGAATCGACTTACGCAGGCCACCCATTTTGAAGATGTTCTGCTCGTGGTGGCAGGCCAGAATGACGGAGCCGGACGAGAGGAACAGCAGAGCTTTAAAGAACGCGTGCGTCATCAGGTGGAAAATGGCCGCATCCCACGCCTGAACGCCCAGCGCCAGGAACATGTAGCCAATCTGGCTCATGGTGGAGTAAGCGAGAACGCGTTTGATATCGGTCTGCACCAGCGCGGCAAAGCCCGCCAGCACCAGGGTGACCGCTCCGACGATACCCACCAGGTGCAGGATTTCAGGAGTCATCAGGAACAGGCCATGGGTACGCGCAATCAGGTAGACACCGGCGGTTACCATGGTTGCGGCGTGGATCAGCGCGGAGACAGGCGTCGGACCCGCCATCGCGTCCGCAAGCCAGGTCTGCAACGGCAGCTGCGCGGATTTACCCACGGCGCCGCCCAGCAGCATCAGCGTTGCCCACCACAGCATGTTATTACCCGCTTCGAAGTGCGCCGGCGCCAGTTCCACCATTTCGCGGAAGTTAAGCGTGCCCAGTTCGTTGTAGAGAATGAACAGCGCGAAAGCGAGGAAGACGTCACCCACGCGGGTCACGACAAACGCTTTCATCGCCGCTGCGCCATTCTTCGGATCGGTATAGTAGAAACCGATCAGCAGGTAAGAGCAGAGGCCCACGCCTTCCCAGCCCAGATACATCAGCAGCAGGTTATCGGCCAGCACCAGCACCACCATGCTCGCGATAAAGAGGTTGGTGTAGGCGAAGAAGCGGGAGTAGCCCTCTTCCCCGCGCATATACCAGGAGGCGAACATGTGGATCAGGAAGCCGACGCCGGTCACCACGGAGAGCATGGTCAGGGAAAGACCATCCAGCACCAGGTTAAAACCGATGTTGAAATCACCCACCGACATCCAGTTCCAGAGCGGTACGCTGTAGGCCTGACGCCCGTTGTTGAAGAAGTCGACACCCGCATACGCCGTCACCAGCGCAGCCAGGCCAACGGAACCCATGCCAATGGTCGCAGAGAGATTCTCAGACCAGCGGCCGCGCGAGAACGCCAGCAGCAAAAAGCCAATCAGCGGAAAAATTATGGTTAAGGCAAGCATGTTCATCCACGCAACTCACTTACTGAATCGATGTTCAGATTCTGGCGGCGACGATGGAGCTGCAGCAACAGCGCCAGGCCAATACTCGCTTCCGCAGCCGCAAGGCTGATGGCGAGGATATACATAATCTGGCCATCGGTCTGGCCCCAGTAGCTTCCGGCCACCACAAAGGCGAGCGCAGAAGCGTTGATCATGATTTCCAGCCCAATCAGCATAAACAGCAGATTGCGACGGATAACCAGACCGGTCAGGCCGAGGACGAATAAGATCGCGGCAAGGATCAGTCCATGTGTTAAGGGGATCATGCGCGCTCCTCCGTTTTTCTTTTCGCGCGGTCGTCAATGCGGTTGCTCAGCACTTCACCAGGGCGATCTTCACGTCCCACGTGGAAGGCGACAACCAGGCCTGCCAGCAGCAGCATCGAGGCCAGCTCGACGGCGAGTACGTATGGGCCAAACAGGGTGATACCCACCGCTTTGGCGCTAATCGGCGTACCGTCGATGCCCTGATCGTTCACGCCGAGAATGGCGTAAACGATCACCACCAGCATGATGGCCGACAAAATTGCCGGACCAATCCATACTTGCGGTTTTAACCACTGACGTTCCTGCTCGATTTCCGAGCCGCCCAGGTTGAGCATCATCACCACGAAGACGAACAACACCATGATGGCGCCCGCGTAAACAATGATCTCCAGCGCACCGGCAAAGTGCGCGCCTAGCGCAAAGAAGACACCGGAAATGGCCAGCAGCGAAATGATTAAGTAGAGCAGCGCATGCACCGGGTTGGTGTGCGTAATCACTCGCAGCGTAGCCAGGATGGCGATAAGGCCACAGATATAAAAAGCGAATTCCATTGCCCTCTCCTTACGGTAACAGGCTCTTGACGTCGATAGGCTTGGCTTCGTTTTCCGCTTCGCCCTTATCTTTGCCGTCGATTGCCATACCCGCCATCCGGTAGAAGTTATATTCCGGGTATTTGCCCGGACCGGAAATCAGCAGATCCTCTTTCTCAAACACCAGATCCTGACGCTTGTATTCGCCCAGCTCAAAGTCCGGGGTCAACTGAATCGCCGTGGTCGGGCACGCCTCTTCACACAGCCCGCAGAAGATGCAGCGTGAGAAGTTGATGCGGAAAAACTCCGGATACCAGCGGCCATCCACGGTCTCCGCTTTTTGCAGAGAGATACAGCCAACCGGACAGGCGACCGCACACAGGTTACAGGCTACGCAGCGCTCCGCACCGTCCGGGTCGCGCGTCAGCACGATACGGCCACGATAGCGCGGCGGCAGATATACCGGCTCTTCCGGATACATCCGGGTTTCGCGTTTTGCAAACGCGTGCAGGCCGATCATCCAGATACTGCGTACCTGGGTGCCGAAGCCTGACAATAATTCTTTTAAGGTCATGGTCTATTAGCCCCTTATTGCGCCTGCCAGAGAATGACAGCCGCCGTTACCAGCAAGTTGATGAGCGTCAGCGGCAGGCAAACTTTCCAGCCAAAGGACATTACCTGGTCATAACGCGGACGAGGCAACGCTGCGCGAATCAAAATGAACATCATCATGAAGAACGCGGTTTTCAGCGCGAACCAGATGAATGGCGGTAAGAACGGGCCATGCCAGCCACCGAAGAACAGCGTCACCATCAGTGCGGAGATAGTGACGATACCGATGTACTCACCCACAAAGAACAGACCGAACTTCATGCCGGAGTATTCAATGTGATAACCATCGGCCAGCTCCTGCTCGGCTTCCGGCTGGTCAAACGGATGACGGTGACAGACCGCCACGCCCGCGATGGCAAAGGTAATAAACCCAAAGAACTGCGGGATCACGTTCCAGATATCGGCCTGGTTGTTGACGATGTCGGTCATGTTGAATGAACCAGCCTGCGCCACCACGCCCATCAGGGAGAGTCCCAGAAACACTTCGTAGCTTAGCGTCTGCGCAGAAGCACGCATCGCGCCCAGCAGGGAGTATTTGTTGTTACTGGACCAGCCCGCGAAGAGCACCGCGTATACCGCCAGGCCCGCCATCATCAGGAAGAACAGCACCCCGATATTGAGGTCCGCCACCACCCAGGTGGGGCTAACCGGAACGATAGCGAACGCCAGCAGCAGCGAGGTAAAGGCGATCATCGGTGCCAGGGTAAAGATGACGCGATCCGAGAAGCGCGGAACCCAGTCCTCTTTAAAGAACATCTTGATCATATCCGCGACCAGCTGGAGCGAGCCGCCCCAGCCGACGCGGTTAGGTCCGTAACGGTTCTGGAACAGCCCCAGCAGACGGCGCTCACCAAAGCTCATGAACGCCCCGCAGCTGACGACCACCAGCAGAATCACGACCGCTTTCAGAATGGTCAACAGAATGTCGATAAGATCCGGCGTTAACCAACTCATGCTTTTGCCTCCTGCAGGTTATCGAGACGTGCGCCCGCCATGACCGGCGCAATGCCCGGCATACCCATCGGCAGCCCCACCTGCCCCGCCGTCAGACCTTCGGAGATAACCAGCGGCAGGCTGATTGTCTGGCCTTCATAGCTAAAGGCGATATGCGCGCCTTCATTAACGCCAAGCTTCGCGGCATCGGCCGGGTTGAGCTTGATGTAAGGCTGCGGCATACGGCTCTGGAATACCGGCGAACGCTGGGAAAGTTCGTCACTGCCAAACAGGTGGTAGTATGGCGCGATACGCCAGTTGCCCTCTTCAGCAGCAAAGCTTGCCGGAACGGTGGAGAAGAAATCGAGACCGTTTTCAGAGGCCTCGATCAGCCGCACGCCCGGATCGCCGTGACGCAGGTGACCACCCACTTCAGCCTGGAACTTGTTCCACGCCTGCGGGGAGTTCCAGCCCGGCGCCCACGCAAACGGAATTTGCGAGCGCGGTGCGGATGGCTGGTTGTTCCCTTCCATGGAGAAGGCGAACATGGTGTCTTTATCCTGCGGCTGACGCGGCTCATGAACGCTGATATTGGCACGCATGGCGGTGCGTCCGCTGTAGCGGTGCGGTTCACGGGCCAGCTTCTGGCCGCGAATGCGGAAGCTCGCGTCCGGCGCGGCATCTTTAATGCCCGCCAGCTGCGGCAGTTTTGCCACGACCGCATCGATCACATGATCGAGCTGCGTCCAGTCCACCTGACGGTTTTCGACCGTGCTATGCAGGGAGTGCAGCCAGCGCCAGCTCTCCAGCATGATGGTGTTGTTATCGTAATAGGCCGGATCGTAAACCTGGAAGAAGCGCTGGGCGCGTCCTTCGTTGTTGATAACAGTACCGTCGCTTTCGGCAAAGCTTGCCGCCGAGAGCACCAGGTGCGCTTTGTCCATAATGGCGGTGCGCTGATGGTCAATAACCATTACCAGCGGCGCACGGGAGAGCGCGGCGTCAACGCGAGCGGCGCTGGCGTGGCGATGCAGATCGTTCTCAAGGACGATAACGCCGTCAGCCGCGCCAGATTCCAGTTCGCTCAGCGCCTCTTCCAGAGAGCCGCCGCCAATCATGCCAAGTCCCATGCTGTTCACCGCGCGGGCGATCATGGTGACGCCCACGTCGGCGCCACGGCCTTTCAGCGCTTTCGCCACGTTGGCGGCCGCCTGAATGATCTCCACGCTGCCGGCGTTAGTGCCGGAGATAATCAGCGGTTTCTTCGCCCCGGCCAGCGCCTGCACGATCACGTCAACCTTGTTTTGCAGGTCGCGATCCAGTTCAACGGCTGGCGAGTTGCTGTCCAGCGCGTGGGCGATGGCAAAGCCGAGACGCGCCTGATCTTCCACCGGCGCGCGGTAGGTCCAGGCGGCGATATCGTCCAGACGGGTGTTATCCACGTTGGTGACAAACAGCGGGTGTTTGGCGCGCTGGCCGATGTTCATGATCGCCGCGATCTGCCAGTCGGCCACTTTCTGTGCCGCCGCCATTTCGCGGGCTTTTCCTTTCACCGCCTGGCGAACCGCCAGAGCAGCGCGGGCGCCGGTCTGGGTCAGGTCTTCCCCCAGAATTAGCACCGCATCGTAGGATTCGATTTCGCGCAGCGCCGGGGTATGGATACCGCCGTCACGCAGCACCTTAAGCGCCAGCTGCAGGCGCTCCTGCTCGCCCTGTGCGATACCGGTGTAGAAGTTTTCCGCTCCTACCAGCTCGCGCAGCGCGAAGTTGCTCTCCACGCTGGCGCGCGGGGAGCCGATACCGATCACCTTCTTCGACTGGCGCAGAATATCTGCCGCCCCCTGCATCGCCTGCTCGGCGTTCAGGGTGATCAGATCGTCGCCACGACGCTGAACCGGGCGACGCGGACGGTCCTTCAGGTTCACATAGCCGTAGCCAAAACGACCGCGGTCGCAGAGGAAGTAGTGGTTAACGGTGCCGTTATAGCGGTTTTCGATACGTCTAAGTTCGCCATAGCGCTCGCCCGGGCTGGTGTTACAGCCCAGCGAGCACTGCTGGCAGATGCTTGGCGCAAACTGCATGTCCCACTTACGGTTGTAACGTTCGGAGTGGGTTTTATCCGTGAATACGCCGGTCGGGCAGATCTCCACCAGGTTGCCGGAGAACTCGCTTTCAAGCACTCCGTCTTCCGGACGACCGAAGTAGACGTTGTCATGCGCGCCATAGACGCCCAGGTCCTGGCCGTCCGCATAATCTTTGTAGTAACGCACGCAGCGGTAGCAGGCGATGCAGCGGTTCATCTCATGCGAGATGAACGGACCCAGATCCTGGTTGCGGTGGGTACGCTTGGTAAAACGATAGCGACGGAAGCTGTGACCGGTCATGACGGTCATATCCTGAAGGTGGCAGTTGCCCCCCTCTTCGCAGACCGGGCAGTCGTGCGGGTGGTTGGTCATCAGCCACTCCACCACGCTTTCACGGAACTGTTTAGCCTCTTCATCTTCAATAGAGATAAAGGTGCCTTCGGTGGCTGGCGTCATACAGGACATCACCAGGCGACCACGCGTGTCTTCCGCGTTTTGATATTGCTTCACCGCACACTGGCGGCAAGCACCGACGCTGCCCAGCGCCGGATGCCAGCAAAAGTATGGAATATCAAGGCCGAGCGACAGACAAGCTTCCAGCAGGTTGTCCGCCCCGTTGACCTCATATTCTTTGCCGTCTACATGAATCGTAGCCATTAGCATGCTTCCAGTTGGCTCGAATAAATTCGAGCGTTAATCAAAATTCTGTTCCCCTCACCCCTGCCCTCTCCCCAAAGGGGCGAGGGAGAAAAGCGGCTCCGGCTCATCCCCTCTCCTCTCCGGGGAGAGGGTCAGGGTGAGGGGTAAAAATTACCAGCGCGCTTTAAGCAGGTTCGGCTGAATCCCATTTATCGAATGGGTATTGCTGAACGGCTGCTTAATGCCTGCTTCAAATTCGTCGCGGAAATATTTGATCGCGCTCTGCAGCGGCTCGACGGCGCCCGGTGCGTGGGCGCAGAAGGTTTTGCCTGGCCCCAGGAATCGACACAGTTGCTCAAGTGTCTCGATATCGCCCGGCTGGCCTTCGCCACGTTCGATGGCGCGCAGGATCTTCACGCTCCACGGCAGGCCGTCACGACACGGCGTACACCAGCCGCAGGATTCGCGGGCGAAGAACTCTTCCAGGTTACGTACCAGGGAGACCATGCCGATCTCGTGGTCCACCGCCATCGCCAGCGCCGTACCCAGACGGCTGCCCGCTTTGCCAATGCTTTCAAATTCCATCGGCAGGTCAAGGTGCGCTTCGGTCAGGAAGTCAGTACCTGCGCCGCCCGGCTGCCAGGCTTTAAATTTCAGGCCATCGCGCATGCCGCCCGCGTAATCTTCCAGAATTTCGCGCGCGGTGGTGCCAAACGGCAGCTCCCAGACGCCCGGATTCTTCACGCGACCGGAGAAGCCCATCAGCTTGGTGCCAGCATCTTTACTTTTCGAGATGCCCTGATACCACTCCACGCCGTTGGCGAGGATCGCCGGCACGTTGCAGAGAGTTTCAACGTTGTTAACGCAGGTCGGTTTACCCCATACGCCGGAGCTTGCCGGGAATGGTGGCTTGGAGCGCGGGTTCGCGCGGCGCCCTTCCAGGGAGTTAATCAGCGCGGTCTCTTCCCCGCAGATGTAGCGCCCTGCCCCGGTGTGAACAAAGAGTTCAAAATCGAAACCGGTGCCGAGAATGTTTTTACCGAGGAAGCCCGCTTCGGTCGCTTCGGCAATCGCGCGACGCAGATGCTGTGCCGCTTCGATATATTCGCCGCGCAGGAAGATGTAACCGCGGTAGGCTTTCAGGGCGAACGCGGAGATCAGCATGCCTTCCACCAGCAGGTGCGGCAGCTGCTCCATCAGCAGGCGGTCTTTATAGGTGCCCGGCTCCATCTCATCGGCGTTACACAGCAGGTAACGGATGTTCATGGATTCATCTTTTGGCATCAGGCTCCACTTCAGACCCGTGGAGAAGCCCGCGCCGCCGCGCCCTTTCAGGCCAGCGTCTTTCACCGCGTTAACGATCTCATCCGGCGCCATACCGGAGAGCGCTTTGCGCGCGCCTTCATAGCCGTTTTTGCTCTGATACTCTTCAAGCCAGACCGGCTGTTTGTCATCACGCAGACGCCAGGTCAGCGGATGGGTCTCAGCAGTACGAATTACCGTTTTCATTTGTACTGCTCCAGCAGGTCGGGAATGGCTTCCGGCGTCAGATGGCTGTGAGTATCCTCATCAATCATCATGGTCGGCCCCTTGTCGCAGTTGCCCAGACAGCAGGTCGGCAGCAGAGTGAAGCGACCATCGAAGGTGGTCTGGCCCGGCTTAATATTGAGTTTTTTCTCAATGGCAGCCTGAATCCCCTGATAACCGGTAATGTGACAGACCACGCTGTCGCAGTAGCGGATCACGTGGCGGCCAACCGGCTGGCGGAAGATCTGGCTGTAGAAGGTGGCGACCCCCTCGACATCGCTCGCCGGAATACCCAGCACTTTCGCGATCTCGTAGATCGCCCCGTCCGGCACCCAGCCACGCTGCTTCTGGACAATTTTCAGCGCTTCAATGGACGCCGCACGCGGGTCTTCGTAGTGGTGCATCTCGTGCTCAATCGCTTCACGCTCTGCCGCACTCAGCTCAAAAGCCTCGGTTTGTGGTTGTTGATTCTCGTGCATAATTAGCGGTCCACATCTGACATAACAAAATCGATACTACCCAGATAGACAATCAGGTCGGAGACCAGACTGCCGCGAATGGCGGCCGGGATCTGCTGCAGGTGCGCAAAGCTCGGGGTACGCACGCGGGTACGGTAGCTCATGGTGCTGCCGTCGCTGGTCAGGTAGTAGCTGTTGATACCCTTGGTCGCCTCAATCATCTGGAAAGATTCCTGTGCCGGCATAACCGGGCCCCAGGAAACCTGCAGGAAGTGGGTGATCAGGGTTTCGATATGTTGCAGCGTGCGCTCTTTCGGCGGCGGCGTGGTCAGCGGATGATCCGCCTTGAACGGCCCTTCCGGCATATTGTTGAGGCACTGCTCAAGAATGCGCAGGCTCTGGCGCAGCTCTTCCACCTTCAGCATCACGCGGGTGTAGCAGTCGGAGACACCACCGCCCACCGGCACTTCGAAGTCGAAGTTCTCGTAGCCTGAATAGGGACGCCATTTACGCACGTCGAAATCAATACCCGTTGCGCGCAGGCCCGCACCGGTCGTGCCCCACTCCAGCGCCTCTTTCGCACCGTAAGCGGCAACGCCCTGGGCGCGTCCTTTCAGAATGGAGTTGCGCAGCGCGGCTTTCTCATAAGAGGCCAGACGCTTCGGCATCCAGTCGAGGAACTCACGCAGCAGACGATCCCAGCCGCGCGGCAGATCGTGCGCGACGCCGCCGATGCGGAACCAGGCCGGGTGCATACGGAAACCGGTAATCGCTTCCACCAGATCGTAGATTTTCTGGCGATCGGTAAAGGCGAAGAAGACCGGGGTCATCGCGCCCACGTCCTGAATGAAGGTGGAGATGTAGAGCAGGTGACTGTTAATACGGAACAGCTCGGAGAGCATTACGCGAATCACGTTAACGCGATCCGGTACGGTGATGCCCGCCAGTTTTTCAACCGCCAGCACATAAGGCATTTCGTTAACGCAGCCGCCCAGATACTCGATACGGTCGGTATAGGGGATGTAGCTATGCCAGGACTGGCGCTCGCCCATCTTCTCGGCGCCGCGGTGGTGGTAACCGATGTCCGGTACGCAGTCGACAATCTCTTCGCCATCCAGCTGCAGAATGATACGGAAAGCACCGTGCGCCGAGGGGTGGTTCGGACCGAGGTTGAGGAACATGAAATCTTCGTGCTCGGTACCGCGCTTCATGCTCCAGTCTTCCGGCTTGAAGGTCAGCGCTTCCATCTCCAGATCCTGTTTGGCTTTCGTCAGCTCAAACGGGTCAAATTCGGTGGCGCGCGCCGGGTAATCTTTACGCAGCGGGTGGCCGGTCCAGGTCTGCGGCATCATGATGCGCGTCAGGTGCGGGTGGCCGTCGAAGGTCATACCGAACATTTCCCAGGTTTCACGCTCATACCAGTTGGCGTTCGGGAAAAGTTTGGTGATGGTCGGCAGATGCATGTCGTTTTCAGACAAGGCCACCTTGAGCATGATATCCGAGTTACGGTCTATTGAGATCAGGTGGTAGAAAACGGAAAAATCCGCCGCGGGGAGACCCTGGCGGTGCGTACGCAGACGCTCATCCATGCCGTGTAAGTCAAACAGCATGACGTAAGGTTTTGGCAATTTCTTTAAGAAATCGACAACTTCCAGCAACTGCTCACGCTTCACCCAAACCACCGGTACCCCGGTGCGGGTGGCCTGAAGAGTAAAGGCATCCGGCCCAAAACGGTTGCGCAGTTCGCCAATGACCGGATCGTCCTGATGATCCCTGGTCTGCCATGCGGCGTCTTGCGCGGTTAAATCGGTCATATTGTTCACCATTGCAAATGGGTCCGTGGTGACTGTCGGGCGTGGCTTCGCGCTATTTGTATAGTGATATGCGAAGGGTCTCTCCATGCCCACAGGCGCAAATTAAATTTCGTCCGGCGTACGCAGGTTGGTGACGGCGATACGTTCGCCGCGCTTACGTTCGCGCTCAGATTGCATATTGGCGCGGTAAACGCCCTGGTCACCCACGACCCAGGAGAGCGGACGGCGTTCTTTACCGATGGACTCCTGCAGCAGCATCAGCGCCTGCATGTAAGCTTCCGGACGCGGCGGACAGCCCGGGATGTAGACATCGACCGGGATAAATTTATCTACGCCCTGCACGACGGAATAGATGTCATACATGCCGCCAGAGTTTGCGCAGGCCCCCATGGAGATAACCCATTTCGGCTCCAGCATCTGGTCATAAAGACGCTGAATAACCGGCGCCATTTTGGTAAAGCAGGTACCCGCCACCACCATCAGGTCGGCCTGACGCGGAGAAGCACGCAGTACTTCCGCCCCAAAACGCGCAACGTCATGCACCGCAGTGAATGACGTCACCATTTCAACGTAGCAGCAAGAAAGGCCAAAGTTATAAGGCCAGATGGAGTTCTTACGACCCCAGTTGACCATATCGTGCAGGGCATGTTCGAGTTTGCCCATGTAGACACTTTTGTTGACTTCTTGCTCCAGGGGGTCGGTTACGATCTCCTGTTTCTGCAGGGGGTAACGGTCATTCTCACCGTTAGGATCTATGCGGGTGAGCGTATAATCCATCTTATTGCCTCGCTGTTACTGCTGACGATTAGAGATACTGTTTTCCGGGTTGATACGATCACGGCGTGAACGCGCAGGCGTCCAGTCCAGCGCGCCGATACGCACCAGATAAACCAGACCGGCCAGTAGCACTAAAATGAAAATTGCGGCCTCGACAAAGCCCACCCAGCCGCTTTCGCGAATTGAGGTTGACCAGGCGAAAAGGTAGAGCGCTTCCACGTCAAAAATGACGAAGAACATGGCCACCAGGTAAAACTTGGCGGACAGGCGTAAGCGTGCGGTTCCGACAGAATCAATACCTGATTCGAAGGGGGTGTTTTTGTGCCTTGCGCGGGCGCGACCGCCCAGGAACCAGCCGCCAACTAACATCAGGCAGCACAGGCCAATGGCAACGATAAGAAAGATTGCGAACGCCCAGTGATGAGCGACGACTTCTGTGGATGTTGACATACTCATTGCTTACTCATCAAAAGTGATACCGACAACACTGCTCTTGCTGGCAGATGGACATCACATCGATTCATGGGGAGGAACAAATAACCGTACACTAACTGTCTGAAATGAGACATAGACAGCAAAATGATGTGGTTTTTTACTCCTTTCTATAACCTTTTGTCAACTTTAACAAAGGTTTCTTCACATTAAATTACAACTGGCGATCCTCGTTAACATTTCATGCCCTTTTCCTCCGTTGATCCGTTCGGGAAAGAGATAAAGCATGTTGTTGAATCGTGTCCGTATGAAGATAAAACGGCAATAACCTTTCTATTTTGACAGGATTCTCCGTCGTTTCCTCCCCCCAAATGGGAGTATTTTCTTGATCTGGAACACGCTTTTGTTAATTCACTCAGAAAAACGGCAACATTATTGCGCGTTTTTTAACATGCCTAAACCATAGCCTATCCGGCGTCATCACAGGGTGGAAAAATGGAGGGGGTGACACATGCACCTGATAAATATGAGGTATTAGTTTTATTGACGCAGTCAATCGCAAGCAAGGGTTGAAAAAAAGACCACTGCCCAAAAAATTTTGCGACAGAGGTCTTTTTTCACACTTACAAATTGTTACGACAATTTTGCAGAGATGATCACTTAAAATCCCCTTCGACCACTAAAGGATCATCCCCTCCTTCAGGGGTAACAGCCATGTACTGCCAGGGGTTATGGTAGTTGACCATCGCATCGAAGACGATTTTCGCCAGTTCGTTATGGCTGGTCGGGTTATAGCAGAGCAGATACTCCGTTTCCGGCAACGGTGGCAGCCCGTCGTTACCACTTAGCACGCGCAGATCGGGACTCATCATCTCTACCGGGCGGGCAGTGACGCCCAGCCCCGCTTTAACTGCCGCACGAACCGCTGCCAGCGTCGATGCTACATAAGCCAGCCGCCAGGGAATATTCGCTTCGTTGAGCGTCGAGAGCACCATATCGCGAAACGGGCTGGGATCGTCGAGTAGCACCAGCGGCACCGGCTCACCTTTTTGCATGACATATTCCGCCGCGCAATACCAGTGGGTTGGCGAATGACGCAACGTCAGGCAGTCGAACTGCCCGGGACGATGGGTCGTCACCACCAGATCCACCTTATGCTCGGTAAGCATATCGATCATATATGCGTTGCGCTTTACGCTCACGTCGAGCGCTAATTTCGGATAAACCGAGCTGATCCGATTAAGAAGGAAAGGCAGAATGGTATCGGCTGATTCATCAGATGCCCCTAATGTTAACACCCCCTGCAGGTTGCTAAACATTAAAGACATGCATGCTTCATCATTGAAACGAAGTATTTTCCGGGCATAACCCAGGAGCTGAATACCATGTTCAGTTAAGAGTTTATTACGCCCATGACGGGCAAAAAGCTCCTTCCCCACCAGCTGTTCCAGCCTTTGCATCTGCTGGCTGACAGCCGACTGAGTACGGCAGACCGCAGCCGCGGCAGCAGCAAATGTGTTCAGATCGGCGACCGCAACAAACGTTCTCAGCAGATCGAGGTCGAGATTCATTATCGGACGATTTGCATTTATCATATCTTTTCACTTACAGGTGGCTCATGCAGAGCTGCCCGGGTTTGAGCTGTGTATAGCAGTTAAACAAATCCTTCTGAAAGTATCCCTCGTATCCCAACCCGGCAGATTGCCTGACAGAGTCATTTCTGGCTGGGGTATTTCAACAGTCAGAAACCGCATTCCATAACGTTATTTTTATTCTTTTTTATCTTCAAAATATTTAAGGATGCAGGAGATTATGTCAATTTGATAAAAAAAGAGACGCATCCTGCTTAAGCTTATCATCGTCGCTTCAACTTACTAAGCTGTTTCTCATCAAAAATAGTGAAGATAATTCCATTTATAACAACCAATTAATTCAGTGAGCGCCAGGACAGTACTCTGCGACGTTTGACAGCCCTCAGCCTACCTGACGACTCATCTTAACTCAAATCCATGTTATTTATAAGCCTTATCAGATCGCATGCTGTTTGCGCCTGTAAAAATAGTCTTAAACTTTTTTATTAAAATTAACGAAAACACGTAATCACCGATCGTTAAAAAATAAAGTTTAGTTTAGATTACGTTTATCAATTAATATTATTTAACAGTAAATTCACATTAACAGCAGTATAGCCTGACATCTCTATTTGTCCGCTTTTCGATAATAACTCCCGATAAGCGAAATATTTCCGCATGTGATAATAACATTCTCATTGAAAAATTTCTGCCGATGCGCCAATTTTAGACAGCATAAAGTATAACCATCAGAACACATCAGGGTATGATCAACCAGAAAATGTGTGGCAGATAACATTTAATCACACTCAACACCCGCACAGTCAGACTAATCAATTTCAATACAAGACGCCATCCTGACAAAATCTTCTGCTGTATACCCTTCAAAACAGCGCGACGGGGGAGTACATTGTTCCGTGCTGACTTCCACGGCAGGAAGTGGCAATAACAGCTAAAAGGTCAAAGATTCATGTCCCCCATCGAAAAATCGAGCAAATTAGAGAATGTCTGTTACGACATCCGTGGTCCGGTTCTGAAAGAGGCGAAACGTCTCGAAGAAGAAGGGAATAAAGTTCTCAAGCTTAACATTGGCAATCCTGCGCCTTTTGGCTTTGACGCGCCGGATGAGATCCTGGTTGATGTGATCCGCAATCTGCCTACCGCGCAAGGCTATTGCGACTCCAAAGGGCTCTACTCCGCCCGCAAGGCGATTATGCAGCACTACCAGGCGCGCGACATGCGCGACGTTACCGTGGAAGATATCTACATCGGTAACGGCGTCTCTGAGCTTATCGTACAGGCGATGCAGGCCTTGCTGAACAGCGGCGACGAGATGCTGGTGCCAGCGCCTGACTACCCGTTATGGACGGCGGCGGTGTCGCTCTCCAGCGGCAAAGCGGTGCACTATTTATGCGATGAATCTTCTGACTGGTTCCCGGATCTGGACGATATCCGCGCCAAAATCACGCCGCGTACTCGCGGGATTGTGATTATCAACCCGAACAACCCAACCGGCGCGGTCTACTCTAAAGAGCTGCTGCTGGAGATCGTGGAGATCGCCCGCCAGCATAACCTGATCATTTTTGCCGACGAGATCTACGACAAAATTCTTTATGACGACGCCCAGCACCACTCTATCGCCGCGCTGGCGCCGGACCTGCTCACCGTCACCTTTAACGGCCTCTCCAAGACTTACCGGGTCGCCGGCTTCCGCCAGGGGTGGATGGTACTGAACGGCCCGAAAAAGCACGCCAAAGGCTATATTGAAGGGCTGGAGATGCTGGCCTCGATGCGCCTGTGCGCCAACGTGCCGGCACAGCATGCCATTCAGACCGCGCTCGGCGGCTATCAGAGCATCAGCGAATTTATCGTTCCTGGCGGACGCCTGTATGAGCAGCGCAACCGCGCCTGGGAGCTGATCAATGATATTCCGGGCGTCTCCTGCGTGAAGCCGAACGGCGCGCTCTATATGTTCCCGAAAATTGACAGCAAGCGTTTCAACATTCATGACGATCAGAAACTGGTGCTCGATTTTCTGCTTCAGGAAAAGGTGCTGCTGGTACAGGGAACCGCCTTTAACTGGCCGTGGCCGGACCATGTGCGTATCGTGACTCTGCCGCGCGAAGATGACCTCGAAATGGCCATCAGCCGCTTCGGGCGCTTCCTCTCGGGTTATCATCAGTAACGCTCTCTTTCAGCCGGGTGGCGCTGCGCTTACCCGGCCTGGTAAATCCGCAAATTTGCATCTTCTCTCCCCTCCCCGCACAATGAAGCCTGTCGCAGTGAAGACATAAGGTAACCTATGAGTCAGAGTCATTTCTTTGCCCACCTCTCCCGCCTGAAGCTTATTAACCGCTGGCCCCTGATGCGTAACGTGCGCACCGAGAATGTCTCCGAGCACAGTCTGCAGGTGGCGATGGTGGCCCATGCGCTGGCGGTGATTAAAAACCGCAAATTTAATGGCGAGGTGAATGCGGAGCGTATTGCGCTACTGGCGATGTACCACGACGCCTCCGAGGTACTGACCGGCGACCTGCCTACGCCGGTGAAATATTTCAACTCGCAGATTGCCCAGGAATATAAGGCGATAGAGAAAATCGCCCAGCAGAAGCTGATCGAGATGGTGCCGGAAGAGCTGCGCGATCTCTTTGAACCGCTTATTGATGAGCAGCGTTATTCGGATGAAGAGAAGTCGCTGGTAAAACAGGCGGACGCGCTCTGCGCCTATCTGAAGTGTCTGGAAGAGCTCTCCGCAGGCAATAATGAGTTTTTGCTGGCGAAAACCCGTCTGGAAAAAACGTTGCAGTCTCGCCGCAGCGAGGAGATGGACTACTTTATGCAGGTTTTTGTGCCGAGCTTCCATCTGTCGCTGGATGAGATTAGCCAGGATTCACCGCTGTAATTGTTTCGCCGGGTGGCGGCTGTGCCTTACCCGGCCTATGTTTCTGCGCTTATGCTTAAAACGGGAACAGTACGGGTATTAGCACCACGCAGACTACCATCACCAGCACGGTAAAAGGCACGCCGAGCTTCACAAAATCGCTGAAGGTATATCTGCCCGGCCCCAGCACCAGCGTGTTGACCGGCGATGAGATGGGCGTCATAAAGGCCGCCGATGCCGCCATGGCCACCATCATGGCAAACGGATAGGGAGAGACGCCCATCGATTTTGCCATCGCCAGCGCAATCGGGGCCATCAGCACCGCCGTGGCGGTATTAGAGATGAATAACCCGATGACGGCGCAGAGGATAAACAGGCACACCAGCATCATATAAGGACCATAACCCCCGCCAAGATCCATCAGCCCTCTCACCACCAAATCGACACCGCCGCATTTTTGCAGCGCCAGAGCGAACGGCATCATGCCGACAATGAGAATAATGCTCGGCCAGTGGATCGCCTTGTAGGCGCTCTGGGCGTCGATACAGCGAAACTTCCCCATCAGCAGGCAGGCGATAATGGCGGCGACCGGATTGGGGATCTCATCGGTTAACATCAGCGCGACCATCAACACAAGGCAGAAAATAGCGTGCGGCGCCTGGCTGTGGGCGGGCGAGGCATCGCTCTCTTCAGCTGGCATATTAAGCACCACAAAGTCGCGCCCCTTTTGCCCCAGCTGGCTGATGAGTTTCCAGTTACCTACCACCAGGAAGATATCGCCCAGTTCCAGGGGGATGTCCACCACAGCTCCTTCTATCGCCACACCGTCGCGCTTCAGGCCGACCACATTCAGGCCGTAGCGGGTGCGAAAGCCAATTTCCCGAACGGTCTTTCCCAACAGCTCCGATTCGGGGATCAGCGAAACTTCTGCCATCCCCACGTCCAGCGCCTGGTCGGAAAAGTACTCTCCGCGCAGCACCATCGGCTCCAGCAGCTGTTCGCCGCAAAATTCACGCAGATCCACCTCCGCCGCCGACATGTCAATCAGCAGGACGTCACGCGCCCGAAACTCCGACACCCCGTTAACATTAACAATCACGCGACGAAAGCGACGCCAGCGCTCCACGCCGATCACATTCGCCCCGTAGCGCTCACGCAGTTTGAGGTCGTCAAGGCGCTGGCCGATCATCGGCGAGCCGGGGCGAATGGCGAGACGCCTGGCGCGCCCGGTGAGACGATACTCTTTGATAAGGTCGCGAAAGGTGCGGCGGCGCCAGCCGTCGCTGCGACGCGGCGTCTCACCGTTAAGGGCGAAACGGGCGATCAGCATATAGATCACCCCTAAGGCGAGGATTACCAGGCCAATAGGGGTCACGCTAAAAAAGCTGAACCCCTCCAGCCCCTCGCGCAGCAGTTCGCTGTTCACCACCAGGTTGGGCGGCGTGGCGACGAGCGTCATCATGCCGCTGATGAGCCCGGCGAAGCTAAGCGGCATCATCAGGCGCGAGGGTGAAGCCTGCATGCGCATCGAGACGCTCATGACCACCGGAATAAAAATCGCCACCACGCCTGTGGAGCTCATAAAGGCTCCCAGCCCTGCCACTGTCAGCATCAGGTAGACGAGCATTTTGGTTTCGCTGTTGCCCGCCACCTTCACCAGCCAGGCCCCCATTACCGTCGCCACGCCGGTGCGTACCAGGCCGTCGCCGATGATAAACAGGGCGGCAATCAACACGATATTAGGATCGCTAAAGCCGGCGAACGCCTCCGAAAGCGTCAGCGTACCGCTCAGTACAAAAGCAACGATCACCAGTAACGCAACGGCATCCATGCGTACCTTACCGGTGGCAAAGAGAATGATGGCGATAACAAGCAGGCTGAGCACCCAGATCAATTCACCGTTCACAACATATCCTTGTCAGTGGAAAGAGCGTCAATTTTGCCATAAAAAAGCCCCAGCAATGTGGGGCCAAATCATAGATTATATTTTCCGGGAGACGGTTACACTCCCGTCAGGTAGCCTGACGACCGATAGCGCGTTCAGCGAGTCGAGGACAAAATCCGCCTCCTCCAGACGCGGCGAGCCTGCTGGCACATTCACCGCGATAACGTGACAGCCGGCGTTCAGACCGGCCAGCACGCCGGCGGCGGCATCCTCCACCACGGCGCACGCCTCTGGCGCCAGCCCCAGCTGTCGGGCGCCAAGCAGAAAGGCGTCCGGTTCAGGTTTGCCGCGGCTGACCTGCTCGGCGGTAATAAAGACTTCCGGCGTTGGCAGCCCCGCCGCCTTGTGGCGCGCATGGGCGACAGGAATTGAGCCGGAGGTGACAATGGCCCACGGGATCTCCGCCTCGTTCAGATGGCGAAGCAGCGCCTGCGCGCCGGGAAGCGCGACGATGCCTTCGGTGTCGGTAGACTCAATCTGCTCCAGCCAGGTAAATTCCCGCTGAATCTCCGCCTCCGGTTTTCCCGCTAAGAAGTGACGTATTGAGGTAATGGCCTGTTTGCCATGGATAAAGTCGAATATCTCCTGATGAGGGATCCCATGCCGGTCGGCCCAGCGACGCCAGGAACGCTCCACAACCGGCAGCGAATCCACCAGCGTACCGTCCAGATCAAACAGAAAACCTTTACACTGCACATTCACCTCCGTCAGGCGTTAATAATTTGCTGAATTTCGTTGCTGCTCAGATGGTACTGGCGCGGGCAGGCGTGCCATACCTTTAACATGCGCTGGTATTTTTCCCACATCGGCGTCTGGGCATTAAAACCGTGCGT
Source organism: Pseudenterobacter timonensis (assembly GCF_900021175.1). Classification (GTDB taxonomy): domain Bacteria; phylum Pseudomonadota; class Gammaproteobacteria; order Enterobacterales; family Enterobacteriaceae; genus Enterobacter; species Enterobacter timonensis. The sequence goes on from NZ_FCOP01000013.1 coordinate 686,133, forward strand.
ACCGGCGTCAAAATGGGTGTAACGGCCTTCGGTATTAACCATAAAACGCACATAGCTCAGGTAGCGCGCTTCGGTGGCGGCATCAAAGCCCAGGAAAGTGACGCGACGCTCATCGATGGTTTGCGCATCCTTAAGGTTCGTCCAGGAGACGTGCAGCGCGTGGTACATCTCCATAATGTCGATAATGGTGCGGCAGGTCTCTTCTTTGAGTTCGCCAAATTCACGATCCAGCTCGCGCATCTGCAGGCCAAAGCCGCGTTCAACAATTGTCTGCAGGCGGCGGTAGCGCTCAGCGTTGTCGGGATCAAGCATGGTCATCATTTTGTACTGATTGGACAAAATCAGGCGTTGAGCGTTGGTCATTTCCATCTTTTGGCTCCTGTTGCGCATTACATGAAAAAAAGACACGGTAACAAGCTGTTACTGTGCCCTCTTTTATCGGCCGTTTCGATGATCAATCACAAGTCATCAAGGAATGTTTTATCAAGTTGCGTAAAGGCGCGTTTAAGGGTGTCGGCAAGCGCCTGGTAGTCTGGTTTACCTTCAACCGGAGCCAGCGCCTGGCCTGCCTCTTCAAGTTTACCGCGCACTTCATAAAACCAGTGTAAAATAGCAGGAGGCAGCGGCGTCACCGACCGTTTGCCCAGCCACCATAGTCCCTGCATCGGCAGGCTCAGCGCGAAAAGCGCGGTGGCGACCGCGGGACCGAGCTGTCCGCCAAGCGCTATTTGCCAGCAGAGCGTAAAGACCGCAATTGGCGGCATAAAACGGATGGCGTAGCGGGTCATACGGATTGCGCGGTTCTCGACAAACACGGGCGCCAGGCGCTTTTCCAGCGGCCACGTTTTGGCGTAGTGTTGGCCCCGACGAAACAGGCTAAAAAAGCTCACGGTGGGAGTCTGGGGTGTCGACATGGCTTTACCTCAACTTCACATATAAAAATTAAAATTTTTTTGCAAAACAGCAACTGTGCATGACAACGTTCAAAAATTTTTTGTCATGTCTACCCAGTATCGGGTATTCTGTGCCAGCCTCAAAGGGCTGTAGACGAGAAACATTGACTCGTCAAATTTTCGTATAGTATGCCATTGTCTGAAAAATGTTCAAAATGGCATAAAATCATAGTTATTTCTTCCATCATGCCGAAATGTTCGCCTGGCATGATGTTAATCATAAATGTCAGGGTCGCCTTGCGTTACGCTTTAAGACTCTTTGACGTTTTTTTAGCCACGTATCAACAATAGGTACTTCCATGTCGAGTAAGTTAGTACTGGTTCTGAACTGCGGTAGTTCCTCACTGAAATTCGCGATTATCGACGCGTCCAACGGTGACGAATACCTTTCTGGTTTGGCCGAATGTTTCCATCTTCCTGAAGCGCGTATCAAATGGAAAATGGACGGCAGCAAACAAGAAGCGGCTTTAGGTGCAGGCGCCGCTCACAGTGAAGCGCTGAACTTTATCGTTAACACTATTCTGGCACAAAAACCAGAACTGTCTGCTCAGCTGTCGGCAATCGGTCACCGTATCGTCCACGGCGGTGAAAAATACACCAGTTCCGTACGTATTGATGATTCCGTTATTCAGGGCATTAAAGATTCCGCCTCTTTCGCGCCGCTGCATAACCCTGCTCACCTGATCGGTATCGCTGAAGCGCTGAAATCTTTCCCGCAGCTGAAAGATAAAAACGTGGCCGTATTTGACACCGCGTTCCATCAGACCATGCCGGAAGAATCTTATCTCTATGCCCTGCCGTACAGCCTGTACAAAGAGCACGGCGTACGTCGTTACGGCGCGCACGGCACCAGCCACTTCTACGTCACTCAGGAAGCGGCCAAGGTCCTGAACAAGCCGGTTGAAGAGCTGAACATCATCACCTGCCATCTGGGCAACGGTGGTTCCGTGTCGGCTATCCGCAACGGTAAGTGTGTCGATACCTCCATGGGTCTGACTCCGCTGGAAGGCCTGGTAATGGGTACCCGTTCTGGTGATATCGATCCGGCGATCATCTTCCACCTGCACGACACCCTGGGCATGAGCGTTGATCAGATCAACAAGCTGCTGACCAAAGAGTCTGGCCTGCTGGGTCTGACCGAAGTGACCAGCGACTGCCGTTACGTTGAAGACAACTACACCACCAAAGAAGATGCCAAACGTGCGATGGACGTTTACTGCCACCGCCTGGCGAAGTACATCGGCTCTTACACTGCGCTGATGGAAGGCCGTCTGGACGCAGTTATCTTCACCGGCGGTATCGGTGAAAACGCGGCAATGGTGCGTGAACTCTCCCTGGGTAAACTGGGCGTGCTGGGCTTCGAAGTCGATCACGAACGCAACCTGGCTGCCCGTTTCGGCAAGTCTGGCTTCATCAACAAAGAAGGCACTCGTCCGGCGATTGTTATCCCGACCAACGAAGAGCTGGTTATCGCGCAAGACGCAGCCCGCCTGACTGCCTGATTCTCCCACCGCCAGCAATGCTGGCGGTGCTGTTTTGTATCCCGCCGAAAGTCGGCGGTAACGAAAGAGGATAAACCGTGTCCCGTACAATTATGCTGATCCCTACCGGAACCAGCGTCGGCCTGACCAGCGTCAGCCTCGGCGTGATCCGCGCTATGGAACGCAAAGGCGTTCGTCTGAGCGTCTTTAAGCCTATCGCCCAGCCGCGCGCCGGTGGCGATGCGCCAGACCAGACCACCACCATCGTTCGTAAGAACTCCAGCCTGCCCGCCGCTGAACCGCTGAAGATGAGCCACGTTGAGTCTCTGCTCTCCAGCAACCAGAAAGACGTGCTGATGGAAGAGATCATCGCCAACTACCACGCGAACACCAAAGACGCGGAAGTGGTGCTGGTTGAAGGTCTGGTACCGACCCGCAAACATCAGTTTGCCCAGTCGCTGAACTTCGAAATCGCGAAAACCCTGAACGCGGAAATCGTCTTTGTGATGTCCCAGGGCACTGACACCCCGGAACAGCTGAAAGAGCGTATCGAACTGACCCGCAGCAGCTTCGGCGGCGCGAAAAACAGCAATATCACCGGCGTAATCGTTAACAAGCTGAACGCGCCAGTGGATGAGCAGGGCCGTACCCGTCCTGACCTCTCTGAAATCTTCGACGATTCTTCCAAAGCGAAGGTGATCGCTATCGATCCGGCGAAGCTTGCTGAAAGCAGCCCGCTGCCGGTTCTGGGCGCGGTGCCGTGGAGCTTTGACCTGATCGCCACCCGCGCGATCGACATGGCTCGCCACCTCAACGCCACCATTATCAACGAAGGCGACATCAACACCCGCCGCGTGAAGTCCGTGACCTTCTGTGCGCGCAGCATTCCGCACATGCTGGAACACTTCCGCGCAGGCTCCCTGCTGGTGACCTCCGCAGACCGTCCTGACGTGCTGGTTGCGGCCTGTCTGGCGGCGATGAACGGCGTTGAGATCGGCGCAATCCTGCTGACCGGCGGTTACGAAATGGATGCTCGCATCAGCAAGCTGTGCGAACGCGCGTTTGCTACCGGCCTGCCGGTATTTATGGTGAACACCAACACCTGGCAGACCTCCCTGAGCCTGCAGAGCTTCAACCTGGAAGTACCGGTTGACGATCACGAGCGCATCGAGAAGGTTCAGGAATACGTTGCTGGCTACATCAACGCTGACTGGATCGAATCCCTGACCGCGACCTCCGAGCGCAGCCGTCGTCTCTCTCCGCCAGCCTTCCGCTATCAGCTGACCGAGCTGGCGCGTAAAGCGGGCAAACGCGTGGTTCTGCCGGAAGGCGACGAGCCGCGTACCGTTAAAGCGGCTGCTATCTGCGCCGAACGTGGTATCGCGACCTGCGTGCTGCTGGGTAACCCGGACGAGATCAACCGCGTAGCCGCCTCTCAGGGCGTTGAGCTGGGCGCTGGCATCGAAATCGTCGACCCGGAAGTGGTTCGCGAAAGCTACGTTGCTCGCCTGGTTGAGCTGCGTAAGAATAAAGGTATGACCGAAGCCGTTGCCCGCGAACAGCTGGAAGACAACGTGGTTCTCGGCACCCTGATGCTGGAGCAGGACGAAGTTGACGGCCTGGTTTCCGGTGCGGTTCACACCACCGCGAACACCATCCGTCCGCCGCTGCAGCTGATTAAAACCGCGCCGGGCAGCTCGCTGGTCTCCTCCGTATTCTTCATGCTGCTGCCGGAACAGGTTTACGTTTACGGTGACTGCGCGATTAACCCGGATCCGACCGCCGAACAGCTGGCAGAGATCGCTATCCAGTCTGCGGACTCCGCGACTGCCTTCGGTATCGAACCGCGCGTGGCGATGCTCTCCTACTCCACCGGTACCTCCGGCGCAGGTAGCGACGTTGAGAAAGTGCGTGAAGCGACCCGCATCGCGCAGGAAAAACGTCCTGATCTGATGATCGACGGCCCGCTGCAGTACGATGCCGCAGTTATGGCTGATGTTGCGAAATCCAAAGCGCCGAACTCTCCGGTTGCCGGTCGCGCTACCGTGTTCATCTTCCCGGATCTGAACACCGGTAACACCACCTACAAAGCGGTACAGCGTTCAGCCGACCTGATCTCCATCGGGCCGATGCTGCAGGGTATGCGCAAGCCGGTGAACGACCTTTCTCGTGGTGCGCTGGTTGACGATATCGTCTACACCATCGCGCTGACCGCGATTCAGTCGGCACAGCAGCAGTAATGTTTTGCCGGATGGCGCTTCGCTTATCCGGCCTACAAAACCGTTGCAACAAAAAGGCGACCTCAGGGTCGCCTTTTTTATTACAGCAACTCTCTCGCCGCCGAGACAATATCGTGCGCCGTGAGGCCATACTCCTTCTGCAGGAAATCCTGCGTCCCTACCTGGCCGTAGCGCTCCTTCACTCCTACGCGACGCATCGGCACCGGGCAGGTTTCCACTAGCACCTCCGCCACGGCCGACCCCAGTCCGTTGTGGATGCTGTGGTTTTCGCAGGTGACGATCCGCCCGGTTTTCTCGGCGTAATTTTTTACAAGCACCCGGTCGATGGGTTTCAGGGTGAACATGTCGATCACCGCCGCGCTCACCCCTTCCTGCTCCAGCTGCCGTGCCGCCTCCAGCGCCTGCGCCACCATAATACCGTTGGCGATAAGCGTGATATCGTTCCCTTCGCGCAGTACGTTGCCCTTGCCAATGGTAAAGGTCGACCCCGGCGCGTAAACGCTCGGCGCCTGCTTACGGATGGTGCGCACCCAGTAAAAGCCCTCCAGATCGATAAGCTGGCGCAGCACATCTTCGAACATCACCGCATCGGTCACTTCCAGCACCACCGAATGCGCCAGACCGCGCACAATCCCCATATCCTCAAACGACATATGGGTGCCGCCGTTATGACAGGCGGTTACCCCCGCATCGGAGGCGATCACCTTGACGTTATTGCGCTGATAGTCGAGCGACATAAAAAGCTGATCAAAGCAGCGGCGGCTGGCAAAGGCGGTAAAGGTGTGGACAAACGGCTTGCGCCCGGTCAGCGACAGCCCCGCCGCGGTGCCAATCACGTTGGCTTCCATAATGCCGCAGTTGATTACCTGCTGCGGATAGTCACGCGCGACGCTGTCCATTGCCATAGAGCTCATCAGATCGGCTTCCAGAGCGATAATATCGCTCCCCGCCTCGATCTGCCTGGCCACAAATCCGGCGTAGACTTTACGCATCTCAACGGCATCAGTTTGTCCTGCGGGTGCAACCTTAAACATGTGTGGCCTCCAGTTGGCGGATCGTCTCGTTCAGGGCGGCTTTGGCCTCGTCGTTGAGACGCAGATGGTGCGAATTGCTGAGCTGCTCCAGGTAAGGCACCCCCTGTCCTTTGATGCTGTCGAGGATCACCACCCGTGGTCGGGCGTCGGCGGCAGGTTTCGGCAGAGTGACCTCCAGCAGCGCCGGGATGTCGTCTCCTTTCACCGTCACCACATCAAAACCAAAGGCGCGGAATTTCCCCTCCAGATCAAACGCGCAGATGATTTCATCCAGTTCGCCGTCCAGCTGCTGCTTATTCCAGTCGACAAATATTGTCAGATTGTTCAGGCGATGATGCGCGATAAACTGGAACGCCTCCCAGCACTGCCCCTCGTTTAACTCGCCGTCGCCGACAATGCAAAAAACCCGGTTGGGGCGCCCGGCAAGCTTGTGCGACAGCGCCATGCCTCCTGCAATAGAGATCCCCTGCCCCAGCGAGCCGGTGGTGGCATCTACGCCGCGGGTTTTGAGCCGATCCGGGTGGCTCGGCAACCGCGTCCCGTTCTGGTTGAGGGTATAGAGCTCCTCCACCGGGAAGTAACCCTTAATGGCCAGGGTGCTGTAAAGCGCCGGACCTGCGTGGCCCTTCGACAGCACAAAGTAGTCACGCTCCGGCCAGTCCGGATCCGCCGGGTCGATTTTCATCACCGCGCCGTAGAGAACCGCCAGCGTCTCCACCACCGACATACTGCCACCATAGTGACCAAACCCAAGGTGTGTCAGTGACCTGAGAGTGGCGAGGCGAATGTCGCGTGCCAGTTGCGTAATCTCTTGTTCATTCATGATTTAGCTCCGCTCTTTTCCTGCGCCTGAATTTTGGTTTTCGCGAACACGTTGTAGGCCACCAGCAGCGCGAACACCGCCACGATCAGTCCGGTGATAGCCAGCGGCGACATGAAGCGCGCCAGGTTGCCCAGCACAATTCCCACCGCGCCGAAGTCGGCATCGGAGAAGGTGGTATTGGAGAAGCCGATCGCGCCCAGCACGGGCAGCAGCATAATCGGCAGGAAGGTGATCAGCAGGCCGTTGGCAAACGCGCCGATCATCGCGCCGCGCCGCCCGCCGGTGGCGTTGCCAAATACCCCGGCGGTCGCGCCGGTAAAGAAGTGCGGAACCACGCCCGGCAGGATCAGGACCCAGCTAAACTGCCCGCAGATAAAGAGCCCTACCAGCCCGCCAAGGAAGCTGAAGAGAAAGCCAATCAGCACGGCGTTAGGGGCATAGGGATAGACCACCGGACAGTCGAGCGCGGGACGCGCGTTGGGCACCAGTTTTTCCGAAAAGCCGGTAAAGGCCGGCACGATTTCCGCCAGGATCAGGCGCACCCCCTGCAGGATGATAAATACCCCTGCCGCGAAGGTAATGGCCATAATAATGGCGTAGACGAGGTAGTTCTGACCGGCGCTGAAGGTCGCTTCCACATACTCCCGCCCGGCGCTGACCGCCATGATCAGGTAGATAATCATCATGGTCAGCGAGATGGAGATAGAGCTGTCGCGCAGGAAGCTTAAATTTTTCGGCAGGTTCATCTCTTCCGTCGAGCGCGAGCCTTTACCCACCACGCTGCCGATCCAGCCGGAGAGCACATAGCCCAGCGTGCCGAAATGGCCGAAGGCGATGTCATCATTGCCGGTAATACGTTTCATATAGCGCTGCGCCAGCGCCGGGAAGAAGGCCATGATCAGACCGAGGATCAGCGAACCAGTAAAGACCAGCCCTACTCCCTCGAACCCCGCCACGGTGAGGATCACGCCGATCATACAGGCCATATAGAAGGTGTGGTGCCCGGTAAGGAAGATATATTTCAGCCGGGTAAAACGGGCGACCACGATATTCGCCACCATGCCGAAGGCCATAATAAGTGCCGTCGAGGCGCCATATTTTTCCAGCGCGATAGAGACAATCGCTTCGTTATTTGGAATGATCCCCTGAATGGTAAAAGCGTGTTCAAACATGCCTCCCAGGGGATTTAACGAACCGACCAGCACGGTGGCCCCGCCACCCAGCACAATAAATCCGAGAATAGTTTTAATGGTGCCTTTTATAACATCGGAAAAGGCTTTTTTCTGTGCCACCAGGCCAATAAGAGCAATTAAGCCCACCAGCACCGACGGCACCTTAAGAATATCAACAACGAAGTTCAGCGTTTCGAGGATAAACATATCCACCTCACTAAAATTATTGTCTGGAGAACCAGGCGCTCAGCTGCGCTTCCAGTTCGTTGATGTCGATAATATTGCTGATCACCACCAGCTGGTTTTCCGGCACGCTGGCGCTGGCGGCAATATCCTTCGCCATCACAAAGAGATCGGCGGCTCCCGGCGTGGCAGAGGAGAGATCGGAATGTTCTACTTCCGCCTCAATATTTAATTTCTTAAGCACTTTTTTAATATTCATCTCGACCATAAAACTACTGCCCAGGCCGGAACCGCAAATTGCCATAATTTTCATTGTGATGCCCTTATTTTGAGTAGAGTAAAACCCCATCACGCGATTGCGTAATGTGCAGGTAACCGGAACAACAAATAAAATCAGAAGCGTTCGATAATGGCTTTTATCTCCTCAAGCGTCTTCGCCTCATGTAATTTTTCCATCTCTTCATCGCTGGAAAAGAGTTCCGCCAGCGCGGAGATCATCCCGATATGGCTATGTTTATCCGGGGCCGCCAGCATAATAATCACATCCACCGGGTCAAATTCAGGCGACCCAAAGGAGACGCCCTCTTTTAATTTCAGCAGCGAAAGTCCTAATCCTTTGGCCCCCTCTTCCGGGCGCGCATGCGGCATTGCCAGCCCCGGCGCCAGTACATAGTACGGGCCCAGGCGATGATGCTGTTCAACGATGGCCGTTACATACTCCGGCCCGATAACGTTGCTTTCCAGCAGCGGCCCTGCGCAACGCTCCAGCGCCTGCGGCCAGCTTTCCATGCTCTCTTCCAGCGCGATGGTGGCATCAGTGAGCCAGTTCTTCAGCACGATTTTCCCTCCTGGCGGTTAACAATGAACAAACTCTATGCAACAGAATGGAGGATAGCTGGGATCATGATCACAAAGATAGCGCTACCAGACGGTAACATTCAAATTTGTGATAGCGCTATCAAATCGTAATCATCCGGGTAAATCACAGCAAAAAAAGGGATTTAGAGGGTATACTCCACACCACGTGTAACAAATGATGAAAAAGAAAACGCGTTTCAGGAACTGGTATGTCTTTAACCCGTAAACGGCGCAGTACCGGTAAAGTGACACTCGCCGATGTCGCTCAGCTTGCCGGAGTCGGTACCATGACGGTGTCGCGTGCTTTACGCACGCCGGAGCAGGTCTCTGATAAACTCCGTGAGAAAATTGAAGCCGCGGTCCAGGAGCTGGGCTATATGCCCAATCTGGCCGCCAGCGCGCTCGCTTCCGCCTCGTCGCGAACCATCGCGATGGTGGTTCCCAATCTTGCTGAAAATGGCTGTTCTGAGATGTTCGCCGGCCTGCAGCAGATCCTTCAGCCAGCCGGCTATCAGATGATGCTGGCGGAGTCTCAGCATCGTCCGGAACAGGAAGAGACGCTGCTGGAGACGCTGCTGGCCTCCAATATCGCCGCCGCCATACTGTTGACCGTCGAGCATACCGACACCGTGCGACAGTGGCTGAAAAACGCCTCCATACCGGTAATGGAGATGGGGGCGATGCGCGCCGATCCCATCGATATGAACATCGGTATTGATAACGTCGCGGCTATGTATGAACTGACGGAACTGCTGATCCAGCGCGGCTACCAGAACATCGGCCTGCTCTGCGCCAATCAGGAGCAGTGGATTTTTCAGCAGCATCTGCAGGGCTGGTATAAAGCGATGCTGCGTCACCATATGTCGCCGAACCGGGTAATTAACGCCGCGCTCCCTCCCACTTTCTCAACAGGCGCATCCCAGCTACCGGAGTTTCTGCTGGCATGGCCGGAACTGGATGCGCTGGTCTGCGTTTCGGACGAGCTGGCGTGCGGGGTACTTTATGAGTGCCAGCGCCGTCGCATCAAGGTGCCTGACGATCTGGCGGTGGTGGGTTTTGGCGACAGCGATGTCAGCCGGGTCTGCCAGCCGCCGCTGACCACCATGGCCGTGCCGCATCGCAGGATAGGGACAGAAGCAGGTCGCGCCCTGCTGGAGCGCTTAAATGACGGAGACTGGAGCGATCAGAAAACCATCGCCTCCAGCCTGTGTCTGCGGGATAGCTGCTGAGGCTTACTCCGCCTCTTCCTCTTTTTCCACTCTGGCGGAATCATTACTGGCGTTGCGGCTCATCCACAGCGCCAGCGCCTTCAGGGAGTCCGGGGTAAACTCGTCGCAGCGGGCGGTGATCTCTTCCGGCGTCATCCAGCTTACTTCGCTCACCTCCTCTTCCTGGAGGGCAAAAGGTCCGTGGGAAACGCAGCTAAAGAGGCTTCCCCAGACGCGGCAGTGTTCATCTTCGAAGTAGAACTGGCCGTGCTCCGCCAGCGGCACACCGGCGATGCCCAGCTCTTCTTCCGCCTCGCGGCGGGCGGAATCCAGCAGCAGTTCATCAGACTGCACTACGCCGCCTGCGGTGGCATCCAGCATACCCGGAAGGAAATCCTTCGTTTCGGTACGACGCTGCACCAGAATTTTACCCATTCCGTCATGAACAACGATATAGGTTGCGCGATGACGCAGACGCTGAGCCCGCATCTGCTCGCGGCTCGCCTGCGCGATCACTTCATTGTCTTCGCTGACAATATCAACCCACTCGGTACCTGCCAAATGACTCTGCTCCACCATCGGAACCCTTCTCGTTTAAGCGCTCTCTCGGCGCGTTTGACTTGTGAGGTGTAACTTACGGATTAATGTTGACCTGCGCAATAACTTGCTGATCATTAAGTGCGATAACGCTCAGCCGATCCGCTTCCAGCAGGCCATAGCTCGGCGCAAAGCCCCCTTTCGGGAAGGTGACGGAGCCTGGATTAAAATAACAAAGGCCATCACGTTTCTCTGCCACCGGAATATGAGTATGACCGTAAACCAGCACATCGCCAGTCGCCAGCGGCGGCAGGTTATCCGGGCTAAAGAGATGGCCGTGAGTGAGGAAAAGACGGCCGCTTTCCAGCAAAACCTGCTGCCAGGGGGCGGTTATCGGAAAAGAGAGCAACATCTGATCCACTTCGCTGTCGCAGTTGCCCCGCACGGCAATGATTTTTGCGGCGTAGTGATTAAGCTTTTCAGCAACCTGCGCAGGCGCATAGCCTTGCGGTACAGGGTTGCGCGGGCCATGGTTCAGCACATCGCCCAGGATCACCAGCCACTGCGCCCCGCTCTGCTCAAAGAGGGAAATTACGCGTTCCGCAGCGGGCAGCGAGCCATGAATATCCGATGCAAACATGAGTTTCATCAGCCACTCCTCAAAAAAACAGACCGCGAAATTATACCGGAACCGGTAAAATTATTCAGCCGCCCGCTTTGCTGAAAGTGCCGCATAACGCTGCACTGAGGCGCGCTGCCACTGGAAAGCGGCGTAGTCCGCCAGCAGCGGCGCCACCGCGTCCCCGTTCAGCACCAGCCGGTTGATCATCAGGGCCAGATCCGCATCAGCGATGCACCATTCGCCAAACAGGTTGGGTTGACCGTGGGCCAGCAGCGCGCCCGCCGTTTCTGTCAGTTTTTGCGCACTCGCCGCCCCCGCTTTGCTAAGCGGAGGCTTTTTCACGCCGCCAAAGACCACCTCCGTGGAGCGCTCCTCGCGAAGCGGACCTAGGTCGCTGCGCAGCCACGCCTGGATCTGGCGCGCGCGGGCGCGTTTTTCCCGGTCATGCGGGTAGATCCGCTCCCACTCCGGCGGCGCAAACCGCTCCTCCAGATATTCATCAATGGCGGAGGATTCGCTCAATAAAAAGCCATCCACCTCCAGCAGAGGAACCCGACGGGTTAAACCATATCCCCGCCAGGCGGGTTGCAGATGATCGCCGCGCGCAAGGTCAACGGTCTGTAAGCTAAAGGAGAGCCCCTTCTCCGCGAGCGCGACATAAACACTCATCACATAAGGTGAAAAATAACTGGCATCGGACCACAGGGTAATCGCAGGCTGGCTCATCACATCCCTCTTTGGCTGAACGGTTTTTACTCAACATATAATCTCTTGCCCGTTCTGTCACCTGAGGAAAACTCACGATTTTGCGCCAGCACCTATACTCGTTGGGGAGAAGTATTTTCGATGACAGGAGTTGAGATGATTGACCTCTATTATGCCCCGACCCCTAACGGCCATAAGATCACCCTTTTTCTTGAGGAGGCGGAGCTGGACTACCGCATCATCCGGGTGGATATTGGCAAAGGCGAGCAGTTCCGCCCCGACTTTCTGGCCATTTCGCCAAACAATAAAATCCCCGCGATTGTCGATCATGCCCCTGCCGACGGCGGCAGACCGCTCAGCCTGTTCGAATCCGGGGAGATCCTGCTCTATCTGGCCGAGAAAACCGGCATGTTGCTCAGCGGCGAGCTGCGCGAACGTCACCATACCTTACAGTGGCTCTTCTGGCAGGCAAGCGGCCTGGGACCGATGCTTGGGCAGAATCATCACTTTAACCACTACGCGCCGCAGCCCATCCCTTACGCGATCGAACGCTATCAGGTAGAGACGCAGCGGCTGTACGGCGTGCTGAACAAGCGGCTGGAGAAGTGCCCGTGGCTCGGAGGCGATCGCTACAGCATTGCCGACATCGCCTGCTGGCCGTGGATCAACGCCCATGAACGCCAGCGCGTCGATCTCGCCGCATGGCCTGCGGTGAACAACTGGTATGAGCGGATCCGCACCCGCCCGGCGACGCAGCTCGCCCTGCAAAAAGCGCACGAGATTTAAGCGCGCCCCTGCGTGGGCGCGCCGTCATTCCTCATGTATCATGGCGTCATCCATGAACGGAGGAAGCCTGCAATGTCACAGCATGACGCTATTATTCGTATAAAAAACTTACGCTTACGCACTTTTATCGGCATTAAGCCCGAGGAGATTGAAAACCGGCAGGATATCGTAATCAACGTGGCGATCCACTACCCTGCCGACAGGGCGCGCGCCAGCGAAGATATCAACGATGCGCTGAACTATCGCACCATCACGAAAAATATTATTCGTTACGTAGAGGAGCATCGCTTCTCGCTGCTGGAAAAATTAACGCAGGATGTGCTTGATATCGCACGCGAACATCCCTGGGTGACCTATGCTGAAGTAGAGATCGATAAACTTCACGCGCTACGCTACGCCGACTCCGTCTCCATGACGTTACGCTGGCAACGCTAAGCGCAACCCTGGAGGTGGTATGAAGATTCTGGTGACCGGCGGTACGGGGCTTATTGGCCGCCATCTTATTCCTCGTCTGCTGGAGCTTAAGCACGAGGTGACCGTAGTAACGCGCAATCTGGATAAGGCGCGCCAAACCCTCGGCAGCAACGTCAGCTTCTGGAAAGGGCTGGCGGACCATCAAAATCTGGACGGCTTCGACGCCGTAATCAATCTCGCCGGGGAGCCCATCGCCGACAAGCGCTGGACCAACGAGCAAAAAAAACGGCTGTGCGACAGTCGCTGGAGCCTCACCCAGCGGCTGGTGGAGCTGTTTCACGCCAGCGAAACGCCGCCATCGGTGCTCATTTCCGGCTCGGCGTGCGGCTACTATGGCGATCTGGGCGAGGTGGTGGTGACCGAAGAGGAGCCGCCGCACAATGAATTTACCCATAAACTCTGCGCGCGCTGGGAGCAGATCGCCTGCGAAGCGCAGAGCGACCGTACCCGCGTCTGCCTGCTGCGCACCGGCGTCGTACTGGCGCCGAACGGCGGCATCCTTGGCAAAATGGTGCCGGTCTTCAGACTGGGCCTCGGCGGCCCGATTGGCACAGGCCGTCAGTATCTGGCCTGGATCCATATTGATGATATGGTCAACGGTATTCTCTGGCTGCTGGATAACGACCTGCGCGGCCCGTTTAATATGGTGTCGCCCTACCCGGTGCGTAACGAACGTTTCGCCCATGCGCTTGGCCACGCGGTGCACCGCCCGGCAGTAATGCGCGCCCCTGCCAGCGCCATCCGCCTGATGATGGGCGAATCCGCCGTGCTGGTACTCGGCGGCCAGCGCGCGTTGCCAAAACGTCTGGAAGCCGCCGGTTTTAGCTTCCGCTGGTATGATTTGGACGAAGCGCTGGCGGATGTGGTGGGGTAACCGCCCCGGGCCGGGTATGTTAAAATGATACGCCAGACCTGACGGAATGGCGTAACTATGGCAACCATCAAGACTTCCCGGCTTCGGCTCACTCCTTTTCTCCCTTCGGACTGGCCCTTTTTTCACGCCCTGCGTAAAAATCCCCTGGTCATGCGCTATATGGCGGCCATCCTCCCGGAAAAAGAGATCCGCCGCCTTTTCGCTCTGCGTCTGGTTACCCCGCACACCTTTGTGATCCGCGCCGATGGCGATACCACCCCGTTGGGGGATATCGGTCTGCATGTCAGTTCACAACACCCGGATGAGGCCGATATTGGCTACACGGTGATCCCCGAAGCGCAGGGGAAAGGGGTCGCCAGCGAGGCGCTACGGGCCGTATGCGATTATGGGTTTCGCGAAGCGGGCATCAGGGCGGTTAACGCTTATGTACTGGCGGATAACCGCGGTTCGGTGCGGGTCCTGGAGAAAGCGGGGTTTGTGCGTACGCAGATCCTCGAAAAAGCGTATGACATTAACGGAGCGCGCTATGACGACTGGGTCTACCGGCTGGAGCGCGGCGCGGTCTGAATACCCGCGCCGTTTACACGGCCCAGCGCCGCAGGCCAGGCAAGGAAACTACTTCAACGACCCTTTCAGGAACTGCTGCAAGCGCGGACTTTGCGGATTACCCAGTACCTCATCCGGGTGCCCCTGCTCCTCAATTTTGCCCTGATGCAGGAAGATAACGTGGCTGGAGACGTTACGGGCAAAGCCCATTTCGTGCGTCACTACCACCATCGTTTTTCCCTCTTCGGCCAGCTGCTGCATGATGCGCAGCACTTCCCCCACCAGCTCAGGATCGAGCGCCGAAGTGGGTTCGTCGAATAGCAGCACTTCCGGCTCCATTGCCAGCGCGCGGGCTATGGAGACACGCTGCTGCTGGCCACCGGAGAGATGCACCGGATATTTCATCTGCTGGCGCTCGTCGATACCCACCTTCGCCAGATATTTTACCGCCCGGGCGCGCGCCTCCTGCTTGCTCAGGCCCAGCACCTGCACCGGCGCTTCCATCACGTTCTCCAGCACCGTCATGTGGCTCCAGAGGTTAAAGTGCTGGAACACCATGGTCAGGCGGGTACGCAGCAGGCGTAACTGGTTTTTATCCGCCACCTTAAGCTGCCCGTCCTTGTCACGTACCAGGCCAATCGTCTGCCCGCTCACCACTATCGAGCCTTCGCTCGGCTTCTCCAGAAAGTTAATGCAGCGCAGGAAGGTGCTCTTCCCGGAGCCGGACGAGCCGATAATACTGATCACATCGCCCGCGTTCGCCTGGAGCGACACCCCTTTCAGCACCTCATGTTCGCCGTAGCGCTTGTGCAAATCGATAACGTTTAATTTATTTTCAGCCATAAGATTCTCAGTGCGTCGACGGCTTAACATGCTGCAACCAGCGTTTCTCAGCCTTACGGAACAGACTTATCAGGACGTACGATATGATTAAATAGAGCACCGCGGCGATCCCAAAGGCGGTAAAAGGTTGATAGGTCGCCGAGTTGATATCGCGCGCAATTTTCAGCAGATCCGGCACGGTAGCGGTGAAGGCCAGCGCGGTAGAGTGCAGCATTAAAATTACCTCGTTGCTGTAGGCGGGCAGCGCAATGCGCAGCGCCGACGGCAGGATAATGCAGCGATAGAGCTTCACAGAGGAGAAGCCATAGGCGCGCGCCGCTTCAATTTCTCCGTGCGGCACCGAACGGATCGCCCCGGCGAAAATCTCGGTGGTATAGGCGCAGGTGTTCAGCGTCAGCGCCAGCACGGTACAGTTGAGCCCGCTGCGGAAAAAAGCGTTGAGCAGCTCGGTGCCTTTCACAATCTCCAGCGTGTACATGCCGGAGTAAAAGACCAGCAGCTGGACATAGAGCGGTGTACCGCGAAAGACGTAAGTAAAGAGCCAGATGGGAAACCGGATAAACTTATTATTCGATACCCGCCCGATAGCAAGAAAGATAGCCAGAATACCGCCCATCACCACCGAGGCGATGAGCAGCCATAGCGTTATCGCCACCCCGGTAAAGCGATAGCCGTCGGTCCAGAGCAGCGCTTTCCAGTACTCCTGAATAATTTCAATCACAGATCGGCCCTCTTCACGCCTACGGAGTAGCGCCGTTCCAGCAGCAGCAGAACGCCGTTCGATACGGTGGTAAAGACCAGATAGATAGCTCCGCAAACGACCGCAAAATAGAACGGCTCCCAGGTGCTTTTCCCCGCCAGCTGCGTTGCTTTTACCACATCTTCCAGCCCCAGCAGGGAGACCAGCGCGGTGGCCTTCAGGATCACCTGCCAGTTATTGCCGATGCCCGGCAGCGCAAAGCGCATCATGGCCGGGAACATAATCCGGCGGAAGGTTTGCGACGAGGTGAAGCCGAACGCGGTTGCCGCCTCAATATGGCCCTTCGGGACGGCCATATAGGCGCCACGGAAGGTTTCGGTGAAGTAAGCGCCGTAGATAAAGCCGAGGGTGATGATACCGGCCACCATCGGGTCGATATCGATTTGATCCATCCCCAGCCCATCGGTGACGCCGTTAAGGGCGATTTGCAGCCCGTAGAAGATCAGCAGCATCAGGACCAGGTCCGGTACGCCGCGAATCAGGGTGGTATAACCTTCAAATATCAGCGCCAGGGGTCGGTTGCCGGAGAGTTTGGCCCCCGCGCCCGCCAGGCCTATCAGAACCGCCAGCACCACGGAGCTTAACGCCAGCTCCAGGGTGACAAGCGCGCCCTGTAAAATTACGCCAGAAAATCCGTACAGCATACTGCCTGCCCTGTCGTGTGTGGTAACCCGTCTCTTTTCCCCTCCCGCAGGAGGGGAGAATTATTTAGCGGGGCAATCAGCCGCCGTAGACATCGAAATCAAAATATTTTTTTGCCAGTTTTTCGTAAGTGCCGTCCGCGCGCATCCCGGCAAACGCCTTGTTCAGCGCTTCGCGCAGTTCATTATCCTCTTTGCGCAGCCCCATGCCGGTGCCGACGCCAAACAGTTTTTCATCTTTGATGGAAGGACCGCCGAACTTATAGTCCTTGCCTGCTGGCTGCTTCAGAAAACCTTCGCTCGCCGCCACTTCATCCTGGAACGCGGCGTCGATACGGCCTGCGGTCAGGTCAGCGTAGATATTTTCCTGGCCCTGGTAAGAGACAATCTCGATCCCTTTTGGCGCCCAGTGTTCATTGCCGTAGGTTTCCTGCGTGGTGCCCTGCAGGACGCCGACGCGCTTACCTTTCAGGGAGTCGACGGTCGGCTGGATATCAGAAGATTTCGCCACCACCAGGCGGGAGTCCGCCGCGTAGAGCTTGTCGGTAAAGGCGATTTCCTGCTGGCGTTTTTCGGTGATGGAGAGAGAAGACATGATGACGTCGATTTTCTTCGCTTTCAGCGAGGGGATCAGCGCGTCCAGCGGGTTTTCAACGTAGGTACATTGTGCCTGGATGCGTTTACATAACTCATTAGCCAGATCGATGTCGAAACCGACCAGTTCGCCCTGGGCATTTTTGGATTCAAACGGAGCATAAGTCGGATCGGTACCGATACGAATTTTCTGCGGAATTGCTGCAAAAGCCGCGGTAGCGCTGGAAAAGGCCAGCGCCAGAGAAAGAGACAACACCAGTTTTTTCATATCTGTCCTCAACAAACTGTCTTATACGGGATTTTCACGACGACGGGGTCTGCTTAATGTGCCATTAATCCCTGCTTTAAGGCAAAAACTAATGGTCATAAAGCGGTAATTATTGCACACGGAATGCTTAATTATGCATGAATTGCCCCAACAAGGTGCATCAACTGCACCAAAATAGAGCAACAAAGCCCGTCATGCACCGCCGCGGGGAGCATTACCGCTCCCCTGTCGGATGATTAATCGCCGTAGACGTTGAAGTCGAAATATTTCTTCGCCATTTTGTCGTAGGTGCCATCTTTACGCAGTTCAGCGAACGCCTTGTCAAAGGCAGCCTTCAGCTCAGCATCATCCTTACGCAGGCCAATGCCGGTACCATCGCCAAAGTATTTTTTATCCTTCACTGACGGGCCGGCAAACGCAAACTCTTTACCTGCCGGCTGCTTCAGGAAACCTTCGCTCGCGGCCACTTCATCCTGGAAAGCTGCGTCCAGACGCCCGGCGGAAAGGTCGGAGTAAATCAGATCCTGGTTCTGGTAAGCGACGACATCAACCCCTTTTTCACGCCAGTTGGCGTTGGCATAACCCTCCTGCGTCGACCCCTGCAGTACACCCACATGCTTGCCTTTCAGCGACTCAATAGTCGGCTGAATCGGCGAGCCTTTCGCGGCGATCAGACGGGAATCGGCGGCGTAGAGCTTGTCAGAGAAGGCGATCTCCTGCTGGCGTTTTTCGGTAATAGAGAGCGAGGAGATAATCGCGTCGATTTTTTTGGCCTTCAGCGAGGGAATTAAGGCGTCAAAGTCGCTGCCCACCCAGGTGCATTTCGCCTGCATGCGTTTGCACATCTCATTGCCCAGATCGATATCAAATCCGACAAAATCGCCTTTGGCATTTTTAGATGAGAACGGTGCATAGGTGGCGTCTGTGCCAATGCGCACCGTCTGCGGCAACGCCGCATAGCTGCCTGCCGCTGCGCTTAATCCCACCAGCAAAGACAGAGCAAGAACCGTCTTTTTCATTCATTTACCCTCAATATTTTTATCTGTTGTGTTGTGTTGCAGGCTTTTCTTGCAGGTCTTATGCCACATTATCGTCTGCTCAAAAAATCGACGTTAAATATGTTAATAAAACGTTGCGATAACGCCTTAAGGGTGAAAGATAGCAGGTCCGCCAGACGAACCGCAGAAGGAAACAGGGAAAAAAGAGATTAAATGTTGAGGATATGATCGCGGTTGCAGAATTGCCCTGAAACAGGGCAAATTCGCGTTTCATGCTGTTGCACAGGGCTCAGACGCCTTGCCAGCGGGTAAAAAGATCGTCCGGCAGTTCGATATCAAACTGATCGAGCACCCGGTTCACCGTCTGATTAACGATCTCATCGATCGTCTGCGGGCGATGATAGAACGCAGGCACCGGCGGCATAATCACCGCGCCCAGCTCCGCGGCCTGGGTCATCAGCCGCAGATGCCCCAGGTGCAGCGGCGTCTCCCGTACGCAGAGCACCAGCGGACGTCGCTCTTTCAGCACCACATCGGCGGCACGGGTTACCAGCGTGTCGGTATAGCTGTTCACGATGCCGGAGAGGGTTTTGATTGAGCAGGGTAAGATCACCATGCCTGCGGTTTTAAAGGAGCCGGAGGAGATGCTGGCGGCGATATCGCGGGCGTCATGGACCACATCAGCCAGCGCCTGCACGTCCCGCAGGGAAAAGTCGGTTTCAAGGGAGAGGGTCTGCCGCGCAGCCTGGCTCATCACCAGATGCGTTTCCACATCCGGGACGTCGCGCAATATCTGCAACAGACGCACGCCATAAATCGCGCCGCTGGCGCCGGAAATCCCTGTAATGAGTCGTTTCATGCTTCTACCCTTTATCGCTTAAGGGCTGACTGTGCAGGATTTGGCGGGAAGTTGCAAGCGAGGGGCGCCCCCTCGCCTGCGCAGGCTTAGCCCTCGTTGTGCATCTCTAAGCTTTCGAGGTCGTTTTGTAGTTGTACCGCTTTTGCATCGTCGTTGCGCAGCGAGTCCAGATAGTCCAGATAGCCTTGATCGACATCTTTGGTCACGTAGATACCGTTAAAGACCGAACATTCAAACTGCTGAATATCCGGGTTCTCGGCCCGTACCGCCTCAATCAGATCGTTGAGGTCCTGGAAAATCAGACCATCAGCGCCGATGATCTGGCGGATCTCATCCACTTCACGCCCGTGAGCAATCAGCTCGTTGGCGGTAGGCATGTCGATACCATAAACGTTCGGGAAGCGAATTTCCGGCGCCGCTGAGGCGAGGTAAACCTTTTTCGCACCCGCTTCGCGCGCCATCTCGATAATCTGCTCTGAGGTGGTGCCGCGCACGATGGAGTCATCCACCAGCAGCACGTTTTTGTCGCGGAACTCGGCGCGGTTAGCGTTGAGCTTGCGGCGCACCGACTTACGGCGCAGCTGCTGGCCCGGCATGATAAAGGTGCGGCCCACGTAGCGGTTTTTCACAAAGCCCTGACGGTACGGCTTATCAAGGATACGGGCGATCTCCAGCGCGATATCACAGGAGGTTTCCGGGATCGGGATGACCACGTCGATATCGAGATCGTCCCATTCGCGGGCGATTTTCTCTCCCAGCTTAGTCCCCATATTCACACGGGCGCTGTAGACGGAGATCTTGTCGATAAACGAGTCTGGACGGGCAAAATAGACATATTCGAAGAGGCACGGGTTGCTGACCGGGTTTTCCGCGCACTGGCGGGTGAAGAGCTGCCCTTTCTCGGTAATATAAACCGCTTCGCCCGGCGCCACGTCACGCAGGAACTCAAAGCCCAGGGTGTCCAGCGCCACGCTCTCGGAAGCGACCATATATTCGGTACGGCCATCCCCGATATCGCGCTTGCCTAATACCAGCGGACGAATGCCGTTCGGATCGCGGAAAGCGACCATGCCGTGGCCGATAATCATCGCCACGCAGGCGTACGCGCCGCGGATCAGGCGGTTAGTAGCAGCAATGGCGGCAAAGATATTGTCAGCTTCCAGCGGATAGTGGCGGAAGTTATCCAGCTCGCTGGCGAAAATATTCAGCAGGATTTCAGAATCTGAGGTGGTGTTGATGTGACGACGTTTCTCTTCGAACAGCTTTTTACGCAGCTCATGGGCGTTAGTCAGGTTGCCGTTGTGGGCCAGGGTAATGCCATACGGCGAGTTAACGTAAAAAGGCTGGGCTTCTGAAGCGCTGGAGCTACCAGCAGTCGGATAGCGAACGTGACCAATTCCCATATTACCCTGCAGACGCTGCATGTGACGGGCTTCAAACACGTCGTTCACCAGACCGTTGGCCTTACGTAAACGAAAGCAGTTGTTTGCATCAATGGTGATGATACCCGCTGCATCCTGTCCGCGGTGCTGAAGCACCGTTAACGCGTCATAAATCGACTGGTTTACCGGCATAACACCGGCGATACCGACAATACCGCACATTCATCTTTCCTCGTTAAGAGTTTGGTTTATTAGGCATTATTGGCGCAGCCACTCTGAACAGGGAGAGCGTGTCAGTGCCAGGCAAATCCACGCGTCCCCGGTTCAAAATGGCGCGTAAACCCGCCTAATGAACCAAACTCTAAGCTACATCTCAGAACCGGTCAGGTTCTGGGCAAGAAACTCGACGAGCTTTGCAGATAGTCAAAAAACCATCTGATGATGATGCTGAAATGCGGAATAAGCTGCGACTTCTGCCAGTCCTCGCTTTTTGACATCCCGGTGAAGGTATCAAGAAAGAAGAGGATCGCGGCGACAATCAACGCGCCCCGCAGCGCGCCAAAACAGATGCCAAGCACCCTGTCCGTTCCTGACAGGCCGGTTTTTTCCACCAGCTGGCCTATCACGAAGTTAACAACAGCGCCCACAATCAGCGTTGCGATAAACAGCAGCGCGATGGCGATTCCGTTTCGGACCAGTTCATCATTAAAGCCCGTGAACCAGACAGACAGGTAAGTGTAGTAATGACTGGCGACAAAGAAAGCACAACCCCAGGTCACCAGCGATAAAGCTTCACGTACAAAGCCGCGGATCAGGCTAACCAGACAGGAAAATCCAATCACCGCGATAATGGCGTAATCAATCCAGACCATATATGTCCTACGATTAAACGCCCTGTCTTCCGGTACGGGGCGCATTCTAACAGAAAAAGAAAACGTTTGCGTAGCGATTTCCATGCCACGCCTAAATAAAAAAGGCGTTGAAAAAATGCTCAACGCCACGGGCTTTTCGCCTCTCTCTGGAGGCCTGGCGGCCCCTCATCCTAACCCTCTCCCCACAGGGGAGAGGGGACAGTCCGACCGCGTGCCCGGGCCCGTGCCTCGTTGGGGCAAGCTCCTCCAGGGGGAGAAGAAAACACGAACCTTTATCACTCTCTCCCCCATTCCATCGAGGCCAGGAGCCTGCCCCCCTCTCCCCTGTGGGGAGAGGGCCGGGGTGAGGGGAAAAACAAACCTTAGTTCACGCTGTAATTCATCACCACCCCGCTCAGACCAGAGAGCTGCTTTAACTCCCCGAGCGAACCCTTCATC
Source organism: Pseudenterobacter timonensis (assembly GCF_900021175.1). Lineage (GTDB taxonomy): Bacteria > Pseudomonadota > Gammaproteobacteria > Enterobacterales > Enterobacteriaceae > Enterobacter > Enterobacter timonensis. The sequence continues at coordinate 708,284 of NZ_FCOP01000013.1, forward strand.
TTATCTTTCGATGCGTCAGGGCCAACGAGAATGCGGGTAATTTTACCCTGCACCGGCGTCGAAGGCGATGTATAAACCCGATAGCCTGCGCCCCGCAGCTTGCCGACAATCTCATTCACTTTGTCGGCATTCTTCAGCGCGCCAAGCTGCACTACCCAGGCTTTGCCCGTCGGAGCCGGTTTCTCCGCCGGCGCCTCTTCGGCCGCGGCGGCGAGCTGTTCGGCTTTATCACGCTGCGGTTTCGGCTGCGGTTTCTCTACCGGTTTAGGTTTTTCCACCACTTTGGGCTGCTCCACCGGCACCGGAACGGGATCGATCGTGTTGGCGGCGACCGCCAGACGAGAAGGATCAAGCGAGGGCGCAGCCGCATCTCCGGCGCGCACCTCTTCCGCCGCGCCTTCCGGCGGCTGGGCCGGTAGCGCCTGGGTTGCCGCAGGCAACATGTCCGGCTCGTCGCGATCGCCCGGTTTCGGCACCAGCGGGATCGCCGCAAACTCATCCTGATAATGCTTTTTTTGCCCGTCGAGCAAGCCGGGGAGAATAATCACCCCCAGCGCGACCAGCACAATGGTTCCTGCTAAACGGTTCTGAAACTTACTTGCCACCGGTTCTCCCCGCGTCCATCGCTTCCATGACGTGTGCCACCGTGTGGAACGAACCACACACCAGCACGGTATCTTCTGGTTTCGCATCGGCCATTGCGGCGCGCCATGCCTGCGCTACGCTGGCATAAACGTCACCTTTCCCGAGATGCTCCATGAGCTGTTCGGCTGAAGCGCCGCGCGGCCCCTCCAGAGGAGCACAATACCAGCAATCGACAACACGCTCCATGCAGGCCAGCGTACCGCCAATATCTTTATCGTGCAGCATACCGATAACCGCCAGCACGCACCCGGTTTTTGGTAACGAATTTACCCTTTCTGCGAGATAGGCCGCAGCATGGGGGTTATGCGCCACATCCAGGATCAGACGCGGCGATTCGCTGACGATCTGAAAGCGTCCCGGCAAAATGGCGTTCTGGATACCGTCGCGTATCGCCTGCTCGCTCACCGCCAGTCCGCTTGCGCGCAACGCCGCCAGCGCGGTGGCCGCGTTAGGCTGGGGCACCTGCGGCAGCGGCAGGTTATCCAGCGTCCCCTGCGCGTCGCTAAAGGACCACTCCTGCTCGTTGATCGTATAGCGCCACTCCGCGCCGCGACGAAGCAACAAGGCGCCCTTCTCCCGGGCGACATCGGCGATGGTATGCGGCATATCGGGCTCGCCGACCACTGCGGGCCGGCTGGCACGAAAGATACCCGCCTTCTCGCGGCCAATGCTTTCACGGTCCGGGCCCAGCCAGTCAATATGATCCAGCGCGATGCTGGTCACTACCGCCACGTCGGCATCCACAATATTCGTGGCGTCCAGACGTCCTCCCAGACCCACCTCCAGGATCACCACATCCAGCTGCGCCTGCTTAAAGAGCCACAGCGCGGAGAGCGTCCCGTACTCGAAATAGGTCAGGGAGATCTCCCCGCGTGCCGCCTCGATTTCAGCAAACGAAGCCGTGTGTGCCGACTCCGGCAGCTCACTGTTCTGCACGCGGACGCGCTCCGTATAACGCACCAGATGGGGAGAGCTGTAGACCCCTACCCTAAACCCCGCCGCCATCAGCATCGCTTCCAAAGTGCGGCAGGTAGTGCCTTTACCGTTAGTCCCCGCCACCGTAAAGACAAACGGAGCAGGCCTGAGCACATCGAGGCGCGCCGCGACGTTGCTTACGCGCTCAAGTCCCATATCAATGGTTTTACTGTGCAGGTTTTCCAGATAGGAAAGCCACGTGGCCAGGGGCGACGTGGCTTGGGGAGTGCGGTTATTTTCCATGACAGGCGCTTATCAGTGACAGTTATAAAACAAAAGGGCAGCGCCGTCTGGCCCTGCCCTTTTCAGTTATCAGGCCTCGGGTTCCTGATCCGGCACTACCACGCTTTCGCGCGGCGCGTCGGGTCTCGGCGCGGGCTGATTCATCAGCTTCGCCAGGATGCTCGCCAGCTTGAGGCGCATTTCCGGGCGGCGGACGATCATATCAATCGCCCCTTTTTCAATCAGGAACTCACTGCGCTGGAAGCCCGGCGGCAGTTTTTCACGAACGGTCTGCTCGATAACACGCGGGCCGGCAAAGCCGATCAGCGCTTTCGGCTCGGCGATATTCAGGTCGCCCAGCATCGCAAAACTCGCGGAGACGCCGCCCATTGTCGGATCGGTCAGCACGGAGATATACGGCAAGCCGCGCTCCTGCATCTTCGCCAGCGCCGCGGAGGTTTTCGCCATCTGCATCAGCGACATCAGCGCTTCCTGCATACGCGCACCGCCGGAGGCGGAGAAGCAGATCAGCGGACAGTTGTCCTCCAGCGCCTGCTCTACGGCACGAATAAAGCGCGCGCCCACGACGGAGCCCATTGAGCCGCCCATAAAGGAGAACTCAAACGCCGCCGCCACAACCGGCATCGTGTGCAGGGTGCCTTTCATCACCACCAGCGCATCTTTCTCACCGGTCTCTTTCTGCGCGGAGGCGAGACGATCCTTATACTTCTTGGAGTCGCGGAACTTCAGCACATCTTTCGGCTCAAGCTCGCTACCCAGCTCTACCAGAGAACCTTCATCCAGCAGGCTATGCAGGCGATTACGCGCCGACATACGCATGTGATGGTCGCACTTCGGGCAGACCTCAAGATTACGTTCCAGCTCGGCACGGTACAGGACCTGGCCGCAGCTGTCACACTTGGTCCACACCCCTTCAGGAATACTCGCCTTACGGGTGGGGGTTATATTGCTTTTAATTCGTTCAATCCAGCTCATTGATAACCTTTCTGCCTGAACCTGGTTTAGTACCAGTTTTGCTGTAAGGGGCGCATAATGCCATTTTTGCCCCTCACAGACCATGAATGTTACACATTAAAACATAACAGCCCGAAACTTTGGATAAAAAAGTGGTCGAACCGCTGGCGTACGTTTACTTCGCGTTTTTTGCCGCCGCGCGTCTGTGGCGAATCACTTCCACCACGCCCGGCAGCACTGACAGGACAATAATCGCCACAATCAGTAACTTAAGGTTTTCCTGGACGATAGGAAGATCGCCGAAGAGATAGCCTGCGTAGGTAAAGAGCAGCACCCACAGCAGCGCGCCGATGACGTTATAAGCGGCAAAATGACGATAGGACATATGCCCCATTCCCGCAACAAAGGGGGCAAAGGTACGAACGATCGGCACAAAACGGGCGAGAATAATGGTTTTTCCGCCGTGGCGTTCGTAAAACTCGTGGGTCTTCTCTAAATAGCTGCGACGGAAAATTTTTGACTGCGGGTTGCTGAATAATTTTTCACCAAACAGTCGCCCGATGGTGTAGTTCACCGCATCGCCGACAACCGCCGCAACCACCATCAGCGCCACCATCAGGTGCACGTTCAGATCGTTAGTCGGCAGCGCGGAGAGCGCCCCGGCCACAAACAGCAGCGAATCGCCAGGTAAAAACGGCGTGACCACCAGACCCGTTTCACAAAAGAGGATCAGGAAAAGGATGGCATAGACCCAGACGCCGTACTGCGCGACCAGCTCCGCCAGGTGAACATCAATATGCAGAATGAAATCAATAATAAAATGTATAAAGTCCATATTGTCTTAGCCTTAATTGCCTCTGCGTTAGTCCGCTAAAAAGAGCGGGCCCATGGGCGGTTTTGGAAGGTCATACCGTTCCGGGTAATCTACTGAGACGAGATAGAGCCCTTCCGCCTTCGCCGTGGCTGCCGCCAGCGTTCTGTCCTTCGCCGCCAGCAGGTCTGCAATCCAGCTCTCCGGCTGGTGTCCGGCGCCTACTTCCATCAGGCTGCCGACAATATTCCTGACCATATGATGTACAAAGGCATTCGCTTTGATATCCACCACCACATAAGCGCCAAAGCGGTTAACGTTAATGTGCATAACGTTGCGCCACGGCGTACGCGACTGACACTGAACCGCGCGAAACGAGGTGAAGTCGTTTTCGCCCAGCAGCGACTGCGCAGCCCGGTGCATACGTTGTGCATCGAGCGGCTCGTAGTAATGCGTCACCCCCTGGCTTAACACGCCGGGACGCAGGCGCTGATTATAGATGACGTAGCGGTAACGGCGCGCGGTGGCGCTGAAACGCGCATGAAAATCAGCGGGGACATCTTTCACCCAACGCACCGCGATGTCACCAGGTAAATTCGCATTTACGCCCAGCGTCCAGGCGGCATCCTTGCGCACGGCGGTGGTTTCAAAATGGACCACCTGCCCGGTGCCGTGTACGCCCGCATCGGTGCGACCGGCGCAAAAGACGTTAATGGGTTCATTCGCCACCTGCGAGAGCGCCTTTTCCAGCTTTTCCTGGACGCTACGCACCTCATTCTGGCGCTGCCAGCCATAATATTTGCTGCCGTCGTACTCAATGCCGAGCGCGATCTTATGGACCGGCTTCTGCTCCACATCTGACATCAGTACAAATACTCCTGCACCAGCTTCTCGGCGATTTTCACCGCCATCAGCGCGCCGCCGAAGCGCACGTTGTCGGCCACTGACCAGAACTGCACCTGCTCCGGCATACCGTAGTCGTTACGCACGCAGCCGACGGAGAGCTGCGCGTTGCCGGTGGCATCCCCCACCTGCGTCGGAAATTCGTTCTCTTCGCTCAGCACGATATCTTCGCCGCGGGCAAAGGCGTCGCGCGCCTCTTCCGCCGCCAGGGGACGCATCGCTTCGAAGCTGACCATCTGCGCATGACCGTAAAAGACCGGCGACTGGATGCAGCTGGCGGAGATCATCAGCCCCTCGTCCTGCAGAATTTTGCGCGCTTCGTCAACGATACGACGCTCCTCGCGCACGCTGCCTTCGCGATCCGGCAGGATCGGCAACATATTGAACGCCAGCTGGCGGCCAAAGAAATCATCTTCATCAATGGGGATGCCGTTGAGCAGCTTCGCGCTCTGCCCCGCCAGGGCGTCTACAGCCTTTTTACCGTTAGCAGAGGCGGAAAGCAGGCTGGTCACGGCGATACGCGACAGGCCGCCTTCGTCAATCAGCGGCTTCAGCGCCGCCAGCAGCTGGCTGGTCAGGCTGTCCGGCACGGCGATCAGGTTACGGTTGCGATAGTCTGCCAGGACGAACGGGTTAACCTCCGGCACCACCAGCGGCACATCAGGCTCCAGGGCAAAAAGGCCGCTGAGGTCAATCACCAGGCAGCCGGCGTTGGTCGCCTCTTCCACATACATAGCAGAAGCTTCCGCGCCTGCGGCGAAAAAGGCCAGCTGCGCCTGCGTCCAGTCAAAGTCGGCACTGTTCTGCACGAGGACCGTTTTACCGCCAAAGCGCAGCGATTCGCCCGCGCTCTCGCTACGGGCCAGCGCATAGATTTCACCCACCGGGAACTGACGCTCGGCAAGGGTTTCGAGCAGGGCTTCACCCACGGCGCCGGTGGCGCCCAGTACGGCAATATTCCAGCCTTCAGACATGGTGGTTTACTCCAGAAATAAAAAAGCGTCCCTGCCGGCTTACCCGACAGGGAGCATTAAGAAGATATTAACGTGCCGGATGGTGAACGGCGTTGAACCCCAGTTTGCTCAGCAGCGCCGCCGCATCGGCGTCGTCACAAATCACATACAGGGATGACCATTCGCGACGTTCAAGATAGTGCTTACGCAGCCTGTCAAACTCACCCGGCGTGCCCGCCACTTTTCGCAGCAGGGCGTCATCGCGGCGCACATCATACACTAAATGCACCAGCCTTTTCAGCGCAGACTCGTCGAGCGGGCCGTGCAGCGTGATACGGCCAAATTCCGGCGCGGGTAGCAGGGTATCGAGCGCCACCTGCTGCGGCTGGCCGAGAAAAGCGCTGTAGGCTTCGAACACCTGGGTGGTGCCGCGCGCTTTGCCTTCCAACGTATAGCCCGCAATATGCGCTGTGCCCAGATCAACGAGTTTGAGCAGTTCCACGTCAAGATCCGGCTCCGGCTCCCAGACGTCCAGCACCACGCTCAGATCTTGTCCCTCCTCCAGGGTGCGCTTCAGCGCCGCGTTATCCACCACCGGCCCGCGGCAGGCGTTGATGAGGATAGCGCCCGGCTTCAGCCGACGAAGTAGCGACTCATCCGCCAGATGTAAGCTTTTATACGGCCCCTCTTTAAAGAGCGGCGTATGGAAGGTAAGCACGTCGCACTCGGCCACCAGCTCATCAAGGGAACGGAAATCCCCCGCCTCGCCACGATCGGCGCGCGGCGGATCGCACAGCAGCGTGCGGATCCCCAGCGCCTCCAGGCGTTTTTGCAGGCGCCCGCCGACGTTACCTACGCCAATAATGCCCACGGTGCGATCGGTCAGCGCAAAGCCATCGCGCTCGCCAAGCATTAACAGCGCGGAAAAGACATACTCCACCACGGCGATGGCGTTACAGCCCGGCGCGGCGGAAAAGCCAATACCCGCCTGCGCAAGCCAGGCGTCATCCACATGATCGGTTCCCGCGGTGGCGGTGCCAACGAATTTCACGCGCTTGCCGGCCAGCAGCGCCTCGTTAACCTTCGTCACGGAGCGCACCATTAACGCGTCGGCGTCATCCAGCGCCTCAACGGGAACGGGACGGCCAGGAACAGCCCTGACGTCGCCCAGGCGGCTAAAGAGCTCGCGGGCATAAGGCATATTTTCATCAACGAGGATTTTCACGTCTGAGTACCTGTTTGAGAGGAAGTTATCCGCGCAAGTGTGCCATAATCTCGCGGCCAGGCATACACGTAAACCTGGTTTACGGTGAGTAACACGCTTAAGGATTTTTGACGATGCAGCCTATTTCAGGTACGCCGCCGCGCCCTCCCGGTGAGGGGCCCTCTCCTTCCGCCTCTTTGGGCGAACAGCCTCTTTCTACCCAGCAGCGCACCGTGCTGGAGCGCCTGATCACGCGTCTGGTTGCGCTTACCTCGCAACAGAGTGCGGAGGTGTGGGCGGGTATAAAGCACGATTTGGGAGTGAAAGGCGATATGCCATTGCTGTCGCGCCACTTCCCCGCCGCTGAGCAGAACCTGAACCAGCGCCTCGTCACTGCGCAGCAAAATCATACGAACCGTCAGGTTATGTCACAGCTGACAGACCTGCTGGGCCTGGGCAATAACCGTCAGGCAGTCAGCGATTTCGTCCGTCAGGAATATGGCCAGACGGCGCTCAGCCAGCTGACGCCCGCCCAGCTTAAAACCGTACTGACGCTTTTGCAGAATAACCAGCTCTCCATTCCGCAGCCGCAGCAGCGTCCGGCGACCGAGCGGCCGCTCCAGCCCGCCGAGCATAATACCCTCAAGCAGATGGTGACCCGCCTTGCCGCCGCCACCGGCGAACCCACGAAGCTTATCTGGCAGTCGATGCTGGAGCTTTCCGGTGTGAAAGCGGGCGAGCTGATCCCGGCGAAGCAGTTTACCCATCTGGTGACCTGGCTCCAGGCGCGACAGACGCTCAGCGCCCATAGCGCGCCAACGCTTCAGACCGTGCAGGCAGCGCTGAAACAGCCGCTGGAGCCGCAGGAATTTGAGGCGATACGCGACTACGCCCAACAGAACTGGCAGGCCACACCGCAAACGGTGTTAACCGTTGCTCAGGTGCAGGATATCCTTAACCAGATTGTGGTGCGCCGCTCTGAGCGAGAGGGGGGCATCCCCGAGGCACAGCATATTCAGCCCATCTACAGCCCGTTTTTTGCGCCGATCGTGGAGACCTTCAGAACCCTTTCCGCCCGTCCGGGGGTGATGCTGGTTGCCCTGCTGATTGCGCTGGCGATCTTCTGGCTGGTTGTGTGAGATTTTGCCCGGTGGCGCTGCGCTTACCGGGCCTACAAGGGCTGGCGATCTTCTTACTGGTTGCGTGAAATTTTGCCCGGTGGCGCTACGCTTACCGGGCCTACAAAGGCTGGCGATCTTCTTACTGGTTGCGTGAGTTTTTGCCCGGTGGCGCTGCGCTTACCGGGCCTACAAGCGCTGGCGATCTTCTGGCTGGTTGTGTGAGATTTTGCCCGGTGGCGCTCCGCTTACCGGGCCTACAAGGGCTGGCAAACGTCTGGCTGGCTGTGACCTACGCTTACCGGGTTTGCCAGATCGCGGACTGTAGGCCGGGTAAGCGCAGCGCCACCCGGCTAAAAGGCTAGGTTCGACGAAACGCTACCAGCGTCACCCCTATCCCCACCACCGCCGTGACCGCGCCAGCCAGAAAGACCGACGGATAGCCAAACGAGGTGGCAAGCAGGCCCGCCAGCGGCCCGGTTACTCCGTAGGAGATATCCTGAAACGCGGCATAGCCGCCAAGGGCGGTGCCCCGTACCTGAGGAGCAACCCGTTTCACCACCTCCACCCCGAGCGCGGGAAAGATTAATGAACAGCCGCTGCCGGTCAGCGCTGCGCCGAGCAGCGCCACCCACGCCACCGGAGCCTGCCACAGCAGCAGCAGGCCAGCTGTCTCAATCACCAGCGACGCCACCGCGACTCTCACACCGCCAAAGCGATCCGGCATCCAGCCAAACAGAATGCGCATCAGCACAAACGCGCCGCCAAAGGCGGTCAGCGTAAAGCCCGCCATCGCCCAGCCGCGGCTCATAAAGTAAAGCGACACAAAGGTACCGATCACCGCAAAGCCGACGCCCTGTAGCGCCAGCCCCAGGCCGGGCTGCCAGATTTGCCCCAGCACGCTCCAGAGCGAGGGGCGCTCCCCCTTATGGGCTGGCACCTTGCGCACTGTGCCGTTAAACGCCCAGGCCAGCAGCGGCAGTACCATCGTCGTCCCCGCCAGGGCGGCAAAACCAAAGTGGCTATGGATCAGCAGCCCCAGCGGCGCCCCAGCAGCCAGCGCGCCGTAGATCGCCATGCCGTTCCAGGACATCACCTTGCCGGAACGGGCCGGCCCCACCAGCCCCATTCCCCAGGTAAGCGTCCCGGTTAGCAGCTGGCTCTCGCCAAAGCCAAGGATAAGACGCCCTACAATCAGCAGGGCAAACTTCACCGGGGCGTCTACCGGCAGCAGGGCCGCCAGCAGCCACGCGCCGCCTGCCACCGCGCAGGCAAACATTCCCTGCAGCGCGGAGCGTTTTGCGCCGTGCTGATCCGCCAGCCGCCCGGCGTAGCCGCGGGTTAAGACGGTCGCTAAAAACTGGATACCCACCGCGATGCCCACCAGGGTATTGCCATAGCCCAGCTCGTGATGGACAAAAAGCGGGATCACCGGCAACGGCAGGCCAACGGTCATGTAGGTAAGAAATACTGCGAAAGCGATGCGAAACAGCGGGCCATTGCCAGAAGAGGCGTGGCTGGCAGAGTTGACGACAGTCATGCTTAACTCCGAAATACGTGCATAAAAAAGGGAGCCATCAGGCTCCCTTCTACTATACATTCAAATGGTTACGCTTTCAGCTTGCGCATAACCAGAGTGGCGTTGGTGCCGCCAAAACCGAAGCTGTTGGACATCACGGTAGTCAGTTCACGCTCGGTGGTTTCGGTCACGATGTTCAGACCAGCAGCCTGCTCGTCCATCTCTTCGATGTTGATGCTCGGGGCGATAAAGCCATGTTCCAGCATCAGCAGAGAGTAGATCGCTTCCTGGACGCCTGCGGCACCCAGAGAGTGGCCGGTCATCGCTTTGGTCGCAGAGATAGCCGGGCTGTTGTCGCCAAACACTTCACGAATCGCACCCAGCTCTTTCACGTCGCCTACCGGAGTAGAAGTCCCGTGGGAGTTCAGATAGTCTATCGGCGTATCAACGCCATGCATCGCCATCTTCATGCAGCGCACCGCGCCTTCACCGGATGGGGCAACCATGTCTGCGCCATCGGAGGTGGCGCCATAGCCAACGATTTCCGCATAGATGCGCGCGCCGCGCGCCAGAGCGTGCTCCAGCTCTTCAACGACCACCATACCGCCACCGCCTGCGATAACAAAGCCATCGCGGTTTGCATCATAGGTACGGGAAGCTTTTTCCGGCGTCTCGTTGTATTTGGTGGAAAGTGCGCCCATAGCGTCGAACTCGCAGGCCATTTCCCAGCCCAGCTCTTCGCCGCCACCGGCAAATACGATGTCCTGCTTGCCCAGCTGGATCTGCTCGACCGCATTACCAATACAGTGAGCGGATGTCGCACACGCGGAGCTAATGGAGTAGTTCACACCGTGGATTTTGAACGGCGTGGCGAGGCAGGCGGAAACCGCTGAACCCATAGCTTTGGTCACAACGTAAGGACCCACCGCTTTCAGGCCGCGCGGGCTACGCATCGCGTCTGCACCGAACACCTGCGCTTTAGACGAACCGCCGGAGCCGGCAATCAGGCCCACACGCGGGTTGTTCTGGTAAACCTCTTCGCTCAGGCCAGCGTCGGCAATCGCTTCCTGCATGGAAAGAAAGGCGTAAATAGAGGCATCGTTCATGAAACGAACCACTTTACGGTCGATCAAACCGGTGGTGTCCAGTTTGACGTTACCCCATACGTGGCTGCGCATTCCTGAATTTTTAAACTCTTCAGAGAAAGTGATCCCGGAGCGTCCTTCACGCAGAGATGCCAGGACTTCCTGCTGGTTATTACCGATGCTGGAAACGATGCCCAGGCCAGTAATCACTGCACGTTTCATTCAATACCTCTGTAAGTCTGTAAGTCGCACTATTTTAAGTTTCGATTCGCACAATAGCGTACACTTGTACGCCGAACAAGTCCGATCAGCCAATTTCTGCGGAAATTTGCGCCGATTGCTCCACATCGTTAAGATCGTGCCACCGCCTGTCAGACGAGTAACTTACGTGAAACAAACTGCTATACAACCCGCCAACCTTGAATTTAACGCTGAGGGTACACCTGTTTCCCGAGATTTTGACGATGTCTACTTCTCTAATGATAACGGACTGGAAGAGACACGTTATGTTTTCCTCGAAGGAAATCAGCTCAGCGCCCGTTTTCCCACCCATTCACGCAGCCTGTTCGTCGTGGCGGAGAGCGGTTTTGGAACCGGGCTTAACTTTCTGACGCTCTGGCAGGCGTTCGATCGCTTTCGTGCGGCGCATCCTGAGGCGACGCTGCAAAGGCTGCATTTCATCAGCTTTGAAAAATTCCCCCTTACCGCGCACGACCTGCGGCTTGCCCATCAGCGCTGGCCGGAGCTGGCTCCCTGGGCCAGCCAGCTGCAGGCACAGTGGCCTTTGCCTCTTGCTGGCTGCCATCGTTTGCTGCTTGATGAAGGGAGAGTGACGCTCGATTTATGGCTCGGCGATATTAACGAGCTGACCAACCAGCTGGATGATTCCCTGGACGGCCAGGTTGACGCCTGGTTCCTGGACGGTTTTGCTCCGGCAAAGAACCCGGATATGTGGAGCACGCATCTCTTTACCGCGATGGCGCGGCTGGCGCGGCCAGGCGCCACGCTGGCAACCTTTACCTCCGCCGGGTTTGTCCGCCGCGGACTGCAGGAGGCGGGCTTCACCATGCGCAAGCAGAAAGGCTTTGGCCGCAAGCGCGAAATGCTGGTGGGCGTGATGGAACAGCCGGCATCCCCGGCGCCGCGCACGCCGTGGTTTGCCCGCAGCGGCAGCAACGCGCGCGAAACGGCAATTATTGGCGGCGGGATTGCCAGCGCGCTGCTCGCGCTGGCGCTTATTCAGCGCGGCTGGCAGGTGACGCTCTATTGCGCGGATAGCGAACCGGCCCAGGGCGCTTCCGGCAACCGTCAGGGGGCGCTCTATCCGCTGCTGAGCGCCCACGATCCGGCCCTGAGCCGCTTTTTCCCGGCGGCGTTTACCTTCGCGCGGCGCCTCTACGATGCGCTGCCTGTCGCATTCGACCACGACTGGTGCGGCGTCACCCAGCTCGGCTGGGATGAGAAGAGCCAGCAAAAAATCGCACAGATGCTCTCCCTGGGCCTGCCGGAAGCGCTCGCCGAAAAAGTGGATGCTGCGCAGGTTGCCGAAAATACGGGACTTGAGACCGGCTGCGGCGGTATTCATTATCCACTGGGCGGCTGGCTCTGCCCGGCTGAGCTGGTGGCCGCCCTTCTCGATCTTGCGCAGACGCGCGGGCTGAAGGTGCACTACAACCAGGAAGCCGCGTCGCTGACCCGCACCGACGCGGGCTGGCAGGTGCGCTTTGAGAACGGCCAGACCGCCGAGCATGCCTGCATGGTTGTGGCGAACGGCCACCGTATCAACGACTTTTCGCAAACGGCAATGCTGCCGGTCTACTCGGTCGCCGGACAGGTCAGCCATATCCCCTCAACGCCTGAACTCGGCAAACTGCGCCAGGTGCTCTGCTACGACGGTTATCTGACGCCGCAAAATCCGACGAACGGTCACCACTGCATCGGGGCCAGCTATCGTCGCGGGCAGGCTGAGTGCGACTACCGGGAGGAAGATCAGCAGCAAAATCGCCAGCGTCTGCTGGATTGCTTCCCGCAGGCAGAATGGGCAAAAGAAGTGGACGTCAGCGATGGCGATGCCCGTTGCGCCGTGCGCTGCGCGACCCGCGATCACCTGCCGATGGTGGGCAATGTGCCCGATTATGCGGCCACGCTAGAGGTCTATCAGCAACTGGCGCAGACGCAGGCTGAGGCGAAAAGCGCCCCGGTCTGGCCCGATCTCTTTATGATTGGCGCGCTGGGTTCACGCGGCTTATGTTCGGCGCCGCTGCTGGCGGAAGTACTGGCCGCGCAGATGAGCAACGAGCCTGTCCCGCTGGATGGCGCAACGCTTGCGGGGCTGAATCCAAACCGACTGTGGGTGAGAAAGCTGCTGAAGGGGAAAGCGGTAGTCTAAAGAACGCCCTCTCCCCAGGGAGAGGGTGACTGCATTACTTCTGCGTCGCCTGCTGGAAGAGATTATCCCACATGCCCAGCACCAGAGACTGATCGCGCGGGGAGAGTTCCCCCGCCTGAATAGCTTTCTCCAGGCTGCGGCTCACCTCGGCGTGGACGGCTTCGGCGGAGTGATCGTCCCCCGCTTCCAGCTCCGCTATCGCCAGGGTCAGATGACCACGCAGATAGCCGCTGGCAAACAGCTCATCATCGCTGGCGTGTTCCACCATGTCATCAATTAACGCCAGGACGCGTGATTCAAATTCTGCGATCATCTTCTTTCCTCAATTAATATCTTCCGGCCAGGGGAAGTGTTCCGCCTTGATCTCCGGCGTGTGGTAGTAATCCTGTAAGGCTTTGATAAAACGCGCCGGACGGGCAGGGATCCCCTTCTCAAGGTATTCCATCACCTGCGCGTGGACGCGACGCTGAAACTTGACGCGATCCGGCTCGACGTCGCCCTCAAGGTTGTCGCAGCTGACGTTAAAGGGGTAGCCCGCCGCCACGCAAAAGAGCCAGTCAAACGCCTGCGGCTTGACCTCAACATCTTCGAACTGCCCCTGGGTAGCGGCATCCCGCCCGTCCGGGCAGTACCAGTAGCCAAAGTCCACCTGCTCGCGGCGCGTTTTACCGGCAATGCACCAGTGCGAAATTTCATGCAGCGCGCTGGCATAGTAGCCGTGCGCGAAGACGATACGGTTATACGGCACGTCGGCATCAGCAGGAAGATAGATCGGTTCGTCGTCGCCTTTAATCAGACGGGTATTAAAATCATCCGCAAAGCAGCGATCGAATATGTCGATCAGCTGTTCATAGTGATGGGTAGTTTTCATTAGTGCATCCCCAGAAAGTGGAGGATCTCCTGTCCATGGCTGTCATAAAGAAGTTTGGCGCTCATTACCGCCGAGACGATAACAATCATCGGCCGGATAAGCGTCTGTCCTTTGCTTAATACCAGGCGCGAGCCGACGCGCGCGCCTAAAAACTGCCCCGCCATCATCACAAATCCGGTGGCCCACACCACCTTGCCGCCGATGATAAAGAGCAGCAGGCCGCCGACGTTGGAGGTGGCGTTAAGCACTTTGGCATGGGCGGTGGATTTCGCCAGGTTAAACCCGGCGAGGGTAACGAAGGCCAGCGCGTAAAACGATCCCGCGCCGGGGCCGAAGAAGCCGTCGTAGAAGCCAACGCAGCCGCCCGCGATCAGGGCGAACGGCAGCCCGTGCAGACGACGCTGTCGGTCCTCTTCTCCAAGCTTAGGCATCAGCAAAAAATAGAGACCGATACAGATAACCAGCACCGGCAGGATCTGGCGCAGAATATCTGACTGGACATGCTGCACCAGCAGCGCACCGGCGGTTGAGCCGATAAAGGTCATCGCGATATTGAGCTTTTGATCGGCCAGGTTGACAACCTTGCGGCGCACGAAGTAGAGCGAAGAGGAGAGCGAGCCGCCGCATGCCTGTAGCTTATTAGTTGCCAGCGCCTGGGCGGGATTCATGCCTGCCGCCAGCAGCGCCGGAACCGTGAGCAGCCCGCCCCCACCCGCCAGCGAATCGATAAATCCCGCCAGCATGGCGACAAAAAAGAGGGCCACCAGCATGGTCGGGGAGACCATGAACAGATCGACAAAATTATCCATTACAGCAGATGCTCATCCAGTAGCGCCTGGCAGGAAGGCGGCAGCACAGGCGGTCTCTTCTTCTCAGGCTTGGTTGTTCCAGGCGAAGCGGGCTCGAACCAGCTTTGCAGTTCGTAGCCGCAGCCATCGCCGGGCGGCGGCGGCGGCTGATCGATGCACTCCAGGCTGTCAGCCGGACAGCGCAGGCGCACATGCATATGGGCGCGATGCTGGAACCAGGGGCGCACCTTGCGCAGCCAGTCGCGATCGCTGCCGGCATCCAGGCAGAGCTGTTTTTTGATTGCCGGATTGACGAAAATCCGCGTGACGTCATTATCGTTGGCCGCCAGCTTAATCAGGCTGAAGATATCCTTCGACCAGAGCGACGGCACCACGTTTTTACCGTCGGCAGCGACCAGGTCCAGTGCCTGCGGTTTTAACAGCTGGGCCGCGCTCCAGCGGGCCTTCGGCAGCTGCAGGAAGATATCGACGTCGAGGCCGGTCTGGTGGCTGGCGTGGCCGCCGTTAAAGCGCCCGCCCGCCGGCATTCCCATGTCGCCAATCAGCAGAGTGCCTAATCCCAGACTATGGACCTGGCTGCCCAGCCGCTGAATAAACAGCAGCAGATCCGGATGGCCAAAGTAGCGGCGCTGGTCGGTGCGCATCACCTGCCAGCTGTCAGACTGGAGCGGCAGCGGCTGCGCGCCGACGATACAGCCGTTGGAAAAGGCACCGATCGACTGCGGGCTGCCCGCCACCGGCTGGGTAATTTTTTGCCACGGCGTCGCCGCCAGCGAAGCCCCGCTGGCGAGCAGCGCCAGCAGAGCGATTGCGGTTTTTTTCATGGTTACCAGCGTGGAAGAGGAGTCGTTACGTCCGCGTTCTGCGCGCGATGGCGCAGGAGGTGATCCATCAGCACGATCGCCAGCATCGCTTCCGCGATCGGCACCGCGCGGATCCCAACACAAGGATCGTGACGCCCTTTGGTGATCATCTCAACTTCTTCACCAGAACGGTTCAGGGTACGTCCGGGTACGGTAATACTGGAGGTGGGCTTCAGCGCGATGTTAGCGATAATCTGCTGCCCGCTGCTGATACCGCCGAGAATGCCGCCCGCGTGGTTGCTCTGGAAACCCTGAGCAGTGATTTCGTCGCGGTTCTGGCTGCCGCGAAGCTGAACCACGTCAAAACCGTCGCCGATTTCCACCCCCTTCACCGCGTTGATACTCATCAGCGCATGGGCAATATCGGCGTCAAGGCGGTCAAATACCGGCTCACCAAGCCCGGGCGGTACGCCGTCGGCCACTACCGTCACCTTCGCGCCGATGGAGTCGCCCTCTTTCTTCAGGCTGCGCATCAGCTCGTCCAGCGCCTCGATCTTCTCCGGGTCGGCACAGAAAAAGGGGTTCTGTTCAACCTGGTCCCAGGCTTTAATAGCCAGCGGAATATCGCCCATCTGGGTCAGGCAGCCGCGAATGGTGATGCCAAATTTCTGCTGCAGATATTTTTTCGCAATCGCGCCCGCCGCCACGCGCATGGCGGTTTCTCTCGCGGAGGAGCGTCCGCCGCCGCGATAGTCGCGAAAACCATACTTTTGCTCGTAGGTATAGTCCGCGTGGCCCGGACGGAACAGATCTTTAATGGCGCCATAGTCCTGGGAGCGCTGATCGGTATTTTCAATCAGCAGCCCGATGCTGGTGCCGGTGGTACGGCCTTCAAAGACGCCGGAGAGAATTTTGACCGCATCGGGCTCGCGGCGCTGGGTGGTATAGCGCGAAGTCCCCGGGCGACGGCGATCGAGATCGTGCTGAAGGTCAGCCTCGGTCAGTTCGATGCCGGGCGGTACACCATCAACGATACAGCCCAGCGCCAGCCCGTGCGACTCTCCGAAGGTGGTCACGCGGAATAATTGTCCAATACTGTTTCCTGCCATCACGGTTCCGTTGTTTTTTCTGATTGTGCGTTGTGTAACGGGCCGTAGCCCGCTGGATTAATCTTTATAGATGCTGAAATATTCCCGGGCGGCGACAAGCTGCGCTTTGGTCAACATAAAGACGCCGTCACCGCCGTTATCAAACTCAAGCCAGGTGAACGGCACGTCGGGATATTGCTCTATCAGATGTACCATGCTGTTACCGACTTCACAAATCAGAATACCGTCATCGGTCAGGTAATCCGGGGCGCAGGCCAGAATACGGCGCGTCAGCTTCAGGCCGTCGCTGCCGGAGGCCAGCCCCAGCTCCGGCTCGTGGCGATACTCATTTGGCAGATCGGACATGTCTTCCGCGTCCACGTAAGGCGGGTTGGTCACGATCAGATCGTACTGCAACGGCGGCAGCTCGCGGAACAGGTCGGAGCGGATCGGCGTCACGTGGTGGATCAGACCGTGCTCTTCAATATTATGCTCAGTTACCGCCAGCGCGTCGGTAGAGATATCCACCGCGTCAACTTCCGCTTCCGGGAAGGCGTAGGCGCAGGCAATCGCAATGCAGCCGCTGCCGGTGCACATATCCAGAATGTGCTGCGGCTGATGGTTAATCAGCCCGGCAAAGCGGTTGTTGATCAACTCGCCAATCGGGGAGCGCGGCACCAGCACGCGTTCATCCACGTAAAACTCGTGGCCGCAGAACCAGGCTTTATTGGTGAGGTAAGCCACCGGAATACGTTCGTTAACGCGGCGGATCACACGCTCGACAATGCGGTGTTTTTCGCTGGAGGTAAGGCGCGCGGTGCGCATATCTTCAGGAATATCCAGCGGCAGGTAGAGTGACGGCAGCACCAGCTGTACCGCCTCATCCCATGGGTTATCGGTACCGTGTCCGTACCAGATATTGGCGGCGCTGAAGCGGCTAACCGACCAGCGCAACATGTCCTGTATGGTATGCAGCTCGTTTACTGCTTCATCGACAAATATTTTATCCACTCTTTCCTCCAGGGCATGCTCGCATAATTTTCGGCGGCTAGTTTGCCATGAAGACGGCGATAAATCAGCAATGTCGCCCGCAGCGATGCGTGAAAAAATGCGTTTTGCTTGCCTCCGCCTCAGGTAAACTAGAGGAAATAAGAGATGAGAGTGAGAAATGAAAAAGAAAACAACGCTTAGCGAGGAGGATCAGGCGCTGTTTCGCCAGCTAATGAGCGGGACGCGTGAAATCAGGCAGGACACCATCGTGCACCGTCCCCTGCGTAAAAAAGTGACGGAGGTGCCGGTTAAACGGCTGCTGTCAGAGCAGGCGGATAACAGCCACTACTTTTCTGATGAGTTTCAGCCGCTGCTCAATACCGAAGGGGCCGTAAAGTATGTGCGCCAGGATGTCAGCCACTTTGAGTTGAAGAAGCTGCGCCGGGGAGACTATTCACCGGAGCTGTTTCTCGATCTGCACGGCCTGACGCAGATGCAGGCCAAGCAGGAGCTGGGTGCGCTGATCGCCGCCTGCCGCCGCGAACATGTTTTTTGCGCCTGCGTGATGCACGGTCACGGTAAACATATTCTTAAACAGCAGACGCCGCTATGGCTGGCGCAGCATCCCCACGTCATGGCTTTTCATCAGGCGCCGAAAGAGTATGGCGGCGACGCCGCGCTGCTGGTGTTGATTGAAGTCGAGGAGTGGTTGCCGCCAGAATTGCCCTGACGGCGCTGATGGGACTGGCGGGTAACAGGGCGACCCGCCTTTGCCCTTAGCATCAGATCGCTTTCGCCATCCTGAGATTGCAGGGGCTCATTTGCCAGTTAAAGACCCCTTTACCCTCATCGTCAAGGGTAACGTTAGCGATAGCCGAGGTGGTGAACATCGGCGGCGTTTCGCCGGGGCAGAGTTCAGAGACCAGGTAGCCAACCAGCGGCAGGTGAGAGATAACCAGCGCGGAGGTGACCCCTTCGGCGCAGAGCGTCTGCAGATAGCCGCTTACCAGGCCGACATCGCCGCAGGGGGTGAGTTCAGGAAGGACATCGACCTGAGCCGGCAGGGCCATACACTCCCCTACCACATCCAGCGTTTGTTCAGCTCGCAGAAAAGGGCTAACCAGAACGCGTTCGATATCCACTTTTTGCCCCTCGAGCCATGTTGCCATGAGACGGGATTCGTCACAGCCACAGGGTGTTAAAGGACGAACAGAGTCACTGGCGGCATCGAGTGCCGCGTCGCCGTGACGCATGATAAAAACTTGCATATTGCACCGCTTTTGTTAACCAGAATCATCGGCGTTGACTACCTGTTAATGAAGATAAACGAGGTAGAAAACCCGATGGTCGGGCATTGTGCCTGATCCATCCAATGAATGAAACGCTGTGTTTTACCTCATTGATGTAAGTATAGTCAATGGCTGATTACACTTTAACCAGTAGCGGTCTCATTCAATGTGGGATGTACCCTACTTTGACCCTGATTTGCGAGGTCAGTTTCCTCTGTTGGCCAAAAATTTTGATTATTTTCCGCCATCCGCAGCAACGCCTCGCATGGCGTAAATCGTGGGCCATACAGCGTAGTCAGCCGCTGTAATGTTGCCACCACGTCACCCGCGCCCAGACTATCCATATAGCGGAACGGGCCACCCAGGAAAGGTGGAAAACCGATGCCAAACACCGCGCCGATGTCGCCATCGCGGGCATTTTTCACCACCTGCTCGTCGAAACAGCGCGCCGCTTCGTTAAGCATCATCATCACGCAACGCTCGGCACACTGCTGAGCCGTTAACTGCCCCTGCCCGGAAGCGCGAATAAGCCCGTAAACTGAAGGGTCTACCTGCTTCTTGCTTTTACGCCCTTTTACCGCGTAAAGATAGAAACCCCGGCCATTTTTTCTGCCTTTGCGATCGTCATTCAAAATTGCAGAAACAATGTTTGCAGGCGGACTAAAACGCTCTCCATAAGCGGCCTCAAGCACAGGAATAATTTTAGTGCCGGTATCGATTCCGACCTCATCCAAAAGTTGGATTGGGCCGACCGGAAAACCATATTTAACCAGCGCTTCATCCACATGCTCCACCTTCTCACCTTCGGTGAGCAGGCGCATCGCCTCATTTATATAGGGCGCCAGAATGCGGTTTACGTAAAAACCGGCTTTATCCGCCACCACAATCGGGGTTTTCCCCTGTTTTTTAGCGAGCTTCACCACCGTTGCGATGGTTTGCGGGCTGGTGGCGGCATGGGGAATCACCTCCACCAGAGGCATTTTCTCGACCGGGCTGAAGTAGTGCAGCCCGATGACCTGCTCCGGCCTGGCCGCCTGCGCGGCGATATCCCCGATGGGCAGGGAGGAAGTATTCGAGGCAAAAATCGTGTGCGGTGCGCAGTGCTGCTCCACTTCTGCCACCATCTGCTGCTTGAGCGCCAGATCCTCAAAGACTGCCTCAATCACCACGTCACGATGACCAAAGCCGCTGTAGTCGGTGGTGCCGGAAATTAGCGCCAGCTCGCGATCGCGCTCGCCTGCCCTGATGTGGCGGCGTTTGACCTTCTTATCAAGCAGCTGCCAGCTATAGGCCAGCGCGTGATTGATCCCCTGCGGATTGATATCTTTGATGCGAACCGGCAGTTTGCCCTTGCTGGCGGTAACAAAGGCGATACCGCCACCCATTAGTCCGCCCCCCAGCACGCCCACGGCGTGAAGCGGACCGGCGGCAGCGGCGCTGCCGGGATCTTTTTTCACCTCGGTGCTGGCGAAGAAAATGTTACGCAGCGCCCGGGACTGCGGTGTCATCGCCAGCTCGCCAAAGGCTTTGGCCTCTGCCGCATAGCCGCTGCTGCTGCCCTGCGCCAGTCCGGTTTCAATAACCTCAAGAATGCGTTTTGCCGCCGGATAGTTGCCTTTGGTTTTGTGCTCGGTCTTTTTACCCACCATATTGAACAGCAGAGTGCGTCCAAGCGGTCCGGCAAGCACACGCTCACGCACCGGCAGAGGACGACGGGTCTGGCGCCCCTTTAACGCCAGCGCAACCGCCGCCTCCAGCAGAATGGTATGTGGCACCACCTCGTCCACCAGCCCCGCCCTTAGCGCCTGACGGGGGCGAAGCTGTTTGCCGGTCAGGATCATCTCCAGCGCGGTGCTGACGCCAACGAGGCGCGGCAGCCGCTGCGTACCGCCGGAACCCGGCAGTAATCCCAGCTGCACCTCCGGCAGGCCAAGCAGCGTTTTAGGATCGTCGGTACAGACGCGGCTGTGGCAGGCCAGCGCCAGCTCCAGCCCGCCGCCGAGACAGGCACCGTGGATCGCCGCGATCGTCGGGATCGGCATGCTGTGGATCTCAGCCATAATCTGTTGCCCCTGCCGGGCAAGATCTTCCGCCTCCTGCGCGCTGCTGGCGCGGGCAATCATGTTGATATCCGCCCCGGCGATAAAGTTATCGGGCTTGGCGGAGATAAAGACCAGCCCGCGCACCGCCTTGTCATCGCGGATCTGCTTCAGAATCGCGCGGACCTGCTGGCCAAACTCAGCCTTCAGGGTATTCATTTTCTCATCCGGCACGTCGATGGTGACCACGGCAACCTGATCCGGGCGGATCGTCAGGGTAAAAGCGGAAATATTCTCCATTATTCAGCCTCCAGAACCATCGCTGCGCCCAGCCCGCCTGCGGCACAGGCGGTAACCAGCCCGAATCCACCGCCGCGTCGACGCAGTTCGCGTAGCGTTTGGGTAATCATGCGCGCACCGGTGGCGGCAAACGGATGCCCGTAGGCAATCGAGCCGCCCAGCACGTTGAATTTGCTCTCATCAACTTCGCCGGTAGCCTGCGAACGGCCCAGCACTTCCCGGGCAAAACGATCGCTGGCAAGCAGCTGCAGGTTAGCCAGGGTCTGCGCCGCAAACGCTTCATGCATGTCGATAAGGGTAAGATCGGAAAGCGTTAAACCGGCGCGCTCCAGCGCAAGCGGCGTTGACCAGGCGGGGCCGAGCAGCATGTCCTGCCAGACATCAATCGCGGTGAATGCATAGCTGCGCAGATAGCCGAGCGGCGTCAGGCCCAGCTCCCTGGCGCGGGATTCGGTCATCAGGATCACCGCCGCCGCGCCGTCGGTCAGCGGCGTACTGTTTGCTGCCGTAACGGTGCCATGTTTACGATCGAATGCCGGACGCAGTCTGGCGTAGTCCGCCAGCGTCGACGCGCCGCGAATATTGTTGTCCTCCGCTAACGGCTGGCGGTATGGCGGCACATAGGCTGTCATCACCTCGTCGCTCAGTTTCCCCTCTGACCAGGCCTGCGCCGCAAGCTGGTGGGAGCGGTGCGCCAGCGCATCCTGCTGCTCCCGGGTGATGCCATAGGTTTTCGCCATCTGCTCGGCGGTATCGCCCATGCGCAGACCGGTGGAATATTCCGCCACGGCAGGCGGGACGGGGGCCAGATCGCGCAGGCGCAGGCGGGAGAAAAGCTTCAGCCGCTGGCTCATCGTGCGCGCTTTATTCACATCCACCAGCACACGCGCCAGCTTTTTGCTGACGCCAATGGGCAGTACGGAAGAGGAGTCGGCGCCGCCTGCGATCCCGGCGCGAATGGTGCCTGCCATCAGGCTTTCCGCCACGTTCGCCACCGCCTGAAAGCTGGTGGCGCAGGCGCGGCTTACGCTGTAGGCATCGGTATGGACGCTCATCCCGGTGCCCAGCACAATTTCACGGGCGATATTGGGCGCTTCAGGCATCTGAACGACCTGGCCAAAGACCAGCTGCTCAATGACTTCAGCGGGGATTTCGCTGCGAGCCAGCATCTCCCCTACCACCATTTTCCCGAGATCGACTGCCGGTATACCGTGATATGCGGTCGCCTGTCGGGCAAACGGCGTGCGTAATCCGCTCACAATGGCAATGCGATCGCCCTCGCGGGTGATTAGCGGTAATGCCTGACTCATAACGCTCCCCTGTGAAATGACAAAATATTAAGTGGTCTGACCTGATAACAGTTTTAACCATTATTTTACATTCAGCCAATCGGGGAGTTGAAAAATTGCGAGGTAAAACAGAAAAAAAGAGGCCCCTGAACAATCAGGGGCCGGGATGTAACGCGTAGCGTGAAGGGATTAACGCAGACCGAGCTGGAAAATCAGCGTTTCCGCTTCGCAGGCAAAGACAAAATCGATATCCAGCTGCACGCCGCCTTCAACGTCGGTGAAGGTGGAGCTGATTTGGCAGGGTTCAGATTCCACATCGCGCGCGCGTTTGGTCAGCGAAGCGAGCATCTCTTCTGCTTCGGCACGGGTTGCAAAAACGCGGCTCCAGGAAGCGGTGCAATCGGAGTTGTCCATGATGGTGCCAACATCCATACAGCAGCAAACCGGGGTCTCATCAGCACTGCATTTACTCATAGCGTAATCTCCTCTCTTTTCGCGCGTGGCGCGAGCTAAACAGAATGCGACTATTTTACTCTCCTGCAAGGAGGGGCTCCAGCCGTTAATGCTATGAATGGGGATAAGTGACCAATATCACAATAAAAAATGATCTAACTCAAATATGGCTTTTTTTCACCAACGAAGCGGCCCCCATTTTTGCCACGCAGATCCCGTTTCGAAAAACAACTCTGAAAAATCTTATAAACAAACTTGCAACATTACATCTGGTCAGACCTATACTCTCGCCACTGGTCTGATTTCTAAGTATTACCGCAGACCCTACACTTCGCGCTCCTGTTACTGTATGTAACATTTATTGAATAAAAATAACTCGATGAGGTTTTGGTCATGAGCCAGAAAACCCTGTTCAACAAAACTGCGTTAGCAGTTGCAGTGGCAATCGTCTCCTCCTCCGCCTGGTCAGCGGGCTTCCAGCTTAACGAATTTTCCGCCTCTGGACTTGGCCGAGCCTACTCCGGGGAAGGTGCTATCGCCGATGACGCGGGCAACGTCAGCCGCAACCCGGCGCTGATCACTCTGTTTGACCGCCCTACTTTCTCGGCGGGGGCTATTTTCGTTGATCCGGGCGTCGATATTACCGGTACCTCTCCGACCGGTCGTAGCCTGCATGGGGATAATATCGCCCCCACCGCCTGGGTACCGAACCTGCATTTTGTCGCCCCGATTAACGACCAGTTTGGCTGGGGCGCATCGGTCACCTCTAACTACGGCTTAGCGACTGAATTTTCAAATAACTACCCGGCTGGCGCATTTGGCGGGAAAACCGATCTGGAGACCCTCAACCTCAACCTGAGCGGCGCCTACCGTCTGGATAACCACTGGAGCTTTGGCGTGGGCTTCGATGCCGTATACGCCCGAGCCAAAATCGAGCGTTATGCAGGTGACCTGGGCCAGATTGTTGCTGGCTCTGGCGCGCTGCCGCCGCCGCTTGCGCAGCAGGTCGCCGGTATTCCTGGTGATACGCAGATTGCGCATCTGAAAGGCGACGAATGGGGCTTTGGCTGGAACGCCGGTATTCTGTATGAAGTCGATAAAGATAACCGTTATGGCTTCACCTATCGTTCCGAAGTCAAAATTGATTTCGACGGCGATTACAAGAGCAGCCTGCCCTCCGCCTATAACCAAATCCTCGGCACGTTCGGTCTGCCGATGGGTACCGATGGCCGGACAACCGGTGGTTCTTTAACCCTCAACCTGCCGGAAATGTGGGAGCTGTCGGGGTATAACAAAGTGGCGCCGCAGTGGGCGATTCACTACAGCCTGACCTATACCAGCTGGAGCCAGTTCCAGGAGCTGAAAGCGACCAACAGCGATGGCGATACGCTGTTCTATAAAGATGAAAGCTATCGCGACGCCTACCGTATCGCGCTGGGTACTACCTATTATATGGATGATAACTGGACCTTCCGTACCGGCGTTGCCTTTGATGACAGCCCGGTACCGGCAGATCATCGGTCTATCTCCATCCCGGATCAGGATCGCTTCTGGGTGAGTGCGGGTGCAACCTACGCATTTAACGAAGATGCCTCGGTGGATGTCGGCGTCTCTTATATGCACGGTCAGAAAGTCAGCTTCCAGGAAGGCCCGTACGAGTTCGAATCCAAGGGTAAAGCCTGGCTCTACGGCGCGAACTTCAACTACGCATTCTGATAGCGTAAATGATAAAAAGGTGAGCCTGGCTCACCTTTTTTTTATTCTGAATCGATCTCAGAAAGTTCATTCTCGATCGCTTTCGCGTTCGGGTTCTCTTCTGGCTTAAGCTTGCCGCCGTTGGCAATAAAGTCATGATTCTGGAAGTAAGCTTCGCGAACCATAATATAAGGATCGGAGGACTGGCGCAGCAGGCCGTCGGAATCGAGCAGCTGGGCACGGGTTTCGATCCCCTCTACCGCCCACTTGCCGATAGAGAGCGGCCAGGTGAGCCATGACAGCGCCGGATAGAGCGTATCCACCGCATCCCCGCCTTCATCACGCAGCGTAAAGCTGCCATAAAAAGGCAGTTGCACATACGGGCCGTAGCCTACGCCATAGTGCCCGAGCGTACTACCGAAGCGATGCGGCTGTTCACGCTGGAGTTTCGGATTCGCCATTCCCGCCACGTCGATAAAGCCGCCCATGCCGAGCAGGGTATTAAGGAAGAAGCGGGTAAAGTGCACCATTCCCTGATAGGGATCGCCCTGCAGGAAATAGTTGACCATCACCGCGGGCTCTTCCAGGTTGCTGGTAAAATTACTCAGCCCATTACGCGCAGGTTGCGGAACATAATCGCGCCATGCCACAGCGACCGGACGCACCACGTAGGGATCCAGCATGTTGTAGTTGAAGTTGTACATGGTGCGGTTGAACCCTTCTAAAGGATCGGAGCGCCCCGTTTGCTCGCCTGAGCTGGCGCAGCCCACGAGCAAGGTGGTGCCCAGCGCAAGCGCCGACAGCCGAAATTTCATAAGTTTCTCCCTGTGCAGTATGGCTATCGTTGATTGCCATCCGTAACGAAGCGACATACGCCCCGCCTGTTAACATGCTGCTGATTGTAACAGCACGCTTACCGATGTCCACGCATGCGATAGCACCTTCGCCACCGCCTCGATCTCAGCATAGCCCGACTTTATTATTTTCGTTTCGTTTCTGATTTTATCGGCTCTGCGCCTTCCCTGTATTGCCTTTATTGTCATTACCGACAATTTCAGAGCATAGCTACCGGGTATGTCACAAAAAACCGCTACGCTTAATACCATGTTCAGGCTGAGGATGTCTTTATATGGACAATATAAAAGAAGAGAAAATCAACAAAGAGAGTGACGAGCTGGAAGTGGAGAGCGAGGAGAATCGCAGCGGCGAAGAGATAGAGGTGGATGAGGATCGCCTGCCGTCGCGCGCCATGGCGATTCACGAGCATATTCGTCAGGATGGCGAAAAGGAGATGGAGCGTGACGCCATGGCCCTGCTCTGGTCTGCCATCGCCGCCGGTCTGTCGATGGGAGCCTCCCTGCTGGCTAAGGGGATTTTCCATGTGCATCTGGAAGGTGTCCCGGGTGGTTTTCTGATTGAGAATCTGGGTTACACCTTCGGCTTTATTATTGTCATTATGGCGCGCCAGCAGCTCTTTACGGAAAACACCGTCACGGCGGTCCTGCCGGTAATGCAAAATCCCACCCTGGGGAATTTTGGCCTGTTGATGCGTCTGTGGAGCGTGGTGCTGCTGGGGAACCTGATTGGCACCGGGATTGCGGCATGGGCGTTTGAATATATGCCGATTTTTGACGAAAAGACGCGCGATGCGTTCGTTCAAATCGGTATGGACGTAATGAAAAACACCCCGTTTGAGATGTTTGCTAACGCGATTATCTCCGGCTGGCTTATCGCCACGATGGTCTGGATGTTTCCTTCAGCTGGCTCAGCCAAGATTGTGGTGATTATTCTGATGACCTGGCTTATCGCGCTGGCCGATACGACGCATATTGTGGTGGGTACGGTTGAGATCCTCTATCTGGTGTTCAACGGTACGCTACACTGGACGGAGTTTTTCTGGCCGTTCGCCCTGCCGACGCTTGCGGGAAATATTTGCGGAGGCACCTTTATTTTTGCCCTGCTGAGTCACGCCCAAATTCGTAATGACATGTCGAACAAGCGCAAGGCGGAACTTCAGGCGCAGCAGAAAGAGCAAGAGAAGGCTAAAAAAGCATCCTGAATGGCGACTCTTTAAGCAGTCAGGCGGCAATGTGCTTAACGCAAAAGGGATTTAACGTTATAATCTTGCCGCCTCGTCCCCTTAGTTAAATGGATATAACGAGCCCCTCCTAAGGGCTAGTTGTAGGTTCGATTCCTGCAGGGGACGCCATTCCTGCCAGAACCCACCTCCTCACTCCAGAACAAGAACCATCACAGCCCTTCATTCTTCTATATGCATCCTGAACACTGGGGCCAGGGCAAAACAATCAGAAGCAAAAATGAAGCTGCTTGCTGGCGTTGACCCGGCAGGACAGAAGCAGGCTATAAAGAAGGCTGGTGGAACCGGCTTACCTCTACCCGCCGCCGCCGCGCAGCTGATCGCATCAACACTGTTCTCGTTATGTTAACGTTTTTTCAATTCATTACTAACAGTATGGACATAAACGATTCCGGTGTTAATATGACATTCACAGTAGCTATAACTGTGCGTGTTTCATTTACGGCCAGGATTGCTGATGATGATCACATAAGTAGCACACCTCACAGCCTCCCCCTCCGTCTTTAGTACGAAACGCGCGCCACTCAGCAACAGGGAACAGAGCGGGTAGCGTATGGATAAATTAAAACGACATTGGACCTGGTGCATTATCGGTTTCGCGGTAATTGCCGCCGCCGTGGCGTGGTGGATGCTGCGTCCGCCGGGACTGCCGGACGGCTTTGCCAGCAGTAACGGCAGAATTGAGGCTACTGAGGTGGATATCGCCACCAAAATCGCCGGTCGTATTGACGTCATCCTGGTGAAGGAGGGGCAGTTTGTCCACCAGGGCGACGTACTGGCGAAAATGGACTCCCGGGTGCTGAACGAGCAACGGCTGGAAGCCGCCGCGCAGATTAAAGAGGCGCAAAGCGCGGTCGCTGCCGCCAGGGCGCTGCTGGATCAACGGCAAAGCGAAATGCGCGCCAGCGAAGCTGTGGTGAAACAGCGCCAGGCGGAGCTGGACGCAGCCGCTAAACGCCACGTTCGCTCCAGCACGCTCTCCCAGCGCGGCGCGGTATCGGCGCAACAACTGGATGACGACCGGGCAGCCGCCGGGAGCGGTAGAGCGGCGCTGGAGTCCGCCAGAGCGCAGGTTTCCGCCGATAAGGCCGCTATTGAAGCCGCGCGCACCAACATTATTCAGGCGCAAACCCGCGTGGAGGCCGCTCAGGCGACTGAGCGACGCATCATTGCCGATATTGAGGATAGTACGCTGAAAGCCCCGCGCGACGGCCGCATCCAGTACCGCGTCGCCGAGCCGGGCGAAGTACTGGCCGCCGGTGGCCGGGTGCTTAATATGGTCGATCTGGCCGACGTTTATATGACCTTCTTCCTGCCAACCGAGCAGGCGGGTCTGCTGGCGCTGGGCAGCGAAGTACGTATCGTGCTCGACGCCGCACCGCATCTGGTCATTCCGGCCAATATCAGCTTTGTCGCCAGCGTCGCCCAGTTCACGCCGAAAACCGTCGAAACCCACGATGAGCGGCTCAAATTGATGTTCCGCGTCAAAGCGCGCATTCCCCCTGAACTGCTGGCGCAGCATCTGGAGTATGTGAAGACCGGCCTGCCGGGTATGGCCTACGTGCGGCTGGATAAAGAGCAGCCGTGGCCCGCCGCGCTGGCGGTAAGGGTGCCGCAATGAAACTGGACGTTTATCCCCCGGTCGCCAGCCTGGAGAATGTCAGCCAGCGCTTTGGCGCGACGACCGCACTACGCGATATCACGCTGACCCTCCCCTCACGCTGCATGGTCGGGCTAATCGGCCCCGACGGCGTAGGCAAATCCAGCCTGCTGTCGCTGATCGCTGGCGCGCGGGTTATCGGGCAGGGTAACGTCCTGGTGCTTGGCGGCGACATGCGCGACGCCCGGCATCGGCGCAACGTCTGCTCGAAAATCGCCTGGATGCCGCAAGGGCTGGGGAAAAACCTCTATCACACCCTCTCGGTGTATGAGAATGTCGACTTCTTTGCCCGCCTGTTCGGCCATGATAAGCACGAGCGGGAAAGCCGTATCGACGAGCTGCTGCACAGCACCGGGCTGGCGCCGTTCCGCGATCGCCCGGCAGGGAAACTCTCCGGTGGGATGAAGCAGAAACTCGGCCTGTGCTGCGCGCTGATCCACGATCCGCAGTTGCTGATTCTTGATGAACCCACTACCGGCGTCGACCCACTCTCCCGGGCGCAGTTCTGGGAGCTTATCGACACCATCCGCGAGCGTCAGCCGGAAATGAGTATGCTGGTCGCCACTGCCTATATGGAAGAGGCCGAGCGTTTCGACTGGCTGGTCGCCATGAACGCGGGTGAGGTGCTGGCTACCGGCAGCGCTGAACAGCTACGAACGCAAACCGCCAGTCAGACGCTGGAGCAGGCGTTCATCGCCCTGCTGCCGGAAGCGTTACGCAACACGCATCAGCAAGTCGTTATTCCGCCACGTGACGCCGCAGAAGATGAGATAGCCATTGAAGCGCGCGGGCTGACCATGCGTTTTGGTGATTTTGTCGCAGTGGATAATGTCAATTTCCGCATTTCGCGCGGCGAGATTTTCGGCTTTCTCGGCTCAAACGGCTGCGGCAAATCTACCACCATGAAGATGCTGACCGGGCTGCTGCCCGCCAGCGAAGGCGAAGCCTGGCTATTCGGCCAGCCGATAGATCCGAAGGATATCGACACCCGCCGCCGCGTGGGCTACATGTCGCAGGCGTTTTCACTCTATAGCGAACTGAGCGTGCGCCAGAATCTGGAGCTGCACGCGCGCCTGTTTCACATCCCTGACGCAGAGATCCCCGCTCGCGTGGCCGAGATGAGCCAGCGCTTTATGCTCACCGACGTCGAGCACGCCCTGCCCGCCGCGCTGCCGCTGGGCATCCGGCAAAGACTATCGCTGGCGGTGGCGGTGATCCATCGCCCGGAGATGCTGCTCCTTGATGAGCCGACCTCCGGCGTCGATCCTATCGCCCGCGATATGTTCTGGCAGTTGATGGTTGACCTGGCGCGGCGAGATAAGGTCACCATTTTTATCTCCACCCACTTTATGAACGAAGCGGAACGCTGCGACCGGATCTCGCTGATGCACGCGGGCAAGGTGTTGGCCAGCGATACGCCGCAAGCGCTGGTAAAACAACGCGGTACGGCAAATCTTGAAGAGGCGTTTATCGCCTGGCTACAGGACGCGGCAGACCCGGTCGCCGCCATCGGGGCGATCGAAAGCGCACCTAAAAAGCAGGCCGACGCGCCGCGTCAGCTCTTCAGCCTGCGCCGTCTGTTCAGCTATAGCCGCCGGGAGGCACTGGAGCTGAGACGCGATCCGGTACGTTCGACGCTGGCGTTGTTGGGTACGGTGATCCTGATGTTTATCATGGGGTACGGGATTAGTATGGATGTAGAAAATCTGCGCTTCGCCGTACTCGATCGCGATCAAACGGTCAGTAGTCAGAGCTGGACGCAGAGCATCGCCGGGTCACGCTACTTTATCGAACGTACGCCGCTCTACAGCTACGACGATCTGGATCGCCGAATGCGCAATGGCGAGCTGGCGGTGGCGATTGAGATCCCGCCGAACTTTGGCCGCGATATTGCTCGCGGCACGCCGGTGCAGATTGGCGTGTGGGTTGACGGCGCGATGCCCAACCGCGCGGAGACGGTGCGAGGCTACGTGCAGGCAATGCATCTGGCCTGGCTACAGGAAATGGCCGGGCGGCAACCTAACGCCAGCGGCGACACCTCGCTGATGTCAATAGAGACCCGCTATCGCTACAACCCGGATGTAAAAAGCCTGCCCGCCATCGTTCCGGCGGTAATTCCGCTGCTGCTGATGATGATCCCGGCAATGCTCAGCGCCCTGAGCGTGGTGCGGGAAAAAGAGCTGGGATCGATTATCAATCTGTACGTCACGCCGACCACCCGCAGCGAATTTTTACTTGGCAAACAGCTACCCTACATCGTGCTGGGGATGTTCAATTTCCTGCTGTTGTGCGCGCTGTCAGTCTTTATGTTTGGGGTGCCGCATAAGGGTAGTTTCCTGACGCTGACGCTGGCGGCGCTGCTATACGTCACCATCGCAACCGGCATGGGACTGCTAATCTCGACGTTTATGAAGAGCCAGATTGCAGCGATTTTCGGTACTGCGATCATCACATTGATCCCCGCAACGCAGTTTTCCGGGATGATCGACCCGGTGGCTTCGCTGGAAGGGCCGGGCCGCTGGATAGGTCAGGTCTACCCAACCAGCCACTTTCTGACCATCGCCCGCGGTACGTTTTCGAAAGCACTGGGGCTTAGCGATCTGTGGGCATCGTTTATCCCGCTGCTGATTGCCGTGCCGCTGGTGCTGGGGTTGAGCGTGTGGCTGCTGAAAAAACAGGAGGGATAATGCGCGGATTACGCAATATTTATAACCTCGGGGTGAAAGAGTTGCGCAGCCTGCTGGGCGATAAAGCGATGCTGGCGCTGATCGTCTTTGCCTTTACCGTGTCGGTCTACTCCTCCGCGACGGTAATGCCAGGCTCGCTGCATCTGGCGCCGATCGCCATCGCCGATATGGATAGATCACAACTCTCATCACGGATCATCAACGGTTTCTATCGCCCGTGGTTTCTGGAGCCTGAGCTGATTACCGCTGAAGAGATGGACGCCGGGCTGGATGCCGGGCGTTATACCTTCGCCATCAATATTCCGCCGAACTTTCAGCGCGACGTGCTGGCGGGTAAAAAGCCGGATCTGCAGGTCAACGTTGACGCCACGCGGATGAGTCAGGCGTTTACCGGCAATAGCTATATTCAGAATATTGTCACCGGCGAGATAAACAGCTTTGTCGCCCGCTACCGCGATAATAGCGTGCTGCCAGTGGATCTGGCGGTGAGGATGCGCTTTAACCCAAACCTTGAGCAGAAGCGTTTCGGCGCGGTGATGGCGATTATCAACAACATCACCATGCTGGCGATTGTGCTGACCGGCTCGGCACTGATCCGCGAGCGCGAGCACGGTACGGTGGAGCATCTGCTGGTGATGCCAGTAACGCCGTTTGAAATTATGCTCGCTAAGGTCTGGTCAATGGGGCTGGTAGTGCTGGTGGTTTCCGGGCTATCGCTGACAGGTATGGTGCAGGGAGTCTTGCAGGTGCCCATTGACGGCTCGATCCCGCTGTTTATGCTCGGCGTGGCGTTGAGTCTGTTCGCTACGACGTCGATCGGCATTTTTATGGGCACGGTTGCCCGTTCAATGCCGCAGCTGGGGCTGCTGATGATTCTGGTGCTGCTGCCGTTACAGATGCTTTCCGGCGGTTCGACGCCGCGCGAAAGTATGCCGCAGATGGTGCAGGATATTATGCTGAGTATGCCAACCACCCATTTTGTGAGTCTGGCGCAGGCTATTCTCTATCGCGGCGCGGACTTTACCATCGTCTGGCCGCAGTTCCTGACCCTGCTGGCGATCGGCGGCGCGTTTTTTACCATCGCACTGCTGCGTTTTCGTAAAACATTTGCCGAAATGGCGTAAGTTTTCTGCCAAATACACAAATGCAATAAATAAACAACTATTTCAAGGTATTACCGTAATAATTGCTTTCTGCAGGGGGCGCCATAAGCACCTTTTTCTTCTTATCTTCCGCTTTTGCTCACCCGCAAGCAGCAGCTGTACAATTACTACCGGTATCTACTGCGCAATATGTATGCGTTTCTTAATATCTTTTAGAAACAACGTAATGGTGAAGGTCATCATTACCAGCAACGACCATGCTCCCCACTTTCCGACATGCACCGTTGCCCAGGCGCCAATCTGATTGGGATATTGCCAGACGCCAAATAACGTTCCCAGATTTTCAGCCAGCCAGATAAAAAATCCAATCAGGATAAATGCCAGCAGCAGGGGCATCCGGTACGGGCGATCGTAAGGGGTAAATATCACCGTTGAACGTGCATACATCCCAAACGCAACGGCTGCAATGTACCAGCGATAGTCACCCACATAATGATGAGTGAAAAAGTTAGCATATAGCGCTAAAGCGAGAAGTACCGCCATTGAAACCGGCGGATGATGGCGGATTTTTAGATCAAAAAGGCGCCAGCACTGGACGATATAACTGCCCACAGCCGCATACATAAAACCACTGAACAGGGGTACTCCGCCGATTTTACTCCACCCCTCCTCGGGGTAATGCCAGGAGCCAATCGCAGAAGAAGTTTTAAAAAGCTCCAGCCCAAATCCCAGGATGTGAAACAACGTTATGGCCTTCAGTTCATCCCGGCTTTCCAGCTTCGTTGCCACCATGACGAACTGGATGACAAGGGCCACGATCAGCAGGATATCGTAGCGCGCGATCCCGCCTAATCCGCTCCGGGGAACAGAGAAGATCGCTATAAAAAAGAGCCCGGCAAAGAGGCAGGCGCGCAGCTCTTTGATACCAAACCAGAGAAACTCAAGGCTGTATCGGGTAACGCCCTTCAGAGCAACATCTGGGGGATAGATTAAAAACCGATCGATTCGATTAAACACTGCCACTCCTTATCTATAAACCGGCCGACAGCAGGCTGCCATAAGACCAAACTGACCTGCGTTTTCCGTAAATAGCACCCATAAACACAACGTCGCGCGTCCCTTTACAGTACCCTCACGCCGTTAGCACTTCAGGAGAGAGTCGGGCTTCGTCATTTCAGGGCTACCGGGAAATGAGGGACTCCTCCCCAGAACATTAACTGAAGCCTGAAGCAGGCAATACAAAATCTACGGAGAAGTAAAATGAAGAAAATCATCATCGCTTTGGCATTAATCGCCCCTTGCTCTGCTTTCGCCGGTGTCGTCTTTCATCCCGTAGAACGCGCAGCAGTGGTGGCAAACTCAGATCACCCGGTAGCAGCCGCTGCGGTAACCGCGCATGCACGTAACCGCCGGGCAGCGACGGTGGATGCGGTGAACTGCAATGATGGTCATTGCGTTCGCCACGGCAACGTTATTCGCTAAGTCAATGGAGCGCCAGGATCCTGGCGCTTTATCCCCTCTTCTGCTGCCGACAGAATAAAGCGAAAGCTAACCGTTTTGCGCAGGCAACATTATTACCTGCATCCCAGTCAGATATTCTCGCCCGGCATAATCTGCCCGCCGCCAGCAGGATAAAAATCCCTGTGCTGCGCTTTATAACGTTCCGGAGAGCGGGACGATGCATGGAAGAATCTCAGCGATTAACCATGCCGTTACGGCAGTAGCATTCCAGCGATGTCAAAGAAGGCCTCTTCATCAAACAGGCGCACCGCATCCGCCTCAGTACCTGCCCGGCTACAGGTCCACGCTCTGTGATGGCCTGCGCGCATAAATAAACGGCATAAAGGAGCCGGGCTCTGCGCACCGCTCACCTCCACACAGCCCGTCGCACCCTGGCCATAGAGATAGACGGGCAGAAAGGTTAACGTTTTATCATGAAAGCGCAGGCGGAAAGCCGGCACGTTAAAGGTCTTGCGATCGACCAGCAGATCCGTGACGGTAGCAGAAAATGTTTCTGTTTCGATTCCCGTTCCCTCAAGCCACCCCTCAGTTTTTTCCTGAAGCAGGCTCATGCTTTCACAAAAAGCCGCTATATCCTTCTCGCTTTTACTTCCAGACACCGGCGGAGCGGGCCTGCAGGAGCGTAATTTTTTCATAAATTGCATTTTGGCAGACATGGTAACCTGAATCAGTTATCTGTTTACTATCCGGCAAAGACTACCCGTTGCTGTAACCGGGTGTATAAAACCGGGCCGTATTTAGTCGCCTGTTCAAAAAGAGCAGGCGCTCAGTAAAGCGAGGGGGTATAAATATTTTGACAGAACCATTCACTTTATAAATACATTAAACTGCTCTGCTTTATCTGTGAATATTTATCCCGTCACGCTCGCTGGAATATAACGATGCATTGTGCCGCAAATCTGCGTAACGCTGCAACGGGCATTAATTTTGAGGAAATCCTTAATTTATCACCGACAGAACGCGGCAAATAAATATTACTTGCGCTGGTGCAATGAGAAAATAAAAGGCAAATCAGGGTAATCTGTAACGGGGATTGAGAAGCATAAAGGCAATGTTTTCAGGGGACGATTTTATCCTGATGAGCCCCTCTTCTTGCACAACGCGGATGGGACTTCTCTCAAAATTACTCTACAGGAGACGCCTTGTTCCTGCGCCAGATGAAAAAAAAGATGCAAAATTCGGAAATCGACCAGGTTGGGGCTGAAAAACCCCTGTTCTTTATAGTTTATTTCCCCCTTCTGATTTTCATAAACCGTTTAACGTTCTGGTAATAATTAAAAAGAATCCTTTAAAATCAACCGCCTTAAAACTGTCGCTTTTTTAATCAAAAAGCTCTCATAGCGTATCCTGTATAACGGTGTTACATTACGCCGCCCACCCGATGTCAGCAATGGCCAGGCTATCCTGTAAACTTCAGTAAACCCTGCAACCATAACCTTGAAGTACGGTCCAAACCGGCACGTCGTATCGCATTTTGCGTTACTATAAAGACTCAAAAAAAGGTTTCTATTTTGTCCCAATGCAAATTTGAACGCGCGTTTTTACAACCGCGTCACTGGCTGACATGGTTTGGCCTGGGGTTGCTGTGGTTGTTAATACAACTCCCCTATCCGGTGCTGCAACTGCTCGGTTCTTTCCTTGGCAGCGCATCCCGCCCTTTTCTGAAGCGTCGCGAATCTATCGCCCGTAAAAATATTGAACTCTGTTTTCCCCACTACAACGACAGCCAGCGTGAAAAACTGATTTCAGAAAATTTTAAATCCCTCGGTATGGGATTACTCGAAACCGGCATGGCATGGTTCTGGCCCGATCAACGGGTACGTAAATGGTTTGACGTCGACGGGTTACATAACCTGCAGCGTGCTCAGGCAAACAATCGCGGCGTGATGGTGGTTGGCGTCCATTTTATGTCGCTCGAGCTCGGCGGGCGCGTCATGGGGCTTTGCCAGCCAATGATGGCGACCTATCGCCCCCACAACAGCGCCCTGATGGAGTGGGTGCAAACCCGCGGACGTATGCGTTCAAACAAGGCGATGATCAGCCGTAATAATCTGCGGGGCATGGTCGGCGCCTTGAAAAAAGGGGAAGCGGTCTGGTTTGCTCCCGATCAGGACTATGGTCGCAAAGGCAGCAGCTTCGCCCCCTTCTTTGCGGTGAAGGATGTCTGCACCACCAACGGTACCTTTGTGATCTCCCGTCTCTCAGGCGCCTCGATGTTAACTGTCACCATGATCCGCAAAGCGGACGGCAGCGGTTACCGCCTGCACATCGCCCCGGAAATGGCGAACTACCCGCAGGATGAGTGTGAAGCTGCCGCCTTTATTAACAAGGTGATTGAAAGCGAAATTATGCGCGCGCCGGAGCAGTATCTCTGGGTGCACCGCCGCTTTAAAACGCGCCCGCAGGGCGAAGCCTCCCTCTATGTATAATCTCGTGGGGTGGGTATTAAACGCCCCTCCAAAACGCGAAGGGTACGGTAAAAAAACAGGCGATTCAGGCGTCGCTGAGTCTATTATTATTACCGTCCGAAATTAAACTGTCGCCGTTCCACGACACGTGTAAGTACTGGATATTAAAGGTAAAAATCACGCTTGCTACGGGCTAAATTAAAGCGTACATTAGCGCCGTCTGGCTAAGGGAAAGCACAGAATTCTGAGCGGGCGTCAGCACTACGGCGGGATAATTCTTATTTACGTTTGCGCCTGACTTCCGCTCTCTATACTCAGTTGGACTCTGTTTTTAAATGCGTGTCCTGAGACGCGTGGAGCGACGAAACGTGAAATATTTTTTTATGGGCATCTCGGTCATCTTCTTAGTCTGGGCCGGAACCTTTGCCCTGATGATCTGAGCGAAGAGAATACAGTAAAAAAAGCAGGAGCCATTGGCTCCTGCTTTTTTATACCTGTTCGGTAAGATTCTTAGGCCCCGCAGCCAGCAGACCATCGGCGCGGAACATCGCTTTGATCCCCCTCACCGCCTGGCGGATACGGTCGCTGTTTTCGATTAACGCAAACCGTACATGGGTATCTCCGTAATCCCCAAAGCCGATCCCCGGGGAGACGCAGACCTTAGCGTCCTGGAGCAGTTTTTTGGCAAACTCCAGCGACCCCATCGCCGCATAGGGCTCAGGTATTTTGGCCCAGACGTACATGGAGGCTTTCGGGATCTCAACCATCCAGCCTGCTTCATGTAGCCCTTTGACCAGCACATCGCGACGGCGTTTATACTGCGCGGCAATATCATGAACACACTGCTGATCGCCTTCCAGCGCGGCGATAGCCGCCACCTGCAGCGGCGTAAAGGTGCCGTAGTCATGATAGCTTTTGATACGCGCCAGGGCGTTCACCAGCGTTTTGTTACCGACCATAAAGCCGATGCGCCAGCCTGCCATGTTATAGCTTTTAGAGAGGGTAAAAAATTCCACCGCCACGTCGCGCGCGCCTGGCACCTGCATGATGGAGGGCGCTTTCCAGCCGTCATACACGATATCGGCATAGGCAAGATCGTGAACCACCAGCACGTCATAACGCTTCGCCAGCGCCACCACTTTCTCGAAAAATTCCAGTTCCACGCACTGAGCGGTCGGGTTGGAGGGGAAACCGAGGATCATCATCTTCGGCTTAGGGTAACTTTCGCGAATCGCGCGCTCCAGTTCGTTGAAAAAATCGACACCCTCCACCAGCGGCACGGAGCGGACCTGCGCCCCGGCAATGACCGCCCCGTAGATATGAATCGGGTAGCTCGGATTAGGCACCAGTACCGTATCGCCATGATCCAGCGTCGCCAGCATCAGGTGTGCCAGTCCCTCTTTGGAGCCGATGGTTACGATAGCCTCGCTTTCGGGGTCGATATCCACCTGATAGCGATCCTGATACCAGCGGGAGATGGCACGACGCAGACGCGGGATCCCGCGCGAGGTCGAGTAGCCATGCGTATCCGGGCGCTGGGCGACGGTGCAAAGTTTTTCCACGATATGCGGCGGCGTAGGGCCGTCGGGATTCCCCATGCTGAAATCGATAATGTCTTCGCCGCGCCGGCGCGCAGCCATTTTCAGTTCAGCCGTGATGTTAAAGACATAGGGGGGGAGACGATCGATACGCGTAAAGCGGCGTTCAGAAGCAGCCATAGATTCCTCGGTTTAACGTGAGCGCCCGGACCGTCCGAGCGACGCCGCCACGTTTGTGGCGTGCTTAGAAAATAGCCTGAAAAATTTCCCGCTGTCGAGAGGGCAACCAAAAAATAATTTTCCCGCAAAATGGGAAGCGAAAGAATGAGAAAAGGGGAAGCCTGTTACTCGATATTGGATTATGGCAGCCGTTTCGTTAACCGCATGATATCAAGAGAATAACATTAATAAAATGAATGTGACCGCGTGCCGCCTGCTGAGGCATTCGCCCGTTAATCCCCTTTGAATGAAAGGGGCTTTCCGGTTTTTGATTAATTGCGCTGATGTCTGGTCATTACTGATACGATTTTTTATCATACGTTTTTCACGCTTTCCCAGGTTTAACCGTGCACGAAATTTTTAACATGCTGCTGGCGGTATTCGATCGCGCGGCGCTGATGCTTATCTGCCTCTTCTTTCTTATCCGCATTCGGCTTGTCCGGGAACTGCTTCATAAATCCGCCCATTCACCGAAGGAGTTGCTGGCTGTTACCGCCGTTTTTTCCCTGCTTGCCTTATTCAGCACCTGGTCCGGCGTGCCGGTAGAGGGCTCGCTGGTTAACGTCCGCATTATCTCCGTTATGTCGGGCGGTATTTTATTCGGTCCGTGGGTCGGTATTATCACCGGCGTGATTGCCGGTACGCATCGTTATCTGATTGATATCGGCGGCGTGACGGCGGCTCCCTGTTTTATCACCTGTATTATCGCCGGACTTTTTTCCGGCTGGATTAACCGCAAAGTGCCTAAAGCGCAGCACTGGCGGGTGGGCATTCTCGCGGGAATGATCTGCGAAACCATGACCATGACGCTGGTGATCCTCATGGCTCCCACAACGGCGCTCGGGCTGGATATCGTCTCTAAAATTGGTATTCCGATGATCCTGGGCAGCGTCTGTATCGGCTTTATCGTGCTGCTGGTACAGAGCGTCGAAGGGGAAAGAGAGGCCAGCGCGGCGCGTCAGGCCAAGCTGGCGCTTGATATTGCCAACAAAACGCTGCCGCTATTTCGCCACGTCAACGCCGAGTCGCTGCGCCAGGTGTGCAATATCATCTGCCGCGATATCAACGCTGATGCGGTCGCGATTACCAATATCGAGCGCGTCCTCGCCTACGTGGGGGTGGGCGAAGCGAACTATCGCAACAATGATGACGCCATCAGCCCCACCACCCGCCAGGCGATCAACACTGGCACCATCATTATAAAAAATAATGATGAGGCGCACCGCACGCCCGAAATTCACTCCATGCTGGTGATCCCCTTGCGGGAAAAAGGGGTGGTGACCGGCACGCTCAAAATTTACTACTGCCATGCGCACCAGATCACCTCTTCGCTGCAGGAGATGGCGGTGGGGCTGTCGCAAATTATCTCCACCCAGCTGGAGGTATCGCGTGCGGAGCAGCTTCGGGAGATGGCTAATAAGGCTGAACTGCGCGCGCTGCAAAGCAAGATCAATCCCCATTTCCTCTTTAACGCCCTCAACGCTATCTCTTCCTCGATTCGCCTGAATCCGGACACCGCCCGCCAGCTGATTTTTAACCTGTCGCGCTATCTGCGCTACAACATTGAGCTGAAGGATGACGAGCAGATCGACATCAAAAAAGAGCTGTATCAGATCAAGGATTACATCGCCATTGAGCAGGCGCGTTTTGGCGATAAGCTGACGGTTATCTACGATATTGATGAAGAGGTGAACTGCGTCATCCCCAGCCTGCTGATCCAGCCGCTGGTGGAAAACGCGATCGTCCACGGCATTCAGCCCTGCAAAGGGAAAGGGGTTGTAACCATCAGCGTGGAGGAGTACGGCAACCGGGTGCGCGTGGCGGTGCGGGATACCGGCCATGGTATCGATCCGGCGGTGATTGCCCGCGTGGAGGCAAATGAGATGCCGGGTAATAAAATTGGCCTGCTGAACGTCCATCATCGTGTCAAGCTGCTGTATGGTGAAGGGCTGCATATACGCCGCCTGGATCCGGGAACGGAGATCGCTTTTTATCTTCCCCACGCCCGGCTGCCCGGCCCCGCGCAGCCCCTTTTACTGCCCTGACTCTGGAGTAAACTATGAAAGTCATCATCGTGGAAGATGAGTTCCTGGCT
Source organism: Pseudenterobacter timonensis (assembly GCF_900021175.1). Lineage (GTDB taxonomy): Bacteria > Pseudomonadota > Gammaproteobacteria > Enterobacterales > Enterobacteriaceae > Enterobacter > Enterobacter timonensis. The sequence continues at coordinate 748,038 of NZ_FCOP01000013.1, forward strand.
CAGCAGGAGCTGTCGTGGCTGATTAAAACACACAGCCAGATGGAGATAGTGGGCACGTTTGAGGATGGACTGGACGTGCTGAAATTTCTTCAGCACAACCGGGTCGACGCCATTTTTCTGGATATTAATATCCCGTCGCTCGACGGCGTACTGCTGGCGCAAAACATTAATCAGTTTGCCCATAAGCCATTTATCGTGTTCGTTACCGCCTGGAAAGAGCATGCGGTGGAAGCCTTCGAGCTGGAAGCGTTCGACTATATTTTAAAACCTTGGCAGGAGTCGCGTATTGTCAGCATGCTGCAGAAGCTGGAGCTGGCATGGCAGCAGCAGAACAGCCCGCAGCCGGGCGCTGCCCCCACCTCGCCTCGCGAAAATGACACTCTCAATCTGATCAAGGATGAGCGGATTATCGTGACGCCGATGGATGACATCTACTATGCGGAGGCGCACGAGAAGATGACGTTCGTCTATACGCGACGAGAGTCCTACGTCATGCCGATGAACATCACCGAGTTTTGCAGCAAACTGCCCGCGTCGCACTTCTTTCGCTGCCATCGCTCGTTTTGCGTTAACCTGAACAAGATCCGCGAGATCGAGCCCTGGTTTAACAATACCTATATTCTGCGGCTTAAAGATCTCGACTTCCAGGTGCCGGTCAGCCGAAGCAAGGTGAAGGAGTTCAGGCAGCTGATGCATCTGTAGCCCTCTCCTGAAGAGAGGGCTATGCTTTCAGAGGATTTGCCCCAGCGTCTGACGCAGGTGCGCCCCGGAACCCAGCAGGCCGGGGTTATCATGGACGATCAGATAGACCGGAATGTCCTGGACGTAGGCTTTAAAGCGCCCTTTATCCTCAAAGCCGCCACGAAAACCTGACGCTTTGAAAAACTCCAGGAAGCGCGGCACGATGCCGCCTGCGATATATACCCCGCCAAAGGTACCAAGCGTCAGCGCCAGGTTACCGCCGAACCGCCCCATCAGGACGCAAAACAACGACAGCGCGCGACGGCAGTCGGTGCAGCTATCCGCCAGGGCACGTTCGGTAATATCCTTCGGCTGAAGATTGTCCGGCAGACGACCGTCTGACTTAACAATGGCGCGATAGAGGTTCACCAGCCCCGGGCCGGAGAGCACACGCTCGGCGGAGACATGCCCCAGCTCGGCGCGCAGCTCGTGCAGGATAATCCCCTCTTCTTCGCTGTTCGGCGCAAAGTCCACATGTCCGCCCTCACCCGGCAGGCTGACCCATCGTCTGTCGACGTGAACCAGGTGCGCCACGCCAAGGCCGGTACCCGCGCCATAAACGGCGATCGGTTTCCCCTCCACCGGCTGCGCACCGCCAAACTGAATCAGCTCGTCCGCCTTCAGCATCGGGATAGCCATTGATACAGCGGTGAAATCATTGATAATTTCAAGATGCGCGAAGCCCAGATTCTTTTTCATCTCTGCAATGGAGAACGCCCAGGTGTGGTTGGTCATCGCCACCCAGTCGCCGGTGATCGGGCAGGCGATGGCGATGCAGCCATCCTCGACGCTCACCTCATGCTCCTCCAGATAGACGCGAACCACCGCCTCCAGGCTTGGATAGTCCAGCCCGGAGTAGGTTTTCGCCCGGCTAATCTCACCGGTGTTGATATCGCAGAGAGCCAGGCGGGCGTTGGTGCCGCCGACATCCCCTACTAAAGCATATTTTGTCATTCTTCTACTGCTCCGCTAAAGTCAGAATAATTCTTTAGGACACTGTAAATTCACGGCCTGATAACGACAACGACCTGTATGCGCATGCTCCAGGATTATCGATCTTCGTCACAAAAGAACTTTACCGTTTCAGCACCTTTTGCACTATTACCTTCAGGCTGAATGTGCAAAGTATTGACCACAGTTTTGTACAAGGAAATCATCATGCTCCATCCGCGAGCCAGAACCATGCTGCTGCTGGCGTTGCCAGCGCTGATTATTGGCGTGGCCTCCAGTCTGGTATTGATCGTCGTTATGAAAGTCGCCTCGGTGCTGCAAACGTTACTCTGGACCGCCCTGCCGATGCGGCTCGGTATCGATGCCGCCTCGCCGGGCTGGATTATCCTGCTGCTGACCCTGACCGGTATAGCCGTAGGGCTGGTCATCCGTTTCAGCCCAGGGCACGCCGGCCCCGATCCAGCACAGGAGCCGCTGATTGGCGCTCCAATCCCCCCCGCCGCGCTGCCGGGACTGCTGATTGCGCTGATCCTCGGGCTGGCGGGCGGCGTGAGCCTTGGCCCGGAACATCCTATTATGGCCGTTAATATTGCTCTGGCGGTCTTTCTGGGCTCGCGCGCGTTCCCCCGGGTGGGAGCGCTGGACTGGACCATCCTCGCATCCGCCGGAACTATCGGCGCGCTCTTTGGTACGCCGGTTGCCGCCGCGCTTATCTTCTCCCAGACGCTACAGAGTAATAAGGATGTGCCGCTCTGGGATCGCCTTTTTGCGCCGCTAATGGCCGCCGCCGCCGGGGCGCTGACCACCGGACTCTTTTTTCAACCCCGCTTCTCCCTGCCCATCCCCCACTACGGACAGATGCAGCTTACCGATATCTTTAGCGGGGCGATCGTCGCGGCGATTGCCATTGCGCTAGGGATGATTGCCGTCTGGGCCCTGCCGAAAATGCATACTTTGATGCACCAGCTTAAACACCCGGTGCTGGTGCTCGGCATCGGAGGATTTCTGCTTGGCATTCTGGGAACTATCGGCGGCCCGATAACGCTCTTCAAAGGGCTGGACGAGATGCAGCAGATGGCCTTCAGCCAGATTTTTAGCGCACAGGACTATCTGCTGTTTGCGGTGGTTAAGCTGGCGGCTATTGTCGTGGCGGCGGCGTGCGGCTTTCGTGGCGGGCGGATTTTTCCGGCGGTCTTTGTCGGCGTGGCGCTGGGTCTGATGCTGCACCAGCATGTCGATGCTGTCCCGGCGGCGATCACGATTTCCTGCTCGATTCTGGGGCTGGTGCTGGTGGTGACCCGGGATGCCTGGTTAAGCCTCTTTATGGCCGCAGTGGTGGTACCAGATACCACCCTGCTGCCGCTGCTCTGCATTGTCATGTTGCCCGCCTGGCTCCTGCTGGCGGGCAAACCCATGCTAATGGCGAAGCGGTAGTCAATCAGGCGTTATTTCGCGCTTCCAGCGCTCGGGTGATGGCGCTCAGCAGAGGAGGAACATCCTCTTTGGGCAACATCACCTCTATTAACGACAGTCTGTCACGGTGAGCGGCTCTCTCCAGCACTTCGGCGAGCTGCCCCGCTTCGCTGACCCGCCAGCACTCTGCCTGACTCTCCAGGCTCAGCGCTTTTGGCACCTGCGTCCAGTTCCACAGGGCAATATCGTTATAGCGCTGCGTCGGCCCGTGGATCGCCCGTTCAACCGTATACCCCTCATTGTTGAGCACCAGAATAATGGGGCGCTGATTGTCGCGCAGCATCGATCCCATCTCCTGGATCGTCAGCTGCGCCGCGCCATCCCCCGTCAGGACGATTGTCCGCCGGTCCGGGCAGGCGGTTTGCACGCCATATGAGGCCGCCAGCGTATAGCCAATCGACCCCCATATTGGCTGGACAATAAAATTGACGTCAGCGGGCAGGCGCAGATCGATCGCCCCAAACGCGGAGGTGCCCTGATCGGCCAGGATAATATCGCCGGGACGAATAAAGGTTTGTAGCGTTTTCCAGAATGTCTCCTGGGTCAGCGCGCCCTGCGGATAAGCCTGCAGGGCGTTGTCAGCCCGCGCCGGCAGACGCCCCCCCTGCGCCTGCGTCAGTTCAGCAAGAATCGCGACCGCCTGCGCCATGGGGATGCCGGTAAACCAGCGATCGCCAACGCGGGCCGCAAAGGGCTGAACGTCAATGATCTGCTCCTGGGTCAGCGTATGGGTGAAACCGGCAGTTAAGGTATCGGTGAAGCGCGTGCCGATGCAGAGCACCGTATCCGCCCCTTCAATCGCCTCTTTTACCGCCCCCGCGCTTGCCGCGCCGCTATAGGTGCCATAAAAACCGGGCTGGCGTTCGTCAAACAGCCCTTTACCCATCAGCATCGTAGCGTGGGTCATCGGCGTCTCGCGCATCCACTGGCGCAGCGGCTCCTGCAGCCCGTAGCGCAGGGCCAGAAAATCAGCCAGTAGCGCCGTCCGTTTGCTTGCCGCCAGCCTCGAGGCCGCCGCGTCGCGAAAGGCGTTCAGGCAGGCTTCATCAGCCGTCGGATGAGCTGTGGTAAGAGGACTCTGTGGCGGAATGGCGGGTTTTTTGGCGACATCGGCGGGCAGCATCAGGTAACCGGGACGTTGTTCGCGCAGCATTACCGAGAGGACACGATCGATTTCACAGCAGGCGTTTTGCTCGGTGAGGATCGCCTGCGCCGCCGTAACCGGCTCGCTCATGGTGTAAAAATGACGAAACTCTCCATCTCCTAACGTATGGTGCAGCAGCTCTCCCTTTTTCTGGGCGGTACTCGCGGGTGCGCCAACAATATGCAGGACGGGAACATACTCCGCAAAGCTCCCGGCGATGCCGTTTATGGCGCTTAACTCCCCCACCCCGAAGGTGGTGAGTAGCGCGGCAAAGCCTTTACAGCGGGCATAGCCATCGGCGGCATAGGAGGCGTTGAGCTCGTTTGCGCAGCCCACCCAGCGGATCTCAGGGCTGTCGATCACATGATCGAGAAATTGCAGGTTGTAGTCACCGGGGACGCCAAACAGATGTTCAACACCACAGTGAGAAAGGCGATCCAGCAGATAATCAGCGACGCAGTAGGGGGTTTGCATAACAGGTGTCCTTACGACATTGGCCTTTTTTCCTGAGTATCAGATAAGCGCGAAACCTTTCCAGAAATAGCCAAAAGAAAGCTGCGGAAAGAAGGGTTTACGCAAAGAGTTCGAAAAATCCGCTTTTCAAAGGCGTTGTGTAAACGTATACATGGATAGCGACCAACGACATCCGGGGAGAAGAGGATGGTTTTTCAGGCACAGAAAACACGTTATCAGTCAATGCACTATCGCCGTTGCGGAGAGAGCGGTCTTAAGCTTCCCGCCATTTCTCTGGGACTGTGGCATAACTTCGGCGATACCACGCTTCTTGAAAACAGCCGTCAACTTTTACAGCGCGCGTTCGAATGCGGGATAACTCACTTCGATCTTGCCAATAATTATGGTCCGCCCCCGGGCTCCGCCGAGCGTAATTTTGGCCGGATTCTGGCGGAGGATTTCCTGCCCTACCGGGATGAGCTGATTATCTCCACCAAAGCGGGCTACACCATGTGGGAGGGGCCATACGGCGACTGGGGCTCGCGTAAGTACCTGATTGCCAGCCTCGATCAGAGCCTGAAGCGTATGGGGCTGGAATATGTGGATATTTTCTATCATCACCGCCCGGATCCGCAGACGCCGCTGCAGGAAACGATGAAAGCGCTAGACCATGTGGTGCGTCAGGGGAAAGCGCTGTATATCGGTCTTTCCAATTACCCGGCGGAAATGGCGCGGGAAGCGTTCAGGATCCTCAACGACTTAGGCACGCCGTGCCTTATCCACCAGCCGAAATACTCCATGTTTGAACGTGCGCCTGAAGAAGGGTTACTGGACGCGTTGCGGGAAAACGGGGTGGGATGCATCCCCTTCTCCCCGCTGGCGGGCGGTCAGCTGACCGATCGCTATCTGCACGGCATCCCGCCGAACTCGCGGGCAGCCAGCGCCAGCCGCTTCCTTAATCCGGAGCAGATCACTGCCGAGAAGCTGTCGCAGGTACGCCAGCTGAACGCGCTGGCGGAAAGCCGCGGGCAGAAACTCTCCCAGATGGCGCTGGCCTGGATATTGCGCCACGACGCAGTAACCTCCGTGCTGATTGGCGCCAGTAAAACGGCCCAGATTGACGATGCTGTCGGCATGCTGGCGAATCAGCACTTTACTCCACAGGAACTGGAAACCATCGAAACGATCCTTGCGCAACCGCTTTAGCAAAAAGTGCTCTCCTTCGTAAATTAGGAGTTGAGGCGATGATATGGGGATTTACCACCTCGTAATATTGCGTTAACAGGCCGTTTACGGCTCCGATCGTGAAGGAGAGAACATGTTCAGGTCACTGATTCTGGCCGCTGTGCTAATGGCAACAGCGCCTCTAATCGCCAATGCAGGCGAAATCACCCTGTTGCCCTCGGTGAAGTTGCAAATTGGCGATCGCGACGATTATGGGCGGTACTGGGACGGCGGCTACTGGCGCGACCGTGATTACTGGCACCGACACTATGAATGGCGTGGCAACCACTGGCGCCACCATGATAATGGCCGACATCGCGGCTGGGACAAACATAACGCTTATGAGCGCGGCTATCGTGAAGGCTGGCGCGATCGTGACGACCATCGCGGCTGGGGAAAACCAGGTAAAGGTCGTGGTCACGGCCACGGACATGGCGGACATCGCCACTAACTGATAAAGGAGCCAGCAGGCTCCTTTTTTTACGCCGTCATATTCAGCGCCATCCCTGCCAGCAGCCAGAGATTCAGCCCTCCCACCAGCAGCACGATAATCCACCCTGCGCGTCTGACAAGCGTGGTATTCACCAGTTCGCCCATTAGCGCTATGTTGCTGGTGAACATCAGCAGCGGCACCAGCGCCAGCGCAATTCCGAAGCTCAGCAATACCTGACTCATCACCAGAATACGCGTGGGGTCAAGCCCCATCAGGATGACGATAAACGAAGGCAGCATCGTCACCGTGCGGCGCAGCCAGAGGGGAATATTAAAATGGACAAAGCCCTGCATCACCACCTGGCCGGCCAGCGTACCCACCACGGTTGAGGAGAGGCCTGCGGCGACCAGGCTCAGACCAAACGTGGTCGCCGCCGCATGGCTCAGCAGAGGCTCCAGCGTCAGATAGGCCTCGTCAAGTTTGGCAACGCCGGTATGGCCGTTAAAGTGGAAGGCGGCTGCGGCGGTGGCCATCATCGCCAGATTAACAAACCCGGCGATGGTCATAGCGAACGCCACGTCCCATTTAGTTGCTGAATACCGCTCCTGTCGCGAACCGCCCTGCGACTGCTGCGTCAGGGAGGAATGTAAATAGATTACGTGCGGCATAATGGTGGCGCCCAGCACCCCTGCGGCAAGAAATACTGCGTCGGAAGTAGGCAGGCTGGGGATAATCATCCCTTTCCCGAGCTGGACAAAATCGGGCCGTGAAAAGATAAGCTCAACAATATAGGCCGCCGCCACGAAAAGCAGCAGGCCGCCAATCACCTTCTCCAGCGGCTTTTGCCCGCGCCGTTGCAGCATCAGAATTAAAAACGTGGCGATACCGGTCAGCACCGCGCCCTGCAGGAGTGAAACGCCGAGGATCAGCTTAAAACCGATCGCCGCCCCGATAAACTCCGCCAGGTCCGTCGCCATGGCGATAATTTCCGCCTGCACCCAGTAGAACCAGACCAGCGGACGCGGGTAACGATCGCGGATCTGTTCCGCCAGGTTTTTGCCGGTCGCGATACCCAGCTTGGCAGAAAGCACCTGAATCAGCATGGCCATCAGGTTAGCCCAGACCACAACCCACAACAGCTTGTAGCCAAAGCTGGCGCCGGCCTGGATGTTAGTCGCAAAATTGCCGGGATCGATGTAACCAATCGCCGCAATGAACGCAGGTCCCATTAATGCAAACCGCAGCTTGCGTGCGGCTCGACCGCTGCTACTCTCTACGCGACTGTTCGTCATCACTGCCTCTAAATATAGCCTTTGCTATGTTTAATGCTATCAAAATGAGAATGATTATCAAGTTCATTTGTAAAGTTTGTAATGATTTCTCTGATAGCAAATAACGATAGATGAGGCGGGAACATAAGGTCAGTATCGCCGGTGGCGAAGACCCTGCTATTACTAAAAGATTAGCACAAGCGACTAACTTTTCACTCATTTACGTAACATAACAAAAATGCATGGTTGATCACTATTTTTGAGACTCGTCACAGGACGTAACTATAGTGTGTCTTTGATCTCGTTTTCTTTATGCTTGTTTCATAGAATGTGCACGAAAATTAAATCTGCCTCATATTTGGAGCAAATATGGACCGCGTCCTTCATTTTGTCCTCGCACTTGTTGTCGTTACTGCACTTGCATTGCTGGTCAGCCATGACCGCAAAAAAATTCGTATTCGCTATGTTATCCAGCTGCTCGTTATCGAAGTCTTGCTCGCCTGGTTCTTCCTCAATTCCAACGTCGGCCTGGGTTTCGTAAAGGGCTTTTCCGAAATGTTCGAAAAACTGCTCGGATTTGCGAACGAAGGGACGAACTTCGTCTTTGGTAAGATGAACGACGAAGGACTGGCCTTCTTCTTCCTGAAGGTGCTTTGCCCAATCGTCTTTATCTCTGCGCTGATCGGTATTTTGCAGCATATTCGCGTACTGCCGATTGTGATCCGTGCCATTGGTACCGTTCTGTCTAAAGTGAACGGCATGGGCAAGCTGGAATCGTTTAACGCCGTCAGCTCCCTGATCCTCGGCCAGTCTGAGAACTTTATCGCCTATAAAGACATTCTCGGTAAAATGTCCCGCAACCGCATGTACACCATGGCGGCAACCGCGATGTCTACCGTTTCGATGTCTATCGTCGGCGCCTATATGACCATGCTGGAGCCGAAATATGTGGTGGCCGCGCTGGTGCTGAACATGTTCAGTACCTTTATCGTGCTCTCCCTGATTAACCCGTACCGCGTTGAACAGGGCGAAGAGAACCTGCAGATGGCGAATCTGCACGAAGGTCAGAGCTTCTTTGAAATGCTGGGTGAGTATATTCTGGCAGGCTTTAAAGTGGCGATTATCGTTGCCGCCATGCTGATCGGCTTTATCGCCCTGATCTCCGCGCTGAACGCCCTCTTCGCCGCCGTACTGGGTATCTCCTTCCAGGGGATCCTGGGCTACATCTTCTATCCGGTCGCCTGGGTGATGGGTGTGCCGGCGCACGAAGCGCTGCAGGTGGGCAGTATCATGGCAACTAAACTGGTGTCGAATGAGTTTGTGGCCATGATGGATCTGCAGAAGATTGCCGGCACGCTCTCTCCGCGCGCGGAAGGCATCATCTCCGTATTCCTCGTCTCCTTCGCTAACTTCTCCTCCATCGGTATTATCGCCGGTGCGATTAAAGGGCTGAACGAAGAGCAAGGCAACGTGGTCTCCCGTTTCGGTCTGAAACTGGTTTATGGCTCTACGCTCGTAAGCGTGCTGTCGGCTTCTATCGCCGCACTGGTGCTGTAATCGCCTAAAAAAGCGGGGGCATATGCCCCCGCTTTTTTATGCCTGCAGCTCCTCAAGCGGCCGCGGCCTGCCGGTAAGATAGCCCTGCAGATAGTCTACCCCCACATCAAGCAACAACTGCCGCTGCTCTGCGGTTTCAACAAATTCAGCCACCACGCAAAGCGATTTGGTTTTTGCCAGATTACAGATGGATTTAACGATCATGGCATCCATGCTGTCGGTACAGATATCCTTCACGAAGCACCCGTCTATCTTAACGATGTCCGCTTCCAGCCGTTTCAGGCGCTCATAGTTCGCATAACCGCTACCAAAATCATCAATGGCAATGCGAAAACCTGCTGCACGAAGCTGCTGAATATTACGGATACTCGTTTCTGAACTGGAGAAAGCCTGCTCTTCGGTAATTTCGATGATGACCGTCTGCGGGGCGATGGCGTAGCGCTCAAACAGCCCCACCACTTCAGCGGCGACCTCCTGGTGCATCAGGGTGAGCGGCATCAGGTTTACCGAGAAACGCGCATATGTCTGTGTAGCAGGATGGTCACGCAGCCATTGCAGCAGCTTTTCCACCACCGCCAAATCGAAGTTATAGCTGAGGTTAAACTCCGCAATCAGCGGTATAAAGCGGTCCGGGGTGAGTAACTCTCCGTCGCTCTCCAGACGGGAGAGGATCTCGTGATACCCCTCGCCACGCGCGTTGACTATCGGCTGGGCGTAAAGGCGAATCCCCTCCTCCTGCAACGCCCGTTTGATACGGCTGAGCATCAGCACGCGCTCGGTGGTTTGCCCTGAGACCCTCTCAATGCTGTTGGTCAGGGCCAGCACCTGGTGGCTGGCGCAGGATTGTTCCGACAGCCAGCTAAGCTGCCCCAACGTCTGATGCAGACACTCCCCGCTATAGTTGCCAGGCTCACTCCAGGCGGCGCCAAACTCTACGTCCAGCGCGGTCTTATTCCAGTAAATTTTGCGGCTGTTCAGGCAGTCCAGGATATTCTGCAATCGTCTGGCTGTCTGTGGGCCGAGCAATACCAGCACCAGCTCGCTACCGGGCAGCTGGAAAAACTGCTCTTTCGGCTGCAGCAGCGGCTGAACCGACACCGTGACGGCGCGTTTGCAATAGACCCGCATCAGCATACCGTAGTGACGGCTGAGAAACTCGAGGTTCCCCATCCGCAGGCAGCAGACCCGGGCCTCGGGATGACGCTGTAAAAAGACCTCAAGCGCGCGCAGATTAGCGAGCCCGGTTAGCGGGTCGGTTAGTGCCCGTTGCTGCCACCGTTGCGCTAACCATTCGCTGCGCAGATAGAGGCGGGACATGACCAGCAGGCAGAGCGTAAATGAGATCAGTACTGAGAGGACAAAAGAGAGCGTGTAGCCGTTCTGCACTCCCGCCAGGAAGTTTCGGTTATAGGCCAGCAGCGTAAAGGCAGACGCCGCCCAGGTGAGGGAGACTAGCGGATAGCTTAACCGGCCAATCCCCGCCGTGAACACAATGAAAATAAGCGGCATTAAATAGCCGGCGATCAGCGATGATTCGTAGGGCAGACAGAGAATCGCCAGCACCATTCCCAGAAGCGTTAGCCAGCTTAATACAAATAATAAATTTGGCCGGATAAAATAGGGTTTAAGACTCCGCCGCCAGAAGCTTCTGGCGTAGCGCGGATTAACCATCATTCTGAAGGGGTAGTAAAACATCATCGTAAATATGATGCCTGCGCAAATCAGGCTCTGAATATCAATGACGTTATAAATAACGCTGCCCTCACCAAAATAGCTGGAAAGCGCAACAGGAATATCAAAAAAATAACCGGCCAGATACATCATCAATTTTATGCCAACCGGCGTAGCAAAGCAGAGCCAGAATATGCGCATGCCAATAAACCGGTTCGGCACGCTATGCCGCCATCGTCGACCGATTTGCCAGCGTAACACGCCGCAGGCGACAAAGAGGGCCAGAAGCTGGCAGCTCAACAGCACTATGCTGTCCAGTAGCGTCAGCTTTAGCTGCACTTCATTGATGATGATAAAACTTATGATTACTGGCGCAATCGCGCGACGGCCAAACAGCAGTATCACCGCCAGAACAACGCTCAGAGGAAGCCAGGCCAAATAGACTTCGACACCATCCACAACGGCCCGGGGAGAAATATAACGAGAAAAAGGCACTGCGATCAGACAAAGCATGAAAGCAATGATAAATATTTTTACATTATTCCAACGTTGACTATTCATTACATATAACAAAAAAACCATCCCGATATTTTATTTACCGTACGGATAATAAGTTTATTATTTGAGCGAGGCAAGTTCCGTTCAGACAAGAAAAGAAGTTAATGATTTTGCTTAAGGTAAGGTTTAAGAAAAAAGCAGACTGATAACATACCAAGTCTGAATATTTTACAGAGAAATGAAAAAACCCCCGCTTTCGCGAGGGTTCAAATTTTGGTGGAGCTAAGCGGGATCGAACCGCTGACCTCTTGCATGCCATGCAAGCGCTCTCCCAGCTGAGCTATAGCCCCACGTGGCGTTTACGTTCCAAACTCTCCTGGATAAGAATTTGGTGGAGCTAAGCGGGATCGAACCGCTGACCTCTTGCATGCCATGCAAGCGCTCTCCCAGCTGAGCTATAGCCCCAACGTAAAGCTGTCGTGTTGACGGGCGGCATAATATGAATTCCGCTGCGCAGTGTCAACGGCAAAATCAGCATCCATGAATCAACCGCTGAAAATTCAGGCAAATGAACCACTTTGCGTAGCGGCTCGCAGTCAGGAGTTAAGCCTGTCACGTTTTCGGCTAAATCGGTGCTATAAGATAAATAATTAATAACCCTGTAATCACTCAGGAAATGGCATGATCAAGGAACGTATGACACCGGAGGAGCTGGCCCAACTCACCGGTTACAGCCGTCAGACTATTAATAAATGGGTACGCAAAGAGGGCTGGGTAACATCACCCCGTCCCGGCGTGCAGGGCGGAAAGGCGCGGCTGGTTCATGTAAACGACCAGGTACGGGAGTTTATTCGCAGCGCCTGCCGGGAGCCGGCCTCACCTGAGCTTACGGCAAACAGCCCCGGCGAGAGCAACCTGTACACGCTATTGCAGACGCTGGCAAATGAGATGACGCAGGAAGAGCAAAAACAGCTTACCTCGCTGTTACTGCGGGACGGGATCACCGGATTATTGCAACGACTAGGGATACGCAACCACGACTGATATGAAAAGATTACGGAGCAAGATGACCACGGAGGAGCTGGCCGATAGCCTTAAGGTGGCCAGACAGACGGTTAACCGCTGGATACGCCAGCAAGGGTGGAAAACAGAGCGCGTAAATGGCGTTAAAGGTGGCAGAGCGCGTCTTATCCACGTTGATGCCCGCGTGCGGGATTATATTATGAGCCTTCCGGCGGTACGCAACCGTCAGGCCATCTACCAGCTGGCAGAAGCGCCTGCGAGCTATGGGGAGGAGCGAGCACCGGCGGTGCTGCACCAGATAACCGATGTGCTGGAAAAAATGACGCCCGCGGAACAGGAGCATCTTGCCATCCTGTTAGCGCGCGAAGGCATCCTCGGTTTCCTGACCCGGCTTGGCATCAGGGAGACGCAGGCATAAAAAAACGGCAGGATAACCTGCCGTTTGCCATAAGCGTTCTGTTACTGCTGGCTTTCACGCGCGGCAATATATGCCAGCGCCTTTTCAATACGTGCGATGCTGCGGGATTTGCCGATCGCGTGGACGGTAACATCCAGGGCTGGCGACTGACCTGCCCCCGTCACCGCAACGCGCAGCGGCATACCCACTTTGCCCATACCCACTTCCAGTTCGTCAGCCGTGGCCTGAATGGCGTGGTGGACATTTTCTGCCGTCCAGTCGGTAATGGCGGCCAGCTTGTCGCGCACCACTTCCAGAGGCTGACGGGCGACCGGACGCAGGTGTTTCTTCGCCGCGTCGGCGTCAAACTCGTCGAACTCTTCATAGAAGTAGCGGCAGCTTTGTGCCATCTCTTTCAGCGTCTTGCAGCGCTCGCCCAGCAGTTTCACCAGATCCGCCAGTTGCGGGCCATTGCGGGTATCAATGTTCGCCTGCTCAATGTGCCACTGCAGGTGGGTCGCCACATACTCTGGCGCCAGCGTATTAATATAGTGATGGTTCAGCCACAGCAGCTTATCGGTGTTAAAGGCGCTGGCGGATTTGCTGACCGCGTTCAGAGAGAACAGTTTAATCATCTCTTCACGGGTGAAGATCTCCTGGTCGCCGCTGGACCAGCCCAGACGCACCAGGTAGTTCAGCAGCGCTTCCGGCAGATAACCGTCGTCACGGTATTGCATCACGCTTACCGCGCCGTGGCGTTTGGAGAGTTTTTTACCGTCGTCGCCGTTGATCATGGAGACGTGCGCATAGACCGGCACCGGCGCGTTCAGCGCTTTGAGGATGTTGATCTGGCGTGGCGTGTTATTGATATGGTCTTCGCCACGGATCACGTGCGTGATCTCCATATCCCAGTCGTCCACGACTACGCAGAAATTGTAGGTCGGTGAACCGTCGGTACGGCGAATGATCAGATCGTCCAGTTCCTGATTGCTGAACTCAATCGGGCCGCGGATCTGATCGTCAAAGATCACCGATCCCTCTTGCGGGTTGGCAAAACGCACCACGCACGGCTCGTCGTCGGCATGGTGTTCATGGCTGTGGCGGCAGCGACCGTCATAGCGCGGCTTCTCCCCTTTCGCCATCTGTTCTTCACGAAGCTGCTCCAGACGCTCTTTAGAGCAGTAGCACTTATATGCGGTACCCGCTTCCAGCATCTTATCAATAACGGCGTTATAGCGATCAAAACGTTTGGTCTGGAAATACGGGCCTTCATCCCACTCCAGGTTAAGCCAGTTCATCCCATCCATAATGGCTTCGATAGCCTCTGGCGTGGAGCGCTCCAGATCGGTGTCTTCAATACGCAATACGAACTGACCACCGTGGTTGCGCGCAAAAAGCCAGGAATAGAGAGCGGTACGAGCACCACCGACGTGCAGATAGCCTGTCGGGCTCGGCGCGAAGCGAGTTTTGATTTTCATGAAAAGGCCTTACGTTATAAAGATGCCGACGACCGGCAAATCCTGGGAAAAAACGAATGGGCAATATTCTATCACCGTGCGGGGATTCCTCAATGTTGTTACCCGGGAAAGGCTGCGCTTCGCCGTTTTTGTTTAGAAATCAGGCTCCACTGACGGTTTCACGATCGTTTTGTTTAATTTTACGACGAACAAACAAAAACTTTAGAAAATGCGTTGACTCATTTTCAACTCTCCCTATAATGCGACTCCACACAGCGGGGGTGATTAGCTCAGCTGGGAGAGCACCTCCCTTACAAGGAGGGGGTCGGCGGTTCGAACCCGTCATCACCCACCAACTACTTAACGTAGTCTCCGCCGTGTAGATAAGAAATTGAGAAGTGGGTGATTAGCTCAGCTGGGAGAGCACCTCCCTTACAAGGAGGGGGTCGGCGGTTCGATCCCGTCATCACCCACCACTTTCTCACCAGCGAAATTTCTTATCATTGAAGTACCGAAGTGGGTGATTAGCTCAGCTGGGAGAGCACCTCCCTTACAAGGAGGGGGTCGGCGGTTCGATCCCGTCATCACCCACCACTTCGGGTCGTTAGCTCAGTTGGTAGAGCAGTTGACTTTTAATCAATTGGTCGCAGGTTCGAATCCTGCACGACCCACCAGTGTAAAAAGGCGCCCTAAAGGCGCCTTTTTGCTATCTGCGATGCCAATGATTCGAACCTGCAGCAGGTTCGGGTCGAACGAAGTGAGACACCGGAGCCGCCTGCGGCGACGGCCCGAAGGGCGAGCGTAGCGAGTCATCCTGCACGACCCACCAGTGTAAAAAGGCGCCCTAAAGGCGCCTTTTTGCTATGCATCCCATACCGCATGTTACTCCTCCTCTTCCCTGAACAGCGGATCGCGCGTTCGGGCACTCATTAAATCCTGCGCCTGCGCACGCACCACCTCCCACAGCGCAAGGGCCGCACCGGAAAGAGAGCGATTTTTTCGTCTGGCCAGCATAAGCTGCCGTTCGATACAGGGCGTCAGACGCTTCACCGTGAGGCGACTTCCCTGCGGTAACGGCAGCGCCAGCGCCGGCAAAATGCTGATACCGATACCCGCCTCCACCATCGGAAAGAGCGTGGCCGGGTGACCAATCTCCTGCACAATTTTCGCCTCAACCTGCTGCCCGATGAGCGCCGCATCAATCAGCGGACGACTACCGGAAGCGTAGTCCTGAAGTACCAGCCTGGCGCCGTCCAGCGCTCGCCAGGCCACAACCGGCAAACGGGCAAGAGGATCGTCGTCGCGGCAAAGCAGCAAGAAAGGCTCTGACAATACCCCTTCGCATTCCAGATCGCTTACCGGCCCCGGATCGATAACAATCCCGAAATCGACCTCGCCCTGGCGAATGCTCTCCAGCACCCACCGCTGAGGCCTGTCGTGAAGCACAAACTGAATGTCGGGGTAGCGTCGGTTGCTGGCGGCGATGCACTGCGGGATCAGATGAGCAGAGATGGTCTGGCTGGCCGCGACGCGCACCGTCCCGGAAAGCTGCTGCCCTACACGGCCGGCATCCCGCAGCGTGCTGTTCAGCTCATCCAGCAGCCGTTCCAGCCGTGCGGCAAGCTGCTGCCCCGCCTCCGTCAGCACCACTTCCCGGGTGGTGCGATCCAGCAGCCGGACACCAGTCTGTCGCTCCAGCTCTTTTACGCTGTGGCTCACTGCCGACTGGCTCAGGCCGATAATCTCCCCGGCGCGGCTAAAGCTGCGCGAGCGGGCGACGGTGACAAAAACGCGGAGCTGACGTAACGAGTAATTCATCTATTTTATTCATGAATGGATGCAATAAATCAATTTTATTTCTCAAAGCAGGCAACGCACAATAGCATTATCTGTTTTCAGGAGAATATATGAAAATCTTACGTATCCTCGATCCGTTTACGCTGACCCTGATCGCTGTGGTTCTGCTGGCCTCTTTCTTCCCTGCCCGCGGCGGCTTCGTCCCCTTTTTTGAGGGGCTGACCACCGCCGCGATTGCGCTTCTCTTCTTTATGCATGGCGCCAAACTTTCAAGAGAGGCGATTATCGCCGGCGGCAGCCACTGGCGACTGCATCTGTGGGTGATGTGCAGCACCTTTATTCTCTTCCCGGTACTGGGCGTGCTGTTTGCCTGGTGGGCGCCGGTGAATGTCGATCCGGCGCTCTATACCGGCTTTCTCTATCTTTGTATCCTGCCGGCCACCGTGCAGTCAGCCATCGCCTTTACCTCCCTTGCGGGCGGGAACGTGGCGGCGGCGGTCTGCTCCGCCTCGGCCTCCAGCCTGCTGGGGATTTTTGTCTCCCCGCTGCTGGTGGGGCTGCTGATGAATATGCATGGCGCGGAGGGCAACCTTGAGCAGGTCGGCAAAATTTGTCTGCAGCTGCTGCTGCCCTTTATTCTTGGTCACCTGTCGCGTCCCTGGATCGGCAATTTTGTCACCCGGAATAAAAAATGGATCGCGAAAACGGATCAAAGCTCAATTCTGCTGGTGGTCTACTCCGCCTTCAGCGAAGCGGTAGTCAACGGAATCTGGCATAAGGTGGGAGTCGGTTCGCTGCTCTTTATCGTGGTAGTGAGCATTGTGCTGCTGGCGATTGTCATCGCTATAAACATGTTTGTCGCGCGCCGCTGCGGATTTAACAAAGCGGATGAAATTACCATCGTCTTTTGCGGTTCGAAAAAGAGCCTGGCTAACGGCATTCCGATGGCAAACATTCTGTTCCCCACCTCGATTATCGGCATGATGGTGCTGCCGTTGATGATTTTTCATCAGATCCAGCTGATGGTCTGTGCCGTGCTGGCGCGTCGCTATAAAAACGAGACCGAGAAGCTGGCGCAGAAGGAGAGCCGCGCCGCTAACGTCTAACGCTTCAGGGGCTGGACCAGATGGCCCAGCCCTTCGGTTTTAATGAGCAGGGCAATCGACATCAGTTCTCCCAGCTGCCCTTGCGGAAACTGATCCTTGCGGGCAAACCAGAGCAGATACTCTTCCGGCAGGTCGATAAGCCGCCTCCCCTTATATTTGCCAAAGGGCATTACGGTGTTGGCGATGGCGACAAGCTGCTCTTTTTCCACCTTACGCTCCCAGCAGCCGCATCATTTCCGCTTCGTCGATCACCTCGATACCCAGCTCCTGCGCTTTGGCAAGTTTGCTGCCTGCCGCTTCGCCTGCAATGACCAGGTCGGTTTTCTTCGAAACGCTGCCCGCCACTTTCGCCCCCAGCGCGATCAGGCGCGCTTTGGCTTCATCACGGGAAAGCTGGCTCAGGCTGCCGGTTAAGACCACCGTTTTGCCGGCAAAGGGGCTGTCGATCTCATCGGCATTGACGACGGTCGGAGCGGGCCAGTGAATCCCCTCTCCCAGCAGCTCGTCAATGACTGCCCGGTTGCTCTCTTCGGCAAAAAAGTTAAATACATGCGTCGCCACCACGATTCCAACGTCCGGCACCCGCTGAAGCTCCTCAATGCTCGCCTTCTCCAGCGCATCAAGAGTGCCAAAGTGCGCAGCCAGCCCGGCGGCAGTCGCCTCGCCCACTTCACGGATACCCAGCGCATAAAGGAAGCGGGCAAAGGTGGTCTCTTTTGCTTTCTCCAGCGCGTTCACCACATTTTGCGCCGACTTAGGCCCCATGCGATCAAGGCCGGTGAGTTTGCCCGCGGTAAGACGGAAGAGATCCGCCGGGGTGTGGACATACTCTTTCTCAACCAGCTGATCGATAATTTTATCGCCCATGCCGTCCACATCCATCGCACGGCGCGAGACGAAATGTTTTAGCGACTCTTTACGCTGAGCACCGCAGATAAGACCACCGGTACAGCGGGTAACCGCTTCACCCTGCACACGCTCCACGTCCGAGCCGCAAACCGGACAGTGGGCCGGGAAGATAACGGGACGCGTCTCCTCGGGGCGCTCTGATTCCACCACGTTAACTACCTGCGGGATCACATCCCCCGCGCGGCGAATCACCACTTTGTCGCCGATACGCAGGCCAAGGCGTGCAATCTCATCGGCATTATGCAGGGTCGCGTTGCTGACCAGCACCCCCGCCACCTGCACCGGCTCCAGTCGCGCCACGGGGGTAATCGCCCCGGTGCGCCCCACCTGAAACTCCACGTCACGCACAAAGGTCATTTGCTCCTGAGCGGGGAATTTGAAAGCAACGGCCCAGCGGGGGGCGCGGGCGACAAAACCGAGCTGCTCCTGAAGCGCCAGCGAGTTCACCTTGATCACCACGCCGTCAATATCAAATCCCAGCGTCGGGCGATCCTCTTCCACCTTATGGTAGAAATCGAGCACCGCCTGCGGGGAGTCGCAAAGCTGAACCCGGTCGCTTACCGGCAATCCCCACGCCTTAAACTGCATAAGACGGCCATGGTGGGTATCCGGCAGCTCTCCCCCTTCAAGAATGCCGACGCCGTAGCAGAAGAAGGTCAGAGGCCGTTTCGCTGTAATGCGCGGATCGAGCTGGCGCAGGGAGCCTGCCGCGGCGTTACGCGGGTTCGCAAAGACCTTACCGCCGGTGCGGCGCGCCTCTTCGTTAATCTTCTCGAAGCCCGCCTGCGGCAGGAATACTTCCCCACGCACCTCCAGCCGAGCGGGAATATTCTCACCCTTAAGCTTGAGAGGGATAGCGCGAATGGTTCGCACGTTGGTAGTAATATCTTCCCCGGTCGTCCCGTCGCCGCGGGTGGCGGCACGCACCAGCACGCCGTTTTCATAGAGGATGCTTACCGCCAGGCCGTCGAGCTTCAGCTCACAGCACCAGGTCAGCGCCTCGGCGCTTTTCAGCCGGTCCTGCACGCGTTTGTTAAATGCCAGAAAGCTCTCTTCATCAAAGACGTTATCCAGCGACAGCATCGGCACTTCATGGCGCACCTGGCTGAACGCGGTCAGCGGCGCGGCGCCGACACGCTGGGTGGGCGAGTCGGGGGTAATAAGATCCGGGCGTTGCGCCTCCAGCGCGCGCAGTTCGCGCATCAGCCGGTCATACTCCGCATCCGGGATCTCGGGGGCATCCATCACGTGGTAGAGATATTCATGATGGCGAAGCGTGGTTCGCAGTTCTGTCAGTTGTTGTTCGATTGATTCCATATCGCACCATCAATGAGAAAAAACCCCCGACAGGCGGGGGTTAGGGAGGGGTGAAACAAACGCGACAGTTACGCGTTAGCTTCTTTAACTTCGCGGATGCGGTCCTGATATTCGCGCAGCTTCTGCGGCGTCATCATGCGACGCTGATCGTCGAGCACCACGCCACCAACTTCATCGGCGATATGCTGTGCAGACTGTAGCATCAGCTTAAAGTTTTGCAGTTCATCTCCATAAGAGGGGACCTGCATAAAAATGGTTACGCCCGGGGTCGTGAAATTGCCGGTCATTTCAGGATCGAATGTGCCAGGATTCACCATATTAGCCAGGCTGAAGAGCGTCGGACCGCTGCCGTCCGGGCTCAGGTGGCGATGGAAAATATTCATATCGCCAAACTTAAACCCGGCCTGTTGAATGCTGTTGAGCAGGACATCGCCGTTAAGATGGGTGCCATGATGCGCAGCCACGTTCATAATAATGACCGTCTCTTTACGCTGCGGTTTCTCCACCGGCGCCTCTTCTACTATCGGCTCAGGCTCAACGGCTGGCGCCGGAGCGGGCTGCGTCTGCACGACAGGCTCTGGCTGCGGCTGAGTATGAACAGGCTGCGGCTGCACCGGCGGCTGCGCGACGGCAGGCTGCGGCTGGACCGGCTGCTGAGGTTGCGCAACGACAGGCTGAGGCTGGACCGGCTGCTGCTGCGGTTGTGCCGGTTCAACGGCAGGCGCAGGCGCTGGCTGGCGCGGCTGTGCAGAGGCGTACGGCGGTTGATACTGGTGCTGCGCAGGCTGTCGGGGCGCGTCATGCTCCCCCTGGGCTGCGCCGGGCGCATGATTAGCCCGATGAACCCGAACTTCACCCACGCCGTCGTCGTCGTAACTCTCGAGAGCCTCATCGCCCTCTTCATCGTCACGACTGGACTTCATACGCTTCAGTGGTCGATCGCGAAACATTGAAGAACGCTCTTTCCGGCTGGTCCAGAAACCATGCACCAGTAAAGCGATTATGGCGATCGCGCCAACAATGATTAATATCAGACGCAAATCCTGCATCATTATATTCTCTGTTGTTCTAACACCTTGCCACCACGGCAAACATTTACTCACTAAGAGTATTTGCCGATTACCTCAAGTGCAAGTGTATGCGACGCATTGGCAGCATAAAGATGAGCTAAATCGTGCTTTTTGCTGTTTTTTCGAACATTTCCGAACTGGTCAACAGCCGGGAACCCGATAATATAGGCGGGCAATTCCCTCGGTTGTCTAAAAAGGAGTACAGCCCGGCTATGGTTTCAACATCGACTTCCACGCCACGCAGCGGTATCTGGTATTTTTCTCAGGGATGGCGGCTGGTCTCCCTGCCGGGGATCCGGCGATTTGTGATCCTTCCTCTTTTGATCAATATCCTGCTGATGGGCGGCGCCTTCTGGTGGCTTTTTACCCGGCTGGATAGCTGGATCCCGGCGTTAATGGCGCATGTGCCCGACTGGCTGCAGTGGTTAAGCTATCTGCTGTGGCCCATCGCCGTGATCTCGGTGCTGCTGATCTTTGGCTATTTTTTCTCGACTCTCGCTAACTGGATAGCCGCCCCTTTTAACGGCCTGCTGGCCGAGCAGCTGGAGGCGCGCCTCACCGGGGCAACGCCGCCGGACACCGGTATTCTGGGCATCGCGAAGGATCTGCCGCGCATTATGAAACGCGAATGGCAGAAGTTTATCTGGTATCTGCCCCGCGCGGTGGTACTCCTGCTTCTTTATTTAGTCCCCGGGATTGGTCAAACCGTCGCGCCCGTCCTCTGGTTCCTCTTCAGCGCCTGGATGCTGGCTATTCAGTATTGCGATTATCCGTTTGATAACCACAAGGTGCCATTCCGGGAGATGCGCAGCGCCCTGCGCACGCAAAAGGTCGCCAACATGCAGTTCGGCGCGTTAACCAGCCTCTTCACGATGGTCCCTTTCCTTAACCTCTTTATTATGCCCGTTGCCGTTTGCGGCGCTACGGCGATGTGGGTCGACTGCTACCGTGTTAAGCACGCGTTATGGAAATAATGCAAAAACAGGTAAAAAGGGGTGGCTTATGCCGCCCCTTATTCCATACTGATACCCATTATTTCCTTGCAGCATATAGATATGCTAATTCCTTACTTCCCCCAGCCTTCCCAACGGGTATGCTGGGTCGGTATCCCAATTTCATACAGTTAAGGACAGGCCATGAGTAAGATTTATGAAGACAACTCGCTGACTATCGGTCATACGCCCCTGGTTCGACTGAACCGCATCGGTAATGGACGCATTCTGGCAAAGGTGGAGTCCCGTAACCCGAGCTTTAGCGTTAAGTGCCGTATCGGTGCAAATATGATTTGGGATGCTGAAAAACGCGGCGTGCTGAAGCCTGGTGTTGAGCTGGTGGAACCGACCAGCGGTAACACCGGGATTGCGCTGGCTTATGTTGCTGCGGCGCGCGGTTACAAACTGACCCTGACCATGCCGGAAACCATGAGCATCGAGCGTCGCAAGCTGCTAAAAGCGCTGGGCGCCAATCTGGTGCTGACCGAAGGGGCAAAAGGGATGAAGGGCGCGATTCAGAAAGCGGAAGAGATTGTCGCCAGCGATCCCGCTAAATACCTGCTGCTCCAGCAGTTCAGCAACCCGGCCAACCCGGAAATTCACGAAAAAACCACCGGCCCGGAAATCTGGGAAGATACCGACGGTCAGGTGGATGTCTTTATCTCCGGCGTCGGTACGGGCGGGACGCTGACCGGCGTCAGTCGCTACATCAAAAATACCAAAGGTAAAAAAGATCTGATTACCGTTGCGGTAGAGCCAACCGACTCCCCTGTTATCGCGCAGGCGCTGGCCGGGGAAGAGATTAAACCGGGTCCACACAAAATTCAGGGTATCGGTGCGGGCTTTATCCCCGGCAACCTTGATCTGAAGCTGGTGGATAAAGTGGTGGCTATCACCAATGAAGAGGCAATCTCCATGGCGCGCCGTCTGATGGAAGAGGAAGGTATCCTGGCGGGTATCTCTTCAGGTGCCGCCGTCGCCGCTGCGCTGAAACTTCAGGAAGATGAAACCTTTACCAATAAGAATATTGTGGTTATCCTACCGTCGTCGGGTGAGCGTTACTTGAGCACTGCCCTGTTTGCCGATCTTTTCACTGAAAAAGAACTGCAACAGTAATGCCAGAATGTTAAAAACGCGTAAAAAAGCACCCGCGAGGGTGCTTTTTTGTGGCCTGCTTCAAACTTTTACCCCCTCTGGCATTGATTCACCCTGTCGGGTCTGGTATTTAACCTGACAATTATTTTGATGCGCGAAATTAATCATTACAGTATTTACCACTGCTGAATCGATTTTATGATTTGGTTCAAATCTTGCTTTCGCTGCATAATGTTTAATGACGAGCGAAACGTCAGCGCTAACTATACAGGCTAAAGTTGAGCCCCCAGGCTAGACTTTAGTTCCACAACACTAAACCTATAAGTTGGGGAAATACAATGTTCCAGCAAGAAGTTACCATTACCGCTCCGAACGGTCTGCACACCCGCCCTGCTGCTCAGTTTGTTAAAGAAGCGAAAGGCTTCACTTCTGAGATCACTGTGACCTCCAATGGCAAAAGCGCTAGCGCAAAAAGCCTGTTCAAACTGCAAACTCTGGGCCTGACTCAAGGCACCGTTGTCACCATCTCCGCAGAAGGTGAAGACGAGCAGAAAGCGGTTGAACATCTGGTTAAGCTGATGGCTGAGCTCGAGTAAGTTTCCGGGTTCTTTTATATATCAGTCACAAGTAAGGTAGGGTTATGATTTCAGGCATTTTAGCATCCCCGGGTATCGCTTTCGGCAAGGCACTCCTGTTGAAAGAAGACGAGATCGTCATCGACCGGAAAAAAATTTCTGCCGACAAGGTTGATCAGGAAGTTCAACGTTTTCTGAGCGGTCGTGCCAGGGCATCAGAGCAGCTGGAAGCGATTAAGACGAAAGCGGGTGAGACCTTCGGTGAAGAAAAAGAAGCCATCTTCGAAGGGCATATCATGCTGCTTGAAGATGAGGAGCTGGAGCAGGAAATCATAGCCCTGATTAAAGATAAGCACGTGACGGCTGACGCGGCCGCGCACGAAGTTATCGAAGGTCAGGCCACTGCCCTGGAAGAGCTGGACGATGAATACCTGAAAGAGCGTGCGGCTGACGTTCGTGACATCGGTAAGCGCCTGCTGCGCAACATCCTCGGTCTGGCCATTATCGATCTGAGCGCCATTCAGGACGAAGTGATCCTGGTTGCCGCTGACCTGACCCCGTCTGAAACCGCACAGCTGAACCTGAAAAAGGTGCTGGGTTTCATCACTGACGCGGGTGGCCGTACTTCCCACACCTCCATCATGGCGCGTTCTCTGGAACTGCCGGCCATCGTGGGCACCGGCAGCGTCACTGCGCAGGTGAAAAACGGCGATTATCTGATTCTGGATGCCGTAAACAATCAGGTTTACGTTAACCCAACCAATGACGTTATCGACCAGCTGCGTGCCGTTCAGGAGCAGGTCGCTACCGAGAAAGCGGAACTGGCTAAACTGAAAGACCTGCCGGCGATTACGCTGGACGGCCATCAGGTAGAAGTTTGCGCCAATATCGGTACCGTACGCGACGTGGATGGCGCTGAGCGCAACGGCGCGGAAGGCGTGGGTCTGTACCGTACAGAATTTTTGTTCATGGATCGCGACGCGCTGCCGACCGAAGAAGAGCAGTTTGCAGCCTATAAAGCGGTAGCCGAAGCGTGCGGCTCTCAGGCTGTTATCGTTCGCACCATGGATATCGGCGGCGACAAAGAGCTGCCGTACATGAACTTCCCGAAAGAAGAGAACCCGTTCCTGGGCTGGCGTGCCGTGCGTATCGCCATGGATCGTAAAGAGATCCTGCGTGACCAGGTTCGCGCGATTCTGCGTGCTTCCGCTTTCGGTAAACTGCGCATTATGTTCCCGATGATCATCTCTGTTGAAGAAGTGCGCGCACTGAAGAAAGAGATCGAAATCTACAAACAGGAATTGCGTGACGAAGGTAAAGCTTTTGACGAAAACATTGAGATCGGCGTAATGGTGGAAACACCGGCTGCGGCGACAATTGCGCGTCATTTAGCCAAAGAAGTTGATTTCTTTAGTATCGGAACCAATGATCTAACGCAGTACACCCTGGCAGTTGACCGTGGTAATGATATGATTTCACATCTTTACCAGCCAATGTCGCCGTCCGTACTGAACTTGATTAAGCAAGTTATTGATGCTTCTCATGCAGAAGGCAAATGGACCGGCATGTGTGGTGAGCTTGCAGGCGACGAACGTGCTACACTTCTGTTGCTGGGTATGGGTCTGGACGAGTTCTCTATGAGCGCCATTTCCATCCCGCGCATTAAGAAGATTATCCGTAACACGAACTTCGAAGATGCGAAGGTGTTAGCAGAGCAGGCTCTTGCTCAACCGACAACGGACGAGTTAATGACGCTGGTTAACAAGTTCATTGAAGAAAAAACAATCTGCTAATCCACGAGATGCGGCCCAAATTACTGCTTAGGAGATAGGTCTAATGGGTTTATTTAGTAAACTGTTCGGTGACAAAAGCAATAGCGACTCTGGAACTATTGAGATTGTTGCTCCGCTCTCCGGCGAAATCGTCAACATCGAAGACGTGCCGGATGTAGTGTTTGCTGAGAAAATCGTTGGTGATGGCATTGCAATCAAACCAACCGGCAACAAAATGGTTGCGCCGGTTGACGGCACCATCGGTAAAATTTTTGAGACCAACCACGCGTTTTCAATTGAATCCGACAGCGGTATCGAACTGTTCGTACACTTCGGGATCGACACCGTAGAGCTTAAAGGTGAAGGCTTTAAGCGCATCGCGGAAGAAGGTCAGCGTGTGAAGGTCGGCGATCCGGTTATTGAATTTGATCTGCCGTTGCTGGAAGAGAAAGCCAAGTCTACCCTGACGCCGGTTGTTATCTCCAACATGGATGAAATCAAAGAACTGATTAAACTGTCCGGCAGCGTTACCGTGGGTGAAACCCCGGTTATCCGCATCAAGAAGTAATTCTTGCCGCACAAGAAAAATGGCGCCTTCGGGCGCTATTTTTTTATCTGTCGCCAGTAAGCGCAGCGCTGTCAGGCCCCCTGCCGGTTGACGGCGCTTCATGCCATATCCGCCCTGCAATTTTAACGCTCAGGCTAGCTTCGCCGTCACCGGGCGATAGCACTTCTCGCGCATCAATACTTTCATGCCGTCCGGCCCGCTTTCCAGCATCCGTTTCTCTGAATCGGCCACCAGCAGTTCGCACTGGTATCCCCCTGCAATGCCAAACAGCGCGCGCGCCACGCAGATATCCTCCAGCGCTTCTGAACCGCTGGTGTCGAAATGGCCAACCACCCGCCCCTGCTGGCGGACCACTAAGCGATAGCTTTTCATCGCGCCTCCCCTGCCGGTGGCAGTATCAATTCGTCGCAGTTACATTGCTGCGTCCAGCGTATGGCATCCAGCACACGATTCGCCGCTCGCTGCGTGGCTTGCGTGAGCGACAGACCGATAACGATGCCGCTGACCAGCTCCGCACAAAAGAGATCGCCGGTTCCTTTCAGGGAAGTTTCCAGCCGCGGATGGGTAAAGAGATCGAGCGAATCGGCTGTTACCACCGCCACGTTGATGGTGTCACCGGTTTGCCCCGGCGCGCTGGTGATTACTATCCACCTCAGCCTGTCGGTGAGTAGCGATCGCGCCGCAATGACCGCTTCGTCAAGGGTGCCACACGGTTGGCCGCTCAGCATCTGCAGTTCAAAGACGTTTGGCGTTAACCCCTGCGCCAGCGGCAGCAGATGCTGCCGGTAAGCATCCGGGATCTCCGCTTTGACATACATCCCGCTGTCTGTATCGCCAATCACCGGATCCACCAGAATAGTCATGTCAGGATGTCGCTCCCGTACCTCCCGCAACCATTGCGCCAGCAGGCCGATCTGTTCTGCGCTGCCCATATAGCCGGTGGTCACCGCTTTCAGCTCCCGCAGGGCATCCCGCTCGTTCAGCGCCTGCAAATAGCCGCTGAACCAGTCGGGGGTATCACGCCACCATAAAACGTCTCGTAATGGGGCGTATTACTGAACAATACCGTCGGTACCGCCGTCACCCGCAACCCCTGCGCCTTAATGGCCGGCACCGCAATGCTGTTCCCCACGCTGCCATACACGACCTGTGACTGAACGGCGACAATGTCGGTTTGTAACGCCCGATGCTTATCGTCAAACAGCACAGACTGGATGTCATTTTCCTGCGCCACAATCATCTCCTCTTACTGGACAGCGGGCTGGTGCCTCACTATTATCGTCATATGCTAAAATTCATTTTGTCATAGGTCAATAATGATCGACGGAAAAACCGCCAGCGAAATCTTTGACAACCTGCGTTTGCAGATCGCAAAGGGCACATTCCGCGCGGGGGATACCCTGCCCCCCGTGCGCGAACTCGCCGCCCGACTTGAGGTCAACCGCAATACCGTCGCGTCGGCTTATAAACGGCTGGTGTCTTCCGGCCTGGCGTTAAGCCTGGGGCGAAACGGCACGGTGATTAAAGGTCCCGCGCTACCGGTTGCGCTGGAAGGGGGCGATCCCCATACCCCGCTTGTCGATCTCTCTGGCGGTAATCCCGCCGCGACTTGTCTGCCCGATCTGGGGCGTTACCTGGCAAGTCTCAGCCATACCCATCGTCTGTACGGCGATGCGGCGGTTTCGCCCGCGCTGAAGAAGTGGGCAACAACATGGATGAAGGAGACCACCCCTTCAGATGGCGAAATTGATATCACCAGCGGCGCAATTGATGCCATTGAACGTCTGCTGAGCGCCCATCTGCTGCCGGGCGACAGCGTGGCGGTGGAGGACCCCTGTTTTCTGAGCAGCATAAACATGCTGCGTTACAGCGGGTTTCGCGCCAGCCCGGTAGGGGTCGATAACGAAGGCATGCAGCCAGAGAAACTTGAAGAGGCGCTTAAAGGGGGCGCTCGCGCGGTGATTATAACCCCACGTGCGCATAACCCCACGGGATGCAGTCTCAGCGCCAGCCGCGCCGGTGCGTTACAGCACATTCTCGCGCGCTATCCGCAGACGCTGGTGATTATCGACGATCACTTCTCCCTGCTTTCAGTCTCTGAATGGTTCCCTGTGATTGCGCCAGAAACGCTGCGCTGGGCGATAATACGCTCTATGTCGAAAACGCTGGGCCCGGATCTGCGTCTGGCCATCGTCGCCAGCGACCCGATTACCTCCGCAGCGCTGCGTCTGCGCCTCAACTCCGGTAGCCAGTGGGTCAGCCATTTGCTACAGGATCTTGCCCACGCCTGCCTGAGCGATCCCGACTTTCAGCACCGCCTGACGCAGGCCCGGCAGTTTTACGCCTCCCGTCAGCAAAAGCTTGCGGAGGCGTTACGCCAGTATGGTCTCGCCATTTCACCCGGCGACGGGCTTAACCTCTGGTTACCGCTGGAGCACGCCAGTCAGGGAACCGCCTTTCTGCTGGCAAAATCGGGCTGGCTGGTACGCGAGGGGGAAGCGTTTGGCGTGCATGAACCCGCTCACGGCCTGCGTATTACCCTGTCAAGCCTGAACGACGAAGCAATCAGACAACTGGCGGCCGATATTTATCAGTCGCTGAACCGCTAACAGGAGAGAGAGATGCGAGTCCATTTTGTTATCCATGAGTCATTTGAATCGGCGGGGGCGTACCTTACGTGGGCGGAAGAACGGGGTTACGCGATCTCCTGGTCCCGCGTTGACGCCGGGGAACCGTTGCCGAAAAATGCGGATAGTTTCGATATGCTGGTGGTGTTCGGCGGGCCGCAATCCCCGCGCACCACGCTTGCTGAATGCCCTTATTTCAACTCGCAGGCCGAACAGCACCTTATCAATCAGGCGATTACCGCGCGTCGTATTGTGGTGGGTATCTGCCTTGGCTCACAGCTGATTGGCGAAGCGCTGGGCGCAAAAGTGTGCCAGAGTCCGGAAAAAGAGATTGGCCACTTCCCCATCACGCTGACGGAGGCAGGCCTGCAGCATCCGTTCCTGAGCCACTTTGGCGCGTCGCTGACGGTCGGCCACTGGCATAACGACATGCCAGGTTTAACCGATCAGGCGATCGTCCTCGCTACCAGCGAAGGCTGCCCGCGGCAGATTGTGCAGTACGGCGATTTTATCTACGGCTTCCAGTGCCATATGGAGTTCACCGCCGAAGCCGTAGAAGGACTGATTGCCCACTCCGAAGAGGAGCTGGCGCAGGCCAAAGGGAAACCCTTTATCCGCTCGGTTGCAGAGATGCGCGAGTGGGATTACCGGGAGATGAACGAAAAGCTGTGGCTGTTTCTCGATAAGCTTTTGCAGGCGCATGCGCAAAAGTAACCGCCGGGAGTGCCGCCTGCACTCCCTGCTGTGCCGGTTAAATCCCCGCGCCCTGCGAATAGCTCTCCTCGCCAAAGACGCCGGTCGAGAGATAGCGATCCCCGCGATCGCAGATAATCGCCACCACCACCGCCCCCGGCGTGGCTTTGGCCACCCGGATGGCGCCCGCTACCGCCCCGCCGGAGCTGACGCCGCAGAAGATCCCCTCGCGCACCGCCAGCTCGCGCATGGTGTTCTCCGCCTCGCGCTGATGAATATCCAGCACCTGGTCCACCAGCTGCGCGTTAAAAATCCCTGGCATATACTCCGCCGGCCAGCGGCGAATGCCCGGAATACTGCTCCCCTCTTCCGGCTGGAGACCTACAATAGTCACTGCTTTTTCCTGCTCGCGTAAAAAACGCGACACGCCGGTTATTGTGCCGGTGGTGCCCATACTGGAGACAAAATGGGTGAGGCGCCCGCCGGTCTGCTGCCAGATCTCCGGCCCGGTGGTGGTGTAGTGGGCGTATGGATTATCCGGATTATTGAACTGATCCAGCAGCCTGCCTTCGCCGCGCTCGGCCATAGCCAGCGCTAAGTCTCGCGCCCCTTCCATCCCCTGCTCTTTACTCACCAGAATCAGCTCGGCGCCGTAAGCGCGCATGGCGGCGCGGCGCTCCTGGCTCATGTTGTCCGGCATCAGGAGCTTCATGCGGTAGCCCTTCAGCGCGGCGATCATCGCCAGCGCGATACCGGTGTTACCGCTGGTCGCTTCGATCAGCACGTCGCCGGGCTGTATCTCCCCGCGTTTTTCAGCCTGGACAATCATCGACAGCGCCGCCCGGTCTTTTACCGAGCCCGCCGGATTATTGCCTTCGAGTTTGACCCAGATTTCGCTGCCGTTGTCCGGCCCCATCCGCTGAAGTTTAACCAGAGGGGTGTTGCCGATGGTGTGTTCTAATGTGTTCATGATCGCTGTCCAATAAAAAGCCCGGTGGCGCGCAGCGATCCGGGCCTGAAACGTCATATTGTAGGCCGGGTAAGCGCAGCGCCACCCGGCAAAACTACGTAATCCTAACCTATCAGGCCGTCTGCGCCAGAGCAATCGCCTCGCGGCTCTCGATGCGCTCGGTGCCATGATAAATACGCGCGTGCTGCAGCCCCACAAACAGCCGCTCCCCGCGATGCGGCGGTATCTCGTCACGCATCACCACCGTCAGCGATTCGCTGTACCAGCCAAGCGGCTGCACTACCAGCTGGGTGTAGTGGCCCTTAGGACTCGCCTCCAGCACCTGTACCGGTAGCGGGGAGTCGAGGCTGGTGCGGCGGCTCACGTCCACTTCCCAGGGGCGTAAAAAGAGATCTACCGGCCCCTGATAGGCAGGCGTATAGCCCAGCGGCCAGCGGTGCGCCCCCACATGGAACTGGCCGCCGCGCACGGTGCCCTGCAGACGGTTGACCTCGCCCATAAACTCCAGCACAAAGCGGGTGGCCGGCTCGCGCCAGAGCTGTTCCGGCTCGTCGACCTGTTCAATACTGCCCTGGCTCATCACCACTACCCGGTCGGCCACTTCCATCGCCTCTTCCTGATCGTGGGTGACAAATACGCTGGTGAAGTGGAGCTCTTCATGCAGCTGGCGCAGCCAGCGGCGGAGCTCTTTACGCACCTGGGCATCCAGCGCGCCGAACGGCTCGTCGAGCAGCAATATCTGCGGCTCCACCGCCAGCGCGCGGGCCAGCGCCACGCGCTGCTTCTGTCCGCCGGAAAGCTGGGCCGGGAAGCGATCGGCCAGGTGCGAAAGCTGCACCATCTCCAGCAGTTTGGTCACTTTCGCTTTGATGGCTGCCGCATTCGGGCGCTCGCGACGCGGCAGCACCGTCAGGCCAAAGGCGATGTTGTCAAACACGGTCATGTGGCGGAACAGGGCGTAATGCTGAAACACAAAACCAACCTTGCGGTCGCGGGCATGCAGGCGGCTGACGTCGGTACCGTGAAAACGGATATGCCCGCTGGTCTGATGCTCAAGCCCGGCGATGATGCGCAGCAATGTCGTTTTGCCGGAGCCGGAAGGGCCCAGCAGCGCCACCATCTGCCCGGAAGGAATATCCAGCGAGATATCATTCAGCACCTGGGTGCGACCAAAAGACTTCTTAATATTGGCAATCTCAATGCTCATGATTTCCCTCCTGGCGCGCGCGTTTTTCCTGCGTTTCTAAACGCCACTGCACCACACTCTTTAAAAACAGGGTCAAAATCGCCATCAGCGTCAGTAGCGCTGCGGCGGTAAAGGAGCCAACGGTGTTGTAGTCCTGCTCCAGCAATTCAATCTGTAACGGCAGCGACAGCGTTTCGCCGCGTATCGAACCGGAAACCACCGACACCGCGCCAAACTCGCCAATCGCGCGGGCGTTGGTCAGCACCACGCCGTAAAGCAACGCCCAGCGGATGTTGGGTAAGGTGACGCGCTTAAACATCTGCCAGCCGGAGGCGCCGAGCAGGATCGCGGCTTCATCCTCCTGGCTGCCCTGGCTGAGCATCACCGGCACCAGTTCGCGCACCACAAACGGACAAGTGACGAAGATGGTGACCAGCACCATGCCCGGCCAGGCGAACATAATTTGCAGATTATGCTCATCCAGCCAGCCGCCGAGCGGGCCGTTGGAGCCGTAAAAGAGCAGATAGACCAGACCGGCGACCACCGGCGAGACGGCAAACGGAATGTCCAGCAGCGTCAGCAAAAGCTGGCGGCCCGGAAAGTTAAAACGCGTCACCAGCCAGGCCAGCAGCGTGCCAAAGACCAGGTTCACCGGAACCGTAATCAGGGCAATCAGCACCGTCAGCCAGATGGCGTGCAACATATCGGGATCGGCCAGATTTTGCAGCGCGGGCATCAGCCCTTTACTGAAGGCCTGCATAAAGATGTAGGCCATCGGCACAACGAGGATAAAGGCGGAGACCACGACCCCTGTTCCTATCAGAAACCATTTGCCCCAGTTGATCCGGGGCGCGTCATATCGCTTCAATTGGGTAACTTCCGCCATCAGTGACCTACCACGCGTCGACCAAAGCGACTTTGCAACGTATTAATGGAGAACAGCAGCAGCAAGGAGGCCGCAAGGATCACCGAGGCGATAGCGCTCGCCGCCGGGTAGTCAAACTCCTGCAGGCGCACAAAAATCATCAGGGAGGTCACTTCCGTTTTCCACGCGATGTTGCCGGCGATAAAAATCACCGCGCCAAACTCGCCAAGGCTGCGGGTAAAGGAGAGGGCCACGCCCGCCAGCAGCGCCGGGGAGAGTTCCGGCAGCACCACCTTACGAAAGCTCTGCCAGCGCGTGGCGCCGAGCGTTTCGGCCGCCTCTTCATATTCCGGACCCAACTCCTCCAGCACCGGCTGCACGGTACGCACCACAAACGGGATGCTGGTAAAGGCCATCGCCACCGCGATGCCAAGCCAGGTGTAGGTCACCTTGATATCAAATTTCGCCAGCCACTCGCCGTAGAGACCGTTGACCGAAAAGAGCGAAGCCAGGGTCAGGCCAGCTACCGCCGTTGGCAGAGCGAAAGGGAGATCCATCAGCGCATCGAGCAGCGTCCGGCCCGGGAAGCGGTAACGGGTCAGCACCCACGCCATCAGCAGGCCAAAAACGCCGTTAAACATTGAGGCGACAAACGCCGAGAGCAGCGTCACCTTATAGGCGGCCACCACCTGCGGGTTGCTGATCACTTCCCAGTACTGCGCCCAGCTCATCTGGGCAAGCTGCATTACCAGCGCGCTCAGCGGCAGGAGCAGAATCAGGCAGACAAACAGCAGGCTGGTGCCGAGGCTTAAGGTAAAACCCGGCAACACGCGTCTGGAAGAGACAGCCAACATTACTTACGCCCCGCCGCCAGCAGTTTGTCCAGTTCACCGCCGCTGGCGAAGTGCGTTTTCATCACCTCAGGCCAGCTGCCAAACTTATCCTCGACGCGGAACAGGTCGGTCGCCGGGAATTTATCCTTCAGCTTGTCCATCACCGCCGGGTTGTTCACACGGTAGTAGTAATCGGTGATGATGGTCTGTGCCTGCGGGCTGTAGAGATAGTTAAGATAGGCTTTCGCCGCCTTCTCCGTGCCGTTGGCCTTAATGTTTTTGTCCACCCACGCTACCGGAAACTCCGCGAGGATATTGGTTTTCGGAATGACCACCTCAAAGCCCTGCGCCTCATACTGTTTGCGGATGTTGTTTACTTCCGACTCAAAGCTAATCAGCACATCGCCCAGCCCGCGCTCGGCAAAGGTAGTCGTCGCCCCGCGTCCGCCGGTATCAAACACCTCGACGTTTTTCAGGAACTGGGTCATGAACTGTTCGGTTTTGGCTTTATCGCCGCCGTCCGCTTTATCCGCCGCCCCCCAGGCCGCCAGATAAGTGTAACGGGCGTTGCCGGAGGTTTTCGGGTTCGGGAAGATCAGCTTCACGTCCGGACGCACCAGATCGCTCCAGTCGTGGATATTCTTCGGATTGCCCTTACGCACGAGGAATCCCATGGTGGAATAGAACGGCGAGCTGTTGTTCGGCAGGCGGCTCTGCCAGTCAGCCGGGATTAGCTTGCCTTTATCGTGCAGGATCTGCACGTCGGTGACCTGATTGTAGGTAACGACATCCGCCTTCAGCCCCTGCAGGATCGCCAGCGCCTGCTTAGAGGAGCCAGCGTGCGACTGCTTGATGGTGAGCTTATCGCCATTGTTCTCTTTCGCCCATTGCTGCTCGAAAGGGGGATTCAGGGCGGCAAACAGCTCGCGCGACACGTCATACGAGCTGTTGAGCAGCTCCGTAGCCTGCGCCTGCGCCATCAGCAGCAAAACCGCCAGCACCAGCGTACCTTTTTTAACTCCCGTTACGGCCATTGCGCACCCTTATTAATGTAATGACTATCTATTGGTCATAATATTTATAACGAGTGTGAAAGGAGTAACGGTTTTATATACCGTTTGGTGATTTAGAAGCAGAAAAGGGAATAAGGGGTTATTCCCCTCTCCCCTTTGGGGAGAGGGTCAGGGTGAGGGGTATTACAGCGTCAGCAGGCGCTCAACGGACGGGGCAAAATAGTAGCCGCCCGTCACCGGACGGGTGAAACGCAGCATGCCGTCGCGTTTGCCGTCAGTATCACCGAACATGCTCAGCAGCTGCTGTTCAATGTTATACAGGCGAGCGCAATAGGCGCAGAAGTAGAGGCCATGCACGCCGCTCGCGGTGCCGTAGGGCAGGCTCTGGCGCACGATTTTCAGCCCCTTGCCCTCTTCTTTCAGATCGACGCGGCTCAGGTGGGAGGTCACCGGTCGCAGATCCCCGTCAATCTCCTCGTTATCCTGTTTGGTGCGACCGATAATCATCTCCTGATCCGCGACGCTCATGCGGTTCAGCTGCTTAAGATTATGCTCCCAGCGCTGCACCAGCACGTAGCTGCCGCCTGCGTCCACGCCCTCTTTAATCACGGCCACGTCGCGGCGCGTCTCTTCCCCTGCCGGGTTTTCTGTACCGTCGACAAACCCGCTCAGATCGCGATCTTCCACCCAGCGGAAGCCGTGTATCTCTTCTTTGACCTCAATGCAGTTGCCGAAAGCTTCCATCGCCGCCTGGGCAATGGAGAAGTTAACGTCATGGCGCAGGGAGAGTATATGGATCAGCAGATCGTATTGGGTGGCGGGCGCCAGCCCCTTACCGTATGCCGGGAAATCTTTCAGCTCTTGCGCGCCTGTGCCGCCGCTCAGCTGGCGCCAGACCTTGTGACCAAAAGCCACCACCGCGCCACACTGTGCATCGGGATATTGCGCCTGAAAGGTCGCCAGCTTATCGATAAAAGCTTTGCTGGCCGCACGCAGGGCATCCACCTCCCCCTTCACGCTGGCCTCAATCCAAATCGCCGCGCGGCAATGTTCTGGCAAAATACCGCTCTGAACCTGAGACATCACTCCTCCTGAAAAAAATGCCATGTCGTCGTGGCACGAATGGGGCCTATTGTACGCCTGTTTTTAGCGAAGCGGCTTGTTCCGGCGCAAATTACTGCTGCCAGACGATCCGGCTGACCGTCCATTTTTTCAGCGTGTCATCGGAGGGCATTAATCCTTCCGGCCCGCTCCAGCTGCCGGTGAAGAGATAGCTGATATGCTGGCTGTCGGGCGCCTTACAGATCACCGCCGCCTGGTCGTCCTGAGCCGCGCTGGTGCAGTTGCCAAAAGCTTTCTGATAGAGCTCGCTAAACGGCGTACCCACTTTTACGCCGCTCCCGGTGGGGATCTCGCTATCGAGTACGGCGACGCGATTCACCATGCCCTTATCGCCATTGATCACCAGCGCTAAGGTGTCGCCTTTCAGCGCCTCGAAATAGTGAACAATGTTGCCATTCTCGGTTTTCATTCCGCTGCGCAGACGGTAGTCGCTGCCCAGCGCGGTCTGAATAGCCTCCCGTTCGAGGGGCGTATCGGCGGTGAGCTTGCCGACGCCCTGCTCGGTCACCTCTGTGGAGGAGCCAAACCAGTTCCACGGGTAGGCCGCCGACCAGTTTATGGAGGAGAGCGTGGAACAGCCGGTCAGCGTCAGCGGCAGCGCGCAGATAAGTAAACGCAGCGATTTCATTAAAACATCCTTCTGATTAAGTGCACCGCCTGTTGGAGTACGGTATCGCCAAAAAGTGCCCTGCTATTCATGAGGGAGGGCAAAGATGGCGCGCAGGCGGGGCCAGGTTAACAGCCAGAACAGCGCGACGATATCAGCGATGACCAGCGCGATACCCACGCCGCTCACCGGCTCGCCGAAGTACCAGAGCGCCGGTTGCCAGCAAAGCAGTACCAGCTGGGCGATAATCAGCAGCCAGCCAAGACTATGCCAGAGGCGGGGATAGTGCTGCCGGCGCCCGCTAAGTAAAAAGGCAGCCATCGCCGGTATGCCGGGAATAAGCCCCAGCCAGAAGTTATCGCGATCGGGATAAAAGAGGTTCAGCAGCGTATTCCCCTGTTCGCGCGACGCCCCGGCGATAATAAACAGCACCCAGGTCCGCGCCTGGAGCAGCAGTACGCCCCAGAACAGCAGCGGCAGGCGAAGACGCCCCTGGCTGTCGTAGTCGTCAGGGTGGAACTCAATACTCTTCATCTTCAATCAGACGCTTGCCGAGGCAGAGTACATCGGCGTGCTCGTAACCAAGCCGCTCATACATCCCCAGCACCACGTCGTTATCTTCGCGCACCATGATCTGCAGCTTGGGGCAACCGCGGGCAATCAGTTTCTTTTCCAGCCTGTTCAGCAGCGCGTTGGCGATGCCGCGTCCCCGGTATTCAGGATGCACGCCAAGGTAGTAGGCCGAACCGCGATGGCCATCGTAGCCGCCCATCACCGTGCCCACCACTTCGCCATTCACCTCGGCGACCAGAAAAAGCGTCACGTCATGATTGAGCTTGCGCTCAATATCCATCTCGGGATCGTTCCATGGACGCAGCAGATCGCAGCGCTCCCAGAGGGTAATAACCTCTTCGAAATCCTCCTGGCGAAAAACGCGTATCTCCATGGTATTTACCGCCTTTTTAGCTTTAAAAAATGTGATTATGGCGCGAACGGTGCCGTTAGCCAATAACCGGGGAAAAATGCGCAAAAATTTGTCATAATGTCGCACTGTCACGTATTGAAATGAAAAGTAAAACAATTTCTCAACAAGGACTGTCGTCACGCAAAACGCGATACGATATAACACCAGGACTCAAAAATTTTACAATTCAGGCCGCATGAGCACATTCAAACCATTAAAAACACTCACATCGCGTCGTCAGGTTCTCAAAGCGGGGCTGGCGGCCTTAACGTTAACGGGCATCGCACAGGCGCAGGCAAAAGAAGAGAGCGCCCTAAAGACCAGTAACGGTCACAGCAAACCAAAGGCAAAAAAAGCGGGCGGCAAGCGTCTCGTCATGCTCGATCCGGGCCATGGCGGTATTGATACCGGCGCCATTGGCCGCAACGGCTCAAAAGAAAAACATGTTGTGCTGGCGATTGCAAAAAATGTGCGTTCGATTTTACGCAGCAATGGTATTGACGCGCGCCTGACGCGTAACGGCGATACCTTTATTCCTCTCTACGATCGGGTGGAAATTGCCCACCAGCACGGCGCGGATCTCTTTATGTCGATTCACGCGGACGGCTTTACCAACCCCTCGGCGGCGGGCGCCTCGGTCTTTGCCCTGTCGAACCGCGGCGCGAGTAGCGCCATGGCAAAATATCTCTCCGATCGCGAAAACCGCGCGGATGAGGTCGCCGGTAAAAAAGCGACCGATAAAGATCATCTGCTCCAGCAGGTGCTGTTCGATCTGGTCCAGACGGATACTATTAAAAACAGCCTGACTCTCGGCTCGCATATCCTCAAGCGGATTAAGCCGGTACATCGCCTGCACAGTCGCCACACCGAACAGGCCGCCTTTGTGGTGCTTAAATCCCCTTCCATTCCGTCGGTGCTGGTGGAAACCTCCTTTATCACCAACCCTGAAGAGGAGCGCCTGCTGGGAACGAAGGCTTTTCGCCAGAAAATCGCCAGCGCGATCGCCTCCGGCATCATCAGTTACTTCAACTGGTTCGATAATCAAAAAGCCCATACCAGGAAACGTTAATGAGACCGAATGCCGGGCTGGTTAAAGCCTTTTTACTTGCGCTGCAGGATGAAATTTGTCAGAAGCTTTCCGCCGTGGACGGCGGCGAATTTCAGGAAGATAACTGGCAGCGGGAAGCGGGCGGCGGCGGGCGCAGCCGGGTGTTGCGTAACGGCGGTGTTTTTGAGCAGGCCGGGGTGAATTTCTCCCACGTTTATGGCGAGGCCATGCCCGCCTCCGCCACCGCGCACCGCCCGGAGCTGGCGGGACGCAGCTTCGAGGCGATGGGGGTGTCGCTGGTGGTGCATCCGCACAACCCCTTCGTCCCCACCAGCCACGCCAACGTGCGCTTTTTCATCGCCGAGAAACCGGGTGCCGATCCGGTCTGGTGGTTTGGCGGCGGCTTTGATCTGACCCCCTACTACGGTTTTGAAGAGGATGCGGTGCACTGGCACCGTACCGCGCGCGATCTCTGTCTGCCGTTTGGCGAAGCGATCTATCCGAAATTCAAAAAATGGTGCGACGACTATTTTTATCTGAAGCACCGCAACGAGCAGCGCGGTATTGGCGGATTGTTCTTTGACGATCTGAATACCCCCGATTTTGATACCGCCTTTCGCTTTATGCAGGCGGTGGGTAAAGGTTATACCGACGCCTATCTGCCTATTGTCGAACGGCGTAAAAACACCCCCTACGGCGTGCGCGAGCGCGAGTTTCAGCTTTACCGACGCGGGCGCTACGTGGAGTTTAATCTGGTGTGGGATCGCGGCACGCTGTTTGGCCTGCAGACCGGCGGGCGTACGGAGTCGATTCTGATGTCGATGCCGCCGCTGGTGCGCTGGGAGTATAATTTCGAACCAAAAGAAGGCAGCCCGGAGGCCGCCTTGCTGGAGTTTATTCAGGTTCGGGAGTGGGTTTAACGTCTCCCCTCACCCCGGCCCTCTCCCCCCAGGGGAGAGGGTGAAAAACGGCTCCGTACTATCCCCTCTCCCCTGGGGGGAGAGGGTTAGGGTGAGGGGCCGCCGCGCTTACAGCGGCTGCGTCTGTGCCTCCACCACCGCCAGCGCCACCATATTCACGATCCGGCGAACCGAGGCAATCGGCGTTAACACATGCACCGGCTTCGCCACCCCCATCAGCAC
This sequence comes from Pseudenterobacter timonensis, assembly GCF_900021175.1. GTDB lineage: Bacteria > Pseudomonadota > Gammaproteobacteria > Enterobacterales > Enterobacteriaceae > Enterobacter > Enterobacter timonensis. The sequence continues at coordinate 786,602 of NZ_FCOP01000013.1, forward strand.
CGGCCCGACGGTCACCCCTTCGGAGCTGGAGACGCGCAGCAGGTTGTAGCTGATTCGCGCCGCCTCTACGTTTGGCATAATCAGCACGTTGGCCGAGCCTTTCAGCGGGCTGTCCGGCATACGCTCGTTGCGAATACTCTCCACCAGCGCGGCGTCGCCGTGCATCTCGCCGTCAATCATCAGCTCCGGCGCCCGCTCGCGTACCCGCTCCAGCGTTTCGCGCATTTTGCAGGCGGCAGGCGAGTTAGAGGAGCCAAAGTTAGAGTGCGACAGCAGCGCCACCCTCGGCTCGATACCGAAGCGGCGCACGGTCTGGGCCGCCATGATAGTGATCTCAGCCAGCTGTTCCGGCGTCGGATCGTCGTTAACGTAGGTATCGGCGATAAAGGTGTTGCCGCTCGGCAGCAGCAGGGCGTTCATCGCCCCCGCAGTATGCACCCCGTCGTGATAGCCAAAAATCTCCCGCGCCACGCTAAAGTGCTCGTGATACTCCCCGATGGTGCCGCAGATCAGCGCATCCGCCTCCCCGCGCTGCACCATGATCGCCCCGATAGCCGTAGGGTTGCCGATCATGGCACGCTGCGCCTGCTCCTGCGAGATCCCGCGGCGTTTCATGATGCTGTAGTACTCGTTCCAGTACTCCTTGAAGCGGGGATCCGATTCGTTGTTGACGATCTCAAAATCGACGCCAGGCCTGATCTGCAGCCCCAGCTTCTGGATACGCATCTCGATCACGCTCGGTCGACCAATCAGCACCGGCTTTGCCAGCCCCAGACTCACCAGCTCCTGGGTGGCGTGCAGCACCCGCGCCTCCTCCCCTTCCGCCAGAATCACCCGCTTCGGATCTTTACGCGCCTGGGAAAAGATAGGCTTCATAAAGAGGTTGGTTTTGTAGACAAACTCGGCCAGCTTGTCGACATAGGCGTCGAAATCCTCAATCGGGCGGGTCGCTACGCCAGATTCCATCGCCGCCTTCGCTACCGCAGGCGCAATCTTCACGATGAGCCGCGGGTCGAACGGTTTCGGAATGATATATTCAGGTCCAAAGCTCAGATCCTGATCGCCATAGGCGGAGGCGACCACTTCGCTCTGCTCGGCGTGCGCCAGCTCAGCAATGGCGTGAACCGCCGCGAGCTTCATCTCCTCGTTGATGGCGGTCGCGCCCACGTCCAGCGCGCCGCGGAAGATAAACGGGAAGCAGAGGACGTTGTTGACCTGGTTCGGGTAGTCGGAGCGTCCGGTACAGATGATGGCATCCGGACGCACCGCTTTCGCCAGCGGCGGCAGGATCTCCGGCTCCGGGTTAGCCAGCGCCAGAATCATCGGCGCGCGCGCCATTTTCTTCACCATCTCCTGAGTCAGCACCTTCGGCCCCGAGCAGCCCAGGAAGATATCCGCCCCGTCAATCACGTCGTCCAGGGTGCGTTTGCCGTCATCCACCACCGCATAGGCGGCTTTGGTTTCCGCCATGTTGGGTTCGCGCCCCTGGTAAATTACCCCTTTAGAGTCGCAGACCACGATGTTGTGCTTCTGCATACCAAGCGCCACCAGCAGGTTCATACAGGCGATTGCCGCCGCGCCCGCCCCGGAGACCACCATGCGCACGTCGGAGAGATTTTTCTCCACGACCCGCAGGCCGTTAAGGATGGCGGCGGTGCTGATAATCGCCGTGCCGTGCTGATCGTCGTGGAAGACCGGAATGTTCATCCGCTCGCGCAGCTTCTGCTCAATGTAAAAACATTCCGGCGCTTTAATGTCTTCCAGGTTGATGCCGCCAAAGGTCGGCTCCAGCGCGGCCACCACGTCGATAAATTTGTCCGGGTTATGCTCATCCACTTCGATATCAAACACGTCGATACCGGCGAATTTTTTAAACAGCACCCCCTTCCCTTCCATTACCGGCTTACCGGCCAGTGCGCCGATATTGCCAAGCCCCAGCACGGCGGTGCCGTTGGAGACCACGGCCACCAGGTTGCCGCGGGCGGTGTATTTGTAGGCCGCGAGCGGATCTTTTTCTATCTCAAGACACGGGGCGGCGACGCCCGGGGAGTAGGCCAGCGCCAGGTCGCGCTGGGTGGCCAGCGGCTTGGTAGGTGAGACCTGGATTTTGCCCGGCACGGGAAATTCATGAAAATCGAGGGCGCTTTGTTTTAACTGATCATCCATCTTCTTTTTCCTGTCACATATCGTTCGAAAAGGTGAGGCGGCGCGATCCTGACGCCTGTCCGGCCATTTAGTATCGCCGCTTGCTGCCAGGTAAACTTTGAAGGCCGCCAAACTCTCACCACAGCAGAGAAATTGTTATGGGCTTATAACAATCATGTTACTCACACTAAAAAGCAATGCCTGCCCCGTCTGCTATGCTTTTTTGTTAAGCACGTCATTTATTTCACAGAAGTGTGAACTAACGCACTCGCCTAAGGCTTTTATTTCCAAGGAGTAATTCTTTATGAATCAATTAGACGGCATTAAACAATTCACCACCGTCGTTGCCGACAGTGGCGACATCGAATCTATCCGCCACTATCAGCCAGAAGATGCGACCACCAACCCCTCCCTGCTGCTTAAGGCGGCGGGCCTGTCCCATTTTAGCCACCTGATCGACGACGCTATCGCCTACGGCAAGCAGCGCGGCAAAACCCAGGAGCAGCAGGTGGCCGAGGCGAGCGACAAGCTGGCGGTCAATATTGGTGCGGAAATTCTGAAAAGCATTCCGGGGCGCGTCTCCACCGAAGTGGACGCCCGACTTTCGTTTGACCGCGAAAAAAGCATCGCTAAAGCGCGCCGGCTGGTGGAGCTCTATCAGGAGCAGGGCATTGATAAGTCGCGCATCCTGATTAAGCTCGCCTCCACCTGGGAGGGGATCCGCGCGGCGGAAGCGCTGGAAAAAGAAGGTATCAACTGCAACCTGACGCTGCTCTTCTCTTTTGCGCAGGCTCGCGCCTGTGCCGAAGCGGGCGTCTATCTGGTTTCCCCCTTCGTGGGCCGCATCTACGACTGGTATCAGGCGAAACAGCCTATGGATCCCTACGTGGTAGAGCAGGACCCGGGAGTGAAATCGGTCCGCAATATTTATGACTACTACAAGCAGCACCGCTACGAAACGATTGTGATGGGGGCGAGCTTTCGCCGCACGGAGCAGATCCTGGCGCTGACCGGTTGCGACCGTCTCACTATCTCGCCAAATCTGCTGCAGGAGCTGCAGGAGAAAGAGGGAAGCGTGGTTCGTAAGCTGATCCCCACCTCCACCGTGCTGCCGAAGCCAAAACCGATGACGGAAGCCGAGTTCCGCTGGGAACATAACCTGGACCCAATGGCCGTTGAGAAGCTGGCGGACGGCATCCGTCAGTTCGCCGTTGACCAGCGCAAGCTCGAAGATCTTCTCGCCGCCAAACTGTAACCTGCCATGGAGTGAAATATGTCCCGTAAAGAGTTAGCCAACGCCATTCGCGCCCTCAGCATGGATGCCGTGCAAAAAGCCAATTCCGGTCATCCTGGCGCACCGATGGGGATGGCCGATATCGCCGAAGTGCTGTGGAACGATTTTCTTAAGCACAATCCCACCGATCCCACATGGTACGATCGCGATCGGTTTATTCTCTCCAACGGCCACGCGTCGATGCTGCTCTACAGCCTGCTGCACCTCTCCGGCTACGATCTACCGCTGACCGAGCTGAAAAACTTCCGCCAGCTGCACTCCAAAACCCCGGGCCACCCGGAAATTGGCTACACGCCGGGCGTGGAAACGACCACCGGGCCGCTCGGCCAGGGGCTGGCGAACGCCGTCGGGCTGGCAATCGCCGAGCGTACGCTGGCGGCGCAGTTTAACCAGCCGGGCCATGAGATTGTCGATCACTACACCTACGTCTTTATGGGCGACGGCTGTCTGATGGAGGGGATCTCACACGAAGTTTGCTCGCTCGCGGGCACGCTGGGGCTGGGCAAGCTGATCGGGTTTTACGATCACAACGGTATCTCCATCGACGGGGAGACCGAAGGCTGGTTTACTGACGACACGGCGAAACGCTTCGAGGCTTATCACTGGCACGTGGTGCACGAGATTGACGGTCACGATCCGCAAGCGGTGAAAAAGGCGATTGAAGAAGCGCAGAGCGTGAAGGACAAACCTTCGCTGATTATCTGCCGCACCACCATCGGCTTCGGCTCGCCGAATAAAGCGGGTAAAGAGGAGTCCCACGGCGCGGCGCTGGGGGAAGAGGAGGTCGCCCTCACTCGTCAGAAGCTTGGCTGGAAATATCCGCCGTTTGAAATCCCTAAAGAGATCTACACCGCCTGGGACGCCAGGGAAGCGGGCGAAAAAGCCCAGCAGGCGTGGAAGGAGAAGTTCGCCGCCTATGAGCAGGCGCACCCGGAGCTGGCAGCGGAATTTAACCGACGCATGAGCGGCGGCTTGCCGGAAAACTGGGAGCAGAAAACTCAGGCATTGATTGAGGAGCTGCAGGCGAATCCGGCGAAAATGGCCACCCGCAAGGCGTCACAGAATACCCTTAACGCCATCGGCCCGCTTCTGCCGGAGCTGCTCGGCGGTTCAGCGGACCTGGCGCCAAGTAACCTCACCATCTGGTCTGGCTCCACCTCGCTGAAAGAGGATCAGGCCGGCAACTATATTCATTACGGCGTGCGCGAATTTGGGATGACCGCCATCGCCAACGGCATCGCCCATCACGGCGGATTTGTGCCTTATACCGCCACCTTCCTGATGTTTGTGGAGTATGCCCGCAACGCCGCGCGCATGGCCGCGCTGATGAAGGCCCGCCAGATTATGGTTTATACCCATGACTCCATCGGGCTTGGAGAGGACGGGCCAACGCACCAGGCGGTGGAACAGCTCGCCAGCCTGCGCCTGACGCCAAACTTCAGCACCTGGCGTCCGTGTGACCAGGTCGAAGCGGCGGTGGGCTGGAAGCTGGCGATCGAGAGACATAACGGCCCGACGGCGCTGATCCTCTCCCGCCAGAATCTGACGCAGATCGAGCGTACCCCGGAACAGGTGAAAAATATCGCCCGCGGCGGCTATGTGCTGAAGGACAGCGGCGGCAAACCGGACCTGATCCTGATCGCCACCGGCTCAGAGGTGGAGATTACCATCAAGGCGGCAGAGAAACTGACCGCCGAGGGGCATGCGGTACGCGTGGTCTCCCTCCCCTCGACCGACATTTTTGATGCTCAGGATGAAGCGTATCGTGAATCGGTACTGCCTTCAGACGTCACGGCTCGCGTGGCGGTGGAGGCGGGGATCGCCGATTACTGGTACAAATATGTCGGTCTGAAAGGGGCCATTGTCGGGATGACCGGCTACGGCGAATCCGCGCCAGCGGAGAAGCTCTTCCCTTACTTCGGCTTTACCGTGGAAAACATAGTGGAAAAAGCCTCCGCGCTGCTTTAACGAGTGATCCACAGGGTGGGCCAGGCATCTGGCCCATGCCAGCCGTCACAGGTTGGCTCTTCTGCATAACGCACCAGACGAAAACGCTGGCCGTCAAAACGCCAGCGCGTCTGTACTCCGCAGTCCCCCATGCCCCGCCCTAACGCCAGGGTAGTGAGCTCCCGGCTTTTCTCATCGAACCGCGCATTCATCAGCTCCATATTGCTGACGCTGCTGGCCGGAATAAAGGGCAGCCGCAGGCGTACCATCCGCGCGGCAAAGGGTTTTTGCCGCGATACCAGCCAGGCGAGATCGACCGTGTTGTAGGCGCCCGCCTCGCAACTCACCATCAATAACGCCTTATCGTCGGTCAGGGCGGTCACCCGCACTTCGCGGCGGCTGGGATCGAGCGAACACTGGCTGTTGTTCATCCGCCAGCTGCCGTAGTCGAGCAGATCGTTAAGTTCATCATGGGAGAGCGGCGTCGGCGTCGGGTTAACCACCGCCACCTTTTTCAGCGCCGGGGCGGGAGGCACGCTCAGGGGCGGCTCATCGCCTTTTTTGATCCACGCCGTTTCACTGCCAACGCGCTTTTGCTGGGCATCAATAAAGAGCAGCGCCGCCTTCAGGCCGCTAAGGGATATGGTCTGCTGCCCGCCGCGAAGCGCAATCGCCTGCCCCTCCTGAATGGTGCGCAGAAAGCTGGAGACGGTCGCCGCATCGTCGGTCATCAGGTGCCAGGGAGAGAGTTTCCAGCGATGGGCGTCGAAGGTGAGCGGTTCGTTATCCAGCATTAACCCCGACGCCAGCGGCGGCGCCTTCGCAGGCGGGGCCGTCAGCCCGCCAAGATCGATACGCAGGGAGGCGTCAGTTTTAGCGCCCGCGCTACGCCCCAGCGTCATAACCAGCCCGTGATGTTCGCCCGTATTGCGTGCGGTACAAAAGTTCTGGTTATTGCAGGTAACCTGCCAGTCAGAAAAATTCTGCTGCGCAGGCGCAGCCCAGGCTCCCCCTGACAGGAGACTGAGCGCGATGAGAAGTAAAACGCGGTAACGCATGACAATCCCGGATACAGAAATTTACAATCTGGCCGTATCGTGAGGGGCCGACCGGGAATGCTCAATCGGATTTATCGGATAGATTTATTTAGAATGCAATTTATCGCAGGCCGCTTCCTGCGCCATAAGCCCCGATAACTGGAGCCAGTTGAGCAGGAGCACCGTTTTGCCGTCGCGGATCTCGCCGGAGGCGATCATCGCCAGCGCCCGGGTAAAGGGCAGCTCCAGCACCTCGATATCTTCATCTTCCACTCCGCCACCTGCACTGGCGCGCTGCGCATCGGTATATTCAGCGGCAAAGAAATGGATTAGCTCGGTCACGCCGCCGGGGGACATATAGAGCTCAAAGAGCTTTTTAACCTCCCCGACCTCAAAACCGGTCTCCTCCATCGCCTCTTTACGGGCGCACGCTTCCGGCTCATCCGCATCCAGCAATCCGGCGCAGGCTTCGATTAACATGCCGTCGGGATTACCGTTAACCCAGGTCGCCATGCGGAACTGGCGAATCAGTACCACCGTCTGCTTTTGGCGGTTATAGAGCAATATCGTCGCCCCGTTGCCCCGATCGTACACCTCACGTTTATGACGGATTACCTCGCCGTTGCTGCGCGTTAAATCGTAGGTGAAGTTGCGCAGCACAAAGTAGTTTTCGGAGAGGACTTTCTCTTTTATGAGTTCAATTTTCAGGGTCATACAGGCTCCACGACATGATGAGACCCTCCATAGTACGCCGCGAAGCCTGTTTTGTCGTCCGCCAGATTAATGGGCCTCAGGTCGTTTCACCTGAAGCCATGCCAGCATCCCCTCAGCCGCGTGTCGCCCTTCCGCCATCGCGGTCACCACCAGATCCGCGCCGCGCACCGCGTCGCCGCCGGCAAAGATTTTTGGATTGCTGGTCTGATAGTGGTAGCGACTTTCAACGTTCGCCAGAATACGTCCCCATTCGTCAACCTCAACCCCCTGCGCCTGCAGCCACGGCATCGCATGCGGATTAAAACCGAAGGCCATGATGACCGCATCGGCAGGCATCACAAACTCGCTGCCTTCGACAGGCACCGGACGCCGCCGTCCCTGGGCGTCCGCCTCCCCCAGCCGCGTGCGCAGCAGGCGGATACCGTTGACCCTGCCGGCCTCGTCCAGGGTCAGCTCCACCGGCTGAACGTTAAACTCAAACTGCGCCCCCTCTTCTTTTGCATTTTTCACCTCTTTTTTAGAGCCAGGCATATTGGCTTCATCCCGGCGGTAGGCGCAGGTCACCTTCGCGGCGCCATGACGCAGCGCCGTTCGTACACAGTCCATCGCCGTATCGCCGCCACCAAGCACCACCACGTTCATCCCTGCGGTATTTACGTAGGGCTCGTCTTCTGTCGACTCAAGCCCCATAAGCTGGCGGGTATTGGCGACCAGAAAGGGGAGCGCATCGTACACCCCGGGGGCATTTTCATGGGGAATACCCGCCTTCATGGAGCGGTAGGTACCCACGCCGATAAATACCGCGTCGTAGTCGTCCAGCAAGGTTTTCAGCGGGATATCTCTGCCGATTTCGCAGTTCAGCTCAAAATGGATCCCCATCGCGGTAAATATCTCCCGTCGACGCGCCAGCAGTGATTTATCCAGCTTGAAGGCCGGAATCCCAAAGGTCAGCAGCCCGCCAATTTCAGGATGGCGATCGTAGACCGTCACGCTGACCCCGTGGCGCACCAGCACGTCGGCGCAGGCCAGCCCCGCCGGGCCTGCGCCGATAATCGCGATCTTTTTATCCACCGGCGTCACGCCTGACAGATCGGGCCGCCAGCCCTTTGCCAGCGCCTGGTCTGAGATATAGCGCTCGATATTGCCGATTGTCACCGAGCCTGACGTATCCCGCACCGTACAGGCGCCTTCACACAGGCGATCCTGCGGGCAGACGCGCCCGGTGATCTCCGGCAGGCAGTTGGTCTGGTGCGACAGGGCGACCGCCCCTTCGATATCGCCCGCTTTGACACGCTCCACCCACTGGGGAATATGGTTATGCAGCGGGCAGGTCCATTCGCAGATGGAGTGCTCGCCGCACTTAAGGCAGCGGGAGGCTTCGCGTTGCGCCTGCTCTTCGCTGAAGGGGAGATAAATTTCCCTGAAGTTTCCTGCCCGCTCCTGCGGGGTGAGCTTATCCGGTTCGCCGCGCGGCGCCAGCGCCTGCATCTGCGCCCGTTTGTCTGGCGTGCGTACTGGGGATGTCACCGCGCTGTGCCAGGGCTGCGCCTCCTGGCTGGCGGTGCGCTGGCGGCGCGCCTTCGAAAGCCCGTCAAGCGCCCGGGGCGTCATCAGTTTTAGCGCATCCGCCGGGCAGTTCTCTACGCAGGCGGGCCCCTCTGCCCTGTCGCCGCAGAGATCGCATTTATGCGCCGTCGCCTTCACGCCGCCGTCAACGGGGGTAACGATAATTTCCATGGCGCCAAACGGACAGGCAACCACGCAGGCCTTACAGCCGATGCACTTTTGCTGGTTAACCTGTACGCTGTCGTTAACTTGCGTAATGGCGCCATTAGGGCAACTTTGCGCGCAGGGGGCATTTTCGCAGTGGCGACAGGTAACCGCGCTGCTTTGGGTGGCCTGTTGGAGTACGGTAATACGGGGCTGGTAGAGCCGGGGGCTGAGCACATGTTGTTCCCCGTTATGCGCCATCACGCAGGCGACTTCGCAGGCGTGACAGCCAATACATTGCAGGTTATCTGCCATAATAAATCGATTCATAATGACACCCGTCCTGGTTGCAGTACCCTTAATTTTTATAAGAGCATTTTATTTACCTGGACCCGCGCCGTCAGGCAATGTGCATTTGCTCAAGGATGATATTTAATGACCTCTACCCTGTGACAGATCAATTTCTTCCTCCGCAGCCGCCTTTATGCTCCGGGCGCAATCCGCATCCCGTTTAAGGGGGGAAGTTCGCCGCGAATATGCCATCACGCTTTCTGATGGCTATGCCCGGGCCTGAGTGGTATGACGGGCGATCGTGCGAAGGGGAGCCGGTAAACGTCAGGAGAGCGTCAATAACGGTAAATACGCATCATTATTTACATTATCTCCTTTTTTTCTCCACGCTTTCACTTCGCCTTGCCGCTAGAGTTAGGCGGCAATGTACAATAATGATGCGCAGCAAAACGAGGTCCTGTTTAAATGGCGAATTTTTTTATTGATCGCCCCATTTTTGCCTGGGTGTTGGCTATCCTGTTGTGTCTGACAGGGACCCTGGCTATTTTTTCGCTTCCCGTTGAGCAATATCCCGATCTGGCGCCCCCTAACGTTCGAATCACCGCCAACTACCCCGGCGCGTCGGCGCAGACGCTTGAAAATACCGTCACCCAGGTGATCGAGCAGAACATGACCGGGCTGGATAACCTGATGTATATGTCCTCCCAGAGCAGCGCCACCGGTCAGGTGACGGTGACGCTGAGCTTTACCGCCGGTTCCGATCCGGATGAGGCGGTACAGCAGGTGCAGAACCAGCTGCAGTCGGCGCTACGTAAGCTGCCGCAGGCGGTGCAGGACCAGGGGGTAACGGTCCGTAAAACCGGCGACACCAACATCCTGACCATCGCCTTCGTCTCGACCGACGGCTCAATGGATAAGCAGGATATCGCCGACTATGTCGCCAGTAATATTCAGGATCCCCTGAGCCGCATCAGCGGCGTGGGTGATATCGACGCCTACGGCTCGCAGTACTCCATGCGCATCTGGCTGGATCCGGCGAAGCTGAACAGTTTCCAGATGACCGCCACCGACGTTACCGACGCCATCAAGTCGCAGAACGCGCAGATCGCCGTAGGTCAGCTTGGCGGCACACCCTCCGTGGAAAAACAGGCGCTGAACGCCACTATTAACTCCCAGTCGCTGCTGCAAACGCCGGAACAGTTCCGCGATATCACCCTGCGCGTCAATCCAGATGGTTCTGAGGTGCGCCTGGGGGATGTCGCCACCGTGGAGATGGGGGCGGAAAAATATGACTATCTGAGCCGCTTCAACGGCCATCCCGCGTCGGGCCTCGGGGTGAAGCTCGCCTCCGGCGCGAACGAGATGGCGACCGCGACGCGCGTCATTAACGAGCTGAACGAGCTGTCACAATACTTCCCGCACGGGCTGGAGTATAAGGTGGCCTATGAGACCACCTCCTTCGTGAAGGCCTCCATCGAAGATGTGGTGAAAACCCTGCTCGAGGCGATCGCGCTGGTTTTCCTGGTGATGTATCTCTTCCTGCAGAATTTCCGCGCTACTCTCATTCCCACCATCGCGGTACCGGTGGTGCTGCTCGGCACCTTCGCCGTGCTCTACGCCTTTGGCTACAGCATTAATACCCTCACCATGTTTGCCATGGTGCTGGCGATTGGCCTGCTGGTGGATGACGCCATCGTGGTGGTGGAGAACGTCGAGCGCATCATGAGCGAAGAGGGACTGTCGCCGCGGGAAGCGACCCGCAAGTCGATGGGACAGATTCAGGGGGCGCTGGTGGGTATCGCCATGGTGCTCTCCGCCGTCTTTGTGCCGATGGCCTTTTTTGGCGGTACCACCGGCGCGATTTACCGTCAGTTTTCAATCACCATCGTTTCGGCGATGGTGCTCTCCGTGCTGGTGGCGATGATCTTTACCCCGGCGCTCTGCTCCACCCTGCTCAAACCGCTCCACAAAGGGGAGCAGCACGGCCAGCACGGTTTCTTCGGCTGGTTTAACCGCACCTTTAACCGCAATGCGGCGCGTTATGAAGCGGGGGTGGGCAAAGTGCTGCACCGCAGCCTGCGCTGGCTGGTGGTCTATGTTCTGCTGCTTGGCGGGATGGTCTTTCTCTTCCTGCGTCTGCCAACCTCCTTCCTGCCGCTGGAAGACCGGGGAATGTTTACCACTTCGGTACAGCTTCCCAGCGGCGCAACCCAGCAGCAGACCCTGAAGGTGGTGGAGAAGGTCGAGGCCTACTTTTTCAATAAAGAGAAAGATAACATCGTGTCGGTCTTTTCTACCGTGGGCTCTGGTCCAGGGGGGAACGGGCAGAACGTGGCGCGCATGTTTATTCGTCTCAAAGACTGGGACGAGCGCGACAGTGTTACCGGCTCTTCGTTCGCCATTATTGAGCGTGCGACCAAAGCCTTCAGCCGCATTAAAGAGGCGCGCGTCTTCGCCAGCAGCCCGCCGGCTATCAGCGGTCTGGGAAGTTCTGCCGGATTTGATATGGAGCTACAGGATCACGCCGGGCTTGGTCACGATGCGCTGATGGCGGCCCGCGATAAGCTGCTCGATATGGCAGATAAAGATCCGACCCTGACCCGCGTGCGGCACAACGGCCTGGACGACAGTCCGCAGCTGCAGGTGGATATCGATCAGCGTAAAGCGCAGGCGCTGGGCGTCTCTATAGATGATATCAATGACACCCTGCAAACCGCCTGGGGCTCCAGCTACGTTAACGACTTTATGGACCGGGGCCGCGTCAAGAAAGTCTACGTGCAGGCCGCAGCGCCCTACCGAATGCTGCCGGACGACATCAACCTGTGGTACGTCCGTAATAACGCTGGCGGCATGGTGCCCTTCTCCGCCTTCGCCTCTTCCCGCTGGGAGAGCGGCTCTCCACGCCTGGAGCGTTACAACGGCTATTCGGCGGTGGAAATCGTCGGCGAGGCGGCGCCAGGAATCAGTACCGGTACCGCGATGGATAAGATGGAAAAACTGGTGCAGCAGTTGCCAACGGGCTTTGGTCTGGAATGGACAGCGATGTCCTACCAGGAGAGGCTCTCCGGCGCCCAGGCGCCTGCCCTCTACGCCTTATCTCTGCTGGTAGTATTCCTCTGCCTGGCGGCGCTCTATGAGAGCTGGTCCGTACCGTTCTCGGTGATGCTGGTGGTCCCGCTCGGGGTAATCGGCGCGCTGCTGGCAACCTGGATGCGCGGGCTGGAAAACGACGTCTACTTCCAGGTCGGCCTGCTGACGGTTATCGGGCTTTCGGCGAAGAACGCCATCCTGATTGTGGAGTTCGCCAACGAGATGAATATGAAGGGGAACGATCTGCTGTCGTCGACGCTGTACGCCTGTCGCCAGCGCCTGCGCCCGATCCTGATGACCTCCCTGGCGTTCGTCTTTGGCGTACTGCCGATGGCGATCAGCTCCGGGGCCGGCTCCAGCAGCCAGCATGCGGTCGGGACCGGCGTAATGGGCGGCATGATCTCCGCCACCCTGCTCGCTATTTATTTCGTTCCGCTCTTCTTTGTCCTGGTACGCCAGCGCTTCCCGCTTAAGGAGCGACAGGAATAAGCGGCAAATAAAAAAGGCGGCTCATCTGGCCGCCTTTTTACTGTGTGATAATTTTCACACTTATAGTTATTAAACTTAATTAAGCGCTCTTACAATCTTTGCTGAAAATCATTTACGAAGCATCACTTCAATAAAATCTTTCCAGTTCCCCAGTTCTCGTTCAATCATAGCAGCCTCTCTTATAATTATGGCCATACTACGCAATAGACGCCCTTTTGTGAAGATATTTTAATCAATTGCTTCGATAGCCTCCCGCTTATTTACCGGGGTTATGGTAACTATGGTCCGGGTCAGGTAAATTTTATGTGACCAATAGCAACATTTAGAAATATCTTTTCGCGACTGCGCTTTTTTTATTCCGCCGCGCTTTAAGTGCAATTTTCAATAGCTTTGGGTCATGCAGAAAAAGTGAAAATCTATTCGGCGTACAGCTGTAGGTTGAATTAAACTCTGCACGCAAATATGTTATAAAAGACACAGTTGTTCTTTTATTAATTGTAATAACAACGAAAAAATTGAACGGTTGCTTTCCATTTAAGACAAAAGGATTCACCATGATTGTCATGTACGGGATCAAAAACTGCGACACCGTAAAAAAAGCGCGTCGCTTCCTCGAATCACGCGGCGTGGCGTTTCGCTTCCACGACTACCGGGCTGATGGCCTGGACCCGGCGTTTCTGCACGCCGCCATCGCCGAACTGGGCTGGGAAGCGCTCCTCAACACCCGGGGCACCACCTGGCGCAAGCTTGATGCCGCCGTTCGCGACAGCATCACCGATAGCGAGAGCGCGGCAAAACTCATGCTTGAAATGCCGGCAATTATCAAACGCCCATTGCTCTGCGCGCCGGGTCAGCCTATGCTGCTTGGTTTCGATGAAACCCGTTACCAGACTTATAGTTGAGGTGAAGTCTATGTCATGCCCGGTTATTGAGCTGACTCAACAGCTTATTCGCCGCCCCTCCCTTAGCCCGGATGACGCAGGTTGTCAGGCGTTAATGATTGAACGCCTGCGCGCAATCGGCTTTACCGTTGAACGTATGGATTTTGGCGATACGCAAAACTTCTGGGCATGGCGCGGCCAGGGCGAAACGCTGGCCTTCGCCGGGCACACCGACGTGGTGCCGGCGGGCGACGCCGACCGCTGGATCAATCCGCCCTTTGAGCCGACCATCCGCGACGGTATGCTCTTTGGCCGCGGCGCGGCCGATATGAAAGGCTCGCTGGCGGCTATGGTGGTGGCGGCAGAGCGCTTTGTGGCGCAGCATCCGCACCATAAAAACCGCCTGGCGTTTCTCATCACCTCCGATGAAGAGGCCAGCGCGAAAAACGGCACCGTAAAGGTGGTAGAGACGCTGATGGAACGTCGCGAACGTCTTGATTACTGTCTGGTAGGGGAGCCTTCCAGCACCGAAGCGGTCGGCGACGTGGTAAAAAACGGCCGGCGCGGCTCCCTCACCTGTAACCTGACTATTCACGGCGTGCAGGGTCACGTCGCCTATCCCCATCTGGCCGATAACCCGGTCCATCGCGCGGCGCCGATGCTGAACGAACTGGTGGCGATTGAGTGGGATCAAGGGAACGAATTTTTCCCGCCCACCAGCATGCAGATTGCCAACGTGCAGGCGGGCACCGGCAGCAACAACGTCATTCCGGGCGATCTGTTTGTGCAATTCAACTTCCGCTTCAGCACCGAGCTGACGGATGAAGCGATCAAAGCCCGCGTGCTGGCGCTGCTGGAAAAGTACCAGCTGCGCTACACCGTGGAGTGGTGGCTCTCCGGCCAGCCTTTCCTGACCCATCAGGGTAAGCTGGTAGATGCAGTGGTGAACGCCATTGCCCACTATAATGAGATCAAACCACAGCTTCTGACGACAGGCGGCACCTCAGACGGGCGCTTTATCGCCCGCATGGGGGCGCAGGTAGTCGAACTGGGACCGGTAAATGCGACCATTCATAAAATTAATGAGTGTGTAAAGGCGGCGGATTTGCAGCTGCTGGCGCGTATGTATCAACGTATTATGGAGCAGCTTGTCGCCTGACGGGCGCTCTGAGAAGGAAAAGCGAATGGACTGGCTGGCTAAATATTGGTGGATTCTGGTGCTTGTGTTCCTGGTTGGCGTACTGCTGAATGTCATCAAGGATCTCAAGCGCGTGGACCACAAAAAATTCCTCGCCAATAAACCGGATCTCCCGCCGCACCGCGACTTTAACGATAAGTGGGACGATGAGGACGACTGGCCGAAGAAAGATAAGAAATAAGCGCGAGTGGCAGGGATAAACCCTCTCCCGGCGGGGAGAGGGCGTCTGCCGCGAGCATTTCAGTAAACGCGCCCTACATAAACGCCACGATATTATCGTCGTTCGGCTTGCCGCCGCTCAGCGCCTCGTCGAAATAGCGTTTCGGCACCGTGTAGCGCAGATGGTCCAGCGCCAGCGCCATGCTGCGGTCGTCGATGGCGTGCCCCAGATCGTCCACGATATCCAGCGTCACATCTCCTCCCTCGCGCATCAGCGCCTCCTGCGCGTTCACCGCGTACTGCAGCTCAATGATCCGATCCTCGCCACCGTGAATCAGGTGAATGGTAGTTTGTGTGTCAGCCTGGCCGGGCAGCGTGGCATACCTGCCGTTAAAGGCGATCACGCGCGAGGCCAGCCCCGGCTGCGCTTTTATACTCTCCAGCGCCATGATCGCCCCCTGGGAGAAGCCGATCAGCGCCGTGGCCTCTGCGCTAACGCCGCTTTGCTGCTGCCACTCGCGCACAATGGCGATAAAGGCAGGCATGACAGCATCCACCCGCGCCTGACGGGACTCCTCCGTCACGTTCTGCACGGAAAACCACTGCCGCCCCTCCGGCCCGCACGGCTCCACGCCGCCGATGCTGACAATGAGCGCCTCGGGAAAGCGCGGAGCAAAGTGCGCGCCGATCTCTTCCATATTTACCGGGTTATCCCCGACCCCATGAAAAAGCAGCAGCAGCTGTTTCGCCGGGCTGGCAGGATTCTGGACGACAAAATGATCGTGTTTCATGGCGGTCTCCTTAATGAGTAAGCAGGATCTTACGCTTCCCGCAGGCGATCACCATGCCACTCTGCTGAAGAAGTCATTGAAAAAATTGCCATTGCAAAACGTCACGTTTAAGCGTCTGGCTGCGTGTCTCATCGAGCGCCTCCAGCGCCTGGGCCGCTTCAAGCCGCTGCCTTGCGAGTAGCGCTTTACGTCCCTGAAGTCCCAGCATCCGGCAAAGCGCGCTCTCCTCTGTTCCCGCCTCAAGCCTGCCGCGCAGCGCCGCCAGCGGCAGGCCTGAGGCGAGCAGCAGACGGGTCAGCGCCGCTGCGGAGGTGGCAAGCGGGCGATGCCCGAAGGCAAAGCCGCCCAGCTCCAGCCAGTCGTCACTATTAAGGGTAGCTGTCCAGCAGGAGTCGACCGGGATCTTTTCCCCGTTCCACTGTTCAATGACCCGGGCGTCACGGCAGAGCCTTTGATGCTCCCGCCTGCAGAGCGCCTCCCCCGCCTCGCTGAGCGGCAGCAGCGCCATCGCCGTGTAACAGCCGCTGCTCGCTTCCCGATGGCTGCCCATTCGCACCAGAACAAAACCGCAGCGCTGCCAGAAGCGCCACAGCTCACCGGTAAAGCCGAAGCTCACGGAAAGATAATCGACGCCCGCCGTCTGCGCCGCGCTGCCGATTAGCGCCTGCCCGATACCCTCCCGCTGTCGCGCGGGGTGCACCGCCACGCGGGTAATCCGGCGGCCGGTCAGAGTGGCGGCCAGCGGCGAGCTGCCGTGCGCGGCCAGCGACTGCGCCACCAGGTTGCCGCGCGGACGTCTGAAGCCTGCCCACACCGCCTGGCTTAGCGCCGGGCTTAATCCCCCTTCATCCACCAGCCACAGCGCGCCGGCAATCTGCCCCTGCGTCGCGGCAACGGTGAAATGTTGCCCCGGCGCATCCATCATTCGTCGCAGATCGAGCGGAGAGGTGCGGTAGTGCGCCGAGCAGAGCAGCCGGTAGAGCTGCGCCGCGCGCGCCGGATCGCTGCCCCAGATCTGCGGCTCAAGAGGTTCCAGTACAGGGGTGCCGCGTGGCGTCTTTTCCAGCGTCTCTTCAAATAAAAGTAAGTTTGCTACGGCACGCTCCAGCGGACAGCCTGGCGCCCAGCGCACCGGGGCGGTAAGCGTGTAGCGGCGCAGATGGGCGAAGCGGGCGCAAAACTTCAGCAGAAAGCCACGCCCGGTCCCCTCGTAACCCTCCACCGTGGTGGTGAGCAGCACGCGCGGAAAACGTGCGACCAGCCGCTCCAGCAGCGGGCCGGGAATTGCTGCCGCCTCATCGACCACCAGCCAGTCGGCGCGCTCGTTGCTCGCCAGCAGCGCGTCCGGGGCCATAAAGCGGAACCTGTCGCCAGCGAAGCGGGCAATCACCTCCGCGGCCCCTTTCGCGGGCGCGGTGACGATAGCCTCCCCTGCCGTTTGCCGGATAAGCATGCCGGCGAGTGCCGATTTTCCGCGTCCGCGCGGAGCGGTAACCGCCGCCACGCCCGGTTCCATCTTCAGTAACGTCCTGAGAATTGCCTCCTGCTCCCGCTGCGGTTCACCGCTGGCAGGATGCCACGGCGGCGCGCAAGGCAGAGGGGCGATATGCAGCGGCTGATGCTGACGCCAGAATATGACGCCGGGATCGGCGACGAGCGTGCGGCAAAAATGAGCCACAAAATGGGGAGTTGTAATCGGGAGAAGGCTGTCGCTCCAGCGCAGGGAGTCGGCATCTGCCATATCGGGCCAGCGCGTCAGCGGCGGGATAAGCAGCACCAGCAGGCTTCCCGCCCGTAGCGTGCCGCTGAGCGCGGCAAACGCCGCGACGTCAAAGCCGTGGCGGGCATCAAAAACGGCATGGCGGTATTCCCGGCCAAGAAGGCTGCCCGGCGCCTGTGGGGCGCAGCGGGACTCCGATCCGGGCGCATCGCCTGCCCGGATCCAGTCACCGGGAAGCGACTCGCTCAGCGTCTGCGCCTGCGCTGCCGTCCACTGCGCATCGCCGCTTACCACCAGCAGACGGCGATGCCCTTCCCGCTCCAGGCGGGCAATCAGATTGTCAAACGGCATGGGATCGGATCAGAGCGTTTTGCCAAAGGTGTCGCACTGAGCCGGATCGCCGCTGTCGAATCCGCGTTTAAACCAGCTGTAGCGCTGCTCCGACGTGCCGTGAGTGAAGCTGTCCGGCACCACGTGGCCCTGGCTCTGCTGTTGCAGACGGTCATCGCCGATCGCCTGCGCCGCGTTGAGCGCCTCTTCCAGATCGCCTGTCTCCAGCACCCCTTGCTTGCGCATGCTGTTACCCCAGACGCCGGCAAAACAGTCCGCCTGCAGTTCCATACGTACCGAGAGATGGTTGACTTCGGTCTGGCTGGCATTCTGCTGAAGCTGACGCACCTTCGGTTCAATGCCGAGCAGCTTCTGTACATGGTGCCCCACTTCATGGGCAATGACATAGCCCTGAGCAAAATCGCCGTCGGCGCCCAGCTTGCGTTTCATGTCATCGTAAAAGGAGAGATCGATATAGACGGTGCTGTCTGCGGGACAGTAGAACGGCCCCATCACCGACTGGCCGGTGCCACAACCGGTACGGGTCGCCCCGCGATACATCACCAGCTTCGGCGGCTGATAGGTACGCCCCATCTTCTCAAACTGCTGTCCCCAGGAGTCTTCGGTGGTCGCCAGTATGACGGAGGTAAATTTTGCCGCTTCATCATCGTTGGGGCTGATGGAGCGCTGTGCCTGTTGCTGCTGCTCGATCGGCTGGCCGGTAAGCAGGCCGGTTAAATCGACGCCGTAATAGCCTGCCACCAGGACTATCACCAGCAACACGATCCCGCCTTTGCCTCCGGGCAGACGAAATCCCGGGCCACCCATCGACGGGCCGCTACCGCGCCTGTCTTCTACATTGTCACTTTCACGACGCCCTTGCCAGCGCATACCTACCTCGAATCTGTTCGTTATTATTGTTATGATCGTAGGCGGTTAAAGGCAGGATTTCCATAGAAAAAACCAAAGGGTGCGAACACCCTCTGGCGCAGACGGGGGATCAGTCGAGCTTGACGCCCAGACGGCGGGCCACCGCTTCATAGGCTTCGACCACACCGCCCAGGCTCTGGCGGAAGCGATCTTTGTCCATTTTATCCAGCGTATCTTTGTCCCACAGGCGGCTACCGTCCGGAGAAAATTCATCCCCCAGCACCACTTCGCCTTTGTAGAGGCCAAACTCAAGCTTGAAGTCGACCAGAATCAGACCGGCGTCGTCAAAGAGCTTTTTCAGCACGTCGTTTGCTTTGTAGGTAAGCTCTTTCATGCGCGCCAGGTTCTCTTTGCTCACCCAGCCGAAAGTTTCGCAGTAAGAGTCGTTAACCATCGGATCGTGCATCGCGTCGTTTTTCAGGAACAGATCAAACAGCGGCGGCGTCAGCTCAATCCCCTCTTCGATCCCCAGACGTTTCACCAGCGAGCCCGCCGCACGGTTACGCACCACGCACTCTACCGGCACCATATCCAGCTTTTTCACCAGACATTCCGTATCGGAGAGTAACGCTTCCATCTGGGTAGGGATGCCCGCTTCGGCCAGCTTGCTCATAATGAAGTAGTTGAACTTGTTGTTCACCATGCCCTTACGGTCGAACTGCTCGATGCGCGCGCCATCCCCCGCTGACGTATCATTGCGAAATTCGAGTACCAACAGATCCGGGTTTTCGGTGCTGTAGACGGTTTTCGCTTTGCCACGATACAACTCAGCTTGCTTCTGCATTTTCTTCACTCCTGGTGTGATGATATCTGTTCAAAACTGGCAATATTATGCCACGCACACGTTTGCGTAGCACGAAAATAAAAAGGGCTGGATAAACCAGCCCTCGCGTTTATTTGTTAAATGCGGCCTGCAGGACAGCCACCAGCGCATCATTCTGCGACTGGGTCAGCGTGTGACCTTTCGGATCGATAAACTGCAGGCTGCTGCGGTTATCGAGGTCACCCACCTGGATTTTATAATCGCCGGAAGTCAGGCCCGGATCGCGCACGCCCAGATCCTGCCAGTCGCTGTCGGAGAGCGGCGAGTAGGTCGCCGACATGCTGCCCGTTGAACGGGTACTGTCGCTCACCTTCATGCCTACCTTGCTCAGCACAGCCGGCAGACGCTGCCAGGTCTGGTTAAACGGCGCACGCACGACCAGCATCGGCAGGCCGGTATCATCCGCGCCGCTCTGGACATCATAGGTTACGCCGTTGCGGTTCTGTGCGGAGTTAGCCGCATCGGTCGCGGTTTTATCAAGACCGGCGGCAATCACGTTCAGCAGTTCGGTGCTGTAGCGCTGCAGCGAGGCGGGATCGGCCACCGGCTTGCCCGCCTGCTCCAGATTCAGCAGCTTAACCTGTACGGCCTGCTGGTAGCCCTGCGGCTTAACGGAAACCTGATAGCGACCACGATACTGCTGGTCCTCATCCAGGCGGTTCCACTCGATCCAGTCGGTGGTCAGCGTCTGGCTGGCGTCATCGCGCTTATCAATCGCATAGTTCTTTGACTGAATCACGCTGACCACCTGCGGCCAGAGGGTGCTGTTACGACCGTTTTCAACCAGCAGCGTGGCGGTATCGCCCGTAAACTGAGTACGCGCGCCGCTCACCAGCGCCAGCGGCTGGGCTGGCGGGCGAATATCAAGCGCTTTACCTACCGCACCGCTGCCGTTGGTAACCGGAATATTGTAGTCGCCGTTCTGAATCGGCAGGATCAAGCCAGCCGGCGCATGGAGTTCAGCGAGCGGAGCGGCATCCAGATAGGATTCATCGCCGCTCACCTGGCGCTTGTAGCGTGAATCTGAGCTACAGGCAGCGAGCAGTAAAACAAGCGAAACACCCGCAACCTTGGCCAGGCGCGACTTCTGTACTGAGTAAGCCATCAAATCTCCCTAAACTTTACAGCAATCCGGCATGCTTGAGCGCCCCGGCAACCACGTCACGACCATGGTCGGTGATCGGGGTCATCGGCAGACGCAGCGTGTCGGTCGCCACAAGTCCCAATTCCTTACAGGCCCATTTCACCGGGATCGGATTGGGTTCGACAAATAATTTATTATGCAGCGGCATCAGGCGCTGGTTAATTACGCGCGCCTCATCATACTGCCCCGCCGCCGCCAGTTTGCACATTTCGGCCATATCCCGCGCCGCGACGTTCGCCGTAACAGAGATCACGCCGTGACCGCCAAGCTGCATAAAGTCCAGCGCGGTCGCGTCGTCGCCGCTCAGCAGGATAAAGTCGTCTGAAACCAACTCTTTGATCTGATGAACGCGGCTTAAGTTCCCGGTCGCCTCTTTAATTCCGATAATATTTTTGACCTCAGAGAGGCGGCCAACTGTTTCAGGCAACATATCGCAGCCGGTACGCGACGGCACATTATACAGGATTTGCGGCAGGTCAGTATGTTCAGCGATCGCCCTGAAGTGCTGGAACAGCCCCTCCTGGGTAGGACGGTTGTAGTAAGGCGTGACCGTCAGGCAGCCCACCACGCCGCTGTTGTTAAAACGCTTCGTAAGGCTGATGGCCTCGGCGGTAGCGTTGGCGCCCGTTCCGGCGATGACCGGAATACGTCCGTCCGCCAGTTCAAGGGTCATCAACACCACGTCACCATGTTCTTCGTGGCTCAGGGTGGCAGATTCGCCGGTTGTCCCCACAGAAACGATCGCAGTCGTTCCGTTGGCGACATGGTAATCAATCAATTTTTTCAGGCTTGACCGGCAGACATTACCTTTCTCATCCATCGGCGTAACAATCGCAACAATACTTCCCGTGAACATGGGCCATCCTCTGTGCAAACAAGATTCTCAATGGTACGTTTGGAACTGTAATAAAAGCAAGCGACGCAGCGCCTCCATGCTGTTGTGTGCATGTTTTTTTTATGCTTTCCTTAGGAAGAGTTAACCACGCAAAGGAAGAACAGGTTTGACAACCTCATCACAACATTACCTGGTTATCACTGCGCTGGGTGCCGACAGAGCGGGGATCGTAAATACCATCACCCGCCACGTGAGCAGCTGCGGCTGTAATATCGAAGACAGCCGTCTGGCGATGCTGGGCGAGGAGTTTACGTTTATTATGCTGCTTTCCGGCTCGTGGAACGCCATTACGCTCATTGAATCAACGCTGCCGCTCAAGGGCGCGGAGCTGGATTTACTGATTGTGATGAAACGCACCGCCGCTCGCCCTCGCCCCGCCATGCCCGCCACCGTATGGGTGCAGGTTGAGGTTCCCGATTCACCGCATTTAATCGAGCGTTTTACGGCCCTTTTTGACAGCCATCAGATGAATATCGCCGAGCTGGTCTCCCGCACACAGCCGGGCGACGCCAGCGCAACCCCGACGCTGTTTATTCAGATCACTGCGCACAGCCCCGCCTCACAGGATGCCTCAAATATCGAGCAAGCCTTTAAAGCACTCTGTACAGAATTAAACGCACAGGGCAGTATTAACGTCGTTAATTATTCCCAGCATGAACAGGATGGAGTTAAGTAATGAATCCACTGAAAGCCGGTGACATCGCACCGAAATTTAGCCTGCCCGATCAAGACGGCGAGCAAGTAAATTTGACCGACTTCCAGGGACAGCGCGTTCTGGTCTACTTCTACCCGAAGGCCATGACGCCGGGCTGCACCGTTCAGGCCTGCGGCCTGCGCGATAATATGGACGATTTAAAAAAGGCGGGCGTGGAAGTGTTGGGTATCAGCACCGATAAGCCTGAAAAGCTCTCTCGTTTCGCCGAAAAAGAGCTGCTCAATTTTACCCTGCTCTCCGACGAGGACCACCAGGTCTGCGAGCAATTTGGCGTCTGGGGCGAGAAGTCATTTATGGGGAAAACCTACGATGGCATTCACCGCATCAGCTTCCTGATTGATGCTAACGGTAAAATTGAACATGTCTTTGACGACTTCAAAACCAGCAATCACCACGATGTGGTGCTGAACTGGCTGAAAGAGAGCGCCTGAGTCGTTTAGTGTCGGGTGGCGGCTTCGCCTTACCCGACCTACAAGGCTACAAGGTAAATGCAAAACGGTAACGCATGTTACCGTTTTTAGTGTTTATCCGCTCACTCTGAAGGGCATCAGCCCGCACCACATCTACTTCTCTTCCACCACCGGCACATCCGGCCACGCGTGGACTACCGCCTTAATCAGCGTCGCCAGCGGAATCGCGAAAAATACCCCCCAGAATCCCCATAGCCCGCCGAAGATCACGACGGAAAGAATAATCACCAGCGGATGCAGGTTCACCGCCTCTGAGAAGAGCACCGGCACCAGCAAATTGCCGTCCAGCCCCTGAATAATCAGGTAGACCGCGAAACAACTCCAGAACTCAGTGCCGAGGCCGAACTGAAACAGCGCCACGCCCACCACCGGGATGGTCACCACAAAGGCGCCGATATAGGGTATCAGCACAGAGAAGCCCACCAGCACCGCCAGCAGCAAGGAATAGTTAAGGCCGAAGATGATAAAACCGAGCCAGGTGGCGACCCCCACCACAATCATCTCCAGCACTTTGCCGCGAATATAGTTGGTAATCTGCTGGTTCATCTCTTTCCAGACCTGACCCGCCAGCCCGCGGTTACGGGGGAGCACGCGACGGACGGCGTTAAGCATCTGCTCTTTATCCTTTAAGAGGAAAAAGACCATCAGGGGCACCAGCACCAGATAGACCGCCAGCGTCAGCAGCCCCACCAGCGAGGCGAGAGAATATTTTACTACCGAATCGCCCACGCTCATGATGCGGGTACGCATGTTCTCCGCCATTGCATCGATAATGCCCGCATCCATCAGGGCGGGATAACGGCGCGGCAGCGTGGCGGCAAAGTCGGAGAGCTTGTTAAGCATGCCAGGCAGATCGCGGATCAGGTAGATCCCCTGCTGCCAGGCTATCGGCATCACCACGAACGCCATTAAGAGCAGAATGCCGACAAAGAGGATTAACACTATGCTGGTCGCCCAGCGGCGGGAACAGCCGAGAAGCTCGAGGCGTGCGGTTGGCCACTCCAGCAGATAGGCCAGCACCAGCGCCACCAGCAGAGGAGCGAGCAGGCCGCTAAAGAAAAAGAGAATACCAAATCCGGCAACCAGAATAACCAGCAGCGCAATGGCCTCCGGGTCGCTGAAGCGCCGACGATACCACTGCATTAACATTTCAAGCATGCAACCTTCCCTGAGCTCATGGCAGGAGTGAAGCGGGAATTGTATCTAATTGTCACAAAAAAGACTTTCGCTTTTTGCCCCTGCGCCACGTTTCGCAAAAGTCTGAGAACAGATACACTTCCAGGGCAGTGATGGTGAACATTATGCGGGTTCGCCGGTCAAATTAGCACATCCAACATACAGGGCAGAGGTTATGTTCAGGCAGTTGAAAAAAACGCTGGTTGCGACGCTTATCACCGCGCTGACGCTCGGTCAGACGTTACCTGCCTTCGCCGACTCGGCGGATACGTTGCCGGATATGGGAACCTCGGCAGGAAGCACGCTCTCTATCGGACAAGAGATGCAGATGGGCGACTACTATGTGCGCCAGCTTCGTGGCAGCGCGCCGCTGATTAACGATCCCCTGCTGGTGCAGTATATCAACACGCTGGGCATGCGCCTTGTCGCCCATGCCAACTCGGTGAAAACCCCTTTTCATTTCTTTTTAATTAACAACGACGAAATCAACGCCTTCGCCTTTTTTGGCGGGAATGTCGTTCTGCATTCGGCGCTGTTCCGCTATTCCGATAACGAGAGCCAGCTGGCCTCGGTTATGGCGCACGAAATCTCCCACGTTACCCAGCGTCATCTGGCGCGTGCGATGGAAGATCAGAAGCGCAGCGCGCCGCTGACCTGGGTAGGGGCGCTCGGCTCTATTTTACTGGCGATGGCCAGCCCCCAAGCCGGGATGGCGGCCCTGACCGGTACGCTGGCGGGCACCCGCCAGGGGATGATCAGCTTTACCCAGCAGAACGAACAAGAAGCGGACCGTATCGGTATTCAGGTGCTGCAGCGCGCGGGCTTCGATCCACAGGCGATGCCCACCTTCCTTGAGAAGCTGCTTGACCAGGCGCGCTACTCCACCCGCCCGCCGGAAATTTTGCTGACCCACCCGTTGCCGGAAAGCCGCCTCTCGGATGCGCGCAACCGCGCCAACCAGATGCGCCCGGTGGTGGTACAGTCGTCGCAGGATTTTTATATGGCGAAGGTGCGTACTCTGGGCATGTATAACTCAGGGCGCAACCAGCTCACCAGCGATCTGCTGGATGCGCTGGCAAAAGGCAACGTCCGCCAGCAGCATGCCGCGCAGTATGGCCGCGCCCTGCAGGCGATGGAAGCCAGCAAATATGACGAAGCGCGCAAAGCTCTGCAGCCGCTGCTGGCCGCCGATCCCGGTAACCCCTGGTATCTTGACCTCGCTACCGACATCGATTTAGGGCAGCATAAAGCGACTGACGCTATCAACCGGCTGAAAGGGGCGCGCGATCTGCGCAACAATCCGGTGCTGCAGCTTAACCTCGCGAATGCCTACCTGCAGGGCGGGCAGCCGAAAGAGACGGCCGCCCTGCTCAACCGCTACACCTTCAATTATAAAGACGATCCAAACGGCTGGGATCTGCTGGCGCAGGCGGAAGGCCAGCTTGGCAACCGCGATCAGGAGCTGGCGGCGCGCGCCGAGGGGCTGGCGCTGGCGGGCCGTCTCGACCAGGCCATCTCGCTGCTCAGCAGCGCAAGCTCGCAGGTGAAGCTGGGCAGCCTGCAGCAGGCACGTTACGACGCCCGTATCGATCAGCTTCGCGATCTGCAGCAGCGCTTCCGCCCGTATGAAAAGATGTAATAAGGAGAACGCATGACCGACGCGGTAAAAATCTATCATAACCCCCGCTGCTCCAAGAGCCGCGAAACGCTCAACCTGCTGCAGGCGAAGGGCGTTGAGCCTGAAGTGGTGCTCTACCTGGAGACGCCGCCGGATGCGCAAACTATCCGCCAGCTGCTTACGATGATGGAGATGGGCAGCGCGCGTGAACTGATGCGTCAGAAAGAGGATCTGTATAAATCACTCAACCTGAACGACACGCATCTTAATGAAGATCGGCTCATTCAGGCCATGGTCGAGAATCCAAAGCTGATTGAGCGCCCGATTGTGGTGGCGAACGGCAAGGCGCGCATTGGCCGTCCGCCGGAAGATGTGCTTGAGATTATCTAACTATTACGCCGCAGCGCTTCCAGAAACGCCTGCGGCGTACTCTCTCCCAGTTTTTTCTGCGCCTTTTCCCGGTTGTAAAACTCACAGAGCTGGATCAACAGCTCGCCCGTCGGCTCACTGTTCAGCCGCGGAATGATTTCGCGTAACGGCACAGCGACCTGAACGGCACGATATTGCTGCGGATGCACTTTCACACTGACGATGCGCTCCGGCAGTTTCACCTCCAGGCCAAAAGTCTCAACAGATTGAATATCAGCCGGGCACGCTTCCAGCAGGTCGTTCGTCCAGTGGGTCAGCAGTTGCGAAGAAATGCCCGCATAAAGCCGGGCATAGCACCAGCCGCTGACGGGTTCCCGCGCCCAGAGCAGATGCTGCTCCCCGCCATCGTCCATATGCAGCGACAGCGGCTGATGATACAGCAGGAGTTTTTGCGGCACGATGCCCGCCTTTAGCGCCTTCTTACCCTGCAAAACCGCCCCTTTTTGTTTTACCGATGCCGGTTTAAGGTAGCGGTTGAGGGTTGCGCGGGAAACGGCGATCCCGAGCCCGTTATTGACCATCAGAAGCAGCTCGTCCAGCGGAGCGCCGGTAACCTCCCGCAGGGCATTTATCAGTGCCGCCTGATCTTGTCTCAACGCTTTGTGTATCACTTTTGGCGTAGCGTGGTTATCCGAAACCTGTTCGCGGTTGCGCCAGCGCCTGACGGTGGTGACCGAGATCCCCAGCTCAACCGCCAGCTCCCTGTCGCTTTTCTCTGACTGCTGAAGGTAGCGACGGATACGCGGCGTGGTGGTGGCATTGGCATGGAGTTTAATTTCCATCGCAAGGATCTCCGGAACTAATCTTATGAGATTTATAAT
Source organism: Pseudenterobacter timonensis (assembly GCF_900021175.1). GTDB lineage: Bacteria > Pseudomonadota > Gammaproteobacteria > Enterobacterales > Enterobacteriaceae > Enterobacter > Enterobacter timonensis. The sequence continues at coordinate 813,419 of NZ_FCOP01000013.1, forward strand.
GCGGCGGCGATTGCTTTGTGACCGATTTCACCTTTCGCTTGCCGCGCTTCACTGATAATCCACAGACATAACATAAACAACACCCCTCATTCTTGTACGGAGTTCACAATGAACAATGTTCTGGGATTTCTTGAAGCAAAACTGATGCCGCTGGCGGCGAAAACAGCTCAGCAGCGTCATCTCGGGGCCATTCGCGGGGCCTATGTTTCATTTATGCCGTTTATCATCGTCGGATCCATCCTGCTGGTTATCTCCTCCTTTCCGAATCAGGCCTATCAGCAGTTTATGTCTCAGGCCTTTGGTGAGAGCTGGAGCGCGATTATCGAGATCCCTTTCAACGCGGTGTTCTCGACCATGTCGCTGTTTATCAGCTTCCTGGTGGCGTTTCGCCTGGCGGAGCATTATGGCGAGGATCGTATCTCCTGCGGCATCCTGGCGCTGGTCGCCTTCCTGATCCTGACGCCCTTTATCAAAGTGGCGGAAAACGGCGGCATTACCGTCATACCGGTGGAGTGGATTGGCAGCAAAGGGTTGTTTGTGGCGATGATCGGTTCCCTGCTGTGGACGGAACTGTTCTGCTGGCTGAAGCGCAAAAAGCTGGTCATCAAAATGCCGGACGGCGTCCCTCCGGCGGTGCAGGAGTCGTTCGCGGCGCTGATCCCGGCCCTGCTGGTGATGATTCTGGTGCTTATAATTCGTATCGTCTTTGAAAACACCCACTACAACACTATCCATCAGTTTATTTATGAAGTCGTTGCCACGCCGGTGCGTCACTACGGCACCTCATACTTCGGCGCGCTGATGACGGTATTCAGCATCACCATTCTGTGGTCGGTAGGTATTAACTCCGGCTCGATGATTAACGGCATCATTCGTCCGCTGTGGATGGAGAATCAGACCGACAATATCGCCGCGATTCAGGCGGGAACGACGCCCCCACACATTATCACGGAACAGTTTTTTGACATGATCTGGATGGGGGGCGCGGGGGCCACGCTGTCGCTGGTGATTGCGATGTTGATTTTCGCCCGCAGTAAAAACATGCGCGAAGTGGCGCGTCTCGGCGCCGGAGCATCGGTGTTTAACATCAATGAACCGATCCTGTTTGGCCTGCCGGTGATCATGAACCCCATCATGCTTATTCCATTCAACCTGGTGCCGCTGGTGCTGGTTACCGTGCAGTATGCGGCGATGAAAATTGGCGCGGTCGCCGTCACCACCGGGGTCTTTATCCCCTGGACCTTACCGCCGGTTATTAGCGGCTTTATCGTCACCGGGCATCTGAGCGGTAGCGTAATGCAGCTTATTAACCTGCTGATTGGCGCCATGCTGTACCTGCCTTTTATGCGTATCCTGGATAAACAGTACCGCGCCGCGGAGCTGACCACGATGACGCAAACCGACACCACCCTTGCAAAACAGGAGTAAAGCATGTGGGGAATTATCGCAACCTGGCGAATGGCGCTTGAAGGGGTAACAGAGTCTGCGTCTGCCCTGGCGGCGGGAAAACCAGTCGCTGCGGCGGTAGTGGACGCCGTTGCCGCCGTGGAGGACTTCCCGCTGTATAAATCCGTCGGCTACGGCGGGCTGCCTACCGAGAACGGTGAGGTGGAGCTGGACGCGGCGTATATGGACGGCGACACGCTGGCGTTCGGCGCCGTCGGCAATCTGGTGGATATCGCCAACCCGGTGCGCGTGGCGCACGCGCTCAGCCGTCAGCGCTACAACAGCCTGCTGGTCGGCCAGGGCGCGCGCGAATGGGCGCTGAGCCAGGGATTTGCCAACAAAACCATGCTCACGGATCGCGCCATGCAGCACTATCGCAAGCGTTGCCGGGAGACGCTGGATAAGGGGTTAAGCCCCTACGACGGACATGACACGGTCGGCATTATCGGTCTCGATAAACAGGGCTCGATGAGCGTCGCCACCTCCACCAGCGGCCTCTTTATGAAAAAACGCGGTCGCCTCGGTGACTCGCCGATTATCGGCTCCGGCTTTTATTGCGACAGCGAAACCGGCGCAGCCACCGCCACGGGCGTCGGCGAAGATCTGATGAAAGGCTGTACCAGCTACGAAATTGTGCGTCGGATGGCACAAGGGATGACGCCGCAACAGGCGGCGGATTCGGTGGTGTTCGAGCTGGAAGATAAGCTGATGTCACGCTTTGGTCGCGCGGGCGATCTCTCGGTCGTGTGCATGAACAACCAGGGTGAATTTGGCGCGGCGACCAACATCAAAACCTTCTCGTTTGTGGTGGCGACGGCTCGCCAGTCCCTCACCGTTTTCCGTACCGAACGCCTGCGGGAGAAAACGCACTATCACGCGGTGGATGAGGAGTGGATGCAGGCTTATGCCGCGCGGATCCGCGCCCATTGAGGAGTCATGATGATCACGTATCAGTTTATCAGCGCGCTTTCAGAGGCAAAGCCGCAAAGCCATTTGATTGCGCCCGCTTCCAGCGCCCATTTACCGCAAAGCGCACTTATCGCTGAAATGCGCCAGCAGAACAGCGTCGCGGACGCGCGCTTTGGCTGCGCACCGTTCGCCCGCATCACCCTGCTGCCGGATGCGCTCTGGCATGACGCCCTGACCGAAGGGTTGCTTACCGCCCTGCGACCGCTGCTTGCCGCCCCCGTCAGCGCCGATATCGTGCTGGACGTAACGGATATTGATGAGGTGGTGCTGGCGCAGGTGCTGCGTTTTCTCTTTAACCAGGCACACAGACTGAGTGACCTGAAGCTGAAGAAAATGGAGGAATCAACGGTGCGTCTTACCCGTATCACCGCCTTCTGCCTGCCGGAGCAGCAGGCGAAGCTGGAATCTCTCTTCCGCCAGCAGCAGGCCATTGCCCTCGGCATGATCGCGGCGCGTCGTCTGGCGGATATCCCATCTGACCGCTGCACACCGCAGTTTATGGTGGAAGAGGCGCAAAAACTGTGTGCCGCGCTCCCTGCCCTGCGGTGTGAAGTGTTAAATGAAAAGCAGATCGTTGAGCAGGGGCTGGGGCTGCTGCACGCCGTGGGCAAAGGGGCGAGCTGTCCGCCACGTCTGCTGGCTATTCACTATGACGGCGTGTCTGACGGCCCGGTGCGCTGCTACGTAGGTAAAGGCATTACCTTTGACACCGGCGGCCTGTGGCTGAAAGAGGGCGCGGGCATGTACACCATGAAATATGACATGTGCGGGGCGGCTAATGTGCTGGGGTTGATGCTCACCGTGGCAGAGCTGGCGTTGCCCGTTCGCATCATGGGCGTGCTGGCTCTGGCAGAAAACGCCATCGGCCCGGACGCCATGCAGCCCGGCACGGTGGCGACAGCCTGCAACGGCACCACCGTTGAAATAAACAATACCGATGCGGAGGGCCGGCTGGTGCTGGCGGACGCCATCGCCTGGGCCAGCCAGCAGCACCCGAATGCCCGCTATATCATTGATATGGCAACGTTAACGGGCGCGGTCGTGAAGGCGCTGGGGTATGAACTGAGCGGGTTAATGACCCAGGATGAGCCGCTGCGGGAGGCGCTGACGCAGGCAGGAAAACGGAGCGGCGACGAGGTGTGGTCGCTGCCGCTGGACGCGCGGCTGAAAAAACAGACCGACAGCGCCATCGCCGACCTTTGCAACACGCCAGCCAACAATGCGGCAATCAGCGCGTCGGCGGCCTGGCTGTTGCACCATTTCTGTCCTCCGACGATCCCGTGGGCACATCTGGATATCAGCGGCACGGCGCTGTGGCGGGAGAACGGCAGGAGCGTGGCGTCAGGAAGGCCGATTCCGCTGCTGGTGGAGCACTTGCTGAGGGATTGTGCCTGACTTTTTCGCCCGGTGGCGGCTGCGCCTTACCGGGCCTACGAAAACCCACAGGTCCTGCAGGCCGGGTAAGGCGCAACCGCCACCGGGCCTACGAAAACCCACAGGTCCTGTAGGCCGGGTAAGGCGCAGCCGCCACCCGGCACAATTAACGCCCCTGCAGGCCGGGTAAGGCACAGCCGCCACCGGGCAATTACAGCTTAAGGGTATCTTTGACGAACGGGATGGTCAGCTTGCGCTGGGCGGTAATGGAGGCGCGATCGAGCTGATCGAGCGTATCGAAAAGGGTGCGCATTTCACGATCGAGCCGCTTGAGCAGGAAACGGCCCACATCCTCCGGCAGTTCAAAGCCCCGCAGCCGCGCGCGCAGCTGGAGTGCCTGGAGCTTATCTTCGTCGGAGAGCGGCTGGAGCTTATAAATCTGCCCCCAGTCGAGGCGGGAGGCGAGATCCGGCAGGCCGAGATTGAGCTGGCGCGGCGGGCGATCGCCGGTGATCAGCAGACGCGTTTTACCCGATTCCAGAATGCGGTTATAGAGGTTGAAGATGGCCATCTCCCACGGCTCATCGCCTGAGATACATTCGATATTATCGATGCAGACCAGGGAGAGCTGCTCCATGCCATCCAGCACTTCCGGTACGAACCAGGTGCGTTTATCCAGCGGCACATAGCCTACCGCGTCGCCGCGCGCCGAGAGTTCCGCGCAGGCGGCATGCAGCAGGTGACTGCGCCCCGCCCCTTCGCGTGACCAGATATAGATGTATCCGCTGTGCTCCTGACGCAGCACGTTTTGCAGGGCAGCCAGCAAAGAGGGGTTATCCCCCGGCCAGAAACTGGCAAACGTTTCATCATCAGGAAGATAAAGAGGCAGAGAGAGCTGTGCCGGTCCGTTCAGAAATACCTCGACCAAGGTCTTACTTAAAATCGGGAAGGAGTTTATCACGGAACCTGCAAGGAGAGAACCGGGCGATCCCTCGCCCGGTTATACACGTCATCCTTCAAGCTGCCTCTGCGTTGGCTGCGTCTGCTCACCCCAGTCACTTACCTGAGTAAGCTCCTGGGGATTCTCAGACCTGCCGCCTTGATGCATCTTGAATGATTTTGTGTATATAAGATCAATGTGGCGCTTTTTCGCTATCGTCCGCGTCAAGTACCACCTCTTCCGGGCGGATCACCGAGATCAGCTTGAAGATCAGACTCAGGCCGATACCGACGATGGTGGCGAGCGCCATCCCCTTCAGTTCCGCCGCGCCGATATGTACCTTCGCGCCGCTGACGCCGATGATCAGGATAACGGAGGTCAGGATCAGGTTCTGCGCTTTGCTGTAATCCACTTTGGATTCAATCAGCACGCGAATACCGGATGCGCCGATCACTCCATAGAGCAGCAGCGAAACGCCCCCCATCACCGGCACCGGGATAATCTGGATCGCCGCCGCCAGCTTACCGACGCAGGAGAGCAGAATGGCGATGATCGCCGCCCCGCCAATCACCCAGGTGCTGTAGACGCGGGTAATCGCCATCACGCCGATATTTTCACCGTAGGTGGTGTTCGGCGTAGAGCCGAAGAAGCCGGAGATAATGGTGGAGAGGCCATTGGCAAACATGGAGCGGTGGAGACCCGGGTCGCGAATCAGGTCGCGCTTGACGATATTTGCCGTCACCACCAGGTGGCCGACGTGCTCGGCAATCACTACCAGCGCCGCCGGCAGGATGGTAAAGATCGCAAACCACTCGAAACGGGGAGTGTAGAAGGTCGGCAGTGCAAACCAGTGCGCATTCGCGATCGGCGCTGTATCAACCACGCCCATGGCGAAGGAGAGCGCGTAGCCCGCCAGCACGCCGATCAGAATCGGGATAATCGCCAGGAAGCCGCGGAACAGAACCGAGCCAAAGACCGTCACCGCCAGCGTGACCAGTGAAATAGTGATGGTTTTGGTATCGGGCGCCTGGCCGTCAGCGGGCAGCAGGCCAGCCATATTCGCCGCCACGCCCGCCAGCTCCAGGCCAATGACCGCCACGATTGCGCCCATCGCCGCAGGCGGGAACATCACATCCAGCCAACCGGTACCCGCTTTTTTAACAATAAACGAGACCAGACAGAACAGCACGCCGCACATAATAAACCCGCCCAGCGCCACTTCATAACCCAGCGGCAGCAGCAGTAACACCGGCGAGATAAAGGCGAAGCTTGATCCCAGGTAAGCCGGGATTTTGCCTTTACAGATGAAGAGGTAAAGCAGCGTCCCGATGCCGTTAAACAGCAGGACGGTTGCCGGGTTAATGTGAAACAGGATTGGCACCAGCACGGTTGCGCCAAACATGGCGAAGAGGTGCTGCAAACTAAGCGGGATTGTCTGTAAAAGTGGCGGTCTTTCACTCACCCCGATAGCACGGCGCGTCATAGTGTTTTCCTCTGAGTATTATTGTTTGTTGGTCTTTTATTCAAAAAAAAGCCGACTCTTAAAGTCGGCTTTTTATTCGTTATCTGATTATTTCGTACCGAAGATCTTATCGCCGGCATCGCCGAGGCCCGGAATAATGTATCCGTGCTCGTTTAATCCCTGATCGATGGAAGCGGTATAGAGCTCCACATCCGGGTGCGCTTTTTCCAGTGCGGCGATCCCTTCCGGCGCCGCCACCAGAACCAGCACCTTAATGCTGGAGCAGCCCGCTTTTTTCAGCAGGTCGATAGTGGCGATCATCGAACCACCGGTTGCCAGCATCGGGTCAACCACCAGCGCCATACGCTCGTCGATGTTAGAGACCAGTTTCTGGAAGTACGGGACCGGCTCGAGGGTCTCTTCGTTACGGTAGATACCTACCACGCTGATGCGCGCGCTCGGCACGTGCTCCAGCACCCCTTCCATCATGCCCAGGCCCGCGCGCAGAATCGGCACAACGGTAATTTTTTTACCTTTGATCTGTTCAACCTGTACCGGGCCGTTCCAGCCTTCGATGGTCACTTTTTCGGTTTCAAGGTCGGAGGTTGCTTCGTAGGTCAGTAAGCTGCCAACTTCAGAGGCAAGTTCGCGAAAACGCTTCGTGCTGATGTCATGCTCACGCATCAGGCCCAGCTTGTGTTTAACGAGTGGGTGTTTCACTTCCACAATCTTCATTTTCTTTCTCCTCGGGGTGGCAACCACAAAAAAATCGCCGGATTATACCGCTTTTTTGCGATTGCGCCATACCTGTCTTGCTTGACTACGATCAAGCAAAGACAAAAAACCGGAGGCAAGCTCCGGCTTTGGTACATGATTTTGCCGGGTGGCGCTAACGCTTACCCGGCCTACCCCCCGGGTCGGTAAGCGCAGCGCCACCGGGGAATTATAGCTGCTCTCCGTTGCTGGCAATTACCTGCTTATACCAGTCAAACGACTTTTTCTTGCTGCGGTTCAGCGTCCCGTTCCCTTCGTTGTCTTTATCGACAAAGATAAAGCCGTAGCGTTTTTTCATTTCGCCGGTGCCGGCAGAGACGAGATCGATACAGCCCCACGGGGTATACCCCATCAGGTCCACGCCATCCTCTACCACCGCTTTTTTCATTTCACGGATATGGGCAGAGAGATAATCGATGCGGTACTGGTCGTTCACCGTGCCGTCGCTATCCTGCACATCGATGGCGCCGAAGCCGTTCTCGACAATAAAGAGCGGCAGCTGGTAGTGATCCCAGAACCAGTTCAGGGAGTAGCGCAGCCCGACCGGGTCAATCTGCCAGCCCCAGTCCGATTTCTGTACGTACGGGTTAGAGACCAGGCTCTTGCTTTCGTCATAATCCAGCTGCGGGTTATCTTCCGTCGCTTTGGTGGCGAAAGACATGTAGTAGCTGAACCCGATGTAATCCACGCAGCCCTGCGTCAGCGCCACTTTATCTTCTTCGGTGATATCCAGCGCGAAGCCGCGACGTTCAAAGTAGTTCAGCAGATGCTGGGGATATTTGCCGCGCACGTGAACGTCGGTAAACCAGTAGCGGCGGTGCATGGCGTTCATCGCCATCATCATGTCGTCCGGCGCGCAGGTCAGCGGATAGATAGGACACATGGCGATCATGCAGCCAATTTTCAGCGACGGGTTAATCTCGCGTCCCGCTTTCACCGCCAGGGCACTGGCCACCAGCTCATAGTGCGCCGCCTGGAACATCACCGGCTCGCGATCTTCACCCGGCGCGTATTTCAGCCCGGAGTTGGTAAACGGCGCGAAATCTTCGTGAAAGTTGGCCTGGTTGTTGATCTCGTTAAAGGTCATCCAGTACTTCACTTTGTGCTGATAACGCGCGAAAACGACCTTCGCGAAACGGACAAAAAAGTCGATCAGTTTGCGGTTGCGCCAGCCGCCATATTCCGTGACCAGGTGGAAAGGCATCTCGAAGTGGGAAAGCGTGATAACCGGTTCAATGCCGTGCTTCAGGCACTCATCAAAAAGGTCATCATAAAATTGCAGGCCGGCTTCGTTCGGCTCCAGCTCATCCCCTTTTGGAAAAATGCGCGTCCAGGCGATGGAGGTGCGGAAACACTTAAAGCCCATTTCGGCGAAGAGCTTAATATCGTCCCTGTAGCGGTGATAAAAATCGATGGCTTCGTGGTTCGGATAATTTTTTCCGGGCAATACGCCGTCGGTAATTTCACGCGGTACGCCGTGCGCGCCGGCGGTCATAACATCAGCAACGCTGACTCCTTTGCCGCCTTCCTGCCATCCGCCTTCCAGCTGATGTGCCGCGACGGCGCCGCCCCACAGAAAACCTTCTTTAAATCCAGCCATGCTTACTCCCTCATTCTGCGTTATTTTCTGCAAAAACAGTTACAGAAACCGGTTTCAGTCTGATGATGTGCAAAGCATGCAGGTCATGCAAGCAGAACACCGAAACCGGTTTCATTTTCGTGAACGGAGTCAAGTTTGCGTCCTGCTTCGGCAGGTGATACGCAGAGAAGCGGCTGATAAAGATTAGGCTCGCAAACGTTTGCCTGGACTGCTAGAATTGCGCCGATTTTTCTTACTTGCTATGCAATCGCGTGGGGACTTGAGCCGTGACCAACAAAACTTCTCTCAGCTATAAAGATGCCGGTGTGGATATTGACGCAGGTAATGCGCTGGTTGACCGCATCAAAGGTGTGGTGAAAAAGACCCGCCGCCCTGAAGTGATGGGAGGGCTGGGTGGATTCGGCGCACTCTGCGCCCTGCCGCAAAAATATCGCGAACCTGTACTGGTTTCCGGCACCGACGGCGTAGGGACCAAACTGCGTCTGGCGATGGATCTGAAGCGTCACGACACTATCGGTATCGATCTGGTGGCGATGTGCGTAAACGACCTCGTCGTACAGGGGGCTGAGCCGCTGTTCTTCCTTGACTACTACGCGACCGGCAAACTCGATGTCGATACCGCAGCCAGCGTCATCAGCGGCATCGCCGAAGGCTGTCTGCAGTCCGGCTGCGCGCTGGTGGGTGGCGAAACGGCGGAGATGCCGGGCATGTATCACGGTGAAGATTATGACGTCGCGGGCTTTTGCGTAGGCGTGGTGGAAAAATCAGAAATCATCGACGGCAGCAAGGTGGCGGATGGTGACGTGCTGATTGCGCTGGCCTCCAGCGGCCCGCACTCCAACGGCTACTCCCTGGTGCGTAAAATCGTCGAGGTAAGCGGCTGTGACCCGCTGACTACCGAACTGGAAGGCAAACCGCTGGCGGATCACCTGCTGGCCCCGACCCGCATCTATGTGAAAAACGTGCTGGCGCTGATTGAGAGCGTGGATGTACATGCTATCGCCCACCTTACCGGCGGCGGCTTCTGGGAAAACATTCCGCGCGTTCTGCCGGATAACACCCAGGCAGTTATCGACGAATCTTCCTGGCAATGGCCAGCAATCTTTAACTGGCTGCAGACAGCAGGTAACGTCAGCCGCCATGAAATGTACCGCACCTTTAACTGCGGCGTGGGCATGGTCATCGCCCTGCCCGCTAGCGAAGCGGATAAGGCCATCAGCCTGCTGAACGCGCAAGGTGAAAACGCGTGGAAAATCGGTATCATCAAAGCCTCTGATTCCGAAGAGCGCGTGGTCATTGAATGAAAAATATCGTGGTGCTCATTTCCGGCAACGGAAGCAATTTGCAGGCGATTATCGACGCCTGTAAACAGAAGAAGATTAACGGCACCTTACGGGCAGTTTTCAGCAATAAGGCCGACGCGTTCGGCCTTGATCGGGCGCGGGAAGCGGACATTCCCGCCCATGCGCTGGAAGCGAGCCAGTTTGCGAGCCGTGAGGCTTTTGACCGAGAGCTGATGCAGGAAATTGACGCTTACGCGCCGGATCTCGTGGTGCTTGCCGGCTATATGCGCATCTTAAGTCCGGCCTTTGTGGCGCACTATGCGGGCCGTCTGCTTAATATCCACCCTTCCCTGTTGCCTAAATACCCCGGCCTCTATACCCACCGCCAGGCGCTGGAAAACGGCGATAAAGAGCACGGCACCTCCGTGCACTTTGTCACCGACGAGCTGGACGGCGGCCCGGTCATCCTGCAGGCGAAGGTGCCGGTATTTGAAGGCGACAGCGAAGAGGAGATCACCGCCCGGGTACAGGCGCAGGAACATGCCATCTACCCGCTGGTGGTCAGCTGGTTTGTCGACGGCCGCCTGGAGATGCGCGAGGGCGCAGCCTGGCTGGACAACGCGCCGCTTCCCGCGCAGGGCTATGCGGCAGACGAGTAGTTTTGATTTGCCCGGCAGCGCTTCGCTTGCGCGGGCTTATGGTATCGCAGGTCGGGTAAGCGCAGCGTCGCCCGACCTTCCCTTCCCCAACCCCCTAAAATCTCCCGGAAAAAATAACTGTCATACTTTTCTGGCACTGTTGGACATATCGTGGAAATGCTCGCCATAATAAGGGCGAGACGGATTTACCACGTCCTGTGATTGAACTGGAGTGTGAGCTGTAATGGGTCAGGAAAAGTTATATATCGAAAAAGAGCTGAGCTGGTTAGCCTTCAACGAGCGCGTGCTCCAGGAAGCGGCGGACAAAACCAACCCGCTGATTGAGCGCATGCGCTTTTTAGGGATCTACTCCAATAACCTTGATGAGTTTTATAAGGTTCGCTTTGCCGAGCTAAAACGCCGGATCATTATCAGTGAAGAGCAAGGGTCGAACGCTCATTCCCGTCACCTGCTGGGCAAAATCCAGTCGCGGGTGCTGAAAGCCGATCAGGAGTTTGACAGCCTCTATAACGAACTGCTGCTGGAGATGGCGCGCAACCAGATCTTCCTGATTAACGAACGGCAGCTCTCCGTCAACCAGCAAAGCTGGCTGCGCCACTACTTTAAACACTATCTGCGCCAGCACATTACCCCGATCCTGATTAACCGTGAAACGGACCTGGTGCAGTTTCTGAAAGATGATTACACCTATCTGGCGGTGGAGATCATCCGCGGCGATAGCATTAACTACGCCCTGCTGGAAATTCCGTCGGATAAGGTGCCGCGCTTCGTCAATCTGCCACCGGAAACCCCAAGACGGCGCAAGCCAATGATTTTGCTGGATAACATCCTGCGCTACTGCCTGGATGATATCTTTAAAGGCTTCTTCGATTACGATGCGCTGAACGCCTATTCCATGAAGATGACCCGTGACGCCGAGTACGATCTGGTGCATGAGATGGAAGCCAGCCTCATGGAGCTGATGTCCTCCAGCCTCAAGCAGCGCCTGACCGCCGAGCCGGTACGCTTTGTCTATCAGCGCGACATGCCGGATGCGATGGTAGAGATGCTGCGGGAAAAACTGACCATCTCCCGCTACGACTCCATCGTGCCGGGCGGGCGCTATCATAACTTTAAGGATTTTATCGGCTTCCCGAACGTCGGCAAAGCGAACCTGGTTAACAAGCCGCTCCCGCGCCTGCGCCACGTCTGGTTTGATAAGTTCCGCAATGGCTTTGACGCCATTCGCGAGCGCGACGTGCTGCTCTACTATCCTTATCACACCTTTGAGCACGTGCTGGAACTGCTGCGTCAGGCGTCGTTCGACCCGAACGTGCTGGCCATCAAGATCAACATCTATCGCGTGGCAAAAGATTCACGCATTATCGACGCGATGATCCACGCCGCGCATAACGGCAAGAAAGTGACCGTGGTGGTCGAACTCCAGGCGCGCTTCGATGAAGAGGCCAATATTCACTGGGCGCGACGGCTGACGGAAGCGGGGGTACACGTTATCTTCTCCGCCCCAGGCCTGAAAATTCACGCCAAGCTGTTTTTGATCTCCCGTAAAGAGGGGGATGACGTGGTGCGTTACGCCCACATCGGTACCGGCAACTTTAACGAAAAAACCGCCCGTATTTACACCGACTACTCTCTGCTGACCGCCGACGCGCGTATCACCAACGAGGTGCGCCGGGTCTTTAACTTTATTGAAAACCCCTATCGTCCGGTGAGCTTCGACTATCTGCTGGTATCGCCGCAGAACTCGCGCCGCCTGCTCTACGATATGATCGATAAAGAGATTGCCGCCGCGCAAAAAGGGGAGCCTTCCGGCATTACCCTCAAGCTCAATAACCTGGTGGATAAAGGGCTGGTGGATCGCCTCTATGCCGCCTCTGGCTCCGGCGTGCCGGTGAATCTGCTGGTGCGCGGCATGTGCTCGCTGATTCCGGAACTGGAAGGGATCAGCGATAATATCCGCGTCATTAGCATCGTGGACCGCTATCTGGAGCATGACCGTGTCTATATTTTCGAGAATGGCGGCGATAAACGCGTTTATCTCTCCTCCGCTGACTGGATGACGCGAAATATTGATTACCGTATCGAAGTGGCGGCTCCGCTGCTCGATCCGCGTCTGAAGCAGCGGATCCTCGACATTATTGAGATTCTGTTTAGCGATACCGTGAAGGCGCGCTACATCGACAAAGAACTGAGTAACCGCTATGTGCCGCGCGGCAACCGTCGTAAGGTGCGCTCACAGCTGGCGATTTACGACTATATCAAATCACTCGAACAATCCGATTAACCTATGCCGATAAACGATAATTCACCCCGACCGCAGGAGTTTGCTGCGGTTGATTTGGGATCTAACAGTTTCCATATGGTCATTGCCCGCGAGGTGGATGGTGCCATGCAGATCATTGGCCGCCTGAAACAGCGCGTTCATCTGGCCGACGGGCTGGATGAGAACAACCTGCTCAGCGAAGAGGCGATGGAGCGTGGCCTGGCCTGCCTGTCGCTTTTTGCGGAACGTCTGCAGGGCTTTTCTCCCTCCAGCGTCTGCATCGTCGGCACCCATACGCTGCGCCAGGCGCTCAACGCCACCGATTTTCTCAAAAGGGCGGAAAAGGTTATCCCCTACCCTATAGAGATTATTTCGGGCAATGAGGAGGCGCGCCTCATTTTTATGGGTGTGGAACATACTCAGCCGGAAAAAGGCCGCAAGCTGGTAATTGATATCGGCGGCGGCTCGACGGAGCTGGTCATAGGGGAAGATTTTGAGCCGAAGCTGGTGGAGAGCCGCCGTATGGGCTGCGTCAGCTTTGCGCAGCTTTACTTCCCCGGCGGCGCGATCACCCGCGAAAACTTTCAGCGCGCGCGCATGGCCGCGGTGCAAAAGCTGGAGTCGCTGGCGTGGCAGTACCGTATTCAGGGCTGGAACGTGGCGCTGGGCGCCTCCGGCTCCATCAAAGCGGCGCACGAAGTGCTGCTGGCGATGGGAGAAAAAGATGGAATCATCACGCCCGAACGCCTGACCCTTCTCAGAGAGGAGGTGCTCAAACACAAGAGCTTTGACGCCCTCAGCCTGCCGGGCCTTTCGGATGAGCGCAAGGCGGTATTTGTTCCGGGGCTGGCGATACTCTGCGGCGTGTTTGACGCGCTGGCGATTCGTGAGCTGCGCCTCTCTGACGGCGCGCTGCGCGAAGGGGTGCTTTATGAGATGGAGGGGCGCTTCCGTCATCAGGATATTCGCAGCCGTACCGCGCAAAGTCTGGCCAACCAGTACAATATCGATCGCGACCAGGCACGCCGGGTACTTGAAACCACCACGCATATTTATGAACAGTGGGAGACGCAAAATCCGAAGCTTGCCCATCCGCAGCTTGCCGCTCTGCTGAAGTGGGCGGCGATGCTGCATGAGGTGGGGCTGAATATCAACCACAGCGGCATGCACCGCCATTCCGCCTATATTCTGCAGCATAGCGATCTGCCCGGCTTTAGCCAGGAGCAGCAAAGCATGATGGCGACGCTGGTGCGCAATCACCGCAAAGCGATTAAGCTCGACGACCTGCCGCGCTTTACCCTGTTTAAGAAAAAACAGTTCCTGCCGCTGATCCAGCTACTGCGGCTGGGCGTCCTGCTGAATAACCAGCGTCAGGCTACCACCACCCCGCCGACGCTGCGGCTGACCACTGATGATAACCACTGGACCTTAAGCTTCCCGCACGACTGGTTTAGCCAGAATGCGCTGGTGCTGCTGGATCTGGAAAAAGAGCAGCAGTACTGGGACGCGGTGACGGGCTGGAAATTAAAAATCGAGGAGGAGCACTCCCCGGACGTAGCCGCATAACCGCCCGATGACAAAGGCGCTGTTAAGGCGCCTTTTTCTCTGACAGCAAGGCCAGCGGCTCAGGCTCGCCAATCAGATAGCCCTGCAGATAATCGATGCCAAGCGCCATCACCGTTTCGCGGATCTCTTCCGATTCAACATACTCCGCTACCACCAGCATTTTTTTCATTCTCGCCAGGTGGCATATGGAGGCCACAATCTGATGATCCAGGCTGTTATCGACAATATTGCGGATAAAGCTACCGTCAATCTTCAGAATATCGGCATCGACGCTTTTTAAGCGAGCATAGCTGGCGTAACCCGTACCAAAATCGTCAATGCCGATACGGCATCCCATCTGCTGCAGCTGCCTGATCACCTGCGCCGCCAGGTCGATGTTGCCAAAACAGCTACTCTCTGTCACCTCAAATATCAGCTGCCACGCTTCGATCCCGTAGATTTTTAGCAGGCGCGACACCTCAAGAGGAAACTGCACGCGACAGACAGTGGAAGGGGTAAGGTTAATGGCGAACCGCTGTCCGGGAAGTTGCTTGTGGTGGCTGGCGAGGAACTGCAAGGTATATTCCAGCACCCAGAGATCGATACGGGAAGAGAGGCCAAACTCCTGCGCTACCGGCAAAAAGCAATCCGGTAAGATCATCTCGCCATTTTCATCTGGCATACGCAGCAACACTTCGTGATAGTTATCGCCGCGCACCCCCTGCACCCGCTGCGCCATCAGAACAAACGCATTCTGCTCCAGCGCATGCTGCATGCGGTTCATCATCTGCACTTTATCCTTCAGGCCTCGCTGCAGCGACATCGCTCCGCGCTGCTGAAGATTTTCTGGCTGGCTGGTGGCCAGGGAGTGATCGGCAATCACGCTCAGCTCCCCCAGTACCAGGTAAAGATGGTTAACCGGCGCACGCACGGCGCAGTAGCTGAATCCCACCTGCGGCTGCAACGGCATGCCATCCCAGAAAAAGCGAAAACGCTTGATATGCTCGTGAAGCGCCATAATCCGCGCTTCATGCGACTCGGTATTAAGCCGAATGGCGAGATCGTATCCGGAGAGGTGATACACATTCTCGTTCGGCTGTAGCCAGCCGTTGAGCCACTCAGCCAGCCTCTGCTTGTACTGAATACGCAGCAATACGCCGTAATTGCGTCCCAACAGCTCCAGCTCCGGGATGCGCATCATGCAGAGCGTCGACCAGGGCGTTTTTGCCAGCGCGCGCGAAAGCGCCCGCAGGTTGGGAATATTGACCACCGGATCAAGGAAAGCGAGGCGACGTGCCCGGGCATTGATCACTCGCTGGCGGGTTGCCAGCATGGCCAGGTAGATAACCACGAAGGAAAAGACGACATAGCTTGAAGAGGTGATCGCCAGCTGGATATCGTAACTTTGGATAAAGGGGATATAGCGGTAGAAGTAGTGAATAATCACTATCAGCACAGGCGTCCAGATGAGGGACATCAGTTTATAGCCATACCGCATCGCGCCCCACAGCATCACCGGCATCACCAGCAGCAGCGTGTAGCTAGTACTGAAGATTGAGTTGTTTTCGCTAAAGGGAACAAGCAACAGCCCCAGCAGACATCCCAGCACTGCAATCCAGATCGCAAACTCCAGCAGGGTCGCCTTTTTGTCGATTTGCGAACGAATCTGCGAAACCAGCCCTCTGATATAAAAAGGGTTACGTATCAGGCGTATCGCCAGATAGCTAATCGGCACCCCGGTCAGCCCGCTGACCAGCAGCCCCTGATAGCTAATCAGCATGCGAATCGAGGCGGGGCTGAAGCCGGTGAGGCTATGGCGGCTTTCATAAATCCCTACATAGACTGCGCACTGAAACAGAAACAGAAAGAGCGTGGCAGGACAGATCACCTGCCAGAATATGCGCTGCCCCATCAAATGCACATCGCCGTAAGCCACCATATTACGCCGGGGCGCAAACACCCGATAGCCACCCCAGCTCAACACCAGAGGCACCAGAAAATGCACGTTAACGGCTATCGTCTCATAGAGCGTGACGGAGAAGTAGTAGCGAAGAAAGAGCGCCACCACGATCCCCGGAACGGCCATCAGGCCATAAAAGAGCATTAAAGCCAGGCAGAACGACAGGGGCATATAGTAGAGCACAACCATGCCACCGTTCAGCTCGGTGTAAGTAGAGGCGAGGCTAAATACAGGTAACAAAAAAATGGGCAGAAGAAGCGGCAGTGCCCACCAGCGATCTTTGTAACGATTGAATAAGGCGAGGATAGTCATAGATGCCCAGTACGACCCTTGATCCAACGGGTAAGTTTAGACAGGCATCCAACCTGACACCATGCCGAACAAACGAGTCTGAACGGACGCTTCGGAGAAAGAATTTTAATTAGGCTCGGTAAGTTACGATTGATTTAAATCAAGTTACATTGCGCCAATAATATTTTCTTACGTTTCGTGCAGCTCTTTTTCCTATTTATATCAATACTGTAAATACTTCAAATCCAATTCATAACAATATTTGATTTTCACGTTGACATAATTTTACATAAGCCCGAATTGACCCTGCGTTATCCCTGTGCCTTAATACCCCTATCGCCCGAAAGGGTCTATCCAGGAAAACCAACGTGAGTCAGGCCACGCGAATGCACAGACGATCCCGCTTTAACACCCGTATGACCCGTATCGTCCTGCTTATCAGCTTCCTCTTCTTCTTTGGCCGCTTTGTCTATTCGTCGATTGGTGCATGGCACCACCATCAGGATAAAATCCAGTCGCAGCAATCCTCTCTCTCTGTCGAAACGTCCGCCGGTAAAGCGCTTAACTGATTCTCATCAGGCTATCCCGCACCTTCGGGCTGAATAACGCCCCTGCTGAAAATCATACCCTGGTAAAGCGCTCCAGACGTCAGGCGTTATCAAATAAAATTATCTCCGCTGGCACCGCTGGCGTTGGCTGTAGAGCCCTGCTCCGGCTAATGTCAGCAACGGAATGCCGTGAAAAATAACTATCACCAGCGCGGGGGCAAACCAGACGTAAAAAGGGGCAACAATTAACATTCCGACCCCAAATCCTGTCATTTGCAGAAGCGTCATCAGGCTAAACACCGGCAGGCGCAACCGTTCTGGCTCACTCTGGATACGGGAAATCAGGCTCACATCCGCCAGGCCATCCCCTACCCCGGCAAAGGCGATAAAGATCAGCGCCAGCGGGACGCCATGCTGCTGAAAGGTGAAAATAAAGCCCAGGGACATTAACGCTACGCCGCCAAAAAAGAGGCGTTCCGTGCCTGTTACGCCCTGAAGCAACAGGTAATTCGCTATCCGCGCGCCGAGAAACTTCCCGCCAGCCCAGACGGCGAGCAGCAGCCCCATCGTTTTCCCGGCCGTCGCTGGCGTCAGCCATTCAGACAGGATGGGAAAGCCCACGTTATGGGCAGCGCTTCCCAGCGTATCCGCCATCGTTACCAGCAACATTCCAGCCAGCACCGGCGTCGCGCGTAGTCCTGAAATGAGGTTACGCCACTCTTTACGATGTGGTTCAGCCTCCCCCACAGCCGGATAAAAGAGAAAGCGTAATGGCATAATCGCTAAGCCAGCCAGCAGGTATGTCACGATATTCATGGCAAATACCAGCTGATAGCCGCTGGCGGCCAGCAAAATACCCGATACCAGACTTCCTGTGACCGCCCCGGTCGCGGAGGCCGAGGTCAGCCAGGCGTTGGTAGAAACCCGCCGGGATTCGTCTACCCACCGGGGTAACTGGCTGTTAAGTCCTATCGCGAACATCGAATTTCCGATGCCAATTCCCAGGGCGATAAAAGGCAGGATATAAAGCTGCGCCGCCGGAGGAAAAATCAGCAGCAACGACAGCAGAGCGGCGCGGATAATATCAAATATCACCAGAGGCAGACGTCCATGAAAACGCCGAAAGAAAGGAACGCCGGCTACGCTGGCCAGAATGCCGCCACCAACACGGCAGGCCAGAAAAATACTGACATGCATAACGCTCTGACTCAGCAAATAGACATAGGTGGAGAGCGCCACCATATTAAGAAACGCGCCAAAATCAGAGATAAACCGCGCGGTAATGATTAACCAGCTATTTCTGGCGGAACGCGTCATACCGTCCTGCGATACATCAGTCATACAGACATTCCTTATGGAATCAGCGACAGGTGAAAATCTCGCAGGCGGGAAGGCTATCCTGCGTTCTGACGGGTGAAGAACGATGCCGTTGCGATAAAAGTTACCGGTACAGAAGAACTTTTACACTACCGGACCGAAAGAAGCGTATATCGCGCTAACGATACCGTGAGAACCAGAGTTAAAAAGTGTGAACCCGGATAGGTTAGATATAAAAAACCCTCTGTAAAAACAGAGGGCTGATTTCAGTTTTGCTTTTCAGCAACGGGCAGGAAGGGTTACCGGCTTATTCCCACTCAATCGTCGCTGGTGGCTTGCCGCTGATGTCATACACCACGCGGGAAATACCGTTCACTTCGTTGATGATGCGGTTAGAGACGCGGCCCAGGAAGTCATACGGCAGATGCGCCCAGTGCGCGGTCATAAAGTCGATGGTTTCTACCGCACGCAGGGAGACAACCCAGTCGTACTTGCGGCCATCGCCCATGACGCCGACGGAACGTACCGGCAGGAAGACGGTAAATGCCTGGCTTACCTTGTTATAGAGGTCCGCCTTGCGCAGCTCTTCGATAAAGATAGCGTCGGCGCGGCGCAGCAGGTCGCAGTACTCTTTCTTCACTTCGCCCAGCACGCGTACGCCGAGACCCGGCCCCGGGAACGGGTGGCGGTAGAGCATATCGTACGGCAGACCCAGCTCCAGACCGATCTTACGCACTTCGTCTTTGAACAGCTCGCGCAGCGGCTCAACCAGCCCCATCTTCATCTCTTTCGGCAGGCCGCCCACGTTGTGGTGAGATTTGATGACGTGCGCTTTACCGGTGGCGGAAGCCGCAGACTCGATCACGTCAGGGTAGATGGTGCCCTGCGCCAGCCATTTCACATCTTCCAGCTTCAGCGCCTCTTCGTCGAACACTTCCACGAAGACGCGGCCGATGATTTTACGCTTCGCTTCCGGGTCGTTTTCGCCCGCCAGCGCATCGAGGAAACGCTGCTCGCCTTCCACGTGAACGATGTTCAGACCGAAGTGGTCGCCGAACATATCCATTACCTGCTGGGCTTCATTCAGACGCAGCAGGCCGTTATCCACAAATACGCAGGTCAGGTTTTTGCCGATCGCGCGGTGCAGCAGCATCGCGGTAACGGAAGAGTCAACGCCGCCGGAGAGGCCCAGAATCACTTTATCGTCGCCCACTTGCTGGCGAATACGCTCTACGGCATCGTCGATGATTTTTGCCGGGGTCCACAGGGCTTCACACTGGCAGATATCGCGCACGAAGCGCTCCAGCATACGCATCCCCTGGCGAGTATGGGTCACTTCCGGGTGGAACTGCACGCCATAGAAGCGTTTTTCCTCGTTTGCCATAATGGCGAACGGGCAGGACTCGGTGCTGGCGACGGTAACGAAGTCGGCCGGAATCGCAGTGACTTTGTCGCCGTGGCTCATCCAGACGTCGAGTAGCGGTTTACCGTCGGCGGTCAGGGAATCTTCAATACCGCGCACCAGGGCGCTGTCATTGACCACTTCTACCTGCGCATAGCCAAACTCACGCTCGTTTGAGCCTTCAACGTGACCGCCCAGCTGCATTGCCATCGTCTGCATGCCGTAGCAAACGCCGAATACCGGCACGCCAGCTTCAAACACATACTGCGGCGCGCGCGGGCTGTTCTCTTCGGTGGTGCTTTCCGGGCCACCGGAGAGGATAATCCCGCTGGGATTAAATTCGCGAATCTGTGCTTCCGTGACATCCCACGCCCAGAGCTCACAATAAACGCCGAGTTCACGCACGCGGCGTGCAACCAGCTGAGTGTACTGGGAACCAAAATCCAGGATGAGAATGCGGTGTTTATGAATGTTTTCCGTCATTGACGCTAATTCCGAGGCAAGTGAAACAGATTAAATAAATCGCCCGACACAAGGTCGGGCGAGAAAATCAGGAGCCCAGACGGTAGTTCGGGGACTCTTTAGTGATTGTCACGTCATGAACGTGGCTTTCCTGAATACCGGCACCGCTGATACGGACAAACTCGGCTTTCGTGCGCAGCTCGTCGATCGTACCACAGCCGGTCAGACCCATACAGGAGCGCAGGCCGCCCATCTGCTGGTGGATAATCTCTTTCAGGCGACCTTTATAAGCCACACGGCCTTCGATTCCTTCCGGCACCAGCTTGTCAGCGGCGTTATCGCTCTGGAAGTAACGGTCGGAGGAGCCTTTGGACATCGCCCCCAGGGAGCCCATGCCGCGGTAGGATTTGTAAGAGCGGCCCTGGTAGAGTT
This sequence comes from Pseudenterobacter timonensis, assembly GCF_900021175.1. Taxonomy (GTDB): domain Bacteria; phylum Pseudomonadota; class Gammaproteobacteria; order Enterobacterales; family Enterobacteriaceae; genus Enterobacter; species Enterobacter timonensis. The sequence goes on from NZ_FCOP01000013.1 coordinate 834,146, forward strand.
CGATTTCACCCGGGGACTCTTCAGTACCCGCCAGCATGGAGCCAACCATGACGGCAGCAGCGCCCGCGGCGATCGCTTTGGCGATGTCGCCGGAGAAGCGGATACCGCCGTCAGCGATAACCGGAATACCGGTCCCTTCCAGCGCTTCCACCGCGTCGGAGACTGCGGTGATCTGCGGTACGCCCACGCCGGTGACGATACGGGTAGTACAGATAGAGCCCGGGCCGATACCCACTTTCACTGCGCTTACGCCCGCTTCCGCCAGCGCACGTGCGCCGGCACCGGTCGCCACGTTGCCACCGATGATCTGCAGGTCAGGATATTTAGCGCGCGTTTCACGAATGCGCTGCAGAACCCCTTCGGAGTGGCCGTGAGAGGAGTCGATCAGCAGGACGTCAACGCCTGCGGCAACCAGCGCGTCAACGCGCTCTTCGTTACCCGCGCCCGCGCCAACCGCCGCGCCCACGCGCAGACGGCCATGCTCGTCTTTACAGGCGTTTGGTTTACGTTCTGCTTTCTGGAAATCTTTAACGGTGATCATGCCGCGCAGGTGGAACTGCGCGTCCACCACCAGCGCTTTCTCAACGCGTTTTTCATGCATTTTTGCCAGCACCACGTCGCGCGTTTCACCTTCACGCACGGTAACCAGACGCTCTTTCGGGGTCATATAGACGCTGACCGGCTGATTGAGATCGGTAACGAAACGGACGTCACGGCCGGTGACGATCCCTACCAGCTCGTTCTCTTCGGTGACAACAGGGTAGCCCGCAAAGCCGTTACGCTCGGTCAGGGCTTTCACTTCGTGCAGGGTGGTGGTCGGCAGAACGGTTTGCGGATCGGTCACGATACCGGATTCATGTTTTTTCACGCGGCGAACTTCTTCGGCCTGACGCTCAATAGACATGTTTTTATGAATAAAGCCAATGCCGCCTTCCTGTGCCAGGGCGATTGCCAGGCGCGCTTCCGTCACGGTGTCCATTGCCGCGGAGAGCATAGGAATGTTCAGACGAATGGTCTTGGTTAACTGCGTGCTGAGGTCGGCAGTATTCGGCAGAACGGTGGAATGAGCGGGAACGAGGAGGACGTCGTCAAACGTCAGGGCTTCTTTAGCGATACGTAGCATGGGCAATATCTCTGACCTGGGTGGTTAAATATTGCCGTGGCATTATACAGAGCGTAACCGATTGCATCTACACTTTTTTGCAAAAAATGCTTGCGATCCCCCCGAAGCGGGTTACTATCGACTGAATAACCTGCTGATTTAGAATTTGATCCCGCTCACATGTTATCCGCTCATTCCCCCTCAATTTTTACCGTAAGCCGCCTCAATCAAACGGTTCGTTTGCTGCTTGAGCAGGAAATGGGTCAGGTCTGGATCAGCGGCGAGATCTCCAATTTTACCCAGCCCGCCTCTGGCCACTGGTACTTTACGCTGAAGGATGATGGCGCCCAGGTGCGTTGCGCGATGTTCCGCAACAGCAACCGTCGGGTGACCTTCCGCCCGCAGCACGGCCAGCAGGTTCTGGTATGCGCTAACATCACCCTGTACGAGCCGCGTGGCGACTATCAGATTATCGTCGAAAGCATGCAGCCAGCAGGCGAAGGGCTGTTGCAGCAGAAATATGAACAGCTGAAAGCGAAGCTCTCGGCGGAAGGACTGTTCGATCAGCAGTGGAAAAAGCCACTCCCCTCCCCCGCCCACTGCGTGGGCGTTATCACCTCGAAAACCGGCGCCGCGCTGCACGATATTTTGCATGTGCTGAAGCGCCGCGATCCCTCCCTGCCGGTCATGATCTACCCCACCGCTGTACAGGGCGACGACGCTCCGGCGCAGATTGTGCGCGCCATTGCGCTTGCCAACGCCCGTCAGGAGTGCGACGTGCTTATCGTCGGGCGCGGAGGCGGCTCGCTGGAGGATCTCTGGAGCTTTAACGATGAACGCGTGGCGCGGGCAATTTTCGCCAGCCGCATCCCGGTGGTGAGCGCCGTCGGACACGAGACGGATGTTACCATCGCTGACTTTGTCGCCGATCTGCGCGCTCCTACGCCGTCGGCGGCAGCGGAACTGGTCAGCCGTAACCAGCTGGAGCTGCTGCGGCAAATCCAGTCGGCCCAGCAGCGGCTGGAAATGGCGATGGATTACTTCCTCGCAAACCGCAACCGCCGCTTTACCCAGGCCTTTCACCGCCTGCAACAGCAGCATCCGCAGCTACGCCTGGCGCGTCAGCAGACCTTGCTGGAACGGTTACGCCAGCGGATGAATTTCGCTCTGGATAACCAGGTGAAACAGGCGGCGCAGCGCCAGCAGCGGGCCATGCGGCGTCTCAGTCAGCAAAATCCGCAGCCACGCATCCTGCGTGCGCAAACGCGTATACAGCAACTCGAATACCGGCTGGCGCAGAACCTGCGTGCCCGCCTCAGCACCACGCGCGAGCGCTTTGGCAACGCGGTAACGCATCTGGAAGCGGTTAGCCCCCTCTCAACTCTGGCGCGTGGCTACAGCGTGACCACGGCGACCGACGGCAAGGTGCTGAAACAGACTAAGCAGGTGAAAGCGGGCGATCTGCTCACCACCCGCCTGGCGGACGGCTGGGTGGAGAGCGAAGTAAAAGGGGTAACGCCCGCGAAAAAAACGCGTTCGCGCAAAAAGGAATAATTCTTCGCCGTTTACCCACTATACTGCTGCTATTGCTTTTTATTCGGCCTTGCCAGAACGAAGGAGAGCAGCATGTCCCATACCCGTAGCGTTATCCCGCCCTACATACTCCGCCGCATTATTGAAAGCGGCTCCGAACCGCAGCAGCGCTGCGCCCGCCAGACCTTAACCCACGTCCAGACGCTGATGGCGCACATGCCGGGTAAACCCGCCGCGCCGCATGTGAACAAACCCGGCCAGCTGGAGCGTGACATTTACGATGCCCGAAATACCCAGGATCTGCCAGGCACCCAGGTGCGCTATGAAGGCCAGCTTTCGAACGGAGATGTGGCGGTGGATGAAGCCTACGACTATTTAGGCATCACCCATGATTTCTTCTGGAAACAATACCAGCGTGATTCCCTCGATAATAAGGGGCTGATTCTCACCGGCACCGTTCACTATGGCCGGGAATATCAGAACGCCTTCTGGAATGGTCAGCAGATGGTCTTCGGGGATGGCGATGGGGAAATCTTCAATCGCTTTACCGTTGCCATTGACGTGGTCGCGCACGAGCTGAGCCACGGGATAACCGAAACCGAGGCGGGGCTCATCTATTTTGAACAGTCGGGGGCGCTGAACGAGTCCCTCTCCGACGTGTTTGGCTCGCTGGTAAAGCAATACCATCTTAAGCAGACGGCAGAGAGTGCCGACTGGCTGATTGGCGAAGGGCTGCTGGCGGAAGGGATCAACGGCAAAGGGCTGCGATCCATGTCCGCCCCCGGCACCGCCTATGACGATCCCCTGCTCGGCAAAGATCCGCAGCCTGCGCACATGAACGATTTTATCAGGACGCGCGAGGATAACGGCGGCGTACACCTTAACTCCGGCATTCCCAACCGCGCCTTTTATCTGGCCGCGACCGCGATTGGCGGCTATGCCTGGGAAAAGGCGGGTTACGCCTGGTACGATACGGTGTGCGATCGCGCTCTGGCGCAGAATGCGGATTTTGCGGCATTCGCCAGGCTGACCATCGCCCATGGCGAAAAACGCTCCGGAAGCGACGTCGCGGCGGCCATTGAGCGGGCGTGGGAAGAGACAGGAGTATTGTAAATGCAAATCCCGGAACTGACGGATGACGCCGTAGTGGAGCTGGCCCGCGAGGGCGGTGTCGCCTTTATTCCGAAGCTGAGCGGGCAGCGCACCATTGCGCTCTCCTCGCTCAACGAAGCGCAGCGCCAGCGGGTAGTGAGCATACTGGAGCAGGCGTTTCCCCGCGGCCAGCCGCCGGGAGAGACCACTTCACCGGGGCGCGGCGATCAGCGCTATTTTCGCATCCAGATAATCTGGACCCGTCACAATCAGGCGCAGTATACCGATATGATTGTGCTGGTACCCGAGCAGGAAGCGCCGGAGTCGCTGATCGAGCTGTGGCAAAAAGGAGAAGGCTGCGTCTGCGATTAAGCCGAAACGCTGACAAACTCGACGCGTTTTTTGGAGATTAAACCGTGGCCGTTCTGGCAGAAATAGTCCACCGCGCCACACGCTTTTAATACCTGGAGCGGCTGATGGCACTCCGGGCAGCGGGCTTCTAACGCAACATCTTTATGGCAGTTATCGCAGTGCGCCACGCCGTTTTGTTGTTCCAGCTCAGCATGACAATCGGGACAGGTAATGGACATAGGGCCTCCTGAGGCTTAAGTTCTGCAGTAATTTTAACACGAGGCGCTCAGTGGGGGCCACGTAGCTGTTGCTGCAGGGTCAGCAGCAGCTCGACCTCCGCAATCCTGCGCTGCGTCGTGCGGCTCACCGCCTGCGGATCGCGCTCAAAGAGGCTTTTCGCGCCCAGTATCTGTTCCGCCAGGCAGCGCGCGTAAAGGGTGCCTGTGATAGTGAAGCGCTGAACTTCATCGCCATCAATACACTCCACCACATCCTCTGCGCCGCATCGGTCGTAGCTGACTATTCTCCCGTCGCCCAGATAGAGCCGTAAACCTTTTTGCCCGCCGGCTGGGCCTGCGTATTTATTCAGCCAGATATCCACCGGGATACCGCTCACCTGCCCCTTAAGATGTGCCTCGCCTTCGGCGGTGATCAGATCGCCTCTGGCAATATCGCGTCCCAGACGATCCCGGGCGTCTGCAACCGCGAGTGCCATCTCGTCGTTGCCCCCCAGATAACGCACCGTTTCACGCAGCATCGCCAGCACATGCGTGCCGATATCCAGGATCACGCCGTCAGGATGACGCAAGGTTCGCGTATCCGGCTCGCCGGTGGCAAAGTTGAGCGCAACCGGCTCTCCTGCGGCGTTAAAACCGCTCGGCTCCTGAAGAAAGCCTTCGATGCGGACAATGTCAGAAAAGTCACCGATCTCTGCAAGCTGTTCCGGTGCGAGACGGGTCATCCAGTGGTCGAGCGCCAGCACGCGGTCCGCGGCACCGGGCTGCGTCAACAGCGTTTTTAGCTTTTCGATCTGGGGGAGCGTGGCGACAATCGGCTTTTCCACCACGATACGGGGCACCGAAGATGCCAGCGCCTGCTCAAGCACCGCAAGATGTTGCAGAGACGCCGTGGTGATAAACAGGGTATCGGGAGGCTCTGCAAGCAGCGCGGCCAGCGAGTCGCAGCGTGTTATTCCCTGAAGCGTTCTGGCGGGATTGAGATCAAAGCCTCTACAACGTAAGGCCGCCCCAAAAAGCGTTTTTAATGCGGGGAGATAGGCCGTTTCAACCACGGCCCCCAGACCAACAAACCCTAATCTCATCTCATCACCTCGTCATTGAATTGCCGGAGCATAACCGCCCCGGCAATGACGGAGGGTTATAAGGCGCTGGTCGCCGGTTTAGTCTGCACATTCTCCAGCATGCGACGTACCGGAACAATGAGTACGATCAGCACCGCAGCGCAAATCAGCAGCGCGATGGAACAACGTGCGAAGAGATCCGGCAGCATATCGAGCTGATCGGCCTTCACGTGGCCGCCAATCAGACCAGCGGCAAGGTTACCCAGGGCGCTGGCGCAGAACCACAGCCCCATCATCTGGCCGCGCATTCTCTCCGGCGCCAGCAGCGTCATCGTCGCCAGACCAATCGGGCTCAGGCACAGCTCGCCCAGCGTTAACATCAGAATACTGCCCACCAGCCAGAACGGGGAAACACCCGCGCCACCGTTGCTCAGCACGTTCTGCGCCGCCAGCATCATCAACCCGAAGCCTGCCGCGGCAAAGAGAATGCCAATCACAAACTTGGTGATGCTGCCCGGGCGGATATTCTTGCTCGCAAGCTTCGGCCACGCCCAGCTAAAGACCGGTGCCAGCAGAATAATAAACAGCGCGTTAATCGACTGGAACCAGACGGCGGGGATCTCAAAATCGCCGATCATGCGGTTGGTGTAGTCATTAGCAAAGAGGTTAAACGAGGTCGGCTTCTGCTCGAAGGCTGACCAGAAAAAGGCGGCGGAGATAAGCAGGATCAGGCAGACCAGCAGCCTGGCGCGCTCTTTGCGGCTCAGCCCGGCAAATGCGAAAAGCCAGATAAAATACAGGGCAACAGAGGCGGCAATGACATACACCAGCACGCTGGCTACCGCTACCGGGTTAATCACAATCACCCCCTGCGCGATAAGCGTAACGATCGCCGCGATACCCACCGCCAGCGCCAGCAGCCATGCGCCCACGCCGTTTCTCTTCACCACCGGGCTGTTCCAGGTGGAGTCCAGCCCCACTTCGCTGTCGTAGCGCTTCATCGCCGGGACGGCAAAGAGACGGAAGATAATCAGCGCCACCAGCATCCCGAGGCCACCGATACCAAAGCCCCAGTGCCAGCCGTGGGATTTAATCAGCCAGCCGGAGATCAGCGGCGCGATAAACGAGCCCATGTTGATACCCATATAAAAAAGCGAAAAACCGCCGTCACGACGCGCGTCGCCTTTTTTATAGAGCGTACCGACCATCACCGAAATACAGGTTTTGAACAGACCAGAGCCGAGCACGATAAACATCAGCCCGATGAAGAAGAGACTGTCACCCATCCAGGCGGAGAGCGCGATCGACAAATGGCCGAGCGCAATCAGAATCGAGCCGTACCAGACGGCCCGCTGCTGGCCGAGCCAGTTATCAGCCAGCCAGCCCCCCGGCAGCGCCGCCAGATACATGGTTCCGGCAAAAATACCGACAATCGCTGAGGCATTTTCGCGCGCCAGCCCCATCCCGCCCTCATAAACGGTGGCGGCCATAAACAGGATCAGCAGCGGGCGAATGCCGTAAAACGAAAAACGCTCCCACATCTCGGTGAAGAAGAGTGAGCCCAGCGGATAAGGATGGCCGAAAAATGTCCGGCTTTCATTGTTATTAACAGAAGATTGCATAACTTCTCCCAAAAGGTGTGTTGTCGCGTTTAATCAATCCGACAGGTGCAGCGGCTCTTGCTGGTCGTTCTTACCCTGTCGGTAAAATTTATTTAACCCTATGATAACCTGACGCCAGTATTCTCTGGCATAAGCGGCAACACTTTAAGATGAAAACTCGACAAATGTCTATTTTATTAGATTTAATGTTCGACAAAAGCGAATAATGATTGACACCGGGGGAAGCGCTAAGGTGCGGTTAAACAAAAAAAGGCCCGCATGTGCGGGCCTTACAGAGAAGGGATTGCTTACTTACTTTTCTTGATGTGCTTGATAAGGCGCTTACGTTTACGCATCTGGTTTGGCGTCAGGGTGTTACGCTTGTTGGCGTACGGGTTCTCCCCCTCCTTGAACTGGATGCGAATCGGCGTACCCATGACGTCCAGCGACTTACGGAAGTAGTTCATTAGGTAGCGCTTATAGGAGTCAGGCAGATCCTTAACCTGGTTCCCGTGGATCACCACAATCGGCGGGTTATAACCACCGGCGTGGGCATATTTCAGCTTCACGCGACGACCGCGCACCAGCGGCGGCTGATGGTCTTCTGCCGCCATATTCATGATGCGGGTCAGCATCGCAGTACTCACGCGACGGGTGGAGCTGTCGTAGGCTTCCCGTACCGACTCAAACAGGTTGCCGACGCCGCTGCCGTGCAGGGCAGAGATAAAATGCACGCGGGCAAAGTCGATAAAGCCCAGGCGGTAGTCGAGCGTCTCTTTCACCTGCTCTTTCACTTCCTGGCTCAGACCATCCCATTTGTTAACCACAATCACCAGCGAGCGGCCGCTGTTGAGGATAAAGCCCAGCAGCGACAGGTCCTGATCGGAGATCCCTTCGCGTGCATCAATGACCAGCATTACGACGTTGGCATCTTCAATCGCCTGCAGCGTTTTGATAACCGAGAACTTCTCCACCACGTCGGTGATTTTGCCGCGCTTGCGCACCCCGGCGGTGTCGATGAGAACATATTCCCGCTCGTCACGCTCCATGGGGATATAGATACTGTCGCGCGTGGTGCCCGGCATGTCGTAGACCACCACGCGATCTTCGCCCAGAATACGGTTGGTCAGGGTCGATTTGCCGACGTTCGGACGACCAACGATAGCCAGCTTGATCGGCAGATCCTGCGGGTTAAAGTCATCTTCCGGCTCCTCTTCACCCTGCTCGTTCGCTTCGAACTGCGCCCAGTACTCTGCATCTTCATCCACCTCTTCCGGCGGGTTCACTTCATCAACGAAGGGGAGCAGCACCGTTTCGAGCAGGCTGGTCACGCCGCGACCGTGAGAAGCGGCGATCGGGTAGATATCGCCCAGGCCCAGCGACCAGAAATCAGCCATCGCCTGATCGACATCGATACCGTCGGTTTTGTTCGCGACCAGGAAGGTCGGTTTTTCACGGGAACGCAGATGTTTGGCAATCGCCGAATCAGCAGGCATCAGCCCCGCGCGGGCGTCAACCATGAACAGCACCACGTCCGCCTCTTCGATAGCCAGCAGGGACTGCTCCGCCATGCGGGTTTCTACACCCTCTTCCGTACCGTCGATACCGCCCGTATCAATACAGATAAACTCACGGCCTTCCACTTCGGCACGACCGTACTTACGGTCACGAGTCAGCCCCGGGAAATCCGCTACCAGCGCATCTCGGGTGCGTGTTAAACGGTTAAAAAGAGTGGATTTTCCAACGTTAGGGCGCCCGACAAGCGCGACCACAGGTACCATGTTTGAAGCCTCATAAAATTTACTGTAACGCCGCAGATGCGTCGTTTTCAAAAAAGTCAAAACGGCCCCTGAATGAACAGGAGCCGTTTATTATACTACAGCCGCACTGATTAACGCGTAATTGCGTACAGCGTACCGTCTTTCGCCTGAATCAGCAGCTTACCGTCAGCCACGACCGGCTCGGTCAGGAAGCCGGAGCTGTCAACCTCCTGCTGGGCGACAAAGCGGCCATTCTCAGGATCGATCCAGTGCATGTAACCTTCGCTGTCCCCGACCACCAGGCTGCCGTTATAGAGTACCGGCGCGGTCAGCAGACGGTGCAGCAGGTCGCTTTGCGTCCACAGAGTGACGCCGCCCTCGGTGCTCAGCGCCAGCAGTCGATCGCTCTGATCCACCAGGTAGATACGGTTACCGTCCACGATGAAATCGTTCACCGAACCAAGCTCGCGTTTCCACATAATCTGACCGCTGCGCAGATCCAGCGCCGTCATGTTGCCGTTATAGGCCGGCGCATAGACCACACCATCGACGATTACCGGAGTGGTATCCACATCGCTCAGGCGATCGATCTCCGTCGGGCCGGTCGCCTGGGAGATACGCTGCTGCCAGATCATCTGACCCTGCTGCATCAGCACGGCGCTGACGCGGCCGTTATCACCCCCGACGATAGCGGCGCCAAAGGCGCTGGCCGGAGCGGATTCACCGCGCAGGGAGAGCGCTGGCATATCCAGGTTTACGGTCCATTTCACCGCGCCGTCAGCTTCGTTCAGCGCCTGCAGCTGTCCGTTGCTGGTATGGATCAGCACCATGCCGTCGCTCACTACCGGGCGAGAGAGCGCTTCGCCCGCCACGCGCGACTGCCACGCCACGGAGCCATCGCTGGTATTAAGCGCGTAGACCTGCGCTTTTTCACTACCGATGTAGACATGGCCACCGGCAACGGTCACGCCGCCAGAGAGCAGCGCAGGATTGCGGGAGAACCAGCCATCTTTTTCCGCAAGATCAACAGACCATACTTCTTTGCCATCGTCTGCATTAAAGGCGCGCACCGTACCCTTACGATCCGCCGCGTAGACCACGCTGTCGGCATAGGCCGGATGCAGGTTGGAGTAGAAATCGCCAATCCCGTCGCCCACGGAGGAGCTCCAGGCGGTGGACGGGGTGAACTGGTTTTCAACCGTCGGCAGCGGTGACATTTTGACTACATCTTCTTCGCCGCTGAACAGTGAACAGCCGCTCAATAACGTAACGGAAAGCAGTCCTGGCAGAAGTAATTTACGCAATTGCATCGGGTCCCTCTCAGACGGACAAATTATTTATTTTCATCTGCATCATTTCACTCAGCGCAGGAGAAGCTTTGCTCTCTACGCCAGCTTGCCACGCGCTACGCGCGCCCTTTTTGTCGCCCTTACTCAGCAGCGCTTCGCCGCGCAGGTCGGCGACGATGGCCGCAAAGCCTTCACCTTTTACGGTGTCGAGCGTTTTCAGCGCCTCGTCAGCTTTTTTCTGCTGCACCTGGATACGGGCGAGACGCAGATTAATCAGCGCCTTCAGATTATCATCGTCTGCCGCCGCAATAGCCTGGGTCAGCTGCGACGCGGCTTTATCCAGCTCATTTTTATCCACGTACTGCTGAGCGACTTCAAGCGCAGTCATTGCACCGTAGATGTTTTTGTTGTCTGCCGCAAATTTCTCCGCAGTGGAGATCGTTTGCGGCTGGTCAGGCGCGATAGCCCTTACCGTATTCTCATACGACTGGGAGACCCCGCGCGCCGATTCAACCTGATGGCTGTTCCAGTAACGCCAGCCAATCAGCGCGCCAACGCCCAGAATGACCCCAACAGCCAGCGCTTTGCCGTTCTCAGTAAAGAAGCGTTTAATCGCATCGACCTGATCGTGTTCGTTCTCGTAAATTTCCACGCAGTCCTTCTCCTTAGCCCAATAAAGTGCGCAAGTGCGCCGCAACGCCATCCTGCGTTACCGTGGTTTGCTCACCTGAGCGCAGATCTTTCACGACCACTTCACCTGCGGCAACTTCAGACTCGCCCAGCACCAGTGCGATACTTGCACCCCATTTATCGGCACGCGCAAACTGTTTTTTAAAGTTGCCGCCGCCGTGGTTGGTCATCAGCTTAACCGCTGGCAGCGCATCGCGCACCCGTTCGGCAAGCTGCATTGCCGCAGACTGCGTATCCGCGCCTGAGGCCACCAGGTATATATCGACAACAGAATCTGCTTTAAATTCAGGATTAACTGCCTGAACCAATAAAACAAGTCGCTCCAGCCCCATGGCGAAACCCACGGCAGGTGCCGCGCGGCCGCCAAGCTGCTCCACCAGACCATCGTAACGCCCGCCAGCGCAAACGGTGCCCTGTGAACCCAGGCTTGAGGTGACCCATTCGAAAACGGTGCGGTTGTAGTAGTCCAGACCGCGCACCAGGCGCTGATTAACGGTGTAATTGATCCCCGCCGCCTCCAGCAGTTTGCAAAGCCCGGCAAAGTGTTCGCGCGACTCCTCATCGAGATAGTCGCCGAGCGCAGGCGCGTCGTTCAGGAGTGCCTGAACCTCCGGATTTTTGGAATCCAGCACGCGCAGCGGGTTGCTGTACATACGGCGTTTGCAATCGTCGTCGAGCTGCTCTTTGTGCTGCTCCAGGAACGCCACCAGCGCATCGCGATAGTTTGCGCGCGCCTCCAGCGAACCGATAGAGTTCAGCTCCAGGGAAACGTGCTCAGAAATACCGAGCGCGCGCCACCAGCGGGCCGTCAGCATGATAAGCTCGGCGTCGATATCTGGCCCCTGCAGACCAAAGACCTCTACGCCCAGCTGGTTAAACTGACGATAGCGGCCTTTCTGAGGACGTTCATGACGGAACATCGGGCCGATATACCACAGGCGCTGCTCCTGATTGTACAGGAGACCATGTTCGATGCCGGCGCGAACGCAGCCCGCCGTCCCTTCAGGACGCAGGGTCAGGCTGTCGCCGTTGCGATCCTCAAAGGTATACATCTCTTTTTCAACCACGTCGGTCACTTCGCCGATCGCGCGTTTGAATAACGGGGTCTGCTCTACAATCGGCAAACGGATTTCGCTGTAACCGTAGCTACCGAGCACCTGTTTCAGTGTGCCTTCAATGCGCTGCCAGATGGCGGTTTCGCCAGGCAGGTAATCGTTCATGCCGCGGATGGCTTGAATGTTTTTTGCCACGTTTATTCTCTTTCTATATACAAAAAAGAACCCAAAGAATGGGTTCAATCATACACGGGAAGCGCTACCCGTCATACTGCTGGTTGCAGGCGGGCAGGCTTCCCATCACGTTATTTTTCAACCTGCTGAACGCTGATTCGCTGCGCCTCATCCAGCATGGCGGCTTTCGCGCGGATGCGGGCTTCGAGCTGGTCGATCATGTCGCTATTATCCAGACGATCTTTACGAACGCCATCTTCATAGAGACCGCTTTTCTTGTTGCCGCCGGTCACGCCCAGGGTTGACACCAGCGCTTCGCCTGGTCCGTTTACCACGCAGCCGATGATAGAGACATCCATCGGAGTGATAATATCTTCCAGACGCTGCTCCAGCGCGTTGACCGTGCCGATCACATCAAATTCCTGACGCGAGCAGGTTGGACAGGCGATAAAGTTAATGCCGCGTGCACGAATGCGCAGGGACTTAAGAATATCAAAGCCAACCTTGATCTCTTCTACCGGGTCGGCCGCCAGCGAGACGCGCAGCGTATCGCCAATCCCTTCTGAGAGCAGCAGCCCCAGCCCGATCGCGGACTTCACCGCGCCGCTGCGCGCGCCGCCCGCTTCGGTGATCCCCAGGTGCAACGGCTGATCGATCTGCTTCGCCAGCAGGCGATAGGATTCTACAGCCAGGAAAACGTCAGAGGCTTTTACGCTGACCTTAAATTGATCGAAGTTGAGACGATCGAGGTGATCCACATGACGCATAGCGGATTCCAGCAGCGCCTGCGGCGTCGGCTCGCCATACTTTTCCTGCAGATCTTTTTCCAGCGATCCGGCGTTAACGCCGATACGGATAGGGATATTTTTGTCACGCGCGCAGTCCACTACCATGCGGATGCGCTCTTCGTTGCCGATGTTGCCCGGGTTGATACGCAGGCAATCCACGCCATATTCCGCCACCTTCAGGGCGATGCGGTAATCAAAGTGGATATCTGCTACCAGCGGGACGCTGACCTGCTGTTTAATCAACTTAAAGGCTTCGGCAGCATCCATGGTCGGTACGGAGACGCGAACGATGTCGGCTCCAACACGTTCCAGCGCTTTGATCTGATTGACCGTCGCCTCCACATCGGTGGTGCGCGTATTGGTCATCGACTGAACGGCGATGGGGGCGCCATCGCCAATCGGCACATTCCCAACGTAAATCCGTTTTGACTTTCTACGTTGAATCGGAGCCTGGTTATGCATGTAAAATCTCCCGCGTTGCCCGCCCTTTACTGTGCTGCTGATTGTTCGGCATTGAGGGTCAGGCGCGCAACCTGGTTAGTTCTGATAAAACGGCTCAGATCCACCGGCTTCCCTTGAAACTGGATCTGAACTGCTGCCGGAGCGCCAATTTTAAGCTTATAAGGCGTCTGGCCGGTAAGGTTTAAATTACCATCTTTACGCTGCAGGCCGCTGAAGAGCTTTTTGCCCGTCGCATCGGTCACTTCCAGCCAGCAGTCGGCGGTAAAGGTCATCACCAGCGCGTTCGCATCAACCGCCGGCGTTACTACGCCCGCCTGATCGGTCGGCAGCGGCGCTGCGGTGCTGGTGTTATCAGCAGTCGGCGTGGTGGTTGCAGGAACATTTGCGGCCGTATCAACGTTCGCCTGGGAGGGAGAGACAACGGCGTTCTGGTCAGGAGCGGTGGTAGTCGGCGCTGGCGCCGTAGCCGTCTGTGCCGGCGCGTCGGTCTGCGCAGCCGTTGCGGCTGGCTGCGGCTCGCTGGCGGTTGCCGCGCTGTCGGTATTGAGCGGCACGCTCTGCGCGTCACTGTTCCCGGCCTGGCTCAGCTCGGCGGAAGATTGATCGGCCATGGTGGTGATCTCCTCCTGCTGAGCTTTATGGTTTTGCCACCACCATGCCCCGGTCAGGCCTACCACCACAAACAGGACCAGCCAGGTAAAGGTCATAAGCCAGCCGTCGCGTTTTTTACGGCGTTTGCCGAGCGCGTAAGATTGCATCGGCTCGACCCTGGCGGCTCTGACTGGAGCCTGCTTTTCCATCATCGGCAGCAGCTCGTTTTCAGGGATATGCACCAGTTTTGCATAAGAGCGGATATAACCACGCAGAAACGTTGAAGCCAGATCGGCAGGCGCCTTATCTTCTTCAATATCGCGAACCGTGGATACCTTCAAGCACAGGCGTTCCGCCACCGCTTGCTGGCTGAGTCCGAGTTGTTCACGGGCGTTGCGAAGACGAACGCCAGTGGAGAGTGCTGCATTTTGGTCGTGAGTGGCTTCAGTATTCATTCGCTACAACTACTGGTACGTGTAAATGAGAATTCAGGCGCCGGTGAGTCACAATGCCACCCGCACCGCGAAACTTCTGGTCAGTTAACCTTAGCCAGACAGGGTTCACCTGTCAGATCGTGAATACTACAGGCCAGGCTAAACGTTTGTTGCATCGTTACATACTGCCTTAAAGCGCAAAAAAACGCACCGTAATTATTACGCCGGCGCAAAGCTATGGCTGAATATTCATTCATATAGCTGATAGCGGCGCAGATCGTGCGCCGCTATCGGGCGCCGTTATACCGCTTTTACGGCAATGCTTTCGCCCTGCATGCGCTTACGCAGCGTACGTTTGGTACGGTCAATCACGTCACCCGCCAGCTGACCGCAGGCGGCATCGATATCATCCCCGCGGGTTTTACGCACGATGGTGGTAAAACCATACTCCATCAGCACCTTGGAGAAACGATCGATACGGCTGTTGGAGCTACGGCCATACGGCGCGCCCGGGAACGGGTTCCACGGAATCAGGTTGATCTTGCACGGCGTATCTTTCAGAAGCTCCGCCAGCTGATGCGCATGTTCCGTTCCGTCGTTCACGTGATCCAGCATCACATACTCGATCGTCACGCGGCCCTGGTTGGCGTTGGACTTCTCAAGGTAGCGACGCACGGCGGCGAGGAACGTTTCGATATTGTACTTTTTGTTGATCGGCACAATTTCGTCACGAATCTCATCGTTTGGCGCGTGCAGGGAGATAGCCAGCGCCACGTCGATCATATCGCCCAGCTTGTCCAGAGCGGGCACAACGCCGGAGGTGGAGAGCGTGACACGGCGTTTGGAGAGCCCAAAACCGAAGTCGTCCAGCATGATCTCCATGGCCGGTACCACGTTGGTCAGGTTCAGCAGCGGCTCGCCCATCCCCATCATCACCACGTTGGTAATCGGACGGGTGCCGGTCACTTTGGCCGCCCCGACGATTTTCGCCGCGCGCCAGACCTGGCCGATGATTTCAGAGACGCGCAGGTTACGGTTGAAGCCCTGCTGTGCGGTCGAGCAGAATTTACATTCCAGCGCACAACCTACCTGAGAAGAGACGCACAGCGTGGCGCGGTCATCTTCCGGGATATAGACCGTTTCAACGCGCTGATCGCCAACCGCAATCGCCCATTTTATCGTGCCGTCAGAGGAGCGTTGTTCCTCCACCACTTCCGGCGCCCGAATTTCGGCAACCTCTTTCAGCTTACCGCGCAGCACCTTGTTGATGTCGGTCATCTCATCAAAGTTATCGCAGCAGTAGTGATACATCCATTTCATGACCTGATCGGCACGAAATGGCTTCTCGCCCATCTCTTTAAAAAATTCGCGCATCTGCTGACGGTTCAGATCCAGCAGGTTAATTTTTCCGTTTTTATTGGGAACCGCGGCAATGGCGACTTCAGACGTGTTAACTAATTCAGACATAATATTTTCCGGCCTCGTTGTTACACGTTATGGCCCGTGGTGGGTTGAAAAGAAACGCCCCGGCAAGCGTGCGGCTTCTCCGGGGCGTTGCATTGTACAAAGTCTGACGCAGGGATGCCAGTTTGCACACGGCATTTACGAAATAAAATCGCAGAAAACGGCTTTTACCTGCGGCAGATGCACGCCGGTATTAGCGGGTACGCGGGCACACTTCGCCTTCGCCGAAGAAAAAGGCGATTTCACGCTGGGCAGATTCTACGGAGTCGGAACCGTGGGTGCCGTTCTCGGTGAAGCTGTCGGCGTAGTCTGCGCGCAGGGTGCCTGCCAGCGCGTTCGCCGGATTGGTGGCGCCCAGCAGATCGCGGTGACGCTGTACCGCGTTTTCGCCTTCCAGTACGGAAACTACGATCGGGCCAGAGGTCATGAACTCAACCAGACCGTCGAAGAATGGACGACCTTCATGCTCAGCATAGAAACCGCGAGCCTGTTCAACGGTCAGATGCAGCATTTTAGTACCCACGATCTTGAACCCTGCTGATTCAAAGCGCGAAAAAATGCTGCCAATAACGTTTTTTGCCACCGCGTTTGGTTTGATGATGGAAAAAGTACGTTCAATAGCCATGATTACCTCTGTGAATTGTTCTGTTGTTTTGCATACCGGAATAGGATGTGGCGCGGATTATAATGACCATTAGCGCCCTTGCCTATGGATTCACATAACATTTTTTTAAAATGAGATGAATATTAGCAACAGCCCTTAGCGTCGCATACCGTGCCGATGATTAACGCAAAGAGAACATAGCTTTTCTTGTGGCGTAAAGGTCCAGAAAGGACGCGCGCAGCTCTGGCAGGTGGCGTGATACGCGGCATGGTGCGACACTTGCGCCTCTTCCATCGTCTCTGAAAGCTGTAGCGCCTGCGTCTGACAAACCGCCGTACAGGCGCCACACCCGGTACAGCGGGCTGGCTCTGTCACCAGCGCAGCGACATCAAAGCGAATCGCTTTCTCCGTACAGCTGCGCCAGCAGGCGCCGCACAGCAGACAGCGCTGCGTATCAAGGATAAGTTTATAGTCGCTGAAGCGCGGAAAAGCCTGCCGTAGCTGACGTTTGCCCGGCACCACCGCCTGTGCCGCGATCGCCTCGCGTGGGACGTGAAGCCAGGCCCGCCGGGCGCTGTTGATTTCGTTTTCCGGGAATCGCTTAAACCTCCAGACAGGCTCGCCCAGACGCCGGAGCGCCAGATTCAGTCCCGCCAGCGCCATCATCCACGCGGCGGACTGTTCTGCTTCGATACTGATAAAACGTACGCCCCGCTGATGGTGCCAGAGCAGCAGCTCCTGCACGGAGGGCGGACGCAGGGAGAATGGCTCCACCAGCGTCGCTTCGCGAACAAAACGCCGCATCGGCGCCACGCCAGTGATGGCGTCAGAAGGGCAGACAAAGAGGCAATCGCCGCACTCGATGCAGCGCGACGCGTCGACGGAAATCTCCCCGTTGACCAGCGAAAATGCCTGCGCCGGACAGATCCCGGCGCAGGCAGTACAGGAGGCATAACGAAAACGGCGGCGGACGCACGCCTGCGTTATCTCTACGCCCTGCGCAATAGCGATCGTCATCAGCCGATGCTAAAAAAGACAAAGCGCAGCATCAGCTCACCGATAATCAGCAGCACGCTGCCCGAGAGCAATAGCCCTCTGGCTCTTTTCAGGCCGCCTGCGGCAAAACAGACCATTCCCGCCACCGATACGCACCAGCTCAGCAGATAGATATCACGCAGTTGCGCCAGCATCTGAAGCGGCTGATGGGGGAAGGTCACCACGCTGGTATCCGCCGCGGCGATGTCCGCCATCCAGACGGGCTGCATCACCAGGCGCAGCAACACCAGCAGGGAAACCAGCGCCACGGCGAGGCGCACGCCGTTTCTGCTCTGCGAGCCCGCCATGACGCAGGCGGACCCGATGATGCCAACTGATCCGAAGAAGAGCACCAGCGTATTGGCATGCTGCCAGGTGACAACCGAAGCGTGCATGTAAATCTGCGCCATACAAAAGACATCCACCAGGCCGATCGCGCCTGCCAGCACCAGCAGCGCTTTCCAGCCCGGCTTTTTAGCAAACAGCAGCAGAATAGCCAGGCCCAGCGCTGCCAGATAGAGGCTGGCAAAGACGATTTCACGGCTTAGCCAGGAGCTGGCGACGTGGCGCAAAGCGTTAAAAGCATTGAGGGGATAACCCATATGCAACGCAGAGGCGAGCAGCCCGAGCGAGGCCAGTATGAACGCGCCGGCTGCGGCAGGCAGGAGATGACGACGCGGATCGGGTGTCCCCATCGCGTTGATACGTCCCAACCCTGTCCAGAGGGTGATGCCCACCGAGCCCTGCACAAAGAGAGTAAAAATAAGCAGCGGTAACTCATGCATGGGGATTTCCCTCCTTTTCGGCGCCCTGATGCGCTTTGATCACCAGACTGGGGCGGGTGATAGACGAATCTGGCAACCCTTTGACGTCGCAGACGGAGCCATACTTAGCCCGCAGCTCATCGACAGGGCCGAATTTAATCGCCTCCAGCGGACAGGTCGCCACGCAGACAGGCTGCTCGCCCTTCGCCTGTAAATCCACGCAGAAATCGCATTTCGACATCTGCCCGGTCTGCTCGTTAAGCTGCGGCGCGCCGTAAGGACATGACCAGGCGCAGTAGCCGCACCCGACGCATTTGTCGGTGTCCACGCGCACGATGCCATCTCCCGGCCGCTTGTGCATGGCGGTTGTCGGGCAGTTTTTAGTGCAGATCGGGTCCGCGCAGTGGTTACAGGAGATAGAGAGGGTATAGGCAAAGACGTTATTGCTCACGCCTCCCTGTCCGGTCGGAATAAAACCGCCGCCGTTAACCTCATAAACGCGCCGGAAGCGCCGTCCCACCTCAAGATTATTCTTATCCTTGCAGGCCACCTGGCAGGCCTTACAGCCCGAGCAGCGGGAAGAGTCGATAAAAAAGCCCAGCTGCTTGTCGCTCACCGGCCCGTAGTGTTTAAACTGACTCATGCTTTTGCTACCTCCACCAGCATGGTTTGATGTGAATTCCCTTTCGCAAGCGCGGTAATCCGGGCCGAACTCAGCACGTTCGCGCAGCCGCCCTTATCCACGCCTCGCTCATCCGGCTGCCACCAGGCACCTGCCTGCATCGCCACCACGCCTGGAATGACGCGCGGCGTCACCTCAGCCGGGATTTCGCAGACACCGCGCCCGTTATGGATGCGTACCAGGTCGCCCTGCGTAATACCGCGCGTTTGCGCATCCTGGGGGTTGATCCACAGCTTCTGCTGCTGCACTTCAATAAGCCACGGGTTAGCGTACTGGGTTGAGTTAGCGCGATTTTTGCCTTTCCAGGTAATAAGCTGGAGCGGATAGCGCTGCGACAGCGGATCTTCCGGCCCTTCATGAGCGGGCACATAGTGTGACAGCGCCGGGATTTCCGGGTGCTGCATGTCGTAGAGACGTTTTGAGAAGATCTCAATCTTCCCGGAAGGCGTAGGGAAAGGATGATTTTCCGGATCGCGGATATTCTCTTCGAATGCAACAAAAGGCGCGCTTTTAAAGAGATGCTGACGACTTTTTTGCAGCGTGGCGAAGTCCGGCAAATTTTCCTCCGGCATCGCCAGACGGGTTTGCTCCCAGATATGCTCTATCCAGGCCTTTTCATCGCGCCCCTGGCTGAACTCGTTTTCAATCCCCAGCTTTTTCGCCACATCGCGCAGCCACTCATAGTCAGAGCGACGTTCAAACTCTGGTTCAATCAGCTTCTCAGAGAGAATGAGATAGTTAGCGGTACCCCAGGTTTCGCCGATATTCCAGCGCTCCATAAAGCTGGTTTCCGGCAGCAGCAGATCGGCATATTTCGCGCTCGGCGTCATAAAGAGATCGCTTGCGACAATAAACTGGATCTTCGATTCATCCTCCAGAACGCGGGTAGCCTGATGCAGATCGGGGTTCTGGTTAGCCAGATAGTTGCCCGCCAGAGAGAAAAGGATGCGGATATTACTCTCCAGCTTGTCGGCATCTTTTAAACCGACGTCGGCCGTTACCTGCGAGGCATCATCAGCCGCCTGCACCCAGTTCATCACCGAAATTTTGGCCTTCACCGGGTTGTCCGGCATCTCCGGGCCAGCGGCGAACTTACGGTTAGGACAGCCGCCATAGCCCGCCGCCCAGCCGCCCTTGACCCCGACGTTGCCGGTAATCGTCGCCAGCAGCGTGGAACCGCGCGCGGTACGTTCCCCGCAGTTATGACGCTGCGGCCCCCACCCCTGGATCAGCGCCGCCGGTTTGGTGGTCGCGTAGTCGCGCGCCAGTTGACGAATCGTCTGCGCCGGGACATGGGTGATTTTCTCTGCCCATTCCGGGGTTTTCGCCACGCCATCTTTCGCACCGGTCAGATAAGCGACCAGCGACTCATTCGCCGGCACCCCTTCCGGCATGGAGGCTTCGTCAAAACCCAGCGTGTAGCGCTGAATAAAGGCGGCGTCATGGAGATTCTCGCTCACGATGACATACATCATCGCATCCATTAGCGCGTTATCAGTGGTGGGCAGCAGGGGAACCCACTGGTCGGCGAGAGAAGAGACCGTATCGGAATACCGCGGATCAACGACGATAAAGCGAGTGCCGTTTTGCTTCATCTTCTGAAAGAAGTAATTGGTGTGACCGAAAATGGTCTCCGTAGGGTTATGGCCCCAGAGGATCACCAGTCTGGTATCCAGAAGCGTATCCAGGGAACTGCCGCTGGCGGCGGTGCCATAGGTGTAAGGGGTTGCCGCCGCCGTATTGCCCATGCTGACCGAGTGGTAGCTTTCCAGGTAACCGCCGGTCAGATTAAGCAGACGGCGCACCATTTTATCGCCGGAAAAGGTGCCGCCAGAAACCGCAGTGCCAACATGAACATAGCGCGACGCGGCGCCATATTTTTCAGTAATAGTTTTTAAATTATTTGCGATAAGGGTTGTCGCCTCATCCCAGGAAATACGTTCAAACTTTCCCTCGCCCCGTTTACCCACGCGTTTCATGGGATATTTAAGCCGGTCTGGATGATAAACAAATTTACGATAAGAACGGCCACGGACGCAGGCGCGCATAATCGGCATCTGTGGATCCAGTTCATTATCTGGCCGCGTTGAGATACGCGTTACCACACCGTCGCTTACATGGGCACGAATATCGCATTTTCCGCCGCAGTCAAAGGTGCTGCACGTCTGTACGACCTTCTCCTCCGGGCTTTTATCTGCCACCACGGGGGTGCTTGCCAGCGCTTTTCCGGAAGTAGAAACAAACGGGAGCGCCACCAGCGCTGACCCTGCTTGTATAAATGTGCGTCGGGAGACAGAGGGAATAACGCCCTCTCCCTGGCATTTTATTTTTTCCATTGTTCGATCCTTCAAATAAAAAGCTATTTTCACGTATTTGAAGGAGTGCGCATTTGATAAGCATCAAGCTAATCCGTTCGAGGTACCCCTTTGATTTTGTAATGGGAATTATTAACATCTAAATATATATAAATTGTTCCTTAGTTGTATAAATAATTTAAATAAGCAATTCAAATTTCACCGCCGCGGTTTGCCCGGTTTGATCTATTACGACCAGCTGATATTCACCCGGTTTATTAATTTGTAATAAAAGGCTCTTATTTCCATCAACAGGTTGACCATTTAAAAACCACCAGCGCTGCCCTTCCCCGCCCGTGGCCGTCACCGGAATGGCCAGCGAGCTCTGCCCGGGCGCCCTTCTCATCACCGCCCCGTCTCTGATCCCCGTTAATATCAACGGCGCCGCATTATTTTCAAGCGGTGGGCAAAGGGGCGAGGCGGCAGGCAGCCGGGCGCCTCTTTTTTCCTGGGGCGGCAGCCACGGCTCCAGCGGCAGCGGCCAGACGTCCACAACTTTTTCCACCGCCCCCGGGCAATCTGCCGCGACGCGCTTGCCCTCTTTATCCAGCCAGACAGGAAAGCGAATCCCACGCATCCCCTCCTGCTCAGGCAGCAGCAGCGTGGGAGGCTGACTGTCATCGAGCAGCCATGTCGCCAGCCGACGCCGGCAATTGTCGCTCCCCTCTGGCAACTCCTGCCCCCCCGGCCAGCAGATGGTGCCGCGGCTAACCGAGGCCGGACGCGGATCGCGCGGCAAGCGGGACGCTTCCAGCGTCGAGCGGGCCTGAAGCAGATTATTGACCTGGTTCAGCAGCGGCACGGCGCTGGCGAAACCAAATTGCCCGGCAACCGGCGTACCGTCCGGGCGTCCCGTCCAGATGCCGATAAGGTAGCGCGCATTAAGGCCAATAGCCCAGGCATCGCGGTAGCCGTAGCTGGTGCCGGTTTTCCATGCCAGCGGCGCAACCTGCGGCAGGGCGCTATCCGGCAGCGGCTGGGCCTCATTCGCCAGGATGCGACGGATAATCCACGCAGCGCCGGGCGAGAGCAGCGGACGCTCCACCAGCGGATCGCCGGGCTGCAGGCGCAGCCTTGCCGCCCTCCCCTGCCGGGCAAAAGCGCTGTAGGCGGCGGTGATCTCTTCCAGCCGCGCGCCTGCGCCGCCAAGGATCAGCGACAGATTAGGCTGCGCGCCGTGAGGCAGCAGCAGCGGCAGCCCCGCGTTGCTTAACTTCCCGGCAAAGCGTTTCGGACCATAGGCTTCCAGCACCTGAACCGCCGGAAGGTTTAACGAGCGAATCAGCGCATCGCTCATGCTGACGGGGCCATGAAATCCGCTGTCAAAGTTACCGGGCCGGTAGTCCCCGGTACGACGGGGAACATCCTGCAGGAGCGATGCCGGATGAATGAGACCTTCGTCCAGTGCCATGCCGTAGACAAAGGGTTTGAGTACCGATCCCGGCGATCGGATCGCCGCGATCATATCCACGTGCCCGAAACGGCTGTCGTCATTGATATCAACCGATCCTACCCAGCCGCGAACCTTCATGGTGGTGTGATCGACCACCAGCATCGCCAGCGAACTGCGCGGCGGCAGACGCGGCTTCCAGTTCATCGCCAGCTCTTCCAGCTGGCGCTGGAGCGCGGCATCAAGGGTGGTAACAATCTTCGTCTCCCGGCTCCTGGTAAGCATCATGCGGGAGAAGAGCGGCGCCAGCTGCGGCATCTGCCGGGGAGCCAGCCAGACCGGCTCCTCGCGTGACTCCTTCACCTGACGGGCGGACCAGCCCCCCTGCGTCGCCATGCGGTCCAGCACCTTGTTACGCGCCGCTTCGGCGCGGGCTGGCCAGCGATCCGGACGCAGGCGGCTCGGTGCCTGGGGAAGTACCGCCAGCAGGGCGGCTTCGGAATAGCTCAGCTGCGAGGGTGGCTTGCCGAGGTAGGCCCAGCTGGCGGCACCCACTCCCTGCAGCGTACCGCCAAACGGGGCCCGGTTGAGGTAGAGCGTCAGGATCTGGCGTTTGGAAAGGTGCCACTCCAGCTGCAGCGCCCGCCAGAGCTGACGAATTTTGCCGCCAAAGGTGCGAGAGTGCGGTTCGAGCAACCGCGCCACCTGCATGGTCAGGGTGCTCCCCCCGGAAACCACCCGGCCTGCCCGCAGATCCTGCCAGGCGGCACGGATCACCGAGAGCGGATTCACGCCAGGATGCTCCCAGAACCAGCGATCCTCATACTGGATCAGAGCCTCCAGATAGCGGGGAGAGACCTCTTCAATGGTGACCGGATAGCGCCAGATCCCTTCGCTATCGGCAAAACGCCAGAGCGGGACGCCCTGCTCATCCACAACCACTCGCGCAGGATTGACCTCTTTCAGGGGCAACGGCCACAGGCGGTCAGCGACAACAGTCAGCCCCCCTAAAACGAGAAGCGCTCCCGCCAGCCACAGCCAGCGGGAGCGAATCAGGCGTGCTATCTGCATCT
This sequence comes from Pseudenterobacter timonensis, assembly GCF_900021175.1. GTDB lineage: Bacteria > Pseudomonadota > Gammaproteobacteria > Enterobacterales > Enterobacteriaceae > Enterobacter > Enterobacter timonensis. Next base: position 857,734 of record NZ_FCOP01000013.1, read on the forward strand.
TACGGAACAACGATCAGCGGGCCACTGGCCGCCCCCGTTGCTCGCCACTGAGGAACGTACATGGATTCCACCATCGGAACAGGCACCTGATAGGTTCCCGGCGTAACGGCACGGGCCAGGTAAACCAGCGTGACCGGCTGACCTTCATTTACCGGCACAGCGGCCACAAAACGATCGTCGCGGAACTCCATGTGCTGGATATCCGCCTGCTGCATCTGATTCAGCAGATTCTGCACCTCACTGCCGCTCTGCTGAAGGCTGGCGCTGCTGCTGGCCAGGTTCTGGTTTTCCAGCTCCAGACCCGCCGGGAGCAGATCCACTACCAGCGCATCCGGCACGTTCTGACTGGCCTTCACTTCCAGCCACACCAGCACCAGCTCGCCGCTCTTCAGCGAAGAGAGCGACTTGCTGCTGCCGTCTGTCGCCAGAATATGACGTTCAATCTGCAGTACGTTAGACGATGGCTGAGGCGCATACTCCGGATAGCCCGTAGTGTCCAGTCGTATCCACAGCGGCGTAGTGCCGGTATTGGTCACCTGCAACGCATTGAGCTGGTTACCGTTCAGGTTTTCTACCAACGCTTTGTCACTGCTCTGGGCCTGTTCAGAGAGGCTCGTTGTTGCCTGCCATGCGCCTGACAGCGTTTGCAGCGAACGTCCGGCCAGGAAGAGCGCGTTGCTCTCCTGGGTTGAGAGCCAGCGCTGGCTGAATGCCTCTTCAGATAAGGTGTTCAGCAGCCTGTTTTGCGCATCCGGCAGCAGCTTGTACTCTTCCAGAAGGGAGAGCATCAGCGCATTGTCACGCAGCTGGCTGCCGTAATCCGCCATCCAGTTTCGGCTGTCGTTACGGGGGGTTTTGAGAGCCAGATCCAGCGCCTGCTGGCTGCGCGGAGCATCTCCCATCAGTTTGAGCGCCATGCCCAGCTGCATCAATGGCAGACCGGAAGCAGCCTGAGTGTGACGATCCCAGATTTCACGCAGCGCACCGAGCGGCGCTTTTTGCTGACGTGCCAGCACCAGCGAAGCGTAAGCCTGGACAGCAAATTTGCTGGCCTGGGTGTCGTCGCTGTAGCGGATGGACATCATGCCCGGATCCTGTAGATAGCGCAGCAGACGATTGTTGGCGTTATTCACTGCATCAGCAGGTACGCTGTAACCCTGCTCCCCTGCCCGCACCAGGAAGTCAGTGACATACGCGGTAAGCCAGTACTCTTCCGGGCCGTTTTTATCCCATAAGGCAAAACCGCCATCGTCACGCTGCATTTGCAGCAGTCGGGAGATCCCTGTATCAATGGCAGCACGGCGTTTATCGTCGGTATCGCCTTTAATGCCCAGTGCCGTGAGCTGTGCCGCGTTGGTGTAGAGTGACGGGAAGAGACCACTGGTGGTTTGCTCCAGACACCCGTACGGATAAGCCTGCAGTTCACGGATGTAGCGCGCCAGATTCAGCGGCGGTTTTCCGCTGAGTAAGAGCTGCCCCTGTAGCGTGGCTGGCGAGAAAGCGTCGATATGCTGTGCTGGCGCGCGCCAGGATTCACCAGGATTCAGCATCGCGCCCGTATTCACCGTTTGTGCCGGGAATGCGGGACGCACGCCAATTTTCCAGCTCTTCTGCTGCGGCGCAAATGTCTCGCCCGGAAGCTGAAGCCCCGTCACCTGAGCAGTCACTTCACCATCCCCATAGCCCTCCAGCGCTCGCACCGGAATAAACAGAGTGCTACGTGCGCCAGGTGGCAACTGAACGGGTTGTGGCTGTGCGCCTTCCAGCGACAGCTTGCCGGTTGCGGTTAACGCAATGTTCAGCGTTTGGGGCTGGTCAGTGAGGTTAGTCAGATCCAGCGTCAGGCGGGAAGTGTCACCACTTGCCAGAAAACGCGGCGTATTAAGCTCGGTGATGATCAGAGCCGCCACAATGATTTTGCTTTCACTGCTGCCGAAATCCTCTTCCGTCCAGGCCTGGGCCATCAGACGCAGCTCGCCGTTGAAATCACCGATCGGCAGCGTGATTGTGCCTTCACCGTTGGCATCAAGCGTAACCGGCTGCGCCTGCTGGGCAATAATAGTGACATGGTTCACGGGTGGCTTACCGCCGCGTTTCAGTTCATCGCCATCCCCCCCAAAGCGCAGTGCGGCCATACGTCCCTGCCCTTCAATTACCTGGCCATATACATCATAGATATCCGCGCCATACCGCTTCTGGCCGAAGAAGGCTTCCCACGGATCCGGCGTGACATAGTCGGTAATGTTCAGCACGCCGCTATCAACTGCAGAGACCAGCACGTTCACCTTCTGTGGCACAGTTCCCTCTTTCACGCTGGCTTTCACTTTCACAGAAAGCGTCTGGTTCGGGCGCATTTTTTGCGGGTTATCCAGCGCGATATTCAGGCGGCGATTCTCATCGCCCATTGGCAGATGAAGCAGGCCAACCGCGCGTTTTGGCGTGGCGGATTTGGATTTATCCCCCGGGCGAACCACCAGCGTGCTGAGGTAGAGATCGTGACGTTTCCAGGCCTTATCCACCGGAATGGAGAGATCCAGCCCGTTTGCCGGCACGTCAATCTCTTTCCACCATAGCGGCCCTTCGCTGGATTCGATCATCGCATAGCCTTTCCCGGCGGCAGGTGCGGCAATGTGTAGCTTGATGGTGTCACCCGGCTGGTAAGAAGGCTTATCCAGCTTAAGCGTCACGCGGTCTGGGCGCGCGGCACCCGTACCGTCGCTGTTATCCTGCCAGCTGTACCCCGCCCAGAAGCGCACGCTGCTGACCATGTCATCAGGGGCTTTCACTTCCAGACGGTATGAGCCCCACTCCACCGGGAAGGTCACTTTACCGGTTTCATCGGCCTTGAGGTTAAGCTCCTGCTCGCCCTCCACCAGATCTTTTTGATCAAACTGAGACTGCCAGCCCTCACTTTCGGACCAGTTCCAGAAGTAGTCGCGACGCTCACGGATCAGACGCACCTGCAAACCGGATACTGCTTTTTTCGCCCCGCTGGCGTCGGCATAGACAATGTCAAAGCTGGCGTTGCCATTTTCATCGACAATCGGCTGATTGACGGTGGTATCGGTACGGTAGTCATAAACGGCCTTGCTGGCGAACTGCGGGCGGATCCCCGGAAGTTCAGCCGCGGGCCAGATAGCCTGCTCAGCGCGGCGGGTCACCGGACGCCCGCCTGATTCCAGCAGGCTGGCCTGCAAAATCAGCTGCAGCGGCGAATGCGCCTCTTTCCACTGACTTTCGGTGGTCACCTGCCCGCGACCCTGTTCGTCCAGCGTAAGCTGCACTTCATCGAGGCTGCGGCTGAGATTTTCTTCAGCTATATCACCGAACTGGAAGCCAGGCAGTGCAGGCACCGCGTCACGTAGCGGACGCAGGAAAAGCTGGCCTTGCAAAGAATTGCCGTTAGCCGGTGCGCCATACAGGTAATAGCCCGCTACGTTAAAGTCCACATCATCCTGCGGGGAAACCGGCGTTTTTTGCCCCGTCAGATTCAGCGCCATACGCTCAGGCATAAAATCTTCGACGTGGAAATCCCACATGCGCTGCTGGTTATCGCCCGTATTCGCGCGAATATGCCACATGCCGGTCTGGGCGCCGCTATCAAGCGAGTAGTTGAAGCGATAGAGGCCGTTATCGGGTTGCACAACGACAGTACGTGCTACCTGTCCGTCCGGACGCAGCACATCAAGTTTTACTGGCCGATCGGGAAGCGGTTTTCCGTCGCTATCGCGCAGCAGGCCGTTAAGGATCACCGTTTCACCCGGACGATAGAGATCGCGCGGGCCAAACATAAAGAACTGCGTGCTGTAACCCGGCTTACCGGCAATATCAAACTCCGCCAGATCCAGCGCCGGAAGTTTAAGATCAAGAAGCGTGGTCTGGCCGTCTTTACTGGCCAGGATCAGCGCGGCTTCTTTATCGGTTGCCAGTTTCGCATGACCATCGGCGTCGCTGTTCGCCTCGGCGAGAGTCTGCCCTTTATCGTTGAGAAGGGTAATGGTCACGCCTGACTGCGCCGCACCGTTTTCAAGACTCTGGGTGAAGATATCCAGCCGGTTATGGTAACGGTGAGCGGACAGCCCAATATCACTTAAGGTAAAGAGCGTGGCGGCGTTGCTGTAGTTATAGTGACCGGCCTGGTTCATCACGGCGATATAGACGCCAGACTGCTGGAGCGGCTTGATATCGCGCAGCGGCAGCAGCAGTTTTTCCCGCGTATTGCGCGCCGGGTTAAGGTCGAAACGGCCGGTATAGACCAGATCGGCCATCTTCAGAAGCGTATCCGATTCCCAGTTAGTCAGCGAGTTACGGTACTCCCACTGGCTGACAAACGCGGCGAGGGACTCCGGCTTCACGCGATAGAAGTTGACGTCAACGTTGTTGACGTTTAGCGCCATCACTGGCAACCCTTCCACCACTTTTCCGGGCAGTAACGACCCGCGGCTGGCAAAACCAACGCTGGGTTCAATCTCCCTGGTGGCGATCGCTTTTTCATAATCAATGCCGAACGTCGCTTTGTTCAGCGCTTGCAAATCACGTTCAACGGTGACGACCAGATTGCGGTTCGGTTCAAGATGGCGCAGCCGCAGCTCTTTCAGATTGGGGGCCAGCTCCCAGGCGCCGTCGACTTTGCCGCTTTTCTTATCCACCACATGCACCGTTTTAGCAAAATCCTGGCTGGGATCCAGCGGTACAGAGAAGGTCAGAACCAGCGTCGCGGCGCCGTCGAGCTGCACTTCCGAGGCATCCAGCAGCGTCAATGCCTTACCCTGGCTCTGGGCGGCAAGCTTAGCCAGCTTTCCAGGATCGGGCTTTTCCGGCGTTTTCTGTTCTGATGCAGTAGACGCAGCAGCCTGGGGTTTGTCGTCGCTGTTATCACAGCCGACAAGCGTAAACGTGGTGAGAAGCGCGAGTGAGAGCGCGGCTAAGCGAAACGGTTTCATCCTATGTCCCTGGCCTGAGGGGGCCTGCTGGTCGTCCGGATAAGTATTATCCTCAAGTTTCGTTAATACAAAAAGTCCAATTTCATAATCTGGAAAGCGCCTCGCAGAATGGCATCGCGCTGCCATGCAGGGGTGGAACCGCGATCACACAGCGTTACGTAACATGTAACCTTTCACGTCATTTGTTTTTAAAACAAGTAGATAGCTGGATAAGCCCACGCACAGCCTGCTAGCTTTATGTACTTGACGCACGCCGAGTGCGCGGTTCAATAAGAGAGAAAGCCATGAAACGAGCCGTGAACGCCCTACAGAATTTCGGAAAATCACTTTACGGACCTGTACTTATCTTACCTATCGTCGGTTTGTTTATCGCCTTTGGGAATGTGCTGGGTAACGGCAATCTGGCCGAGTATCTGCCGTTTCTTGGTCATCCTCTGATTCAAAATATCGGCCAGCTGATCGCTAAGTCTGCCGTATCGGTGCTGGTTAATCTGGCGCTGGTATTTGCCGTGGGGATCCCCATTGGCCTGGCCACGCGGGACAAAGGCTACGCGGCGCTCATCGGCCTGGTGACTTTCGTGGTGTTTATCAACGCCATGAACGTGACGTTGCAGCTGCAAGGTGAGCTGGCGCCTGCAGATCAGCTGAAAGCCGCCGGACAAAGCATGGTGCTGGGCGTCCAGGTGCTGGAGATGGGCGTATTCGCCGGGATCCTGACCGGGACGCTGTCGGGATATCTGTACAATAAATATTCCGGCGTACAGTTTAACGGCGCAATGGCGATTTACTCCGGCCACTGCTTTGTCGCGATAGTTATGCTCCCTGTCTCTATGCTGCTTGGCGTGGTAATGAGCGAACTCTGGCCGTACGCGCAGCACGGGATAAGCGCCATGGCGCTGGCCATCAAAGGTTCCGGCCCGTTCGGCGTGGCGATCTACGGTTTCCTTGAGCGCATTCTGGTGCCGACAGGCCTGCATCATCTGGTTTATACGCCGTTCCTCTATACCGAACTGGGCGGTACGCAGGAGGTGTGCGGCACAACCTATCAGGGTGCGCGCAATATTTACTTCGCTGAGATGGCCTGTCCGGAGGTGAAGCAGCTCAGCAGCACCGTGGTGTGGGATGCGCGCGGCATCAGCAAGATGTTCGGTCTGCCCGCCGCCGCGCTGGCAATGTACATGACCGCGAAGCCAGAGCGTAAAGCGATTGCGAAAGCCATTCTGATCCCGGCGGCGTTGACCTCGCTGCTGGTCGGCGTGACCGAGCCGATTGAGTTCTCCTTCCTGTTCGTCGCCCCGCTGCTGTTCGTGGTGCATGCGGTGCTGACCGGCATCGGCATGATGCTGTTCTCGATGCTGGGCGTTCACGCCATCGGCGCCAACGGGATTATCGATTTCATCCTCTACAACCTGCCACTCGGCACGGAGAAGTCCAACTGGCCAATGTACATCCTGGTCGGACTGATCATGTTCGCCCTCTACTTCGTGGTGTTCCGCCTCCTGATCCTGCGTTTCAACATGAAAACGCCGGGCCGTGAAGATGACGATCAGGAGACGCGTCTTTACAGCAAGCAGGAATACCATGCGAAGGGCAATAACGACGGGCTGGGCGAGTCAATCGTGGCAGGTCTCGGCGGCAGGGAAAACATTGAAGTGGTGGATAACTGCTATACCCGCTTACGCGTCACGGTGAAGGACGTCGCCATTATCGACGAGCCACGCCTGAAGGCGACCGGCGCGAAAGGGATTATCAAACAAGGTAACAACGTTCAGGTGGTCTACGGGCTGCATGTCAAAAAAATGCGAGAAGCCGTTGAGACGTTTCTCTGAAAGGAGCTAAAGATGTTTACACCCCCGTTCATTCTGTCGATTGCTGGCGGCGGTAGTACCTACACGCCGGGTATTGTGAAAAGTCTGATGGTACGCCTGCACGATTTCCCGCTGGCTGAGATCCGTCTGTATGACATCGACGAGGCGCGTCAGAACACCATTGCGCCCGTGGTGGAGAAGGTCATTCGCGACCACAGCCAGAGCATCAAATTTACCGTCACCAGCGACCCGGAAGTAGCTTTCAGCGGCGCGCATTTTGTTTTTGCCCAGATGCGCGTCGGACAGTACAAAATGCGCGAGCAGGATGAGAAAATTCCGCTGCGCCACGGCGTGGTCGGCCAGGAGACCTGCGGACCCGGCGGGCTGGCGTATGGCCTGCGCACGATCCTGCCGATGGTAGAGCTGATTGATCGGGTGGAACGCTACGCGCATGAGAAAGCGTGGATCGTGAACTACTCCAACCCGGCGGCGATCGTTGCGGAAGGCGTGCGTCGCCTGCGGCCCAACGCACGTGTGCTGAATATCTGCGATATGCCGGTTGCCGCGATGCGCAATATGGGCGCCATTCTGGGCGTAGATCGCCATAAACTGGAGGTGGACTATTTTGGCCTCAACCACTTCGGCTGGTTTACCCGCGTGCTGGTGGACGGCGAGGACAAGCTGCCGGAGCTGCGTAAACATATCGCGAAGTTTGGCCTGCTGACGGAAGATGCGGCCAAAACCGACCCGCAGCACTCGGATCCGTCGTGGGTGAAAACCTGGCGCAACATCAAGCCGATTATGGATAACTTCCCGGAATATCTGCCGAACCCGTATCTGCAGTACTATCTGATGCCAAACCAGATTGTGGAGCATCAAAACCCGGAGTATACCCGCGCCAACGAAGTGATGAACGGGCGTGAGAAAAAACTCTTTGCCGCCGCCGAAGAATACCAGCGCAGCGGGATTTTACCGGATGCCTTCCATGTTGGCGTCCACGGCGAGTTTATCGTCGATGTCGCCTGCTCGCTGGCGTTCAACCTGCGGAGCCGTCATCTGGTGATGGTGGAAAACCGCGGGGCGATTACCAACCTGCCGTACGATGCGGTGGTGGAAGTGCCTGCCTATATCACCTCCGAAGGGCCAGAGCCCGTTCGCGTAGGCCGGGTGCCGCTGTTCCACCAGACGCTGCTGCAACAACAGTTGGCCTCTGAACAATTGCTGGTTGAAGCAACCATTGAAGGGAGCTATGAGAAAGCTCTGCAGGCGTTCACCCTGAACCGCACCGTGCCAACCATGGAACACGCGAAAGCGATCCTGGATGAGATGATCGAAGCCAACCGCGACTACTGGCCTGCCCTGCAAAAGGCCTGGCAGGACGGCGAAACAGTGAAAAAATAGGGGCTTGCTCGCGAGTTGAACGTGGTTAGCTTGTCGGTGTCAGAAAAAACACCGACAATCCTTTTTTACGGAAAAGAATGGAGGCAACCATGTCTACCTCATATTTTGTCGCCGCCGACTGGCTGATTGAGCACGGTGACGACCCGGAAGTTCAGATTATTGATGCGCGCATGGCCCCTCCGGGCCAGGAGCATCGTGACGTTCCCGGTGAATATCGCGCGGGGCATCTGCCTGGCGCGGTATTTTTTGATATCGAAGCGCTCTCCGATCACACCTCTCCCCTGCCGCACATGCTGCCGCGCCCGGAAGCCTTTTCCGTGGCGATGCGCGAGCTGGGCGTCAGCAAAGATAAACACCTTGTCGTTTACGATGAAGGTAATCTCTTCTCCGCGCCGCGCGCGTGGTGGATGCTGAAAAACTTCGGTGTGGAAAAAGTGTCGATTCTGGCAGGTGGGCTTGCGGGCTGGAAACGTGATGAACTGCCGCTCCAGCAGGGTGACGTCACGCTGCCGGAAGGGGATTTCGACGCCACGTTTGACGCAAAAGTGGTGAAGCGTCTGACCGACGTCCTGGTAGTAAGCCACGAAAAGGGGGCGCAAATTGTTGATGCGCGTCCTGCACCCCGTTTCAACGCAGAAGCGGATGAACCGCGTCCGGGGCTGAAACGCGGACATATTCCGGGTGCGCTGAACGTGCCGTGGGGCGACCTGGTGTTCGAGGGCGAGCTGAAAACCACCGATGAATTGCATGCCATTTTTGAACGTCAGGGTGTGGATTTGCATCGTCCGATTATTGCCAGCTGTGGCTCCGGCGTAACGGCCTGCGTGGTGATTCTGGCGCTGGCAACCCTTGGCGCGAATGATGTAACCCTGTATGACGGCTCCTGGAGCGAATGGGGTGCACGGGACGATCTGCCGGTTGAACCGGCGACATAATGGATAACCGCCTGGCCACGCTGTTGATGCGCGGGGCGTCGCTGACCCGCGCGGAGTATCGCGTCCTCGCCCACCTCACGGAGCATCCGCTGCTGGTGGGCAACATCACGGTGCGCGAGCTGGCGCAGGCGACGTTTGTCTCCACCGCGACGATTATGCGGCTGTGCCAGAAGCTGGGGTTCAGCGGTTTTAGCGAGTTTATCTGGCACTGCAAAAAGCTGCTTTCTGATACGCCGCATATCGCCGCGCAGCCTGAGCAGCATGCAGAATTGCCCGCGCTGTTTAATCAGTTTATCGCTAACTATCAGCACACCTTTCAGTGGGTCACACAGGACAAACGCCAGCAGTTTGCCAGCCTGCTGCGCCAGAAAGAGAGCTTCTTTCTTTATGGGGCCGGGTTTTCCTATCTCTTTGCCGAGTACCTGACCAAGAAATTGCAGGTGCTGGGTAAAACAGCGTTTATCTCCGGTCCGGGCGACAGCCGGAATATTTTTCTCAGCAACGCCGCACGCTATCAGGTGTTTATTGCCGTCTCCCGCAGCGGCGAAACGGAGCAGGTGCTGGATAAAGCGCGGATTGCCAAAAACGTCGGGATGACGGTTGTCGCCTTTACCCGTGCCTCTGCTAATACGCTGGCGGGAATGGCGGATCTGCATTTCGCGCTCTATGACGAAGCGGTGCACTTCGCTGCCGAAGCCGCGAGGGTGACGTCGTTTGAGTCGAATCTGGTATTGCTGATGGATTTACTGCTGCTGGAAGCAACGGGGTGAAGCTCACCCCGCCGTAATCAGATAATGCGGTTGGTCTTGAGATCGCGCAGGAAGCCGCCCCAGCGACGCTCGTAGAACGGGGTGATGTGCTCGGTAATAAAATGGCTGATGCCCTTCTCACCTTTCTTCACCTGGCAGATATCAATCGGCTCATCGCCCGGAAGCGTGTCGGTGGCTACGCTTCCCGCCGCCTGAATGATCTCCTCCATATCGCCGTCCGCTTCAATACCAATCAGCAATACCGGCTGTTCGTCAGCGCTCTCTTTGATGGAGCAGAGGAACGCGCGTTTCACCGGCTTGATGGTTTTGAACAGCGTGGTCAGGGAGTCAATCATCTGCGCGGGCGGCTCGGCCACTTCAGACAGCAGCAGCGTTTCGCCCCCTTCCAGCACCTCCTGGGTGCTGAGCGGATTGCCCTCTTTACCAATCAGGTGGCTGATTTCGCGCGGGGTGAACTCTTTCCCTGTCGGCAGTTTGGCGTTGAGGAACAGCGTCTGTCCCAGCGTCATTTCGAACAACGTGCGCACCGGCATCACCACGAACGCCTGTTCGTCTTCTACCGCTTCCTGCAAGGCTTCCAGTGAGGTAAAGAACGGGATCACCGAGGTGCCGTCATCTTTCTCCCAGTGCAGCAGATCCAGCGCGCTCTCTTCGACAACCTGCTCCCCTTCTGCCGCCATTCCCGGCACCCAGACGGTGGATTCCAGCAGCGTGCGGAAAAAGGCCGGACGGTGGGCGGGCTCGGTCGCCGCCTGCTCCAGCAGGGTTTCTAATTCATTTTTGGTTTCGGACATAGTTTGGCTACTTCAAAAACGCCGGGTGGCGCTTCACTTACCCGGCCTACAAAACCGTAGGCCCGTGCAAGCGCAGCGCCGCCGGGCAATATGATGACTCCGAAGGCGCGCGCAAGCGCAGCGCCACCCGGCAAAAAAGATTACTCAGCCGTCAGCAGGTTCGCAATGGTGCGCACGCCAAGGCCTGTCGCGCCTGCGGCCCACTGTTCAACCGCTGCCTTGCGGTAGGTAGCGGAACAGTCGATGTGCAGCCAGCCTTCGCGGTAGTTCTCCACAAAGTGGGAGAGGAAGCCTGCCGCCGTGCTTGCACCCGCCGGGTACGCCGCGCTGGCGGTGTTGTTCAGTTCCGCGAAATTAGAGGGCAGCTGGCTGCGGTGGAACTCGGCCAGCGGCAGGCGCCAGAAAGGTTCGTTTTCCGCAGCAGCGCTCGCCAGCAGGCGAGCAGCCAGCTTGTCATCAAAGCTGAACAGCGCATGGTAATCATTACCCAGCGCCGTTTTCGCCGCGCCGGTCAGGGTTGCCATATCGATGATCAGCTCCGGTTTCTGGGCAGAAGCATCGATCAGGCCATCGGCCAGCACCAGGCGTCCTTCCGCGTCGGTATTCATCACTTCGACGTTTTTACCGTTGCGGTAGCGAATAATGTCGCCCAGCTTGAAGGCGTTGCCGCTCACCATGTTATCTGCGCAGCAGAGGTAAAGCTTCACGCGCTTGTTCAGACCACGGGTGATAGCGAACGCCAGCGCGCCGGTGATGGTTGCCGCACCGCCCATATCAGACTTCATGGAGTCCATAAACGCGCTCTGTTTCAGGCTGTAGCCGCCGGAATCAAAGGTAATGCCTTTCCCCACCAGGCAGGCATAGACCGGAGCGTCTTTGTCGCCGGTCGGGTTGTAGTCCAGCGCCAGCAGTACAGGAGCGCGCTCGGAGCCCCGCCCCACGGTGTGAATGCCCATATAATTCTGCTCGCGCAGATCTTCGCCTTTGGTAATGCGATACGACATGCTGTCGCCCGCCACGCCGCCAATCAGATCGACCGCGCGCTGCGCCAGCTGTTCCGGGCCAAGCTCTTCCGCCGGCGCGTTGATAGTGTCGCGCACCCAGTCGATAATATTGAGACGGTTTTCCAGCTCTTTTTGCGCCGCCTCATCAAGGCTCGCCCACTCGATTTTGCGGGTGCCTTTCGGGCCTTTGTAACCAGCCCAGAACGCCCAGCTGCGTTCGGTATCCCAGCCTTCCCCCTCGAGCATCACATGTTTGATGCCCAGGCCGTCGATCTTGCGCGCCGCGCGCTGGATAAGTCCTGAATCATCTTTGCCGGTAAGGTGCAGGGTAATACCGTCGTTATTGATACTGTACGTGGCTTTTTCACCCCAGCGCGCGTCGGCGGGCTGAGTGGAGAGCGTAATCTTCATCGCTTCGGTCATTTTATTTATCCTTATTAGCAAACGGGCCGCCTGAAGGCAGCCCGTTAAATTATCTACTCTGCTTCATCTAACCAGACTAACAGAATCGCCTCCAGAATTTTTTCACTGGATGCGTTGGGATCGTCATCAAAATCTTCTAACTCGCAGATCCACTGATGCATATCGGTAAATCTGACGGTTTTCGGATCGAGATCCGGATTGGCGTCGTAAAGCGCCTCGCCGATTTCACGGCTGTCTGTCCACTTCAGTCCCATATCAGTGCTCGCGTGCGTGGTTGATGGTGTAACGTGGGAACTCCACGACCAGATCTTCATCGGTCACCGCGGCCTGGCAGCTTAAGCGGCTGTCTGGCTCCAGACCCCATGCTTTATCCAGCATGTCGTCTTCATCTTCGGTGCTCTCGGCAAGCGAGTCAAAACCTTCACGCACGATGCAGTGGCAGGTGGTGCAGGCGCACGATTTTTCACAGGCGTGTTCCACTTCGATACCGTTACGCAGGGCAACGTCAAGAATGGTTTCACCGGTCTTTGCTTCCAGAACAGCGCCATCCGGACAGAGGTCCGCATGAGGCAAAATAACAATCTTTGGCATATTAAACCTCGTCCACGGACTGGCCTTTCAGCGCGACGCGGACAGATTTGTCCATGCGGCGAGCAGCGAAGTCCTGGGTTTGTTTATCAACGTTTTTAATGGCTTCTTCTATTTCGTCAGCGTCATTGCCAAGGGCGACTGCGCTTAAGCGCGCGGCGGCCTCGTCAATCACCTGGCGCTCAGCGGCGCTTAACAGTGCGGCATCGGCGGCAAGCGCCCCGTTCAGGCTCTCCAGCACGCGTGCGGCTTCCACTTTTTGTTCAGCCAGCATACGCGCCTTCACATCCTGCTCAGCAAAACTCATGGAGTCCTGAATCATGGCGGCGATTTCGCCATCGGTCAGACCGTAGGACGGCTTCACCTGGATGGATGATTCCACGCCGGTGGATTTTTCCATCGCCGTGACGCTCAGCAGCCCGTCCGCATCCACCTGGAAGGTGACGCGAATATGGGCCCCGCCCGCCGGCAGCGCCGGAATGCCGCGCAGCGCAAAACGCGCCAGCGAACGGCAGTCCTGCACCAGTTCGCGTTCGCCCTGCATCACGTGGATGGACATGGCGGTCTGGCCGTCCTTAAAGGTAGTGAACTCCTGCGCGAGCGCCACCGGAATGGTGGTGTTACGCGGGATCACTTTCTCCACCAGGCCGCCCATGGTTTCTAAACCCAGCGACAGCGGGATGACGTCCAGCAGCAGCATTTCGCTGTCCGGCTTGTTGCCGACCAGGATATCGGCCTGGATAGCGGCACCCACGGCAACCACTTTGTCCGGGTCGATAGAGGTCAGCGGCGTGCGGCCAAAAAATTCACCTACACGCTCACGCACCAGCGGCACGCGGGTCGAGCCGCCCACCATCACCACTTCCAGCACCTCGTTGGCTTCGACGCCCGCATCTTTCAGCGCGCGACGGCAGGCCAGCAGGGTGCGTTTCACCAGCGGGGCAATGAGATCGTTGAACTGGTCGCGCGTAATCTCGCCCTGCCAGCCCGCCACGTTCACGCTGACGAACTGCGCATCGCTGAGGGCGATTTTGGCATCGATAGCCGCATCCAGCAGTTCGCGCTGCACGCGGACATCGCTGCGATCGGCAATTCCCGCCTGCTCGCGAATATAATCCGCCAGCAGATGGTCAAAATCGTCGCCGCCCAGCGCGGAATCCCCGCCGGTCGCCAGCACTTCAAAAACACCGCGGCTCAGGCGCAGAATGGAGATATCAAAGGTGCCGCCGCCGAGGTCGTAAACCGCAATCACCCCTTCCTGACCGGAGTCCAGGCCGTAGGCAATGGCAGCAGCAGTGGGTTCGTTCAGCAGGCGCAGCACGTGCAGGCCGGCAAGACGCGCGGCATCTTTGGTGCCCTGGCGCTGCGCATCGTCAAAGTAGGCCGGAACGGTAATGACCACGCCATCTAAATCACCGCCGAGCGTCGCCGTGGCGCGCTCCGCCAGCGCTTTGAGAATGTCCGCAGAAACGCGAATTGGGTTAAGCAGACCGGCGGTGGTGGCAATCATCGGCAGGCCGTTTTCGCTTGCCTGAAGCTGATACGGCAGATGCGGATAACGGGTCTGAATGTCGGCCAGCGAGCGGCCCATCATGCGCTTTACAGAGCTGATGGTATTGGCGGGATCGAGGGCGGCGTTGGCGCGGGCCTCATAGCCAACCGCGTGGCCCTGCTGCTGGTAGTGGACCACAGAAGGCAGCAGATGACGGCCCTGCTCGTCAGCCAGCGTTTCCGCCTGGCCGCTGCGCACGGTCGCAACCAGAGAGTTGGTGGTGCCCAGGTCGATACCCACCGCCAGACGACGCTGGTGCGGTGCGGCACTTAAGCCAGGCTCACTAATTTGTAATAAGGCCATAATTGCTTCCGAAATTAAAAATCGAGCAGCTTTTCTTCGAGTTGTTCAGCACTGCTTCGCAGTTTATCGAGAAAACGGAGTTTGCGCACAGTGTCTGCCGCCACGTCCCAGGTCTCGTTGTTCAGTTGCTCCACCATCTGCTGGTGGCGGGTATCGAACATGCCCTTCACGCGCGTGATGAAGCGTTCCAGACGCGCTTCGTCTTTGGCCTGCTCAATCTCATCCAGCTCTTCACGTAGCTCAAGCTGTTCCATCAGAAACGCCGTATCGCGCACGGTGTGCTGTTCGCTCGCCAGATCAAAACCGTGGAGCGAGAGCAGATATTCTGCGCGCGCCAGCGGATGGCGCAGCGTTTGCCAGGCCTGGTTGATGGTCGCAGACTGGGAAACCGCAGCTAGCTGCTCTGCCTGCGTCCCGCTGGCGAATTTATCCGGATGGTACTGACGCTGCAGATCCTGAAAACGGACCGTCAGGGCCTGGAGATCAATTGGGTATTGCGCGGGTAGTCCGAAGAGAGTGAAGTAATCCATAACAATCTCAGGGGTAGCCTGTTAGAACAAACCCCACGCGCAGCAGAGCCACGGTGGGGTTATACCTTCTTACTTCGCGCTGCAGATGCGTTGTCTGCGCTCGTTCACCCCAGTCACTTACTTAAGTAAGCTCCCGGGGATTCACTCGCTTGCCGCCTTTCTGCAATACGAATTAATCGGTATAACAGCGGAACGCGGTTAAACGTGGAAGCTTTCGCCGCAACCACACTCATCTTTAACGTTCGGGTTGGTGAATTTGAACCCTTCGTTCAGGCCTTCTTTTACGAAGTCCAGCTGAGTGCCGTCCAGGAATTGCAGGCTTTTGCCATCGACCACCACCTTCACGCCCTTGTCTTCAAAGACGGTATCGTCAGACGCCGGCTCATCAACAAACTCCAGTACGTAAGCCATACCGGAACAGCCGGAGGTACGCACGCCCAGTCGCAGGCCGAAGCCTTTACCACGGTTCGCCAGAAAGGCGCTCACTCGCGCGGCAGCGCTGTCGCTAAGGGTAATCGACATACTCAAACCTCAATTATTTCGCTTCACGTTTGCTTTTGTAATCCGCAATAGCGGCTTTGATCGCGTCTTCTGCCAGAATTGAGCAGTGAATTTTCACCGGCGGCAGTTCGAGTTCTTCAGCAATATCCGTGTTTTTAATTGCCTGAGCTTCGTCCAGCGATTTACCCTTCACCCACTC
This sequence comes from Pseudenterobacter timonensis, assembly GCF_900021175.1. GTDB lineage: Bacteria > Pseudomonadota > Gammaproteobacteria > Enterobacterales > Enterobacteriaceae > Enterobacter > Enterobacter timonensis. The sequence goes on from NZ_FCOP01000013.1 coordinate 873,485, forward strand.
GGTGACCAGGGAGCTGGAGGCGATAGCTGAACCACAGCCGTAGGTCTTGAAGCGCGCGTCCTCAATGATACCTTCATTGTTGACTTTAATCTGCAACTTCATAACGTCGCCACACGCCGGCGCGCCGACCATGCCGCTGCCGACAGACTCATCGCTATTATCAAAAGAGCCGACGTTGCGCGGGTTCTCGTAGTGATCGATAACTTTTTCGCTATATGCCATGATTCAATTCTCCTTATGGGTACCGATTAGTGATGTGACCATTCAATAGTGTTCAGATCCACACCCTGCTTAAACATCTCCCACAGCGGAGAAAGTTCGCGCAGACGGCCAATGGAGTTACGAACCAGATTGATGGTGTAGTCGATCTCTTCTTCGGTAGTAAAACGACCTAAAGAGAAACGGATAGAGCTATGCGCCAGCTCGTCGTTCATCCCCAGCGCGCGCAGCACGTAGGAAGGCTCCAGGCTTGCAGAAGTACAGGCGGAACCGGAAGAGACGGCCAGATCTTTAAGCGCCATGATCAGCGACTCGCCTTCAACATAGTTGAAGCTCACGTTAAGGATATTTGGCGCGCCCTGCTCCAGATCACCGTTCAGGTAGACCTCTTCCATATCCTTCACGCCGTTCCACAGACGATCGCGCAGCGTACGCAGGCGCGCCATCTCGGTTTCCATCTCTTCTTTCGCGATGCGGTAAGCTTCACCCATGCCGACGATCTGGTGAACAGGCAGCGTACCGGAACGCATACCGCGCTCGTGACCGCCGCCGTGCATCTGCGCTTCGATACGAATACGCGGCTTACGACGCACGTAGAGCGCGCCGATCCCTTTCGGGCCATAGATTTTGTGGCCGGAGAAGGACATCAGATCCACTTTCAGCTGGCTCAGGTCGATAGGCAGTTTGCCCACGCTCTGGGTGGCGTCAACGTGGTAGATAATACCGCGCGCACGGCACATTTCGCCGATAGTGGCGATATCCTGCACCACGCCGATTTCGTTGTTCACGTGCATGATGGAGACCAGAATGGTGTCGTCACGCATCGCCGCTTCAAGCTCTTTCAGGTCGATGATGCCGTTGCTCTGCGGGGCGAGATAGGTCACTTCAAACCCTTCGCGCTCCAGCTGGCGGCAGGTGTCCAGCACCGCTTTGTGCTCGGTTTTACTGGTGATGATGTGCTTGCCTTTTTTCTGATAAAAGTTGGCCGCACCTTTGATCGCCAGGTTGTCGGATTCGGTCGCGCCCGAGGTGAAAACAATTTCACGCGGGTCGGCGCCAACCAGCTCGGCAATCTGATTACGGGCGATATCGACCGCCTCTTCAGCCTGCCAGCCAAAACGGTGAGAACGGGAGGCCGGGTTACCAAAGGTTCCGTCCAGGGTCAGAAACTGCATCATTTTCTCGGCAACACGCGGGTCCACCGGCGTGGTTGCGGAGTAATCGAGATAAATCGGTAATTTCATTGCTCTTTAAACTCCGTACATCGCTTCAATGCAAGGAATCAGGCAACCGGCTGGATGTACGACCGAGTACACGGGACGCGGCGCGTCCCGGCCTGATTCTGAAATACTTATCGTTTTATTACGCGCGTAATTTAACGTCGATAGCGTCTTGCGCGCGGGTATTACGTTGGGAATCATGGCTGTGTTGACGGCCAGAGACATCCAGAACTTCCTGGTTATTTACCAGTTCACCTAACGTGATGTTGTTCAGGAAACCGGTCAGACGGTCGCTCAGATCGCGCCACAGCGCGTGGGTCAGGCACTTATCGCCCCCCTGACAGCCGCCTTTACCCTGGCAACGGGTCGCGTCAACGGATTCATCAACCGCGCTGATCACTTCGCCAACGGCGATGCTGCCGGCATCTTTACCCAGCAGATAACCACCGCCCGGACCACGTACGCTGGAAACCAGCCCATTTTTACGCAGGCGGGAAAACAGCTGTTCCAGATAAGAGAGGGAAATTCCCTGACGTTCAGAAATATCAGCCAACGGAACCGGGCCCGCTTCGGAGTTGAGCGCAACGTCCAGCATCGCGGTTACGGCATAACGCCCTTTAGATGTCAGTCTCATGTCTTACTTAACCTCAAACTCGCCCCTGCCCGGGGTTTATTATTGTAAAATGGGGTATCGCATAGCAGGGCCAAGTCTGACATTCCTGACTAAAATGGTCAACTATTTACTTGACTGTTTTAGTCAGGTATTTAACCTTCTGTGCCGTATCCTTTTGCCCGGCGGCGCTGCGCTTGCACGGGCCTACGGGTTTTGTAGGCCAGGTAAGCGCAGCAGCACCCGGCGGGCAGATACCGCTACTCTTTATTCTTCTGCTCTATCGAGGCCAGCATACCGCGCAGGATGTTCAGCTCCTGGCTTTCCGGGCGCGCGCGGGTGAAGAGACGGCGCAGCTTATTCATTACCTGACCGGGGTGGTTAGGACGGATAAAACCGGTTGAGAGCAGCGTCTGTTCCAGATGCTCGTAAAAACGCTCCAGATCGTCCACCAGCGGATATGGCGTCTCCTCTTCCTGAGCGCTTTTTTCACCGCTCTCCTGAGACGCCAGCCACGCCATGCGCACTTCGTAGGCGATCACCTGCACCGCCATCGCCAGGTTCAGCGAGCTGTATTCCGGGTTCGCGGCAATCGCCACGTGGTAGTGACATTTTTGCAGCTCGTCATTGGTGAGCCCTACGCGCTCGCGGCCAAATACCAGCGCCACCGGCGCGTGTTCCGCCTCGGCGATGCTTTTGATTCCGCATTCGCGCGGATCGAGCATCGGCCAGGGTAGCGTGCGTGAACGGGCGCTGGTGCCCACCACCAGGCTACAGCCCGCCAGCGCTTCATCAAGCGTATCGACGATATGCGCGTTGCCAATGACGTCGCTGGCCCCCGCCGCCAGGGCAATCGCCTGGGAGTCCGGTTTGACCAGCGGGTTGACCAGCCACAGATTCGTTAAACCCATGGTTTTCATAGCACGGGCCACGGAGCCCATATTGCCGGTATGCGATGTTTCGACCAGCACGATTCGAATGTTTTGCAGCATAGTTTTATTGTTTCTGAATGCGGTGTCTGAAGAATATTGGGGGATATTACCATAAACGTGAGACATATTCCGATCTCGCTGCTATACTCTGCGCCGTTTTCCCGTTCTTTAACATCCAGTGAGAGAGACCGATGCATCCGATGCTGAACATCGCCGTGCGCGCAGCGCGCAAGGCGGGTAATGTAATTGCCAAACACTACGAAACGCCTGACACCGTAGAAACCAGCCAGAAAGGCAGCAATGATTTCGTGACCAACGTCGATAAGGCCGCCGAAGCGATTATTATCGAAACAATCCGCAAATCTTACCCGCAGCACACCATCATCACCGAAGAGAGCGGTGAACATGAAGGTAGCGATCAGGATGTTCAATGGGTTATCGATCCCCTGGATGGCACCACCAACTTCGTTAAACGTCTGCCGCACTTCGCGGTATCTATCGCAGTACGCATTAAAGGCCGTACTGAGGTTGCCGTTGTTTACGATCCAATGCGTAACGAACTCTTCACCGCTACCCGCGGTCAGGGCGCGCAGCTTAACGGCTACCGTCTGCGCGGCAGCAACGCCCGCGATCTCGACGGCACCATTCTGGCGACCGGCTTCCCGTTTAAGGCGAAGCAGCATGCCACTGCCTATATGAACATTCTGGGTAAACTCTTTACCGAATGCGCGGACTTCCGCCGTACCGGTTCCGCCGCGCTGGATCTGGCTTACGTGGCCGCTGGCCGCGTTGACGGTTACTTTGAGATTGGCCTGAAGCCGTGGGACTTTGCCGCAGGCGAGCTGATTGCCCGTGAAGCAGGCTCTCTGGTCTGCGACTTCACCGGCGGTCATAACTACATGATGACCGGCAACATCGTGGCGGGTAACCCGCGCGTGGTGAAAGCGATGCTGGCCAATATGCGTGACGAACTGAGCGAAGCGCTGAAGCGTTAATCGTATATATGCCGGAGGCCCCCCTCCGGCATTTTTTCAAAACGGCCTCAGCCCCCTTCCTGGCGGCACCGCACCGAGCCACATCACCACCGCCGCACCCACTAAAATTACGCCTCCCGCTAACGCCAGCGTTGACCATCCCACCTGCCGCCATAATACCGGCGCTTTTTTGCCGCTGAGCCTGATGGCCAGCGAACGAAAGCTGTGGACGAGCAGAGCCAGCGCGGTAATGGTGAGCGATGTGCCTGCCGCCATCGCCAGCGCGGAAGCCATCCCCCAGTAAAATACGCCAATCACCTTGCTGAAGAGCAGCACCATCAGCGCGCCGGAACAGGGGCGCATCCCCATCGAGAGAATAATCATCAGGCGCGCACGCCAGTCATCACCCTCCTTAAGCCGCTCCGGTGAAGGCAGATGCTGATGACCGCATCCGCAGCGGGCGTCATGCACATGGTGCGGCGTAAAGGATGTAAACGTGGGCCTGCGCAACAGCGAGCACAGCTTTTTCAGCGCCCGCCAGCAGAGCAGCAGCCCCAGCACGCCCACCAGCGCATAGCTCCCCTTCTCCAGCCAGAAACCGCTAAGATGAAGCTGGCGGGCGGGCAGTTGCAGCAGCGTAAGCACCACTACAACCAGCGCGATCGCCACCAGCCCCTGCAATAACGAGGAGGCCAGGGTCAGGCCAATGCTTGATTTCAGTTTCGCCGGATGGGTGGCAAGCCAGGTTGTAATAACAATCTTACCGTGCCCCGGCCCGAGGGCGTGCAGCAGACCATAAAGGAAACTAAAGATCAGCAGCGATCCGCCCGCCCGGGCAGGATCCTCCGCCACCGCCTTCAGCAGGCCGCTCATCTGCTGGTTGACCTCCCGCTGCCAGAGAATGCTTTTCATCATAACCTGCGGCCACGCCTGCCAGAGCCAGAGCGCTGCGCCAGCCCCCAGCGCCAGAAACAGCGCCAGCGGCCAGAGATGCAGCCAGCGGCGCGCGGGGAGCCGATAGTGTGAAATTACTGACATGTCAGGGTGACCTTTTGCGCAAATTGTTTACCCAGCTCCATATCTTCTGGCGGCGCGTCCTCTTTATCCAGCGACTGAGCAAAGCTCAGGGATTCTTCGCTGGGCGTTGGAGTATGCAGCGTCATACGGCACTGCTTTTTCATCGCCGGCGACAAAGAGACGTCGCGCTCTTCTTCGTAGCTCATATCCACGTAGTAGGTAGGATCGAAGGTGGAAAAGGTGTAGGTTTGCCCGCTCAGCGGCTGTGGCTCAGCGAGCGGCAGGGTAAAGGTGAGCACCGCCTGATGCCCTTCACGCGCCATAGCGTATTTCCCGGGCCGATTTTGAAACCTGACCCGCTGCCCGTTATGCCACATTTCGGTGAAGTAATGCTGTCCCAGCACGTTCGCCATGACCTCCGCCGCCAGCTTCTTCCAGACCTCTGAGCCGGGTTTCGCCTCTCCTGCATCGTAAAGCAGGTCGGCCGAGGTGAGCTCATCCATCGTCCAGCGCATGTTTAACGCCACCAGGCGATCGTTTTCGCTCACTACCTCCGTTTGCAGGCGAATAAAGCTATGAGGATGCGCACCCGCGCAGAAGGTCATAAAAAGCATCAGGCAGGCCAGCGCGCTGCGTTTAACCAGAGACATCAGTTGCTCATCCTCAGGATAGAGATACAAGCCACGGATTAAGGGCGTGGCAAAACTTGCCGAGAGAATAGCAAAGAAATTGGTAAAGTTGAGCGCCGTTTTCCTTTCTCGATTCAGTTCTCATTTCTCGCATTTCCCGGGAAGGCTGCGCCGCTCATTGAAGCCAATTCATCCTGCGGCAACCACAAAATGATGCAAATATGTTAATAAATAGTTTCTTAATCAAGTTAAAATTAACATTTATGGTTACCAGAAATGTTGAATTACATAAAATTAAACATAAATTTAACTTATATTTTTCTAAAAATTAACATTGACGGGCTTTTATCACATTTATAAAACTTACGATTCATCGCCTCTTCCCTTCGTTGCTAATCTCCTGTCGTGACATGCCCTGGTCCCTACAAAAGGAACAACGATGAAATTCAAACTCGCCTTACTCAGCGCCACTCTGGTTTCTGCATGCATGTTGTCCGGCACGTCCTTTGCGGCAGAAAAATATGAAATCGCAGTAGTTGCAAAAGTGACGGGGATTCCATGGTTCAACCGCATGGAAACCGGCGTCAATGAAGCGGCTAAAAAGCTCGACGTCAACGCTTACCAGACCGGTCCGTCAACGCCCGATCCCGCTCAGCAGGTGAAGGTGATTGAAGATCTGATTGCCAAGAATGTAAACGCGATCATCGTGGTGCCAAATGATGCGAAGGTCCTTGAGCCAGTTCTGAAAAAAGCGCGCGATAAGGGCATTGTCGTTCTGACCCACGAATCTCCGGACCAGCAGATCGGCCAGTGGGATATCGAAACCATTGACAGCGAGAAGTACGCGCAGGCCAACGTCGATGAACTGGCGAAAGAGATGGGCGGTAAAGGCGGCTACGCCATTTATGTGGGTTCGCTGACCGTACCGCTGCACAACGCCTGGGCCGACTACGCCATTAAGTATCAGAAAGAAAAATACCCTGACATGTTTGAAGTCACTTCGCGCCTGCCGGTGGCGGAGAGCATTGATAAATCCTACGCCACGACGCTGGATCTGATGAAAACCTACCCGCAGATGAAAGGTATTATCGGCTTTGGCTCGCTGGGTCCGATAGGTGCAGGTCAGGCGGTACAGAAAAAACGGGCGAAAAATAAAATCGCCGTGGTGGGTATCGCCATGCCGGCACAGGCCGCCCCCTATCTGATGCGCGGTGACGTTAAGAAAGTGATGCTGTGGGACCCGAAAGATGCCGGTTACGCGCTGGTCACGGTGGCCGACCAGCTGCTGCAGGGTAAAGAGGTGACGCCGGACCTGACCATTGAGGGCTTAGGGAAAGCCGATGTCGACATGGATAAGAAAGTGATCCGCTTTAACAAGATCCTCGAAGTCACTAAAGACAACGCACAATCGCTCGGTTTCTAAGGCTCGCTGCTCACGCCAGGAAAAACCAACGCCGTTCATCTGAGCGGCGCTATCAATAAAAATCAACACTCAGCGCCCTGCGGGGCGCTCGCAGGGGTATTGTCCATGACAGACACCACCGCATTTATCACTCTTGAGAATATTAGTAAGCAATTCCCGGGCGTGCTGGCGCTGGATAACGTCAATCTGACGCTGAAAAAAGGCGAAGTTCACTGTCTGGCAGGACAGAACGGCTGCGGAAAGAGCACCATCATTAAAGTGATTTCCGGCGTTTATCAGCCGGAAAAAGGGGCGCAGATCCTGCTGGATGGCAAGCTGTTTCACCATCTTTCACCGCAGCTCTCTTCGCATTACGGCATTCAGGTGATCTATCAGGATTTATCCCTGTTCCCTAACTTCAGCGTGGCGGAGAACATCGCCGTCAACCGCTATCTCCCCGGCGGCGATATCTGGGTGCGCCGCGGCTCGATGAAACAGCAGGCGCTGGCGGCAATGCAGCGCATTGGCGTAACCATCGACCCGGATAAAAAAGTCGAAAAGCTCTCTATTGCCGATCGCCAGCTGGTGGCGATTTGCCGCGCCATCGCCGCCGATGCGCGGCTGGTGATTATGGATGAACCTACCGCCTCGCTGACCCGTCAGGAAGTTAATGGCCTGCTGCGGGTAGTCAATGAACTGAAAGCAGACGGCATCTGCGTGGTGTTTGTCAGCCACCGCCTCGATGAGGTGATGGAGGTAGCGGATCGCATCAGCGTGATGCGTGACGGCAGGCTGGTAGGCACGTATCCGGCAAGCGAACTCGACAGCCACGAACTGGCGTTTCTGATGACCGGCCAGCGCTTTCATTACAGTCCGCTCCCGGAAAAACCCCCGCTTGAGCAGGAGCCGATGCTGGAGCTGCGCAACCTGAGCCGTCGTGGAAAATATCAGGACATTAACCTGTCGCTGCGCAGCGGCGAAATCGTGTCGATTGTCGGCCTGCTCGGCGCCGGGCGCACCGAGCTATGCCTGAGCCTGTTTGGCATGACCCAGCCGGAAAGCGGTGAAATCTGGATCAACGGCCAGCCGGTCCGGCTGCGCAATAACCATGACGCCATCCGCCACGGGATCGGCTATGTCTCTGAAGATCGCCTGACCCAGGGGCTAATCATGGAGCAGTCGATCTATGACAATACTATCGTCACGGTCTACGACAAACTGCATACGCGCAGCGGCCTGCTGGATCACGGCAAAGCGCAAAAGCTGGTCGCCGCTCTCATCCGCGAACTGAACATTAAGGTCTCCGATCCGCAGCTGCCGGTAAAAACGCTCTCCGGCGGTAACGCCCAGCGTATCGCCATTGCCAAGTGGGTGGCGACCAACCCGCGCATTCTGATCCTCGATTCGCCCACCGTGGGGGTGGATATCGCCAATAAAGAAGGGATCTACCAGATCGCCCGCGACCTGGCGGAGCAGGGAATGGCGGTGCTAATGATTTGCGATGAGATCCCGGAAGCCTATTACAACAGCCACCGTGTGCTGGTGATGCGCCGCGGAAGGCTGGTGGCGGAGTTTAACCCGCATCGCTGTTCTGAACAGGATATTGCTGAGGTGGTCGAGGTCATCCATGAATAACAATCGTCTCTCCCGCTTAGCGGGACACCATGAATTCTGGCTCGGCCTGCTGGTCGTTGCGCTGGCGGTCGGGCTGAGCATCAAAACCGATGAGTTTCTGACGTTAGGCAACCTGACGGATGTCGCCACCAGCTACGCGATCCTCGGCATCCTTGCCTGCGGGCTGTTTGTGGTGCTGATCTCCGGCGGTATCGATATTTCGTTTCCGGCAATGACCGCTATTGCGCAGTACGCGATGGCAAGCTGGGTCATCGCCCACGGTGGCAACTTTATGCTGGCCCTGGCGATATCCTGCGCCGTCGGGCTGCTGCTTGGACTTATCAACGGTTTCCTCGTCTACTGGCTGCGCGTACCGGCAATCATCATTACCATCGCCACCCTCAACCTCTATTACGGTCTGCTGGTTTACGCCACCAAAGGCACCTGGCTGTACGGCTTCCCGGACTGGTTTATGAACGGCATTAACTGGTTTTCGTTTACCGCCGCCGACGGTTATGACTACGGGCTGACCCTGCCATTGTTGTCTCTGGCGGCAGTGATTCTCTTTACCGCCGTGCTGATGAATTTTACCCGTCTGGGCCGACAGATTTACGCGATGGGCGGCAACCGTGACGCGGCCTCGCGTCTCGGCATGAACCTGCTGAAGCTGCATTTTTACGTTTACGGCTACATGGGGATTCTGGCCGGGGTCGCGGCGGTCGTGCAGGCGCAGATCACCCAGTCGGTGGCACCAAACTCGCTGCTCGGCTTTGAGCTGACGGTGCTGGCGGCAGTTGTGCTGGGCGGTACCAGCATGAGCGGAGGACGCGGCACGCTGACCGGCACGCTGCTGGGGGTGATCCTGCTGGCCTTTTTGCAAAATGGCCTGACGCTGCTCGGCGTCTCATCTTACTGGCACACCGTTTTCAGCGGCGCCATTATCCTGGTCAGCATCAGCGCCACGGCCTGGAATGAAAAACGCAAACTGGCAAGGGAGCTTTAAGATGAAAACGATAGCACGCGTTTTACCCGGGGATGCCATCATTCGCCTGCAGTGCGTCATTATTATTGTCGTGGCCCTGATCTTTGCCGCGCTGCTGGGAAACCGCTTTTTCAGCGTCGCCAACTTCCAGTCTATCGGTTCGCAGCTGCCAATCCTGGGGATGCTGGCGCTCGGCATGGGAATGACCATGCTCACCGGCGGCATTAATTTGTCAATTATCGCCGGGGCTAACGCCTGTTCGCTGGTGATGGCGTCCATCATCGTCAGCCATCCGGACAACCCGCTGTTTCTGGCGCTGGCGCTGCTGGCTGGCGCCGCGGTGGCCGTGGCGATTGGCACGGTAAACGGGGCGCTCATCGCCTGGGTTGGCGTCTCGCCCATTCTGGCGACGCTGGGCACCATGACGCTGCTCTCCGGGCTGAACATTTTACTTTCCAACGGCACGGTGATTTCCGGTTTCCCGGCGGCGATACAGTATCTCGGTAACGCCACCTTCGCAGGTGTCCCCGTTGCCCTGGTGCTGTTCCTGCTGGTTGCCCTGCTGCTATGGGTATTGCTGGAGCACACCACGCTGGGGCGCAGCCTGTATCTGATGGGCTCTAACGAACAGGCAACCCGCTACAGCGGCGTAAACACTGTGCGGGTGCAGATCTCCGTCTATGTCATTTCCGCCCTGCTCGGCTGGGTGGCGGCAATTTTAATGATGGCCAAGTTCAACTCGGCGAAAGCCGGATACGGCGAGTCGTACCTGCTGGTAACCATTCTCGCCTCGGTGCTGGGCGGCATTAACCCGGACGGCGGCTTTGGGCGCATTATCGGCCTGGTGCTGGCGCTGGTGGTGCTGCAAATGCTGGAGAGCGGCTTTAATTTGCTGGGGATCAGCAGCTATCTGACGATGGCGCTCTGGGGCGCGGTGCTCATCCTCTTTATCGCATTACAGAATCGTAAAGCCTGATTTCAGGAGAAAAAAGATGGCGAGTTATTTTATTGGTGTGGATGTAGGAACCGGTAGCGCCCGCGCAGGGGTTTTTGATCTCAACGGCAGAATGGTTGGACAGGCCAGCCGCGCGATTGAGATTTATCGTCCGCAGGCCGATTTCGTCGAACAGTCGTCAGACAATATCTGGCTGGCGGTCTGCAACGCCGTTCGCGATGCGATTAACCAGTCGGATATCAACCCTATCCAGGTAAAAGGGCTGGGCTTTGACGCGACCTGCTCGCTGGTAGTGCTCGACAAAGAGGGTAAACCGCTGACCATCAGTCCGTCCGGGCGCAGCGAGCAGAATATCATTGTCTGGATGGATCACCGCGCCATCACCCAGGCGGAACGCATCAACGCTATGCACCATCGGGTGCTGGACTACGTCGGCGGGATTATCTCCCCGGAAATGCAGACGCCAAAGCTGCTGTGGCTGAAACAGCACATGCCGAACACCTGGGCAAACGCAGGCTATTATTTTGATCTGCCCGATTTTCTCACCTGGCGCGCCACCGGCGACGATACCCGTTCGCTCTGTTCCACGGTCTGCAAATGGACCTACATGGGCCACGAGGACAAATGGGATGCCAGCTATTTTCGCGAGATCGGGCTGGACGATCTGCTGGAACACGATGCCGCCAAAATTGGCCGCTATGTTAAAACAATGGGCGAACCGCTCGGCCACGGCCTGAGCCAGCGCGCCGCCAGCGAGATGGGACTGATTCCGGGGACGGCGGTAAGCGTGTCGATAATCGACGCCCATGCCGGTACGCTGGGTACGCTGGGCGCCAGCGGCGTCTCGGGGGATGTGGCCGATTTCGACCGCCGGATAGCCCTGATTGGCGGCACCTCGACCGGCCATATGGCGATCTCCAAAGAACCGCGCTTTATCAGCGGCGTCTGGGGGCCGTACTACTCGGCGGTGCTGCCGGAATACTGGCTGAACGAAGGCGGACAATCCGCCACCGGCGCGTTAATCGACCATATCATTCAGTCGCACCCCTGCTACGAGACGCTGTTGGCGCAGGCGAAATCCCAGGATCAAACCATTTACGAAGTGCTTAACGCGCTGCTACGCAAAATGGCGGGCGAGCCGGAGAATATCGCCTTTTTAACCCGCGATATGCACATCCTGCCCTACTTCCACGGTAACCGTTCACCGCGCGCCAACCCCACCCTCACCGGAGTGATAAGCGGGCTGAAGCTTTCGCGTACACCGGAAGATATGGCGTTACAGTATCTGGCAACCATACAGGCTATCGCACTGGGAACGCGCCATATCATCGAGACCATGAACCAGAGCGGTTACAGTATCGACACCATTATGGCCAGCGGCGGCGGCACCAAAAACCCCGTCTTTGTACAGGAGCACGCTAACGCCACCGGCTGCGCGATGCTGCTGCCGGAAGAGAGCGAGGCGATGCTGCTGGGTGGCGCGATGATGGGCACTATCGCGGCAGGCGTTTTTGAGACCTTCCCTGAAGCGATGTCGGCCATGAGCCGGATCGGGAAAACGGTGACCCCACAGACCAACCGCATCAAGCACTATTACGACCGTAAATATCAGGTGTTCCATGAGATGTACCAGGATCATATGAAGTACCGCCAGCTGATGCAGGAGGCGTCATGAGCAGCGCATGGCAACAGGCCACCGCCACCTGGACGCTTTACAGCGAGGCGCTGGCCGGACTGGCCGATCATCTGAACGAGGCGCAGTGGCAGGCGTTAATGGCGGAGCTGCGCGGCTGTCGCGGTAAAATCGCGGTAACCGGCGTCGGCACCTCCGGCATCGCGGCGCGTAAAATCGCCCATATGCTGGCCTGCGTTGAGCGTCCGGCGATCTACCTTAACGCCACCGACGCCGCGCACGGCGACCTGGGTTTTTTGGGCGCGGACGATCTGGTCATTATGATCTCCCGCGGCGGGAACTCAGATGAGCTGACGCGCCTGCTGCCAGGCGTCGCGGCGAAAAACGTGCCGCTCATCAGCGTCACTGAAAACGGCGACTCCGCCATCGCCCGGGCCGCCCGGCTGGTCATTTCAACGGGCGTAAAGCGCGAGGCTGACCCGCTCAACATGCTGGCGACCACCTCCATTATGCTGGTGATTGCGATTTTCGACGCCGCCTGCGCCTGCCTGATGAGCGAAAGCGGTTACTCGAAGGAGACGCTGCTGTCGGTACATCCCGGCGGCGACGTTGGGTTAACGTTACGCCAGACGCCTTAATTCCTCCGCCCCGTCGGCTTTCGCGGGGCTTCGTCCGGATAACCGAACGATAAAAGAGCATGAAATCGGCTTCAGGCGCTGCGTTTCTCTCTTTCCTGCCCCCCTGTACGTTAAAAATTCTGTGACCGCCACCCGCAATCCTGACCTAAAGCATTTCATTCGTAATTATTATGGAAAAACTTTAGCTATCCTTATCAAACACTCATTCGGGAGGTTCGACAGATGATGCCAACGCTTGCTCCGCCATCTGTACTTTCTGCTCCCCAGCGCCGTTGCCAGGTTTTGCTGACGCTTTTCCAGCCGGGGCAGATTGCCACTGCGGAAACATTTAGCGCGCTTAATGGCGTCGATGATGAGCTTGCCCGGGAAGATATCACCGAGACGGAACGTGAAATCCAACGCTATCATCGACTGAGCATCATTTCTGGCCCTGACGGCTGCTACCGGATCGAAGGTACAACGCTCAATCAACGCCTCTGCCTGCTGCACTGGCTGAGACGCGGCTTACGCCTGTGCCCTGATTATATTTCCCGGCACTTCCTGCCCGCCCTCAAACGTGAGCTGAAACAGCAAGGGATCCTGCGTACGTTGTACGACGACACCAATCTTCACGCGCTGATCAACCTCTGCGCCCGCCGTCTGCAAAAACGGTTTGAGAGTCGCGACGTACAGTTCCTGCATCTCTATTTGCAGTATTGCCTTTTGCAACATCATGCGGGCATCGCCCCGGAATTTAATCCGATCCAGCAGCGCTGGGTGCAAACCTGCGCCGAGTATCAGCTGGCACAGGAGATTGGCCGACACTGGCAGCGACGCGTGCGCCAGGATGCGCCGCTCACCGAGTCGCTGTTTATGGCTCTGCTCTTTTCGATGGTGCATCTGCCCGACCCGGTCCGCGACAACCACCAGCAAAATCAGCAGCTGCGGCTGGCGATTGCTCGCCTGGTACTGCGTTTTCGCGAAATGGGCGGGGTGCAATTCAACGACGAACAGGGACTGAACGCGCAACTGTATATTCACCTTGCTCAGGCGCTGAACCGTTGTCTCTTTGCTATTGGCATTGATAACACTTTGCCGGACGAGTTCGCTCGTCTTTACCCTCGCCTGATGCGTACGACGCGCGATGCCCTGCACGATTTTGAGGAGGAGTACGGGGTGACGTTCTCCGAAGAAGAGGCCGGGCTGGTGGCGGTGATTTTTGGCGCGTGGCTGATGCAGGAAAATGACTTACACGAAAAGCAGATACTCTTACTGGTGGGGAGTAACCACGAGCTGGAACAGGAGATAGAACAGCAGCTGCGCGAACTGACGCTGCTGCCGCTGAATATTAAACCTGTGCCGATGGAGACCTTTCAACAGGAAGGGGCCACGCGTGGCGTGGCGCTGGTCGTTACGCCTTACACCACGCCGCTACCTCTATTCTCACCGCCGCTGATACACGCCGCAGAAGCGCTGACGCCGCATCAGCAGCAGCAGATCCGTAAGATGCTGGAATCAGGCTGAAGCGGTAACCTTAGGCCGCAGCACCATTGCGGGTAGCGCCACCAGCGCCATTACCCAGAAAACGCCGTGTCCCAGATGCTGATAGAGGAATCCGGCGAACACCGTCATGATCGCGATACTGCCCCCCATCGCCACCGCAGAATAGACCGCCTGCAGGCGAATCACATCGCTTCCCTCACGCGCGGCGATATAGCGCATGGCCGCCAGGTGGCAGACGGTGAAGGTGCCGCAGTGGAGGATCTGCGCAACGATAAGCCACGGCAGTTCGGTGGTCCAGCCCATGATCCCCCAGCGCACCACGCCGCAGACGGCGGAAAGCAGCAGCAGATCCCGAGCGCTGAAGCGGCGAAAGAGTTTTTTACTGAGCGCGAAGATGACCACTTCCGCCACAACGCCGAGGGACCACAAATAGCCCACCGCCGAGGCGGAGTACCCTGCCCCCTGCCAGTAAATGGCGCTAAAGCCGTAGTAGGCGGCGTGCGCCCCCTGCAGCAGACAGACGCAGGCCAGAAAGCGCCAGCTCTGGGCTACCAGCGCTCGCCAGGCGGGCCATCCGGCGCTCTCCTGCTGGCGACTTTCCCCCTGCGGCATTACCGAGGGGCGCAACAACATGCCGAGCAGCATAGAGGCGATGCCCAGGCTCAACAGCGCCAGAATCGCCCGATAGTCGTACAGACTGACCAGTTTCCCCACCAGCGCGGAGCCGATGACGAAGGCGATGGAGCCCCACAAACGTACGCGGCCGTAGTCCATGGTGATCTGCTTTTGCCAGGTGTTCGCCAGCGCGTCGGTGAGCGGCACCAGCGGCGAGAAAAAGAGGTTAAAGCCCACCATCACTACCATCAGCCAGGCGAACTGATGGCCGAACCAGAACGCGGCGACGAAGACCAGCGTCAGCAGCGCGAGCACGCGCACCGCCTTAATGAGCATCGAGGGATCGCTGACGCGCGGTGCAATCAGCAGGCTGCCGAGAAAACGCGCCACCAGCCCCGCGCCGAGCAGCACGCCGATAGTTTCGGGCGTCAGGCCAATTCCCTTGAGCCAGACGCTCCAGAAAGGCAGAAAGATACCGTAGCTAAAAAAGTAGGTGAAGTAGCTGAGCGCCAGCCAGCGTGTGGAATGCAAAACCATGAATCCCTCCCGTTTTGGAGGCGATAGTCTGGCGAGAAGTGCGGAAATAAGCAAGTAAATAGCTGGCTAATAAATAACGCTATTTTAACATTGCGCCCATAAAAAAGGCCGCTTACGCGGCCTTCAAAGTGTGATGCGGCGTTACGCGTAAACCGGGAAGCGCGCGCAGATTTCCAGCACTTTCGCCTTCACGCGCTCGATGGTCGCTTCGTCGTTGATATTATCCAACACGTCGCACATCCAGCCCGCCAGCTCTTTCACTTCCGCTTCTTTAAAGCCGCGGCGAGTCACAGCCGGAGAGCCGATACGGATACCGGAGGTGACAAACGGGCTCTTCGGATCGTTCGGTACGCTGTTTTTGTTAACCGTGATGTTGGCGCGGCCAAGGGCTGCGTCCGCTTCTTTACCGGTGAGGTTCTTATCCACCAGATCCAGCAGGAAGAGGTGGTTTTCAGTCCCGCCGGAGACTACTTTGTAGCCACGGTTCAGGAACACTTCTACCATCGCTTTGGCGTTTTTCGCTACCTGCTGCTGGTAGGTTTTGAACGCTGGCTCCATCGCTTCTTTCAGCGCCACCGCTTTCGCGGCGATAACGTGCATCAGCGGGCCGCCCTGCGCGCTCGGGAAGACGGCAGAGTTCAGTTTCTTATAGAGATCTTCGTCACCGCCCTTCGCCAGAATCAGGCCACCGCGCGGACCCGCCAGGGTTTTGTGAGTGGTGGTGGTCACCACGTGCGCGTGCGGAACCGGGTTCGGGTAGACACCAGCGGCAATCAGGCCCGCAACGTGTGCCATATCAACGAAGAGATACGCGCCGATGCTGTCTGCGATTTCACGCATTTTGGCCCAGTCAACAATACCGGAGTAGGCGGAGAAGCCACCGATAATCATCTTCGGCTTGTGCTCTTTCGCCAGCTTAGCCATCTCTTCGTAATCAATTTTACCGGACTCATCAATACCGTAAGGGATGATGTTGTAGAGTTTGCCGGAGAAGTTAACCGGGGAGCCGTGAGTCAGGTGGCCGCCCTGCGCCAGGTTCATACCGAGAACGGTATCGCCCGGCTGCAGCAGCGCGGTGTAGACAGCGAAGTTAGCCTGAGAGCCGGAGTGCGGCTGAACGTTAGCGTAGTCAGCGCCGAACAGCGCTTTGGCGCGATCGATAGCCAGCTGCTCAACGATATCAACATACTCGCAACCGCCGTAGTAGCGCTTGCCCGGATACCCTTCAGCATATTTGTTGGTCAGCTGAGAACCCTGCGCCTGCATTACGCGCGGACTGGTGTAGTTTTCGGAGGCGATCAGTTCGATGTGCTCTTCCTGACGTACTTTTTCCTGCTCCATAGCCTGCCACAATTCGGCATCATAATCGGCAATGTTCATTTCACGCTTTAACATCCGCATCTCCTGACTCAGCTAACAAGTAAATTTTGGCCTGAAAAGGCAGTCCTGGTGGACGACGGGCAACAGTATAACTGAATCAGAGTGTGATAACAGGTCTTGACAAACGATTTTACGCAAACGATTACCTGCGCGCCACGCAAGGGTTTGAGCAATAAAGCGCCTGCGCTTTTGAGCGGATTTCTTTTCAGGTTTGTGATGCATATATTTCACGATGAAAAGAACCATTTACAAAGCAGGGTTATTTTTTATAAGATGCATATAAAATACATCATTATAGTAACTCTAAAGGAAGCTGCTATGCTCGACGCCCAAACCATCGCTACGGTAAAAGCCACCATTCCCCTGCTGGTCGAAACCGGGCCAAAGCTCACCGCCCACTTTTACGATCGCATGTTCACGCATAACCCGGAGCTCAAAGAGATCTTTAACATGAGCAACCAGCGTAACGGCGATCAGCGCGAAGCGCTGTTTAACGCGATAGCCGCTTACGCCAGCAACATCGAAAATCTCCCCGCCCTGCTGCCTGCCGTGGAGAAAATCGCTCAGAAGCACACCAGTTTCCAGATTAAACCGGAGCAGTACAACATCGTCGGTACCCATCTGCTGGCAACGCTGGATGAAATGTTCAGCCCGGGTCAGGAGGTACTGGATGCCTGGGGTAAAGCCTATGGCGTACTGGCCGGGGTCTTTATTAACCGCGAAGCGCAAATTTATAGCGATAACGCCAGCAAAACCGGCGGCTGGAAAGGAACCCGCGCTTTCCGCATCGTGGAAAAAACGCCGCGCAGCGCGCTTATCACCAGCTTTGAGCTGGAGCCTGTCGACGGCGGGCCGGTGGCCGACTATCGCCCGGGCCAGTACGTGGGCGTCTGGCTGAAGCCGGAAGGGTTCCCGCACCAGGAGATCCGCCAGTACTCCCTGACCCGTAAGCCAAACGGCAAAAGCTACCGTATCGCGGTGAAGCGCGAGGAAGGCGGTCAGGTCTCCAACTGGCTGCATAATCAGGCGAACGTTGGCGACGTGGTGCATCTGGCGGCGCCGGCAGGTGATTTCTTTATGGTTGCCGATGTGGATACGCCGGTCACCCTTATCTCCGCAGGCGTAGGGCAAACCCCGATGCTGGCGATGCTGGACACGCTGGCGAAGAACCACCACACCGCGCAGGTTAACTGGTTCCATGCGGCGGAAAACGGCGACGTTCACGCTTTTGCCGATGAAGTTAAAACGCTGGCCGCCGGGCTGCCGCATTTTAACGCGTATACCTGGTATCGTCTGCCGACCGACGCCGACCGCACGGCGGCGCGCTTCGATCGTGAAGGACTGATGCATTTAGCCGAGCACAAGGCGCACGTGAACGCCCCGGGCATGCAGTTTTACCTCTGCGGACCGGTGGTCTTTATGCAGTTTGCCGCAAAACAGCTGATTGAACTGGGTGTCGATAAAGAGAACATTCATTACGAATGCTTCGGCCCGCATAAGGTGCTGTAATCGCCCGGCGGCGCTTCGCTTGCACAGGCCTACGAAGGGTTTTGTAGGCCGGGTAAGCGCAGCGCCACCCGGCAAAAATGTTAAATCGCCGCGTCGTCCTCTTCGCCGGTGCGGATACGCACCACGCGCGCCACGTCAAAGACGAAAATTTTACCGTCGCCAATTTTGCCGGTCTGCGCCGTGCGGATAATGGTATCCACACAGGTATCAACGATATCGTCAGAGACGACAATCTCAATTTTCACCTTCGGCAGAAAATCCACCATATACTCCGCGCCGCGGTAAAGCTCGGTATGACCCTTCTGGCGACCAAAGCCTTTCACTTCGGTGACGGTCATCCCGGTAATGCCGACTTCGGCCAGCGCTTCACGTACATCATCCAGTTTGAAAGGTTTAATAATCGCATCAATTTTTTTCATGGTGGGTCCTTAAACTCTGTCTGTCGGCAGCCTCGTAAACGGTTGCTCACAGTATCATATTCAGACACATTTTGCGGCACTACTCTTTAAAATCGTTCGCTTCCAGCTCGTGGCGAGACAGCAGCTTGTAGAACTCGGTGCGGTTACGTCCGGCCATGCGCGCGGCGTGGGTAACGTTACCTTTAGTGATCTGCAACAGCTTGCGCAGATAGTTCAGCTCAAACTGGTTGCGCGCCTCGGCGAAGGTCGGCAGCGCCGTGTTTTCCCCCTCCAGCGCCTGCTCCACCAGCGCATCGCTGATCACAGGCGAGGAGGTCAGCGCCACGCACTGCTCAATCACGTTGACCAGCTGACGCACGTTACCTGGCCAGCCCGCGGTCATCAGACGCTTCATGGCATCCGTTGAAAAGGCGCGCACAAAGGGTTTATGCCGGTCCGCCGACTGGCGCAGCAGATGGTTTGCCAGCAGGGGGATATCTTCCGCTCGCTCCGCCAGCGCGGGCAGCTTGAGGTTAACCACGTTCAGGCGGTAGTAGAGATCTTCACGAAACTCTTTGCGCTCCATCGCTTTTGGCAGATCGCGGTGGGTAGCGGAGATAATACGCACGTTAATATCAATGTCGCGGTTGCTGCCAAGCGGCCGGACCTTGCGCTCCTGAAGTACGCGCAGCAGTTTAACCTGCAGCGGCGCGGGCATATCGCCTATCTCGTCGAGGAATAGGGTGCCCCCTTCCGCCGCCTGGAAGAGCCCTTCCCGGCTGCTGACCGCGCCGGTAAAGGCGCCGCGCGCATGGCCAAACAGCTCTGACTCCAGCAGCTGCTCCGGCAGCGCCCCGCAGTTGATAGCGATAAAGGCGTTTTTGCTGCGCGGGCTGGCGTTGTGTATCGCCTGCGCCAGAATCTCTTTGCCGGTGCCGCTCTGGCCGTTGATGAGCACGCTGACATCCGACTGCGCCACCATTCGCGCCTGTTCGAGCAGACGCAGCATCACCGGGCTGCGGGTCACAATCGCTTCGCGCCACTGTTCATCCACCGAGGGGGCGGCGTGCTTCAGCGCCTCGTCGATGGCCTTATAGAGCGCATCTTTATCCACCGGCTTGGTGAGGAAGCTAAAGACCCCCTGCTGGGTTGCCGCCACGGCGTCGGGAATCGAGCCGTGCGCCGTGAGGATGATCACCGGCATCCCCGGCTGAAGCTTCTGGATCTCCGTGAAAAGCTGCATGCCGTCCATTTCGTCCATGCGCAGATCGCTTATCACCAGGTCAATTTTTTCACGCCCCAGCGCCTTAAGCCCCTCCTGACCGCTTTCGGCGGTGACCACGCTGTAACCTTCGCTAACCAGACGCATGCCCAGCAGCTTCAGCAGGCCAGGATCGTCGTCCACCAGAAGGAGATGGGCAGGTTTGCGGCTTGTCATGGTGTAACGTCCTCCTCTTGCGGGCTATCGCTCTGCGGCTCGTCACTTGCCGCAGGCTGCGCCCCCCCTTTTGCCCCGTCCGGCAGATAACTGCTGGCCGGCTTGCGGGTGGAAAGCTGTCTTTCGATATCGGTCAGATTCTCCAGCTTGCGGGTGGTGGTCTCCAGCCGATCGCGTAAATCCTGCTGCTGCTGGCGAAGGGTGTCCAGTTCGCCATCCGAAGATTGTTGCAGCTTACTGTAGCGGTAACGCTCTTCGGCCAGCTGCAGCTGCAGCGCCTGCCCGTCACGCCAGAGCTGCCAGAGCGGGCGGACCTGTGCCGGGATCTGGGGACTCAAGGCATCCAGACGGGTGGTATTTGTGCGGCGCTCAACCGGATTAATGCGGGCATTAGCCAGCAGAATGCCGCGCTTGAACGCGTCCTGCCAGGTGTCGTCAGCCCACTGATGAGCCTGCGCCCGCGCCGCCGCGGGTGAGAGACGCTCGGCGCAGTCCATGCCGCGCAGCCAGAACAACGGGTTGGCTTCCACCTCGTGTCCCGACAGCGTCCAGATATTGTTGCAGTCGGTCGAGAGAAAATCGGCCAGCTGATGTTCGGGCAGCTTCTCATGCTGCTTATCGCTAATAGCGCTCTTCGGCGCATGGGAAACGCACCCCGCAAGGATCACGCAGGGCAAAGCTCGAATAAGCGAGCTTGAAAAGATCGCGCACAACGCGCGGGAAAAAACGTGTGACATACTCACCAGGCTTAGATTCATTTTTGTGATTTTTCCGGCTCAAGGGGCAGCTCGATGCGAAAGCAGACGTCAGCACGCGGATCGGGAACGAGATAGAGTTCACCGTGCATGCGTCGTATACAATCGCGGGCGATGCTCAGGCCTAAGCCGCTTCCTTTAACCGCACCTTTTCGCTGATGGCTTCCCTGATAAAAAGGTTCGAAGATCATCGCGTGTTCATCTTCCGGTATCGGGCTGCCGGTATTCGCGACATCAATGCAGACCCGTGAACCCTGGTTAAAGCTGCGAATGTAAATGTTACCGGATTCACTACCGTAGTGCACCGCATTGGAATAAAGATTATCCAGCACGCTCATCAGCAGCATTGGCTCGGCAAAACAGACGGGAACGCTGAGCTCCACGTCAGTATGCATCAGTTTAGCTCTCGCAGGCAGACTGTGGGCGGAGAGCACCATCTCCACCAGCGGCTCAATCACCACATTTTCCAGCGCCACCGCGCCGTCCGCCAGCTTGCGGTTATAGTCAAGCAGCTGCTCAATCAGCTTTTGCAGATTGCGGCTGCTGGCATCGAGGATTTCGACAATCTCCTGCTGCTCCGTGGTGAGCGGCCCCGCCACTTCATCCGCCAGCAGTTCGGTCCCCTCACGCATGCTGGCGAGGGGGGTTTTAAGCTCATGGGAAATATGGCGCAGAAACTGATGGCGCTGGGACTCCAGCCAGGCGAGACGTTCAGAAAGCCAGATAATGCGCTGACCAACGGAGCGAAGCTCGCGCGGCCCCTTAAAGACCACTGTGTTACCCAGCGATCTTCCCTCCCCCAGCCGGTTAATCATGCGCTCTATTCCCTTCACAGGGCCGATGATCATACGGGTAAAAAGCAGCACCAGCGCGAGGCTGACCAGAAAAAGTACCAGCGCCTGCCAGCCAAAGAACTGTCCCCGCTCGGCGATCTCCTGCTGTAACTGCTGGCCGCGGGAGTAAACCACGGCGCGGGTGGACTGCACCATCTCGGCATTGGCGTTGGCAAAGGCCTCCAGACGCCGGGTGGCAGCCTCATCCGGCCCGCTGTTTTTACACTGCAGGCGCGCCAGATCCTCCAGTCCCTGACGCAGGGCCTGGTAGAGTTTTTCATCGGGAAGAACCCCGGCGTGCGCGTCCAGCATGTCGCTGTAGCGTTTACGCTGGTTCTGGTAGACGCGCTCAAGCGTGCGGTCGTCCAGCACGCAATATTGCCGGTAGCTACGCTCCATCTCCAGCGCGGCGTTGGTCATCGCCTCGCTGCGCCGGGCATCGATAAGCGTCGTGCGGTTAGTTTGCGCCGCCTGGGCGCTGAGGGCGTTCAGACTCTGCCACGCCTGCCATGCCAGAACCAGCAGGGGCAACAGGATGAGCAGAAAGGCCATCATGACCAGCTGTCGCAGGGAACGAGGAAAAACAGGCCAGCGTTTCAACGCGTTACTCTCTCTGTTAAGGGATCGGTTGAGCGTATCCGGTCTGACCTTCAGATACAACAAAGCCGGGTAAAAACCCGGCTTTGTGATGAAATGAGGCGGTGCCTTACTCGACGTGTCGCCCGGGTTCTGATAAAGCAGCGCAATAATCAGCAGTTGGACGGCAGGCACCTGTTTGTGCGTCATTCGAAGTTTATGTAGCACGTCCCGAAGGGGCTGACATAAGAGGGTGAATGAGCCACTGCTTTATCTAATGCAACACACGTGCCAGCTTACAAAACTTACACTTAACTCTATGAAATATAAAAATTTAACCTTAAAACAACATTCATTAACGTGAGAATAATTTACAGCCAAAGTGTCGTCAAATGACAACACCTTAAATACAATTCATTTCATGATATAAAAATCAATCACTTAAATGTCTCCAAATGGAGACACCCATAACCCGGCGATGTCGCAAAACCCCGACACATTGGCGTGCGGAATATCACAAACGAAAAAAGCCCCCGCAGGGGCTTTTGATTTCATTCGCAGGTGGGATTAACCGAGCTGCTTGCGCGCGTTGCGGAAGAGACGCATCCACGGGCTGTCCTCGCCCCAGTTTTCCGGGTGCCAGGAGTTGCTTACGGTACGGAATACGCGTTCCGGGTGCGGCATCATAATGGTTACGCGCCCGCTTTCGCTGGTGACTGCCGTAATACCATTCGCCGAGCCGTTCGGGTTAGCCGGATAGCTTTGCGTCACCTTGCCAAAGTTGTCGACAAAACGCAGCGCTACCAGCCCCTTGCTCTCCAGCTCCGCCAGATGCGCGGCGTTGCGCATCTCAACCTGGCCTTCGCCGTGGGAGACAGCGACGGGCATCCGGGAGCCCACCATTCCCTGCAGCAGCAGCGACGGGCTTTGCGCGACTTCCACCAGGCTAAAACGTGCTTCAAAACGATCCGACTGGTTACGCACAAAACGCGGCCACAGCGTACTGCCCGGGATCAGCTCGCGCAGGTTGGACATCATCTGGCAACCGTTACAGACCCCCAGCGCCAGCGTCTGCGGACGATGGAAGAAGGTTTCGAACTCGTCGCGCACCCGGTTGTTAAACAGGATGGACTTCGCCCAGCCTTCGCCTGCCCCCAGCACGTCGCCGTAGGAGAAACCACCGCAGGCCACCAGCGCATGGAAATCGCCCAGGCCAGTGCGGCCAGCCAGCAGGTCGCTCATGTGTACATCGATAGCGTCAAAGCCCGCCCGGTGGAACGCCGCCGCCATCTCCACGTGGGAGTTGACCCCCTGTTCACGCAGCACCGCAACTTTCGGACGCGCGCCGGTCGCGATATAAGGCGCCGCCACGTCTTCATTGATATCGAAGCTGAGCGTCACGTTCAGGCCCGGATCGCTGTCGTTGGCTTTGGCCTCGTGCTCCTGGTCCGCACATGCCGGGTTGTCGCGCAGGCGCTGCATCTGCCAGGTGGTCTCTGCCCACCACATGCGCAGCGTGGTGCGGCTTTCGCTATATACCGCGTGGCCATTCGCTTCAATGACAAAGCGATCGCCCGCGACGGCTTTACCCAGATAGTGGACGCAGTCGCTAAGACCATGCTGCGCCAGGATCCCTTCGACGATTTCACGATCCGCCGCGCGCACCTGAATTACCGCGCCCAGCTCTTCGTTAAACAGCGCCGCCAGACGATCGTCGCCGAGGCGGGCAATATCCACTTCCACGCCGCAGTGGCCGGTAAAGGCCATTTCCGCCAGCGTCACCAGCAGGCCGCCGTCTCCGCGGTCGTGGTAGGCCAGCAGCTTACGCGCCGCCACCAGCGCCTGGATAGCGTCGTAAAAACCTTTCAGCTGCGCCACATCGCGGACATCCGCCGGTTTATCGCCAAGCTGACGGTAAACCTGCGCCAGCGCGGTGGCGCCCAGCTCGTTATGCCCTTTACCCAGGTCGATCAGCAGCAGGGCGTTATCCTCGGTGGAGAGTTGCGGCGTAACGGTGCTGCGCACATCCTCGACGCGGGCAAAGGCGGAGATCACCAGAGAAAGCGGCGAGGTCATCTCGCGCGACTCGCTCCCCTCCTGCCAGCGGGTTTTCATTGACATGGAATCTTTACCCACCGGGATGGTCAGACCCAGCGCCGGACAGAGCTCCTCGCCCACCGCTTTTACCGCCGCGTAGAGGCCCGCGTCTTCCCCCGGGTGGCCCGCCGCCGCCATCCAGTTGGCGGAGAGCTTAACGCGTTTGATGTCGCCGATCTGGGTGGCGGCGATGTTCGTCAGCGCTTCCCCCACTGCCAGACGGGCGGAGGCGGCAAAGTCCAGCAGCGCTACCGGCGCGCGTTCGCCCATCGCCATCGCTTCCCCGTAGTAGCTGTCGAGGCTGGCGGTGGTCACTGCGCAGTTCGCCACCGGGATCTGCCACGGCCCGACCATCTGGTCCCGCGCCACCATGCCGGTAACGGTACGGTCACCGATGGTGACGAGGAAGGTTTTTTCCGCCACGGCGGGCAGATGCAGCACCCGGTTTACCGCGTCGGCAAGGGAGATATTTTCCCGCGCCAGCGCTTTGCCCGCCGCCCTGCGGGTCGCGACGTCGCGGGTCATTTTCGGGGTTTTACCCAGCAGCACGTCCAGCGGCAGGTCGATCGGCTGGTTGTCAAAATGGGTGTCGTTCAGGGTGAGGTGCATCTCTTCGGTGGCTTCCCCGATGACCGCATACGGGGCGCGCTCGCGGCGGCACAGCTCGTCAAACAGCGGCAGCTGATCCGGCGCAACCGCCAGCACGTAGCGCTCCTGGGATTCGTTACACCAGATCTCCAGCGGGCTCATCCCCGGCTCGTCGCTCAGGATGTCACGCAGATTGAAACGACCGCCGCGCCCGCCGTCGCTCACCAGCTCCGGCATGGCGTTGGAAAGGCCGCCCGCGCCGACGTCGTGAATAAAGAGAATCGGGTTAGCGTCCCCCAGCTGCCAGCAGCGGTCGATTACCTCCTGGCAGCGGCGCTCCATCTCCGGGTTGTCGCGCTGGACCGAGGCAAAATCGAGGTCGGCATCTGACTGGCCGGAAGCCATAGAGGAGGCTGCGCCCCCGCCCAGGCCAATGTTCATCGCCGGGCCGCCAAGTACGATCAGCTTCGCGCCAACGACGATCTCCCCTTTCTGCACATGATCGGCGCGGATGTTGCCGATCCCGCCAGCCAGCATGATGGGCTTGTGGTAGCCGCGCAGCTCTTCGCCGTTGTGGCTGTCGACTTTCTCTTCATAGGTGCGGAAGTAGCCGTTCAGCGCCGGGCGACCAAATTCGTTGTTAAACGCCGCGCCGCCCAGCGGCCCGTCGGTCATAATGTCAAGCGCGCTGACGATGCGGTCCGGCTTGCCGAAATCCTCTTCCCACGGCTGCTCAAAGCCCGGGATACGCAGGTTCGAGACGGAGAAGCCCACCAGCCCCGCCTTCGGTTTGGCGCCGCGCCCGGTGGCGCCTTCGTCGCGGATCTCGCCACCGGAGCCGGTGGCAGCGCCCGGCCACGGCGAAATGGCGGTCGGGTGGTTATGGGTTTCAACTTTCATCAGAATATGCGCCGGCTCCTGATGGAAGTCGTAGCGGCCCGTCGCGTGGTCGGCAAAATAGCGCCCCACTTCTGAGCCTTCCATTACCGCCGCGTTATCTTTATAGGCAGAGAGGACATGGTCCGGCGTCTGCTCCATGGTGTTTTTGATCATTTTGAACAGCGACTTCGGCTGCTGTTCACCGTCAATCACCCAGTCGGCGTTAAAGATCTTGTGGCGGCAGTGCTCGGAGTTGGCCTGCGCAAACATGTAAAGCTCGATATCGTTCGGATTGCGGTTAAGCTTCACGAAGGCATCAAGCAGGTAGTCGATTTCATCTTCCGCCAGCGCCAGACCTAAACGCAGATTGGCGTCAACCAGCGCCTGCCGTCCTTGCCCCAGCACGTCCACGCTCTGTACCGGCGCGGGCTGATGATGAGAGAAAAGCTGCTGAGCCTCTTCAGGGGAGGCGAATACGCTCTCCATCATCCGATCGTGCAGTTCTGCGGCAACGGTCTGCCACTGCGCATCGGTCAGGGTTGAGGCTTCAACATAGTAAGCGACGCCGCGCTCAAGGCGGTTAATCTGGCTAAGGCCGCAGTTATGGGCGATATCGGTGGCTTTAGAAGACCAGGGGGAGATGGTGCCGGGGCGAGGCGTCACGAGGATCAGCTTGCCGGTAGGCGGGTGGCTGCTCAGGCTTGGACCATACCGGAGCAGGCGTTCGAGCTGTTCTCGCTGCTGCGCGTTCAGGGGGGCGTTCAGGTCAGCAAAATGGATATACTCAGCGTAAATATTGCTTACCGGAAGGTCGGCTGCCTGAAAGCGTGCCAGCAGTTTGTTGATACGGAAGGCGGACAATGCAGGCGAACCACGCAGAATTTCCATCATAAGTCTCTCGTCTTCGAAGCGCCTGAGGCGCTTACTGTGTGCGCAAGGGGGGAAAACGGGCGTCATTATAAAGAATCCCGGGCGGCGACGAAACCGTTTGCGTGGAAATAAAATCGGCTTTTGCATTCCACCATCGTTACTGCCGTTTGTTCTAATAAGTTGCCAACTGACGCAAGTTTACGCAAAATGCCGGTCAATCATGGACCCACCCTGGGTTAAAAAAGGCTAACGCACACCGGGGCATTGCACGGCGCAGAGAATTAATTCATTGAAAAAACTTAAAATTAATTATCTGCTTATTGGCATCGTGACCCTGCTGCTGGCAGCGGCTCTATGGCCTTCCGTCCCGTGGTTCAGCAAACCTGAGAACCGCATCGCCGCTATCCAGGAGCGCGGGGTGCTGCGCGTCAGCACCATCTACTCTCCTCTGACCTACACCCGCATCAACGACCAGACGCTCGGGCTCGATTACGAGCTGGCCCAGCATTTCGCTGACTACCTCGGGGTAAAGCTTCAAATTACCGTGCGGCAGAATATCAGCCAGCTTTTCGACGATCTCGATCATGGCCGCGCCGATCTGCTGGCGGCGGGACTGGTCTATAACAATGCGCGCAGCAACAATTATCAGGCGGGGCCGACCTACTATTCTGTTTCGCAGCAGCTGGTCTGGCGCGTCGGCGGTACGCGTCCGCGCTCGCTTGCCGACGTGAGTGAAGATGAACTGACCGTGGCGCCTGGCCACGTGGTCATCGACGATCTCCGGCGCCTCAAGGCGGAGAAATACCCTTCCCTCGGCTGGCGGGTGGATGAAAAGCTGGGCACGGCCAGTCTGCTTGAGCAGGTGCGGGATAAAAAAATCGCCTATACCATCGCCGACTCGGTGGCGGTGAATCTCTTCCAGCGCGTCCATCCTGAGATCGCCGTCGCGCTCGACGTCACCGACGAGCAGCCGGTCACCTGGTTCAGCCAGCAGGGAGAAGATCAGACGCTACAGGCGGCCCTGCTGGATTTCTACAGCGTGATTAATGAAGATGGCATTCTGGCGCGCCTGGAGGAGAAGTATCTCGGCCACGGCGAGGATTTTGACTATGTCGATACCCGCAGCTTTCTGCGGGCGGTGGATAGCGTTCTGCCTGAGCTCCAGCCGCTGTTTGAGAAATATGCCGAGAAGATCGACTGGCGGCTGCTGGCGGCCATCTCTTACCAGGAGTCGCACTGGGACGCGCAGGCCACCTCTCCCACCGGGGTTCGCGGGCTGATGATGCTGACCAAAAATACCGCCCTCAGTCTGGGGCTAACCGACAGAACCGACGCGGAGCAGAGCATTAGCGGCGGCGCGCGCTACCTGCAGGATATGATGGCGAAAGTCCCGGAGACGGTGCCGGAAGAGGAGCGTATCTGGTTTGCGCTGGCCGCTTACAATCTCGGCTATGCCCATATGCTCGACGCCCGGACGCTCACGGCTAAAACAAAGGGTAACCCGGACAGCTGGACCGACGTGAAGCAGCGCCTGCCGCTGCTCAGCCAAAAGCCCTGGTACAGCAAACTTACCTACGGCTACGCGCGCGGGCATGAAGCCTATGCCTACGTGGAGAATATCCGTAAGTATCATATAAGCCTGGTGGGGTATCTGCTGGAAAAAGAGAGAGAGGCGGCCAGAGCGGAGCAGCTGGCGCAGAGCTATCCGGTTGTCTCACCGGCGGAGATTACTCCTCCGCCTGCTTCCGTTCTGCCTTTTGCTGCTTTTTTTGCTGACGGCGCATACGAAAGAAGTCGCTCAGCAGACCCGAACATTCTTCTGCAAGCACGCCCCCAATAACGTTCACCTGGTGGTTCATGCCCGGGTGACCAAGCACATCCATCAGCGATCCCGCCGCGCCGGTCTTTTCATCGCGCGCCCCGTACACCAGGGTGGTGATGCGGCTATGCACCATTGCGCCGGAGCACATCACGCAAGGCTCAAGGGTAACGTAGAGCGTGGTCTCCAGCAGACGGTAGTTTTGCAGTACCATGCCGCCCTGTCGCAGCGCCATGATCTCCGCATGCGCGGTAGGATCGTGGCGGCCAATCGGACGGTTCCACCCCTCCCCGATCACCCGGTTATTGTGCACCAGCACCGCGCCCACCGGCACTTCACCTTCGTCCCAGGCGCGCTTCGCCAGCGTCAGGGCGTGACGCATCCAGTATTCATGATTGTGTTCGAGGTCGGACAAGAGAGGCTACTCCACTCATAAAAGCGGGCGGCATTATACACATCCCGACTGATATTCACACACTCATTCCAGCTGCTGTAGCTCACCTGAAGGTGTGACACGCCAGCGGTGCTGGCAGAAGTAGAGCAGGGGGTTATCCTGCTTGCTGTCGCTGTAGCCGCTGTAAAGACTCAGCGGCGCGCCGATCCGCTGTTCCAGTTGCACCACCTTTTCATGGCCCAGGCAGCGCATGGTTAATATCCACCCGCCGTATGCGCGGCCGATCTGGGTGGCGATAAGATTAACGCGCGGCAGCCACGGCGTATCGAAATAGACCTGCTCCACCAGCGGCTGGGGCGAACCGGTAATCAGCCAGATATCCGCGTCGTTGGCGTCCAGGTAGCTTGTGAGGCGATCCTGCACCACCGGAAACGCGTTTACATGGCTGCGAAACCAGCGGGCAAAATCACGTTCAAGCTGCCGCAGACGCGCCTCGCTGTGGCCGAAGGTGCAGCCCCACAGCAGAAGGCTCATCGGCCAGCGCGCCGCGCGGCCTTTGATTACCATTCCGAGGCCCACAACCGGCAACAGCGGCGCCACAACCAGCAGGTTCAGCGGCTGCCGGCGCAGCAGATAACGCATAAACGTGCCAAACATATCCTGTTGATGCAGGGTTCCATCCAGATCAAAAAAGACAACGCGACGCGCGGGGTTAGCCAAACCTTACTCCTCTGGGTCGTTAAATCCTAATAGCCAGGTAAAGATAAACCCGGCGATCACCGCTACCAGATAGCCTAACAGATAGAGCATAACTTTTCCGGTCACGATGGTTAATGCCAGCGGTAAACCGGAAATGCCAAAGGTAATGACCGTCGCTACTTTCCAGTAGCTAATCAGCGCCCCGCCTACCGCGCCGCCGAGACAGGCGCCGATAAACGGCTTGCCGAGCGGGAGAGTAACCCCAAAAATCAGCGGCTCGCCAATTCCCAGCAGGCCGACCGGTAGCGCCCCTTTAATCACCTTTTTCAGCCGCGCGTTGCGGGTTTTCATCAGTACCGCGATCGCCGCGCCGATTTGTCCGACGCCCGCCATCGCCAGAATTGGAAAGAGCGGATTAATACCGTGCGCCTGCACCAGCTCGACATGGATCGGCACCAGCCCCTGATGCAGACCGGTGAGCACCAGCGGTAAAAACGCCCCCGCAAGCACCGCCCCGACCAGCAGGCCACCGCGATCGATTGCCCATGAGGCGCCGTGAGCAATGGATTCTGAGATCCAGCCGCCCAGCGGCTGCAGGGCGATAATCGCAATGCCGCCGGCGATCAGCGTGGTCAACAGAGGGTTGAGGATCAGCTCAATCGAGCCGGGCAACAGGCTGCGCAGCTTCTTCTCGATCCAGCACATCAGCACAACCACCAGCAGAACGGCGATAACCCCGCCGCGACCGGGCTGAAGCGCCTCGCCGAAGAGGGTAATTTGCGCCAGCTGCGGGCTGGAGAGGATCCCCGCCATCACGCCGCCCATCGCCAGCGATCCGCCGAACACTTTGGCGGTATTCACCCCGACCAGAATATTCATGATGGCGAACACGGCGCTGCCAAAAATACCCAGCACCCCCAGCAGGTTTGGATAATGGTTAGCGAAATCACCCACGATATCCGGGCGCTTGAGAATATTGATAATCCCGGTAATCAGCCCCGAGGCGATAAAGGCGGGGATCAACGGGATAAAGACGTTAGCCAGCTGGCGCAGCGCGTCGCTCATGGGGGCTTTATATTTGGCTTTCGCCTGCGCCCTGACGCGCGCGGCGTCGTCGGGCGCGCCGCCCTCCCCCGCCATCTGCGCGCGCATGGCATCCACCACCTGCGCAGCTTTGCCGGGGCCGACGATCAGCTGGTGCTGCTGCCCCTGTTTGACATAGCCGCTGACCCCAGGCAGCTTTTTCAGCCGGGCAAGTTCGAGCCGCGTCTCATCCACCACCTCGACCCGCACCCGCGTCATGCAATTTTCCAGACGCAGAATATTCTCTTTCCCGCCAATCCCCAGAAGTATTTCGCTGGCGAGCGCTGCTGTTTTTTCCATACACGCCTCTGTTTAGTTTTGTAAGGCCGCTCGTAAGAAACCCTGATGCGCGTCCAGTCTGGCGCGCGCCGCCGCGGCATCCAGCCCGCTCAGAATCATCAGAATGGCCGGTTTCACGTCGTAATCAGTCTGCTGAAGCACCTTCTCCGCCTCGGTGCGGCTGGCGCCCGTCGCTTCCACCACCATACGGCAGGCGCGGTCCACCAGTTTGATGTTGGTCGCTTTCATATCCACCATCAGGTTCTGGTAGACCTTGCCAAACTTCACCATTGCGCCGGTGGAGATCATATTGAGCACCAGCTTTTGTGCAGTACCGGATTTGAGGCGGGTTGAGCCGGTTAACGCCTCCGGTCCGACGACGGGTGAGATGGCGATGGCCGCTACCTGCGCGATGGGCGAACCGGGGTTACAGGAGATCGCAACCGTGGTGCACCCCTTCGCGTTGGCGTACTCCAGCCCGCCGATGACGTAGGGCGTGCGTCCCGATGCCGCCAGCCCAACCACCAGATCCTGCGCGGTGAGATCCAGCGCCTTCAGATCATCCTCGCCCAGCTGTTTGTTATCCTCCGCCCCCTCAACCGCCTTCAGCAACGCCCCAGGCCCGCCGGCAATTAATCCCACGACCAGCCCATGCGGCACGCCGAAGGTGGGCGGACATTCAGAGGCATCCAGTACCCCCAGCCTGCCGCTGGTGCCCGCGCCCATGTAGATGATGCGCCCGCCCGCTTTTAACGCCGCCGCCGCCGCGTCCACGGCTTTCGCTACGTCGGGCAGCGTCTCTTTCACCGCCAGCGCGACCAGCGTATCCTGTTGATTGAACCGGCTGACCAGCTCCAGGGTGGAGAGCGCGTCCAGATCCATGGTCAGCGGATTGCGGCTTTCAGAAACTAACGAACCAAGATTCATCTTTTGTACCTCAAGAATTTTTAATTCATAATAACGGCAGCATAATGGAATAGAAAATTCATTAAGGCGAGTTAATACTGATTTGCAGCGGCAATCACATTTTCGCCAGGAGAACGTATGAACTGTTTGATTCGCATCCGCCAGCGTTACGCAGGCCTTGCCCGTAGCGATAAGAAGCTGGCCGATTTTTTGTTAGCGCAGCCCGACCGCGCGCGCCATTTAAGCTCTCAGCAGCTGGCGAGCGAGGCGGGGGTTAGCCAGTCGAGCGTGGTAAAGTTCGCCCAGAAGGTGGGCTTTAAGGGATTCCCGGCGCTGAAGCTGGCCATCAGTGAAGCGCTGGCGAGTAATCCGAATCCCCAGTCGATGCAGCTGCATAACCAGATCCGCGGCGACGATCCGATGCGCCTGGTGGGCGAAAAGCTAATCAAAGAGAACGTCACGGCGATGCACGCCACGCTGGATGTTAATAGCGAAGAGAAACTGCTGGAGAGCGTGGCGATGCTGCGTGCGGCGCGGCGTATCATCCTGACCGGCATCGGCGCCTCCGGGCTGGTGGCGCGTAACTTTGGCTGGAAGCTGAACAAAATTGGCCATCACGCGCTGGTGGAGCAGGATATGCACGCCCTGCTCTCTACCGTACAGGCGATGGATAAGGACGATCTGCTGCTGGCGATCTCCTATTCCGGCGAGCGCCGCGAGATCAATCTCGCCGCCGACGAGGCGCTGCGCGTGGGGGGGAAAATTCTCGCCATTACCGGCTTTACCCCCAACGCCCTGCAGCAGCGCGCCACCCGCTGCCTCTATACCATCGCCGAGGAGCAGGCGACGCGCAGCGCGGCGATCTCCTCCACCAGCGCACAGATGATGTTGACCGACTTACTCTTTATGGCGCTGGTGCAGCAGGATCTGGAACATGCCCCGGAGCGCATCCGTCACAGTGAGGCGCTGGTAAAAAAACTGGTCTGAACAGAGAATGAGCGTATAATGCCCGCCCTGTTTGTGTTGTTTCTGAGAATTTCCTGATGGCGCTGTTAATCACTAAAAAATGTATCAACTGCGATATGTGCGAGCCTGAATGCCCTAACGAGGCGATCTCCATGGGAGAGCATATCTATGAGATTAACAGCGACCGCTGCACCGAATGTATCGGCCATTATGAGACGCCGACCTGTCAGAAGGTGTGCCCTATCCCGAACACCATTCTGAAAGATCCGGCGCATCCGGAAAGCGAAGAGCAGCTCTGGGACAAGTTCGTGCTGATGCACCACGCCGACAAGCTTTAACTCTCGATGATGACCGTTGCGCAGGCGTAGTGACGCTCGTCCGCCAGCGTAACGTGGATGTGCGTTACCCCCAGCGTTTCGGCCAGCCGTTGCGCCTCTCCCCACAGTCTTAACCGGGGCTTGCCCAGCGCATCGTTAAAAACTTCAAACTGATTAAACGCCAGGCCGTTGCGGATGCCGGTCCCGAACGCTTTTGCCGCCGCCTCTTTGACGGCGAAGCGTTTCGCCAGGAAACGCACCGGCTGCTGGTGCGTTTCCCAGATGGACCACTCGTTGTCGCTCAGCACGCGTCGCGCCAGGCGATCGCCGCTGCGGGCGATCACCGCCTCAATGCGTTCGATTTCGACAATGTCGGTGCCCAGTCCCAGAATCGCCATTTACTTACGCGCTTCCAGCATCAGGCGTTTCATCTCCGCGACCGCCTCTTTCAGGCCGCTCATTACCGCCCGGCCAATAATGGCGTGGCCGATATTCAGCTCATGCATCTCCGGCAGCGCCGCAATCGCCTGGACGTTGTGGTAGGTCAGCCCGTGGCCCGCGTTGACCTTCAGGCCGAGGCTCGCCGCGTAGGTCGCCGCGCGGGCAATACGCGCCAGCTCGCTGGCCCGGGTCACGTCATCTTCGGCATCCGCGTAGCAGCCGGTGTGGATTTCGATAAAGGGGGCGCCTGCCTCTGCCGCCGCCTTGATCTGCGCTTCATCGGCATCAATGAAGAGCGAAACCAGAATCCCCGCATCAGCCAGGCGCTGGCAGGCGTCGCGCATCTTCTCGCGCTGCCCCGCCACGTCCAGACCACCTTCGGTGGTCACTTCCTGACGCTTTTCAGGCACCAGGCAGCAGAAATGCGGTTTCGTTTCGCAGGCGATCGCCAGCATCTCTTCGGTGACTGCCATCTCAAGGTTCATCCGGGTATCCAGCGTCTGGCGAAGAATGCGCACGTCGCGATCGGTGATGTGGCGGCGATCCTCGCGCAGATGCACGGTGATGCCATCAGCCCCCGCCTGTTCAGCGATAAACGCCGCCTGTACCGGGTCGGGATAGGCGGTGCCGCGTGCGTTGCGGAGAGTGGCAATATGGTCAATGTTGACGCCTAACAGTAATTCAGCCATGACAATCCTCTGGTTTTCATTGTTCGTTAACGCTTCGGCATAAACTGCCTGAATAATTCCCGGCTCTTTAGCGGCTTGCCGCCAAGATAGGGCTTAAGAGCCATGCGGGTAAAGCGTTTTGCGGCGCGCAGGGTATCGGCATCGGGAAACTCCCGCTCCGCCAGCGCCCGCAGCTGTCTGCCGGTAAAGGTGTTGTTATCGATGACGACGCTGGCGATAAAGCCTTTCTCTTCCCGGTAGCGGTAGGTCATGCCATCCTCCACCGGTTCGCCGGTGCCCGCGCAGTGCAGGTAGTCGATGCCGTAACCCAGATGCCCCAGCAGAGCCAGCTCAAAACGGCGCAGCACCGGCTCCGGCGAACCAGTCGCCCCAGCCAGTGCCTGGATACAGTGCAGATAATCGAAAAAGAGTTCAGAGAAGCGCGTCTCATGTTCAAGCACGCGGGAGAGCAGCTCGTTGACGTATAAGCCGCTATAGAGGGTAATACCGGAAAGGGGGAGCGCCAGAGAGACCGCTTCGGCGCTGCGCAGAGTTTTCACCTCTCCGCGTCCGCCAAAGCGAACCAGCAGCGGCGTGAAGGGCTGTAAGGCACCTTTCAGATTAGAACGTCTGGAGCGTGCGCCTTTTGCGACCAGACGCACGCGCCCCGACTCTTCCGTGAAGACGTCCAGCATAAGGCTGGTTTCGCTCCAGGGACGACTATGCAGGACAAATGCGCGCTGCCAGCCTTCCACGTAACGTTAACTCAGAGATCGTCTACATAACCGAGACTGCGCAGGGCGCGCTCGTCATCGGCCCAGCCGGATTTCACCTTCACCCAGAGTTCAAGATGAACCGGGGCTTCAAACATCTCCTGCATATCCTTACGCGCTTCGATGCCGATGGTTTTAATCTTGGCGCCTTTGTTGCCAATAACCATCTTCTTCTGCCCTTCACGCTCAACGAGAATCAGGCCGTTGATGTCGTAGCCGCCGCGCTCGTTGCTCTGGAAGCGTTCGATTTCAACGGTGACCGAATAGGGCAGTTCCGCCCCCAGGAAGCGCATCAGCTTTTCACGGATAATTTCCGAGGCCATAAAGCGCTGGGAGCGGTCGGTAATATAATCTTCCGGGAAGTGATGGATCGCTTCCGGCAGATGTTTACGCACGATACCGGCGATAGTATCGACGTTCAGCCCCGTTTCGGCAGAGATCGGCACGATATCCAGAAAATTCATCTGGCTTGCCAGGAACTGCAGGTGGGGGAGCAGGTCGGCTTTCTCCTGCACGTTATCCACTTTGTTGACGGCCAGGATCACCGGCACTTTTACATCGCGCAGCTTGTTAAGCACCATCTCGTCGTCCGGCGTCCAGCGGGTGCCTTCCACTACGAAGATCACCAGCTCCACGTCACCGATAGAGCTGCTCGCCGCCTTGTTCATCAGACGGTTAATGGCGCGTTTCTCTTCCATGTGCAGGCCTGGGGTGTCCACATAGATCGCCTGATAAGCGCCTTCCGTGTGGATCCCGACGATGCGGTGACGCGTGGTTTGCGCCTTACGCGACGTGATAGAGATTTTTTGTCCCAGCAGGTTATTCAGCAGGGTAGATTTGCCCACGTTCGGACGTCCGACGATGGCAACAAATCCGCAGTAGGTTTTATCAACGCTCATTCCAGCTCCAGTATTTTCAGCGCCTGTTCGGCGGCAGCCTGTTCCGCCTTGCGGCGGCTTGAACCTGTGCCAACCACCGGTTCACTCAGGCCGCTAACCTGGCAATGGATGGTAAATTCCTGATCGTGTGCTTCGCCACGAACCTGCACAACCAGATAGGAAGGCAGAGGAAGATGGCGACCCTGCAAATATTCCTGCAAACGGGTTTTCGGATCTTTTTGTTTATCGCCGGGACTGATTTCATCCAGACGTTTTTGATACCAGTTCAGAATTAACTGCTCTACCGTCTGGATATCGCTGTCAAGAAATACGCCGCCGATTAACGCTTCGACCGTATCTGCGAGAATAGATTCACGGCGGAACCCACCGCTTTTCAGCTCACCCGGCCCCAGGCGCAGGCATTCGCCCAGTTCAAATTCGCGTGCGATTTCAGCAAGGGTGTTGCCCCGAACCAGCGTAGCGCGCATGCGGCTCATATCACCTTCGTCCACCCGCGGGAAACGATGGTATAACGCATTCGCGATCACGAAGCTTAAAATGGAATCGCCTAAAAACTCGAGACGCTCATTGTGTTTGCTGCTGGCACTGCGATGAGTTAATGCCTGTTGCAACAACTCCTGATGATGAAAAGTGTAGCCCAGCTTCCGTTGAAGCCGATTAATTACGATGGGGTTCATGCGTTACCAATAAAATGAATGCGTCAACAATTCAGCACACGAAACCGACCTGAGGAGCCAACGCGGTTTCGTGTGCCGTGGCACTGAATCAGCGCCAGCCTTAAACTTCGGGGGGATATTCTATACACAACGACAGGGGATGTCGTTAGCAAGGTGAGATTTATCGCTGAAAAATTCACGTAACCACCTTTAAGGGTGGTTACGTGCAGGATTATGCTCAGTGGATCGCGCCAATACGGCTCAAACGAACCCCGGTCGGCCACTCCCCTTCCTGTTTTTCGAAACTCATCCAGATAGCGGTTGCTTTACCCACAAGGTTCGCTTCCGGCACAAAACCCCAGTAACGGCTGTCCGCGGAGTTGTCACGGTTATCACCCATCATAAAGTACTGGCCCGGCGGAACGATCCAGGTCGCCAGACGCTGGCCCGGCTGACGGTAATAGAGCCCCACCTGATCCTGCGCGATCGGCACCGTAAGGATGCGATGGGTCACATCGCCCAGCGTCTCTTTACGCTCCGCCAGACGAATACCGTTTTCTTTGGTTTCGCCTTCAGGCATCTGGAAGAACCCGCTGCTCGCTTCCCCGCCATTACTGCGGGCAAACGTCTGCACAAAGTCGCTCGGCTCCACGTTGGAGTAGGTAATCGGCAGAGCGTTATCGCATGCCGTACCGGAACTGCAGCCTGGCTGAACCGTTACCTGCTTCGCCACCGGATCGTAAGTGACTTTATCCCCCGGCAGCCCCACCGCGCGCTTGATATAGTCAAGACGCGGATCCTCTGGGTATTTAAAGACCACGATATCGCCACGTTTAGGGTGGCCCGTTTCGATTAAGGTCTTCTGGTAGATAGGATCTTTGATGCCGTAGGCAAATTTCTCCACCAGAATAAAGTCGCCAATCAGCAAGGTCGGCATCATGGAGCCTGACGGGATCTGGAAAGGCTCATAGATAAACGAACGGACGATAAGCACAATCGCCAGCACCGGAAAAACCGATGCGCCCGTCTCCAGCCAGCCCGGTTTAGGGCCGACTTTCTTAAGCGTCTTTTTATCCAGCTGACCTTCGGTGGCTGCCTGTGCGGCAGCCTGACGTTCCCGACGCTTTGGCGCAAAGATAAATTTATCCAGGCACCACAATATTCCAGTCACCAGGGTGGCGATAACCAGAATCAGGGCAAACATGTTCGCCATGCCAACTCCTTAGGGGTTATTTGCTCTCTTTGCCAACGTGCAGAATGGCAAGGAAAGCCTCCTGCGGCAGCTCAACGTTGCCGACCTGCTTCATGCGCTTCTTACCTTCTTTCTGCTTCTGCAGCAGCTTTTTCTTACGGCTCACGTCGCCGCCATAGCATTTCGCCAGGACGTTTTTACGCAGCTGTTTCACCGTAGAACGCGCAATGATGTGGTTGCCGATAGCCGCCTGAATCGCGATGTCAAACTGCTGACGCGGGATCAGTTCTTTCATCTTTTCAACCAGCTCGCGGCCACGGTATGGCGCGTTGTCGTTGTGGGTGATCAGCGCCAGCGCGTCGACGCGCTCGCCGTTAATCAGCACATCCACTCGCACCATGTTAGAAGCCTGGAAGCGTTTGAAGTTGTAATCCAGCGAAGCATAGCCGCGGGAGGTGGACTTCAGGCGATCGAAGAAGTCGAGCACGACCTCCGCCATCGGAATTTCATAGGTCAGCGCCACCTGGTTACCGTGGTAAACCATATTGGTCTGGACGCCACGTTTTTCGACGCAGAGAGTGATAACGTTGCCGAGATACTCCTGCGGCAGCAGCATGTGACATTCCGCGATAGGCTCGCGCAGCTCGTCGATGTTATTCAGCGGCGGCAGCTTGGAAGGGCTGTCGACGTAGATAACTTCTTTGTTAGTGGTCTGCACTTCGTAGACAACCGTCGGCGCGGTGGTGATCAGATCGAGATCGTATTCACGCTCCAGACGCTCCTGGATAATCTCCATGTGCAGCAGGCCGAGGAAGCCGCAGCGGAAGCCAAAGCCAAGCGCGGTAGAGCTTTCCGGCTCATAGAAGAGCGAGGCATCGTTCAGGCTCAGCTTGCCAAGGGCATCGCGGAAGTTCTCGTAGTCGTCAGAGCTGACCGGGAACAGGCCCGCATAAACCTGCGGCTTCACCTTCTTAAAGCCCGGCAGCGCTTTGTCCGCCGGATTACGGGCCGAGGTCAGGGTATCGCCCACCGGCGCGCCGAGGATATCTTTGATCGCGCAAACCAGCCAGCCTACCTCGCCGCAGTTCAGCTCGGTACGATCCAGCTGTTTTGGCGTGAAAATGCCAAGTCGGTCGGCGTTGTAGACCTGACCGGTGCTCATGACCTTGATTTTTTCGCCTTTGCGCAGGGTGCCGTTTTTGATACGCACCAGAGAGACCACGCCCAGGTAGTTATCGAACCAGGAGTCGATGATCAGCGCCTGCAACGGCGCGTCCGGATCGCCTTCCGGCGGCGGAATATCGCGTACCAGACGTTCCAGCACGTCGGTCACGCCCACGCCGGTTTTCGCCGAGCAGCGTACCGCGTCGGTTGCGTCGATGCCGACGATATCTTCAATCTCTTCCGCTACACGGTCAGGATCGGCTGCGGGCAGGTCGATTTTATTCAGTACCGGCACGACTTCGAGATCCATCTCCATGGCGGTATAGCAGTTTGCCAGCGTCTGCGCTTCCACGCCCTGGCCTGCATCCACCACCAGCAGCGCCCCTTCACAGGCCGCCAGGGAACGAGAGACTTCGTAAGAGAAGTCAACGTGGCCCGGCGTGTCGATAAAGTTCAGTTGATAGGTTTCGCCATCGGATGCTTTGAAGTCGAGCGTAACGCTCTGCGCTTTGATAGTGATACCGCGTTCGCGTTCCAGGTCCATGGAGTCCAGTACCTGGGCTGCCATTTCACGATCAGAAAGGCCACCGCAAATCTGGATAATACGGTCAGACAGCGTCGACTTACCGTGGTCGATGTGAGCAATGATCGAAAAGTTACGTATGTTCTTCATATAGTTAAATAATTATGCCTTACGAATTCCTGGAGGCCGCTGTACTTAGCCTGACGTATTTCAGTGCGAAAACGCAGCATTCTACACTACATCTTCGTCACCAGGAAATGCTCTTGAAGCCAGCTTCGGCGCGAAGGGAGCGCCTTTACGATACAAAGAGGCAGATAATGATTCACCCGGCGTTTTACCGGGCTTCAGATGAGAGTGATTCCACGCGGAGCTGATCGGGGGCAAGCGCTACGTTCAGGATAACCGGCTGCCAGGCTTCGCGAGCGGCAAGGCGCCGGGAGTAGCCGCGCGCCAGCAGGAAACCGCCAACGCCGCCTAACGCCGCGCCGCACATTGCGGCCAGATCGGTGCCAAATAGCATCTGGAAAAGACCGCCGAGCACGAATAGCCCCGCCAGAGGAGTGAGATAAACCAGCATGGCGGAACCCAGCAGGCTGCCTTCAGCAATCCCCAGTTCAACTTTTTGCCCTGCCACCAGCGGCTGCTCGCTGGGCACCTGGAGGGTGTGCGTGGTTTGCGGCCCGAGCTTGTTCAGAACGCGGCTGCCGCAGCCCGCGCGGGACGCGCAGCTGCCGCATGCGG
This sequence comes from Pseudenterobacter timonensis, assembly GCF_900021175.1. Taxonomy (GTDB): domain Bacteria; phylum Pseudomonadota; class Gammaproteobacteria; order Enterobacterales; family Enterobacteriaceae; genus Enterobacter; species Enterobacter timonensis. The sequence goes on from NZ_FCOP01000013.1 coordinate 913,787, forward strand.
CTTTTACGTCGCAGCTGACCAGCGCTACGCCGTTTTGCCACGAGACAACCGTAGCCCATTCTTTAATCATTGTGCGGCCCTGAATTTAATGCTGTCGGCAATGCGCTTCGCCGTCGGTGGCGGCAGCTCACCCACTATCGTGATCTCTGCATTATCGCGCACAGTGGTGCTCACCGTGCGACGGCCGGTACGCAGTATCTGATCCGTACTGTTGGCGGTGGCGCGGTTGATGTTCACGGAGAAGCTGAACAAACCGTCCGAGTAGAGACGCGACTCTACCGGCGTATCGATGGTCGGCAGCTGACGGCGGCTACTGGAGATTTCGCTGAACCCCTGCGGGATCCAGGATGGCGACCAGTTAAAATTGACGGCGTCACCCGGCGGAACGGAGAGCAGCGGCGGCAGGCTGGCCTTCGCCAGATTCTGCATGCTGTCGCCCACCTGATTGTTCACGGTGAAGGAGATGACCCGGAACTGTTCCAGGGTCTCCCCGTCGCGATCGAGCAGATCGACGCGCATCGGTAGCTTACTCTCCGCATCCATCCAGACGATATAGCTGTAGCGCGTGCCATCGCGGGCCACTACACGAATCACCTCGCACAGCCGGTCGGCAATACGGGTGCGGCCTACCGAGATGAAGTCATAATAGGGGGCGAGACGTTTAAAGTCGGTATAGACGAGCGAAGGGAGTGAATCGACGATGTAATCGCCATTCAGCGTGAACGGTTCCAGTCCCGGCTCAAAGTAGCTAATTTCATTGCCGCGCTGTACCACTTCCCGGCGCGGGCCATCCATTTGCAAAAGCTGGGCGAGCGGCTGGTTATCAAGACGAGCATGGCGATAGCGTAGCGATTCGACACTTTGCTTGTTGATACTGATAAATGCCAGCTCATAGTTGAGTGACTGGCTGGCCAGGTTCATCTGCTGCAACAACGCCCCGGACGAAAGATCAGCCGAGGCGTTGACAGAAAAGAACAGGCTACCCGCCATCAGAGACATGGCGCACCAAAGTTGCTTCATTACTGCGATTGCGTTCCTAAAGTTTGGTTACCTGGCACCTGTACAGCAGCCTGCTGCGTTTGCGCCTGCTCAAACTGAAGCTGCTCGGAGTGCAGGCGACGCTGCAGCTCATAATCCTGCAACATGGCGTTGATGCGACGGCGCTGCTCCTGAACCTGCTGCTGCTGTCCCGCGCCGCCCGTCGAGGCGTCCGCCGGTACGCCCAGGCTCACCGGGCTGGCTTTGCCCATCATCGGCAGCGTGTTAAACACCGGCGCTTCCGGTTGCTGGGTAGCTTCAGAATGGCTGTTATACTGCTGGACGCCAACGATAACTGCAAGCGATACGCAGGCAGCTACCCCCATTTGGGTGATCTGGCTGGCCCACGGGCGCACTTTTTTCCAGAACGGCATTTTCTGCCACTGGTGCGGTGCGGGCTGCGCTTCAGGAATCAGCGGCGTGGTTTGAGGAGCGGGTTCTTTCTCGATAGCCGCCATGACGCGGGCAGAAATATCGAAATGGAGCACGTCGCTCGTGTCACCCCGCAGGGTATCACGAATGAGATGATAGCTCTCCCAGCTCTTTTGCATCTCAGGAGAGTGAGACAGCTCGTTGAGCAGTTCACTGTCCAGCGTTTCACCATCCATTAAAGCGGAAAGTTTTTCTTTCTGCATGCCTCATACCTTTTCCAGTATCCCGCTATCGTCAACGCCTGATAAGCGGTTGAACTTTATTATCAATAGCTTCTCGCGCACGGAATATTCGTGACCGAACCGTACCGACCGGACAATCCATGATAGCGGCTATCTCTTCATAGCTCAGGCCATCCAGCTCCCGCAACGTGATTGCCATGCGTAAATCTTCCGGGAGCGACTCAATCGTGCGAAAAACTATTTGTCTCAGTTCGTCTGACAACATTAAGTTCTCAGGGTTCGAAATTTCTTTCAACGCGCCGCCGCTTTCGAAATTTTCAGCATCAATAGCGTCCACGTCGCTTGAAGGTGGACGGCGCCCCTGAGCTACTAAGTAATTTTTGGCGGTATTAACCGCAATGCGATATAGCCAGGTATAAAAAGCACTATCTCCCCGGAAAGAATCCAGCGCGCGATAGGCTTTAATAAAAGACTCTTGTGCCACGTCAGGGACATCGCCTGAGGGCACATAGCGGGAAACCAGACTCGCCACTTTATGCTGGTAGCGCACCACCAGTAAGTTAAACGCTTTCTGATCTCCCTTCTGGACCCGTTCAACCAGGACCTGGTCCGTTAACTGCTCGCTCATCCGAGGTAAAGTCTCCCCAAACCCAAATTCCACGCGTTTTCGAAACGCCACTCTTCAACACTGCATCGTGAGCAAGCAGGGAATTAGAGTGTCTGTTTTACATGAAGTTCCGTCACGCCTTTGTTTTTGTTCATCGTGTCGCAGACCGCTCGTTTTCTTTCATTATAAGTCTGTTAACGATACGCACCCAGTTTCTGCAAAGAAATGGCATTTTTACTGCCAGCAGAGTACCGCAACGCGGGTTTTATTTCACCACAAAATCTGACGCTAACGATCTGCTTCGCAAAATATTTTCGACTTTTTCCTGGCTTTTCAGCGCTTCCTGAGAGTTCAGGATGCGCAACACGATGCAAAAAAAAGGTGCGATTTATCGCATCACGATGCTATTCTGCGGCCACCGTGTTTAGTAAATTAAACAAAGATCATGACTACAGCTCCTGAATTGTCTTGTGATGTGCTGATTGTCGGCAGCGGTGCCGCCGGCCTCTCTCTGGCGCTGCGCCTGGCGGCCCATCAGAACGTGATTGTGCTCAGTAAAGGGCCGATGAGCGAGGGGTCAACCTTCTACGCTCAGGGTGGAATCGCTGCCGTATTTGATGAAACCGACAGCATAGCCTCGCACGTGGAAGATACGCTGATAGCGGGCGCAGGCATTGTCGATAAACAGGCGGCAGAGTTTGTCGCCAGCAACGCGCGGCACTGCGTCCAGTGGCTAATCGATCAGGGGGTATTGTTTGATACCCAGATCCAGCCTAACGGCGAAGCGGGCTACCATCTCACTCGTGAAGGGGGCCACAGCCATCGCCGTATCCTGCACGCGGCGGACGCCACCGGTAAAGAGGTGGAGACAACGCTGGTCAGCAAAGCCCTGAGCCATCCTAATATTCGGGTACTTGAACGCAGTAATGCAGTGGATCTGATTGTCTCTGACAAAATTGGGCTTCCCGGCACGCGTCGCGTAGTGGGAGCCTGGATCTGGAATCGCAATGAAGAGCGGGTAGAGACCTGCCGGGCGAAAGCGGTGGTGCTGGCCACGGGCGGCGCCTCTAAAGTCTATCAGTACACGACAAACCCCGATATCTCTTCGGGCGACGGTATCGCCATGGCCTGGCGGGCCGGTTGCCGCGTCGCGAATCTGGAGTTTAACCAGTTCCATCCTACCGCCCTCTTCCATCCTCAGGCGCGTAATTTCCTCCTTACCGAGGCGTTGCGTGGCGAAGGCGCTTACCTGAAACGTCCGGATGGCTCGCGCTTTATGCCGGATTTCGATCCGCGCGGCGAGCTTGCGCCACGCGACATCGTCGCCCGTGCGATCGACCATGAGATGAAACGCCTCGGCGTGGATTGTATGTATCTGGATATCAGCCACAAGCCGGCGGATTTCGTGCGTCACCACTTCCCGACGATTTATGAGAAGCTGCTGGGGCTGGGTATTGATTTAACCAAAGAGCCGGTACCGATTGTCCCGGCGGCGCACTACACCTGCGGCGGCGTGATGGTGGATGAGAGTGGGCGGACCGACGTCGACGGCCTTTACGCCATCGGCGAGGTAAGTTACACCGGACTACACGGCGCCAATCGCATGGCCTCCAACTCTCTACTGGAGTGCCTGGTTTACGGCTGGTCGGCGGCGGAAGATATTCTCAAGCGAATGCCTTACGCCCGGCATGCCGGGCTCCTGCCCGCGTGGGATGAAAGCCGTGTGGAGATCCCCGACGAGCTGGTGGTGATCCAGCACAACTGGCACGAACTGCGGCTTTTGATGTGGGACTATGTGGGCATCGTGCGGACCACAAAACGGCTGGAGCGCGCGCTGCGTCGTATTACGATGTTGCAGCAGGAGATTGACGAGTACTACGCGAACTTCCGCGTCTCAAACAATCTGCTGGAGCTGCGTAATCTGGTGCAGGTTGCGGAGCTGATTGTGCGCTGTGCCATGATGCGTAAGGAGAGCCGCGGACTGCACTACACGCTGGACTACCCGGAACAGCGTGCGGAATCGGGCCCGTCAGTGCTGTCGCCGCTGGCTCACATAAAGAGGTAAAACGGGCGGGTCAGCGCGGTGTAATCATCAGAATAGCGCTGATCGGCTCCCCGGATGACCAGTCGGTCGGTAAAGCTCTCCCCCTGATGCGGCGAGAGGGCCAGCAGGACGCGATGCGGCAGACGCCCTTCCGTCTCGGCGATATCGGTACGTAAACGGAGATGCCAGCCCATCTCCCGCGCCTGCTCAAGGAAGAGATCGCCTGTCTCTGTCGGCAAAACGACACAGAAAAAGCCCTCTTCGGAGATGAGGTTCGCTGCGCAGGTGAGTAATGCGTGGTGGGTCAGCGAGCCGGTGTAACGCGCCTTTTCCCGCTCGGTTGTTCCGCACGCCACGCCGGGTGCAAAATAAGGTGGGTTACTGACGATAAGATCGTAACGCCCCGTCTGCCCGGTGGCCCATGTCACCACATCCGCACAGATTACCTGAACACGCGCGGCCCACGGCGATTCAGCGACGTTTTCGGCAGCCTGCCCGGCCGCCTGCTCATCCAGTTCCACCGCGTCGATGGAGACCTGCTCTCCGGTGCGCTGCGCCAGCATCAAAGCCAGCAGTCCGCTGCCGCTGCCAATATCCAGAATGCGTTTTACACCTGCGACAGGCGACCAGGCGCCAAGTAAAATACCGTCAGTGCCAACTTTCATCGCACAGCGGTCATGGGCGACAAAAAACTGTTTAAACGTAAAGCCGTTGCGGCGCAGCAGCGTATTCGGGTGAGACATTGCAAAACAACCTTCTTAATGAAACCGGTGTAGCATAGGTGAAAGCGAAGTGGCGGAAAAGGGATATCCCTATAAAGAGATGAAGATTAGAGCCGTAACGTCTATAATCAGCGCCCCACACAGAGGTAGAACATGACTGTAACGACTTTTTCCGAACTTGAACTCGACGAAAGCCTGCTGGATGCACTCCAGAGTAAAGGCTTTACACGCCCGACCGCCATTCAGGCTGCGGCCATTCCGCCTGCGCTTGAGGGCCGCGATGTGCTCGGTTCTGCGCCAACCGGCACGGGTAAAACGGCGGCCTATCTGCTGCCTGCGTTGCAGCATCTGCTCGATTTTCCGCGTAAAAAATCTGGCCCGCCGCGCATTCTGATCCTCACCCCGACGCGCGAACTGGCGATGCAGGTTGCCGATCACGCCCGTGAACTGGCGGCTAATACCCATCTTGATATCGCCACCATCACCGGCGGCGTGGCCTATATGAACCACGCCGAGGTGTTTAGCGAGAATCAGGATATCGTTGTGGCGACGACGGGGCGTCTGCTGCAATACATAAAAGAAGAGAACTTCGACTGCCGCGCGGTTGAAACCCTGATCCTTGACGAAGCGGACCGTATGCTGGATATGGGCTTTGCCCAGGATATCGAACATATTGCGGGTGAGACGCGCTGGCGCAAACAGACCATGCTCTTCTCCGCCACGCTTGAAGGCGATGCGATTAAAGACTTTGCCGAGCGCCTGCTGGAAGATCCTGTTGAAGTCTCTGCCACGCCGTCGACCCGCGAGCGTAAAAAGATCCACCAGTGGTACTACCGCGCGGATAACTTCGAGCACAAGCTTGAACTGCTCAAACATCTGCTGAAGCAGGATGACGCCACCCGCTCTATCGTCTTTGTACGTAAACGCGAGCGCGTGCATGAACTGGCCGAGTTGCTGCGTAACGCCGGGATCCCGAACTGCTATCTGGAAGGCGAAATGGCGCAGGCGAAGCGCGTCGAGGGGATCAACCGCCTTACCGACGGCCGCGTGAAGGTATTGGTCGCCACCGACGTGGCTGCCCGCGGAATTGATATTCCTGACGTGAGCCATGTCTTTAACTTCGATATGCCGCGCAGCGGGGACACCTACCTGCACCGCATTGGTCGTACCGGTCGCGCCGGACGCAAGGGAACCGCCATTTCACTGGTCGAAGCGCACGATCACCTGCTGCTGCTGAAAGTGGGCCGCTACATTGAGGAGCCGCTGAAAGCCCGAGTGATTGACGAGCTGCGTCCGACCACACGTCCGCCAAGCGAAAAGATGACCGGCAAGCCGTCGAAAAAGGTTCTCGCCAAACGTGCCGAGAAGCAAAAAGCGAAGGAAAAAGAGAAACCGCGCGTTAAACAACGCCATCGCGATACCAAAAATATTGGTAAGCGACGCAAGCCAAGCGGCACTACGCCAGCTTCATCAAAAGACGAGTAAAAAAAAGCCGGGCTAAATGCCCGGCTTTTTTATTTCCAGCCCAATCGCTGAGGCTTACAGGCTTTCAGTGAAGGTACGTGCGATAACGTCGCGCTGCTGTTCCGGAGTCAGGGAGTTGAAACGAACCGCGTAGCCGGAAACGCGAATGGTCAGCTGCGGATATTTTTCCGGATGTTTAACCGCATCTTCCAGCGTTTCGCGACGCAGAACGTTAACGTTCAGGTGCTGACCGCCTTCCACACGCACTTCAGGTTTAACATCAACCGGGATTTCACGGTATTCGATATCGCCCAGCTTGCTGACCGGCACAATTTCATCTTCCGCAAAACCCGCTTTTGCCACTACACAGCGCGCTTCGCCTTTTTCGCTGTCCAGCAGCCAGAAAGAGTTAAGCAGGTCGTCGTTTGCAGCTTTAGTAATCTGGATACCTGTGATCATATGTTGCCTCCCTTAGGCTACAGTATTTGGTGTCGGCCTTCGCGGCCAATTGGTAAAACCATTGTTTCTTGTGTGTATATATAACAGTCGCCCACCCCACATTCATTGATTTAAATCAACAAAATCACCAACCACACAAAGAGTGTGGTCTGCATTTTTTGTTTCAGATCAATTTTAACCTGTGAGAAAAATAGCTTTTCAGGCGTAATTTTCATCCAGAATTGAGGCACTTAACCCTTCCTGACTGCAAATTTTGCGCCTGCGCCGTGACGGGTTAAGCTAGAAGGATACGAAAATCGCAGGAGAGCGAGATGACAACACCTTTAACCTGGCACGACGTGCTGGCCGATGAGAAAAAACAGCCCTATTTTATTAACACGCTGAATACGGTGGCCCAGGAGCGTGAGGCGGGCCAGACAATTTACCCGCCACAAAAAGATGTCTTTAACGCCTTTCGTTATACAGAACTCGCTGACGTTAAAGTGGTGATTCTGGGGCAGGATCCCTATCACGGCCCGGGTCAGGCACACGGTCTTGCTTTCTCTGTACGCCCGGGCGTGGCCATTCCCCCTTCTCTGCTCAATATGTATAAAGAGCTGGAAAAGAGCGTGCCCGGTTTTACCCGTCCGGATCATGGCTATCTGGAAAGCTGGGCGCGCCAGGGGGTGATGCTATTAAATACGGTATTAACCGTGCGTGCAGGACAGGCGCACTCCCATGCCAGCCTGGGCTGGGAAACTTTTACCGATAAGGTGATAGCGCTGATTAACGAGCACCGGGAAGGGGTGGTATTTCTGCTCTGGGGTTCACATGCGCAGAAAAAAGGGGCCATTATCGATCGCGAGCGTCACTATGTGCTGAAGGCGCCGCATCCGTCGCCCCTCTCCGCTCACCGCGGCTTTTTTGGCTGCGATCATTTTGCGCTCACTAATGCATGGCTGGAGCAGCACGGCGAGAAGCCGATAGACTGGATGCCGGTACTACCGGCGCAAAGCGAATAAAACAGCCCGGCAGCCTGTTGCCGCCGGGCACAGGCTGAATCAGGCCTTGTTCTGACGCCACCATTCGGCCAGAAGCACGCCGGTCGCCACGGAGACGTTAAGGCTTTCTACCTTGCCGGTACCGTCAATGGAGAGGCTAAGGTCGGCGGCAGAAAGCGCCGCGTCAGAGAGCCCGTCACGCTCCTGTCCCAGTACCAGCACCATTTTGCGCGGCAGCGTTGCTTTAGAGAGCGGCGTACCGGCGTGGCTGGATGTGGTGACGATGGTATAACCCGCCTCGCGGAACTGCTCGATTGCCTCCAGCACGCTGTCGCCGGTAATCGGCTGAACGTGTTCCGCCCCGCCTTCCGCGGTACGGATGGCTGCGCCGGATTCCAGCAGGGCGGCATCCTGCAGCAGCACCCCTTTCACGCCAAAGTGCGCGCAGCTGCGCATCATTGCACCCAGGTTATGTGGGTTGCCGACATCTTCCAGCGCCAGCACGCAGTCATCGGCCTCCGCCTGGCTGACCCACTGCTGAACGGTGGTGCCGTTACGTTTTTTAATCAGGAAGCAGACGCCGCCGTGATGCTCGGTGCCAGAAGCTTTAGTCAGCTCCGCATCGTCAACCACATGGTAAGCTTTACGGTTAGCCGCCATCCAGCGCAGCGCCTCTTTGAAACGCGGCGTTACGCTCTGGATAAACCAGGCGCGGACGATACATTCCGGGCGGCTCTGGAACAGCGCCTGACAGGCGTTTTCGCCATAGACGCGCGTCTCTTCGGCGCGCTGACGGCGCAGCACTTCTGGATCGATAAAGCTTTTACCGCTGATACCGCCGTGATCGGGCTTGATCGCCGCGTCGTCGCCCGGTGCGCGGGAGACGGTCCGCCACGGGGACGGGGAAGCGTCACGCTGAAACTCGTCGCGTGGACGGTCGCTACGGCGGCGATCGTCACGTTTGCGATCATCACCACGGCTATTTTTCTCATCGCGGGCGGGGCGACGGCCACCGTCTGCACGAGACGATCCCGGACGTCCGCCCCCTTTTCCGGTACGCGGATTTTGGGTGCGTTTATCAGAATCATCATCACTGCGGACATACATCACTTTGACCTTGCCGCTTTTATTTTTCAGTTCGTCGTTCATGCTTTTCTCCACCAGCGCTGCGCGAAGCGCGCAGATTACCCGATGTATCCGCGCATAGCCATTATTTCATACAAAAGCCTGTGACTATTGTTCTCATTGAATAAACCGCATTGTCGTTTAAAACAACCTCGACGATAATGTGTAACATATCAGAAACATTCCCGGCACTTCGCCGCTCTGTTCCACTGCTTTATCAGAGGTTAGTTATGAATACCGTATGTGCCAACTGCCAGGCTCTTAATCGCATTCCCGAGGAGCGTATCGACGACGGCGCGAAATGCGGGCGTTGCGGCCACGAGCTCTTTGATGGCGATGTGATTAACGCAACGGGCGATACCCTCGACAAGCTGTTAAAGGATGACCTGCCGGTCGTGGTGGATTTTTGGGCGCCATGGTGCGGGCCGTGCCGTAATTTCGCCCCTATTTTTGAAGATGTGGCGGAAGAACGCAGCGGCAAGATGCGCTTCGTAAAAGTGAACACCGAAGCCGAGCGCGAACTCAGTTCCCGTTTCCGTATCCGCAGTATTCCAACCATTATGATTTTTAAAAATGGCGAAATGGTCGACATGCTTAACGGCGCGGTGCCAAAAGCGCCGTTCGACAGCTGGCTGAACGAATCCCTGTAACCTGACCGGGGTACCTTGTGCCCCGGCCTCGCCTCTGCGAAAATGGCGTTTTTTCTGTGCTTCCCCCATGACTGATAACGCCGTTTTGCAACTCCGCGCTGAACGTCTTGCGCGCGCCACCCGCCCTTTTCTTGCCCGCGGTAACCGTATCCGACGCTGCCAGCGCTGTCTGTTGCCGCTCAGGCAATGCCTTTGCGCCACGCTTGTACCAGCCCATGCGCAGAGCCGTTTTTGCCTGGTGATGTTTGATACAGAACCGCTAAAGCCGAGCAATACCGGGCGGCTGATTGCCGACGTGTTGCCCGATACCGCGGCATTTCAGTGGTCACGGACCGAGCCGCCGCAGGGGCTGCTTGACCTGGTGGCCAGCAGCGATTATCAGCCGATGGTGGTCTTTCCCGCCTCCTATGCGGGGCAAGAGCGTCAGGTTATCAGTGCTCCGCCTGCGGGCAAACCGCCGCTTTTTATTATGCTGGACGGCACCTGGACCGAAGCGCGAAAGATGTTTCGCAAAAGCCCTTACCTTGATGCTCTGCCGGTGATTTCCGTCGATCTGTCGCGTGTGTCAGCCTATCGTCTGCGGGAAGCCCATGCCGACGGGCAATATTGCACAGCGGAAGTGGCGATCGCGCTGCTGGATATTGCCGGCGATGCATCCGCGGCCAGCGCGCTAGGCGACCACTTTTCCCGCTTTCGCGAGCGTTATCTGGCAGGAAAAACTATTCATAAGGGAAGCGTCACAGCAGACGAGCCACAAAGCGTTTAAAATCATCAGGTCTATCGCGTTCAAAGGAGACTTGTATGAGCCAGCGAGGGCTTGAAGCGCTACTGCGTCCGAAATCCATCGCCGTGATCGGCGCCTCTATGAAGCCCGAGCGCGCAGGATATTTGATGATGCGTAACCTGCTGGCGGGCGGTTTCAGCGGGCCGGTATTACCGGTTACGCCAGCCTGGAAAGCCGTTCAGGGCGTTCTGGCATGGCCGGACGTAGAAAGTCTCCCTTTTATTCCCGATCTTGCGGTTCTCTGTACCCATTCGAGCCGCAATGAAGCCTTGCTGGAGGCGCTGGGAGAGAAAGGGTGTAAAACCTGCATTATTCTCTCCTCGCCGCCCGAACAGCAAAGCGCGCTTCTTGCCTGCGCCAGCCGCTATCAGATGCGTCTGTTAGGCCCGAATAGCCTGGGTCTGCTGGCCCCCTGGCAAGGGCTTAACGCCAGCTTCTCCCCCGTCCCGATTCGAAAAGGCAAGCTGGCATTTATCTCCCAGTCCGCCGCCGTCTCAAATACCATTCTCGACTGGGCGCAGCAGCGTGAGATGGGGTTTTCCTATTTTATCGCGTTAGGGGATAGCCTGGATATTGATGTCGATGAGCTGCTCGATTTTCTCGCCAGGGACAGTAAAACCAGCGCCATCCTGCTCTATCTTGAACATTTAAGCGATGCACGGCGTTTTGTCTCCGCTGCCCGCAGCGCTTCGCGTAACAAACCTATTCTGGTTATCAAAAGTGGGCGTAGCCCGGCGGCGCAGCGTCTGTTGCATGCCCATTCCGGCATGGATCCCGCCTGGGATGCGGCCATTCAGCGCGCTGGCCTGCTGCGGGTGCAGGATACTCATGAACTCTTTTCCGCCGTGGAGACGCTCAGCCATATGCGCCCGCTGCGCGGAGAGAGGCTGATGATCGTCAGTAACGGCGCAGCGCCAGCGGCCCTGGCGCTGGATGAACTCTGGAAACGTAATGGCAAGCTGGCTCTCTTAAGCGAAGAGACGCTTGCGCGGCTGCGCGAATTGTTACCGGCAAGCGTCATCCCTGATAATCCGCTCGACCTGCGGGACGATGCCAGCAGCGAACACTACACCAGCGCGATTTCTGTTCTGCTGGACAGTCAGGACGTTGACGCCCTGATGGTGATTCACTCCCCCAGCGCCGTTGCGCCCGGCAGCGAAAGCGCCCGGGCGCTGATCGAAGCGATCAAAAAACATCCGCGAGGAAAATATGTCTCGCTGCTCACCAACTGGTGCGGGGAGTTCTCCTCTCAGGAAGCGCGACGTCTCTTCAGCGAGGCGGGGCTGCCCACCTACCGGACTCCGGAGGGGACCATCACCGCCTTTATGCATATGGTGGAGTACCGGCGCAACCAGAAGCAGCTGCGAGAAACCCCCGCCCTGCCGGGTAATTTGCGGGCAAATACCGCGGATGCCCATCACCTCTTACAGCAGGCTATTGATGAGGGGGCTCGCTCGCTCGATACCCACGAGGTTCAGCCTATCCTGGATGCCTATGGCATGCAGACCCTGCCGACCTGGATCGCCAGCGACAGCGCCGAGGCGGTACATATTGCCGAGCAGATAGGCTACCCGGTGGCGCTGAAGCTGCGCTCTCCCGATATTCCGCATAAATCGGATGTGCAGGGGGTGATGCTCTATCTGCGTACCGCCGCGGAGGTGCAGCGGGCCGCTGATGCTATTATCGATCGCGTGAAGCTGACCTGGCCGCAGGCGCGGATCCATGGCCTGCTGGTGCAGAGCATGGCTAACCGCGCAGGGGCGCAGGAGCTGCGCGTCGTGGTTGAACACGATCCTGTCTTTGGCCCGCTGATTATGCTGGGCGAAGGCGGCGTAGAGTGGCGGCCGGAAGAGCAGGCGGTTGTGGCCCTGCCTCCCCTCAATATGAACCTGGCACGTTATCTGATTATCCAGGCGATTAAAAACAAAAAGATTCGTGGCCGCAGCGCGCTAAGGCCACTGGATATTGCCGGGCTGAGCCAGTTTCTGGTGCAGGTCTCCAACCTGATTGTCGACTGCGCCGAGATCCAGCGTCTGGACATCCATCCGCTTCTGGCGTCGGGCAACGAATTTACGGCGCTGGACGTTACGCTCGATATCGCCCCGTTTACCGGCGATCGCGAGAGCCGGCTGGCGATCCGCCCCTACCCGCTGCAGCTTGAGGAGCGGGTGACGATGAAAAATGGCGAGCAGGCGCTGTTTCGCCCTATTCTGCCGGAGGACGAGCCGCTGCTGCGGAAATTTATCGAGCAGGTCACGAAAGAGGATCTTTACTACCGCTACTTCAGCGAAATCAATGAATTTACACATGATGACTTAGCCAATATGACCCAGATCGACTACGATCGGGAAATGGCATTTGTCGCCGTTCGCCAGGGCGAAGAAGGTGATGAGATCCTCGGTGTGACGCGGGCGATTTCCGATCCCGATAACGTAGATGCCGAGTTTGCTGTGCTGGTGCGATCCGATCTCAAAGGCCTCGGGCTCGGCAGAAGCCTGCTGGAAAAGCTTATCAGCTATACCCGCGATCACGGGTTGATCTGCCTGAACGGTATCACGATGCCGAATAACCGCGGCATGATTGCGCTGGCGCGCAAGCTTGGTTTTGAAGTCGATATACAGCTGGATGAGGGGATTGTTTCCCTTTCTCTTCGGTTGTAAGCATCCCGGATGCGAAAGTAAGGTACTGGAAATGTTGACCACTTTAGGGTGCACTGGTGGTATCATTGTCCGCTTATGTTATCCGCAGATGACAGATAACCCTTCAATGAACAGAGAAGAAACGCACTGTGATGTTGTCAAAATTTAAGCGTAATAAACATCAACAACACCTTGCTCAACTACCGAAGATCTCTCAGTCAGTTGATGATGTCGAATTTTTTTACGCTCCCGCCCATTTCCGGGAGACGCTTCTGGAGAAGATCGCCAGCGCCACGCAGCGTATCTGCATCGTCGCGCTTTATCTTGAACAGGATGAAGGCGGAAGCGCGATCCTTAACGCCCTCTATGAAGCGAAACGCCTGCGGCCTGAACTGGATGTGCGGGTGCTGGTTGACTGGCATCGCGCCCAACGCGGACGCATCGGTGCGGCGGCGTCAAATACCAACGCCGACTGGTATTGCCGTATGGCGCAGGAAAACCCGGGCGTTGACGTTCGCGTCTATGGCGTGCCGGTTAATACCCGTGAAGCGCTGGGCGTGCTCCATTTCAAAGGTTTTATCATTGACGATAGCGTACTCTACAGCGGCGCCAGCCTGAACGATGTTTATCTGCATCAGCTTGATAAGTACCGCTACGATCGTTATCACCTTATTCGTAATGCCCGGCTGGCTGATATTATGTTCGACTGGGCCGATCGCTACCTGGTACATGGCCGTGGCGTACATCGTCTTGACGATCCGCAGCGTCCTAAGAGTCCTGAAATCAAAAACTACATCCGCCAGTTCCGCCAGGAGCTGCGGGATGCGGGTTACGCTTTTCAGGGCGACGCCAACAACGAACAGCTGAGCGTTACGCCGCTGGTCGGCCTCGGCAAAACCAGCCTGCTGAATAAAACCATTTTCCACCTCATGCCCTGCGCTGAGCAGAAGCTGACCATCTGCACGCCTTATTTTAACCTGCCTGCGGTGCTGGTACGTAACATCATCCAGCTGCTGCGTAACGGTAAAAAGGTGGAAATTATCGTTGGGGATAAAACGGCTAATGACTTTTATATCCCTGAAGATCAGCCGTTTAAGATCATCGGCGCGCTGCCCTATCTTTATGAGATCAACCTGCGCCGTTTTTTGAGCCGCCTGCAATACTACGTCAACACCGATCAGCTGATTGTCCGGTTATGGAAAGATGAAGATAACAGCTATCATCTGAAAGGCATGTGGGTGGATGACGAATGGATCCTGCTGACGGGTAATAACCTCAATCCGCGCGCCTGGCGCCTGGATCTGGAGAATGCGATCCTGATCCACGATCCGCGCCATGAACTTGCCGCTTCAAGAGAACGCGAATTAGAGCTGATTCGCACCCATACGACGGTGGTTCGCCACTACCGGGATCTGCAAAGCATCGCGGAATATCCTGTAAAAGTACGCAAGCTGATTCGCCGTCTGCGTCGGATCCGTATCGACCGCTTAATTAGCCGTATCCTGTAAATCCGGGCCTCGTCACTGACGGGGCTTTTTTATGGAGTCTGCCATGCGTCTCCTTCTCTTGCCCACCTTTCTGCTGCTGACTGGCTGTAGCCATATGGCTAACGACAGCTGGCAGGGACAGGATAAAGCTCAGCACTTTATCGCCTCAGCGATGCTCTCTGCCGCCGGGAATGAATATGCCCAGCGTCAGGGCTACAGCAACGATCGCAGCGCAACCTATGGACTGATGTTTTCCGTAAGCCTTGGCGCGTCGAAAGAGTTATGGGACAGCCGCCCGGCGGGGAGCGGCTGGAGCTGGAAAGATTTTGCCTGGGATGTAGCCGGTGCGACTACCGGCTATACCCTCTGGCAGCTTGCACAATATTAAAGGCGAATGCCCTTCCCTTTACGGTGCAGCAACAGCGACACCAGGAACGCAATCACTCCCATCAGCGTGACGTACCAGAAAAATGCGTTTTCACTACCCCACGATTTGAGCGAAAGGGCGACATACTCCGCCGAACCGCCAAACAGGGCATTCGCCACGGCATAAGAGAGCCCAACGCCAAGCGCACGTACCTGGGCTGGAAACATCTCTGCTTTCAAAATGCCGCTAATCGAGGTGTAGAAACTGACAATAAGCAGCGCAACCATAATCAGCCCGAATGCGGCATAGGGAGAGGTGATCTGACCAAGAGCGGATAAAATGGGAACGGTGCACAGCGTCAGTAGCGCCCCGAATATCAGCATGGATGTCCGGCGACCGATTTTATCCGACAACGCACCGATAACAGGCTGGATTAGCATGAATACCAGCAGCGCTACCGTCATGATGACGCTTGCCACGTTCGCGTGCATACCGGCGGTATTGACCAGATATTTCTGCATATAAGTGGTAAAGGTGTAGAAGCTGAGCGATCCCGCCGCGGTAAAACCAAGCACCATGATGAACGCCCTGCGATTACGCCAGAGCCCTTTGAGCGACCCGGCCTCTTTCAGAGCACGCACCTCCTGCTGGGATGTTTCATCAAGCTGGCGGCGCAGCCAGAGCGCTACTACCGCCAGCGCCGCGCCGATGGCGAAAGGAATACGCCAGCCCCAGGCGCGTAAATCTGCCTCGCTGAGGATTTGCTGCAGGATCACCACAACCAGCAACGCCAGCAGCTGCCCGCCGATCAGGGTGACGTACTGGAAAGAGGCATAAAAACCCTTGCGTCCCTCCACGGCCACTTCACTCATATAGGTTGCGCTGGTTCCGTATTCCCCTCCGACGGAGAGTCCCTGGAAAAGGCGAGCCAGCAGTAACAACGCCGGCGCCCATGTCCCGATAGTGTCATAGCCCGGCAAGCAGGCGATGACCAGCGAGCCTATACACATCATACAGACTGAGATAAGCATGGAGGTTTTACGCCCCTTCCGGTCAGCAATTCGGCCAAACAGCCAGCCGCCGATAGGACGCATCAGGAAGCCCGCAGCGAAAACGCCTGCGGTTTGCAGTAATTGCGTGGTTGTATTCCCGGATGGAAAGAAAATATGAGCGAAGTAGAGCGAGCAGAATGAATAAACGTAAAAGTCGAACCATTCGACCAGATTACCCGAAGAGGCACCGACGATTGCCCATACCCGGCGGCGTGTATCTTCACTCGTGACTTTCTTTTTGTCCGTATTTGTATTGGCTACGGTTTCTGTCATTTTGATTCCCCTGTCTGACATTGCGGGCCATTGCCCTACTGACAGTTAAACCGGAATCAAAATGAAGCGTTAGGTAAAAAAATTGTTTCTAAAATGTTTCATTAATTTTTGTGATGCATGTCAGATATTGGATAACTTTTTGTAGAAGTCTCCTAACCCCATTTCTGTTGATGAGCCTGTTTTCGTTGCAGATAATCCTCATCTGCGCGGATCTTATCCCACCACCCTTTGAATACTTTTGCCGCTTCTGCTTTTACAGGATCATGATCGCGTGGTTTAACCTGACGATCTTCATCATACTTTTTGCCACCCTTATGGTTCGCGTAACGGCGCGCACGCGTATAGCCCATCTGTATAAACTTGCGGGCCATATCCATACCCACGAAATCATCATTTTGTCGATAGGCCTCAAAGAGAGCATAAATTTCCTGTGCCGAGCGCAGCGCAACCTCAGCATTTTTGTATCGCCAGTGGGGAAGGATTTCGCTTTTATAAGGTTCAACCAACAAAACGCCCTGCTCTCCGCGCCCGACCTGATAGCGCTCCGGATGCTCACGGAAATTTATATTGGCAAAATCCTGCTGATAATTGAAAGGTGGGTTTGGCAAGGCAACCTCGCTGGCAGATGAATATGTCTAGTTTAGCCAGTGATAATGAAAATGCCCGGAGGTTTAACCTGAATCAAAGCGCAAATGTAGGCCGGATAAGCGAAGCCACCACCCGGCATTTTGCGTGCAAAGCAAAAAACCCCGCACCTTACGGTACGGGGTTTCTTTAATTGATGCCTGGCAGTTCCCTACTCTCGCATGGGGAGGCCCCACACTACCATCGGCGCTGCGGCGTTTCACTTCTGAGTTCGGCATGGGGTCAGGTGGGACCACCGTGCTAAAGCCGCCAGGCAAATTCTGTTATCTGTATCAGGCTGAAAATCGGTCTCTCACGCCAAAACATCTTCGGCGTTGTAAGGTTAAGCCTCACGGTTCATTAGTACCGGTTAGCTCAACGCATCGCTGCGCTTACACACCCGGCCTATCAACGTCATCGTCTT